>NZ_JBWDNR010000006.1:0-291408 GCF_056269295.1 Paenibacillus sp. J31P13
ACCCAACCCAACCCAACCCAACCCAACCCAACCCAACCCAACCCAACCCAACCCAACCCAACCCAACCCAACCCAACCCAACCCAACCCAACCCAACCCAACCCAACCCAATTCCAATAAACACACAATAAATTCATTAGAAAAAAGGCAGTCCTATTATGAGGTCCGTAGACCTTATGAGACTGTCTCTTTTTTTGCAATGAAAGTAACTAAACATAATATTCACCAGCATGGCGCATAATACGGGAGTGCAAATCAATGAAGTTAAATGAGGTTTAAGCTGGATTTCTAATATTAACTTGGAAGGAGGCGTTAGAATTGACACAGCATAATGAGGAAAAAGGTCGTTCGGCGGAACAAGCGCAGCAAGCTTCTAAAAATGCGGCTCAAAAGGGAAAAACGCCGGAGAGTGACGGTTTTGATAAGAAGTTGGATGGACCTAACCGGCCGTCTACATAATTCAGGGGAGATGATTTTATGTCGAACCTAGAGGGCAATTTTTTATCGAAGCATGAAAAGAACCAATCGGAAAAGCAGCATGTGGATGATCCGATGTTAGATCCCTATGAGATTGAATTTTTACCGCAATTTCTTGAAGGCAGAGGAGAGCGAGAGCCATTCGTTAATGAATGGGGCGTAATCATTGGGGATCATCAGTATGAATCAGCCAACTCCCCTTTGGAACAATGGAGCGAGGATACTGATCCTGCCATTATGGCAGGCGATCAATGGGTTCACCCGTTCAAGGATGTTGGATTTAGAACGGCTGAAAACAGGGATATTTTCGAACGGGGAATCGCTCCGCAAAGTGGTGTATTCATGCATCCTGATAAAAATGTGGCATACAGTGCTGGAACTACCCATGATTCTTCTGAAATGTCGGAAAATGAGCAACCGGAGTAATCACGCTCCGGTTGCTTTATTTTGATTACGGAAGGTATAATAGTAGCTAAACTAAAGTAATTAAAAAGGAGTGTGTTTCGATGTCAATGTCATTCGAACGATACATGTTAGATATGGTGCAACCTATGCGGGATGATCTTACTCGCATCGGTATCCAGGAGCTTCGCACACCTGAAGAAGTTGAAGAAAAATTGCCAAATGCAAAAGGAACTGCACTTGTTGTTATAAACTCCGTTTGTGGTTGCGCAGCGGGCCAATGTCGTCCAGGCGTAGCTGAAGCATTGCAGCACGACATTACACCAGATCACCTATATACAGTATTTGCTGGACAAGATAAAGAAGCGACTGCTAAAGCTCGCGAATATTTCGCACCATACCCGCCATCTTCTCCTTCCATCGCGCTGATGAAAGACGGAGAGCTAGTATACTTTATCGAGCGTCATCAAATCGAAAACCGTTCTGCAGGAGACATCTCAGCTGATTTGTCTGATGCGTTTGATCGGTTTTGCCGCTAAATAAGGAAGGTATTTATGAGCTTACAAAGTGAAATTATTGAACGGCTTGGCGTGAAGCCGAACATTGACCCTGATACGGAAATTCGCAAACGGGTAGATTTCCTGAAGCAGTATGTAAAGCAATCGGGTACGACAGGTCTGCTTATCGCGATCAGCGGCGGCATTGATAGTGCGGTTGCAGCTGGACTTTGCAAGCGCGCAACAGATGAGCTAAGTGCTGAGTCAGGTCGCGAGTATATGACTCTTGGTGTGTTCCAACCCTATGGGGATCAATCCGACATTGCAGATAGCTATGCTACAGCGGATGCATTTCAGCTGAAGCATCGCGCAGAAACAAACATCGCAGAAGCGGTGGATGAGATTGCAATAGAGGTGGAGCATAGCTTTAAATCTCTAGGTATCCCTCGTCATTTGAGCCGCGGCGGCAAAGGCAATGTTAAGGCAAGAACTCGTATGGTTATGCAATACGCGCTCGCATTTGACCTTAATCTCCTTGTAGTCGGTACGGATCATGCGTCTGAGGCTGTTACTGGCTTTTACACAAAATGGGGCGATGGAGCCGTTGATGTTACGCCGCTTAGCTCGCTTAACAAGCGTCAAGTACGTGAGTTAGCCTCCCATATTGGTGTGCCGCAGAGCATCCTCGATAAAGCGCCAACTGCCGGCTTATGGGATGGTCAAACGGACGAGGATGAGCTTGGCATCACTTATGGTGATAACAGCGACTACCTCGAAGGTAAACAAATTAACGACGAATCACGCGAAAAGCTAGAAAAACAATATTTGAAAACCGAGCATAAGCGTTCCCCAATTCCGGGTATTTAATGCTTGTGTGATTTCATTTGATAAGACTGCCCTGTTAGGCTGAGAAATCAGTCAGGGGCGGTCTTTTTGCGTAAAATACTTGTTTCTAGGAGTCACTCCTAATTTGCTAGAAAAAAGGGAGACGACTACTGTTGCGAGAATAGTTTAATCAACGAATCAATATGAAGGAGCATTGCATATGAAAACCATTAAACCAATTAGAAATTCAGCCAAGGCAGTCATCATTGCAAACGATCAGATTCTTTTGACAAAAAACATGGATGCGGATGGTTATTTTTATTTATATCCCGGCGGCGGTCAAGAGAAGGGCGAGGAACTGCGGGATGCTGTTATAAGAGAATGCCTAGAGGAAACGGGATGTATGGTAAGTGTGAAGGATCTCCTATTTATTAGAGAGTATATTGGTGAAAATCATGAGTTTGCAGAATGGGACTCCGATACGCATCAGGTTGAGTTTTATTTTGAATGTGCCATCGAAGAGGAGGAAGCTTCGCTTACTGGACATAATCCAGATGGTGATCAAATTGGTGTTGAATGGATTGCGCTGGAGCAGTTGGATGAGATCAGAGTTTATCCAAAGGGTCTGACTAAGCAGTTGCAGGAACGCAATTATAAGCCTTGTTACATTGGAGATTCGAATTAATTTGAAAAAGAGAATACCCTACCTCATTGCTGCTATTGTTGCTATACTGCTTGGCCTTTGCTCAAGAAAGTTTGCCCATTCTTTGCCGCCATTTGTAGCAAGCCATTTCGGTGATGCACTTTGGGCGAGTATGATTTATTTTGGAGTACGTACATTATGGGTAAATAAAAGCTTAAAGCTAGCGGTGCTCATTAGCTTCATGTTTTGCTTTGGAATTGAATTTAGTCAGCTGTATCAAGCAGACTGGATCAATAGCATACGAGACACGCTCCTGGGGGCATTAGTGCTGGGGCATGGTTTTTTGACGATTGATTTGATAAGGTACAGCTTTGGAATCGTCATATCACTGATAGTGGATAGATACTTAATTATTCGTAGTGGTAGGGGTTAATTCGATTAAGAATCGAGCATCCTGAATGAAAATGTGGAAGCAGTTAGGGAAGCCGGATGATAGGCTTCCCTAACTGCTTCTTTCATTTATTACCGATACCACGTTAGAAAGGCATCGGCAACTTCTGTTCCCGCGAGACCGTTAGGATGAGGATCGTTATAAGGACTCATAAATTCTGGTCGAAGCAGTTGATCATTAGGCTTTGCTTGACCAAGTACAGCGGCGATATCAAATATGCCAGCTACATCCACAGCGGATAGGCTGCGAATCCATTTGTTTACCGTACGCCAAATGACTTCTTGCTCGCCAGTGAAGTTGAAAGCAGGCAGTGTGCTCAGCCATATCTTTCTTTCGGGTTTATCCGCTTTAAGCTGTTTGATAATGGAGCTTAAATCAGCGATCAATTGCTCAGCACTGCGATTAGCGGTGCCAATATCATTAACGCCTAGACAAACGACAACTTCATCGCTTTGCTTCGCTTTGGCAAGCCATGCGCTGTCGTTCACCAAATCATATGCACGTGCCCATCCGCTGCCAATATTCCATACACCGATGCCGGGTTCTAGACCTTTCGCAATTTTTGCAGCCCAGAAGGAATAACCATCCTGCTCCGTACGCACTCCTTGTGTAATCGAATCTCCGAGAAATACGATGCTTTTCGTTATGGATTTCTCATAAGCGAGAAGAGAGGGAAGCACCTGACGGTTGCCCGCTGGTGTGTAACCCAGCGATGACACTTGTCCAGCAAGATCTCCTTCTGCTTCAAACGCGCTCGCAAGCAAGGTCTCGGTATTGAACGGGATGCCGTTCTCTAAAGCGTCAATTGTAAGTGCCCAGCTGAATGCTAGAAAATGATCTTCTGGTATGGTTATAGTGACTGCATCACTCCAAAACTTCTCGCCTTGCTGAACGTCTTTTGTGGGAGAACCAGCAAACGTTACCGCTTCCACAGTCCCCTCAATCATACTGCCATCAGGCTGTTGACCGCCATCTGCCACAAAGCAGGATTCAATCCGCCAGCGTCCCCCAAGATCATTCGCTTTGGATTCGGCACCGTCTGCCCAAGTCGAATCAACGATATTGCTGTGCCAGAGCTTAAATTGCAGTTGACCATACTCTCGCGGTTTTATGTACGTTCGAAAAGTTACGGTTGTCTTTTTTTCTACTTTCCATATAAAGTTTGTTGCGCTGGATAGAGATGTAATGGATGTGTACCTGTTGTGCAACATCTTCAGCTCCTTAAGTCTTTATAAAGTTCTCTCCTAATAGAGATTTCATTTCTCTCAAAACTATCATTTTAAAGTTCAGAAGGCAATGAAGAGGTTTTCATAGCAATAGAAATTATATATGATAGTAAGAAAAAATGGCAATTCAAGGAGACTTGTGAAATGACCTACAGGACTAGACAAAAGGAAATCATACGTAAAATAGCATTACTAGCTGAGCGCCAGCCCCTTCTAAGCAGTGGATTGTGGTTTCATCATGATATTCGCGATAACTTTTACTATGCATCCTATCTATTCGCAGCTGCAGTAGATTTTTCCGAGGAGCTCCCCTTTGAGGCGGAGGCCGCTAAGCAAAAGGCAGAAAGTGTTTTGCTAGAGGTGCTCCTTCTGCAAGATCAGAATGTCGATAGTGTCACCTATGGTCATTGGCCGTTAAATCTTGGACAAATTCCACAGCAAGCAAAACCCCATGTATTGCCGGTTGAGCTCATGGGGAGCTTGATGGCTGTCTTTACGAGCCAATACAGCAAACTGTTTAGTGAAGCACTCGCCCAAGCTTTTGAATCGGCGCTTGCTATTATTTATCGAAGCGGCTTCTATCGTAAAAATAACATCTTCGGACACCATGATGCCAAATATACAGCGGCGAAGCTTATTTTTGGGCAATTATACGAGGATGCAGAGCTGATAGAAGATGGGAACAACAACCTAAAGCTTACGTTAGCCCATGTTCGTAACAATGGAATGTCTGAATACAGCAGCTTGCCATGGTTCTGGCATTGGGTGCAAGCGTTCACAAGCGCATGGCAGCTTATAAAAGATCCAGCAATCAGGGATGAGCTGAGTGACTTACTGGATTATCTTTGGAATGAGAGAGCTGCTTTTTACTTAAAAGGAGCATGGGTCGGCGCGCACTGTCGCGGTCAGAAGCATGATATTCCGCTTGATGGCAATGTATTGTTTGACTATGTACAATTCGGTGATTTTGAGCTGCCTGCGGATATGCCGCGTACGGAATATGCGGGCTTCCTCTATTACGAAGCGCCACAATCGACGAGACAAACAGCGCTTAATAGAAGCGAGCCTGTGGAAGTGAAGAAGGTTATTACGAAGTTCTCAGAAGAGGGATCGACACACCTTCACAGCTATGCTTATATTACCTCTGATTACGCAGTCGGAGGAATGTGGGAGCGGTTTGCTGAGTTTGATAATGAACAACAGCGATGGGATATTTCATTCCCGCTCGGTCAGCTTGAAGGCGTGAACCAAGCCTATTTCTATCATCCGTCTGAGCCGGGTTCACAGGCTGATCCGAGACATCAGACCGAGCATACAGATGTTCTTTTTTACAAAAATACGATCGTCGCGCTTTATCCGCTGCCATCTGACACAGTGAATCAAATCATAGGCATACTGCCGAACATCAATTGGCAGAAAGAGGCTGGTATACTGCTAGGAAAGACGAAAGATGTCTATTTAACGGTCTATCTCATGCAGCCATATGTGTTCGAACAGCAAACAGATCGTGTCATTGTGACAAGCGAAGGCTCTCAAAACGGTATTATTATGGAAGCAACTCGTGTCCAAGATGCACAGCAAAGAGGCTTGAACAGCTTTGAGGCTTTCGTGTCGGAAGCTAAGCGCAATGCTCCGGTATGGTCTAATAATGAAAGGCTGAGTGTTCGATATACAAGCCAAGATCAGAGCTTGCTAGAGTTAAGCTTGGATAGTCATGCAGTCAGTCACAAAAGTATAAATGGAAAATCGGTTGATTTCTCAACATATAAGCTATAGTTGAGAAACCCTTAATCGCAAAAATCGGCAGCTTTCGATGATATTTTCAGGGAATGGTATCGCTTTCAATGTCGAAATGATATGATTTCATTAAACCTTTCGATGACATAAAGGGAGCTGTTACATATGCAACGAAAACCTACTATTGGCTTGCTTACGCCCTTTTTAGGCGGCAACTACCTTGGTGAGCTTATTAATGCCATCCAAAAGGCTGCTCAAAGCTGTGATGCGAGATTAGTGTCTATTCGAACGGCGGGAAAGCAGTATGATTGCCCCATTGCGATGGACCATGTCGACGGCTGGATTATTTTGAATGTTGCTGTCACTGATGAGTATATTCGAGAGCTGTCAGAGCGTTATAAGAAGCCAATTGTAACGATAGCGAAGGATATAACAAACTTACATATTAACGGCCAAATGGTGGAATGCGATAATGAGGATGGCATTATTAAAGCGGTCCAACATTTATTTGAACATGGTCACCGTTCAATCGGTTTCGTTGGGCATCAAAGTTTAGATGATATGAGACTTCGATTGAATGGTTATTTAAAAGGACTTGAGCTATGTCATCTGCCATTCAATCCTGACTATATGATAGATTGCGGGGATTTGAGCGTGCTTGGGGGACGCGACGCAGCGCAGCAAATTGTAGATGCCGGTTTTCCCTTTCACGCTGCTGTTGTATGCACAGACATGACGGCTATTGGTATGATTGAACGGTTAACAGAGCTGGGCTACCGAATTCCCCATGATCTAGCGATAATAGGCTTTGACAATACAGAGACAGCCAAATCGTACAAGCCGAGCATCTCGAGCATAGATCAAAATATTTCCAAAGCAGGTGCCAGCGCAGTTAAGCTATTACTAAGTCAAATTGGTCAATGGCCTTACATAACAGAGAGACATTTCATCGATTGTACGCTGGTAACTCGTGAATCCTGCGGCTGCGACACAAATCATTTGCCTCTTGATGAATCCAGCCAAATTCTTCAGTCTTATGATCCTGATCGCAGTCGCATTACGCAGCTTGGTGTCCATTATGAATTTAATAAATTTATACTAAACTATAAAATAGAGCGAATAAGGGATTTGTCATGGGTGCTTGCACCCTTTTTCCATTGGGCATGCCTTGGATTATGGGATGGCAATTCCCAATCATCTCGTTCTTTATTGATAAGTGAATGGTTTCATTTTCATAGAAATGAAGAAATCCCTTATCATTCGAATACCGATAATCAGAGGGAAATGGATATCACTAGCTTTCCGCCTTTCGAAAGAGTAGGCAGTGAACATCTCGCACAAGAGAGCGAAATGACATACTTAATTCCTTATCGCACGCTTCAGGATAATTGGAGCGTAATTGCTGTAGGCACCTCGTTTAGCAATGCTGTGAGCAAGCTGGATGATTATATGTCAATCGTTCATTATCTTGACCTTATTGCGACTACGCTGGATCGCCAAGCGCTGGAGGAAGAGCTTAAGGAGCAAGGCATGCAGTATAGAAAAATTGCAGAGCAGCTCGAAATTGTGTCGAGAACTTCTAATGACGGCATTTGGGAAATGGATCTTAAAACAAATGAGATGATTTGGAATCAACGATTTTATGATCTGCTAGGCAGAAATGATGCCTGTCTCTTTGTAGAGCTTATTCATGAGGATGACATTTCTGCCTATCAGCTTGCTTTGAAATCCCATTTGGATGAACAAACACCATTTATGCTGGATGCGCGCCTGCTTACGAGTAGAGGCCAGTATATGTGGGTTGTCATTTCTGGAGAAGCACTGCGTGATGAGGATGGACACTTCACTCGGATGGTGGGATCAGTTAGAGATATCACGGAACGTAAGCAGGCAGCGGACAAAATGCGCTATTTGGCTTATCATGATACGCTGACTGGTCTCACCAATAGACGGCGTTTCTATGAAGAAATTGCAGCCGCCTCAGAAATTGATAACCAATCTTTTGCCGTTATCGTCCTCGATCTGGATCATTTCAAAAAAGTGAATGACAGCTACGGCCATCAGATGGGCGACCGACTGCTGCAGCTGGCTGCAGAACAATTAAAGCTTTTGGTTCGGAAAAATGATCATATCGCTAGGTTCGGTGGGGATGAGTTTGTCATTATGTATCAATTCGATGAGATTGCCGAGGTTGAAGCGTTGGCTGATTCAATGTCCAACCATTTGTCATCGTTATTATTTGATGAAGGCATAAATTTGACGATTACGATGAGCGCAGGCATTAGTGTGTATCCGCGCGATGGATCGGACCCCGACACACTGATCAAAAAAGCCGATATCGCAATGTACAAGGTGAAGCAGAACGGCAAAAATCATTTTGAAATCTTTTCCGAGCAGATGATAGAGCAGACGATGTGGCGGATTAATACAGAAAATGAGCTGAAGGATGCCGTTGCCAATGAGGAGTTTGTGCTCCATTATCAGCCGCAAATTCATATGGAGACAGGCGAGCTGTTCGGTGTAGAGGCTTTACTAAGGTGGTATTCTCCAACGCGAGGTATTATGTCCCCCTTAACCTTCATTCCTCTTGCAGAGGAAACAGGTCTTATCCTTCCTATAGGTGAATGGGTCATTATGGAGGCCTGTCGCCAGAGTACAGTGTGGCTGAGCAAAGGCTATAAGCCGCTAAAAATATCGGTCAATATTTCTGGTCAACAGCTGAAGCAGCCTAATTTCGTTAACCGAGTGAAACGAATCATTGAAGTGACGGGCATGGATCCTAATTATTTATGTATTGAAATAACAGAAAGCATCGTAATCGATGATTTGGATACGACGATTGCCATGTTCAAACAGCTGGCTGAGATCGGTATTCAAATGTCGATGGATGATTTTGGAACAGGCTATTCATCCCTGTCCGTATTGAAGAAGCTGCCGCTTAATATGCTGAAAATAGACAAATCCTTTATACGCGAAATGACGCATGAGCATCAGGATTTTGATATTGTTAAAGCCGTCATATCCATATCCAACAGTTTAAAGCTCAAGATCGTTGCAGAAGGTGTGGAACAAAAAGAGCAATATGAGTTATTGCAGGAACTCGGCTGTGATTATATGCAGGGTTACTATATTAGCAAGCCATTATCGGCGGATGAGCTAGAAACGAGCATACTCGTCTCCGTATAGCCGATCCTTTTTCACATATTGTTCATAGCTTAGTAGCTCTATTGAGTCATGTGCTTGCAGCCTTCCATTGATACAATTTGGTCAATAAATCAAATTTGGGAGGCTTTTTGTATGAAATTTAGTAAGAAACTAGTCGTTACAGCTTTAACAGCCGTGTTAACATTAAGTGCAGCTATTCCAGCATTTGCTCATGACGGCTGGACGCAAACCAATTCACCGATCGTAGCGCAGGGTCAGGTGTCCTACATAGACCTTATGTATGGCAATCACTCCAATGAGCATAAGAGCTACCGCATTGAAGGGCAATGGGGCGTTGATTCCTCAAAAGTTTTCGTTACAACACCTGCTGGAGTGAAATCGGATATTACGAGTACGCGTTTCTATGCGGGAGAGCCTGCAACGAAAGAGACGCCAGCTTTAAACAATTATTTTACAGCTTCGTTTAAGTCAAATGTACCGGGAGCATATATCGTTTCAACAGAGGGCGATAGCATCTATAAGAGCGATACATCGGCAAGCCGTACACTCCGCAGCGCCAAAGCTTTTGTAGCCGTAGGCGATATTCCTATGTTAGATCGCGTCAAAGCACTTACAGGTTTCTCTAAGGTAGTAAGTGCGGATCGAGCAGAGCTGGTACCGCTATTCAATCCTGCAGCGATTACGCCGGATGAGAAGGTGTCGATTCTATTGCTCTTAAAGGGTGAGCCGCTTGCAAACACAGCTGTTGATGTCATTCGCCGCAGCAATTCTGAAGCGCTTGAGCTAAAGACTGATGGTATGGGCAAAGTGACGTTCACGACAGGAGCGGCGGACTATTATTTAGTACGTGCTAAACCAAGCACAACGGAAGCTAAAGAGGGCGAATATAGTGTAACGAATTACGAGGCAACGATGACCTATACGGTTCAAAATAAATCAACAAAGCTGCCGGGAACAGCAATATCCGTTAAACCGCAAATTTATGTTAATAATAATGTTGTTAGCGCAGCAGGCTTGACGGTTCAGAAGGGTGTAACAATGGTAGATGCCTCATTCATCCGTCAGTATGTTGACGCATCCTATGAAGGTACTGGTTCTGTAGCACTTCGTACCGCTGTGGAAACGGGAGGCAAATTTATTGAATTTTTCCCGTCTGTTGGGCAAACGCAAGCTGCAATTGCAATTTATACGAAATAAAGGGTGCTTATGAAAAAACTAATTATCGGAATAGCATTACTGTTTACAGTGTGGGCGTGTGTGCCGGGCTTTGTCTCGGCACATGCCTATGTTTCTGAATCGACACCGTTCCAGGATGAGGAGTTAGCTGATTCTCCATCCCTCATAAAAATTAAATTCACCGAAAAGATCGATACCAAGCTAAGCTCGATATCACTCCAAAACAGTAAGGACAGCAGTCTAATTGCCGGTAAGCTCAGCAATATCGGGGATTCAACACTCGTGTTTACAATTCCAAAGCTGGATAAAGGCATCTATAAAGTAAGCTGGCAGGTGCTTTCGTTGGATTCGCATACGACGGAGGGCTCCTATCGATTCGCTGTAGGCGTGGAGCTAAAGGCTACCAAGCCAAGTGATACCATTTCGCTTGACGGTGATTCGGATAAGCAAGACAACACTACTGGAAATGTCAGCAGCGATCAAGGGAAAAATGACACAGCGGCAACGAAGCCGAGTGAAACGCCTGGTGCGAAAGAAACTGCATCAGTGAAGCCGGTGCCTTCGTCAAAGCCAAGAGCAAGCTCAAATGATGCAGCTGCAAAGCCAGTGGAGAAGAAAACGGAAACTGGTTCCTCGACTGATGCAAAAAAAGCTAGTGATGAGGCAACTTCAAATCAACCTAACGGGGGCACTTTAGCGTTAGATGCAGAAACCAATGAGCCAACCATCACTTCCAATCCAAATGACGATCAGTTATCAACTATACCTGTACCTGAATCTGAGAAAGTCCCTGCTGCATCTATTTCAGCAGCAGAAAATGCTCCCACTAGCGCGAGCGAACATAACCATGGAGGAGCCGATGAGTACAATCACAAAGGCGAGCACTGGTTTATGGTTACGCTGCGAGTACTCGATATCTTATCCGGTGTTGTGCTGGCAGGCATATTATTTTTCCGCTATGCACTTTGGCGAGATAAAAACGAGGCAGCGCCATATGGGTTTTCGTTATCGGTAGAGCGAATTGTAATTGGGGCTGCGGCTCTCATATGGATACTCTCTGGACTTGCGCGATTAACTATGCTGTCCGAGCAGTTTGAAGGGTTGTCGCTTTATACGATAGCCACAGGAACGATGGTGGGGAAAGTTGCAGCGCTTAGACCAGCGGGAGCCATACTGATTCTTTTGCTGGCATTCGCCCCGGTTCGCGAACGAATATGGGCAAATCCGCTTAAGCTGATTATTGTTGCTGCTTTAATTGTTACCTTTCCTCTGACTGGCCATGCTTACGCCTCACAGAATGATGTTATGGTGGCGATTGTTGCTCATGTGCTTCATATGGGTGCCGCAGCTGTCTGGTTTGGCGGGCTGCTTGGGTTGTTTTCACTTACGTTCTATCGAGAGGGGAATCCCTCGTTAAATGATGTAGCAAAGCGTTTCTCCTTATGGGCTGTGCCGAGTATGCTCATTATTTTAGCAAGCGGAATATGGCTCTCCGCTGCGCGATTGACTGATTGGGGACAGCTTGTAACATCGGAATATGGTCGTCTCATTCTAGTCAAATCCATTCTTATGCTGCTCATTCTTGTTATTGCTGCGTTTCATAAGCTAATGTTCATGCCGAGAATAGAGCAAGAGATGAGTGCGCAAACCGATACTCCTCAAGCTAACCTAACCAAAAAGGGAGCGGTCAAAGGGCTTAGAATTGGTGTACGGATTGAAGTGCTGCTGGCAATTGGATTATTTCTATTTGCAGGCTGGCTATCCACCTCGTCACCTCCAGAAGATACCGCTTCGCAGGAGGCATTTGAACCGTTTTATTGGCATGTAATGGGGGAAGAAGCGCATATGACTTTGCGTGTTTCTTTGGATAAATCATCCAATGAACAAGCTGCAAAGCTTTATCTGTGGCTGCCTGAAGAGCAGGCAGAGCCGAAATCCGTCGTTGCGATTATTACAAGCCAAACGAGTGAGTCATCAGATCCTTCAAATGAGGAGCTAACCATTCCTTTTGAACTGCAAGCCCCTGTAGAGGAGCTTTATGAATTTCCAAACTTCAAGAAATATACGTACCTTGCAACGGGGGAATATATAGATTACGCGAAGAAAAGTGTAATAACGATAGACGTGATTGATGCAGAGGGGAATAGCTTCCATTTTGAGAAGGCGATTGGCAGCTAATAGGGTGGTTGATAACATCTAAAGCATTTCAAATGCTTGACTTCATCCCGCTCATCTGCTAATGTCACCTTCATGAAAAGGCGGGTGTAAGCATGATCATCGGCATCGGGCATGATTTATCGGATATAAAGCGAATAGCTAAAATAGTAAACGGCAACACGAAGGGGCGCTTTCTGGAACGCGTGCTCTCAGCTCGGGAGAGAGAACTGTCTTCCACATATGGGGACGTAAGACTCGCTCAGTTTACAGCAGGAAGATTTGCTGCAAAGGAAGCGGTAGTGAAAGCCTTTGGCTGCGGATTTGGTAAAGTAATGGGCTTTTTAGATATTGAAGTCCTGCGTGACAGCGAGGGGAAGCCGGAATGCAGCTTATCGGAATCAGCTTGGAGTCGTCTTGAGCTGTTGCCAAGTGAGATACGCATCCATGTGACGATTACGCATGAGCGTGAACTAGCTTCTGCATTTGTAATTGTTGAGCGTATATAGATGGAATCGATTTTTAAAATTTATATAGGCTTCCATACAGAGTCTTAGCGAAAAAACAGGATGTCAGGGGCAAGTTGCCTCCGACCATCCTGTTTTTTTGTTATAGGTTTATTTCTTGCTTGCCAGCCAATCCGCCAGTCCGGCAATTTCCTCTTCTGTTAGACGATCCTTAAAGGAGGGCATCGTTCCTTCTCCCTCATTAATTTGCTGAATAATATCTTCGGCACTCATTTTAGCGCCAATCGTTTGCAAGTTAGTTAACGGTCCAACTCTTCCTTGCAGATCTGTACCGTGACAGCTAACACAGTTGGCTTTATATATACTTACGACATTTTTGGGACCGTCTAGGCTGCCTTTACTTTCCTTTGAAGCTTCGCCACATGCTGTTAGAGCAAGCAGCGAGAGGAGCAGTATCGAACAATGTACGACTTTCATTTTTGTTTTCAAAGCAGGGGATAAGAGCCCGAATTTTTTCATATTGGAGTCCTCTCTTCTTTTTTCATTATATTAGATAATTTAGTATTTATTGCGGTTCACGGGTCTTCCATATGAATTTGCGGCTTTAGTTCGTATAATAGAGAGTAGATTGCAAAAAACAGTCGACATGTTTAACATTATAACGCATTTTAACAACAGGAGACTTCATGAAACCGACAATAGATAGTATTTTGTTAAATCAACTGAATCACCTTCATGCTGAAGTCCTCATGACAGCGTACATGGAAAATGACCCCGGGTGGATGCAGCAAAAAGCCGAACCGGAGTTTTATCGTTTTTGCTATATTGAAAGAGGTCAAGCATGGTTAGAAATAGAAGATGAAAAACATACCCTCGAACCCAACAAGCTTTTTTTCATTCCAGCAGGCACCATTCAATCCTACGGGACGAAAGGAGAGGAAATATATGGACGATATTGGTGCAACTTTCGTCTATCTCTGGTCGACACCCAGTTTATCCATTCGTTGCAGCTCCCCCCATTTGTTCAAGTAAAAGACGAGCAAATGATAAAGCAGCTTTTTACCAAAATGATCACAATTCAGAATTGCAGCTCTATAACGAAGGATTTGCGGTTGAAGTCTGTTTTGCTTGAGATGATTTCCTTTTATTTAGATGAGAGCCGTGTTCAAGATGTTCAACCATCCAGCGGAAATGATTCAAGCTTAGGTGTGAAGTGGAATGAAGTACTCGCTTATATTGAAATGAATTTGCATACAAACATTCAAGTTGAGGAGCTTGCGAAGGTTGCCTTCCTTCATCCCAACTATTTTATCTCTTCTTTTAAAAACAGAATGGGCTGCTCGCCTATTCAATTTGTAACAAATCGACGTATCGCGACAGCGAAGCAGCTGCTCGCGGAAACAGGCTTGCCAATTGCCTCAGTTGCGCAGCACGTCGGCATGCAGAATCATTATTTATCTAGATTGTTTAAGCGCTATACTGGCGTTACGCCTATTCAGTATCGCCGAATTTCGAAGCATGGCGCCGGCAATTTTACAGAAATTCAATGAAAATTTTACAGAGATTCAATGAAAAATTCTAAGGATGGGGACAGGGAATGGAACAGCAAGAGATTAAGGATTATTTCAGCCAAGAGCTCCTTTCTTGGTATCGGTTAATTAAAAGAGATTTGCCGTGGAGAACGAGTCGTGATCCATATCGGGTGTGGGTATCAGAAATTATGCTGCAGCAGACGCGGGTAGATACCGTCATTCCGTATTTCAATAATTTTACGAGTAAGTTTCCGACGGTGAGAGCGCTCGCTGAAGCGCCTGAGGAAGAGGTGCTCAAATGCTGGGAAGGGCTGGGCTACTATTCACGGGCTCGTAATTTGCAGGCAGGGGCGAGGGAAGTGGTTGAGCGTTATAACGGCATAGTGCCAGATGATAAGGCTTCAGTGGAAGGTCTGAAGGGAGTAGGCCCTTATACGAGCGGTGCCATTATGAGCATTGCCTTCAATCGCCCAGAACCGGCAGTGGACGGTAATGTTATGCGAGTGCTTTCTCGTTACTTCTGCTTGGAAGAGGATATTGCCAAACCGGCTACAAGAAAAGGAATTGAAAAGCTTGCCGTTTCTCTTATTCCTGAAGGGGCAGCCGGTGATTTTAATCAAGCACTTATGGAACTGGGGGCACTCGTTTGTACACCGAAATCTCCCAGCTGCTTGCCATGCCCAGTCATGGAGCATTGCGCGGCACGACTTGCTGGACGTGAAACGGAACTGCCAATTAAAACGAAGGCAAAACCGCCTCGTCCAGAATTCAGAGCAGCAGTGATTGTACTTGGAAAAGGCGAAAATGAGGATAAGATCCTTGTGAGACAGCGTCCTGCTACCGGCTTGCTTGCGCAAATGTGGGAGCTGCCGCATTTATTATTGTCATCTGATAAGGAAAAATGGCTGGACGAGCAGATGCCGAAAGAGCAAGGGGAATTAGCCGAGCTGGTAAGCCGCATGCTGGAAGAGGAAGCAGCGCTGCTGATTCGTCCGCGAAGCTGGTTTACGGATGCTGATCATATCTTTAGCCATATTCACTGGCATATGCGTTTTTACCTAGCAGATATGGGTGATGATTCCAATATGGAGGCTGTTATGTCACAGATTGCAGCTTCTGGGAAAAATTGCCTAGCTGCCGAAGCGGCTGCTGAATATGAAGCGAACCCATTGCATGGTACCGAGTTAGCCAACAATGATGATCGTTTACCTCCGCATTACCGGTGGATAGGCAAAGAAGATATGAATACATTACCGTTTCCTAATTTATTTTTGAAGATTTTAAAGCAATATTGGGAATAAATGAATCTATAAGCGGGAGAGATGTGTAATGGGCACTATGCTGGAGCTGCTTTTGCAGCATAAGATCGTAGCTATTTTAAGGGGAATAGAAGATCGGCACGCGGATGCAACGGCACAAGCTTTAATAGACGGCGGCATTCATATGATGGAAATTACGATGAATACGGATGGTGCGGCAGCTATGATTGAACGCTGGCGTACGAAATTTGATGGGAAAGCAGCGGTAGGCGCAGGTACAGTAACAGACTTGGCACGTGCTGAGCAGGCTGTCAATGCAGGAGCGCAATTTCTTATTTCTCCCAACTTGGATGAAGAGGTCATTGCATATGGCCGAGAACGTGGTTTATCAGTGTGGCCTGGCGTTATGACACCTACGGAAATTGTAAAGGCTTGGAAAGCGGGAGCGGATGCAGTGAAAATATTCCCGATGGGCACGCTTGGTATAACCTATTTGCAGGAGATTCGCGGACCTTTAAACGATATTCCAATGATGGCGACAGGCGGTGTTGACCTGCATAATATAGCCGATTATTTTAAAGCAGGGGCTAATGCTGTCGGTATGGGCAGTAAGCTTGTTAATTTGGAATGGGTGCGAGAGGGCAAGCTGGATCAGGTAACGGAGCGTGCGCGACAATTCGCAGATGCTGTGCGGGATATATAAGGTTCAGAACAGTTTACTCCCAAAAAAAGAAGCCTGCAGCACGAGGCAGCAGGCTAAAAGAGAGAATATATAATAAAGGGGGGTCATGAATTTATTATATAAGCATAAGATGAAACGAAGATGAGCGTAATATTACAGTTTGATTACATGGATTTTCTATTACATAGGAAAGACAATTCTTCTCATTTTTTGAATCAAGTAAACTTCACAACATGTTTAGGAGGTTCTTATGCGTAGAGTTGCTTCGAAGCTGTTGGCGGTGGGGATCATTATTGCTGCTGTAGTCTTTCTCGATATGAAGCTGGATTTATTCCCCGCTTTTGCGAAGTCGGAAGGGGTGACTGCGGTGGAGAGCTCCAATCAGCTGACACAATTAGAGGGGGCAATGGCCAAAGAATTTAAGGCTCGTTCGGATCGTTTTTCCGTATCCTATGCGGGGGACAAGCAGGAGTTGTCGAATCAGCTGCCTGCTATTATTCGAACATCGCTTTCCTATGATGATTACTCTGCCTACGTTCTTGAATCCTATATTTATACGATCCGCAGCTGGGGAAATAAATCGACGATCTCATTCGAAGCGCGCTATCGTGAATCGTTAGAGCAAACTGCCGTTGTTGATCGTGAGATTAAGAAGGCGCTGGCAGCTATCATTGAGCCAGGCATGAACGACCATGAGAAGATCAAAGCTATTCATGATTGGATTGTAACCCATGTTGAATATGACCAAACCTTATCTCATTATACGGCTTATGAAGCGGTAACCTTGGGTGAGGCTGTATGTCAGGGCTACTCTCTTCTCGGATATAGGATGCTTAAGGAAGTCGGTATTACGGTGCGCATTGCCGAGGGTTCAGTGAATACAGGTGAGCATGCTTGGAATATGGTACAGCTGGACGGTGTATGGTACCATCTTGATTTGACATGGGATGATCCCGTTGCTTCGTCTGCCGGGGGCAAGGTCCAATCTGCACCAGCATCCAAATCTGCAAATGATTCTATTCGCTACAATTATTATTTGAGAACAGATGAGGAGCTCCGAACGGATCATAAATGGACTAAAACATATCCAACTGCCAATGTGTCCTATGCCGATACGATTCGTAAGCTTGAGAAGAACGGTACGTCCTCGGAGCGTAATCGTTTTACTAAGCTGAAGCTTTCACTGGGGCTGCACTGGCTTGAGTCGGAATATACGGTATCTAGCCCTGAGCAATTAAAACAAATGATAAAGTCGGCGCTGGATTCACGAACGACCAGCTTGGAGTTTAGATATGAGCAAGGCGATCAGTTTGCGACTGCGTTAAAGGCCGCTTTCCAAGGCTCCCAAATAGCAGTCGGCTACAAGGCCAGCTATGAGCCCTATGCGGGGGACACCTCTTTGCTTGTTCGCATTCAGCTGCAGTATCAGTAACTTGGAATCGAATGACGTAGAGCTGGTATTAGCTGGCATTGAACTGTTATACCGTATGCTCAAGAAGTTGAAAATGGTTTAGTATGACAAGCATGAAAAGAAAGGAAATACCTAGTATATTCCACACAACAGATAGAAAAAAAGAGTTCATCCTAGGATGAACTCTTTTTTTACTTACCGCTCGCTCTCTGGGACGGACATTCTACGGCAATCATTTCACTGAAGAATGCGCTTATTGCTCCTTGTTCCGAGCAGCAGTCATTTGCTGCCATACGGACCCGGCAGCTTCCTCACCGCGTTCGATTCGCTCCAGCGCCATTTGCGCTTGAAGTTGAATTTCAAATTCTTTGTCCTTAGCTGCCTCGCGCAGCGCTTCAACTGCCGACTCGTCTCCTGCCTCGTAGAGGAAGCGTGCCGCACGCCAACGGACGAGCTTATTCTTGTCACCGAGCGATTCGATCATTGGTCCAATAGCAGCAGGATCGCCTAGATCAGAGAGGGTATCGCCTGCTGTCCGTCTAACGGAGGTAGAGGAATCACGCAGTGCGGTAAATAAATACGGCATGGCTTCCGGTGATCGTAGATCACCTAAATAAACGACACCTAGCCGACGAATGGAGGTGTTCTCATCCTTGATCGCTGCTGCAAGCAGTGGAATTCCTTCCACTGTAGCGACGAAGCGCTCCAATGCAGCATAACGCACCTGCCATTCAGGTGATTCAAATTGTGCTTGTGCTTCTTCAAGTGTTAAAGGAGCTGGTCTAACTGCTACTTGAGAAGTCTCAGCACCAGCAGTTTGTCCTAGTTCAATTGCTGCTTGAATGAGCGTTTCAAGACGCTCCTGCGTATAAGAGGCTTCCAGCTCACGTACGATTTCAGCCGCAATTTCTTCTGGCTCTCCGTACCGCACACCAAACTCCTCCAGCTTGCGTTCTCTTATCATTCCAGAACCGGCAGCCCGTCCTACAGCCTCACCAAACTGCGGAGGAAGCGCTAAGCGAGCCTCGCTATCCCCCATGCGTACACGAACTTGCATAGGAATGCCGCGATACATTTGCACGAAAACCTGTGCTTCTCCGAAGCTTGCAGCCGAACCGATTCCTGTGCCTACGCCTTCACTGTTAGCGGTATCCTTCTGCAAAATTTGTCCGGCTTCTGCCAGAATAGCACTCCAGTCTGCTCCGGAAATACGGTCTAGCGCAATGAAATCTGCAGTGCGGAATAAGCTTCTGACTCCTTTTATTCCAAGGAGCTGCTGCAGCAGCTCCGGCGCTTCGCTTGCTTCGCTGGACTTATATGAAAGTCTGCGACCGCGCGGCAGCATTTCGTCCACGTTTAGCTTCATGGAATTGGGACTTGGTGTTGGTTCTATTGAAATGAGTTTCATGGGGAAACCTCCTGTTTTTTTGTAGTCACAATTTTTTGCATTTTGCTTATAAAGAACTAAACCTGCTTCGAATACAGGGTCTTGTGTGTAAAAACATATATAACTAAGTGTACCTGATTTTAAATGATGATGCGAACCGTAAAAGGTTTGTCATGTTTAGGAACAATTTGCAAAATCGTCATTTGCAATCAGCGCCTTGGGATTGTATCTTAGTAAAATAATAAATAATGGCAGGGAGGATGGACGGTTGAGGTTTAAACGATTTGCAAACATTGATCCTATCGAGCATCATACATCACTGAAACAATTCAAAAGGTGGCGTCAAGAGCGAATTCGCAGACTGAAATTGAATGATTATTCATACACCGTTCCAAGTGCCAAGCCTGATGTTGCTTATTTGGAAAACAATCGCAAGTGGCCTACTCTTACATGGGTGGGACATTCGACATTTCTAATACAGCTTGGCGGACTTAATATAATGACTGATCCTGTCTGGTCAAGCCAGATGGCATTTCAAAAACGTCTAACGCCACCGGGCATTCCCATTGAGGATGTGCCTCCGATAGATGTTGTCCTTATTTCTCATTCTCATTATGACCATCTGAATATTAATACACTTCGCAAGCTCATCGGCACAAGGCAGCTGCTTGTTCCTGCTGGTCTTGGGACGAAGCTCCGTAAGAAGGGCTTTATTCATGTCAAAGAGCTGTCTTGGTGGGAGTCTGTCAACATTAATGGAGTCAAATTCACTTTTGTTCCATCGCAGCATTCGACGCGCCGCAACCCATGGGATAACAATAGATCTCACTGGGGAGGCTTTGTTATCGAGCAGTCACCTTCACGGAGCGGCAAGCTCGTCAGCCATATTAGTCATAAATCGACGCCTGAGAAGGAATCATTCGATACAGTGAAGGTAGAGAATGACTCTCTTCATGAGAAGCACCGCATTCATCGTCCTTTTGTATCAGAGACACCGACTATTTATTTTGCGGGAGACAGCGGCTACTTCCAGGGCTTTAAGGATATAAGCCGACGATTCTCTATTGATGTGGCGCTTATGCCGATCGGTGCTTATGAGCCAGAGTGGTTTATGGGACCGCAGCATGTTACGCCGGAGCAAGCGCTGCAAGCTTTCCTGGACACGGACTCCAAATGGTTTGTGCCTATGCACTATGGCGCATTCAAGCTTGCTGATGATACGCCTCGCGATGCGCTGAATCGGCTGGAGGCTGACCGGATCAAACGGAACATTTCGAATGAACGAGTACTTGTTTTGCCGCAGGGAGAAACCTGGCATCTGTCGGGAAAATGACAAAACAGAACAAGAGTGAGCCAAAAACACGCAATGACTAAATGAATGGCAAAAGGTATACTGAATGAGTTGATAAATATGACATCTAATGACCAAGCTAGCATTGCTCCACAACACTATAAGGAGGATATTGATGATTAACTCTAACATTCGTCTAGGTATTATTGGGGCAGGAGCGATCGGCAGCATACACATGAAAGCATTCAGCAAACTTGAAGGTATTGATGTTGTAGCAGTTGCAGACGTCTACTTGCCGCTTGCGGAGCAGCGTGCAGTGGAGTATGAGATAGAGACCGTTCATGAAAATCCGCTGGCTTTACTTGAGGATGAGACTATTGATGCGGTTGTCATCGGTGTCCCTAATAGCTTCCATTCAGCACTTGCGATTGAAGCATTGAAGCGCGGCAAGCATGTATTGCTGGAGAAGCCGATGGCTATGAATTCCGAAGAAGCTCGTCTGATTGTAGAGGAAGTTGAAAAGTCCGGCAAAATATTAATGATGTCTCATCAGATGAGATGGACTGGCATAAGCCGCGCCTTGAAACAGCATATTGATAATGGCGATGTAGGGCATATCTATAATGCGAAAACAGGCTGGTTCCGTAAAAAAGGCATTCCAGGCTGGGGATCATGGTTTACGCGCAAGGATCAAGCAGGCGGCGGACCGCTTATTGATATCGGCGTTCATATGTTGGATTTATCCCTATACCTTATGGGCAATCCTAAGCCTGTCTCTGTATATGGCTCTACCTATGCGGAATTTGGCCCGAATCGTCAAGGTATTGGCAATTGGGGAACGCCGAATTGGGATGGGTATTATGATGTAGAAGATCTTGCTTCCGCTCTTATTAAGCTTGATAACGGTGCAACGTTGTCACTGGAAGTAAGTTGGGCGGCGCATGCGGCATTTCTGCCAGAGGAGCCTTTCATACATTTGATGGGTACACACGGCGGTATTGGGATGGTTGGCAGCAGCGGTGAGTATGTGACACATGCCAATAATGAAGTTGTCAAAAGCGAAATCACTCCGCTCGAAGGCGAAGAGGACCGCGTTTTGATGAGTAAGCATTTTATAGATTGCATACGTGAGAACAGACAGCCAATTACTTCTGCGCTTTCAGGTTATACAAATAATCGGATTCTAGATGCTATTTACGAATCTTCGCGTACAGGCAATGAGGTAAAGTTGAATTGGGATTAAGCAATCCTTACCGGTCTTTCGATAATATAATAAATGACAAGAGCCTCTTCTTAGTGATAACGATATGTTGTTCACTAAAGAGGCTTTTTTTTATAGAAGGGAGGGCTGCATGTGAAAAAAGGGATCGTCCTGTTGTTACTGGTTGCACTGAGTATTTTTCAATATGCAAGGACAAGCTCAGCTGATCAAGATCCCTATTTAGTAACAGATTACAGTCGGTTGCATCCTGTAAAAGTGGAGCGTGTTGTTCGCGGAGAAGCGGAGACTCAGCTGACGGCGCTTGTGAAGGAAGCAAAGGAAAAGGGGCTTACGATCTCCATTGCCGGGCAGCGACATAGCCAGGGTGGTCATACATACTACAAGGACGGCATTGTTGTCGATATGACGAGCTATAACAAGATTATAGCTGTCGATCCTGAGAAGAAGACGATTGTGGCGGAGGCTGGGGCGACGTGGGAGGATGTTCAAGAGGCTATTAATCCCTATGGACTATCCGTCAAAACGATGCAATCCTTGAATACCTTCACGATTGGCGGCTCTATCAGCATCAATGCACATGGCAGAGATATTCGCAACGGCTCGCTTATAAAAAGCGTACAGTCTTTCCGTCTTTTGACGGCAGAGGGTGTTATTTTGAACGTCAGCCGATCGGAGAATAAGGATTTATTTCCGCTTGCTCTTGGCGGATACGGCCTATTTGGCATTATATTGGACGTCACACTGGACTTAATTGATGATGAAGTGTACCGGGAGACAACGGTGTTGATGAGGCTGGACCAGTATAGCGATTATTTTCAAAATGAGGTTTTGCCCAATCCAGACATTCGAATGCATATCGGGCGAATATCGGTAGCGCCAGATGGTTATTTTACGGAGGCCTTTGCTAAAAACTATGCCATCGACAGTTCGCTTTCACTTGCTGACCATAATAAATTGATAAGCAATGATAATTGGGTCGCGCCTGGGAAGTTATTGTTCAATTTGAACAGAAGCAGTGATTGGGGCAAAAATTTGCAATGGAATTTGCAGACCTATTTTTTCGTAGAGCAGAAGGATAAAATCATTAGCCGTAATAATGCCATGCGGGCTGCGTCAGCGTTTATGGAGTACAGTGAGCCTGGGGCTAACGATCTCCTTCAGGAATATTTTATACCAATTGATCAGTTTAATAACTTCGTGCCGCGATTAGGCGTAATAGTGCGCGAGGAGGATTTAAACCTACTCAATATTACAATCAGGTATGTGAATAAGGACAATGAGGCGGTACTCTCTTATGCGAAGGAGGATATGCTGGGGTTAGTATGCTTATTTCATGCTCCCCTGTCGAAGAAGGGCCAATTGAAGATGAAGCAGGGCGTTGAGCGAATTATTGATGAGCTTATAGATTACGGCGGTTCTTATTACTTGCCATACATAGCATACCCGACTCTGGAGCAGTTTCAATCCGTTTATTCTAATCAAGCTCTCTTTTTCCAAAAGAAGAAGCAATACGATCCCAATGGACTTTTTATGAATTATTTTTATGAAAAATATGGCGAATAAAGGGGAGGAACCAGAAGTATGGGATTAAAATGGCTCATTCGTTCGCAAAGTATCGTAACGCTTGCGGCTGGCATGATATATCCGTATTATTTATTGTTTCTCAAAAATTTAGGGAATAGCTACTCCAAATATGGCTTAGCCTTTGCAGTATTCACAATCAGCTCCGCTGCCGTATCGCAGTGGCTGGCTCCGAGGCTCGACAAACATGGCGTCTCGATCCTGATTATTAGCTCGCTTGGCATGATGGCAGCGATGCTGGCTTTCCCTTGGACCTCGTCCTATGCTTTTGTTCTCATCATTCAGCTTGTAATGGGCAGCTGCAACGCAATGCAAAAAATGAGCGAAAGATTATTACTTGCTGATTTTACGGAACGTGGCATGAGAGGGACTGGAATTGGGTCCTATCATTTTTGGACATCGGTCGCATCAGGGTTCGCGGTTATTTTGGGAGGATTCTTGATCGACAGCCTCACGATCAACATATTATTTTATATGAGCGCCTTATTATATGGTCTCAGTGCATGGACAGTTTGGCGAATAAGGCGGACAGTATCACCTCGGGCAAAACAGGGTTCGGTTTCCGAGCAAACTGTGGTATAATGAAACGATATATTGCGATTTTCTAGCGAAGGACGGGATTAAATCAATGATTAGTACTAGTGGCATAACGCTCCGTTACGGGAAGCGGGCGCTCTTTGAAGATGTAAGCATTAAGTTTACACCAGGCAACTGCTACGGTTTGATTGGCGCCAACGGCGCAGGTAAATCAACATTTTTGAAAATACTATCCGGTGAGGTTGAGCAATCGCACGGAGAAGTGCATATAACACCGGGTGAACGACTTGCGGTTCTGAGTCAAAACCATTACGCCTATGATGAGTCCGTTGTACTTGAAACGGTCATGATGGGCCATAAGAAGCTTTATGAAGTGATGAAGGAGAAGGACGCGTTGTATGCAAAAGCGGACTTCACTGATGAAGACGGTATGCGTGCAGGCGAGTTGGAAGCTGAATTCGCGGACATGAACGGCTGGGAGGCGGAGTCAGAAGCAGCAGAGATGCTCAATGGCCTCGGTATCACGCCTGACCTGCATGACAAGAAGATGGCTGAGCTTGGTGGTAACGAGAAAGTTCGCGTTTTGCTGGCACAAGCTTTGTTCGGTACTCCGAATATTCTTCTACTCGATGAGCCTACCAACCACTTGGACATTGAGTCCATTCGTTGGTTAGAAGATTTCCTTGCTGATTACCAAGGTACTGTTATTGTAGTCAGTCATGACAGGCACTTCCTGAATACCGTTTGTACGCACATTGCGGATATCGACTTCGGTAAAATCCAAATGTACGTAGGTAACTATGACTTCTGGTATGAGTCAAGTCAACTTGCTCTTTCCCTCATGCGTGGAGAGAACAAGAAGAAGGAAGACAAAATTAAAGAGCTTCAAGCGTTTATCCAACGTTTTAGTGCAAATAAATCAAAAGCAAAGCAAGCGACTTCACGTCAAAAGCTGCTTGAGAAAATCTCACTTGATGATATTCGTCCGTCCAACCGTAAATATCCGTTCATCCTCTTTAAAGGGGAGCGGGAAGCGGGCAAGCAATTGCTGCTTGTTGATGGCTTGACGAAAACGGTTGAAGGCGAGAAAATTATCGACAACCTAACGATTGCAATCAACAAAGGCGATAAAGTTGCTTTTGTTGGTCCGAATAGCTTTCCAAAAACATTGTTATTCCAGCTTTTGGTTGGCGAAGTTGAAGCGGATGCCGGCACTTACTCATGGGGTGTTACGACTACGCAAGCTTATTTCCCGAAAGACAACTCTCCTTATTTCGATGGTGTAGATTTGAACTTGGTGGAATGGCTGCGTCAATATTCGAAGGATCCGGATGAAACGTTCATTCGCGGCTTCTTGGGCCGCATGCTATTCTCTGGTGACGATGCGATGAAGAAAGCCAGCGTATTGTCCGGGGGAGAGAAAGTTCGCTGCATGCTATCCAAAATGATGCTTGAGGGCGCGAACGTATTTATTTTGGATGAGCCGACGAATCACTTGGATCTCGAATCCATTACGGCATTGAATAATGGCCTTACAGATACAGATTGTACGGTTCTCTTCACCTCGCATGACCATCAGTTCGTTCAAACGATTGCTAATCGTATCATTGAGATTACGCCAAACGGTATTATTGACCGAATGATGACTTATGATGAGTATTTGGAAAGCGCAGAAGTGAAAGAGCTTCGTCAGCGTATGTACGCGGTTTAAGCCGCATAAAATAGGAACACCGATCTTTATGGGCAACCATAGATCGGTGTTTTTTTATGCAATAATTAAATTAAAAAAAGTTAAAAACTGGTTGCGGAATGTAAAAAAAGGGGCTATACTATCGTTGAAAAGGTTTTCTGAAAAGGTTTTCAAGATGATGGGATGAATCAACCCTTTTGATTACTTGTGATTTTTAGCATCAAGGAACAAGAAAGGCGTGTAGGCATGAAACCCACTATCCACGATGTAGCCAAGTGTGCAAACGTTTCCATAAGTACAGTGTCACGTGTGATGAATTCTCCGGAGACGGTTGGTATGGAGAAACGTACCAAGGTTCTTGAAGCTATTGAGGCACTGCAATATCAACCAAATGCTTTTGCAAGAGGCTTGATATTCAAGAAATCAGATACACTCGGCGTAATGATCCCGGATGTGGAGAATCCATATTATGCGGGAGTTATTCGCGGGATGCAGGATGCAGCAATTATGCTGAACTACAGTTTAATGATCTGTTATACAGATGGTGTTAAAGAGCGGACAGTTGCTTATATACAAAGCTTCTCTGAGAAGCAAGTAGACGGCATTGTATTTGTAAGTGATACCCTTCAGGTGGAGTATTATGCTGAGATGCAGAGTTCTCGACTTCCCTTTGTTCTAGCATCAGCAAATGCCCCGGAATATGATATTCCTTCCGTTGATATTGATGACGAGCGGGCGGCTTATGATGCGGTTAAGCATTTGATTGAATGGGGCCACCGGCAAATCGGAATGATTGGCTTTGCTATGACGGATCGTTTATCTGGCGTGCCTCGGTATAAGGGCTTCCAACGCGCGCTTAGCGAATTTGGTTTGGAAGCGATGGAGACTTGCGTGGAACATGCGGAGTACCGTTTCCAGCATGCTCATGCTGCAGCTGAGAAGCTGTTCAAGCGCTACCCGGATCTTACAGCCGTTTTTACGGCTTCAGATGAATTGGCAATGGGGACAATCTCGTATTTGCGTGAAAATGGTAAATCAGTACCGGAGCATGTATCTGTCATCGGCTTTGATAATATACGGATGGCGGAAATGTTTATTCCGAAATTGACAACGATGGATCAACCGACTTATGACATTGGCTTTCGATCCGTTCAGAAGCTTCATGAGCTTATTACTAATGGCTCGGTAGAGGTGCTGCGAGAGAAAATGCCTCATCGTTTAGTTATTCGAGAGTCTACGAAGCGATACGAGCCTGAAAAAATGAAATAGAGTCAGTAATAAACCAACACTTATCCCACTCGAATTGTAAACGCTTACTAATTGATTTTGAAAGATTAATTGGAAAATGGCAATGGTCGTTTGCATTCGTATTTTAAGGAGGTGATGTTTGGTTCAAATGACTGAAGGAAGTGTAGGTTTTTGGAAACAGCTTCTTAACTAAGAAAGGATGAGGTCTGTGCATACCAAAAAAACAAAGAAAACATTAACTACCTTTATTCTAATGCTTGTTATTATTGTGTCTATTACCGCTTGCGGGGGAAACAGTAATGGGAAGAAAGGCAATGAAGGCAATGAAGGCAATAATGGGGGAACAAAAGGCTCTTCAGATTCCGCACTCGCGCAAGCGATGAAAGGCGACCTCAAAGGTAAAAAAGTAACGATGTTCGGTCCGTTCACGGATGCGGATGAAGTGAAATTTAATGAGAGCATCAAAGCATTTGAAGAAAAAACAGGAATTGATATCTCATATGAGGGCTCCAAGGAGTTTGAGGCAACGATTTCCGTTCGAGTAAACGGCGGAAACGCCCCGGATATCGCGGATTTCCCGCAACCAGGTCTTCTTAGCGGCTTCGTAAAAGCAGGAAAAGTTATCGATATCAAATCATTCTTAAGCGATGAGTACTTAAAGAAGCAATACAACCAAAGCTGGCTTGATATGGGCACTATGAAGGGAACTAGCGGCGATGTAATGGCTGGCGTTTGGGCTCGCAGCTCTGTGAAAAGCCTAGTTTGGTACAACAAAAAAGCTTTTGCTGAAGCAGGCTATACTGTTCCAAAAACATGGGAAGAGCTTATGAAGTTGACGGATGACATTGCCAAAGATGGCGATCCAGCATGGAGCATCGGTATCGAGAGCGGTACAGCAACAGGCTGGCCGGCAACGGACTGGATGGAGGATATCATGCTTCGCACGACTACTCCTGAAAACTATGACAAATGGATTTCTGGGGAGCTTCCGTTCACAGATCCAGTTGTTAAAAATGCAGCTGAAAAGATGGGTGAGATTTGGTTCAACGAAGATTATGTATACGGTGGACGCAAATCGATCGCTACGACTGCTTTCGGCGATGCTGTTAAACCATTGTTCGACAATCCGCCAAAAGCATGGCTTCATCGTCAAGCTGGGTTTATTACAAGTTTCTTCCCTGAAGGCTTGACTTCAGATGATTATGATTGGTTCCCATTCCCTCAAATTGATGAGAAGTATGGTCAACCAGCACTTATTTCTGGTGATATTTACGCAATGTTTAATGATCGTCCAGAAGTTCGCGCTGTAATGGAGTTTTTCACAACAGGCGAATCGCTTAAAACTTGGATACAAACAGGCGGCGTAACTGCGCCTATGAATGATGCAGACGCAGCATGGTATCCAAATGATCAAGAGCGCCGCATGGCGGAATTCGTTAAAACAGCAGATACTATTCGTTTTGACGGTTCAGATTTGATGCCTGGCGCGGTTGGAGCAGGTACGTTCTGGAAAGGTATGACTGACTGGGTGAGCGGTACAGTTGATCTGGATACTGCATTGAAGGAAATTCAAGCAGGCTGGAAATAAGAATTAACGAATAATCTGAGAAAACAATTAACGAATCGATGGAGGGGCTCTGCAAAGAGAAGAGCCCCTCTCGCTTCGTTTTACAAAGCTTAAGGTTATGCTTACGAAGTAGCTTTGCTTCACAAAGCTTAGGATTATGCTTACGGGGTAGCTTTGCTTCACAAAGCTTAGGATTATGCTTACGAGGTAGCTGTGCTTCACAAAGCTTAAGGTTATGCTTACGAAGTAGCTTTGCTTCACAAAGCTTTAAGGAGGATTCGTTATGGAATTACAGGCTGGGAAGGGCAATGCTCTGCGTCTACTGTTGATATCGGTGCTGGTACCTGCTTTGAATATTGCCATTCACTGGAGCATTTTTTTGTTTTTTCGTGATTCAAGTCTTCCGTCAGTCATGAATGCCATTCTTGCTGTCGTATGGGGTGCTCTTGGTATTTATTCGATTTACTACTCATTCAACTGGGTGGTTGAGCAATACCCGGATAAATGGAAGCGAAGAATATTGCCTTTTGTATTTGTGGGACCAGCTGTCCTTTTGCTGGGATGGCTGCTTGTTTTTCCTACTCTTCGAACACTCTACTTGAGCTTTTTTGATGCAGGATCGGTAAACTTTGTCGGCTTTGCCAATTACGTAGCTGTATTTACGGACCGCCTTCTCGTTATGGCGCTGCGAAATAATCTGCTATGGGTTTTCTTTGGCACATTGGCTTGCGTAAGCTTAGGCTTGCTTATCGCTATATTGGCTGATCGAAGCAGCTTCGAGAAGCTTGCGAAAGGGCTCATTTTTATGCCTATGGCAATTTCATTTGTTGCCGCCGGCGTAATTTGGAAGTTTATTTATTACTACCAGCCTGGACAAGAGCAAATTGGTTTGCTGAATGCCATTGTCGTGAAGTTTGGAGGAGAGCCGCAGGCGTGGCTCAGTATGATTCAGCCTTGGAATAATCTATTTCTTATCGCTATCTTAATTTGGATGCAAACAGGCTTTGCGATGGTAATCTTCTCTGCTGCCATTAAGAGTATTCCAGAGGATATGCTGGAGGCTGCCCGGATGGATGGAGCAGGAGAGATTCGCATTTTCTTTAAAATTATGATTCCATATATCGCTGGGACGCTCTTATCTGTAACGACAACGATCATTGTTTTTACACTCAAAATCTTCGACGTCGTTATGATTATGACTGGTGGTCAGTATGAAACGGATGTTGTGGCGACACAGTTCTACAGACAGCTTTTCATGTATCAAAATGCGGGCTATGGCTCAACATTGGCAATCGTATTGCTGATAGCCGTTATTCCGGTCATTATCGTCAACCTGCGTCAGTTCCGTAGAGAGGGGGGCTTCTAATATGAGTAGACCAAAAAAAATTCGCAAGTCGAAATGGCTCGTGAATACTGTGCTAGCTATCATCTGCCTCATTTGGACGATCCCGACGATAGGGCTGCTCGTATCCTCCTTTCGGCCAGCAGCGGACATATTGTCTACTGGCTGGTGGAACATTCTGCCGCATCGTGATTGGAAAACATCCGAGCAAATACAGCTGCCGAAGGAAACAGATCTCAAGGGAGCAATTGTTGTTAATGGCGTAACCTATACGGATGATCAACTGCGTGAAGGCGTAGTGGCTGATGGTGAGCGTATCGTTTGGGAGAATCGACGTGCAAGGCTCTTGAATATACAGGAGAAGGAATGGACAGTTATTAGTGAATTCACGACTCAGAACTATGAGACTGTACTAGGAGGGAAAAACTACTCCATCACGATGCCAGACGGGAGTACAAAAACGGAAAAAGGCAGCGGGATGTCACGTTCCTTCTGGAATACGATCGCGGTGACTGTACCTGCCACGGTTATTCCGATCTTTATCGCTTCCTTCGCTGCGTATGCTTTCGCTTGGCTTAAATTTCCTGGTCGAAAAACACTATTTGTTATTGTCATCGCTTTGCTTGTTGTTCCGCTGCAGGTTGCTCTCATTCCGATTCTAAGGGATTACACATCACTAGGGCTTAATGGAACCTACTTCGGGATATGGCTGGCACATACTGCGTTTGGCTTGCCTTTAATCACCTATTTCATGTATACCTCCATCAGTCAGCTGCCAAAGGACTTGTTTGAGTCAGCGTTTATGGATGGGGCGTCGAACTTTACTATTTTCAGCAAGCTCATTATGCCTCTTTCGGTGCCCGCGCTTGCTTCAATCAGTATTTTTCAATTTTTATGGGTATGGAATGATTATTTGGTATCGCTTATCTTTCTCGGCAGTCAGCCAGAGGTACAGGTACTGTCTATGAATATTGCGAATATGGTCGGTTCAAGAGGGAATGACTGGCATCTGCTCACAGCAGCCGCGTTCGTATCTATGCTAATGCCACTTACTGTATTTTTCGCTCTGCAAAAATATTTCGTTCGCGGAATGCTTGGCGGTTCCGTTAAGGGGTAAGCGGAGTGAGACATCTACATTTTGACTGAGCTGTTCGACTGAACTATTTGGCTGAACAACTGAATAACTGTCAGTTTGAAGCAGAAATGCTTAACTTGTAACAGAGACTCCAGTAGAGCTAGAAACTAGCTCTATTTTCTAAAAATCATGTAAATGAGGAGCAATAGAGCTAAAAACTAGCTCTATTGCTCCTCATTTGCTGCTTACGCACCTCTAAAGGGCTGATACCAAAGGAATTGAGCTAATTTCTAGCTCTATATTCTCGCTCCACGTTTAAAAACCAGCAATAGAGCTAAAAACTAGCTCTATTGCTCCCCATTTGCTGCTTCGGCACCTCTAAGTGGGTGATCGTAAAGAAATAGAGCTAGGAACTAGCTCTATTTCAAATCAACTTCATCAGCTAACTTGTCTATGGGTTTAATGAAAAGGGGTTGCCCAAGGAGTAGATAAATCCACTCCTTGGGCAACCCCTATTTGTTATACCTTACTAAGTACTTTAGTCAACTTGCGGCCTTTGCCAAAAGGGATGCAAAGCGGTGTGCCGAATAACGGATCTGCCGTTACTTGGCATTCCATTTCGAAAACTTCATGAATGAGTTGTTCATTAATAATGGTCTCTGGTGCACCTTGTGCATGAATACGGCCATTTTTGACTGCTACAATGTGATGCGCATAGCGGCAAGCGAGATTGATGTCATGCAAAACCATGACAATCGTCCGGTTCTCTTGCTCATTTAAATCAAACAGCAAATCCAAAATTTCGATTTGATGCGTCATATCAAGGTATGTCGTAGGCTCATCTAACAAAATTGTCGGTGTGTTCTGGGCGAGTGTCATCGCGATCCAAGCTCGTTGGCGCTGACCTCCGGAAAGGGAATCTACGGAGCGGTTGGACAGCTCATCCATATGCGTCACTTGAAGCGCTTTTTTAACTAGCTTCTCATCCTCATGAGACCATTGCTGCAGCCAGCTTTGATAGGGATAACGCCCTTGTTTGACCAGTTGATGAACGGTTAAACCTTCTGGTGCAATGGGGCCTTGCGGCAAGATGGCAAGCCGTTTCGCTACTTCCTTACTTGAAAGCTTAGCGATTTGGTTGCCGTCGAGTAGTATAGAGCCTTCCGTTGGCTTCAAGAGACGGGCAAGCGAACGAAGCAGCGTCGATTTGCCGCAACCATTGCTGCCAATAAACACCGTTATTTTACCGGGTGGGATAGCTAAATCAAGATTGGAGAAGATCGCTTTTTGTCCGTATGATAAGGTAAGGTTTTGTGCTTGAATGGTGGACATGTGGACACTCCTTTTTTTTCATTGTTGGTATAAGGAAAGTCAATGCGTGATGGCAATTAAGCGCCGTTGCGATGACGATATAGCAAGTAGATAAAGAATGGTGCTCCAATCGCCGCTGTGAAGACACCAGCAGGAATATCCAGCGGAATAAACGCGACTCTAGCGACAAGATCAGACAGCAACAATACAAGTGATCCGATCAAGGCAGATACGGGTATAACACCGCCATAAGCAGGTCCAACAAGCTTGCGAGCAATATGGGGAGCCATTAAACCGATAAAGTTGATTGCCCCGCCGATAGCGACTGCAGCGCCAGCAAGCGCGACACTTATAATGAGAAGAATTGTTCGTTTCGTATTTACAGAACTGCCGACGCTAGTTGCTACTTCATCTCCAAGTTCTTGTACGTTCAAATGTCTTGCATAAATAAGGGCAATAGGCATAAGCACGATGATCCATGGCAGCAGTGTCCATACATCTCTTTTCCAGGAGACGCCATAGATACTGCCTGTCATAAAGGTGAAAGCTTTAACGGCTACTGCAGTTGGCGTAAAGGATGCTGTTAGAATCAGCATATAGGTAACAGCCGTTAACGCAGTAGCCATTCCAATACCGATCAACACAAGTCGCAGCGGCGTTATACCGCGACGGTATGCAAATAAATAAATAAGAAATGCAGCGCCAAATGCTCCTGCGATCGCACTGATAGGCATAAAGCGGATACTTACATGTGAGAAATATAAAATGAATATAACCGTTCCGAGAGAGGCTCCCCCCGTAATACCGATAATATCAGGCGAAGTTAATGGATTGCGTACAATCCCTTGCAATAAGGCTCCCGATACCGCGAGTGCTGATCCGACCAATACAGCAATGACCACGCGAGGCATCCGCAGATTGAAAAGAATCATGAAGTCCGATGAATCCCCCATACCAAACAAGGTGCTTATGACTTTAAATGGACTGATCCAGGTACTCCCTAGTCCAGCACATACAACTACAGCTGCCAAGTTGGCAAGCAGCAATGAAATAATCGTTAACATGGTTCGACGCGAAAATTGAAAGGAATATTTCCGGCCTCTAAAGGTGATCCAAATATTCATGTTTAGACCTGCCCCCTTCTTGCTATGTATACAAAGAAAGGAACGCCGATAATAGCTGTCATAACCCCAACGGGAACTTCCTTTGGAAATGAAATATAACGTGAGCCAATATCTGCGGCAAGGAGCAGAACAGCGCCAATAACGATGCAATAGGGAACGACCCAGCGATAGTCTATTCCTACTAAATAACGAGTCAAGTGAGGAACAATAATGCCTACAAAAGCGATAGGACCAGCCATTGATACGGAGCCCCCTGCAAGCAATACGATTATGATTCCTGCTATTAGCTTAATGAATATTGTTTTTTGTCCTAGGCCAACAGCAACATCCTCGCCGAGCGCGAGCACATTCATATGTCTTGCAAGAAACAGTGCCCCTAATAGCGCAATACCCATGAAAGGTGCTGCAGCTGTAAAGATGTTCATATCACGTCCAGCGACAGATCCTACGAACCAATAAAGCACTTGATCGAAGGTTTGACCGCCTGTGAGCAGAACACCCAAAGACAGCGATGAGAAAAAGGCTGTCATGGCAGCACCGGCTAGCGTAACTTTAAGCGGTGTAAGGCCGTCGTTTCCAATAGAACCGAGTACATATACAAGAATGGCAGTGAATGCTGCACCAAAGAATGCGAGAGTAGCAAAAGTCGATAAACCGCTTGCTCCAAAAAAAGCAGAGCCAACTACTATAAAGAAGGCCGCTCCGGCATTTATTCCGAACAAGCTTGGTGAAGCGAGCTGGTTGCGAGTAATTCCTTGCATGAATGCTCCAGCTACGGCTAGACCTGCGCCTGCGGCAGCGGCTATGAATGCTCTTGGAACTCTTGCCGTCTGAATGATGAGATGCGCTTGCGATCCATCGAATGCGGTATAGGATTGTATAATAGTACGCCAACTGATGTTTGTCACACCGAAAGCGATGCTGCAAATGATGCCTGCTGCAAAGAGGATCAGCCCGATGAGCAGCCCTGCAATCTTTTGAGAACGTGTTGTTAAAAGCATGTCCATAAATTTCTCATTTCCTCTCTAACTGTGCCAGTCATTGCATAAATCGAATACATGCTACTCCAACATTTTAGGGGATGCATTACAGAGTGTCAATGAATTTGAAAATCATTATCATTCAATGGTTGACTTATTATCCAGCTCCTGATATAGTTCTTTTGAGATAATAATGAGAATCATTTTCATCATGAAGGGGAGTACATTTAAATGTTAAACGTACTAAAGAAGAAATTTACATGGACTACTACAGCAGCATTGTTGATAATCGCTATTGTGGTATCAGGCTGTGGTCAAAGCAATTCCAATAACAGCAACGGAAATGGTGCGAAACCAACAGAAACCGATGCGCCTAAAACAGAAGATGCACGCAAAATCACTCATGCTATGGGCGTGACTGAAATAAAAGGAACACCGGAGCGTATTGTCGTTCTTACTAATGAAGGAACGGAAGCATTGCTTGGACTTGGCATTAAACCAGTTGGAGCAGTAAAATCGTGGACTGGCGACCCTTGGTATGATCACATTAAAGCGGATATGGAAGGTGTTACGGTCGTAGGCGATGAGAGCCAACCGAACATGGAATTGATTGCTAGTCTAAAACCAGACCTTATTATCGGTAATAAATTGCGTCAAGAGAAAGTATATGACCAGCTCAATGCGATTGCACCGACTGTTTTCTCCGAAACACTTCGCGGCGAATGGCAGTCTAACTTCAAGCTTTATGCCGAGGCGCTTGGCAAAACAGCAGAAGCTGACAAAGTAATTGCCGACTACGAGAGCCGTGCTGCCGATTTCAAAGCTAAAGCAGGCGACAAGCTGAATCAAAAAGTATCAGTCGTTCGTTTCATGGCTGGAAAAACACGGATTTACTTAGAAGATACTTTTACAGGAATAGCATTCTCTAAACTTGGCATTACTCGTCCTGATAATCAAAAATACACAGATACATTTGTTGAAGAGATTACAAAGGAACGTCTTCCAGAAGTTGATGCAGATATGCTTTTCTACTTCACCTATGAGACAGGCGATGGCAAAGGCACAGGCATGGAAGAGGAAATGCTAAATGATCCGCTTTGGAAAAGCCTGCAAGTTGTGAAAAATAATAAAGCAATTAGAGTGAGCGATGCGATCTGGAATACATCTGGCGGTGTCGTTGCAGCTAACCTTATGCTTGACGAGCTTTATCAAATTTACGAAATTAAATAAAAGGTAAGCAGGAAGCAGTCGGGGCAGCCCGGTTGCTTCTTTTTTATACATTCGACAAAAAGACACATATCAATCAATTAATATGGATAATTATGTTTAATATGTCCTCAGTTGCGCATTAAATGTATTCGGTAATTATTTCCAAGGAATTGGTAAATGAAAATAAATGGGTCTAAAGTACTGTGTGTATTTCCAGTTCGCTTAAATCCAATAAAGAAGGTAACGGATGTAGATAGTGCCTGTGTAATAAAGGTTTAGCAGTTAGTTGATCATAAACATATAAAAATGATGGATGACTTTTCTGTTTATTTTTACAAGAGGCGTTTATGTCTATGTTCCCAGTTCGTCGAAAGTGTAATTAGGCAGAAGGGATGATGCTTGCCCTCCTCTCTCGAACTTACAATGTTAATAGTCCTATACTATTGAACATCGAGGGAGACATACATAATGACTTATAGTATGAAACGAAAGCTGGCAACAGCAACGCTAACAGCAACATTATTGTTTGGATCAGTAGCAGTCGTCCCAGCGGCCTTGGCTGCACAGGAAGCAGAAGTTCAATCAGGTGTAAATCTTCGCAGTGCGCCGTCAACATCGTCATCTGTTATTCGCACCTTGAAGAAGGGCGAAGAAGTAACGATTATCGAAACAGTTAATGCATACTGGTATAAAGTAAAAGATTCTACTGGGAAAACCGGCTACCTATCGTCATCCTCTCAATACTTGAAAATTCAAGCTCCAGTCCAATCAACTAAAACAAATGCAGTCGTTAAGGCATCTGTATCTTTCCGGAAAACGGCAAGTTCATCAGGAGAGAGAATTCGCTACCTAAAAAAGGGTGAACAGGTAACTGTTCTTGCCAAGACGAACAGCTATTGGTATGAAGTGAAGGACGAGAATGGCGTTCGCGGCTACGTCAGCACACAAGACACCTATTTAGATGTTAAAGGTGATATACCAGGCAATGGAACAACTAGTGGCGGCAGCTCTTCTAATAACGGAGGAGGCACGACGACGGTTCCTGAGGGAACAACAGGCGATGCAATAGAAAAATTGATAACGGCGGGGATGAAATATATTGGGACGCCATATGAATACGGCTCTGACCGCAACACGACAACAACATTTGATTGCTCCGACTTTGTAAGACAAGCCTTTATCGATGGTGTAGGCTTGAAGCTGCCTGCCGATTCGCGTCAGCAAGGAGTGTACGTGAAGGAGAAAGGCAATACAAAGACAGATTGGCGCAAGCTCAAGCGAGGCGATGTCGTATTTTTTATGGATTATAAAGGCTCGAAAGCATCTGCCTATAACGGAATTAATAAGTCCAAAGCAACCATCTCACATGATGGCATCTACTTGGGAGACGGAAAAATATTGCATACCTATTCAAAGGAAAGCGGTGGTGTGACCATTAGCAGCATGGAAGGTACACACTGGGAGTATCGTTTTCTATATGGCGGAAGCGCCCTGTAAATAACTGAAGAGCCGGTCAGGGAGTTTCCCAGATCGGCTTTTATTTGCTTTATTATTTATGATCCAACCTGTATTGTCGAATCATCTGCTTGTTTAGCACCAGCAAGCTTTTCCTGGAGTTCTTTTTTCTTGCGTAATTTTTTGCGAACAAGAAGAAAAATAATGATGATCGGCACAGCGCCAAAGAAAATATATAAGGATACGTTTTTGACCATGCCCTCGGCTGAACGACCATAGAAATAAAACAATAATCCAACGGTATAAAACTTTAAGCCTCTGCCAATCGCTGCGTAGCCAATCAATCGCCAAAGGGGAAAGTTTAAGCAACCAGATAAAATGGTGAAAACTTTAAATGGAATGGGCGTGAACGACCCAATAAGAATAGCTGCTTCGCCATTTTTTTGGAATCTTTCCGTAGCGCTGTCAATCCATTCTTTCTTTAAAAACTTATATAAAACGGATTTGCCCATTATTTTACCTAAATAATATCCAACTGGCGTCCCGAGGAGACAAGCGATATAACCAACAGTAGCTAACCATATTGCTGTAGATGGATTGAGTATGCTTAATGATACTTGAAGAAAGAATGCGGGAATGGGAAAAATAACTGCATCTAAGAAAGCGTGAATGAATAGTCCCAATGGTCCGAATTCCTTAAGAAAATCTACTACAGCTTGAAACATTACCAGGCTCCCTTTCCTTCAACATACCCATACATAAGGCTTGCTTATAAAGTATGATCATGCAAATTTGCTTTATATGCTTATTATATGATTCAGTTTGTTGAAAAAGCGCATAACGCTCGATATTTTATTATAGCATATTTAATACGGTTAAAAAGATGATAGGTGTCATGAATTTTGTAAAAAGATGGTTGTATGAATAAAAAATGAATGTTAATAGATCGCAAGCGAATATTAAAAAGCCGCAAAGCGTAGGAATTCGTTTCCTAAGCTCAGCGGCTTGTTAATCATATTCGACATTTTTATTGGATTAGTCTCGTATTTGTCGTCTAGATACGCCGCTTTGCTGAGCGGCTTGAATGACACGGCGGCGTACTTCCTCGACAACCCTTGTGTTGAATACGCTTGGCACGATGTATAGGCGATTTAACTCGTCATCACTGATGACAGATGCTATAGCTTCCGCTGCAGCGAGCTTCATCTCTTCATTAATCGTGGTAGCTCGGCTATCGAGCGCACCGCGGAATATGCCGGGAAAGCAAAGGACATTATTGATCTGATTCGGATAGTCTGATCTTCCAGTAGCGAATACGGCAACGATGTCCTCCGCGAGCTCGGGTCTTATTTCCGGCTCTGGATTAGCCATTGCAAACACAATTGGCTCAGCGTTCATCGTCCCAATCAGCTCGCGAGTTAAAATTCCTCCAGCCGACACACCTATGAATACATCGGTTTCTTTGAGCGCCTCAGCCAATCCTCCGCTAATACGCTCTGGATTGGTATTGTTCGCATACCATTGCCACATCGGATTGTCATAGCTGCGGTCTGCAGTCAATATGCCGTCGCGATCAACGCCAATAATGTGCTGCGCACCTCCGGCTATTAGCATTTTGGTGCATGCGGTGCCTGCTGCGCCAATGCCGCATATGACTATGCGTGCATCGCATAAGCTGCGGTCTGTCAGCTTTAGCGCATTGAGCAGACCCGCATAGAGGACAACAGCTGTTCCATGCTGATCATCATGGAAGACAGGAATATCCAGCTCTTGACGCAGACGCTGCTCAATTTCAAAGCAGCGAGGTGCTGAGATATCCTCCAAATTGATACCTCCAAAAGCGGGAGCGAGATTTTTGACAGTAGCAATAATGGCTTCTGTATCCTGTGTATCAAGACAGATGGGGAATGCGTCCACCTCCGCAAATTGCTTGAACAGCATCGCCTTTCCTTCCATTACCGGCATTGCCGCATAGGGACCGATGTTTCCGAGACCAAGTACGGCGCTTCCGTCAGATATAACAGCTACTGTGTTTCTTTTGATCGTCAGCGTATAGGCCTTGGAGGGCTCATCATGAATTGCTTTGCACACGCGGGCGACATCTGGTGTATAAACACGTGACAAGTCGTCCCGGTTTTGAATTGGTGTTTTGGGTTGAATGGTTATTTTTCCGCCGAGATGAAGCAGAAACGTACGATCGGAAATATGCAGCAAACGTATGCCTGGAAGTTCTCCCAATACTTTCGTAATTCGATCCGCTGCACCTTGCTCTGCCATTTTTACGGTAAGATCGCGAATACTCTTATTTTTGTCCGTATGTATGACATCAATGGCAACGATATCTCCTTTTGCAGCTTCAATGGCTGTTGCTGCTTTTCCGAACTGGGCTAAATTCGTATCGATTTCTAGCCTTAGAATAATGGTTTTTCCATCGGTCATTTGTGAACTCACGATAAACAGCTCCCTTCATTCATTTATACTATGCGACTTAGGGAATACAATTTATGCTTCATTTGCAATTGGAGAAGAAAGCCGTCACTGCATTAGTCGCAGGACGGCTTTCGGACAACTCGTAGGGTTATATTGTAGGTTTCGCATCATGTGTAAGTTATCCCTGAATTTAACCGAGGCCTCTGAATCATGAATGAGAGAGAACCATTTGTCTACGGTATCATTGGAGTCGAGCATTTCACCATAACCGTTGTTAATGAAGTATTCGCAGTTTTCTTCTTCTTGACCAGGAATGGGATCATAGAACAACATGGGTATTCCTTTGCTCATCCCTTCGGTACATGTCATTCCGCCGGGCTTCGTAATCAATAGATCGGATACATCCATCAGTTTATTTACTTCACGTGTAAAGCCTAGAATATGAATGTTTGGATGCTGGAACAGTGGATCAGCTCCCATCTTTTCCTTCATTTTCTCATTCGAGCCTACGCAAAAAATAAGCTGCGTGCTCTCGCGCCATTTGGTCATATAAGCCAGCGCATTGTCTTCATACATGATTCCCCATCCTCCGCCCATAATAAGTACGGTTGGGAGGGGTTTTAGATTAAATTCTTGTCTTACCTCTTCTTTATCGTATGTATGCCAGAAATTTGGATGCACAGGGATACCAGTTACCTCAATGCTATCAGCCTGTACACCTTTTTCCATGAGACGATCCTTCACAAGCATCGAAGAAACCAAATAATGATTAACTTCCTTGCTTACCCAAGAACCATGAGCATCATAGTCTGTAATTAGCGTATATAGCGGCATATCAAGTCCAAGACGCTTGAGTCTTGCAACAACTGAATTAGGTCCAGGATGTGTACAGACAATCAGATCTGGTTTTAGTTGGGATATTACCTGAGATGTTTGGGTATAAAACATACGATGAATCGCCAGCTGCGTAAGCCGATTAAAAGATTTTTTATAATTGCTTCGGTACATCAGGCCTACCATCTTAGGCTGTTTACTTACCGTTTTCCGGTAAGCGGATATGATCCAGGGCCCAAGTACGGGGTTAAGAAATTTTCCAAGCTCGATAACGCGAGTTTGAATTCCCGGATCCAGTTGCTTTAAACCAACTGAGAGCGCATAGGCAGCTTGAGTATGGCCGGAGCCAAAGCCTTCTGAGAGCAGAAGCACTCTTTTCTTACGCATTCATTCCACCTACTTTTCTAATTCCATATTACGATGCAAGTGCGACTAACACAAGTTTTATCCGCAAGGCTTGCGAATAAAGGGGCTGATAAATTATCCTTAACTACAGTCACTAATATGATAAGCATATGAAAGACTTGATCCCACTATATTTACATATATTTTACATTTATAAATAAATAATAGATATGGAGATGAGAAGCAATGAATGGAACAAATCAAGCAAATCATAATTTAGCTATTGGGGATATCGTGAGAGCGGAGGTTCGCTCTGGTCATTATGTTGGCGAGCTGCTGGAATTAAATGGACCGCGCGGGCTAGTGAAGGTGCTTGCTGTACTTAAACATCCTGAGCAGGGGGATTTACATAATCCGTACAATCCGGATGTTCCTATGTTTCACGAGCGGCGCGCTCTTAGCTTTACAGAAAAAACAAATGTACTCTTGCGTGATATGAAGCCTTATTCGGGTCATGTACCAGAATATAACGATTCTTTGAAGGCAGCTGTTGCAGATGAGATCGCGAATCTTGATCGCTTGCAGCGCTGGGCAACTAAAGGACTTGAGCAAATGCAACAGCTTCAAAGGGAATATAAGTAGCTTACGTTCGATTTTGCGCAAAAAGCATTCTTTTTATGCCCAGTACAATCACAGCATAGCATGGTGCGTATGGAAATATAGCAGCTTAGCTCGTAAAACTTCCATTAAGTTGCTATTCAATAAATACATGTCCTTTTGATAAAATGAAAACAGAAAATACAACAGCAAGCCATGAGCTATACTTTCTCTCAAACGTACAAAAGGGAAACGAAATGCAAAAAATGTGACCAAAATGTACGCTTTTTTCGTAAAAAAGTACAAACATCTAGGCGACAATTATAAAAATATTAAATTGATTCCAGTATGGCCTGATGATAAAATAATATAATAATCTAATCGTATTGTCGCGGTATACGAGTCGGTATATAGTCGATTAAACGTATATGTCTAGTTAGGGATAACAAGTACGTTTAACTTATAAATGGCAAGGGCAGACCGATGCGTCTCGCTGACTACCATTCTATGATAAATTAAGTCAAAAATGAAGTGTAATGCGTAATCATCGATGCTTATTTTCAACACGTACACGCTTCACGCTTACCCAAAAATCTTCTCATAGAAAGGTTGCAAACAATGAAAGAACATATTTTGGGATTGCCGCCTAAGCAGGGGCTTTATGATCCGCAGTTTGAGAAAGATGCTTGCGGCATGGGCTTCGTGGCCAACATCAAAGGTATTAAATCGCACAAGGTCATCCGTCAGGCGCTGATGCTGCTCGAGAACATGGAGCATCGCGGCGGTCAAGGCAGCGAGCCGAACACGGGAGATGGAGCGGGTATATTGCTTCAAATTCCACATGCCTTTTTTGCAACGGAATTGAAAAAACAAGAAATTGAGCTTCCTAAGGAAGGTCAATATGCAGTTGGTATGATCTTTATGCCCCAAAATGAAGCTGCGCGCATTGCTATTGAGCGTGAAGTGGAAGCAATCGTGCAGGAAGAAAACCAATCGCTGATTGGCTGGAGAACAGTTCCTACGAACGATGAGAAGCTCGGTGATTCTGCACTAGCTGTTAAGCCTTATGTCCGTCAATTGTTTATCGGTATGAACGAGGGCTTGAAGGACAACATGGCATTTGAACGCAAATTGTACGTTATTCGTAAGCGCGCTGAGCTTGCGATTCGATACGCCGGCAAAGAAGGCGGCAATATGTTCTATTTCTCGAGCTTGTCCTCGAGGAAGATCGTTTACAAAGGGATGCTTACAACAGAGCAAGTTCGTTCATTCTACACAGAGCTTAATGATGAGTCCGTCGTTTCGGCGATGGCGCTTGTTCACTCCCGCTTTAGTACGAACACATTCCCAAGCTGGGAACGTGCGCATCCTTTCCATTATATGATTCACAACGGCGAAATTAATACGCTTCGCGGTAATGTGAACTGGATGCATGCTCGTCAAACCTTGTTTGCAACAGAATTATTCGGCGACGATCTTGAGAAAATCAAGCCGATCATTAATCCGGATGGCTCTGATACAGCAATGTTTGATAATACGCTTGAGTTCCTATTCTTGTCTGGCCGTTCTATGGCGCATGCGGCGATGATGATGGTGCCAGAGCCTTGGTCCAATCATGAGAGCATGAGCGATGAGCGTAAGGCATTCTATGAATATCACAGCACTTTGATGGAACCGTGGGATGGACCAGCCGCACTTGGCTTTACAGACGGCGTGAAAATCGGTGCAGTACTAGATCGTAATGGTCTTCGCCCAGCACGTTATTATGTGACGAAGGATGACCATATCATTCTTGGCTCTGAAGCGGGAACGGTTGAAATTCCTGCTGAAGATATTTTATATAAAGATCGCTTGCGTCCAGGACGCATGCTGCTTGTAGATACAGAACAAGGACGCATCATTTCCGATGAGGAAGTGAAAGCGGAGATTGAAACGGAGTATCCTTACCGTGAGTGGCTAGATGAGCACCTCGTTGATTTGGAGGAACTTCCGGATGCGCCTGAATTACCTGAACCGAATCATGAAACAGTTCAAATGAGACAACAAGCATTCGGCTATACTTTTGAAGATATTCGCAAAGTGCTGGAGCCGATGGCTGGCAGCGGAGCAGAGCCAATCTCATCTATGGGTTATGATGCTCCTCTTGCTGTTTTGTCGGATCGTCCACAGCGCCTATACAACTACTTTAAGCAGCTATTTGCTCAAGTAACGAATCCGCCGATTGATGCGATTCGTGAGGAGATTATTACTGCAACTGGCACGACAATTGGACCTGAGCGAAATCTATTGAACCCAGAGCCGGAAAGCTGTCGTCATATCAAGCTGGCAACGCCGATCTTGTCTAACGAGGAGTTTGCTAAGCTTCGTCATGTACGCCGTCCTGGCTTCCGTTCTATTACGCTTCCTATCTTCTTCCCGGCGAATGAAGGCGAAGCTGGTTTACGCGCTGCGCTTACACAAATGTGTGAAGCTGCGGATCGAGTAATTGCAAAAGGCCATAACCTGCTTATTCTATCCGATCGCGGAGTAGACAAGGAGAATGCTGCAATTCCGGCATTGCTAGCTGTGTCAGCTCTTCATCATCATCTGATTCGTCAAGGTACTCGTACTAAGGTTGCCTTGCTGCTTGAATCCGGCGAGCCGCGTGAAGTACATCACTTTGCCTTGCTGCTTGGATATGGCGTTAATGCCGTTAACCCTTATCTTGCATTCGAATCGCTTGATGATATGATTCGCCAAGGCATGATTCGCGGCGTATCACATGATAAAGCTGTGAAAAACTTTATTAAAGCAGCAACAAAAGGCGTTACAAAAATACTATCCAAAATGGGTATTTCGACTATTCAATCCTACCGCGGCGCACAAATCTTTGAAGCGCTCGGCTTGAAAGAGGATGTCATTAATGAGTACTTCACTTGGACACCGTCTCGTATTGGCGGTATCGGCCTTGATGTTATCGCGGAAGAAACATTAAAGCATCATAATCGCGCATTCTCTGAGCAAGAGGGCAGCGAGAAGGAGCTAGATTCCGGAGGTGAATACCAATGGCGCAAAGACGGTGAAGACCATTTGTTTACACCGCAAACTATTCATACCCTTCAAATGGCTGCAAGAGGCAATGACTATAAGCTTTACAAAAAGTTCTCTGCTCTTGTTCAAGGTGAAGATAAGAAGCATCTTACCCTGCGTTCTTTGTTGAAATTCAAAGAAGGTCGGGAAGCTGTTCCGCTCGAGGAAGTAGAACCATTAGAATCGATCGTCAAACGGTTTAAAACGGGAGCTATGTCCTTTGGCTCCATCAGTAAGGAAGCGCATGAGAGCTTGGCTATTGCGATGAACCGTCTAGGCGGCAAATCCAATACAGGTGAAGGCGGGGAGGACCCTGCTCGCTTCATTCCTGATGCAAACGGCGATTCCAGACGAAGCGCAATCAAGCAGGTAGCATCGGGACGTTTTGGCGTAACGAGCAACTACTTGGTCAATGCGGATGAAATTCAAATTAAAATGGCCCAAGGCGCTAAGCCTGGTGAAGGCGGACAATTGCCTGGTCTTAAAGTATATCCTTGGGTTGCCGAGGTTCGGGGTTCTACACCTGGTGTAGGTCTAATCTCACCACCGCCGCATCATGATATTTATTCTATCGAGGATTTGGCTGAGCTTGTTCATGATTTGAAAAATGCTAACCCGCGTGCTCGCATAAATGTGAAGCTCGTATCAGGCGTAGGCGTTGGTACAATAGCGACAGGTGTAGCGAAAGGCCGCGCAGATGTCATTATGGTCAGCGGTTATGACGGCGGAACGGGAGCATCACCAATGGGATCGATCCGGCATGCGGGTCTTCCTTGGGAGCTTGGCCTTGCAGAAACACATCAAACCTTGATGCTGAACAATCTGCGTGATCGCGTCGTTCTTGAAACAGACGGTAAAATGATGAATGGCCGTGACGTGGCAATTGCCATATTGCTTGGAGCTGAAGAATATGGCTTCTCAACTGCCCCACTCATCGTTCTTGGATGTATCATGATGCGTGTATGTCAGTTGGATACATGTCCAGTTGGCGTTGCGACACAAAATCCGGAACTTCGGAAAAAATTCATGGGCGATCCGAGCCATGTTGTAAACTACTTGCGTTTCATTGCGGAGGATCTGCGCGAAATTATGGCAGAGCTAGGCTTCCGTACCATTCAAGAGATGGTTGGACGCGTTGATATTTTGGAAACGAAACAAATGCTTGAGCATTACAAAACCAAAGGTATTGATCTTTCAAACATGCTATACGAAGCAGATGTGCCTAAGGATGCTGCACGTTACAATGTTCAAGAGCAAAATCATGGTCTTGAGCTGTCGCTTGATATGCAGAAGCTTGTACCACAGGCTCAAGCTGCACTGGAAAGCGGCGAACACGTACGCGGAACGTTCCCGATTCTTAACACGAACCGTGTTGTTGGAACAATTCTAGGCAGTGAGGTTACTCGTCGATATGGCGCAGCAGGCTTGCCGGAAGATACAATCTCTTATCACTTTGTAGGTACTGCCGGACAAAGCTTTGGCGCATTCGTTCCGAAGGGAATAACACTTTCCATCGAGGGCGATTCTAATGACTACTTCGGTAAAGGTCTCTCTGGCGGTAAACTAAGTGTTGCTCCGTCACCGAAAGCTACCTTTGTAGCTGAGGAGAACGTTATTATCGGAAACACTGCGCTATATGGTGCAACTAGCGGTCAAGCATATATTCGCGGGACAGCTGGAGAACGCTTTGCTGTTCGGAACAGTGGAGCTAATGTTGTAGTAGAAGGCGTAGGCGATCATGGTTGTGAGTATATGACAGGCGGACGCGTTGTTGTTCTAGGTCGTACAGGACGCAACTTTGCAGCAGGTATGTCTGGCGGTGTAGCCTATATCTATGATGAGCAAGGCGATTTCTTCAACCAATGCAATTTGGAGATGGTGTTGCTGGAGCGTCTTGAAGAATCAGAGGACATTGCTGAGCTTCGCGGAATGATCGAACGCCATGTAGAGTATACGGAGAGCGCAGTTGGTTCTCGTGTACTTAACGACTGGGATGCATCGATTGTGAAGTTTGTGAAAGTTATTCCTAAGGATTACAAACGGATGCTTGAGCAAATTCGCAAGGTTGAAGATTCAGGCTTGCAAGGTGAAGAAGCTCTGCTAGCAGCTTTCGAAGCCAACAAAAGAGAGCTTGCACGCGCAGGCGGAAAATAATGATATCATCCCCCGCCTAATGGCAGGGACGATTACTAAACAACAAAGGGACTGTCGACGAAGTGGTGCAACCACTTAGGCGACAGTCCCTTTTATTTTTCGACAAAATCTCATCAAAATAGAAGAAAGTTGCGTCCACTAACCGACAAATTCCATCCGACGACTCGGGTATAATCATGTTATTATTCCTTACAGAACTATCATTCTAGTAAGGTCCTGTCATAGGGTAAGAGATGACGATGGAGGTATGAAGAATGACGATCTCTTCAAATGCTAGCTCTCGCTCGCACAATAGGCTGCAATTCACAGAGGGCGTTCAGGCAGAGCTTCGATTAATTAATAAATCGGGCAAGCAGCTGACCAATTCGATGACTATCGTATACTTGCAAAATATTAGTCAGGACGGTTTATGTTTTGTGTCAAATCTACAGCTGCCCATTCAACCGAATTACCTCGTTGAATTCCGTATGGTCATTTCAAAAGTGCAGCTTATCGTACATGGTCGAATACTTTGGCAATCGGCGAATGGTGACGAATATATTCATGGTGTTGTTTTTGTATGCTCAGAGGCAATGCGTTCATTAATAATAGGTGTCATGAATCACGAATTGTTACTGCGGCAACCAAAACATCAAAAGATGCATGAATCATATAATAGACTGCTCTATACGAATAAAATCTATTATTCCAGCTAATATAAAGCGTTCTCCTATATAAAATTTCGAAAGGAGGGTACACAGGTTGAAGATCATTTTATTATCAGGCGGATCTGGAAAAAGACTGTGGCCCTTATCAAATGGCAAACGGGCAAAGCAATATTTATCTGTCCTGGAAGGGCCTGACGGACATAAGGAATCCATGCTGCAACGATTATGGAGACAGCTTGGCGATGCAGACCTGCAGGAGCATACACGAATTGCAACCTGTAGTGAGCAAGTTGAACTGGTACAGCGACAAGCTGGAGCAAGGGCGCCTCTCATTATAGAGCCGGAGCAAAGCGGTACCTTTCCAGCGGCAGCTCTAGCAGCTGCTTATTTGCATTCCATAGCAGGGGTGGCATTAAATGAGACAGTCATTATTATCCCAGTTGATGCCTATGTAGAAAGTGAATTCTTCCAATGTGTGAGAGGCCTGCCTAAGCTGATGAGAGAAAGCAGATCGGAGCTTCTATTAGTTGGTACGAACCCAAGCTATCCGACAGAGCAATATGGCTATATCGTGCCAGAGAAACATCATTATTACAATGAAGAGGAAGTAATTGAACGCAAAATAAGAGATTTTAAAGAAAAGCCTTATGAGGTAGAAGCTAAAGCATTGATAGATAAAGGTGCGCTTTGGAATAGCGGCATATATGCCTTCCAGCTTGATTTTATGATTACTATGCTAATGGATCGAGGATTACCTATTCATTATGATGAGCTGTATAAGCAGTATAGTAAACTGCCAAGAACAAGCTTTGAAGCCGAGGTCACTCAAAAATGCACTTCAAAGTCCGTTATCAATTATCATGGCGCTTGGAAAGATATCGGTACTTGGAAGACATTATCGGAGGAGATTTCCTTCCAGCAGCTTGGAATAGGAGAGTTATCCGATGATTGTGAGCAAACTCAGCTATTTAATGAACTGGATATACCGATTAGTGTGATTGGCTTGAAAAATGTAATTGTAGCGGCCAGTCTAGACGGCATCCTTGTCACAACGAAGGAAGCAAGCTCGATATTAAATGATAAGCTTCAAAAAATGAATGAGCGCCCTAAATATGAGGAAAGGCGCTGGGGCCATACCAAAGTGATCGATTGCTCAAATCTCACTGCCGGGCATCAAGCGGTGACTAGAAGAATCTTTATAGCTGCGGGACAAAATATGAGCTATCATTTGCATTTTAAACGCAAGGAAGTATGGACGATTTTATCAGGAGAAGGGGTACTCATCATGGATGAAATTTATCGTGCTGTTGCTCCAGGGGATTCCATACAAATACCTGAACGTACCAGACATAGCCTGCGCGCTGTTACCGATATTGAGCTGATTGAGGTACAAACGGGAGTAAGCATTAGTGAGGATGATATTATTAGGCTGGGTCTTACATGGGAAGAGATTAATAGTCAATTAAATCTGGTGTAGGAGACTATGGGATGGTCGACCGGAATGTGCTGGCTGTCATTATCGCAAAGATTATTAATAAACGAGGCTCTATAGATGTAACATGCTATGGGCACGCTATGTTTCCCTTTCTACGAGAAGGAAACATTTCGACATTCGTTCGGGTTCAAGAAGAAGGATTGCAAATCGGCGATGTATGCTTATTCGCAAATAACTCGGGAAATCTTTTGCTTTACCGCATTATTGATGTGGATAATGAACAACAGACGGCGCTTTATACATTCCGCGGTGATACCTGTGATAAGCCGGAATATCCAGTTGATTTTTCTCGTATTATTGGGAAGCTGCAAGCTGTTCATCGCAATGGACGAGTGGTTTATGCGGATCACTGGAAATCCTGTCTATTGGAAGCGGCTGTACTGCAAATTCCATACTGGTCGAAGCTATCCAGATGGATGGCTAATCGAAGATATAATCATACATCCACCATATAATATGATATTATGTATAATGAAGGTTAGATAGGCCTGATACAATCATTACGAAATAGAGAGGAAGCGATCTATCGAATGATGTGTTCAAAGGACAATTTTTATTGTGTTAGTTGCGGAGAGATGGTTTCCAAGCCTGAGGCGGATATATTGTTTCGAACAGGTTTTTTTCGAGTAGTACATCGAATGGGCTATTGCTTAGCATGCAGTCATGAGCAGGATAGACTAGACGCATTAGCTGGATCATCAGGAAAGACGAGTAACTATGACTATAAAATATTCCTTCGTGCAGATGCAAAAATTGCCGAACATGTTGTAGAGCCCTATCGAACGGATGATAATGATTGCCTCTTTCCTGCAGGACATCTGTAGGAGGGGGCTTTTTTTTGGAAACTTCCAATTGTTTCCTTGATGGTTTATAATAGTAAGGATTTTGGACTTTATGAGGAGGAGTACGGAGATGGATTTGGATCAGCCTATTGTTAGATTACAAAATGTCACAAAAAAAATCGGTAAACGTACCATCATTGATGGCATTACGCTTGACCTGCCGCTAGGAGAAGTTTTTGGCTTTCTAGGTCCCAATGGTTCGGGTAAGACGACAACCATTCGAATGATGGTAGGCTTGATGTCTTTGACAGCTGGAGAAATAACAATTGGTGGATATAGCATAACTAAGGATTACGAGAAAGCTATTCGTTATGTTGGTGCAATTGTAGAGAATCCTGAAATGTATAAATATTTGAGTGGTTATGATAATTTAATTCATTATGCAAGAATGATACCAGGTGTAACAGAGCACCGTGTGCATGAGGTTGTGAAACTGGTTGGGCTTGAAGGACGCATTCGTGATAAAGTAAAAACTTACTCACTTGGCATGAGGCAGCGTCTAGGTGTTGCGCAAGCGATTCTACATAAACCAAAGCTTCTAATATTGGATGAGCCGACAAACGGATTAGATCCAGCAGGGATTCGCGAGCTTCGTGATTATTTACGGATGCTATCCAAGGAGGAAGGTCTTGCGGTATTCGTCTCCAGCCATTTACTTTCCGAAATGGAGCTTATGTGTGATCGTGTTGCCATTATCCAAAGCGGAAAGCTGATCGATGTGCGAACCATTAAAGGAGCAGAAGCTTCTACTGAGAATGCGCGTGTACTCATCGAAGTTGATCGTCAGCAAGGAGCGATCGAGGCATTGCTTAGCGAGGGCATAAGTGCAGTCGCAGAAGGCAATCAAGCTATTCTGATAGAAACGAACAGAGAAGGTACAGCAGCCATTAACGCCATACTAGTATCTGCTGGCATCAAGGTATACAGCATCCGTACGCACGTGAAATCACTTGAAGATCAGTTCTTGGAAGTGACAGGAGGGGAACGAATTGGTTAACTTTTTGCAGCTTGTTCGTAATGAAAATATGAAAATCTATTATCGTCCCCGCACATGGGTGATGACAGGTATAATGGTTATGCTTGTATTAGCCATATCTATTTTATGGCTCATTTTCGGCGGTAGAGATACTTCAATGTGGGATGTTGCCATATTAGAATCGTCGATCCTGTTTATGCTTGTTACTATATTTACAGTGGTTATAGCTGCCGGCGGCGTAGCTGAAGAGTTTACGAGCGGAACCATTAAGCTGTTATTGATTCGTCCTTGGTCACGCTCAAAAATATTGCTGTCCAAGTATATTTCAATTATGCTGTTTGCCATAATGCTTGCGGTTATCTTGTTCGGAAGCACCTTGCTCGTAAATTGGATTTGTTTTGGCATTAATGCATCGCCGGATTTAGCTATAAACTTTGTCGGCAAAGAAGGAACAGATCCTGTTTCCTATATGCTGCAGTACTATGGCTTGACGCTAATATCGTTAGTTGTGACGGTAACCCTTGCATTTATGCTATCTACGGTGTTCCGCAGCGGCGGGCTCGCTATTGGGATGGCACTGTTCTTAATGCTTGGGATTAACAGCTTTATCGGACTAATTGCTATGCTGAAATATAAATGGATTGATTATTTATTGTTTATTCACTTGAATTTGACACAGTACTTAGATGGCAATCCGATGCGTGAAGGGATGACATTAGGCTACTCCCTAGGCGTCTTAGGTGTTTATTATGTCATATTTATAGCGATAACCTGGTATATCTTCAATAAGCGTGATGTAGCATCCTAATCCATTAAACTTGTTTATAAAAAAAGCCGTTCCTGCTGTTTCTGCTTCTTCTGAAGTGTGACAGTAGAGAAACGGCTTTATTTATTCTTACCCTGCCTGACGCGATTTTTCCTTGGCTTCCTTTATATTCATTTCTTTGGTATTAAGACTCGCCGGTTCTGTTTCTGCAAGAGCGCGATTTTTCGAATCAATTGCTTTCTCCATTCGGGAATTGCCGTTAAGCATGCCCCCGTCCTGAATAATAAGTGTATGAGCAGTAATATTGCCGTTGAGATGGCCGGAAGAGGTAATAATGAGCCGACCTCTTGTTTGAATATCACCGAATACGGTTCCAGCAACTGTAACATCACGGGCTGTAATATTCGATTTTACTAAGCCGCATTCTCCGATGATGACATCTCCCTTGCACTCGATATCTCCGTGGTATTCTCCTTCAATGCGAAGACTTGCTTCACAAACTAGCTTTCCCTCACCAAGTGTACCCTGTCCGATTAAGGTATCGGTTGCGGCAAGTCGCTTATTCTCTTTGAACATTTTGATTATTCCTCCTTTATCCTTATTGTTTTCTAACTGGTCATAAAAACTTTTGTTTCTCTAGGTCTCTTGCGCTAGAAATGGAATAGGATTAACAGCTTCATTCATTTGAAAGATTTGAAAATGCAAATGAGGCCCTGTGCTTCTCCCGCTAGAACCTATTGAACCGATTTTCTCACCTCGAAGGATGGAGTCGCCTTCTTTTACAGCAATATTCTTCAAATGCATGTATGCGCTTTGCAAGCCTCCCAAATGGTCAATAACGATAAAATTGCCAAGAGCGCTCTGAAATCCGGTTTCAGATACCGTGCCGTCTGCTGCACTAAATACCGGATCTCCCAGCTTGCCTACGATATCAATACCTGCATGAAAGGTGGTGTGTCTAGTAAAGGGATCGCTGCGATATCCAAATCCTGAGGTCATTTGCTTGGAGTGTGTTGGCCAGCCTGAGGGGTATCCGTCCACTGTCTTTCTTTTCTCATGCGCAAGAACTAGGGTCTGCTGCATGGACTGCTCCATACTGTCAACCATGGCGTTTAGACTGCGCAGATTCAGGTTAGTTTGCAACGCTATAGCCGTAATGCTCCTTTGATCAGTTGGGCTGGAGAAGTAAGATCTGTCCGCGATTGCTGTTGACGATCGATTATTTTTGGAAGAACCAGTGAAATCGTTAGCGGTTCCATAGCTGGATGGCGTTATCGATTTTCCGTATTTATCAATAAATTGCTTTAGTTTAAGCTCTAGCTCCTGAAGCTCGTTTACCTTTGTATTCAGTTGCTCGGCTTGGCCCGACAGGTCGAGCACTTCTTGCTGTAAGGATCGAATGGCTTCATCCTTGCTAAATACGGTATCGGTGAGATAGGCATTCTGTTGAGATAATTGCCCCTCCACTTGATGTAAATCATAGGTCGATTTAACGAGGAGTCCCGCAAAACAGCCCGTAACCGCAAGAATGGCAACCGTCGGTGCAGCTAAGACAGAACGTTTCGATACATGAAACTGCTTTACTTTTTTGTCAGCGCCGCGCATCACGACAACAGACCACTTTGGCGTCCGTGCTTGTTTCAATAGAGTTCTCCTTTCTTTTGAGATAAATCCAAAAGCAATCAGAACGTTCTATTGCTATTTATTCTTGGAAGCTTTAAAACATACCAATAATCTTATCGAAAAAGGAAGAAAGACTGCCCATTCCACATTCGTTATGTGGATGAACAGTCTTAGGGAATGTATAGGTTTGAGATTGTTTATTGAGCGGCAGCAAGCTCAACTTGAGAGATCGTTTCTACCATCGTTGGTGTGAATGCGAATTCACGGCCTTGCTGCTGTTCTGGTGGAAGTGATGAAAGCTGATCGATTCTGCGTTGTACCTCATCAGATAGAGCGGTAATACGATCCTTATACTTCGCAGCAGCATCTGTATTTTTCTCAGCGACAGCGGTCTTGTTAGCCGCAGCATAAGAGGTTATAGCAGCTTCATACATATTAATGTCCCAAGGAAACTTACTAACCCCTTCCTCGATCAAAGCAAGGGATTCATCAAATTGCCCCTTTTTCTGAAGCAACTGATAGTATGACATGATAATTGCCCGGTTATAAGGATCATATTTCTTCGCAACTCTAAGCGTTTCTATAGCCTGGTCTAAAAGCTCAACACTGTTTGTTTGCGTATAACCTTGGTCCAGCCAATTTGCTTTTGTAAGGGAGAAGCCGGATTGTTTTGGTGAAATTTTAATGGATTTCTCCAGCATAGGCAAAAGATTATCAAGTGTTGTTTGCTGTTGAAGTGCTAGCGAGAACGTTTTATTGTATTTTTGCACAGCACTATTATCACGAATGGCAACAATCAATAAAAGGATGGATAGCAGTCCTAGAGCAATCGGATAGATCTGTTTCTGCCAGCTTTTGCTCGTTACATTGGTTAACTTTTCAATTATCAGCTTATTGCTATAAGGAGCCAGCATACAGCCGAGAGATAAAAATACGATTGCGCAAATGAAAATATAACTCATGTTAAAATCGATGGCACTGTGAATAAGAATAGTAAGCGAAATGATGAAAAAGATAAAATGACTGCCCCTCTTCTCTGGAAAACGGATGAAGGAGCGAATATATAGGAAATAAATAAACCCGATAATGGCTATCAGTGCGAGCAAGCCAATCCAACCTGTTTCTACAAGCACTTGAACATAATAGCTATGAGATTGTCTGCTCCAGTAAGGATTGTTCTGGTATTGTTCAAACAACGCTTGCCAAGCCCCGCCGCCGCCTCCAAGCAGTGGATAATCCTCCGATAAACGAAGGCCATCCTTGTAGAAGGTCAATCGCTCCAAAACGCTGTGCTGCTGGAAATTAATATTTTCAAAACGAGCAGCAATTTTTTCAGGAAGCAGACCACGAATGGCGCTGCTGCTCATAAGAGCTCCAACTACTGCACCGGTAAAAACTATAATCAAACCAGGTACAGCTGCAAATGACCATTTACGTGCTTGAAGCTTAGCCGTTTTTGACTCTAAAGGCTTACTAAGTTTCGCATGGAATAACATGATAACTGCTGTTGTCACCAACATTCCTAAAAGCAGTAATCCCCAGCTTTGCAAAGGCAGGGAGCTGAATAAAGAGATTGGAGTTTGTATTTTCTCTTCCGTTGGTTGAACGATTTTGGCGATTGCATCAGCATTAGTCGTTAATTTACCTAAGATAACCATTGAAACGATAACAGATACAACCATAAATACAATGAAAGTGATTTGTTTAGCTAAGCGAAGGAATGGAATAAGGATAAGCACCATGATCGGAATGATAACGATGGCTCCGCGTGAGTATGTGAACATAAACGAGATCCAAATGGGTACGAGCATTGCTGCATGTATCATTCTTGCAGATGGTCTGATGCAATGAACGGCGTAGTAAAGACTAACTAGAAAGAGTGCAGTTAGGAATCCTGCGTATGTATTGGAATATTGAAAAACGGAAGTCAGCCGGTATCCATCATGAGCCAGCCATAGCGCATCCTTATAGTAGGTTTGTCCAAATAAATTGAATAGACCGAACAACACAACGATATAGGAGGTCAGCATTAGAGCATTTTCGATTAGTTTACGATTGCGTATTGAATCTGCGAAATACATGCCGCCAATAAATAGAGCGGCGAGCAGGAAAGAAATGAGAGTCATAAATTTAGCGTAATAGCTAGAAACCGCTTGAAAAGAAGACAACCAATATAGAAGTGGAAGTATAAGGATAACAATCGACAAAATACTTCGATAGCTGTTCAATTGCCACCTGCGGAGTACAAAGACAGAAGTGAGCAGCATGAGCAAGAATCCAAAGATCAGAGCACTGTAAATGACAGAGTCAAACCCTAGTTCATATCCATTAAATAATGCTCGATTATAAGGTGAAATAAGGAGAAAAAAGGATATGGCGATGGTTCCCAGCCACTGTAAAAGCGAAAAATCTGATTTTAAAGCCAAGTCAATGCTTGTTTCATTCTTTCGTGCGCTCATTCGTACGACTCCTCATTCCTGTTTATGTATATAAAAAACAATGTCACTACTAAGTGTATTTTAGCAAATGAGGGAATAGATTACTATATTAGAAGGTGTAATTTGTATGAAGTTTACATTTTTGTGGGAATGGAGGTTTTGTCGATAACTAACACAATCTTCAATAATTCTACAATTTGTTCTGTATTTGAGTCATAATAAGGTATTAATATGGAAGGAACTTTGGTAAGATAACAGGGGTAGTATAGATAAATTTAATGAAATAGAATATACCAGCATTCAAAGTTGTTATACTCTTGTTGGGATGTTAAATTGGAAAATACGGCGGTGAATAATATAAAGAGAAATTTTGTAAAAATATTATATAAATTAGCAATCCCATTCAAAAGAGTTGTATCACCTATAATTCCAGCTAATACTTTACAAAAAATAAAAAAAAAAATATTAAATTTAAATAACTCGGAATACAAAGGTAGTAATAAGACGCTTAAAGAAATTGAGAGTAAGGGTGTAAATTTAATTGGTTATGCCAGAGCAGAGATGGGTATTGGAGAGTCTTGTAGACTTGCTGCTAATACATTAAAAAACACAGATATTCCATTTGGTATTATTAACTTTTCAGGGACGAATAGCTCAAGGAAAACGGACTTAACGTGGATTCAGAATGAAGTGGATAAACCGCTATACAGTATTAATATATTTCACATAAATGCTGAACAGATGCCAGAGATTAATTTGATATATGGTGACTCACTTTTCTCAAATAGATACAATATTGGTTATTGGCATTGGGAATTACCAGACTTTCCTGATGATTGGCTTGAGAGCTTTAATTATGTAGATGAAATTTGGGTTCCTTCTACTTTTGTCTCAGAATCTATATCTATGAAGAGCCCAGTCCCAGTTGTGAAAATCCCTCATTCAATTGAAGTGAAAATTCATGAGCAAAGAAATCGTACATCTTTTAGATTACCTGAGCAATCTTTTTTGTTTTTAACTATGTATGACATAAACAGTGTTCAAGAACGTAAAAATCCAAAGGCATCAATAGAGTCCTTCAAGCTGGCATTTGCTCCAGATGATATGAGTGTAGGGCTAGTAGTGAAAGTAAATGGTTCTATAGCAAATTTAAAAGAGAATAGTTATCTCAGTGAACTTATAGATAATTACAAAAACGTCTATATTATAGATGGTACGATAAGCCGGAATGATATTAATTCTTTAATTAATGTTGTAGATAGTTTTATTTCATTACATAGGAGCGAAGGATTTGGACTTGGTTTTGCTGAAGCTATGTATTTAGGAAAACCTGTAATTGGGACTAACTGGTCATCTAACACTGATTTCATGAAACATACAAACGCATGTCTTGTTAATTATGAGCTTGTACCTCTGGAGAGAGATTATGGTCCATATAAAGCATATCAACATTGGGCTAATCCTGATATTAATCATGCTGCTGAATATATGAACAGATTAGTGATTGATCGTACTTTCTATAGTACAGTTGCTTCTTCTGGCCAAGCATATATTCGAGAACATTACTCACCATTAATAGTAGGTGAATTAGTTAGAAAAAGACTAGACTATATATATAAGTGGAAATTCGGAGGCTAGTATGAAAACAACTTGTTTAATAATGGCTGGTGGAAAAGGCGAAAGATTTTGGCCGAGAAGCAGAGTTAATTTACCAAAACAGTTTTTAAATATTTCTGGTAACAAGTCTATGATTCAACAAACAATTGATCGGTTAAAAACTTTCATTCCCGTGGAACAAATTTTTATTATCACAAATGAGTTGTATGCAGAATTAATAAAAGCTCAAATACCTGACTTACCGATTGAAAATATTATAATCGAACCTATAGGACGTAATACGGCACCTTGTGTGGGTCTTGCTTCTATAATTATTGAAGAAAAATATCCAGATAGCTCGATGATTGTTATTCCATCAGATCATATTATAAAAAATGAAGAAGAATTTATTAGAGTTTTGAAAACAGCTGTTGAAGTAAGTAGTGTTGACGATAGACTAGTTACATTAGGTATTACTCCAACATATCCTGAAACAGGATATGGCTATGTGGAAAGTACATCAAATTCTCTTCGTGTTAATGATTCTTTAGTACATAAAGTAAATAAATTTATTGAAAAACCAAATGAAGCAAAAGCAAAACAGTATTTATTAGAAGGGAACTATTATTGGAATAGTGGTATTTTTGTATGGAAGGTTGAAGTTATACGTGAATATATCAAAAAACTAATGCCAGAAATGCATGATTTAATTGAAACAATGAAAATAGGGTTTAGACAATTTGATCGTGATGATGTAATTCGTTCTGAGTTTCCAAAAATGCCAGATCAATCAATTGACTATGGTATTATGGAAAAAGCAAACAATATTTACGTAATACCTTGTATCTTAGGATGGGATGATGTTGGAAGTTGGACAGCCTTAGACAGAATAAATGATCAAGATGATAATGGCAATGTAATTAAAGGGAATATACTAAATATCGATACAAAGCGTTGTATTATTGAAAGTAATGGCAAGTTAATCGCCACATTGGGTGTTGAAGATTTAATTATTGTAGAAACGAATGATGTAACATTAATTTGTAAGAAAGATAAAGCACAGGAAATTAAATCTCTAATAAAAGAACTTAAGATACAAAAGCTGGAACAGTACTTATAAATTAAATACAATTAAACTATTTATCTATAATAAGGAGAGTTACAAAATGATAAAACGTGCACTTATAACAGGTATTACAGGACAGGATGGATCTTATTTAGCGGATTTATTATTAGAGAAAGGATACAAAGTATTTGCTATTCGCAGAAGAACGAGTGTGCCTATTATGGAAAATATTGCAGATATTGTGGATAAGATAGAAATTATCGATGGCGATTTATTGGATATAAGTTCTCTTATACAAGCAGTTAAAATTGCTAACCCGGATGAGGTATATAATTTAGCAGCACAATCATTTGTTGGTACATCTTGGGATCAGCCGCTTTTGACTGGTCAGGTTACGGCACTTGGCGTTGCTAATATGCTTGAAGCTGTTCGTATTGTAAAACCAACTGCTCGTTTTTATCAAGCTTCAAGTAGTGAAATGTTTGGAAAAGTATTGGAAACCCCCCAAACAGAGACAACGCCGTTCTATCCTAGAAGCCCTTACGGAGCAGCAAAAGTATATGGTCATTGGATGACTGTTAACTATCGAGAAAGTTTTGATATGTTTGCATGCTCAGGGATTTTATTTAATCATGAGTCTCCAAGAAGAGGAATCGAATTTGTCACGAGAAAGATTACTGATGCTGTAGCGAAAATCAAATTAGGTCTTCAAAATGAGTTGAGATTGGGCAACTTAGATTCTTTGCGTGACTGGGGATTTGCGAAAGATTACGTTGAATGCATGTGGTTGATGCTGCAACAGGATCAACCTGATGATTATGTTATTGCAACTGGTGAAATGCACTCAGTGAGAGAATTCTGTGAAATTGCATTTGGTTACGTGGGTTTAAATTATCAAGATTATGTCGTTACAGATCCTAAATTTTTTAGAGCTGCAGAAGTAGATTTACTGCTTGGTAATCCCGCCAAAGCAATAAAAACGTTAGATTGGATACCACAAAAAACTACTTTCAAACAACTTGTAGAACTAATGGTTGATGCAGATTTAGAAAGAGTAAGACGTACTGTTAATTACGCATCCCCTATAACTAGTAATGCATAAAGTGAGTGAAATTTAAATGAGAGCTCTAATAACTGGAGTAAGCGGATTTGTGGGGACTTTTTTAAGTGAAAAGTTAATAGATAATGGCTATGAGGTTGTAGGGCTTTCACGAACTCCTGCTAAAAATCATAATGTCGAGCATATTTCTTGCGATATTGTGGATTCCGAACGACTACACAATGTTATTAAAAGTGTAAGACCAGATGAAATTTACCATTTAGCGGGTTCAGGTTTTATTCCTTTCTCTTATATAAAAACTGTTGAAACCTACAATACTATTGTAAACGGGACATTGAATCTATATGAAGCACTGAGAAAACTTGATATTGATTCAAAGGTTTTATTTGTTGGTTCTGCAGGCGTTTATGGTGACGTCAAAGAGACTGCATATAATGAGAATGATTTGCTGCATCCTAATAACCCATATGCTGGTGCAAAGGCATGTGCAGATTTAATTAGTGAGCAATATGCAAGGTCATTTGATATGAGAATAATAAGAGCTCGTCCATTTAATCATACAGGTCCTAAACAGTCATCTGATTTTGTATGTTCTAGTTTTGCAAAACAAATAGTGAACATAGAAAATGAAAAAAACAACTATATTCGTGTAGGGAATCTAGATGTGATGAGAGATTTTCTTGACGTTAGAGATGTTATTAATGCGTATGTTTTATTAATGCAAAAAGGCAAGGTTGGAGAGGCATATAATGTTTCTTCTAATGAGGTTGTTTCAATATCAGAATTATTAGTTATGTTACTGGAATATTCGAATATTGAAAGACCTACGATTGAAATTGATACAAGTAAAGTTCGAGAAACAGATACCCATATACGTGTTGGTGATAATTCGAAATTGATCAAGGATACAAACTGGATCCCTGAATATGAATTAAAGGATACGATGAGAAATTTATTAGACTACTGGAGAAATATTACCCAACTAGTATGAACTTAGCAAGGAGAGATACTTTGATAAATCAAAAAGTTGTCGTTATTGGCGGCGGGGGACATGCAAAGGTTGTAATTGATATTCTTCAGAAGTTAAATGGATATGAAGTCGTTGGGTTTACTTCTAATTCAAACGATGAAAAAGACTTGCTCGGTGTTCCTTATCTTGGTGACGATTCTATTCTATCATCTTTATTGAAACGTGGTGTTTCAGCATTTTGTGTGGCCATCGGAGATAATATGTTGCGTAAAAAAATATTCAACAAGATTCTTAACATGGGATTTAAACCGATAAATGCAATAAGTTCTTTTGCTTATATTTCGCAATATGCAAAAATAGGGAATGGAGTGGTTGTATCTCCAGGAGCAGTCATTAATGCTTCTGCAGTAATTGGCGATAACGTTATTATTAATACGTTAGCAGGAATTGATCATGATTGTATTATAGGATCAGATGTTCATATAGCTCCTGGAGCATCACTAGCAGGTTCAGTCATTATTGGAGATGGAACATTTATTGGTGCAGGGTGTACTGTGATTCCTGAGATAAAAATAGGTGAATGGACGGTTATAGGAGCTGGGGCTGTCGTTATCTCAGACTTACCATCCAATGTTAGAGCTGTAGGTGTTCCAGCAAAAAAATACATCTAAAAGGATGGAGAATAATGAAAGTTGTCAAAAAAATCCCGTTAGCGGGTCCTGTTCTGAATGGTAATGAGAAAAAATATGTTATGGACTGTATAGATACAGGTTGGATTTCTTCAAACGGGAAATACGTAAATGAGTTTGAACAAAAGTTTGCAGAATTTTGTGGAGTAGAATACGCGCTTACTTGTGCAAACGGAACAGTAGCATTACATCTGCCTTTATTAGCTTATAATGTTGGTGCTGGAGATGAAATCATTATACCTACTTTCACTTATATCGCTACTGCAAATGCGGTGAAATATTGTAGAGCAACTCCGGTTTTAGTTGATTGTGAGCCTGATACTTGGAACATAAATCCAAAATTGATTGAAGAAAAAATTACTGAGAAAACAAAGGGAATTATTGTTGTTCATTTATATGGTCATCCAGTTGAGATGGGACCAATAATGGAAATTGCAAAGAAACATAATCTATTTGTTATTGAGGATGCGGCAGAGGCTCATGGAGCTGAGGTCAATGGAAAAGTTGTTGGATCTATAGGCGATGTTGGTACCTTTAGTTTCTTTGGAAATAAAATAATATCTACTGGTGAAGGTGGAATGATTACAACTAATAATAAGCAGCTCGCTGAAAAAATGAGATTGCTTAGAGGACAAGGGATGGACCCAGACAAACGATATTGGTTCAATGTTGTTGGTTACAACTATCGAATGACTAATATGCAAGCTGCAATAGGTTTAGGTCAATTAGAAAATATAGAATGGCATCTTGGGAAGCGTAAAACTGTTGCGGTATCTTATATTAATAAACTGGATCAGCATTCAGATTTGTTTACATTGCAGCCTGAGATGGGATGGGCAAAGCATTCTTATTGGATGGTCTCGATTCTACTAAATGATAAGGTGAAAATAGGTAGAGATGAATTGATGAAATTATTGGATAATGATGGCATTGAAACAAGACCATTATTCTATCCAATGCATCAGATGCCTCCATATTATGAAGAGTCAAATTTTCCGATTTCTGACAGAATATCTGCTAGTGGTTTAAATATACCGACAAACGGTGAACTTACTGAGTCAGATATTGAATATATTTGCGAGAGACTTGTGTACCATTGCAGTAATAATATATAGAATTACAGGTCCTTAAATAGTGTAAGACCGTCGGAGGGAAAGCATTGAATGATCAATTAATAAAAATATATCGTACCCGTTTTTTTTGGAGCCATCTTGTTAGAGCAGAGCTGAAAAACAAATTTAGACGTTCAAAGCTAGGAATACTTTGGACGTTTATGAATCCTCTTTTGTTGACATTATTAATGTCTGCCGTCTTTGGAACAGTATTTAATATATCATTTGCAGATTATGCACCTTATGTACTTTCGGGGTTAATTGTTTGGGAACTTATCAGTTCCTCTTTTATTGGTGGAGGCTATTCAATACTGACTGGGGAGCAATATATACGCCAATTTAATCATCCCATTATTATATACACATTGAGATCATCATTGGTATTCACATTTACATTTGTAATTGCCATGTTATCTCTTATTATTTGGATGTTATTTATGAGCCCTGAAAATGTAGTAATAGGAATATTGACTCTTCCATTAACAACGTTGCTATATTTCTTTTTGTCTTGGGCTATTACGACTGTTGCAGGTTATACTAACGCAAAATATCGAGATTATCCACAAGTTATGGCTTTGGTAATTCAAGCCGTATGGTATGTCTCACCAGTATTTTTTAAAAAAGAGATGTTTACTTCAAATCCAATATTAGAAAAATTGTTTAATGTCAATCCGATAACACACCTGTTGGCTCTTGTGAGAGAACCATTTTTGAATGGAATGATGCCAACTGCTACCAATTATCTATTCTCTTTTGGCACTATATTTATCATTGCATTATTCGCGATGTGGGTTAATAAAAATAATCAAAATAAAGTTATATTTTATCTCTAAGAATATGAGGAATCACTAATGAATAATTGTTATATAAAATTTAAGAATGTTAATCTTTATTACCCTTCTCATATTTATAATGCAACAACTTTAAAGCAAGAAGTTTTCTCTTTGTTAAAACTACAAAAGAAAAAGGAAAAATTAGATAACGTACATGCGCTTAGAGATTTCAACTTAACGATTAATGAAGGTGAAAAAGTAGGAATAATTGGTCATAACGGAGCTGGGAAGAGCACTCTTTTAAAGACAATTGCTGGAATATTCCCTATTCAATCTGGGATAAGGGATATTAAAGGAGAAATACGATCATTATTTGATTTAGCATTAGGTTTTGATCTTGAGTCAACGGGTAGAGAAAATATCATGTATCGCGGTCTTCTTTTAGGGGAAACTCCGTTGAAGATTAAGGAACAAGAAGCTGATATCATTGAATTTGCTGGCTTAGGTGAATTCATAGATTACCCTATTAGATCATATTCTTCAGGTATGCTTATTCGCCTTGCATTTGCGATTTCCACTTCAATTGCTGGAGAAATTCTTTTGTTAGATGAAGTAATTGGTGCAGGAGATGCATCATTTGCAGCAAAAGCAAAAGAGAGAATGACGGGATTGATGAGTAAAGCGAAAATTCTTGTTCTAGTATCGCATGATTTAGCAACAATAAAAGAAGTATGTAATCGCGTTATTCTAGTTAAAAATGGCCAGATTATTAATGATGGAGATCCAGAAATGATAATTAAATATTATCAAAACTCAATATAATGTCTCGGGGGCTTGTATGAAAGAAAAAAGAATACTTTGGTTGTTAAATCATGACACACTAAGTAAGTTTGAACTTCCTTTAATAAAAGATTTAGGTTTTGAAATATTTACTCCGAAGAGCACTATAAAAGCAATCTTACAGTCGAGTGGAGCGATAACATTTGACTATGATAATACTTTAACCATTCCGGATGAAGATTTGAAGCTTTTAAACGAGTATGATTTTTTCTCTACAACTAACATGCCATTATATATAAAAAAAATAATAAATACGCATTTCGCAACAGCAATAACATACACAGATACTGCTTTATTATTATTACGCAAATTAATACATAATTTTGAAGGTAATATATTATTTCGAGCTTTTGGTGTAGGGCCATCAATATTTAGAAATTATACAGAAATAATTAATAATTATTTCTCTGAAAATGATCATAACAAGTTAAAGCAAATAAGTAATCGTTTTTGGTTTTCGCAATGCTATCCAAACATTTCAGAGATTGAAGACGATTTTTATAGAGAAAAATCAGTATTTATGCCATTAGGACTTCCAAAGGAATTCTATGATATAGAAGACCATTGGGAAGGCCAAGATGCTAAAATACTATTTTTTTGTACAAGAATAAATTATATACCTGAATCAGAAAAAGTTTATAAACAATTCAAAAAAGACTTTTCGGGTTTCAACTATGTTATTGCAGGTAATCAGCCTGTGCCTGTTAATGATAAGAAAGTAACGGGTTTTCTTGAAAGAGATGAGTTAAACAACTTATATAAAAAATGCAAAGTCATGTATTATCATTCGACACATCCACGCCACTTACACTATCATCCTTTAGAAGCTATGATAGCAGGCATGCCAGTAGTTTATATGGAGGGAAGTCTTTTAAGTGTATTAGCAGATGGAAATCGCCAATCTGGATGTTGTAAAAATATAAATGAGGCTAGGAAAAAGATAAAACAAATATTAAATGGAGATCAACAATTAATAAAAAATATAAAAACAGATCAAAAGCATATTTTATATAAATTTTCTTATGAGTATAACAAATTAGAGTGGGAGAAAAACTTTTTTCCTATTATTAACAATACTAAGAAAAGTGAAATAAACTCAGATAAGAAGGTTGCTCTTTTTATTACAGATGCTGAATTAAATATTCATAAAGATGAATATGTTCAACTTGCGAAACTGTTAGATGCCGGTTTGAAAAAAACGGGTGTTAATCAGTCAGTAATATTTAATGTTACCTCTAGTCAATTTAATATTGAGTCTGATTTTATAGAACTATTGCAAGAAGGTATTCCAGTACGAGAGTTCAAGTTAAATTCTATTTCTATGAGAAATACTATTGAATCTCTTTCCCTTCTATTTAAAGATGAATCAATATGGTATGAGGACTATATTAGTCCAGTAGATTTTGCACACAATTATGTTGAGGTGGATTATTGGTTATTTTTAAATGATCAATTTATTTCACCAATTGCTCCAATAAAACCATATGGAATTTATGTGGAAAATTTAGGCGAGCGTTACTACAATACCATATCAAGTGTACAAATCTCAAACTATAAAAATGCATCGTTTTTATTAACAAGCTCAATACATACAAAAACTGATTTAATCAAACATTTAGGTATTGAAGAAGAGAAGATCAGTATTATTCCTTTTGTTTGTTCAATATCTAAAGAGACAAGTACTAAAAGAGATGATAATTATTTTTTAATAGAGGTTGATTTAAATAAAGAAAGTCATATAAAAAAAATATTCAGTGATATTGAAGAATATTACAGATTAGAAAGCAATGTTATGAAAATAAAGCTTCACTTTAATTGTTCTAAAAGAGAGATAGAAAATGAAGAACTAGAAACATTTAAAAAAATCATTAAAAATTCTGATACACTGAAATATAATGTTGTATTATATTCCAATTTAAGGGAAAATGAATATAACGCATTATATTTGAATGCAAAAAAGGTAATATTCCCTCATAACCTTGATAATATATTTTTCAAAATAGCAAAAGCAGTATGTTTTTCTAAAGAAATTACTCTTAATGACTATCCGTTTTATAGGGATATCGAAAAATTTTTTAATTGTGATTTTCATTATGAGAACTTTGGTGGAAGAGAGAATATATTACTTAAGATATTTTTAGATTCTATAGAGACAAACTATCTGGAAGTCAATAGGGGAAATCTCTACGAGAATTCAATTAATGAAATATCTGAAGTATGGAGGAAGTTACTGTGAGTAAATTAGGTGTCTTTTTAGGTTTTCAACCAGGTGTTAATTTATCCAATGAGGGAATTGGAAGATTGCTCGCTTTTATTTTAAAAGAACAGAACAATGATGATTTTGGTGTAGTTTTATTTTGTCCTGAATGGTTAAATGATTCAGTGACGAAGTTATTAAAAGATAATAAAGTTAATATAGATAAGTGTGAGGTTATATCTACGAAAAAAATCCCATTCGGTGTTAGGATAAAAAAATTCTTATTAGATAGACGAAAAGGCTCTAAAAAAATATCATCGCTTAAAATATTATCAATTAAAGTAAAAAACAAAATCAATGTTATATTAAACAATGTAGTTGCTGAATTTATGAGTACTTCTTCATGGTTTATGCTATTTTTAAAATCAATTATATATTTGATTATTGCTTTAGTTATTTCGCCAGTCATCTTAATTTTTGTTTTCTTTTTCATAGCTTCATCAGTATTAAGAATACTGATGAGTAAGATCATTAGTCAAATTCAAAAATTAACAATTGTGAACTCTTTATTAAGGGATATAAAACAAATAGAAACAAAAAGTCGAGGTAGATTATATCAAGTTGTTCTTGATAATGAACTTTATAGAATTGTCAAGCTAATCAATAAACGGAGTGATATTAAGACTTGCTATATTCCATCAATGGCTTGGCCACAAATAAATGCAATTAGGTGTAAAAAAGTTTTAGCGGCTCCCGATATTTTGTTTTATGATTTCCCTACCCAATATTCAGATACAATAGTTGCACATAAACGAATTAGAATGAGTATTGATAGTGCAGATCATCTAATTTGCTATAGTGATTATGTGAAATTTAGGCATCTAGTTGATAAATGTGGTATAGATGAAAATAAGATTAGTGTCATTAAACATGCAAACATTGACATGAAAGAGCATTTGAAGTTATCGAAGTCAATGTCGAAATATTTAACTGATACTCAAAACGCGAAATTAATAATAAATGAATATATTAAAACAAAATTTTCAAATGGAAATGTGTTTTACAATTCTAACATTAGCCAAATGAATTATGTGATTTATTCATCACAAGCTCGCCCGCATAAAAATATATTTAACCTAATTAAAGCAATTAAAATAATGAATAAAGATAACTATATGGATGTAAAGTTAATATTAACAGGTGATATAAATCAAATAGATTTCATGCAAGATTATATACGTAAACATCATTTGGAAAACGATGTTTTTGTTCTTTATGGTATTTCTTCAGAGGTACTGGCAGCTTTTAATCAAATGGCTGTCTGTGCTGTAAATCCTACTTTATTTGAAGGTGGATTTCCTTTCACATTTTCAGAAGCATATTCGGTTGGTACGCCGTCGGTTATGAGTAATATTCCTGTTGTTGCAAACGAAATCAAAAATGAGAGCTTAAAAGAAAAAATGTTATTTGATCCATTTAATCCATATTCTATTGCGCAAAAAATAATATGGGCAGTCAATAACTCTACAGAACTATATAAAGCACAAGCTGAATTATATAGTGAATTTGATAAAAGGGATTGGAAAGTAGTTGTCGGAGAATATAATAGGGTTTTTAAAAAATTTATGATTTAAATAGGGTGGGAAAATGAGCAAAGTAAACTACACTTTTTTATTCATATTTACGGTATTTCTATTTTACCAGTCATCACAATGTGTAGCAGCTTCCAATGATGTGAACATTAGCGTTAGATCAGAACATGAACAATACTCAAAAAAAATGAATGCAGACATAATAATCAAATTTAATAATCTAGAGCTCTATAATGATAAATTGTTTCTATCTTATCATCTATATGATAAAGATAATCAACAACTGTCATGGGAGGGTCAACGTTTTCCAATAACCGTAGATGATAATGGAGTTAGTAATATTGACTTGAAATTAGATTTAACGTTTGGATTAGAACCTTTAACCAAGGATTATGCGATTATTAAATTTGATATTGTAGATGAGAAGAATGTTTATTGGTATTCTACTAATTCAGAGATAATCTTCGTAACTGACGAGATAATTTACAAAAGCGATACCTTCAAAAGATATATTTCTATTCTAAAAGGTTCATTTATAAATAGTCCGATTGTTTTCATTGTTAATGTATTATTTTTTTTGTTATTTATAGTAGGTGTTATGAAAATCAGAAAGAGCCAATTATTTATAAAATAAGTTGTTATCATTTAATAGATTAATTACAGTGAGGTGAAGCATGAAAGGAATTATCCTGGCCGGTGGAACTGGCACTAGACTGTTCCCCTTAACGAAAGTCACGAACAAGCATCTTCTTCCTGTTGGGAAATATCCAATGATATTTCATGCTATTGCGAAGCTTAAGGAAGCAAGTATAAAAGATATAATGATTGTTACTGGTAAAGAGCATATGGGTGATGTAGTTTACTTGTTGGGAAGCGGCAAAGAGTTTGAATTGAATTTCACCTATAAAGTGCAAGATGAGGCAGGTGGAATAGCACAGGCATTAGGAATGACAGAACAGTTTGTTAATAATGAACGAATGGTTGTAATTCTTGGAGATAATGTATTCGACGATGGTATAACAGAATTCGTAGAAAGTTATAAGAAGCAATCAAAGGGTGCCAAAATTCTTATTCAAGAAGTCCATGATCCACAACGTTACGGTGTACCGGAATTGTCAGGTGATAACATCATCTCAATCGAGGAAAAGCCATCACTACCTAAAAGTTCTTACGCTGTAACTGGAATTTACATGTATGATAGTAGAGTGTATGAAATTATTCGCTCGTTAAAACCTTCTATTCGAGGCGAATTAGAAATCACCGATGTCAATAATGTTTATATCAATTCTAATGAACTAACATATGATATATTAAATGGCTGGTGGACGGACGCTGGAACACATAGTTCATATAATAAAGCTAATGAGTTGGCAAAAGAAATCGTTTATGGAGAGGAATTTGGTAGCTTCAAAATGTAACAGGCGGTGATTTGCATTGAAAGTAATTGATTCTAAATTATTTGGCGTGAAATTGATTGAGCCCAATATTTATGATGATCAACGCGGTTTCTTTATGGAAAGCTATAATCAACAGACATTTGCAAGTCATAATCTGAATTGCACTTTTATCCAAGACAATCATTCTCTGTCCGTAGAAAAAAATGTATTAAGAGGACTTCATTATCAGCTTAATCCAAAAGCTCAAACAAAACTCGTAAGAGTCACAACTGGTGAAATATATGATGTTGTAATAGATATAAGACACGGTTCACCTACTTTTGGACAGTGGGAAGGCTTCTTTCTTTCAGCTTCTAACAAACTGCAACTTCTTGTTCCACAAGGATTTGCTCACGGCTTCTGCACCCTTACTCCAAATACAGAGGTCCAATACAAGGTCGATGCCCTCTATTCACCTGAGCACGACCGTGGCATAGCTTGGAATGATCCTGCTCTTGCAATCGATTGGCCGACATCGAATCCTATATTATCGGATAAGGATGGGAAACATCCAGTCCTGGCTGAAGCAGAAATCAACTTTGTATATGAAGGGTGAGTTAATCTCATGAAAATACTTGTTACCGGCGGTGCCGGGTTTATCGGAAGCAACTTTGTTCTTTATATGCTAAAGAACTATTCTAATTATCAACTAATCAATGTCGATGCTCTTACATATGCAGGTAATCTTGAGAATTTGCGTTCTATTGAAAAGAATTCGAACTATACTTTCGTTAAGGCAGACATAGCCGAACGCTCCCAAATAGAGCCTTTATTTAAAGCAGGAATCGACGCCGTTATTAACTTTGCAGCAGAATCACACGTAGACCGCAGCATATTGCATCCTGAAATTTTTGTGCAGACAAATATTCTTGGAACACAGACGCTGCTTGATTTGGCAAAACAATATAACGTCACTAAATTCGTACAAGTTTCAACAGATGAGGTTTACGGTACGCTAGGTGAGACGGGTCTCTTTACCGAGGATACGCCAATCGCACCAAATAGTCCTTATTCAGCTAGTAAAGCGGGAGCCGATTTACTTGTCAGAGCTTATCATGAAACATTTGGTTTAAATGTCAACATTACGCGCTGCTCCAATAACTATGGTCCATACCAATTCCCTGAAAAACTCATTCCATTAATGATTCAAAATGCATTGCAAGATAAACCGCTACCTGTTTACGGTGATGGGCTTAATGTGCGTGATTGGTTATACGTAGAAGATCATTGTAGTGCCATCGATCTGGTTTTGCACAGAGGTGAGAATGGAGAAGTATATAACGTTGGTGGTCGCAATGAACGTAATAACATTGAGGTTATTCGCACTATTCTCCAAGAGCTGGGTAAACCAGAGACATTAATTACGTATGTGAAGGATCGTCTTGGTCATGATCGCCGCTACGCAATTGATGCCGACAAAATTCGTAATGAGCTGGGCTGGAAGCCTAAATTCAATTACGAGGATGGTATTAAGGAAACCATTCGCTGGTATTTGAGTAACGCAGAATGGATGGATCAGGTAGCTTCAGGCTCCTATCAAGAATACTACGAGTCACAGTACAAGGAGCGACTGGAGGCTGACGAATAACATGCAAAAATTAAAAATCGTCATTACAGGTGCTAATGGACAACTTGGCCGTGAATTAACGGAATGGACGACTGAAACGTCTGAAATCATAGGTTTTGGTCGGAATGAGTTGGATATTACTAGTCTTGCTGCATGTCGTAAATTATTCGTACTTCACCAGCCTGATGTTGTTATACATTGTGCTGCATATACTTCTGTCGATAGAGCAGAGTCTGAACCAGATGAGGCTTTTCATGTAAATACAGCTGCGACGCGTAATGTTGCTGTTGCAGCTAGAGAAGTGGGCGCAAAATTATGTTATATCAGTACTGATTATGTATTCGATGGAGCAGGCACCATTCCATATAATGAGTATGATCAGACAAATCCTCAGACTGTGTACGGTAAGTCTAAGCTTGGGGGAGAGCATGCCGTTCAAACCTTACATGATCGGTATTATATTGTTCGTACTTCATGGGTCTATGGGAAATACGGCAATAATTTTGTGAAAACTATGCTCAAGATGTCCAAAGAACGTGATCTGCTTAAGGTAGTATCAGATCAAATTGGTTCTCCTACCTATACTTATGACTTAGCAGCTTTTCTACTAGAGCTTGTAAATACAGATTATTATGGTATATATCATGCTTCTAATTCCGGTACTTGTTCTTGGTACGAGTTTGCGAAAGCGATATTTGAGGACAGCGGGATCATGATGCAAGTGGATGAATGCACGACGAGTGAGTTTCCAAGACCTGCTCCAAGGCCAGCTTATTCTGTTATGGATCATAGTGCCATTAGAAGCAACGGTTTTAGCGAGCCTAGGCCGTGGAGAGAAGCGCTCAACCACTATCTCAAAGACAGTGAGTGATAAATGTTATGGCTACAATAAGCGTATGTATCGTTACTTATAATAGCGCCGAGGATATTGAGGCCTGTCTACATGCTGTTATAAAGCAAACCCATCCAATTGAACGAATTGTCGTCATAGATAATGCATCTACAGACGATACATCAGAGCGCATGCTGCCATTTAAGAATCAGGTAGAATTTACTCGAAATGATATAAATAACGGGTTTGCCGGAGGCCAGAATCAGGCTATTCGTCAAACCCGTTCTGATTATGTACTAGTCCTAAACCCTGATGTTGTTTTGGATCCAGATTATATATATGAAATAGTGACATTCATGGAGCAAAATTCTTTTGTGGGGAGTGCAACTGGAAGACTAGTTTTAGCGTCTAATAGGAATATAATGGATAGCGCAGGGCTTGCTATGAAACGAAGTAGAAATGCTTATGATCTAGGAGCGGGTTCTCCTGTGACAGATTGGGGCAGACCGCAAACTGTTTTTGGCGTGTCTGGAGCAGCAGCTATTTATCGGTATCGTATGATCCGTGACGTTGAATATGAGGGTCAATTTTTTGACGAACAGTTTTTTGCTTATAAAGAGGATGTAGACGTAGCTTGGCGAGCAAATAAACTCGGATGGAAGTCTAACTATGTTCCTTCAGCAAAAGCTATACACCATAGAGGGTGGAAAAAAGGAGGACGCAGCAGCGTACCTTTGTTCGTGCGGCAGCATTCTTATCAAAATAGATTTTTTACATTAATTAAAAATGAGTCTATTGGTTGGCATTCTTTTGTGAGTATTCCTTTCATTCTAGTAACGGAAATAATTAAACTTGGTTATATCATTCTTCGCGAGCCTGATTTATTACGTTGCTGGCCGACAATCATTCGATTAACACCGCTCATGTTAAAGAAACGAAAGTGGATTGCCGATAAAGTTAGAGTATTGCATAAATGAGAAAAACGATTTAATTAACTTGAAGTGGAAAAATTAGGGTATTCTTATTTTTTCTTTTTTGTTACAATTCTATTAGAGTCGAAATTTAAGTGAATGTAGGTGAATACGGCGAAATGCTTCGACAAAACCAACGATTTTTAACCCAATTATATATGCTGGCGGATTTGCTTGTTACATTAGTTGTGTTTATGTCTGCATACTGGCTCAAATTTTACAGCGGCTTGATTCCCAGCAGTAACTCAGTACCTTTTTCTACCTATACATTATGGGGAACCATATATTCCTTTTCAGCTATTCTTGTAGGTTTTTACTTTCAATTTTATTCACCGAAGCGTCGAAGAAACTATTCTTTTGAAGTGTTGAAGATTTTACAAATTCAAACGATTAGCTTTCTTGGGCTTTTAAGCTTGTTATTTATTACGAAAGAAGTACATATCTCGAGGGAATTTCTTCTTATATTCTTTATTTTAAATTTTATTGCAATAGCGACATACCGTTACTGGGTAAAATCTATCCTCTCATCCTTCCGCCGCCGAGGCTTCAACAAAAGATTTGTTCTCATCCTAGGAGCAGGCTCAGTAGGACGCAGCTTTTATCAAAATTTGCAGCGGCACCCAGAGCTTGGCTATGAGGTTGTCGGCTTTTTAGATGATTATCAAATAAAGCATGATCCTGAGTTTAATGACATGAAGCCGATTATCGGCAAGCTGGATGATTTAAAGACTCACTTGAATAAGGCGCCGATTGATGAGGTTATTATTGCACTCCCGCTCGATGCACATATGAAATACGCTGACATTATTGAAACATGCGAACAGACAGGTGTGAAAACACTAATTATCCCTGATTTCTTTGACCTGCTGCCTGCACGTCCTTTCTTCGATAATTTTGCAGGGATTCCACTTATTAATGTAAGGGATGTTCCGCTTGATGAGCTGAGCAATCGCATATTGAAGCGATGGTTTGATATTGCGTTCTCGCTTTTTGCTATCCTAATTACTTCGCCTATCATGTTATTAACCATAATTGGTTTGAAATTAACATCTCCCGGTCCTATTCTTTTTAAGCAGGAGCGAATGGGTCTAGATCGCAAATCTTTCTTTATGTATAAGTTCCGTTCGATGCATGTATCCACTAATCAGGTGTCTGATACGGAGTGGACGGTGGAGAATGATCCAAGGCGCACTCGTTTTGGTAGTTTTCTAAGGAAAACCAGTCTGGATGAGCTTCCGCAATTTTTTAATGTGCTGCTTGGGGATATGAGTGTGGTCGGTCCTCGGCCGGAGCGTCCTTATTTCGTTAATCAATTCAAGGAAGAAATTCCGAAATATATGATCAAGCATCAAATCAGACCTGGGATAACGGGCTGGGCACAAACGAATGGTCTGAGAGGCGATACGTCGATTAAGGATCGTATTATGCATGATCTCTTTTATATTGAAAATTGGACTTTTTTATTCGATATTAAAATTATCTTTAAGACGGTATTGAAGGGCCTGATTAACAAAAATGCATACTAACAGCGAAGAATCTGCTCGCGTATCTGTTATTATTCCTACATTTAATGCTGGTAACGAGCTAGAAGAGCTTCTGAAGCGACTGATGAAGCAGACAGTCAAACCTTGCGAGATTATCGTAATTGACTCTAGCTCGAAGGATGGGACGTCTGAGCGCGCAATGAGAGCTGGTGCTCAAGTTATTAGTGTGGATCAGAGTGAATTCGATCACGGCGGCACACGGAATAAAGCAGCAGTGCAATCGAAAGGTGATATATTGCTTTTCATGACACAAGATGCCCTTCCGTATGATGACAGGCTTATTGAACAATTAATCGCTCCAATGTTCAAGGACAAAAATATTGTATATACCTATGCAAGGCAGCTTCCGAGGCCAGAAGCCAATATACTGGAGCGGCTCGCAAGACAATATAATTATCCAGATCGGTCGGAAGTTAAGGCATACGAACAAATCGAAGAGCTAGGCATTAAGACATTCTTTTGTTCAAATGTATGCGCGGCGATTCGAAGAGAAACGTTTGAGATAATGGGCCGTTTCCAAGAGCCCGTTATTTTCAATGAAGATTTGTTTATGGCAGCCAAATGTATTTTGACGGGTCATAAAATAGCTTATTGCGCGGAAGCGCTTGTTTATCACTCACATGATTATTCCATTTCGCAGCAGTTCAGAAGATATTTCGATAACGGTATCTCCATGAGCTGTAATGCGTGGATTACGCCTTATGCATCTGTTCGCAGCGCTGGCTCTAAGTTGGTAAAGCTCCAGCTAAAGGAGCTGCACCGCAATCGTAGGTGGGATCTTATTCCGAAGCTTGTGGCGGAGTCTGCTGCAAAGTTGATCGGTTATAAGCTGGGAATTCACTATCGACGTATTCCTCTCTTTATAAGTCGAAGATTCAGTATGCATCGTCTTATTTTCTCGCAAATGCAGCACCATAGCATGGAACAAGTTCCGGCTCATTCATCTAAAACCAAAAAAGCGCGTTCGATTGATTCATAGTCGAATGGGCTTTTTTTTCATTTCATCGTATAGGTTTTGCAGTCAGCGCTCAGACTATAGAAACCTGTCTCTCTCTAAGGAAAGAAGCAGTTAAGAAAAGAGGTGAACCTAATTGCAAGCATGGCTCATTTGGCTCATTGCATTGCTTATTATATACGTTGTGCAACTGGCAGCCATATTGATAATGGAGCATCGTCGTCCAGCCCAAATGACCGCTTGGCTGCTTATCTCTTTTATATGCCCGATGATTGGCTTCATCGCTTATATTCTTCTAGGGAAGAATTTCACAAGAAGTAAAAGCCTTTATTCTTATAAGCAGGAGATCATTCAGTATGCCAGTAACATGTCGAAGCAAATTGAATCTGTGGAGGAAGTCATGAACAATGAGCTTGCTCAACAAGAGAAGCTCTTTGCAATGCTTAAGGGACTGGCGCCTTTTCCGATAACAGGCCGAAATAAATCAACTGTGCTTACGAATGGGAAAGAGACCTATGAGGCCATTTTGAAGGCTCTTGAAGGTGCGGTTCATCACATTCATATGGACTATTACACTATTCGAGACGATGAGATTGGTCATGTTTTTTTGGAGGTGCTCGTTCGTAAGGCTAAGGAAGGCGTTGAGATTCGTGTGTTATATGACGGCATTGGCAGTCTTAACCTAAAGGACGTATATCTCGAGAAGCTTCGTCATGCAGGTGCGCATACGAGCTGCTTCCTCCCACCTCGAATATCCTTTTTTGATAGAAAGCTTAATTATCGTAATCATCGTAAAATCGTCGTTGTGGATAGTCGAGTCGGCTTTTTGGGCGGTATCAATATCGGAGATGAGTATTTAGGGAAGGATCCCAAAATAGGATTTTGGCGAGATACTCATTTGCGATTAGAGGGCGATTCTGTCTATTTTTTGCAAGAGCTGTTTATGAATGATTGGGCATTTGCAGCGAAAGTACAGCTTGACGGAAATCACTATATGTCAGAGCACCAATGTGTAGAAAATGAACGCGTATTGATCGTGCCCAGTAAGCCTGGTCATAATGATCAGCAAATTATGGAGGTTATGTTCGCAGCAATTACAGCCGCCCAAACACGTATTTTTATGGCGACACCCTATTTTATCCCAGATCCATCTCTGCTAATGGGACTTAGAACAGCGGCTCTTGGCGGTGTTGATGTTAGATTGATTATACCGGGTATAGCGGATTCCAAGCTCATCCTTCTGGCTACCTTATCCTACATTCAAGAAATGCTGATTGCAGGTGTAAAAGTGTATCGTTACCAGAGTGGCTTCATTCATGCAAAGGTGATGATTGTCGATAATATGCTGGCAACTGTCGGAACAGCGAATGTCGATATGCGCAGTCTGCACAGCAACTTTGAATTGAATGCGGTACTCTTTGATGAAGGTACAATTGAGAGACTGGAAGCTGAATTTCTCAATGATTTGAAGCACAGCCTAGAGCTCGATCTGGAAACCTTCAAAAATAGATCTTGGTGGCAAAAAAAAAAGGAATCCCTTCTTCATATGCTGTCACCGTTATTATAGAGGATGCATGGACAGACTCGATTTCGGGCATATTTTTCGTGAAGGCTATCTAAGCCATCTGAGTTCATACATGATCATTCATGTTGCACGCTCAACATCGCGAGGAGGAAATGAAATTGTCCGATAAAAACAATCAAGAAAAAGAAGCATCAACGGAATCGCAGTATGAGGGACGAGCAGAGTATGATATGGATGTTGACCGCATGGTTAATGAGGGCTTGGGCGGGGGCAATGTCACGCTACAAAACGGCCTAATTGACGAATCCACAACAGATACGATGGATCTGGAATCCAAATAAAGAATAAGATCATTATTTTTTAAAACGAGCAGAAAACTTTTGGTGAGGAGGATGAGCCTATGGATGCTGTACGCGCAAAAGAAATTTACGAATCAAAGGCAACAATAGCTGTGCATTTGGATGGGGATGCCGTTTGGATCGAAAATGTAGATGAAGCGAACGGAATGGCAACAGTTCAGGTTGGAAGCAGTCCTACCAACACTCAAACGGTTTCTTGTGATCGTTTGAAGGAAGAGAGTAAGTAAACCTCTTTTTAATAATGTTGCTTACGAATAACAACGAAAAACCCTGATGGAGCAAGCATCCATCAGGGTTTTTCGTATGGGTTAGCCGCCATACGCTTCACGGAAGGCGATACAGAGCTTATCACGGTCAACACCCCATAGCTCTGCAATTTCTCCGCTTACATTCTCGTCCCACCAGTCGGATTGAATTTTCCGATTGCTTCTATTTTCCACGACCCACGTCAAGTTCAGAATAACCTTTTTGAAATAAATCGTTTCTGCCTGATCCATCATTTCTTTAGATATCCAAAGCTTCATTCGTTTGACGGTTCGGTAGAGCTCGTTGCTGCAGGCTCTGCGGATTTTGCGCGCGGTGGGATAGCCGGTGGCATGCTTTTGCGCATTAGTCTTCACGTAAACCGACTCCTCTCTATCCCATATGTATGCGCCCGGGGGGAGAGAGGTCACTCACTTCGCTGCCAGTCCAAAAGAATTAAATAACTACGATATAACCGACCATTGGTCCGCCGTGATTCATATCGGTATGGTTTAAGCAAATAATCGGATAGGTGCCGGCTTTTTCAGCGGTAAAGCGTACAACGGTTACCTTTCCTTTTACCACTTCACCTTTAATGCCAAGATCCTCCACAACAAAAGGATGATTATTACCGTTCACACCGTTAATTTGCAGCTCGATTGCTTCTCCTTTGTTTACGACGATGGTGCCTGGATGCCAAAGATACACTTCAAGCTTTTTTCCATCGGCCGTTTGCGCCTCGTGCTCACCTGTTACAAGCTGAATGACGCGAGGTGTAGAAGCTTGTCCGCTAACCTCACGTGATTGTCCCCAGCTCAAGTAAACACCGGTAATAATGATTAATGCAGTAACCACGATAAATAATTGAATTTGTCTTTTGCTCACTACCAAAATCTTGGACATGAAACGATCACCTCATCTTTACGTATCATTTAAGGCTAGTCTATGCACGGGCTTGTCTTCGCATGACAAAAGTGGAAGGCCATCCGTAACGTATGATAGAATAGCCTCAACACATTATTGGAAAAAAAAAGATGAGATGGATGGAAGAAAGGCGGATTGAGTACTGGAATGGAATTGATTCATGAAATTTTGGACAAAGTGCTATTGTGGGTAGAGAGCTTAGGTTATTTCGGAATACTAATTGGTTTATTAATCGAAGTTATACCAAGTGAAATCGTATTAGGTTTTGGCGGATATCTTGTTTGGAAAGGTGAAATATCCTTTTGGGGAGCGGTATTATTCGGTACACTAGGCGCAGTCGGACAAAACTGGATTCTGTATGCGATTGGAAGATACGGCGGTCGTCCGATAGTAGAGAAATACGGTAAATATATTAAAATTAAACAGAAGCACGTGGATAAAGCTGAAAATTGGTTCAATAAGTTTGGTTCGGGTATCGTATTCACTGCTCGTTTTGTTCCTATTATGAGACAAGTAATCTCAATCCCAGCAGGAATGGCAAGAATGAACTTTGGATTATTCACACTGCTCACAGCGGTAGCATCCCTGCCGTGGTCTATCTTGTTTGTCTATTTAGGCAAATCACTCGGCGAGAACTGGGATCAAATCGATGAGAAGGCTGGCGCATATGTGCAGCCTGCAATCTTGATTGCTATTGCTTTACTTATCGTTTACGTGCTCTTCAAAGTGGTGCGTGCGCGTCGTAAATCGGTATAATAGACATATACAATGCACATCATTCATTGTTGACTAACAAAAAGAGGAAAGAGGGATACATATGAGTAAAAGTATTGCAGATAAGCTTGGCAAAGGGATTAGCCCACAGCAATTTATAGATGGAATGACAAAAAACAAAGAAACATTTTTGGATTGGTCGGAGAAATTTGTTTGGACGGATGAAGAGGATAAACAATATTTCGATTCGCTAAATAATCGTGATGATCTTCGCGTACTCATCTTGATGGCAGACTGGTGCGGCGATGTTGCTCGTAATATTCCCGTTGTATTTCGTGCTTTTGAAAACAGCGGCGTAACGTTAGAAGTGCTAATTATGGAAGAGCATATGGATACGATGGATCAGTTCTTAACACTTGGCGGCCGTTCGGTGCCTGTTGTTATTATTGCTGATACAGGCGGTGCCGTTCTTGGAACTTGGGGGCCGCGTCCAAGCCATGTTCAAGAAGCGATGATTGCATTTAAGAAAGAAAACCCTGACCGTGAGGCAGCTGATTATCAAGAGAAGCTTGCTGTAACTCGTCAAGAGATCGGTCGCCGTTATGGTGATGGCACTGCTTATCAATCCGTTATTGTGAAAGAACTCCGCACCTTGCTGGAGTCACTGTAAGCGGCTATGAGTACGAATATGCGAATTGAGACATTTTCACTCGGACCTATACAAACGAATTGTTATTTAATAACGGTTACGGAACCAGCTGCGGAAGAAGGCGGCTCCCCGCAGGAGCGGGCAATCGTCATTGATCCTGGCATGAATCCGAAGAAGCTGCTTCAGCGTCTGCAGGGCGTTCATGTGGAAGCAATATTATTGACACATGCACACTTCGATCATATGGGCGGAGTGGATGAATTGCGCAAAGCAGCAAAATGTCCCGTGTACCTCCATGATCTGGAGGCGGATTGGCTTACAGATCCGCGTAAGAATGGTTCTCTGCGCTGGGAGGATGTTACACCGCCCCTTACTACAGACGAGGCGGAATACGCCCTTGCAGAGGGTCAAACGCTGAATCTGCTTGGTCTAACCATCAAGGTTATGCATACGCCAGGACATTCGCCTGGCAGTGTCAGCTTCTTATGTGAAAACCACTTGTTCTCAGGCGATGTATTGTTCAAATTGTCTGTTGGGCGTACGGATTTGCCAGGTGGGCGTGAGAGGGATTTGTATGACTCGATTCGACTGAAGCTGTTCAAGCTGGCTCCGGATACTATTGTATATCCTGGACATGGCGGACGCACGACAATTGGGTACGAAATGGCGAACAACCCTTATACGGGAGCATGAGGCAAGGAAAGGGGCAGGACGTTTGACAGATTCTAATGTAAAACATTTGGTGGATGATTTAGAAGAAGGCAGCGGTAAATCAAAGCTTACAACGGAGCAAAAAGCGGCTGAAAGCGATCGTATCATCAAGGGGATTGCAGCTCAGCTAACAATTCCGATTACGAAAGTAAAGTCAGCAGTAAGTTTGCTGGATGAAGGCAATACGATCCCATTTATTGCTCGTTACCGGAAAGAGATGACCGGCGAGCTGGATGAGAATGATTTAAGATCCATTGAAGAGAAGCTGCAGTATATGCGAAATCTTGAAGAGCGCAAGCGTGAGGTTATTCGTCTTATCGATGACCAAGGGAAGCTCACTGATGAGCTTCGTGCAGATATTACGAAATCAGTTAAGCTGCAAGAGATTGAAGACCTTTATCGCCCATATCGGCAAAAGCGTAAGACTCGTGCTAGCGTAGCGAAGGAAAGAGGCTTGGAGCCGCTTGCCAACTGGCTATGGTCGCAGCCTCGTCAGGGAGAGGCGTTAACTGAAGCAGCGGGTTACATCGATGAAACCAAGGGAGTCGCATCCGCGCAAGATGCGCTTCAAGGCGCAATGGATATCATCGCCGAGAACATCGCCGATGACGCCTCCATTAGAGCTTGGGTACGTAAACATACATTCGATCAAGCTCTATTAAAGACGGAAGCGAAAAACGCAGCTGAGGAAACGGTATATGAGATGTATTACAACTATCAGGAACCGCTCCGCAAGCTTCCGCCCCACCGAATACTAGCTATAAATCGGGCTGAGCGCGAGGATGTCCTTCGTGTAACGTTCGAATTGTCCGCGGATCGAATCCATGAGCATATTCAGCGGAAGATTCTTCGAAACGGTACATCTCAGTCTGTTCGGGATGTTTTGGTCAATGTAACAGAGGATTCCTACAAACGTCTGATCTCTCCTTCTATCGAACGTGAGGTAAGGGGAGAACTGACGGAGAAGGCAGAGGAACATGCCATATCGATCTTCTCTGAAAATCTACGGAATTTGCTGCTTCAGCCTCCAGTACGCGGCAATATCGTATTGGGTGTTGACCCTGCATTTCGAACGGGCTGCAAGCTCGCTGTTATTGATGATATCGGCAAGCTTATGGAGGTTGCAGTATGTTATCCGACTGCACCTAACAACAGAGTGGCCGAAGCAGAAAAGTTGATTAATGGGTTAATCGATAAATACAGCGTGGAGTTAATTGTAATTGGCAACGGTACGGCCTCACGAGAAACAGAGCAATTCATTGCCACTCTCATAGGCAACCGCAAATCGGCAGCAGCAGGATCTGAGCTGAAATATATTATTGTCAATGAAGCTGGTGCAAGCGTTTATTCGGCCTCTAAGCTCGCCCAGGAGGAGTTTCCAACCCTTGACGTTGCAGAACGCAGTGCAGTCTCGATTGCACGCAGACTGCAGGACCCGCTTGCTGAGCTCGTTAAAATTGAACCAAAAGCGATCGGTGTTGGACAATACCAGCATGATGTTAGTCAGAAGAGGCTGGATGAGACGCTTGGCGGCGTCGTTGAATCAGCTGTTAACCATGTCGGCGTTGATGTGAACACGGCGTCTGCATCACTTCTATCTTACGTTGCGGGTATTAACGGAACGATTGCCAAAAACATTGTGAAATACCGTGATGAAAATGGCCGATTTGTGAAGAGAACGCAGTTGCAGAAGGTACCGCGCCTTGGCGCCAAATCCTACGAGCAGTGTATCGGTTTTCTTCGGATTGCAGAAGCGGGCAATCCACTTGATAGTACCCCTATTCATCCAGAATCGTACGCTGTTGTGGACAAGCTGTTCAAGGAGCTGAATCTCTCGCTTAAGCAGCTTGGTTCTGAAGAACTGAAGGCAAAGCTGGCGGAAGTGGATGCTAACCATTTAGCGGAAGTTCTCGGAGTAGGTGTTCCGACCTTGCGAGATATTTTCGACAGCTTGCTCAAACCGGGACGTGATCCTCGTGAAGAGCTGCCGCCTCCAATCTTCCATACAGATGTGCTGAATATTCAGGATTTGAAACCTGGGATGGAATTGCACGGAACGGTGCGCAACGTGATCGACTTTGGCGCCTTTGTAGATATCGGTATCAAAAATGACGGTCTCGTACACATCTCACAATTGAGCGATAAATTTGTTAAACGTCCGATGGATGTCGTATCGGTTGGAGATACGGTAACAGTCTGGGTGCTTAGCATTGATGAGAAAAAAGGCCGCGTAAGCTTGACTATGCGCAAACCTAATTAACCTTGTTTTAGACAGTGAGCTTGCCCTTTATCGGGTAGGCTTTTTTCTTTTTTTAAGGCGATTCATTTCTTCCAAAACTTATGGGGGGAGTATGAATTGACAAAAAGCAATCCAACGTTCTATACTGTGTTTATATTTAATACAGTTATCCAACTCATTAGGAGGAATTACAATGTCAACAACTCAAATTGATTCACCCATACAAAACCAAACCAACGAACAAACCGAGGCTTCTTTCATGAAAGTACTTAATGGACGTCATTCCGTTCGGAAATATGACAACAGCGTTGTTATTTCTGAGGAAGAAATCCGTGAAATATTGGAGATTGCTACAAAAGCGCCATCTTCATCCAATATGCAGCCTTGGCGTTTTCTTGTTGTAACGGATCCAGAATTGAAACAAAAGCTTCTTCCAATCGCTTTTAATCAACAGCAGGTTGCTGAAGCATCCGCCATCATTATTATTCTCGGAGATTTGGAGATGTACAGCTTATCCGAAAAGATTTATGGTGAAACGGTTAAAGCGGGCTATATGACAGAGGAGTTAGCTGCTAACTTCATTGCAAACTCATTGAAAACTTATACCTCTATTCCAGCTGAAAGACTTAAAGAGGTTGTTGTATTTGACACAGGTCTCGTTGCAATGCAGCTTATGTTGACTGCACGCGCTAAAGGCTATGATACGGTTCCTATGGGCGGCTACAATCGGGATGCGGTAAAAGAACTCTTTAACATTTCGGATCGTTATTTGCCTACTCTGATGCTTCCTATTGGCAAAGCGGCAGCAGCGGGTCATCCAACTACACGCTTATCGGTTGATGATGTTACTTTCTTTAATAAAATGTAAGTTTTAAAAATAACGAAAACCGGTCTCTTCTTCAGAAGAAGACCGGTTTTTTTTGTTAATATGAAGGAAACTCCGCTTAAATCTCACCATAGATGCAATCTTTGGCTAGAGGACAGTGAGAGCCGCTTTCGCTTGGTTACCATTTTGCAGGGGGCAATCATTGGAACTCGGTGCCATTGCCTTGTTCCTTTGGATCTTGCTTGTTACGGTAAAAATACCAGCAGTCATTTAACAGCTTAACTTGCCGGCGGTCCCGCTTAAGAAATGCGCGCATCAGTTGATTGCAAAGCCACTGCGGCATACGCATCGTCCTCCTCCCGTGCCCAACTTGTTGTAATACTAAAGTATGGGGGAGGGCGGGTGACCGTGCAGGTCCAAACTAATTGCTTTGTTCTTCTTCATATTCCTCATACCATTGCTCAAGCTGAGCTTGCAGCGCGCGAATCTCAGTTAAGAGGGAGATAAGCGGGTATGATTTTTCTTGAATACCGGAGAAATCCTTCTCCAGGCTATTAATGTAATCCAGTCCAGAAATAACGGAAATAGATGATTCATGAAGCTCAACATCATTGCATTCTGCGACAGCATAAGGCAGACTTGGTACATGCTCAGCTGTTAATTTATCGATTTCTTTATGAAGTCTAAGATTTAGTGCGCTTAGCTGATAAGCGTGTGTGTGAGGCATTTCAACGAAAAAGATGCTGTCATTTTGTTTGAATAAGACGTAGCGCATTGTAGCCATAATCGATTTTGTTCTCCCCTCGGTATGTTACCGTCCTTTATGTAGACCGTTACTGTTTATTTAACAATTCCTACTTGACAGTGTAGCGTATCACGGCTTTAAAATTCAAGTAGTTGGGGGAGAATAATCTATGGAAAACGAAGCGCTTCAGCAATGGGTTGAAAGGATATCGCTTACTTTTTTTAACCGTCCATTCTTACATGAAGCGACATTTAATAGTCGTTTAAAAGCAACCGGAGGACGGTATTTTACGAAATCGCATAATATTGAAATTAGTCCGCATCAGCTCCAGTCATTTGGCGAGGAGGAAACAGAGAAAATTATTAAGCATGAGCTATGTCATTATCATTTGCATATTTTGAGGCGAGGCTATCGACATCGTGACGCTGATTTCAAGCAATTGTTGGCGCATGTCGGCGGCGCACGCTACTGCCAATCCCTTCCTGAACGAGCAGAGAGAAAGCAGCAGCCATTTCGTTACAAGCTCGTTTGTGGAAAATGCGGTATGGAATATTTACGCAAACGAAAGCTGGACCCTGCAAAATATGCTTGCGGTAAATGCCGGGGAAAATTAAACATGATTTCTCTTGACATAAAAGTTTAACCATGATACATTATTAAAAGTCACTTTTACATTTTCCCTGATAGCTCAGTTGGTAGAGCACTCGACTGTTAATCGAGTTGTCACAGGTTCGAGTCCTGTTCGGGGAGCCAAGATTTGGGGAGATACCCAAGTGGCTCAAGGGGACCCTCTGCTAAGGGGTTAGACTGCGCAAGCGGTGCGAGGGTTCGAATCCCTCTCTCTCCGCCATTCTTTTTCAACAAGTGTTTGTAACGGGAAGACCGTTCAACCGGTCTTTTTTATTTGTCACAATAGATTGCAGTCTAGTGGCGAAGCGGACATGCATTAAAGATTTAAGGCCCGTTGGTCAAGCGGTTAAGACACCTCCCTTTCACGGAGGTAACAGGGGTTCGATTCCCCTACGGGTCACCAATTTCCTCTTAGCGAAATTGCTCTCTAGAGCTCAATTTCAGTCACATTGAGAGCCATTAGCTCAGTTGGTAGAGCACCTGACTTTTAATCAGGGTGTCGAAGGTTCGAGTCCTTCATGGCTCACCATTTTTCTTCAGATCTTGAAGGGAATGGAAGCGAAGGAAGCACTAATTATAAATGTGCGGTAGTGGTGGAACGGCAGACACGCTATCTTGAGGGGGTAGTGTCCCATGGACGTGCAGGTTCAAATCCTGTCTACCGCACCATAATTTACTTTTGCCCATGTATATAGGTGAATTTAGAAGGTGTCACATGTTAACACTTTTCTGATATATGATGCCACTTTATATTCAGATCATAAATCTGATTAGAGAGTGGTTTTTTCGTTCTTGGGCACCATAACAAGTCAAACAGATACATCATTAGAGATGAGGAGCTGTATACATGAAACTACATTTGAATTTCACGAACAAAGGACAAGCAGCAATTGCAAAATTCGACAACGAAGAATTGCTTGAGATTTTCGGTCGATACAGCAACACCTTGATGAAGAAATATTCTATTGAAGTTACGGTTCCGGCAGAAGGTAACGAAGCGATTATTAACAGAGGTATTCTTACTGTCTTTGTAGACAAAGTTGAATGCGATGTTGAGACCTTCTTCAAAGAATTGGGCAGAGATGTTAAAGTTCCTTTGAAAAAAAGACTGACTCCAGAAGACAAATTGGATAACGTTTTTAAAGCGGAGACAATTGAATAGGAATCATTGCTACGTGCTTTGATTTTTATTCAAAAAAAAGCTTGTACTTCAGTTGAAATGCTGATATAATCATTTTTGTTGTCTCAACAACACTGATCATTATGTATGAAATGGCCCGTTGGTCAAGCGGTTAAGACACCTCCCTTTCACGGAGGTAACAGGGGTTCGATTCCCCTACGGGTCACCATCTATCCTCAAGCGAAATAGCTCTAAGAGCTTAATTTCAGTCACATTAGAGCCATTAGCTCAGCTGGTAGAGCACCTGACTTTTAATCAGGGTGTCGAAGGTTCGAATCCTTCATGGCTCACCATTTGCTCACACTCTCAAGGCAAATGCGGTGAAGGGTCGACAAACCAAATGTGCGGTAGTGGTGGAACGGCAGACACGCTATCTTGAGGGGGTAGTGTCCAAAGGACGTGCAGGTTCAAATCCTGTCTACCGCACCATATCTTATACTATACAAGCCCTTGCTCCCAAGCAGAGGCTTTTTTTTATTTCTTTTTAAGTGTGTTCCTCGCATTGACCGTCTCAAATGAAACAGCGGATAGAATGATTGAGGCATCATTTGCCCCCATCATTCTATCCGCTGCAGCCTGCCTCTATTGTTGAATAGCCACTAAGAAGCTTAACCTTCCCATATATGGCGTTCTTGGTCTTTTCCAGTGTATTCGATACGAGATGGTTGAATATCTAAGATGACGTAATTAGGATCATCAGGGCCGTTAAACCACTTCTTCATCTCATCATTCCATAAGGACTTCCGCAGTTCGTCATTTTTAGTAATATCAACTGTTCCTTCTATTTCAATCAATTCTTTAGGTCCAGTACCGTCGAAGCCCAGCAGTAAAAAGGCATTCGGGTTTTGTTTCAGCTCTTCAACCTTATGTGTCTTGCGGTTCGTAGCGAGATGAACGGTAAGCCCATCATGAAAGACAGCCATGTAGCGTGCCTTCGGTTTATTCTGTTCAACCGTAGCTAAGGAGCCAAACTTATGGCGATCCAACGCTTCTGAGATAAGTTGTTCAAGTTGTTTGTTTTCCATCATAATCAGCTCCCTTGTATTTCAGCTTCCTAAGTACTTTACCCTTTTTGAGGTAATATGAATCGTTATTCTATATTCTGTGTTAAATGTAATCACAAAAAAAGGAGACCCGATATTCGGGTCTCCTCTTCTTTATCTTAATGACCTGCTTCTTCAGTGTCATTTGAAATACGCAATACTTCGAATATCTTGAACAATAGACTGAGAATGATTGCGACTACCGTTGCGAGAGACATACCGGAGAGCGACATATCTCCAACGTTAAGGGTAACACCGCTGAGACCTGTAACTAGAACGACTGTAGTCAAGAAAAGGTTAGTCGGTTTGCTGTAATCAACTTTTGATTCAATCAGCATTCTAAGACCTGACGAGGCGATAACTCCGAATAGAAGCAGGGATACGCCTCCCATAACCGGCTCAGGGATACTGGAGATTAAAGCTGAAAACTTACCTGAAAAGGACAGGAGAATTGCGATGACCGCTGCGCCGCCGATTACGAATGTGGAATAGACCTTCGTAATTGCGAGTACACCGATGTTTTCTCCATATGTAGTATTTGGTGTAGATCCCGTGAATCCAGATAACATCGTCGAAATACCATTGCCGAGCATAGAGCGGTGAAGACCAGGATCTTTGGAAAGATCTTTGTTGACAATATTTCCTGTTACAACCAAGTGACTGATGTGCTCTGCTATAACGACTAGCGCAGCTGGAGCAATTATGATAATAGCTGTCCACTGAAATTCTGGAAATGTAAAGGTAGGCGATTGAACCCAGTCTGAAGCACCGACCTTACCGAAGTTCGTATAGCCCATCAGATAGGCAAGTACATACCCCGCGATGATACCGAACAGAATCGGAATGATCTTCATAAACCCTCTGAAGAGAACAGAGCCAAGTACAGTAATGGCGAGAGTAACCGTCGATAAGGTAATAATTTTCGCGTCAGCCGCCCAGGTTGCTTCTTGACCACTTTTGGCAATCCAGCCTGCCATTCCTGCTGCTGTTGGAATAAGCTCAAGTCCGATAACAGCAACGATTGCTCCCATAGCTGCGGGTGGGAATACAACATTGATCCAGCCCGTGCCAGCTTTTTGAATAATAAACGCAACGATTGTAAAAATGACTCCGGCAATGATAAAGCCGCCTAGAGCGCCTGCATAGTTGCCGCCGCCTCCAGCTGTATCGCCGATAACGGAACCTGCCGGTCCAAGGAAAGCAAAGCTTGATCCAAGATAAGCTGGTATTTTGCCCTTACAAATCCATAAATAAAGCAATGTTCCGATACCGTTCATTAGCAAACAGATCGCAGGGTCGACACCGAGTATATTCGGTACGAGCACAGTTGAACCAAACATGGCAAAAAGATGCTGCAAGCTAAGCATGAAACTTTGCCCAAGAGGAGGCCTTTCATCAATACCAATTGTGTTTTTCATTGTTACGAGCTCCTTCAATAAAGTAGGTTGTCTGTATATGACCCTTGTCGATTCTACCTAGATAAGATTAGGTTTGCAAGTGTTTTCTTATCATTAGGGTGGACATTTATGAATATATTCATATAGAGAGGAGGCAATCGAATGGAATTGTGGGTGATTTGGCTTATCCTCGCAGGGATATTGATAGTAGTTGAAATGCTTACGCTTACGTTTTATCTACTTTGGTTAGGTATTGGAGCTTTGGTAGCCGCCATTATTGCATTGCTTTGGCCAGGTAATGTTGCGCTGGAGGTAGTCGTGGGCTGTGCAACCGTTATTATTTTAACACTGTTTACAAAACCGTTAACTCGCAGGCTTCATGCTTCACGCGGATATAGTGACGCCGTGGACGAGTTGGTCGGCAAACAGGGATTAGTAATGGAGGATGTAGGTACGGATTTGCAGGGTATCGTCAAGGTTGGGAATGAAACCTGGAGTGCGCTATCTGATGAACCTCTAATGAAGGGAGAGTCCATTATCGTTGTAAGCAGGGGGAGCGCAGTGCTTCTAGTTAAAAAATGGGGAGGTTCCGATTAAGTGTCTATAATAATCGTAATTGTGTTATTAGTGCTGGTCGTGGTGTTCGTAGCCTTGTCCATAAAGATCGTACCGCAGCAAAGAATTGGTGTTGTCGAGCGTTTAGGGAGGTTCAATCGTCTTCTTACGCCGGGTGTGAACATTTTAATTCCGATTATCGATCATGTAAGAACCTATCATGACTTGCGTATTCAACAAGCGAATGTGCCGCCTCAAACCGTTATTACAAAGGATAACGTACAAGTAAAGATTGATACGATCATTTTCTATCAAGTAACGGGTCCTGAACAAGCTACATACGGCATATCGGATTACGTATATGGCGTTCGCAACATAAGTACCGCGACCATGCGGCAAATAATCGGTAAAATGGAGCTGGACGAAACATTATCTGGCCGTGAAAAAATTTCATTTGATATTCGAATTGCGCTTGATGAGGCAACAGAAAAATGGGGCGTCCGAATTGAACGTGTTGAGGTTATTGATATTCAACCTCCAATCGATATTCAGGATGCGATGGATAAGCAGATGAAGGCAGAGCGCAGCAAACGGGCAATGGTGCTTGATGCAGAAGCTGCCAAGCAGGACATGATTTTGCGTGCAGAGGGCGACAAGCAAAGTAAAATATTGAAGGCTGAGGGCGACAAGGAAGCTCGTATTCGCCAAGCGGAAGGACAGCGTCATGCACAGGAGCTTGAGGCTTTAGGAGAAGCGAAGGCTATTCAATCGATAGCCGAAGCGGAGAAAAATCGGATCGAGCTTATTCGTTCAGCTGGCCTTGATGAGCATGTGCTCACCTATCGATCCCTTGAAGCATTATCAGACATTGCAAATGGAGCCGCCAATAAAATATTTATTCCGACTAGAGCAGTTGAGACTCTTGGAACGATTGGAGCTATCGGTGAAATGCTAAAGGCTGGTAAGTCTGAGTGATGATATAAGCAACTTCATGCTTGACCAAGAACCCCAATGTCTGTATTGAGGGTTCTTCGTTTTGTGAGTTGAGTTATAATTTCAAAAAAACAATACTGTAAGTAAAAGGAAGATTCGTGAACCTTAAGCTTGTAAACTATTGATTTTACTGTGAAATCTGATCACATTGGTCTAAAAAGGCAAAATTAAACGGAATATTGCATAATTTTCTAAAAAAATGGGACCTTTTTCATAGTCGACCGTATTAAACATATAGAAAAAAATCTAATATTAGGGAGAGATGTCATTGAGCTTCATGGATCAAAACCAGAACCCTGGCCAGAATCATAGCATGAGCGGCCGTAGGCCGCCGGAACTAAAGCCAGCTACAGTGAAGAAAATAGTGATTGGTATCGCAGCGGCAATTTTTATTATTTTTATAGGCTCGTCTTCGTTTTATACGGTACAAGAGCAAGAGAGAGCGGCAATTTTAACATTTGGAAAATATACGGGTGAAAGCTCAGCAGGGCTTCACTTCAAATGGCCTTATCCGATTCAGCAGACCATTACGGTTCCGGCAGAGCTGACGCAGCGGATCTATATTGGTTATCGTCAAGAAGGCAACAAAGAGATGGTAGAGGTGGAAGATGAGGCGATGATGATAACCGGTGACGAGAATATCGTATCGGCAGACGCAGTCGTCCAATGGAAAATTAGCAGCATTCACGATTACTTGTATAACATCTCGGATGCAGAACAATTTTTGCGTAATGCAGCAAGCTCGTCCATTCGGGCTGTAATTGGTTCTGAGAAGCTTGATTATGCGATTACCGACGGTAAAACCGTTATTCAAGACAAAGTTCGTGAGAAGCTGGTTGAGCTTCAAACCAAGTACAAAACAGGTATTCAGATTATAGATATTAAGTTCCAAGATATCGAACCTCCGAGCGGCCAGGTTGCTGAAGCATTCCGCGAAGTAACGAACGCAAGAGAAGAGAAGAACACCAAAATCAATAATGCTGCAAAGTATGAGAATGATCGCATACCGAAGGCGCGCGGTGAAGCACAAGCTCTGCTGGAGAATGCGGAGGGCGAGAAAAAATCACGTATTCTAAACGCTGAGGGTGACGTTGCAAAATTTAATGCCATATTTGGAGAGTACAAAAACAATCCTAATGTTACACAAAGCCGGCTAGTGTTAGAGACACTAGAGAAAATATTGCCGAACGCCCAAATTTTCATTACGAATTCGAACAGTGATACGGTCAACTATTTACCGTTAAATGAGCTTCTGCGCAGCGGAACAAGCAATACGACGACTACACCGCCAGTAACAGAGACTCCGCAAGGAGGTAACACGCAATGAAGAGAAATCAATGGATAACCCTTGTTGTTGTTTTATTAGTTGTTATTTTAGGCTCAGGCTCGATGTTTATCGTTAAAGAAGGCGAATATAAGGTCGTTCTCCGATTTGGCGAAGCGATGAGAGCAGTTCCAGAGCCGGGCTTGAAGTTTAAACTGCCATTTATCGAGAATGTATCCACACTTCCAAAATACCAAATGACGTATGAGAGCAGTCCGACTACAATACTTACAAAGGACCAAAAGCCGATTGTTGTCGATAACTATACCGTTTGGCGCATCACGAATGCTTCGCAGTTTTTGAGAACCGTACAATCCGTCAGCGGGGGCATTCAGCGAATAGATGAAGCTGTATATAACTCGGTTCGTCGTAAGCTGTCGGAAGTAAACTACGATAACATTATTAGTGAAAATACAGCGCGAGGCAACATCAATGATGAGATCACCAAGGATGTTACTGCAGCTCTTACAAGAGACAACTATGGTATTGAAGTCATTGACGTTCGAATTAAACGTACCGACTTGCCTCCAGAAAATAAGCAAAGCGTGTACAATCGGATGATATCGGATCGCCAATCGATTGCGGCGCGTTATTTATCTGAGGGAGATGAGGCGTCACGCAAAATCACTTCCAAAGCGGATCGTACAGCGACCGAGCTGATTGCTCAAGCGCAAGCAGATGCGAAGAAGATAGTCGCCGAGGGCGAGCGCGAGGCAGCTAAGATCTATAACAAAGCCTATGGCAGCGACCCGCAGTTCTATAATTTTTATCGTACGTTAGAAAGCTACAAAACAACCTTGCAAAATGAGCCAGTCATTATGATGCCAATTGATTCTCCATATGCAAAAATATTGTTAGGTCAATAGAGAAGAGTGAGCCTGTCTAAACGGGTACCCATACATTGTATACTTTGAAAGAAGGTGTACAGCATATGGGTACCTTTTTGTTTACTGGAATTAGTATCGGAGGCGTGAAAATGAGGGAAAAACATTATTATTACCATACTAACCGATATCAATGGGAACAAAAAAAATGACTCCTGTACAGTACAGGAATCATTTATTAAGTATATCCTTTTTGAAATCTACGTTAAATTTTGCTTCATTTTGCTTGAGGCTCTATTTTTACCTACATCTATCAGCTTACTTATTAAGAATGCAGCAGCTATGAAAATAATAAAGATATTCGGATAACCATATCTGGAGAAGGCTACGAATGGAATATAAATGACTGTAAAATAAGCAAGTGTGAGCAATAACAGTAAATATGGTATATTCTTTTGCCTAATGGTTTGAATAAGCATCAGGATCAGTCCAATGAAGCCTAAAATCATCATGAGCGTATGGAAAATGACTATGGCTTCACCAGAAACGCCAAACACGGGCTTCCAATAGTAAACCCCTTGATAGAGTCCTTCAATTTTATCAACGGTATACCACTTCAGATAGGTTAACGGCTCCTCTTTAAAGCCATATTTCACAATCTTTTTCGCTGTTTCTACATTATCATCATCAGAGCCTACAAATAAGCTGTTTCTGCCTCCTGTGTATTCCGGATGAGCATCGAAGAAGGCTTGAGACGGAGCAGCGTTATTCACAAGAGCACCTAATAGCATTGGATTTCCTGCCGATTTCGTGAAAGGAATGAAGCTATCAAATGTAACATAATTACGTATCCACCAAGGACCTAGAATAAGGACTAGGATCGTTGAAATAATGGCCGTATATTTGACGATTAGCTTCCACGAGAGTCTGTTTACTAGCCAGATGATAAACAATACGACTGGAAAAAGGATCGTATGCGGTTTGAAATAACAGGCTATCCCAACTAGCAGGGCAACAATGGCATAATGCTTCGTAAGGTTTGTCTTTAAAGCGAGCAGGCTAAAGCAGATTAATGCAATAAAGGTTGTTCGAAACATTGTTTCTGATAAAATGACGCCTGATGAGAAGTAATCGGGCAAATAAAGCGCTGTAGCTATACTGGCAATAATAGCTGCTCTGCTATTAAATAAATAGTTAGCTAGAACAAAAATAAGATAGATGGAGAAGCCTTGCAAAAGAACTTGCAGTAAGCGGAACGCAATAACTGCGGCATCCCCTTGTCCGAAAATGAGCATCAGCCCCGATAATACAAATGGCATGCCGGGCATAATGAAGGCTGAAGGTGATTCTCCGCTATTATAAGCGAGAGTGTGCTTATTTAATAATATTTTTGCACTGTTTACATACTTCACATCATCATTGTTGAGCTTCTCATAGGAGCCGAGTAGAAAGTAATCCCCATACATGAGAACAGATGCTGCACTGAACGCGATCACCAGAATAATAGTCGCAATAAGAGTGGCTTTAATGGGGAATGAGACCTCGCGCAGCTTAAACAAAATATACACACCTTTCCTATCTCTAAATACCTGTTATTACAAAATTTCCTCTAACTATAACATGACGAGCCAAATATGAAAAAGGTTCTGAGGATATGAAAATTATTTTTGTTTTGTATATACATGCGCACAATTGCGATTGAAAAATCCTCAAACATAGCACGCACCTAGGGCAGCAGATCAAGAAATCGTTTCGATGCAGCGGATAGAGGAACACCGCGAAGTGTGGCTATGCCAATGCTGCGAGCGGGAACAGGAGGGTTCAGCGGTATTTCGATCAGCTCACCGGAAGCGAGTTCATTGAGAATATAATGACGAGCAATGAATGCTGCTCCAAAGCCGCTTCTTGCAAATTGTGCAAGCAAATCGATACTGCCGAGCTCGAGCTCAGGTGAAAAACTAACGCCGTTGCGAGCTGCGTAATCATCAAGGAAAAGGCGAGTGCTGCTGCCTTTCTCCAATAATAGCAATGGATGCTGGTTTAATTGCTCCAATTCGAGCGTGCCTGCTGCAAGTGAAGCATAGGATTGTCCAGCAACGAGACAATCTTGAAGAGACAAGCTCTCGCGAAAATCCAGCTGCTTATCTGTAGCAGGCAGATGGACAATACCAAAATCGATCTTCCCTGCCTTGAGCAGCGCAATGGTTTCAGGAGTTGTTCGATTGGTAACATGAATGCGGATGGAAGGGTACATGCTATGATACTTCTCCAAATATGGCATCAAATAATGCTTGCATAGGGTATCACTGGCACCGATACTCATTTCTCCTTTTTGCAATTCATGCATTTCTGCTATCATTCTCTCGCCTGTCTCCATAAAGCTGTAAGCTTGCTCAATGTAGCGATACAGCACCTCACCCTCAGCGGTAAGCTTAACCCCTTTTGCCATACGGAAGAAAAGCTGTCCGCCTAATTTGGCTTCTAACTGTTTGATCGTATGTGTGACAGCAGGCTGCGTAATATAGAGCTGCTCCGCTGCCCGAGAGAGGCTGCCTGTTTTGGCTGTCCAATAAAAAACACGATACCATTCCATATTTACGACCATAGCTATTACCTCACCTAATACATGATATTAGTTATATCAATTTTTCTAATGTGATATTAGCTATTATAATAAACGTTGTGAGGTAATTACAAGAGCGGAGGCGATTGGAATGACAGTAACAGCGATTGTAGGTGCGAATTGGGGAGACGAAGGCAAGGGGAAAATGACAGATGCTTTAGCTGCAAAATCGTCTTATGTCGTTAGATATCAAGGCGGCAGCAACGCCGGGCATACGATAATAAACAGCTACGGAAAATTTGCTCTTCATATGCTGCCATCAGGCGTGTTTAACCCAGAGGTAATTAATGTGATAGGACCGGGAACCGCGCTTGACGGGGAGGTTCTGCTGCGGGAGAGAGAAGAGCTTCTTGCACGCGGAGTGCCTGAGCCGCAGCTTCGTATATCGGAGCGGGCTCAGATTGTACTTTCGATTCATCGCTTATTTGATGAGCTGGAAGAGGAGAGACTCGGCGAGAATAGTTTCGGTTCGACGAAACGAGGAATCGCTCCTTTTTATGCAGATAAGTATGCGAAGCTTGGTATTCAGGTAGCAGATTTGTATAATAAATCGCGATTATTGCTCAGACTTGAGCAAACGCTGGCAGCCAAAAATATATTGCTTGAAAAGTGGTATGGCCGCCAGCCTATAACGCCGCAGGAGCTTCTTCCAGAGCTCCTGGAACTTGCAGAAAAGCTTCGTCCATTTGTATCAGATACGAGCAAGCTGCTTCATGAAGCCTATCGAAGAGGTGAGCATATTTTATTGGAAGGTCAACTCGGAGCATTGCGAGATCCTGATCACGGTATTTATCCCTACTCGACTTCGTCTTCTACACTTGCAGGCTTTGCGCCGGTAGGTGCAGGTCTTCCGCCGTATGCGATTACGCGAATTATTGCAGTCGTCAAAGCTTACTCAAGCTGTGTCGGAGCAGGACCCTTCGTATCCGAAATTGAAGGAGAAGAAGCGAGTACGCTGCGCAGACTTGGCGGGGACGGGGGCGAATATGGCGCCTTGACAGGACGTCCGCGACGTATGGGATGGTTTGACGCAGTGGCTACTCGTTATGGCTGTATGCTGCAAGGAGCAACAGAGATAGCGCTGACGAATCTGGATGTTCTTGGCTATCTTGAGGAAATACCGGTATGCGTATCGTACCAGGAGGATGGAAAAGAGATGGAGGATTTCTTCCCGGTTACAGCAAAGCTTGATTCGGCGAAGCCTGTTCTACAGCGATTGCCGGGATGGAGCTGTGATATTACTCATATACGTAAATTTGAAGATTTGCCTGAAGCGGCAAAGCAGTATGTTTATTTTGTAGAGTCATCGACGAGTGTTAGGGTAGCAACTGTATCCGTTGGACCGAGACGCGAGCAGCTCATTATTCGATAAGTTATATAGAAGGCAGTGTCATTAGAGTCGTAATGGACTTCGAGACACTGCCTTCTTTGTACGATTCCACATTACACTCGTGATTCTGTTAAAATGAATGCAAGTTGTCTAATATAATGAAGATATTTGTTGGAAAAGGAAGGATGGAGTGTACCATGTCTAAAATACTCATTGTTGGAAGTATAAATATGGATATTGTAAATAGCGTTAAGCAATTCCCTTTGCCGGGAGAAACGATTCATAGTCTTGGAACGGCTTATTTCCCAGGGGGCAAAGGTGCAAACCAAGCGGTTGCGGCAGCGCGAGCAGGCGGTGATTGCGTGATGATCGGCGCAGTTGGCGAGGATTCTTTTGCAGATACGTTAATTGGTTCATTGCGAGATAATGGCATTGCGACCGAACATGTTCTGCGAAGATCAGGCACTTCAGGCGTTGCTATTATTACAGTTAATGGCGATGGCGAGAATAACATTGTACTTTCAGAAGGTGCAAATGGAGGAATGACGGCAGCGGACGTTGCTTCAGCGATTCCGGAATGGTCCGAGTTTGATGCAGTGCTGCTGCAAAATGAAATTCCATGGGAAACGACTTTATCAGTCATACATAGCGCGAGCAGCAATGGCGTACGTGTTCTGTACAATCCTGCTCCAGCAGTAAAAATAGCGGATGAGGTTTTTCCTCATATCGATACTCTGGTTATTAATGAGACAGAGGCTGCTGTTATTTCTGGGATTACGATAAGTGATGAAGATTCCGTTTATGCGGCGGCAGATTGGGTTCTTAATAAAGGGGCGTCAAACGTTATCATTACATTAGGAGAAAAGGGCTGTGTTCATAAAAATGCCCAAACCGACGCACTGACCATACCAGCCTTTCGAGTAAAGCCTGTTGATACGACGGCAGCAGGCGATACATTCCTAGGAGCTTATGCAGCTGCAAGCGTAGAGGGGAAATCAACGGAGGAAGCACTGCAGTTTGCTGCGGCAGCTGCTGCATTAGCAGTGACCAAAGCAGGCGCTCAAACCTCGATTCCTTCAAGGGATGAAATAGCAGCCTTTCTTCAAAAATAAAGCTTTTCTAAAAAAGGGCTTGCTAAAACTAATACCATTAGTTTATTATAAAACTAATGGTATTAGTTTTCTTTGTGAAGGGGACGATTAGGATGAGATTTATACGGGAAAAGACGGTTATACAACTAACTTATTTACCGAAGATATTTCCAGTAAACTGTTATTTGGTTGAAGAGCAAGATGAATTAACGTTAGTGGACGCAGCGCTGGCTAACAATGCCAAGGCGATTTTAGAAGCTGCTGAAAAAATAGGAAAACCGATTACACGTATCGTATTAACGCATGCACATGATGATCATATAGGAGCATTGGATCGATTGAAGGCAATGCTTCCATTGGCACAGGTTTTTATATCAGAAAGAGATGCACGCCTATTAGCAGGTGATCGTTCACTAGATGATAACGAGCCGAAATTCCCTATACGAGGCGGCGTTCCGAAGAATGTGAGAACCAAGCCTGATGTGCTGCTGCAAGATGGTGACAAAATCGGTTCCCTGCTTGCGATCGCAGCTCCAGGTCATACGCCTGGCTCAATGGCGTTTTTAGATACGCGCAATCATATTTTAATAGCAGGAGATGCTTTTCAATCCCGTTCTGGCGTTGCGGTAGCAGGACAAATGAAATGGTCGTTTCCATTTCCGGCTTTGGCGACTTGGGATAAGGGAACGAGTCTGGAAACAGCACGTCGATTGAGAGCTTTAAAGCCAACGTTACTGGCAGTTGGTCACGGGAATATGATTAATCAACCGACACCTATTATGGACAAAGCTATATTAGAAGCGGAAAGTGCTTTAGCAAAATAGAAGATGAAGAGGAGCTTAGGCAATGTCACCAAGAATCGGATTGGATTTGCAGCAAATCGTGGAGGCGGCCGCTGAAATCGCGGATTCCTCAGGTGTGGAGGAAGTAACACTTGCATCGCTTGCCCAGAAGCTGGGTATTCGTTCTCCTTCCTTATACAATCATGTTAATGGCTTAAAAGGGCTGCGAATTCAGCTGGCGATACATGGATTAAAGCTGCTAAATGAATCGATTACTGAAGCTTTAGCGGGTAAGACGGGCGATGAAGCTTTTCATGCCATTGCTTCTGCATATCTCGCTTTTGCAAGATCGCATCCGGGGCTTTATGATTTGACTTTGCGCTCGCCAGACGCAGAAGAGGTTGAATATGCTGCGCAAGGAAAGGCGCTTGTTGATTTATTGGTACAAACGCTAGGCGTATACCAATTAAGCTATGATCAATCGATTCATGTCGTACGAGGATTTCGAAGCTTTTTGCACGGGTTTGCAGCCATTGAGCAAAAAGGCGGTTTTGGGATGCCGCAGTCCGTAGATGAGAGCATGAGACTGGTCATGCAAACCTATTTGAACGGACTCCGCTATTCTACACAAAAAGAGCACTAGACCCTAAAGATAAGGGGCTAGTGCTCTTTTTCTTCTACTAATATTCCACTTGCACTAACGCAGCTGCGCCAATCAAGCCAGCATCTTGATTCAAATCTGCAGGAACAATAGCTGTTTGTCTGCCTGAAGGGTTAAGTGCGTTTTTCGACACATAATCTCTAACAGCTGTGAAAAGCGGCTCACCAACCTGTGAAACACCGCCGCCGATGACGATTTTGTTTGGATCAAGGATGTTGATCAGTGAAACGCAGCCCATTCCGATATAGTTAAAAACCTGATTAACGAGCTGAGACATTTGCGGATCGCCTGCTTTGGCCATATCGAATGCTTCCTTGGAGGTAACTTCACGACCGAGCAGCTCCGTTGCTTGACGGGCAACGGCTGTGCCGGAGGCAACCAATTCCCAAGGGGTACCGGCTGGATCTACAATCATAAAGCCGGCGTCGCCAGCATTGCCAGTTGAGCCGGTAAGCAGCTTGCCATGCATATAGATGCCGGCGCCAATACCTGTGCTGATCGTGATGAAGATGAAATGCTCGGAATCCTTAGCAGCGCCAAGCCATTTCTCAGCAAGCGTAGCTGCTGTAGCGTCATTTTCCATTTTGACAGGCAGGGGCAGCTGGGCTTGAAGGGCTTCAACTACAGGGAACCCCCACCAGCTTTTTAAGTTTGGAGGGCAGGTTAGTCTACCGTTTCGTGTATCCAGTGGACCGGGCGCTCCTACGCCGATGCCTTTCATCGTATCTAAAGAAAGCTCGTTCTCTTGGGCTAATTGTTTAACTGCTTCTGCTATACGAGTAATCATTTCATCGGGTGCGACCGTCAAGTCTGTTTTGAGAGAACTCTTGGCGATGACCGTTCCTTGCTCGTCTACAAAGCCGAATGCTACTTTTGTTCCACCAATATCGATTCCAATTGCAATACTCACTATAAACCCTCCAAATAAGCAAAAAATAATGTGTTTTCGTGACTAAAAAAGTCTATCATATTCAAGGAATATTAGAAAGTAAAGCACAACGAATAGGACGGATAGATTCTTGAAAATAAGGCCCGTAACTAATGCTGTACAAATAAAAATGATTGTAGTAATATCCAATCAAATGAGGAGCTGGAGAGAGGATTTCTTGCGGAGCAAGGAATCCTCTTATCATGTTCAAACCTACTAGAAAAGAAGGTATTCGGCTATATGGAGCCCATAACGAAATCAAATATGCCTGTGATGAAATTTGGAATGCCGATGACGAATCATGTATGGAGAAATGCCCGGATTGACTTAGGCGCATCCTGTTTGTTCAGTTTATTTAATGTTGTTCTAAATCAATTCTATATTGCCTTTGCGATTCAGCAAGGAGCAAGCAATTTTCAAGTAGGATTACTGTCAGCAGCTCCAGCAGTCGGATTGTTATTTTCTCCTTTTTGGGCTGCATGGATTGAGAAGGCAAATAATCCAAAGCCATTCGTTATGATACCGAATGCGATCGGAAGGCTTCTTTTGCTTTTTCCTGCCTTTTTCGCATATCCATCTGTTTATGTAGTGGCTGTTCTGGCCTTTCAATTATTAATGGGTATTCAGGCTCCAGCCTATGCTGCTCTTGTATCACGGATCTATCCATCTGATTTGCGCGGGAGATTGATGGGGTATGTTCGCGTGGCAATGGGAATTATTATGATCCCCCTCGCTTATTTTGTTGGAACTTGGTCGGATGCCTTCGGTCCGTCTGGACCTCTTATCGCAGCATCGCTTGCGGGGATGCTTTCTATAGGACTATTTAGTACGTTAAAGCTGACGCAGCAGACTCCGCAGTCAAAACCTAAGGTTTTAAAAACAGGAAGCCGCTTCCCTCTTCAAGAGCAATGGAAGCTGGTGAAAGAAAACCGAACACTTGCTGTTTTCCTTGCGGCAACATCATTTGCGGGCTTTGGCAATATGCTTGCTAATCCGTTATATCAGATTATTCAGGTTGATGTGCTGGAACTCTCTAATATACAAATCGGATACGCTCGTGTTGCCTATTTTACAGCTTTGCTGCTGACGTTCTTTATTGCAGGCTGGATGATTGATCGGATTGATATTAAATATACACTTGTGTTCGGTATTGCTGCTTATGCGATAGTACCGATGCTTTATGGTCTCTGGGGCAGTTATGCAGCGGTCATCACGGGGAATGCCATTCAAGGTGTGGGCGAAGCCATTTGGGATATCGGTATTCTTGCTTTCGTATTCCGGCTTGCACCAGGACGAGAGGCAATGGTATTTGGATTGCATTTGATGCTTTTTGGCTTTCGAGGAACGCTTGCTCCTATTCTTAGCTCATCTCTGACAACAAGTGTTTCATTATCTACGCTGCTTATTGCAGCCTCTATTTGTGGTTGGATCGGAACGATGCTGTTTGTTTCGGGTAATTGGAAGCGCAGACCGTTACCATAGATTTGTTCATTTCTCGTTCATATTCCTATGCTACAATTCCTTATCCACAAAGGAATGCAGATGAATAAGCAGGGGAGATGAAAAATATGAATAAATGGAAAGTCATGCTTAGTGCAGTTGTTATTGCTGCTGCTTTAACTGGATGCGGATCAGACAAAGAGGCTGAAGCTCAAACAGGTCAGCAACAAGGGCAAAGCGGTACAGATGGTGTGAAACAAAACGGTGGCGGAATGCCTGGAATGGGCATGGGGGCAGATCTAATGGGGAAAGTGAAATCCATTGAAGGGCAGACTATTACCGTATATAAATCATCTATGACGATGGGACAAGGCGGTCGTCCGCAAGGAAACGGTACAGGCGAGAAGCCTGCTGATGGTGGGCAGCAATCACCGCCAGCAGGTGAAATGCCGGCGGAAGGTGAACGCCCGCAAGCGCCAGCAGGTGACGGTACTGCTCCACAAGGCGGTGGAAGGATGAATATGGATGCCATGTTCACTGATGAGACCGTTGACATTAAAGTAACGGACGCAACAAAAATCGTATCCATGACCTTCGAGAATGAGAAAATGGTAGAAAAAGTACTTACACTTGCCGATTTGAAGGCGGATGATATCCTGTCCGTTACCCTTAAGGATGATACGCAAGAAGCTGAGACCATTTCACTGAGTACGGGTGGATTCGGTGGCGGTGGTGGTGGTGGCAGACAGCCGCAGCAGGATCAACAAGAGTCTACGACAAAGTAATGACAAAATAACGAGTTGCATTGGTTAATCCCAGAGCAGCTCGTTTTTCTATTCTTATTTCAGCCAATAGGCTCTATAGATCCTCGGTTTTTACGATACCAATAAGCTTGCCGTTTAGAGTGATGATCGCACAATCATGTTGATTACCGACGGGGCGGGTGGAGCATGCTTCGATTAATGTTTGGAGGGGGAGATTAATATCTGCCGTTATAGTCGCTCGTTTCATCAGTTTTGTTATTGATTGTCTGCCGAGCACATCAATTCCGCAAGGCCCATTAAACTTTAAGAAGAATAAATCACGCATAACGAGTCCTACAGGACTGTTGGCTTTATCGCATACGACGACACAAGTGGCTTCTGGATTGCTTTGGAACAAACGAAGTGCTTCATAACAGGTTAGGCCTGCATACATACGAGGTGTTTCCTGCAAGTGATTGGCTATCGAGTTGCTAGGATTAGAGGTGCGCTGCTCCATCAAAAAAGTAAATGTCATGTCTGATCACCCTTTTTCATGAGTTGCTTACACCCCTATCATAATCCTCTTTCATTAATTCCAATGGCTCAAACAGTTAACGTTTTGTAAAAAAAATTTTATATTAGTAGGCTACATACACTTGAATGTCCTGATCGTAATTGCCAAACCCCTTGCCAAACATACTTAGACCACCGCTATGGCCTGCGGATTCAGGCGCATGTATGCGGAATCGGATATCGTCTCCATAACCGATAGCTAAATCATGGATCGTTTGATCCGACATCCTAATGCCGTCGATATAAGAGCCTTCTGAATCTATAGTGATTTGTTTCAGCAATCCGTGCTGCGTTCCAAGATCCCACCATGCTGGCGTATAGACTCCCCGAACAGCTCCGAAATCGCCTGGACAAGTCCACATGCCCAAAAGTACATCATTCATGTAGAATGACAGATCGGATGGCCAATTTTCATTATAGTGAGGGGCTTCCGAGCAGATCTCAAGCGAGATGGAAATGCTGCTTGCCCTTTGTTTTCCGACTAAGTAGTTAGGGATACGATATTCGATATAACCGCTTCCCAGCCATAAATGACAAGCCTTCACATGCTCAGGGTCCGAAAAATAACGAGGATCGTCGACCATTCCAATTATTTTCGTATCGGATGCTAGTCCGCAGGTTGGTTTTACTTCATAGGCAGCATATTGTCCGATTGGAATAGATACGGAATAACGATTTGGCTCAGGCTGATCCTTGGTTCGAAATTGCAGTGTTGCTGAGTCAAGGGTAAGATGGCATATTTTTTGCCGGCCTCTCGTGCTCGGTATGCTCTCAGTCGTTATGATCTGTGCTTCCTCAAGCTTTTGTATATGCTTAGTTACGATTGCAGATGAAAGGCTTAGCGCTTCTGCTAAATCCTTTATATTCGTAGGACGCTCATTCAGCAGCTCAATAATTTTAATTCTCGTATCGGATGAAAAGCATTCTAGAAATTTCAGATTACGACTATTAACCTCAATGATCATTATTAACGCCTCGTTTTATTTCATTTTCTATTAGTATATAACTTGAAAGTTAACTATTCAACTTTCAAGTTGACTAATGAGCGCCTGTAAATTATTATATGTCTAATGATGCACTGGTTTATTAATTATTAACTTTTAAATTAACTATAAGAGGTGTATAAAATTGACTAATCCACTACGAACTGAGTACCCGAGACCGCAGCATGTTAGAGCAAACTGGATCAACTTAAACGGGCAATGGGAGTTTCAATTTGATGATGAGAATGAGGGTCTTGCTCTGAAGTGGAGCCAAGGTCAAGTTCCATTCTCCAAAACCATTCAAGTCCCCTTTTCATTCCAAAGCAAGCTCAGCGGTATTGCCGATTCTGAATTCCATGACATCGTTTGGTATCGCAAGGAGTTGGAAATTCCAGCCAGCTTTTTGAAAAAGCGTGTTTTGCTGCATTTTGGAGCAGTGGATTATGAGGCTACGATATGGGTTAATGGACAGCAGGTTGCTTATCATGAGGGCGGGCATACGCCGTTCTTTGCTGATATAACGGATGCGCTAACGGACAAGGGAAATAGGATCGTGGTTAGAGCGGTTGACTATAGCAAGGATGTTACTCTACCTCGGGGAAAACAGTATTGGCTGAAGGACTCAGCGAGTATTTTTTATACGAGGACGACTGGTATTTGGCAGACCGTATGGATAGAAGCAGTTGCTGACATTCATTTGGAGAAGGTCAGATTTACACCGCATTTGGATACGAATGAAATTGAAATAGATGCTTATTTGCATGGCAATATATCAGGCAAGATTATGGAGTTGAAGGTCGATATTACATTTCAAGGACAGCCCGTAGCAAGTGATTGTTATTCCATTAGAGCCAATCAAACGAAGCGTACAATTGGGTTGGAGGATTTTAATGATCATGGGCTTGGTCGCTGGTGGTCGCCTGAGAATCCAAGCTTATATGATATTAAATTTACGGTATTGCAAAATGGAGAGGGAATCGATGAGGTTGCAAGCTATTTCGGCATGCGAAAAATTTCAATTGAGGACGGTAAGCTTAGTCTAAATAATCGTCCTTATCAAATGAAGCTCGTTCTCGATCAAGGCTATTTTCCTGACGGGAATCTTACACCTCCAAGTGATGAAGCGATACGCAGAGACATTGAGCTGACGAAGGAAATGGGATTTAACGGCGCACGCAAGCATCAGAAGATTGAGGATCCGCGTTACTTATATTGGTGCGATAAGCTTGGGCTGCTCGTTTGGGGTGAAGCGCCTAATGCTTATCAGTATTCCAGTGAATATGTTCGCAAGTTTACGAAGGAATGGCAGGAGGTGCTGGAGCGCGATTATAATCATCCCAGCATTGTCGTTTGGGTGCCTCTGAACGAGAGCTGGGGCGTGCCAAACATTCTTATTGATAAACAGCAGCAGGAGCATGCTCTGACGATGTATTATTTGACGAAATCACTTGATCCGACCAGACTTGTTGTTTCCAATGACGGCTGGGAAATGGTTGAGACAGATTTGTATAACATTCATGATTATGAGTGGCGTGAGGAAGTACTCTCTGAAAGGTATGGCTCGATTGCGGCAGCAATTGCAGCAAGACCGGCTAATCGAGAGCTTTCTGTAGGGGGCTACGCATACAGTGGACAGCCGATTCTCATCACAGAATTTGGCGGAATTGCTTATAAGAAAAGCGATTGGGAGGGCTGGGGATATTCCGGCGCGGATAATGACGAAGATTTTATAGCTAAGCTAGAGGCAGTTATTAAGCCGCTTCGTTTGTCGAATGCTGTACAAGGCTACTGCTATACCCAGCTAACGGATGTAGAGCAGGAGATTAATGGTTTAATGACTTATGATCGTCAGCCTAAGGTCTCACTGGCTGTCATTCGTGCGATAAACGAAGGCCGCAGCACAAAATAATAGAGAAAGGGGATGACGCATCAATGCGCCATCCCCTTTTCATTTTAAGAACAGTATGTTTGAAATGAAATGGTATTTTGATTATTTTATGAGAAGACTCTATTTAGTAAAGAGAGATAGTTAAGGTATCACGTTCTGAGTATGAATGAAGGGTAGCTTCACTTCCTACAATTTCAACGCTAATCAAAGATTTGATACATGTTTTTAGTGCATTCTTGCCTGTAGCAAGCTTACGATTAAGGACAGCGGATAGTTTTTCAATTGCTTGTTTATTAGTATCTGTTAAATAGACAGGTATCGTTTTGTTTTGGAACAACAGCATCGTTTTCATGGTATGGACCTCCATCCCGCGAAGGATTTTTTATTTTTTTCAGTTTAACGTACAATTATTAAATAATTCTTAAAATTAAGTGAGTATTTGGTTACAAAGCTGTAACTTTTGCGGAAAATCAATCATTATCCCATGTTTTCGCCGTTTATGGACGGCGATCGACCGTTTCGAGCTGTTTTTTGCGAAATTGAGAAGGTGTACATTTCATTGATTTGCGAAATACTTTAACAAAGTAGCTGATATGATCGAAGCCGACATCAAGCGCTACAGCCGATATTTTTCGTTCGGGCTGAAGAAGCAGCTCCGTTGCTTGCCTGATCCGATAAGCATTTAAATACTCAATAGGCGTTTGTCTTGTCATAGTCTTGAAGAAGCGGCAAAACTGTCCTTCGCTCATCGGAATTTGTTCCGCTATTTCTGCAATTCGGATCGGACGATGAAAATTTTTCTGCATATAGACGATAGCAGTCTTCAGTCTATCGATCTTTGTTGTGTCCGCTGAATTGGTTTCACTGCGATTGCAGGAGCGGCCATCTTCAGCGATTTCGTGAAGCATCAAATACAGTCGTCCCTTGATAGCTGCCTCTAAGCCTGATTTCTGCTCGGAGCAAGTATCTAAGATGCAATGCAAATGTCCAAGCAGTGCACGTTCCCAATCGGAATCCGGCTTGATGTGCCTTGGAAATGTCCTCTTCTTATCCTGCAGCGGCAGAATACAACGTTCCTGTGCGGCATCATAGCTTGCGCTTGCCAGCAAATGAGTATCGAATACAATAGCGCAAAAGGAACAGCCCTTATCTCCGAGAGCATGTCCAGCATGAATGTCTCCGCCATCTATAAATACAGCCTCACCTGCTCGAACCGGAAAATAATCAGTATCCACTTGAAAAAGCACTTCACCTTCAAGCACATAAAAAAATTCTGCTTCCGAATGCCAGTGACAATCCAGAACGGGGGCGCCAGCCTCTTCTTGGTCAATCCAATAGGCGGCTAACGGGAACATATTGTCGCCATGCATGCGGTCTTCTTTTAGAGAATGACGCGTTGTTTGGTCCATTTTGAAAAGCCTCCTTGAGGTTGTAATGAAAATTCTGCTGTCGAAGAGGCAATATATCAAAATAGTGCTATAGATGAGCATGATTTTGTTAGATTTATGTGTTTGATTATCAGTATAATGCAATTATGAAACATTGCAAATAAAAATAATATGAATTTTGGAAAGGTTGGTTCAGTCCATGAAATTTACAGACGGCAACTGGCTCATTCGTGATGAATACAAGGTGCTTGGAGCAGTTCAAGTACATGATTTTGAACAACAAAACGGCAGACTTACTGCTTATGCTTCACCGCAACCAATCGTAACGCGTGCTAATATGCTCGATACGATGCTGTTGACGGTTCACTTTCACTCCCCGCTGCCAGGCATTATCGGCGTTAAGCTTGTTCACCATGCAGGGGTAACAGAGCGCGGTCCCGTATTTGAACTTTCCTCGCAAACAGGCGAGCATGTCATTATAGAAGAAAATGATAAAGAAGCTGTTCTTACAAGCGGCAACTTGAGCGTTCACATTCGCAAAGGTCCTGAATGGGCTGTTGATTTCTATCGTAATGGCGAAAGAATTACAGGAAGCACGCAAAAATCGATGGCTTACATTAAAGAAGACAACGGCAACACGTTCATGCGTGAAGAATTAGATGTAGGTGTTGGCGAATGGGTATACGGTCTTGGCGAACGATTCACACCTTTCGTTAGAAACGGACAGGTTGTTGATCTTTGGAATAAAGACGGCGGCACAAGCTCTGAGCAATCATACAAAAACATTCCCTTCTATATAACAAACAAAGGTTATGGTGTATTCGTTAATCACCCTGAGCTAGTTTCCTTCGAGATCGCTTCGGAGAAAGTGAAAAAAGTGCAGTTCAGCGTAACGGGAGAATCTCTTGAGTATTTCGTAATCGACGGTCCAAGTATGAAGGAAGTTCTGAACAAATATACAGATTTGACGGGCAAGCCTTCACTTCCACCGGCATGGACGTTTGGTCTATGGCTGACGACTTCTTTCACAACGAATTATGATGAAGCAACAGTAAACTCTTTTGTTGACGGTATGGCAGAGCGTGATTTGCCGCTTCACGTATTCCACTTTGACTGCTTCTGGATGCGCGAGTTCCACTGGACAGACTTTAAATGGGATGAGCGCGTATTCCCAGATCCAGTTGGCATGCTAACTCGTTTGAAAGAAAAAGGCTTGAAAATTTGCGTATGGATCAATCCTTATATCGCTCAGCGCTCGCGCCTCTTTGAGGAAGGCAAGCAAAACGGTTATTTGGTGAAAAAACCAAACGGAGATGTATGGCAATGGGATCTATGGCAGCCAGGTATGGCGCTTGTTGATTTCACAAACCCAGCGGCATGCGAATGGTATGCAGGCTACTTGCGCGAGTTAGTAGATATGGGAGTAGATAGCTTCAAAACAGACTTCGGTGAGCGTATTCCGACTGATGTCACTTATTTTGACGGATCAGATCCAATGAAAATGCATAACTACTACACGCAGCTCTATAATAAAGTGGTATTTGAAGTGCTTGAAGAGAAGCTTGGTAAAAATGAAGCTGCTTTGTTCGCTCGTTCTGCTACAGCTGGCGGTCAAAAATTCCCTGTTCACTGGGGCGGCGATTGCTATGCGGATTACGAGTCGATGGCAGAAAGCCTTCGCGGCGGTTTGTCACTCGGTATTTCCGGCTTTGGATTCTGGAGCCATGACATTGGCGGATTTGAAAATACAGCGCCTGAGCATGTATTCAAACGTTGGTTAGCATTTGGTTTGCTATCCAGTCACAGCCGTCTACATGGCAGCAAATCGTACCGGGTGCCTTGGGCTTACGATACAGAAGCGGTTGATGTGACTCGTTTCTTCACGAAACTAAAATGCCGTATTATGCCTTACTTATTCAACACGGCTGTACAAGCTACAGAGCAAGGCTTGCCATCTATGCGCGCAATGGTTCTAGAATTCCCTGAGGATCCAACAAGCGAAATTCTCGACCGTCAATATATGCTGGGAGATTCTTTGCTCGTTGCTCCAATCTTCAATGAAGCAGGCAATGTCACTTATTACTTGCCAGCAGGCAAATGGACGCATCTGCTGTCCGGTGAGGTTGTTGAAGGCGGATCATGGCGCAAAGAGAAATATGATTTCTTCAGCTTGCCGCTATTCGTACGTCCGAACTCCATTATCGCTCTCGGAGCAAATGATGTACGTCCGGATTATGATTATGCGGATGGCGTTTCACTTGAGCTTCATAATCTTTCTGATGGTTCAACAGCAGAAACGAAAGTTCGTGATGTGAAGGGCGCAACAGAAATGACGATTTCAGCCAGCCGTAATGGCAATGCTATTAGTGTTAAAATTGATGGCAGCGGCAAACCATTCACATTTGCAGTTAAAGGTCATGGCGATAACATCTCTGTAGACGGTTCTGATGCAGAAGTTAACGGCAATACATTGACATTTGCGGCAGGTTCTAAGCAATTGAGCTTCACTATCAACATCTAATGACATCAAAGCAGCACCGATTCAGTCACACATTGACTTAATCGGTGCTGCTTTTCTTTTTTGGACCCTAGAAACAAGCTATGAGCAAAATCGCATAAGAAAATGCTAATAAGATAGCTATTTTTCAACGTTAACTGTCGATATAATGAAAGTCATAAAGCAAAATCAAATACATCAAAATTATTAATATAAGGGAGTGCAGCGATATGACAAGGATGAATGTTGGTCTACAATTGTATACTCTTCGCGATGCTACAGCCGAAGATTTCGAAGGTACTTTGCGCAAAGTTGCAGCGATGGGATATGAAGGCGTTGAATTCGCGGGTTATGGCGACATTAAAGCGGAAGATATGCGTGCTTTGTTGGATGAGCTCGGCTTAAAAGCAATTGGCAGCCACATTGGCTTGCACCTGCTTGAAGGGAACATCGAAGCGGAAATTGCTTATCTGAAAACTATTGGAGCGAAATATGCGATTTGTCCATGGTTGCCGGCAGAAGCTCGCGACGTGGAGTCATGGCGTGTACACATGGTTAATTTCGAACAATACGGAAAGCGTTTCCGTGAAGAAGGAATTACATTCGCTTACCATAATCACGAGTTTGAATTTGAAGTGATCTTGGATGGGGAAGTTCTATTTGATGCCCTGTATGCGCGAATTGATCCTCAATATCTGCAAGTAGAGATGGATATCGGCTGGGTTCAATATTCCGGAGTAGATCCTCTTGCATATATTGCAAAATATGCGGGTCGTTTGCCGCTTCTTCACCTAAAAGATTTCCGTGCAGGTGAAAAAGGTCAGCAAATTGATACGGTTGAGCTAGGTCGCGGTGATTTGCCGCTATTGCCAATCATTGATGCTGCTTCGAAAGCATCTGTGGAGTGGTTGATTGTGGAGCAGGATACATGTGCTAATCCACCTCTTGAAGCGGTTGCTGAGAGTATGGAATGGATTAAGAAAAACTTCTTAAATAACTAATAACGAAGAGGCAGGGGAAAATTTCATGTCAAAAGTACGCGTAGCAGTCATTGGATGCGGATCCATCTCTAAATACCGTCATATCCCGGAATATGCAGCACATAATCAAGTAGAGCTAGTGGCTTTCGTTGATCCTATACTTGAACGTGCACAGCATTATGCTGATCAATTCGGAGGCAAAGCCTTCGCAGATTATGAAACGATGCTTGCAGAAGTTAAACCAGATGCAGTAAGCGTATGTACGCCAAATGCTCTGCATGCTCCTATGTCAATTGCTGCTGCAAATGCAGGTGCGCATGTGCTTGTAGAAAAACCAATGGCCGTTACTGATGCTGAAGCAGAGGCAATGATTGAGGCTGCTAAGAAAAATAATGTTCACCTGATGGTTGGACATAACCAACGCTTCATGCCGCCGCATGTGAAGGCGAAACAAATTTTGCAATCCGGTGTACTAGGTAAAGTACTCACTTTCCGTACTTCCTTCGGGCACCCAGGTCCAGACGGCTGGAGCATTGATGGAGCTGAAAGCTGGTTTTTCCGCAAAGAGGAAGCAATTATGGGCGCAATGGGTGACCTTGGCGTGCATAAATCTGATCTCATCCGCTGGATGCTGGACGATGAGGTTTCGGAAGTTGCTGGTTTTGTAGGAACGCTTCATAAACAAGGCACAGAGGTTGACGACAATGCGTCTTGCTTGCTTCGTATGAAGAGCGGCGCAATGGGTACGCTTGTTGCAAGCTGGACCTACTACAAAGGTGAAGACAACAGCACGATCCTTTGGTGTGAGGAAGGCGTAATGAAAATTGGTACGCATCATGACGATCAAGTTATTGTTGAGCTTCGTAACGGAACGATTGAGAAGCATAAAGTAGGTGCAATCTCAACGAATGATAAGCAAGAAACAAGCGGCGTTATCAATGCTTTCTTGGAAAGTATTCTTACGAACACGACACCTGCTGTAAGCGGTGAGGATGGTCGCGCGTCATTGAAAGTTATTTTATGCGCATTCGAATCACAAGCAACAGGTAAGTTTGTAAGCGTAAATTAATGAATGATAGGGATACTCTTGCAAAAAACGCTCAAGGCGTTTTAGCAGGGGTATTCTTTTTTGCACACTATCTTGCATTGTAGAATAGCATATGGTAATATCTAGTTATTGGAAGACAACTACGAAACACTATACTACATTAATTAATACTAAGCTATGCACCATATGGGGTTTCACGAAGTTATTATAGTTTCGTTTCATTAATGGAGGACAACAAATGAACATTCAATTTAAAAAAGGCGTGCTGGAAATATGCGTCTTGGTATTAGCTACTCGAGGTGATCGCTACGGTTATGAATTAGCTGTTAAGATATCAGAAAAATTCGAGGTTGCTGTAGGGAGCGTATATCCGCTGCTTAGCAGACTTACACAAGACGGTTATTTCTCCACCTATCTGAAGGAATCAACAGAGGGGCCGCCGCGCAAGTACTATCATCTAACCTCAGAGGGTTGGAGTCATATGCGGCATCTCATCGCAGAATGGAAAGAATTCACTGAAGCGGTTAATGAAATTGTAGAGGAAGGTCTTAAGCCATGACAATCAGGGATCAGTACATGAATGAATTAGAAGGGTTGCTAAAGAGAGTACCGGAGCCGACTAGGAAGGAATGGCTTTATGATTATTATATTCACTTTCAGCAGGCAGTAGAAAATGGTCAGACTGAGGAGGAAGCAGCACGCGAGCTAGGCGATCCTAAGCTGATCGCTGGAGAACTGCTGCTGAGCTACCGAGTAGATCAAGCGGAGACGAACAAGAGCTTCAGCAAGCTCTCACGCGCTGTGTTCGCAACTGTCAGCCTAGGCTTGTTCAATATTATTTTTGTATTAGGGCCCTATGTAGCTGTAGCTGGTGTACTAATTGCATTGTGGGGATCCGTTATTGGAATTGGGCTGGCAGGCATTGGTATTGCAGCTGAAAGCTATTGGTACGACAGATTTTCAATTGCTCAAGCTTTAACATTTATCCTAATCAGCACTTCTCTTAGCCTATTGCTGGCTGTCGGCACCAATGCTTTGACAAAGGCATTTTTCAAAATGACATTAAAATATTTGAAATTCAATACACGTATCGTTAGGGGGAATAAATAGATGAAGAAGCTTGTTGCTATCGCACTTATTATGCTCGGAATAGGAATTGTTTGTGCATTCTTTTTGTTTGACAAAGATGACTTTAATAAAGAACTCAAAGGTGAACCTTTCCTGCAGGAGAAGACGATCGATGCCAAAACAATTCGTTCACTGTATGCCAAAACGAATACATTCAATTTGGAAATGATTCGCGGCGATTCAGAAGATATTAAGATTCGGCTTGAAGGAAATGTTAGTGAAAAATATTTGGATAAAATCACGTTAAAAGCGGTGACAAAGGGCGATGTTCTTGAAATTGAAAGTAAAATTAACAATAGCGGATTTACATTTGGCTGGACTGTCATTAACACGAAGTTGATTGTTGAGCTGCCGGAGCGTCTCTGGGATTCCATTGAAGTGGATGCCGATACAGGGAATATTGATATTCAAGATATGAATGCAGATATAATAAATATTAATACGGATGTTGGCAATGTGAAGGTAACCAATTATGCAACGAAGCAGTTTAATGTTGAAACGGATACCGGCAACATTACATTGACGGATGGAACAGGTGCCTTGAAGATGAAAAGTGATGTCGGAAACATTCGTGTTGAGGCTGAAACCATCCAGAATGATATCACGATTGGATCGGAAGTCGGAAATGTAACGATTAGTGTTGATGAGGAGCCAAAATCAGCAAATATTAGATTGATGTCGGAAATAGGCAATGTCAAAATGGACTGGGAGGGTATCTCATCCAATAGTAAAAAGAATATAAATGAGAAGATTGGCAATGGTGATATCACGATTGATATTGAAACAGAAGTTGGCAATGTGAAGCTTAATCAGCGTTAGATGGCAGCAATGGGAGCGTGAACTGGAAACAGTTCAACGCTCTTTTTTTGTTTTTGGAAGGATACTCGCTTTTACTCATTAGGTTTAAGTCGTTTCCGATATCCACCCTTTGCATATGGTATAAGAATAGATTATGGAAAGGATGGTGTTCTTGATGAGTGTCGAACGCAAAGACTTTCGCAGATTCACGTATGCGGAATATGTGGAGTATTTAAAACCATTTGTCTCATTAGTGAAATTCTCGCAGATTCATGTTCATGGAACGTGGAAGCCAACTATTGCTGATTACCGTGAAGCAGCTGAGAAGATAAAACTTATTCAATCGATGTGGCGTTTCCATGCGATTACGAATCAATGGGGCGATATTGCGCAGCACGCGACAATAGATCCTGATGGGTTTATATGGGAGGGCAGATCGTTGCTGATCGCTCCTGCTTCAGCCGTTGGCTATAATGATCCCGATAAGGATGGTATTCATCCGTTTATGTTCGAAATGATCGGTAATTTTGATATCGGGGCAGAAAAATTGGAGGGCGCACAGTTAGCCACAGCGGTGAAGCTGACGAATGCAATTGCAACGATGTGGAAGCTGCCAGAAACCGAAATTAAGTTTCATCGGGAAATGAATCCTGCAAAAACTTGTCCAGGCAGCGCTGTTAATAAATCCTCTTTCCTTCAGTTAGTAAGGGAATGGAAGAGTGTAGATATGAGTCCGGCAGATGCAAATAAAATCATCTCAAACTGGCTTTCTCCCGCATGGTTTGCTGCTGGAACGAAGGCGGAGAAGGATGAGATTCATCGCTTAGCAAATGAGCTTAGAAAGGTTAGCGGACAATTATAGCAATCCTTGATATACATGATGAGCATATTCTCATAAAGCAGTGACAGTGCTGTTTTGAGCCCTGTTTTTAGTTAATTACCAGTTATTGTGTCATGAAGCAGTGAAATACTCGTGTTAAGATAGGTGGCGTCGGAGAGAACAACCTCATACGCTTGAAAATATATGAAGGCTGTAGGCATGATCGTACACTTTCATATATCAAAAAAACTTACCTTACAGGGGGAATAATTAATGAAGATGCAACCAATACGTGTAGGTGTCGCTAGTCTAATCGCAGCAACTGTAATCGGTGCGGGTCTTACGGCTCCAACGGCAAAAGCAGCACCTGCAGTAATTACTAACTCTACCATTCAAACCTACATGCTTAATCAAGATTCCATCAAAGAAATAACAAATAAATATGGTTTGGATCTCAGCAAGCTATTCGATAGCATTGCAATTAAGTTTCCTGGAATAGGCTCCATTACAAAGCCTGGCAATGGAACGGATACAGAAACGAAACCTGGTACAGGGACTGAAACAAAACCAGGTACAGGATCAGGCACAGTAACCAAACCAGGTACAGGATCGGGTACAGTAACGAAGCCTGGAACTGGAACAGTAACGAAACCAGGTACAGGATCAGGCACGGTAACGAAGCCTGGAACTGGCACAGTAACAAAACCAGGTACAGGATCGGGTACAGTAACGAAACCTGGAACTGGAACGGATTCCTCAACTGGAGGAGGCAATACGGATTCTTCAAATAATGGATCTTCCAACATGAGTGCTTATCAATCACAAGTCGTTGATTTGGTTAACCAAGAACGTGCTAAAGTAGGCTTGCCTGCATTGAAAAGCGATGCGCTTCTAACAAAAGTAGCGACTGATAAAGCAAAAGATATGGACGTAAACAATTATTTCAGCCACACTTCACCAACTTACGGATCTCCTTTTGATATGATGCGTTCTTATGGTGTCACTTATTCTTATGCTGGTGAAAACATTGCATCAGGTCAAAGAACACCGCAAGAGGTTATGACAGCTTGGATGAACAGTGCCGGTCACAAGGCAAACATTTTAAGCAGTAACTTCACAAAAATCGGTGTTGGCTATGTAAATGGTGAATGGGTACAAGAGTTTACAGGCTAGTTTTTTAATAAACCAATCATTTCAAAAATAATGGTTAAGGGCGCTTAGCGCCCTTAACATCCATTTTTTTCAAATACCTCTATCGAAGTTGTGAAACGTCGAAAGAGAACCGGAGGATTTAACTTATGTTGAAAAGAAGTACTATTACCGCAGCAGTAATCGGATTATCGGTCATGTTGGCAGCAGGAACTGCAAGCGCAGCTGAAAAAACACATACTACGAAAGACAATGATACATTCTGGAAGCTCTCCAAGCAGTATAATGTACCGCTGAACAAACTGATGGGAGCAAATCCTAACATAGATCCTTTGAACCTATATGAGGGCTTGAAGTTGTCCATACCGACAACAACAACGGTTAAAGCAGAATCAGCAGATAAAGCTGAAGTTTTACCGTCAGCACCAACCGTATCTAAACAAAGTGTTAAAGCTGTTAATGGGAAATCATACGCATACTCAAAATCATTAATTGTACAAGCTACAGCATATACAGCAGCAGCATCAGAGAATGGCAAGTGGGGCGCTGTTGATTATTTTGGCGATAAACTTAAAGTAGGAACAATTGCCGTTGACCCTAAAATGATTCCGTTAGGAACGAAGCTTTATGTAACCGGCTATGACTATAAAGGCTTGCCTGTTGGTGGAATGATCGCTACTGCTACAGATATTGGCGGCTCCATCAAAGGAAATCGTGTTGATATATTTGTTCCTGGAACAACCAGTGAGGCTAAGTCCTTTGGTATTCAAAGTGTAAAAGTATTTGTAATCGAATAAAGAAAGAAGAGAAGCCGAAAATCCCTCACTATGAGCGGATATCGGCTTCTCTTTTTATTTACGTGCGGCTGCTTGTCCTACCAGCTCAGGTAGCGTTACTAACTGGTAACCTTTACTCTGAAGCAATTGAATAATGCTCGGCAATGCTTGAATCGTCCCTGAAAGGTCCTGTCCGCTCCCGCCTCCAGCATGTTGAAGTACGATTGAGCCCGGCTGCAAGGTTTTTTTGATATTATGGATGACGCTTGCTGAGCTCGGATTGTTCTTCCAATCAACAGAGTCGACATCCCAGTTTACAATTGTATACCCGGCACTCTTGCTCCAGTTCACTTGCTGCGGTATCGTTTCGCCGTATGGCGGTCTTATAAAGTGAGGGGAGTAGCCCACGATATTTTTAATAATTTTATCGGTGCGTTGGATTTGTTTCATGTAATTCGTTAGAGAAAGCTTTGATAATACGGCATGATCGTAGGAGTGATTTCCGATAATATGCCCTTCCTTATGTATTCTACTTACTAAAGCTGGGTTTTTGGACGCACGGGTTCCAACAATAAAGAAAGTCGCACATACATCGTATTGCGCTAAAATATCTAAAATAGCCGGAGTGAACCGTGGATCAGGCGCATCATCAAACGTAAGCGCCACACGTTTGCTATCTCGCGGGCCATTTAATAGAAAAGAGCGTGGAAACTGTTTGTGAAGCTGGACCCAAGACATGCTGGATTGCGAACGTTGTTTTTTTCTTTTTTCGGGCTTAGTTATCGTCTGCTTTGCACTGCTTCCGTAAATAAGGCTTGAATTTGGAGCATTGCCCAGCAGAAGACATGTAGTTAAAGCTGTAGCTACAAAGTATTTTACGATTTTAAGCTGAATAGTCTTCATGCTGCCGCATCAGTCCTCACTTGTATGTATAGGCGTTGTGCCGCTATTTTACCCATGACATTCTCTTTCATACACTTTACATTGAAAAAGGGGAAGCTTAAGATAATGAGTAGAAATAATTGGAGAAGAAAAGGGGATACGCTGGATGAAGCTTTTACAATATAAACGACTTAATGAAATCAAGCTAGGCGCACGTACCGAGGCTGGAATTATGGATATCGCTGCTGCATCAGAAGTTTTTCATATAAATGCTCCATCCTCGATGGAGGAAGTGATTAGTGGCGGAGCGACCGCCATTTCAGAGCTTAATAACGTTATCAATACTGCTCTTGAAAATCCTAATGAAGTGTTTTTCTTAGAGGAATCATCGCTTGTATTCGCGCCTGCGGTCACAGCAACCCAAAAAATTATTTGTGTCGGTTTGAATTACCGCAAGCATGCGGAAGAAACGAAGGCTGAAATTCCGACGTCGCCGATCCTGTTCAATAAATTCGCTAATGCGCTAAGCGCACATGGTGATACCGTTATCATTCCGCATACTAGCAACGAGGTGGACTATGAGGCAGAGCTTGCCATCATCATGGGGAAGACAGCGAAGGACGTTGAGGAAGCCTCGGCACTTGATTATGTATTCGGCTATTGCTGTGCCAATGATCTCTCAGCGCGTAATTTACAGCGTCGTACATCACAGTGGTTGCTGGGTAAAAGCTGTGACGGCTTTGCACCGATAGGACCCTACATTGTAACAAAGGATGAGGTGAGCGATCCGAATAATCTTTCCATATCATGTAACGTAAATGGTGTACAGAAGCAAAACTCCAATACGGCTGATATGATATTTTCTTGTCAAACGATTATAAGCTATATTTCACAGCATATGACTCTTATGCCTGGTGATATTATTTTAACGGGAACACCTGAGGGGGTTGTTGTAGGATACCCAAGGGACAAACGTGTTTATTTAAAAGCAGGTGACGTGGTCACGGTACAAATCGAGCAGCTTGGAGAGCTAAGTATAACGATGTCTTCTTCTCATTGATAATCATTATCGCCTGATGTATAATATAAAGGCAGCATCAATATATAATGAGCATCAAGTTATTGAGAGGGACGAAAGCCAAAATGAGTAATGAAATAATGGCAAGCCTCGCTAAGGATTATGATTTATTTACGGAACCACGCGAGAATACTGTTTATCGTTGTTTGGCCGCCGATTTATTGGATGAAGGGCATATGAAGTCTTTGTTGGCGCTCTATACCCCGCTTGTTAAAGGGAAGGAGCAGTCTGTAGGGGAAGCCTACATGACCTCCTGGTTTAGAGGTCCAATGCTGGGTCTTCTTTATATATTATCAGCTTGGAACAAGACACCGAACTTATCATTAAATAATTTAACTGTTGAAATCTATTCGGATACATATAATGATTTTAAATATTATCGCTGCGGTTTTCTGCTTCACGACTTCGAACTGCAGGAGGGTCCTGAACAGCCAATTGAACGAAATGAATGGGCAAAAAAGAAAATAGGCGACTATTTTGAGTATACGGTTCGACCGATATTTGAGTCGATAGCCAAGGTTGGATCGCTCGGTGTAGCAATGCTCTGGGGTCAGTTACCAACTTCTCTCCAGTACGGATACGATAGCCTTATGAATTCGGACCAGAACGAACAATTGAAGCAGCAGGCGACCATAAACTTTGAGCTTGTTAAGCTGCTTGAAGCTGAAAAGTTCGGAAGAAAAAGAAACCCATTCGATGTGAAAGTCAGACTGACGGAATCGATGGATAATCCAGATAGGCAAATTAAATTGAAAAATGCTTGTTGTATGTACTATTTGGTTGAAGGAGGCTCCTACTGCTTCTCTTGTCCTAGGATTAAGGAAAGTGAACGTGAGGAACGCCGTGTTGCATGTCGATCACAGAAATAGCCTTAATCGAACAAAAGCCCCTCATTAGCCGTTAAACCAACGGCTAATGAGGGGCTTTCTATTGGTCTTTATAAAAGTAATTATTTCATTTTGAATACATTTATTGTTTTCAGAAGCTGTCCTGACATCGTACGCATCCGCTCTGTTTCCTCAACGACAGCTTGCACGGAAGCGATTTGCTCATTCATAGAAGCTGATACCTGCTCAGTTCCTGCTGCTGATTGCTGTGTAATAGCGGAAATATTTTGAATGACAGCGGATATTTTGCGAGCACTCTCAAGCATAGCATCGCTTTCTTGTGAGAAGGCATAAATTTTATTCGTTATAAACTGAACGCTTTCTACGATTTCGGAGAAAACAACTTCCGATTCTTTAATATGAGCAGTTTGCAGCTGCACAACCTCTTCGTTGGTTTTCATATTGGTGATGGTATGCTTAATGCCCTCATCAATACTTTTTACCAATTGGAATACTTGCTTCGTTGAAGCTGAAGACTCTTCTGCGAGCTTTCGAACCTCTTGTGCAACGACTGCAAATCCTCTGCCGTGCTCGCCCGCTCTTGCTGCTTCAATGGAAGCATTGAGTGATAGGAGGTTCGTTTGTTCAGCTAAATCAGAAATCGTCGTTGTAATTGCGCTGATGCCTTTCGCTTTTTGAGCGAGATCTTCAATCGTTGCAGATACTTTGGCAGTAGCTTCTACGTTGCGACGCATGCCCTCAGCTTGTACATCGAGCGCTTTCATTCCTTTGTCTACAAGTTGAAGCGTTTGCTCAGAACGTGTATTCATTTCCTTTGTAGAATCTGCATAGTCAGAAACCTTCTCTTCAATTTCTGTAATGGATTCACTCATATGAGATACATCTTCCGAGATTTCATTTGCGCCGGTAGCCAGCTCATTTGCAGAAGCTGCAACTTGTTGCATAGCAATCTGAATATTGTTGTTCTTATCAAAAATACTGTGACTTGTTTCAGAAACGTGCCGAATGATGTTGGTTGTTTCCATTAAGATATCACGAAGTTTATCAATCATGCTGTTGAAAGAATAACCAAGCTCACCTAATGATGCCGACGAGGTTGTATCTATTCTCTGTGTAAAGTCACCTTTGGAAATACGAAGTGCCGTATCTCTGACTTCATCGTAGGAGTTATTGATTGACTTCTCAATAAAGGAGACGAGCGGCAATACTGCGATTGCCATAATGATGGTAACAATAATGCCACTAATAACCGAGCCACCTGAAGCAGATAAAACGATAAGCATGATTGCGGCAAACACTAACAGGTTAAGATAGGAAGTGATCAACAGCTTATTGCGGACTGAAAGCGAATAGTACCATTGGACCATTATGTATGCGCTCCTTTAATATAGATTATCCATATTATAGCACCCATTGCGAAATAGGTCTATAATTGTCGATTTAGGAAAATAATTAAGAAAGCATGACCGCAAAGGGCTTTTCGGAAAATACCAAAGACCTTTTCGGTGTGAAATAAATTAGAAGATGATACCATTATAGTCATGTGTATACATTATTTTATGGATTAAAAATAGTAGTCCGAAGTTACTAAAAAGATTTTACATAGCCATGAAATGAATAGAAATACCACAATAAACGCGAGGTTTAAATGATAATAGTTCGAAAGTTATAATATATTTTTCGATTTCTAATCGAAGAGTTTATTTATTAATCACACAAATGATATTTTATTAAAAATTAATATGTAAATATTTAAATAAATAGAAAATAATGTCGAAATAAGTATTGAAAGTGCTAGTATTGAACTATATAATATGCGTTAAGACCTATATGTAAGCGCATTCATTAATGATTATATTAATTGGAGGATGGACATTATGGAAATTGATTCAGTATCGCTCGCTCGTCAGGTGGATTTTGTTTTTCGTCAGCTTGAAGGTGAATTGACGAATGCAACTGCAGGGACTGTTTTGATTCAAATTCGCAACAATGCAGTAGGTAAGTTCGGAATGAAGCATCATCCCATCGAATCGAAGAATGGAAAGTTTGAAGCTCAAAGTCAAGGTATGACTGCAACACAGGTACAAGCTTTCCGCCAAATGGCAATGGATGCGCTCAAATTCAGAAGGGAATGGACGCATGGGGAGATTCTTTATGATTTCTCAGTACGTTCGAGCGCTAACGCCAATTCTTGGTCAGCGAGCGTTCTCTATGAATCTAATTATAATATGTCCAACTGGAATTCACGCTATTATCCAAAGCAAAATACGATATGGGATTCACAATAAAGAATGAAGCCTCATTATTCTGTATAAAAAAAGGGGTGACGCATGATGCGACGCCCCTTTTGCTTATGATAGCTAAAAATGGTTAGTGAGATTAGTCAGCCTAATACGCCGCTTGGAACAAGAAAACCAAGCAGCAGCGGGATGATGAATAGACCATAAACTAAGATGCTTTTTAAAACGGAAGGGGGATGGTCATGCTCACAATCACAGCTTGTCGGTGGGCTGCCGATTCGCTTCTGGATAGCTGCGAATACTTGATAAATGGCAGCAGCGTATAAGCCTAGTGCCGAAATCTTCACATAGAGCACCATGTTGGGTTCAACATAAAGAAGCATTTCACCGCTGCGGTCCAAGTAAACGATATACATAGCAAACCCCGTTAGTATGGCTGCTCTAATGAGATGATGAGTCATAGCAGAACCTCCGTTATCCAAGCTCCAATAAGTGTCAGTATTGCAGTAAGAGCGATTAATACGAGTACGATCTTAACTCGGAAGGTACTGAACAGCATTAACGTATTTTTTAAATCGATCATGGGACCGAATACAAGAAAAGCGAGCAATGGTCCAAAATCAAAAATGCCGTTAAATGAGGATGCGATAAAAGCATCTGAAGTGGAGCAAATGGATAGTATAAAAGCGAATGCCATCATGAATAAATAAGAGTAGAAGGGCTGCTCGGCAAATGAAACGAGTATGTTATGATCGACAACAGCCTGAATGATTGCTGTTAGAAACGCTCCGAAGATCAAATATTTTCCCATTTCAAAAAATTCATCAGAAGCATGCGACAAGATGGAAGCCATTCTGCCGCGTACCCCTTTTCCATTCATGTGCTCATCATGATTATGATTATGACCGATCATTTTGAAACCAGAGGACTCCTTGAGTGGACTCTTGCGCATAAATCGATATAGGATCAAGCCGACAAGAACAGAGACTGCGAAAGCTAGTCCCATTCGTGAGTATGCCATTTCAGGTGTTGTACGAAAGGCTGCTAAGGTTGAGGTGAATACAATGGGATTAACGATTGGACCCGCCAGCAGGTAGACAATTCCTATATAAGCGGGCATTCCTTTTCGAATAAGACGGCGAACGACGGGAATCATTCCACATTCGCACAGCGGGAATAATAAGCCTAGGAAAGCACCGAACAAAACACCGGCAATAGGATTTTTCGGCGTATATTTTCGAATGAATTCATCTGTAACGAACACTTGCAGCAACGCAGAAAATAATACGCCAAGCAAAATGAAAGGAAAAGCTTCTAATATAATGCTAATAAATAATATTTTGAACGTTTGCAAGTTTGCCGTAGTAAATAATTGCAGCGGTAGTTCTCGTTGGGTCACTATTAGCGTCAGCATGATGAGACATCCTACCCCGAGCATAGGTGTAACGAAACGAAAAAGAAATTTTTGCATGAATAGTATCCTTTCTTTCAGTAAGGATTACGATTATTGAATTTATATAGCTTATGCATGTCATTCGTACATTAGGACAACTCTAGCGTCTTGACATTGAAGTTGCCGGATGTATAATTACTTTATTGCGATGATGGGAACAAGTAAGCTCGAATGATTGCGCACAGAAAGCCGGCGGTTGCTGCGAGCCGGTGCAAGCCTCGATGCTGAATGGGCCCCGGAGCCTATGAACGGAATGCGTCAACATTCGTTGCCGAGGATGTTTGTACGGTCACTCCCCGTTATGGAGTATGAAGGCTTATAGATGAGCAGCATGCGTTTCTTCAAGTTTAGAGAGCGCAGCGCACTATAAGCGAATTAGGGTGGCACCACGATCTCTCGTCCCTTGCGGCGGGGGCTTTTTTGCGTTTTTAGGCTAAAAATGAGAAGAAAAGGGAGTAGAGGAATAATGAAAAAAGTGCTTTCAGGCATTCAGCCAAGCGGTCAGCTTACGTTGGGGAACTATATTGGGGCTATGCAAAATTTCGTGAAATTACAGCATACCGAGGAATGTTTCTTTATGGTTGTCGATTTACATGCGATTACGGTTGCGCAAGAACCTGCTGCGCTTCGTGAACAAACAGAATCAGTAGCGGCAATGTTTATTGCAGCAGGCATCGATCCGGCTAAAGCCAATGTTTTTGTCCAATCCCACGTTCGCGCGCATGCTGAACTTGGATGGTTGTTAACGACTCTTACCAATATGGGCGAGCTGGAGAGAATGACGCAATTTAAAGATAAATCTGAGGGTAAAGATTCAGTGGGAGCTGGCTTGTTCGTTTATCCATCATTGATGGCTGCCGATATACTCGTTTATAATGCTGATCTTGTTCCAGTTGGTGAAGATCAGAAGCAGCATTTGGAGCTAACACGTGATTTAGCACATCGCTTTAATACTCGTTTCGGTAATTATTTTACAATGCCAGAGCCGTACATTCCAAAAGTAGGCGCACGGATCATGTCACTTGATGATGCAAGCAAAAAAATGAGTAAAAGCAATCCTAATGCAGGCAGCTCGATTCTATTGCTTGATCCGCCTTCTGTTATTCGCAAAAAGATTAGTCGCGCAACTACCGATTCAGGGCGTGAAGTGAAATATGATCCTGCAAATAAGCCAGAGATCAGTAATTTGCTCGGTATTTACGCACATTGTGCGAACATGACGATTCCAGAAATCGAAGCACGCTATGAAGGCCAAGGTTATGGTCCTTTCAAGAAGGATCTCGCGGAGCATGTCGTTGCTGTATTGGAACCATTGCAAGCTCGTTATAATGAAATTCGGAGCTCAGGTGAGATCCATCAGATTCTGAAGCAAGGTGCTGAACGTGCAACTGTAATCGCTGATCGCACGCTTGCTGACGTAAGAGAGCGCATGGGCTTTTTGCAGCCTCGCGGCTAGTCTTTCAACAAAAAAACAAGGCTGGCGCCTAGCGTCAGCCTTGTTTTTTTCTCCGCAAGCGAGCTTTCACTATAAAACCGGCACCAATAGTGAAGAGACTCAGTAGGCCAAACAATAGCACATACCAAACGCTGTAGCTGATGGCGACGGACATGGCGCTTAAGAATATGATCGCAAGCACTGAAAAGAATAATGAGAGTGATTTTGGCATCGGGTTAATCTCCTTAACAAATTGTAAATATATTTTTTCAAGGGAGCATACTTTCTCCTATCATGCACATAATAAGCTTGCAAGCTTGCAACACACATTAAAGTGCAGAGGACGAAAGGAGAAATACATTATGGCAAGTAACAGAAGCGGTCAACTTATTGTTCCACAAGCGGGTCAAGCTTTGCAACAAATGAAACTTGAGGCAGCACAAGAACTAGGCGTGCAAATTCCTCAAGATGGCTATTACGGTAATGTTTCAACTCGTGATGCTGGTTCCCTTGGTGGCTACATTACGAAGAAACTAGTACAAATCGCTGAACAACAATTGTCTGGCGGCAACCGCTAATTACTCTTCATACACTACGTTTAATAAAAGCCCAAGGCTTGCCTTGGGCTTTTTTATTGTACAATAAACATTGAAAATAAATAGCGTTACGCTCTATTTTAGCACAAAAAAAAGAAAGCCCCTCTATTTTGAGTCAAGGGACTTTCTGGAGTCGAATTTAATACGTATCCATGCGCAGCCGCTTCATTAAGCGTTCATCACTTAACCAACCGACGTAAGAGCCAATCGTTTCATATTTCTTGTTCATTAGTAAAACGCCGACGAATGGGTACTGCTTGCGATGCCGATAACGAACATCAGACCATCTCACTTCATAGCCCCAGCTATGCTCTCGAACCTCGGCGCAGGCAAAGCTTGTGAAATATAAGAAGGATTGAATAGCAGGCTCGTTTTTGGATTTGGCTACTGCAGGGTGATCGGAGCAATGGACGTGGTCGAGCCATTGTAAGGTGCCTCCGCGTAAATTCCCAATCACGAAGCTTCCTGTTTTCGTTTGCTTAACAACATTCCAAATAGATAACGATATAGTTGGTATCGCAATGTAATGATCGCCATCATGATACTCAGAGTCCCGATGTTGCAGTTTTTTAACGGTACGCCTAGAGGACCATGTTCGCCAAACGAAATAAATGGCTAGCAAGGCATACATGGGTGGAAACAGGAGTGCGGGATTTACTAAACCTGCAGCCCAAAGTAGAATAGCTATTACGTGTACCGTGAAAATAATGGGATCGAATATGTGGATAATATTCCACGATATCCACTTTTCCGTAAAGGGTCTCATAGCTTGTGTTCCATACGTATTGAAAAGGTCAGTAAATACATGAACACAGACTGCGAGCAGCACCCAGCCTCCAACGTGAAGCCAAGGCAAGCTGCCTCTATAAAATAATTGAAGAATACTCGTTATTAATATGGTCCAGATGGCGATGGCAGGCAAGGAATGCGAGATGCCTCGATGATGCCGTATATAAAATGCATTCCCTTTTAGCCTAAGAAGACCATCTAAGTCAGGTGCTTGAGATCCTATAACAGTGCCAAGCAAAACAGCAGTTTGAATGGAATGATTCGATGCTACAACAGGATCGACTGCGGCTAGACCAGCCAATCCAATCCCCATTACCAGATGTGTCCCTGTATCAATGAGTAAGCCCTCCCTAAATTCAAATAACTAGGTGTAGTATCAGCGTTTTAAGGGAATTTTATCAATGTAATCATAAGGAGACGAGAAACATGCATATATGCTTTGCAGAGTATCGAATAATAGATGAGTTCCGTGATCAATTTCTTGCTTATACGGCCGATTTGCTTAAAGGAGAAAACGACGTATATATATATGAAGGAACAGATCAGCCAGGCTTATTTGTCGAGGTATGGCAAGCGTCAAGTTTGGAGGATGCTGAACGGATCAAAAAAGAACGCTGCAATGAGCGTTCTCCTTGGTTCCGATTAACGGAATGGATAGTTGGCGGACCTGGAAAAATGCATATTTGGACATTTAAGCCGGTAAATGTGTAAGCTCTTGCTGATTAACGAATTAACGACTTCCGTTCGCAGTACCGAGAGTGGCTGTGCCAAGCGGCGTGGAAGAGCTTATCGTCTGTCCGTGAAAGGGATATTCATATGCAATTGGCTCATCGAACGTAACATAGTCAAGGTTGAGAGTCAAAAGTAAGTAGCGCATGCCCGTTGTAGGATCAGCTATAATAATGTGATCGCGACCTGCTGCCAAAATGGTGCCTTTGAAAATTTTAGCGTTCCACTCGCGATTGTTCTCATATGTCATGTAGAAGGTACCGACTTTACCACGGTTCAAACGTAAAATGTTCTCTACATATGATTCTTCGACAGATGGGAGTGTAACGATATTTCCTCCAGACGGTGTAACAAAGGCTCCGCTAGGTACACTTGGAGGTATTTGCATTCCTTGCATTCCTTGCATCCCTTGCATCGTTTGCATTGGCTGAACGCCAGTGTTCATTGGAAATGGAGTCGGCTGTCCGCCTCCCATTGGTTGGTAAGGATAGTTGCCATAGCCGCCTCCGTAACCAAAACCTTGAGCAGGAGCTGTGTTTGCGGGGCTTACCGCATTTTTGTAACCATAACCGTTAGACATTATCATGTTCCTCGCTTTCGCACGTTGGAAATAATGAATTAGTATACAGAAGGACAATCACTTGATGTAGGGATAAAGAAGCAATGTTTTTTGTAGCGACCGCTATTCGCTTGATCCCACCAGGTATCCGGACAGTTACCTTCAGGTCTGAAAAACCATAGCGCATTAGAGGCTGGGTGCTGACGTTCCCCGTTGATCACTCGTTTTGCCAATCGGATATCTTTGTCTCTTGCTGACTGATAGAAATATCCTTTTGTCGTTGCTTCGAAACCACCGGGGCTTTGGTAGACCATATCAGGTATAGAGCGTATGTTTCTGAAGTCCAGGCAATTGCCGAGTACGCGATTCACGCCGACATTGCCAACCATAAGCATCCCGAGCTCACCTTCACCTTCAGCTTCCGCTCGCATGAGCCTTGCAAGCATCTTTGTATCTTCGGAATTCGTTTTGATTACTGCCATAGGTTTGACGGTTCACATCCCTTCGCATACTATAGGGCGGTTTGAAACGCGTTTTGTCATAGGCACCCAACTACATAATCATTGTATTAGGCGCCAGCCAAAATGGTTACTAAATGATTTGTCACAATTTGCGTGGCAAAATCATGAACAAAATGGTCGAACGTTGTCTTTGCCACTTTTTTTCGGTATGATTAGTAACGATTCATCAATAAAAGATAGGCGTTAAGGCGTCTTGTCGTATAACTCGGGAGGCTTTCTACGTGCTGAAAGACTTAATTGCATTGACAAAACCAGGGCTGCTTCGGTTGAATATTTTCGCCGCGCTAGGCGGTTTCTTGGTTGCTTCCAAATGGGATATTGATTTTTTGTTACTCCTTTGGACGCTTATTGGTTCAACATTGACGATTGCTTCGGCAACTGTCATTAACAATTATTGGGATCGTGAATTGGATTTGAAAATGGAGCGAACGAAAAATCGCGCGCTGCCGACGGGACGAATGAAGCCGGGAACGGTGCTGGCTTATGGCATTATTTTAGGAGTTGTAGGACTAGCCGTATTATTCATTCTCATCCATCCATTGGCTGGATGGCTGGGACTTTTAGGATGGTTTGTATACATTGTTATCTATACGATGTGGCTAAAACGCTCATCAACTTGGAGTACATCGATTGGCGGGATTTCAGGAGCTATGCCTCCGGTAATTGGCTATTGCGCAGTTACACAAGAAGTAGATGCAGGCGCATGGATTTTATTCGCTTTGCTGTTCTTATGGCAGCCGGCACATTTCTGGTCGCTTGCAATTAGACGTGTAGAGGAGTATCGCGCAGCTGGTTTTCCATTATTGCCTGTCGTGAAAGGAATCAAGCGTACTAAGCTTCAAATGATTCCTTACATCGCTTTGCTGTTGCCGACTTCCATTCTGTTTTATACGTATGGTTATGTAGGCATTTACTTCTTGATTATATCGCTTGTCATTGCAGTGGTTTGGCTCGTTCATACACTGAGAGGCACCAGTGCGAAAGATACAGACAAATGGGCAAAAACTAACTTTTTGATTTCCGTCAACTATTTAATGGTTATATTCATTGTTATGATTTTAGATACAAGAATGTAATAATGCTATGTAATGATGCTGAGGAGTGAAGATGTGGTTTTTGTAAAAAAGCATATTTTTAAAATTGCAGTTCTCGCGCTTTGCGCAGTAATGGGCATTTATTTATTTATTACGTACGGCATGAAGCCAAAAGAGACGCTTCCTGTATTGGCGCCTGCTCCAGCCTTTGAGATGGCGGATATTGACGGCAATCCGGTATCCCTGGAATCAACGAATGGCAAAGCTCGGATCGTCTATTTCTACTTTGCTAATTGCCCGGATGTGTGTCCTCCGACGACATTCTTGCTATCACAGGTTCAGGACGAGCTAGCTAAGGAAGGAACGCTGGGCACGAAGGCAGAGCTTATTTCGATAACCTTTGATCCCGTTCGCGATACACCGGAGGTTATACGTGATTTTGCTAAGCGTCTCGATGTTGATTTCAATGGCTGGCGCTTCTTGCGCGGGGATGAAGCAACAACGCTTAAGCTGGCAGGTGACTTTGGCGCCACTGCCATGAAGAATGAAGATGGCACATATGCACATATGAATGTCATTACGATTGTTGATCAAGACGGTCAAATTCGCAAATGGATCAGCGGCAGTGATGAGGATCTAACAGCTAAGCAAATTGTAGATGAATTAAACAAGCTTTTATAGAATGAAAAGAGCGTATAAGCAGACAGCTTATGCGCTCTTTTTTTGGGAGTGCCCGGCTGAGCTGCTTCAATTGACAGCATGTCCGATCTTTCTTCAAAATTCATCCTTCGTCCATGGAGCGGGTGCGCTTTGCTCACCATATTCAATATGCTCTTGAAGTCCGGCTTTTTCCAACTGTGCGATTAAATAGTCAAGCGGTGTGTGCTCAACGCCGGAATAACCTCTGCGGGTGTAGATATGCTCAGCATCCGGGAAGAGATCTCGCAGCAAAAAACGAATTCGTTTTCCTGAAGAATCATTATCGGTAAAGATATATACCTGACTATTTCCAACTTCTTTACGCAGTTTATCAAGCTGCTCTGAGCCAGGTGTGCCGAAGGTGCAGAGAAGGGCGATATCTCCTTTGAGCACGCGCTTTAATCTGCTTCTATCATTTTTTCCTTCTACGATAATAGCAACGTCCAATGCGGTCACCTCGCGTCAGTAAAATGGTAATCAATTTATTTGGTTAGATTTAGTTTACCACTAATCATCATTTTTACCGATAAAAAAACGACCTGCGGATGCAGGCCGTTCATAAGCAATATGTCCTACCACATACAAGTGCAAGCGATGATAACAAGCAATATAAATAATACAAGTATGGTTCCCAGATTTGAGAAACCGTTGTAACCGCAACCCCTTTGAACGGACTCTACATTTGCAGACATCTATGGTCACCCCTTTTCCTTATCGCAATAGCTAGGATGGTGCTCCGCTTCTTATTGGCATTGGCGGAGGGACATCTGTCACACGGTATTGTATGTGTCTTAGTGCCGTTAGCTCTGTGCGAGTACCCAGTTCTAAGTAAAATTTGTGCGAGTGGGAATGGAACGTGAAAGATGCAGCGGGAGTACCGATACAGCAATCATAAGCGCTATGAAAGCAATATAATAGGGCGATATGTGATTGCGCAATTGTCCAGCAGCCATAGGACCTATAAATGCGCCAACTGAGAATGCGATGGATAGGATAGAAAAGGTTCGTCCGTAGCGCGCACCGCCGCTAAGCTCTATTAGCAAGGTCGACAATGCCGGTAAAATAATGCCTTTGGCCATACCCACAAGGAGCAGCATAATGGCGAAAGGAGCATGCAGATCAGCTGCTATTCCAAAATAAACGATTGCCAGCGCAAGGGATCCCCATAACGTTCGCTGAAAAGCGGATACACGATTTAAGAAGAGCATGCTTAATGTAACGAGAGCCCCGATACTGACAACGGAAAATAATAAGCCTGTCGTAAGCATAGCCTCTTGTGTCTTAGCAAGCAAAGGAAGCTCAAAGGACAAAATCCCCTGTGCGCAACTGATAGAAACGGGGAGTAAATAGACAAGCCATGGAACGGAAACAGGTTGCTCCAGCGGCAGCTTCTCTTTTTTGACTGTGGAAGGGGAAGCGGCTTGATCATTAGCATCTGTCAGCGGCTTAATATCCTTAATGAAAAACAAAGCACAAACTGCCGTCACAATTAGGACCCAGCCAAGCATGGTGAATGCTGTAGCAAAACCGATTTTAGCAACTAAATATGCGCCTGCTGCGGGAGATACGACTGATGCGAGTGTATGAACAAGACCATTCCCTGCCATAAGCTTGCCCTGTTCTGTTCGATCGTTTGAAATTCTAGCAAGCAGTGCTAAACAAGCCGGTGATAGAAAGGCTAGAACGAAACCGCTGATCGAGCGAAGGAAAAGCAGCTCCCAAGGGTTTGTTACATGTGATTGAAACAATAGCACAGCGCCTGCTGCCATAAGGCTGAAGACGATAAACAAACGGCTGCCATACCGATCGACGCCATAGCCGGCAATAAGATTGCCAGGCAAATGTGTAATGGAGTACATGCCCATCATCAATCCAATAAAGGAAGGGGCTGCGCCTAAAGAAATAGCGAAAGGTGTAAGAATCGGGTATTGCGCATGCAAATCAAAAAAGGCGACAAACAGAAATAAATAAAGCCATATTGCGGTTTTCAAAGGGCTGTCCTCCTTGCCAATTACATTCTTATATACTTGTACGTTCCAGTAGGACAGGATATGTCTGGATAAAAAGGAAGACGACGTTTACGCCTTATATTTCGTAGGTTATAATATTTTGTAATGAGTTTTCGTACGAGGTATAATGGAGGGGATCGGATTGGATTTTTTAGATTTTTCTACGTATGACTTTGACACTTGGATTACATTCTTCAAAGAGCATTGGTTGGTACTTGTCGTTGCACTTATCGTATTGTTTCTTATTGTTCGCATTGTGAAGACGGTTGTAAAATGGGCGATTGTTGCTGTTATCGTAATCGGTCTTGTCGTTTACAGCGGCTACAGCATGGATGACCTGAAGGAGATTGGCTCCAAGGTCGCAGGCACAGTGAAGCAGGAAGCAGTGAGCGCAATGGTGGGAGAGGCGAAGGACGCAACTTTTGTTACCAATGCGGATGGCACGTTCTCTGTAAAAACAAACAATGTTGAACTAACGGGAAAACCCGGTGACAAAGAGGTTGCTGTTTCATTCCGTGGAGCTTCACTCGGCAAATGGGAGATCGACAGTACGATCCAATCATTCATCGATCAAGCAAAGCAGAACGGGTGATGTTATGAACGAATGGGTTCAATGGTTTAAAGAACCGGAGCCTGTTGCGATTATTGTTCTAGTAATATTGCTAGGCTCGCTTGTACAAGGGATGAGGAGAGGCGCATCAGGTTCAGCGAGGCGTCTTTTCTTTTTTGTGTGGGAGGCTGCTGTTGTTATCGTTTGTTTGGCACTTGCAGGTCTATTAAGCAAAGTGCTATCTCCAATGACAGCAAGGTGGCTGACCGAACATGTAAAGCTGCCGCTTCATGAGCTTAGCGGATTAGAACAAGGATGGTATACATGGCTTACCAGTATGCGCGACTTTACATTGCTGCGTTACGGTGTGTTATTTCTCCTCAGTTATTTATTGCTTCGGGCTGTAGCTGCTTTTATAGAGCCTGTCTTAGAGCGCACTGTGGACCGTATGCTGCATAGGCGCTCAGAAGAACATGTCTCTCGTATGAGAGGGGAGAGAACGGCAAGCCGATTAGTGGGCGCATTGATTGGCGCAGCGCATGGAGCTGGGCGTTCCTTCGTATTTGTAGCACTTTTGTTTGTTTATGTATCGCTATTGCCAGGCGGCTGGTATGCCGCAAAGATCTCAGATTCACCGCTGTACGCGCAAGCTGCTTCTTGGCTGCCGTCCAGTGCAGAAAAAATGCTCGCAGGACAAGGTCCAGTTTTGACTGAAGCCGTAGAGTCTCAATTTCAACAGCTTATAAAGCGCAAATTCGAAATAGCAGATTATGCAGTACCTGCTGAAATTGAACAAGCAGCGCTTTATGTCACGAAGGACGCGCATACAGATGAAGAAAAAGCGCGAAAGCTATATGATTGGCTCGGTTCACGCATTGCGTATGACTGGGACAAAGCCAATAATTATGAAGAACAAGGTATTTGGAAGGAACAAACACCAGCCGAGACATTTGATACGCGCAGAGGCGTATGTATAGATATAGCTCGTTTGTATGCGGTTATGGCACGTACCGCAGGCCTTGAGGTAGAAGTAGCAACCGGAATGGGTGCTGATGGACGCGGAGGCTTTGGTCCGCATGCTTGGAATATGGTCAAACTTAATAATGAGTGGATTCCGCTAGATGCAACCTGGGCAAGCTCAGGAGATTGGTTTAATCCTCCTCAATTTGATCGTACTCATATTAGAGAAGCGTAAATGATTGATCTGCCCTATACATTAAAGGATATCGAGGTGAAGAAATATGCAAGATGATCCGCAAAAGCGGGAGATTATTAATCGGAGACACTTTTCTTTTCGTTTGAACTTATTTTTCTTTGTTACATTTGCGTTGTTTAGCGTACTCATTGTTCGGCTTGCTATATTGCAGTTTGTTGAAGGACCTGAGCTAAGTGCAGCAGGGGCGAGTAAAGGGACGCGAGTTAATGCCATCCCGCCAATACGGGGCAACATCTATGATTCAACAGGCTTTCCTATTGCCTACTCTACATCCACGCAATCACTATATTTCAGCATTCAGCCAGATCTTGGCTTAGAAGCTGCGAAAGAATCTTCAAGGAAATTAGCCGTGGAATTAGAGAAGATTTTCACCGAATATGGAGATCCTGCTAAATCGATGACCGTAGAGGATATTATCCGCCAAATGGATTTGGATTTTAGAAGGAATAACGTATCGACTCCTCGCCGTATTAAATCGGGTCTAACCAATAAGGAAATCGCTTATTTTATGGAAAATCGCTCGAGTTTCAAGGGTATAGACATTATGGAGGAAAGTGTCCGAAATTACGACAAGGACACGACGGCTGTGCAATTGGTTGGTTATCTGAAAAAATATAAAGGCGTACGCGAGACGGTTGATTTTTATAATCAAAAGACAAAAGAGAAGGACGAAACACTTAAGTATTTGGAGGAAGAGGACGTTGGCATGGACGGACTGGAGTTTATGTACCAGGACGTGCTGCGGGGTAAAAACGGTTTGAAAAGCTACCCTGTCAACAATGCAGAGCGAATTATTGGTCCTATGCAAATTACGACTCCAGAAAAAGGCTCAGATTTGTATTTGACGATCAATAAGGAAGTACAGTCGAAAACGGAAGCGGCTATTATTGATCAGTTGAAAAAAATAACGACCTCCAGCAATAAATATGAGCGTGCAGAATATGCCCAAACTGGTTTTGCTGTTGCTATGGAGGTTGACACAGGGAAAATCGTAGCGATGGCAAGTATGCCGGATTACGACCCAAATATTTGGTCCGGCGGACGTATAAGCTCGAAGGATTATGAGAATTTCTCGAACGTACTGGAGAATGGCACCATTCGAAGTGTATATGGTAAATATGAAACAAAGGCAGAGCGGGATAAGCATCCTTCCTCTATCGTCTTCTTGGGATCTACGATGAAGCCTTTGTCCGTACTCGTTGGTTTAAATGAAGGATTATTCACTACGGGTTACAAGTATCAAGATACGGGTGCATTTGTTTATGGTAAGAAAGGCTATGAGACCTTTGTGCGAAATTCACAAAGACATGTGTATGGGTATATTGACGGAGCACAAGCGATTGAACATTCTTCCAACCCATTTATGGCCGCAATGGTCGGCAATAAGCTTTATATGCGCGGTACGACCAAAGGAAAGAGCTCACTAGATATTTGGGACGGTTACATGAAACAATTCGGTCTTGGCGTCCTAACAGAAAGCGGATTGCCTGGGGAATCGAAAGGGATTATAGGCTATTACGATACGGCTGAGAGATTTAGTACACAGTCTGCGCTTATTCTGGCATCCTACGGTCAGCAGGGGCAGTATACGACGCTGCAGCTCGCACAGTATACAGCTATGCTAGCTAATCATGGCAAACGGATGAAGCCGCAATTTGTGAATGAGATTAAAGACAGTGACGGCAACTTGATTCAAGGCTATACGCCGGAAGTATTGAATACGGTCGAGTTTGATGATTCGTATTGGAAAGAAATTGAATTAGGCATGTCGAAAGTTAGCTCAAAGGGCTTTGAGGGTGTGGATTATACCTATAGACGGAAGACGGGTACTTCTGAGCAATCGGTTGCGGGTCGTACAGCTGAAAATGCCGTGTTCATTGCGTATGCACCGGCTGATAAGCCTAAGCTTGCAGTAGCAGTAGTCGTCCCAGATGGCGGCTTCGGTAGTTATGGTGCATCACCTATTGCACGTAAAATTTTCGACGCGTATGATGAAGAAATTGGTCTATACGGCGTTCCAAAGAAGAAAGCAGCGACGAATGATACAACGAACGATGATACGGCTGCTAATGGATCTGAGGATGGTACCGCAACGGGTACAAATGAATAAAAAGCTTGTCTAATCAACAAAAAGGGAGACTGGAGCATTTGCTCTAGTCGCCCTTTTTTTATTGAAAAGAGAGCAATATAAAATAAATGTTGCACAAGAGAAACATTTTTGTGTATTATTAAAAAAAAGGCATAAGGTAAACTAATATTCATCAGGGCAACTTGTACGTATGTAAATCAAATAAACGTAGGAGGTTCAAACATGCTTAAATCGAAAAAAATGAATGCAGCCATTCGAAGATTTATTATAGCCGTTGTTTTTTTGACACTTACCGTTATCGGGGCGACAGCATGCGGGCAGTCTTCAGACAACGGTGTTGAGAATGGAAAACTTACCATTACTACTACTACAGGGATGATAACTGACATCGTGAAAAATGTGGGTGGTGAACATGTTGCAGTCAGCGGCTTAATGGGAGCCGGCATTGATCCGCATTTGTACAAAGCGTCTCAAGGCGATGTGTCGAAGCTGGACAATGCAGACATTATTTTTTATAACGGTTTGCATTTAGAAGGCAAAATGGCTGAGATGTTCGAAAAGCTTGAGAAGCGCAAGCCAACGGTTGCCGTATCCTCTTATCTTACCGAGGAGCAGCTGCATGCAGCCCCAGGGCAAGGACAGGGAATTATGCATGATCCGCATATTTGGTTCAACGTTAAGCTATGGATATCAGCTACTGAGGTGGTTCGCGATACTTTAGTAGAGAAGGATGCAGCTAATGGGGATGATTATAAAGCGGCAGCAGCAGCTTATATCAAGCAGCTCGAGGATCTGGATGATTATGCTAGGGAACAGATTGCATCGATTCCAGAGGCTAGCCGCATACTCGTCACGGCTCATGATGCTTTCGGGTATTTTGGCGAAGCGTACGGGTTGACTGTCACAGGCTTGCAAGGGATGAATACGATGTCCGAATATGGTTCGAAGGATGTCAGCAAGCTGCGTGATTATTTAGTTGAGAAGAAGATCAAAGCCGTATTTATTGAATCCAGCGTTCCAAAGAAATCAATTGAGTCCGTTATTGAAGGAGCCCGCCAGTTAGGACATGAGGTGAAGATTGGCGGAGAGCTATTCTCCGATGCGATGGGCGATGAGGGAACGGTGGAAGGAACATATATCGGAATGGTGAGACATAACGTGGACATTATTGTTGCTGCCCTGAAATAATAAAAATTTTTAGAATATATAGCAATAAGACAGGAAAGTGAGTGATGGTCATGAGTGGAGCACAAACAGTTGAAACACAGAATGTGAGTACAGCATCCCCGCTTGCAATTCATGGATTGAGTGTAGCTTATCAGAAGAAGCCTGTCCTTCGTAACGTAACATTTGAAGTAACGGAAGGTGAATTGGTTGGTGTAATTGGACCGAATGGGGCAGGTAAATCCACGCTAATGAAGGCGGCATTGGGGCTCATACCTAGTATTAGCGGGGAAGTGCTCGTATACGGAAAGACCTATAAGGAGCAACGGAAGCTGATCGGTTATGTGCCGCAGCGTGAATCGGTTGATTGGGATTTTCCAACGAATGCGCTCGATGTTGTGCTAATGGGCAGATACGGTCATTTGAGCTGGTTTCGAAGACCTGGCGCAAAGGATAAGGAAATTGCTTTGGAATGTCTGAGCAAGGTTGGTATGGCGGATTTCGCAGACAGACAAATTAGTCAATTGTCAGGCGGACAGCAGCAGCGCGTGTTTCTTGCAAGAGCGTTAGCACAGGACGCTAAGCTATATTTTATGGATGAGCCTTTTGCAGGTGTAGATGCGGCGACGGAGAAAGCGATCATTACGCTGCTTCAAGAGCTGAAGCTGCAAGGGAAAACAGTCATCGTTGTTCATCATGATCTAGCAACGGTTCAGGATTATTTTGATTCGGTTCTTCTGTTGAATGTTGAGCTTCAAGCTTACGGTTCAACAGCAACTACCTTTACTCAGGAGCATTTGCAGCGTACCTATGGCGGCAGATTGGCTTTCCTTGATCGCAGTTTGCAGCCGCCTACAAGTTTTGGCGGAGGGAGCGATTGAGGATGGAAATAATATGGAAAATGCTTGCGGATCCCAATATGCAATGGATTTTTCTCGGCTGCACCTTGCTTGGATTAAGCAGCGGTGTAATCGGTTGCTTCTCGTATCTTCGCAAACAAAGCTTGATGGGGGATACGCTCGCACATGCTGCTTTACCGGGAATATGTATTGCATTTATGCTTACAGGCATTAAATCAATTGGATTATTTCTAATAGGTGCGGGAGTAGCGGGACTCATCGCTACCTTTGGTATCGGATATATTACGAGAAATTCCAAGCTCAAGCAGGATGCAGCGATGGGAATCATGTTATCTGGATTTTTTGGACTTGGAATCGTATTGCTCACCATCATTCAACATGGAAGCTATGGGAATCAAGCGGGTCTGGATAAGTTTCTATTCGGGCAGGCAGCGTCCATGATTGCTTCAGATGTTATTACGATGACGGTCGTATGTATACTGTTGGTTAGCGTTTGCGCCTTACTATTTAAACAATTCAAAATTATCTCCTTTGATCCGGGTTTTGCGAGAGGTATTGGCTATCCGGTTGCTTTCCTTGAGCAATTGATGATGTTACTAATCGTGGTAGCAGTCGTTGCAGGCATTCAAGCAGTCGGCGTTGTACTTGTAGCAGCGCTACTGATTACACCAGCCGTATCAGCTAGATATTGGACAGATCGATTAGGATTAATGGTTGTATTGTCTGGTTTATTCGGTGCAGTGAGCGGGGCAGTAGGTACTTGGATCAGTGCATCCGTCTCTAACTTGCCGACTGGACCCGTTACGGTACTAGCAGCAACCTTACTATTCTTGATATCTATTCTATTTGGTCCTCGTCGCGGGTTGATTGCGAAACGATTGATGCGCAGCCAGGTGAAGCAGCACTATTACCGCGAGAGCGAGTTGCTTGCGACTAGCAGTGTTAAGAAGGAGGCGACCCCATGAGTGATTTTTGGATATTGCTAACTGGCGCACTCGTAGCTAGCTGCTGCGGCATTTTAGGTGTTTTCCTTGTCCTTCGCAAAATGGCAATGATCGGTGATGCGATCAGTCATTCCGTCATGCCGGGTATTGTTATTGCCTTTCTTCTTAGCGGATCGAGAGATTCTCTTCTGATGATGTTCGCAGCGCTGCTGTGCGGCTTGCTTACGACATTCCTTATTCAAATGTTCCAGCAAAGCGGCATTCAAGCCGATGCATCTATAGGCGTCGTATTTACCTCTCTGTTTGCGATAGGTGTTGTGCTTGTCAGCCTGTATGCGCGGCAGGTGCATTTGGATCAGGATGCCATTTTATACGGTGAAATTGCTTATGTTCACTGGAATATTTGGGAGCTTGGCGGAATGAATATGGGTCCGAAAGCGATATGGCTGCTTGGCTTCACGCTAGTCGTCATAGTGACAGTAATCGCTTTGTTTTATAAGCAGTTTAAGCTATGTGCCTTTGATCCAGCACTGGCAGCAGCGATTGGCATACCCGTTGCCATTTTTCATTATTTATTAATGGGTCTGGTATCTATGGCGACAGTCAGTTCTTTCGAGAGCGTTGGCGCAATCCTGGTAGTTGGCTTGCTAATCATTCCGGCTTCAACCGCTTACTTGCTGACAGACCGGCTAGGGATTATGATCATACTAAGCGTCGCTGCTGGCGTTGCAAGCACCTTCCTAGGCTATGGAGCAGCAGTACTGATGGATGCTTCTATCGCGGGGTGCATGGTATGTGCGGCATCTGTTTTGTTCATAGCAGCTTTTCTATTCTCGCCATCTCAAGGAATAGTTATGAAGAAGCTTCGTCTTAGAAGGCTTGCTTAACAGGAGAAATTATTAATAATAAAAGAAGTCCCAGTACCCTCTTGGTACTGGGATTTATTTATATATATAGATTATTTATTTGCTTATTTTGACAAGAAACAAACTGAAATTGAAACATTTTCCTATTCTCAAACGTAATATATATGGAACATATTAAATATATTTGGAAGGGGAAAGGAATTACATATGAAGGCATGGTTTAAATTTGTTGTACCTGTTGTATTACTTGCTCTTGTGGTATCGGGCTGCAGCTTCGGAGGAGAGAAAGGGTTCGATAAGAACCAGGAATCAACGGTCAGGGTTATGTACTACGATGAAAATCAATTTTTCCAAGAATACGGCATGTTATTCTCAGCATTATACCCTAATGTTAACGTTGAAGTTGTATCAACACAATCTATGTATAGCAGTGGTGAAATAAAGGACTATGAAGCAGCAATGGCTAAGTTTATTGAAGAGAAGAAACCCGATATTCTAATGCTTGACGGCGATCAATACAAAAAGATGGCTCAGGATGGAAAGCTGTATGAGCTGGATAGCGATATGGAAAAATCAAAGTATGATACGGAGGGGCTTATTCCTGGCTTGCTTGATTATATGAGGGAGCAGGGCGGAGGCAAAGTTTATGGCTTCGCACCTACCTTCTACAGTCAGGTTCTTTATTACAATAAAGACTTATTTGATCAATTTCAAATTGAGTATCCGACTGATCAAATGAGCTGGAATGAAGTTTTGCAATTGGCTCGACGTTTTCCAACTGATGGTGACAAAAAAACGAGAATATACGGTTTGAAAATGGGCTATAACGATGACCTGTTTCAACTTGCTACTACTTTGACTGCTGCAGATGGAATTAGTTATGTTAATCCTACTCAGAAACAAATGACCATTAATTCGGCATCTTGGAAAACGGCGTTCCAAACCGCAGCGGATGCCATTAGTTCAAATTCACTATTCTTTGAAAGCAGTATGTATGAGGATCAAGAAAATATGGCTGGCACCTATGAGAGCTATCTGCTTAGAGACCCATTCATATCCAAACGTTTGGCTATGTCCATTGGAGACAGCAACTATCTTGTTCAAATGAAACAAGCGAATGAGAATACGGAAGTTAAAGATAAAATAATAAAAAACTGGGACATGGTAACCGTTCCTGTTGGCCAGCAAAATCCTGATCAGAGCAATATGGTTTCTTTTAATAACATTTTCGCCATTAGCGCTGATTCACCGAATAAAGAAACGGCATGGGAGTTTCTACAATATATAACGAGCGATGACTTTGCAAGAGTAAAGTCAAAGACTAATTCTTATAATGGCATGTCTGTTCGTACAAAATATATCTCCGATGTGGAAGGGCATAATTTTGCGGCTTTTTATAAGTTGAAGCCGAGCACATTCAATAACTATAAAGACTTTGATAAGCTTCCTCAAACATTCTGGCAGGATTTCCAAACAGCGACTGTTGAGGAATTGCAGAAGGTGAAGGAAGAGAAGCAAACGATTGATGAAGCGCTCGAAATGTTGCAAACTAGAGGTCAAGAATTTTTAGCGAAGGAAGATCCTGTAGACCAAAAGGAAGCTGAGCCTTCTTCGGATGGCGTTTCCTCTCAAGCTACTACGTCATAATTGGTTACACACAAAAGATGATTCCTGTTTGGTACAGGAGTCATCTTTTTTTATGCGTTTATTATATTTTTGAAAAAAGTATACCATTTCAATGATTATTTTGAAACTTTTACCAATTTTTGTCCGTTAATAGATTAGTTATACTAGATAAATTTGGAAGGAATTGGAGCTACATATGAAAGCTTGGTTTAAATTTGTTATACCTGTTGTATGGATTGCTTTTATCGTTACAGGGTGCAGCTTTGGAGGAAGTGACAAAGGGTTCGATAAGAAGCAGGAGTCTACGCTTAGGGTCATGTATTATGACGAAAATTCGTTTTTCCAAGAGTACGGCATGTTATTCTCGGCCTTATACCCTAATGTTAACGTTGAGGTTGTATCCACACAGTCCATGTACAATAATGGCGAAGTAAAGGACTATGATGCTGCCTTAACTAAGTTTATTGATGATGAGAAGCCTGATATTCTTATGCTGGGAAGCGATCAATACAAGCAAATGGCTCAGGATGGAAAGCTTTATGACCTGGAGAGCGAGATGGCGAAGTCTAAGTATGATACGGAAGGCCTGGTTCCTGGATTGCTTGATTATATGAGAGAGCAAGGCGGAGGCAAGATTTACGCCTTTACACCGGGCTTCTATAGTCAAGTTCTCTATTACAATAAGGACTTATTTGATAAATTTCAAATTGAGTATCCAACGGATCAAATGAGCTGGAATGAAGTTTTGCAACTGGCTCGCAGGTTTCCAACAGATGGAGACAAAGACACAAGATTATACGGTTTGAAAATGAGCTATAACGATGATCTATTTCAAATAGCGACTACTCTGACAGCTGCAGATGGTCTCACGTATGTCAACCCTGCTCAAAAACAGATGACAATTAATTCTCAATCTTGGAAAACAGCTTTCCAGGCCGCAGCTGATGCTATTCATTCAGATTCATTATTTTTTGAAAGTAAGATGTATGAGAATCAAAATGTTTCGGACGGCATCACTACCTATGGAGGTTCGTCTAATGATCATTACCTGATGAGGGATCCATTTATTGCGAATCGTTTGGCTATGTCCATTGGAGACAGCGGCTTTCTTTCGCAGATCAAGCAAGCCAATGAAATAACGTCAATCAAGGATAGAATCATTAAAAATTGGGATATGGTAACCGTTCCTGTAGGCCAGCAAAATCCCGATCAGAGCAATATGATATCTCTCAATAACTACTTATCCATTAGCGCTGATTCACCGAATAAGGAAGCGGCTTGGGAATTTCTTAAATATATTACAAGTGATGACTATGCAAGGGTGAAGTCAAAGGCAGGTTCTTATGGTGGTCTCACTGTTCGAACCAAGTATATATCGGATACCGAAGGACATAATTTTGCAGCTTTTTATAAATTGAAACCAAGCTCAACAAATATCTATAGAGATTATGATAAGCTTCCTCAAACCTTTTGGATGGATTTCCAAAATGCGATGACTGAGGAAATGCAGAAAGTGAAGGAAGAGAAGCAGACGATAGATGAAGCACTGGAAATCATGCAAACGAAAGGACAGGAATTTTTAGCGAAGGAAGATCCAGTTGAAGGGAAGGAGGCTGAGCCATTGACAGATGGTGTACAGGTAGAAGCGGAAACGCCTTAAGGGTTCCCTTTCATTAAGGGAAAAGAGAGTATGCTTTCGCATTTCAGCGAAGGCGTGCTCCTTTTTTTAATTGGGATAGGCGGAATTTCATTTTACTAGTTAGGCTTGCGTATACTTTCGTTTGGAATCTGCGTTAAATGTGCTAAAATAATTTACTAGTTGGGTTACATATTCGAAATGCTTTTTACAAGGAGGCACATTTTGGGAAACTATAAATTACTTGCGCTAGATATGGATGGTACACTGCTGAATGATACGAGTGAGATAAGCCCGGAAAATGCTGAATGGATTCAAAAAGCGTTAGATGCCGGCGTGACGGTTAGCTTCTCAACGGGACGCGGCTTTCGCAGCGCATTGCCTTATGCGGAACAGCTAAAGCTGGAAACACCGATGATTACCGTTAACGGCGGTGAGATTTGGCATCGCCCCCACGTTCTTCATAAGCGGACGCTGCTTAGCCCTATGTATGTGAAACGGCTGCATGAGCTCGCTCTTGAGCATGGCGAGCCTTGGTTTTGGGCATATTCAACAGAGGAAATTTATAACAAAGAGAAATGGATCAGCCCGGGGGATGACTATGAATCCCATCATTGGCTGAAATTCGGTTACTACACGGAAGATGACATTGCAAGGGAGAAGATTCTTGCAGAGGTGCAAAGCTGGGGTGCTCTTGAGATAACAAACTCATCACTAAGCAATATTGAGCTGAATCCGCTTGGTGTTTCCAAGGCAAGCGCATTGCAAGAGGTATGCGGTCTGCTCCATATTGAGATGTCTCAGGTCATTGCAGTTGGCGACAGTTTGAACGATATTGCTGCTATTCGCGAGGCAGGTCTTGGTGTTGCGATGGGCAATGCACAGGATGCGGTCAAGGAAGCTGCTGATTTTATTACGCTAACTAATAATGAAAACGGCGTTGCGGAAGTGATTAGACGGTACATTTTGAAAGGGTGATGACCGTATGGATATACTAGGTTGGTCGCTGGTTGTTATATTGTTTGCAGTAGGTATGGCAGGTGCGATTTATCCAATCCTGCCAGGAGCATTGGCTATTTACGGCGCATTTTTTGTTTATGGATTATTTTTTTCCTTTAGCGAATTTGGTGCTTGGTTCTGGATCATTCAAACACTGATCGTTGTTGTGTTATTCATTGCGGATTATGCGGTCAGTGCTTGGGGTGTCAAACGTTTTGGAGGCTCTAGAGCTTCGGTAATCGGCAGTACGATCGGTCTTATTTTTGGGCCTTTTGTTATTCCTGCTTTCGGACTTATTATTGGTCCGTTTGCCGGCGCAGTAATTGGGGAGCTCATTATCGGAACGAGTGTAGAAAAATCGCTCAAAGTTGGTCTCGGCTCTGTTGTCGGATTATTCTCGAGTGTTGTGGTTAAGATCATTCTTCAAGCGATTATGATTATTTTGTTTATCATATGGCTTGTATTCTAATTGAAGAAGGGTTGATGAGCATATGATCAAAGTAACGATATGGAATGAATTTTTGCATGAAAAGATCCATGAAGAAGTTAAACATGTATATCCGGATGGAATTCATAACGCACTGGCAAGGGGATTAGTTGGCGAGGATTTTGAATTGGCAACGGCTACTTTAGAGGAGCCGGAGCATGGTTTGACGGAAGAGCGTCTCGCTAATACGGATGTATTAATCTGGTGGGGACATATGGGACATGATCAGGTTTCGGATGAGATCGTTGAACGTGTTCAGCAGCGTGTCTGGAACGGTATGGGTTTGATTGTATTGCATTCCGGGCATTTCTCGAAAATTTTCAAAAAACTGATGGGCACAGGCTGCGATCTGAAATGGCGCGAGGCTGGCGAGAAGGAACGCATCTGGGTTGTAAACCCAGCACATCCTATAGCAGCCGGCTTGCCGGAATATATCACGTTAGAACATGAAGAAATGTATGGTGAGCACTTTGATATCCCTACACCGGATGAACTTATATTCGTAAGCTGGTTTGAAGGCGGCGAAGTATTCCGCAGCGGCTGTACGTTTAACCGTGGACAAGGTAAAATATTTTATTTCCGACCAGGGCATGAAACCTATCCAACTTACTACAATTCTCAAGTTTTGCAAGTGATACAAAACGGTATTCGCTGGGCAGCACCGTCAAATGCGGCAGTGCCAGTCAGAGGAAATCATCAGCCCTTGGAGCCAATTGGAAATAAAGAATAGGGAGACTTTCAGACTCAATTATGTTAAAAAAAGACTCATTAATTAAAGGGACACTCATATTAGCAGCGGCAGCGTTCACGGCTCGCTTCCTCGGACTCTTTCAAAAAATACCGCTCGATTATATGCTTGGCTCAGCTGGCCAGTCTGCCTTTAACTCTGCTAATCAGGTTTATCTGCTCCTGCTTACGATCGCAACGGGAGGCATTCCCATATCCATAAGCAAAATGATATCGGAACGTTATGCGCTCGGCAGACCTGATGAAGCAAAGCGTATTTATAAAGCAGCCTTAATGTTCGGTGCCATTACCGGATTCATTTTAGCTATTGCCATGATAACCTTAGCACCGACATATGAAAGAATAACGAAGGTTCCTTACACGGCCTTATCTCTGCAAGCCATTGCTCCCGCACTGCTCCTATTTCCGATCATCGCAATGATGCGCGGATATTTTCAGGGCAGACAAATTATGGCCGCAGGCGGTATTTCGCAAATTATCGAACAAATACTGCGGGTAATCGGTGGTATCGGGCTGGCGCTTATCGTGCTAGGCTGGGGCTGGGGCGATGATAAGGGTGCTGCAGCCATTGCCTTCGGTAGCGTGTTCGGAAGCATTGGTGCCTTGTCGGTCATGCTTACTTTTGCCCGCAAGCTCAAAAGACAAGACAAAACGGAACAGGGAAGCTCTCCTGAAAAAGGGACGAGCTTGCGTGCATCAACCGGCACCGCCTTGCCTTATCGATCTATTTACAAGGAAATATTCAGTATGTCTATTCCTGCTGTCGTAACCGCAATGACGGTGCAATTTCTATATTTCTTTGATACTTCTTTATTCATGCGTCTTACACAATCTGTATACGGCGAGGAAGAGGCATTAGTTGTACTTGCCAATTATTCGACTAAAGCAATGGGACTCGCTGGAATACCGCCGATATTGGCCATCGCTTTAGGTGCTTCCATGATTCCGATTATTTCTTCGGCATTTTCCTTGAAGAGATTGGATGAGGTGGAACGACAGTCCTCCTTAGTCATGCGTATTGTCTGCTTTACCGGTGTACCTGTGGCTATGCTGCTTACCGTTGCTTCCTATTCGATAACCGGATTCCTATTCGTAAGTCCGAGCGGCAGCGGTACAGTCGCTTTATTGGTAGCAGGATCGATTTTCCAAATTACGATGATGACGACAAACTCGATTTTGTTTGGAACAGGGAAGCCTAATCTACCCATGATCCACACCTTTATCGGATTCGGCTTGAAAGTAATATGCAGTATTGCCCTTACGCCATGGCTTGGTGTATACGGCCTTATCTTGGGATCAACCGTATGTTTTGTCGTAATCACATTGTTGAATATAAGAAGAATCAATAAGGATATTAAGCTTAATGTGCTTGGAAGCAAGTGGGTGCCTTATCTCGTTACAATAGCTGTGTCTGCGTTAGCTGGCTGGGGTGCTGAGTATGGCATGCTCGCTCTGACAGGCTCTTGGGAGGCTAAGAAGCTTTCCTACTTGGCTTCAGGGACGGTAACAGGAATCATAGTCTGCGGATTGTATGTCATTCTACTGGCAGCGCTTCGCGTTATTACACAGGATGATATCAAATCATTCCCTAGACCGCTTCGTAAAGGCATGACTTTACTGCTTAAACCGTTTTATAGAAGAGCGAATTAATCACGTATGAATCAAGAGGAAAGAGGGCGCATCCAGATAACTGGATTGCCTCTCTTCTTTTTTTGATTTTTTTTGTAAATTTTTTGACAAAATAATGATAAGATTGCATTTGATAGGTTGACAATTCAAATTAATCCGATAAAAATAGAATGTGTGCATTTTTTATAAAAGGATCATACCATTGCTTACTATGGATAAAGGATAATGAAACAGAATTGGAGGTTCACCGAGATGATCAAAATGGATAATGTCAGTAAAATATTCAATCAACGGGATGGCAAGAGCTTTCAAGCACTAGACAGTGTGAACTTTACGATAAAAAAAGGGGAGTTTGTTTCTCTGCTAGGCCCATCCGGCTGCGGAAAATCGACTGTCCTTAATCTCATAGCAGGATTTGATAAGAGCTACGAGGGATCTATAAAGGTGGATGACAAAGGGATTAAGGACCCTGGACCTGACCGAGTCGTTGTTTTTCAAGAGCATGGATTGTTTCCTTGGCTGACAGTTCTTGAAAATGTAGCATTTGGATTGAAGCAGAGGGGTATGGCTAAGAAGGAAAGATTGGAACTAGCTCGTGAGCAAATCCGTGCTGTGCATTTAAGCAAATTTGCTGATCGCTATCCCCATGAGCTTTCAGGAGGGATGAAACAACGTGCAGCAATAGCGCGCGCACTTGTTATGGATCCTCAAATTTTATTAATGGATGAACCATTCGCCGCTTTAGACGAGCAGACGAGACTTGTGCTTCACCAGGAGCTCGAAGAAATATTTCTAAGAACAGGAAAGACGATACTGTTCATTACTCATAACATTAGAGAAGCCGTTATGCTGTCCGACCGAGTACTTGTCATGTCTACAAGACCAGGTACAATCAAGAAGGAATTTGTCGTGCAAGCGGCAAGACCGAGAAGCAGCGCTGATTCTATTCTGCATCATGTAGAAAAATCAATTATGGAATGCCTAGCGGATGAGCTGGAGAAGGTAGTAAAGGAGGAAATGGGCGATGACACCTACAGTCTTAAGAAGAACGATCTTCCTGATAGCACTTTTAGTGGCATGGGAGGCGGCATATAGAATTATCGGCTGGGAAAGCTGGAAATTTCCTTCTCTGTTTCAGACCATTGAATCGTTTTACAACGGCTTTGCTCATGGACAACTATTAGAGGCTATCGTCAATTCACTTAGAAGATTATTGATCGCCTTTGCTATATCACTTGCGCTAGGCATGCTGCTTGGCCTTATGTTCGCCAAATCGAAAGCAATTGATGATACGATTGGCTTTGTAGTCATCGCGCTTCAAACGGTGCCCAGCATCGCGTGGCTGCCATTCGCTATTATATGGTTCGGCTTTAACGACAAGTCTGTTATATTCATTACTGCTTTAGGGGCAACATGGACAATGGCGATTGCCACTCGAACCGGCATCAAAAATATTTCTCCTATATACATCCGAGCTGCTCAGACATTGGGCACAGGAAATGGCTGGAGAATGTTTACCCAAGTACTCGTACCGGGTGCCTTCCCGCATCTGATGACAGGCGTTAGGGTCGCTTGGGCATTTGCTTGGCGTGCGCTTGTTGCGGGCGAGCTCATTGCAAACGGCGCAGGTCTTGGTCAACTGCTTCAAGATGGCAGAGGACTCGGAGATACGGCATTGATGCTTAACGTTGTCATTATTATTGCAGTGCTCGGAACGATCTCTGATCACTTCTGTTTCAAGAAGTTGGAGGATAAGCTGTTGATTCGATACGGCTTAGAAAAATAAGTAAAAATAAATTATGATTGACAAAATAAATTAATCCGATAGAATTAGTAGGAGTAAGGCGGGGGCTTGATAAAGAACAGATAGAGAAGGGTAGGAGAGATGAAAATGAAAAAATCTTTAGGTCTCATTATTACTTTGGTATTCGTGTTGGTGTTATCAGCATGCGGCGGTAATAATTCTACAACCAATAAAACGACAGATAATGGTACAACTAAAAAAGATGCAGTAACAGTTAAGCTAGGTATTTTCAAAAACGTAACGCATGCAGCTGGTTATATTGCTTTGGAGAAAGAGTTTTTCCAAAAGCAGCTAGGCGACAATGTGAAAATAGAAGTGCAAGCTTTTGATAATGGATCGGATTTCTCTACAGCTATTGCCACGGGTCAGATTGATCTCGGTTATGTAGGTCCTGGACCGTCAACGAATCAATTTCTAAAAAGTAAAAACTTCCGAGTTATTTCCGGAGCTGATAACGGCGGTGCTGTTCTAGTTGCCGGCAAGGATTCAGGCGTAACGACGGTTAAGGATTTGGTTGGAAAAACCATTGCGATTCCAACAAAAGGCAGCACGAATGAAATTTCGCTTAGACTGCTGCTTGAGCAAGAAGGCGTGAAAGTCACTTCCGATAAGACGGGGGCTCAAATTGTAGCTCGTGCACCATCCGATACACTTATTGCCCTTCGTCAAAATGAAGTGCAAGCAACACTTATTCCTGAACCTTGGGGTACGCAAATCGAGCAAGAGGGAATTGGTAAAGTGATCGTTGATTGGGATAAAATCCCACCAAATAACGGCGACTATCCACTTGTAATACTCGTTGCAAGCGATAAATTTATTAAAGATCACAGAGATTTGGCGAAGGCAGCAATCAAAGCCAATAATGAAGCAATTGAATTTATTAATGCTAATCCAGATGAAGCTTATAAGCTGATCAATAATCGTCTGAGCGAGCTAAGCGGCAAAGGACTTGAAATTGATTTGATCAAAGCGGCACTCTCACACATGAGATTGACCTCTGATGTTAGCAAAGAAGCGATTGAAGAGATGGCGAAGGTATCCATTGAAGCAGGTTACATCAAAGATACAACCATTGATTCTCTTGATTTGAGTGAATTTCTAGATCTTTCACTTCTAGAAGAAGTGAAGAACGGCAAGTAAATCCAGTAAGGGTTGTTCCTTCCTTCGCAGCTGCGGAGGTAGGAGCAGCCCTTTTTTTATGAAGAGGCTATAGGGGAAATTTCCAAAACACAACTTTCATGCTATATTCTTTAAGAGAGAGACGAGGTTCTTGCCAACTTCGTCTATTTTTACTGGAAAGGCAATGGTTTAAAGGGGGAATACTCATGGCTAGAGAAACGATTCTAATGGTCGATGATGAGAAAGAGATATTGAAGCTGATGGACATTTACTTCAAAAATGAAGGCTATACCATGCTTAAGGCAAGCAATGGGGTAGAAGCGCTGGAGCAGCTTAAGCAGCATAAGGTGGATCTTATTATTTTGGATGTTATGATGCCCGTTATGGATGGGATCGAGGCTTGCATGAAAATTCGTGAGAAAAACAATATTCCGATCATTATGCTGTCTGCTAAGACTCAGGATATCGACAAAATATCAGGTCTTAGCATTGGAGCAGATGAATATGTAACAAAGCCTTTCAGTCCTTTGGTGCTGCTCGCTAGCGTGAAATCACATCTTCGGAGATATAAACAATTTAATTTGCAAACACCGGAGAATGAGGATGAAATCATTATCGATGATCTCGTTATTAATACCTCCACACATACGGTAATGGTGGATCAGCAAGCCGTTAAGCTTACTCCACGGGAATTTACGATTCTGAGGCTGCTCGCTGTTAATCGAGGGATTGTTCTAAGCATGGACAAGATATATGAGACAGCTTGGAATGAGCCGTTTATGGAATCGAAAAATACGGTCATGGTTCATATTCGCAAAATTCGTGAAAAAATAGAAAAGGATCCGCAAACTCCGAAATTTATCAAAACCGTATGGGGAATCGGTTATAAAATGGAGGCTCTATAACCCTATGCTTACGAAGCAAAAGAAAGCGATGTATATGCTTATTAGCTTTGGAATAACGATTGTTATCACCGTTATTGGCCGCCTGCTAATTGCTTTTATGTTGGAGATAGAGCCCTATGATAAGCCTTTGATTTGGATTATTAATCACATTGGAGCAACTCCGGTTATGATTGGCATGGCGATTATTATATTCGCAATTGTCTATACGAAGCTCTGTACGAGGCATATTCAAAGGGAATTACGAGAAGCAAACGGTGGCCAAGGCAATGCTACTACTACTGGATTAAGCAATAAGTTGTTTCGTACCATACGCTGGACGTTTATGCTTGCTTTTCTAAACAGTCTGGGACTGATGATTTGTTTTGTCATTGCTGGCCATTTGCTTGCTTACTTTCTGATGGAATACACGCCGTTTGACCGAACGCTTATTTGGATTGTTAATAATATCGGATCTACTCCTGTAATAGCAACATTCGGCTGTTTGCTATTTCTAGGTTTATTTTTTTGGACGAGCAGAAATATGATTAATTATTTAAAGGAAATCCGTTTTGGCCTGCAGCAAATGGCAGAAGGAAAGCTCGATCATCAAATTTCGGTCAAATCCGCTGATGAACTTGGCGAGATCGCTAACAGCATTAATGTTATGAGCAAGCAGTTCAATCAGCTTCTGCAGGAAGAGAGAAACGCAGAGAAAACAAAAAATGATTTAATAACCGGCGTGTCACATGATCTGCGAACACCTCTGACGTCTATATTGGGTTTTTTGGAGCTCATTGATCAGGATCGTTATGGAGATGAGGTTGAGCTGCGTTATTTTGTGAACATTGCGTATGAGAAATCGAGACATTTGCAGCGGTTAATCGAGGATCTTTTTGAATATACAAAGCTCAATAATGGTATGCCTCTTCAAATGGAAGAGCTTGATATCCTTGGTTTTATGGGACAACTGGTTGAAGAATTTGTACCGAGCCTTGAGAAGGCAGGCATGACCTGTCAAATAAGTACAAAAGAGCATGCAGTGTCCATTATGGCTGATGGCAATCTCCTGGTGAGAGCTTTTGACAACTTGATCGCTAATGCGATCAAATATGGACATGCAGGCAAGCAAATAGTGATTAACATTAAGCGTACACAGGAAGAAGCGATCATTGAAGTTATTAATTATGGCGAACAAATCCCTGCAGCAGATCTACCCTATATATTTGATCGCTTCTACCGGGCAGATCGCTCGAGAACATCGGAATCAGGTGGTACAGGTCTTGGACTCGCCATTACGAAGAGCATTATAGAAGCTCATGAGGGACGGGTTTCAGTAAGCAGCACTGCCAAGGAGACCATCTTCGAAAGTCGTTTCCCATTAAAAAATGGAAAAAGTTAAGATTTATTTAAGCAGTCGTTAATCAGTAAGATGCGTGATCGATAAGATCCTTCCTCTACAATTCTCATCAATAGGATGAGGGGGAATGGAATATGGAACGCACAATGCAAACTTCGATTGCTCTTGTAGTGGCAGTTGCGATGATGGTTGGATGGCTGCTTACGGGCTGTTCTATCAACGGAAATACAAAAAGGATAAAGCTAATCGTAGATGGGGCGACTGTTGAAGATACAACGAATATGCGTATGGTTGATGAAAAGCTGATGGTGTCTGATACTTTTATAGAGGAAGTATTTGGGCAAAAGATGGAGTGGGTAAAGAGATCGCAAGAAAACCCCGTTTATTATGGGGGAGAGGTCGCTGTACTCATGTACCATGATATTTCGCTAGTGCCTCTCAAGGATGGCATTATAGGTGTGGATCAGTTCGAGGAGCAAATGCAATTGCTGAAGGATGCTGGATTCCATGTTATCGGAATGGACGAATATTTGAGCTTTATGCTGGAAGAAGGAACGGTACCGGATAATGCGGTTTTAATCACATTTGATGACGGCTATGAAAGCTTTTATAACCATGCTTATCCGATTCTCAAACGTTTCGGTTATGCTGCAACTAACTTTGTCATTGTATCAACCATTGATGATCCAACATTGCCGGGAGAGGCTAAGCTAACTTGGGAGCAAATGAGGGAAATGAAGCAGGACGGGATGAGCTTCTATAGTCATACCTATGCGCAGCATCAGTATGCCGTAGTAAATGAGGATGGGGGTAAAGCGCCCCGGATGGCAAAACTGCTTTTTAATGAGAAGGAGCAAAGGAAGGAAACGGAAGACGAATATAGGACGCGTGTAATAAATGATTTGTTTAAAGCAGAGCAGAGACTGAACACTGAACTCGGAAATACCAACAGAGTTCTTGCATTTCCTTTTGGCGCATATAATGAAAATCTTCTGAAGATTGCTTCAGAAGCAGGAATAGCGATCACCTTTACGACAAAGGAGGGGTTTAATACAAGACTGAATAGAGTGGGATATCGGATTAATGGCGCTAGAGCGGGTGAAGATGCTAATGATCTGATAAACAAATTGAAGCGCGTCAATGATCGTGATGAACAAGCTGCGGAAGGAAATATTGTTTATATCGACGGCCAGGCAGTTGCAGGAATGAAGCTGTTGACAGCTAATGAATCGCATCCCAATATGATTGCTCTTCGTGATTTATGCTTACATAACGGATGGACCATCCAGTGGAATCAAGCTAAAAAGCAAATTGTTATTAATCGAGCAAGTTAATCTTAATAATTATATCATTTCGACAAAACTAGTCATTACCAAACATTTACAAGATTATAAGATCCCTGTACAATTAGTAGAGTTTGTTCGAATGATAAATTCGTTTATAAGGGAGAAGCCTTGATGCTGAGAAATTTCGGAAAACCAAGTAAGTTCGTAGCACTTTTGATTATTTTTACGCTTGTATTTGTTGCGGGGTGCCAATCGGTTTCAAATGTTGACTTTAATTCGGTTCTTAAAGGGGCACTTAAGGTAAACTCCAGTGAGAGCAAGGGGTCCCTAGAATTGAAGCTTCAAGTGGATGAATCTGCTTACGCGGGGTTGCCTGAGGAAGAGATTGCTCTTATGAAGCTGTTGTCCAGCATGAAGCTGCAGCTTGATAGTGTTAAGACACAAGACAGCAATCATATGTCTCTGGACGGTAAGCTTGTATTTGGCGAAAATACGAGTATAAAATTTGGTTTAAAACTATCAGATCAATTAGCGACATTAGATATTGAAGGAGCCAAACAGCCATTTGTTATTGATATGACTGGCGAGTCCTTGCTTAATATGTACTACGGATTTGAAGCGGAGGAAGAAGAAGCGCCAGTTAAAGTGGTTGATGAGGCTACTTTAACCGCGATAGGCCACCAAATGCTTGATACAGTTGGAAGCTATGTTATCAATAACTTACCGAATCCAGATCGTATTGTGGTCAACCCGACCGTTGCTGCCATTAATGGAGTTAACACCTCCCTTATGCATGTACATGTTGATTTGAACGGCAAGGAAATTTGGGGTTTGTTTAAAAAATACGTGGATGCTCTTGTAGCTGATCGTGCAGGTCTTGATAAAATGCTGACGGGCGTACTTCAAATTCTATCTGCTAATCCGGATGTATGGGAAGCGGCGGGTATGGTTATTCCTAATGAATCCGGAGGTTTAGACCAGCCTACAACAGAAGAAATGGTGAAGGAAGCAGCAGATGAGATCGCAAGCATGCTTGAGGGCTTGCAATCTGATCTAAAAGAGATAGAAGCTGAGGATCTGGATAGTATTAATGAAGTATTTAATGAACAGCTAACGATCAAGGCTGATCTCTATGTCGACAGCAAGCTTGATATTCGTAAGCAAGCCTTTGAGCTTTCCTATGCAATTAGCGAAGATATAGACCCTGAAGATATGCCGCTGAAGGGTGTAACAATCAAAGTAGAAAATGAATCTTGGAATATCAATGGCACCGTTAAGGCAGATGCTCCCGTTGCATCAAAAGAGGATTTCCCTATTGAGCAGCTGGTTTCTATGCAAGGCTTCCAAGTATTGAAGAAATTCGATGAGAAGTCAACGATTTATGATCTATTAAAAAACAAGTTGCACATCAATAAACAATCTATTGTTTGGTATTCGGATGATTATTATAATCCTCCTATTGTAACGGCTAACGGAATAACCATTATTCCGCTTCGCGATACGGTGGAAGAGCTTGGCGCAGAATTGATTTATGACGCTAAGACGAAGAGCTTAAAAATTATCGATGAAGCAACGAATAATACAATGATCGTAAAGATCGGAAGTGATTCAGCTACTGTTAATGGAAAAGCGGTGAAATTATCCTTCCCTATAATCGTGGTTGAAGGTGCAGCCTATATTCCGGCACGTGACTTTGCGAAAGTACTCGGAGCAAAGATTAGCTGGTCTGATATGGAATATTACGATGATGTGAAAGTTTTTGAACTAGAACGGGAAGTATAAGAATTAGTGTAAACAAGCAACTAGCACTTATGATACAATTAATTAGGGGTGCAAAAATGAGAAAATTGATTACAGATGCTGAGTTTCGCGAGGCTGTAGCCAGTGAGGAACTGACAATAGCCGTATTCAAGACAACATGGTGTAAAGATTGTCATTTTATAAATCCATTTATGCCTGATCTGGAGCGTCAATATGAGGGACGAGTAACTTTCGTGGAAATCGATCGTGATGACCTTCCTGATCTTTGCTCTGAACTGAATATATTGGGAATACCAAGCTTTATTGCGTTCCGTAAGAGTCAGGAACTAGCACGGTTTGTGAGCAAACTGCGTAAAACGCGTGAGGAAATCGAACAGTATGTGGATCGTGCGCTTGAAATTAGCGATGAGCTGAGCCGCACTTAAAGAAATAAGATAGGTATGACTAAAAGAACGACAGTATGAAAAGTTCGCACTGCTTGGAGAGAAAATTCTCTCCTTTCAGGGCGGACTTTCCTTTTTTATTACAAGCTTGTAGCTTGAAGTGTCACATTTTCAACATGGCTTTTGCTCTTTTTTATAGCTATAATTGAATTGTTATTAAATTCACAAAGGATCTAACTTTGCGTATTCATAAAAAAATATAATATTTGAAAAAAGGTGATTGTATTATGATAACCGGGCGTTTTCGCACGTTAGCCATTGCAGCGTGCATCGGAATGCTTCTTGTACTGCTCGGCGGGGCACTGGTCACGAATACAGATTCTGGGCGCGGCTGCGGGGATGATTGGCCATTATGCAACGGCAAATTTGTACCTGCTTACACCGTGGAATCGATGATTGAATACTCACATCGGCTTGTGACTGGATTTGAAGGTTTGCTTGTACTTGCTACTGCAGTATTGATGTTCAAAAGATATCGGAAAGACCAAGATGGTTTTAAAGAGCCGCTGTTTTATGCAGGTGGCGCATTATTGTTTACCATTATTCAAGCTTTGATGGGGGCCGCCGCCGTCATGTGGCCGCAATCTCCGCCTATAATGGCTATCCATTTCGGTATATCATTGATGGCATTTGCTGCTACCCTACTGCTTGTCATTTGGACATTTCGAGCTAAAAATGGACCTCCAGCAGTATTCGAAGTACCGAGATCTGTTTTCCCTCGCGTTCTCTTAACGGCTATCTACAGTTACGTGGTTGTTTATTTAGGCGCATTTATTCGGCATACTGATTCTGGCGGGGGCTGTCTAGGTTGGCCGCTTTGTAACGGTGAGGTTGTTCCCGAAATTAGCGGTGCGACAGGTATTGTATTCCTACACCGCGTTGCTGCTCTGTTACTCGGTATTTCAATCGCAGGATTATTCCTTCATATTCGGAAAGTAAGCGGTGCTGGAAAAGGACTTACGAAGCCGGCAGCTTGGACACTTGGACTAGTCATTACGCAAATATTTAGTGGTGCTTGGCTTACATTAACCATTACGAATGATAATCTTTTCTTATTCACTAATTTATTGCATAATTTAATTGTTACGGGTTTGTTTGGACTATTAATGGACATGTTGGTTCGTTCATGGCGCTTACGGGCAGGTCATGGAAAAAAATAGATTTTTAAATAAGACAAACCTGCAAAACGGTATTCCCGTTTGCAGGTTTGTCTGCTATTATAAGCCTGCAGGGAGATGGCAGTCCGCTAATTATGGAGCTGCCGTTAGGGAAAGCTAAAGGATCGAGCCTATTTCGAAGTAGAAAGGACTGTTCAAAGATGCTGCGATTCCTGTTTGATGAGCCTCAGAGAGAAGCGGAAGGAACCCTGGCAGAAACGTTTCGTGAAATGGAACAGTTTATTTCCATCATGTCCAAGAAAATGGGAACAGGCGGAGAAAATGATTATAAGCTGCGTAAATATGAAATTTGGACGCTTGGTCTTCATTCCTCCCTTGATGAGCTGGAGCAAAGCCATTATGCGGCATTGAAGTTTCAACATAAAATAACCTCCACTACTGTTTCACAAATGACAGAAGCGGAACGAATCAATTATAATCGGTATATATACTTTGATAAAAATTCTTTTATTCGCGTATTTTCTTTACTGGATAAGCTGGGTACATTGCTTAATGTTCTTCTCGACATGGAAACGGAGCGGATAAAACCACATTTCTCATATTTTACCGTGCTCCGAAATATGCGGGAGAAAAAAGCGCATCCTGAATTGACCTGGAAGCTGAATGATGTAAAAGAAAAATACAAAGAAGCAACGAATCGGCTTCGCAAACGGAGAAATACAGAAATTCACTACATGAACTCAGAGATGCAGGACGATTTAATTCAAAGCAGCCGTATGTATGGGGTAGAGGTGCCGCTGGAAAATATAGCAGAGCAATCGGCTGATCTAACGCAGGGGTTATACTTTGCTATAGAATCACTGCTGCTTACCTTTCAATACGCATGCGGATTAATGCGAAAGAAGCAACCATAATCCGAGAGTGGGGAAAACTCATGGAGTTTAAAGGGAAAACAGCATTGGTCACAGGGAGCGCGAAGGGTTTGGGTAAACGAACGGCCCTTCAGCTTGCTGAGCAAGGCTGCAATGTCATTATTAATTACTATGAGAGTGAGCTAGAAGCGCTGCAAGTGAAGAGACAGATTGAACATATGGGATTGAAAGCGTTAACCGTTCAAGCAGATATTGCAACCGTTCAAGGCGTGGAGAAGCTTGCTGATGAGGCGGAGAGCTGGGCAGGCGGCGTTGATATCTTGATCAACAATGCTGGTCCATTCGTGCGTAAGCGTACCTTGTTCAGTGAGTACGACGAAGAAACTATTATCCGGCTATTAAATGGCAATCTATTAGGTGTTATGCTGTTGGACCATCGCTTGCTTCCAGGAATGCGGGAGCGTAAATGGGGACGTATTATTCACTTTGGCTTTGGTCATGCAGGAGAAGCAAGAGCTTGGCCTCATCGAACGGTGTATGCAGCGGCCAAGACAGGACTTGTATCCTTTACGAAGTCACTGGCAGTAGAGGAAGCACCTTACGGTGTAACGGTTAATTTGATCGGTCCTGGCGATATTCGCGGTATGAATAAGGAACGCTCTATCGAAGAGGTCGAAAGCGATTATGATTCAGAATCACCAATTGGCCGCCCAGGCGCTGGTGAGGATGTTGCGCGTGTCGTGCTCTTCCTTTGCGGGATGAAATCTAATTTTTTGACGGGCAATGTAATCGATGTAACAGGCGGCTTTGATCCGATCGTGGCGAACATAAAAGGGATGTAATCCTTTTCTAGTAATAAAAAAAAAGAGTCTTATCGAGATCAAGCCGTCGATAAGACTCTTTGTCATTCTAGCGTAAAGGTTCAATCATGCGTTCTTATATTTTTAGAATACTTGAACGACTTCAATTACACCTTCAACTTCTTCAAGAAGTGCACGTTCGATACCCGCTTTAAGCGTGATTGTCGAACTTGGGCAGCTTCCGCATGCACCCATTAGACGAAGCTTGATGATGCCGCCTTCGACATCAACCAATTCCACGTCGCCGCCGTCACGTTGTAAAAATGGGCGAAGCTTATCCAATACGTCCAACACTTCATCATACATTGTGTCTTGTACTTGTTCACTCATTGCAATCATCTCCTTTCTAACCTATTATAGTACAAAGTGAGACAATTGAAAATGGATAGTAACTGAGTAAAGATAGGTGAAGCAAAATGTTTAAACCAATGATCGAGTTTTGTGCAAGCAATATGCATCATGGGACAGATCGAATAATGAAATTATTTGAAGAAGATGATGCCTTTGAAGTAATAGAGTACGGTTGTCTCGGCAACTGCGGCGAATGCTACTTATTCCCTTTTGCGCTTGTAGAAGGAAAAATTGTGGCTGCCGAATCTGTTGACGAGCTCCAAGAACAAATTTTAAAAGAGCTAGAGCAACAGAAGGCCGACAGCGAAGCCCTTGATAAGCTTCTTGATGATTTATAAGGTTAACCTAGGTGACGCTTAGAGCGCCATAGCACACCGCTCTTAACGAGTCTTGGCACACGACCCATGATAGCTGTACCGCCCATAACACCAAATCCGCTTTTTTTGCCGAGCGAGCCAAGTACGCCCTTCAGCTTTATTTTGCCCAAACGCGGAGTTTTATTATGCCAGATTGCTTGCATGACTTCTGCAATTTGTTTTCCTTGGGCTCCGGCTGCTTGGCCGCTTGGTGAAAACGGCAATGCCGCGCAGTCTCCTACGATAAAAACATCGTTATGATCTGGCAATTGATGATATTCGTTGATGATAAGTCTGCCTTGATTATCCTTCGGCAGATCCATACGTTGGACAAGCTCTACTGGTTGAATCCCAGCCGTCCATACTGTGGCATCAGTATAAATAGGAGCTGTGGAATTGCCATCATGCAAAATGCCGCCCTCCAGCTTTGTTAAGCCGACTTTCCCCCGCATTTCTACGTTATGCTCCTTAAACCATTCCGCTACAAATGCCTGCAATCTGCCTGGAAAAGCAGAGAGAACACTTGCACCGCGATCCAAAATACGAATGTTCAGGTCAGGACGACTTTCACGCAATTCGGCTGCAACCTCTACACCGCTCAAGCCGCCTCCAACGATGGAGACTTGTCCATAAGGTTTTACATCATTTAACAGGGCATACGTTTGTCTAGCTGCAGAAAATGATTGTATGCTTGTTGAATATTGCTCTGCACCTTCGATACCATGATATTTATCCGTACAACCAAGGCCGATTACAAGCCATTCATAAGGAATAGGATCTTGTCCTGCAAGATGGACAAGCTTACCCTCCATATCAACATCGGATATTTCTCCATAAGTAAGGCTGACTCTTGGATCAACCGGGAATTTCACCCGAAGCTCCAAATCAGAGACAGTGCCGGCAGCAAGCGCGTAATATTCCGTTTTTAAGCCTTGGAAAGGCATGCGGTCGATTAAAACAATAGATACATCAAGAGGTATTTGCTTTTCTATAAGTTCATTAGCTATGGCGAGTCCGCCATAGCCTCCACCCAAAATAACAAGATTTCTCATCTTATTTTCAACTCCACTTCAACGCTTCTAGATGATTATTTTATAATGTGCGCTCTGCATGTTGTTTACTCGTATACTTTAATTTCATTATAGAAGGTATCACGTTCAACAGGAATGCGACCTGCGCCTTTAATTAACCATATCAGATCCTCGCGAGTAATGCCTTCTGGAGTGAGTGCCCCGGCAGCGTGGCTGATTTTTTCTTTTACAATTGTTCCGTGTGCATCTGATGCGCCCATTGTTAGTGCGACTTGGGTTAGCTGTACGCCGATGTTAATGAAATAAGCTTTGATGTGTTGGAAGTTATCAAGCATTAGACGGCTAATGGCAATGGTTTTCAAATCCTCGAATGCCGAATTGCGGCGACGTATGCCAGCTCTTGGGTTAATAGGCTGCATGGATAACGGAATGAACACAAGGAAACCGTTCGTTTCATCCTGAAGCTCACGAAGATGGATCAAGTGACGAATCCGATCCTCTTTGGACTCAATGGAGCCGTATAACATCGTTGTATGAGTGCGTAGACCAAGCTCATGCGCTGTGCGATGCACCTCTAAGTATTGTGTTACATCCGCTTTCTCTACACGCATTTTTTTACGGTATTGATCGGATAAGATTTCGGCTCCGCCGCCAGTTAAGGATTGCAGACCTGCTTTCATAAGCTCTTGCAGCACTTCGCGATAAGTAAGTCCGCTAATGCGGGAGAAGAAATCAATTTCTGCTGCCGTGTAAGCTTTTAGTGTAACCTCAGGGAACCGAGCTTTCAGTGCGCTAAGGGAGTCCACGTAGTATTGAAAAGGTACGTTGGTATTATGTCCGCCGACGATGTGGAACTCACGGACACCGGGATGAAAATGCTGCTCAACGTATTCAATCATTTCTTGGCCGCTAAGCGTATAGGAGCCTTCTTCGCCTTCATCTTTACGGAAATTACAGAAAGCGCAATGTGCTTCGCAAACATTAGTGAAGTAAAGACTCATGTTTTCAATAAAATAAACCTTTTTACCATTTTTGCGCATAGCAACTTCATTAGCTAGTTGTCCAATAGTAAGCAAGTCATCGGATTGATATAAAAAAACGCCATCTTCTAACGATAAACGCTGACCATGACGAACTTTTTCTATAATCTGTTGCATTTGTTTATCTTCAGTAGGGATAACGATGTTCATGGTAAAGCCTCCTTTAGAATATACTTTGTGAAAAAAATAACTTTATTTACCGTCTAAGAAACTGTAACTATTATAAACCTCTTACGTAGTAGGGGCAACTTAAAACTGATTGGATGATCTTGTATGTAACTTAAATCGAACTTGAATGATGCAATAATTAGAATGGGCACACTTCTCTTGAGCTAGTCATCAAATAAGAGTATACTACAAATAAGTAAGTGAACCTGCAAGGAAAGATAAGTATGAATAGACACATAAACGGAGGGATGTCGCATGATCACAATCAGTGATATTGCATCTGAAAAAATAAAAGAAATGCTTCTCGAGGAAGGAACGCCAGATCTATTTCTTCGTCTTGGCGTGAAGGAAGGCGGCTGCAGCGGTTTCTCATACGGTATGGGCTTCGATGATGAGGAAGTTGAAGGCGACAAAACGCTTGAAATGGATGGACTTAAAGTAGTGGTGGATGAAAAAAGCATACCGCTTTTGAACGGTCTAGTCATTGATTTTAAGGAGTCCGCAATGGGCGGAGGCTTTACGATCGAAAATCCTAACGCAAGCGCAACATGCGGCTGTGGATCATCATTCCGCACAGCTACGGCTGCGGGTAAACCAGCTGCTGCTGGCGAGTGCTAAAATTCAAATAGGCATAAATAGATTAAGCCTTCTGCTGCAGGTAAATGAACATTTATCTGCAGTAGAAGGCTTTTTATTTGGTTATTGGAATTGAAATGACATGCAATGAAAAAAGAGCCCTGTTAGGGGCTCTTTCTCGATGGTGTTTGATCGTTGAGTTTCTAAAATATCACACTTCACATAATTTGAATAACTTGGGCACCGCTTGTTCGCAATCCGTTTTAATGGATCGTTACTAGGCGAGTGTGTTCAGAAGTACTCTGCGACACAACCCCTCGCTTTCGGTTAGCTTAGTGGTTAAATTAATTCCTCCTGCAGTCCTAGCACCAAATGGTCCAACGGAACCACACCTCTCTTCACACCATCCCTATTATAATGGACAAAATTTTTCAGGGTTATACATCGTCATTTTAGATTTTTTTATTTATAGGCATTTTTCTCATACTCTTCAAGTTCCTTGCGCCCTGCTTCAACTAAACGATAAGCTCGTTCGATGTCATTCTCCGTAGGAGTAGGCACATGCTGGAAAGTATACGGATGCTTGAGTGGCTGCCATTTATTGATGCGTAATCCATGATAGGGGAAAATTTCGAGTTTCTCTACATTATCAAGTGTGCTCATAAATTGGCCAAGCTCCACTAGATCCTGATAGAAGTCGGTTTCACCCGGAACAAGGACATGCCGAATCCACATTTTTTGTCCCAAATTGGATAGATGGCAAGCAAAACGGATGATCTGTTTATTGGATTGTGTCGTAATGGATTGATGACGCTCTTCATTAATCTGCTTCAGGTCAAGCACTACAAGATCGGTTGCATCAAGCAGTCTGCTTGCATCTAGTGAAGAAGTTTTGCAAAAGCCTGACGTTTCCAAGACCGTATGTAGTCCGAATCTTCGCTTGGCTTCTCGAAAGAGGGCAGCAACGAAAGGAGCTTGAAGAGTGGGTTCACCACCTGTAACCGTAATGCCTCCTCCGGAGCTTTTGTAATAGCTGACGAAGGGTTCAATCTCTGAAAGGATGTCCTCTACGCTGGTTACGTTCCCCCCAGACATACTCCAAGAATCAGGGTTAGGGCAAAACTTGCAGCGAAGGGAACAGCCTTGCATGGATAGGACAAAGCGGCTGCCGGGACCGTTCATGGCGCCATGGGTATCAAATGATATAAAACGTCCTTCGACGCTTGAATCAGTCATTTTTTGCCCGCGAGTGCTCATTATGTTACCTCCATTTCGTAATTGAATGTATTTAAAAAGTCGTATATAACTATCATACTGCTCCTGTTCTCCCTTAATAATCAGGGAATCTCCTGATTATTAAAGGAGAAAGCCCTGAATTTTCGGTTTAGAATAGGCGCGTTCCATAAATAGGGAATCCTATGCGTTAATTCAGGGAATTCCCTGACATACAAACTTTCCAGATCGTTTTATAATTAAATTCAGAGTTAATGAAAATGAACGGAACTATCTTGCAAGGCATCAGAAAGCTATGGATAGCTATGAACTGCTTGGAAGCTGAATAATGAAGGAGGAACGACGATGAAGACGACCGAAGAGGGAATCGCTGCCGGCATAGAGCGGATTAGATTGGAGACTGACAGTGATTTCGCGGGACTCGGCTTGATCGATACCAATATAAGAAAGCTGCGCTGGTCACACGCATGGGGTAGTATTAGTAAACGCACGCTGTTAGTTGAGCAAAAGCCGAGTGCCGGCATATCCGGGGCGGCTATTCGCTCAGGCAGACCTGCCAGTACAAGCGCCGCAATGACGGATGCTGAACGATTTAAGCTGGGAGAACCAATCTTACTCGCGGAGCAGCTTCTTATTGCTGTAAGCGTTCCTATAGAAACAAGTGAAGGCATTACGGGCGTTATTTTGCTGGGCAGACGATCACTTCAAGCTTATCAGGCGGATGAGCTGGAGTGCGCGGTCATGCTAACGAAGCAGCTAGCAGAGGAGATGGGACAGAGGGGCTAGCATTATTTTGCTGGAGTGGTATCATTTTTATTTCAATAAGTCCATCTGAGCATAAAAGTAAGCTATAATATGAGGAAGCAACATCCATTTTTATAGAAATGAAAGGGATGGGAATGACAGGTGAAGGGAGAAGTACATGATAAAGCTATTAATTTGTGATGATCATGCAGTGGTCAGATCAGGCCTTGCTTTGCTGTTAAACGGCAAACACGACATTGAAGTGGTGGGAGAGGCATCAGAAGGCGATGAGGCAATCGAAATGTCGCAGCGGCTGCTTCCTGATGTCGTACTGATGGATCTCAGTATGCCCCATGGCAAGGATGGAATGACGGCAACGACAGAGCTGAAGAAACTGCTGCCGAATACTGCTGTCCTCATATTGACCATGCATGACGATGACGAATATTTATTTCGAGCGATACATATAGGAGCATCCGGATATATTTTGAAAAACGCGCCTCATGATGAGCTGCTGTCTGCTATTCAATCGGTCGCGCAAGGCAATGCCTATTTATATCCAACGGCTACGAAACGTTTAATGAGCGAGTATCTCGTAAGAATGAAGCAGGGCGGCGAGGAAAGCGGTCCTTATGAAACGCTGTCGGAACGGGAGAAAGAAATTTTAGGCTGGATCGCTAAGGGCTATTCCAACAAAGAAATTGCAGAAAACCTTATCATAAGCGTGAAAACGGTAGAAACGCATAAAAGCCACCTGATGGATAAATTGGGACTTAGAACTCGGCCAGAGCTGATTAAGTTCGCATTGAAGAAGGGGCTGCTCACATTTGAATAATGGAACAAACGAAAAGTTTCGTCAAATTATCGGAGCAGACGTTGATTATTTACTGACGGTTCTAGAGGGGCAAATTGATGATAAGCAGATGCTTGCTCAAGTCAATCAATCCCTAAAGCAGCTTGCTGACGTGAAGTTTGCGCTCGATGAGTCTTCCATCGTTGCTGTTACGGATACGAAGGGGAAAATCCAGTACGTCAATGATAAATTTTGCGAAATATCCAAGTACAGCCGCGAGGAATTAATGGGTAAGGATCACCGAATTATTAACTCAGGTCACCATGGATCCCAGTTCTTTCGCGAGCTTTGGCGCGTCATCTCTTCCGGTGAGGTATGGCGAGGAGAGATTAAGAATCGTGCGAAGGACGGCAGCTTCTACTGGGTAAGCACGACAATTGTCCCTTTCTTAAACGAGAACGAGGATCCTTACCAGTATTTGGCTATTCGTAGTGAAGTGACGCAGAGGAAGCGGGCGGAGCAGGAACTGAAGGAAATGATGGTTAAGGTTATCGAAATCCAAGAGGATGAGCGGAAGCGGATTTCTAGGGAGCTGCATGACGGTATTGGTCAAAGTTTATTTTCCTTGTTGATTAAGATGGACCGTTTAATCGGTGATCATAGTGAGCTTGCTGAGCTGAATGCTATCCGCGCTGATGTGTCAGGAATGATGGAGGATATTCGCGGCCTCGCTTGGGAGATTCGTCCTTCCGTTCTAGATGACCTTGGCGTAGTTCCTGCTATTCGAACCTATGCGGAAAACTATTCACAGCACTTCGGGATACAGCTGAAGCTGGAGTGCGGCCTTAAGAGCAGACTCGGCATACATAAGGAGACAGCCATTTATCGGGTCATTCAAGAGGCTTTGACGAATATTGCAAAGTACGCGGATGTTGCTGAGGCTGAGGTTGTGATGGAGGAGAGAGCGGAGGAAGTTGAGGTCCGAGTAACGGATCGCGGCCAAGGCTTTAATCTGGATCGCATTCAACGCGGCGTTGGTTTGTTTAGTATGGAAGAGAGAGCGCGCAGTGTAGGCGGACATTTAGAACTGATATCAAGTCAAGACAACGGTACCGTTGTTCGATTTGTCGTTCCAAAGGGAAATCAAATAGGAGTAAGCTCTTATTAAAATTTTATAAATAATCTTATAAATAATTAGAATATCATGTAGAAGATGTAAGCAGCCTTGTGCTATCAGGCTTCTGTCGTCTTCTTTTTTTTGACCATAGATCGGGACGTTACATTCACATGATGAATAGTTAGGGGAAAAAGGAGAGTTACTTCATGTTTCGAGACACACTAGAATTAGTTGTAAAATCAGCTTTGGCTAGAAAAGCATTATTTAATGAGAGCAAAGGCCGTTATTTATTGTCTGCAGGCTTGGCAGGCGCTTACGTAGGCATTGGGATTATTCTTATTTTCACAATCGGCGGCGCCCTAGCTGCTTCTCATTCTCCAGTTACCTCACTTGTAATGGGCTTATCTTTTGGGATTGCATTAACCTTAGTTATATTTGGAGGAGCAGAGCTGTTTACCGGCAATAACATGATATTTACGGTGAGTACGCTAGCCAAAGCAACGTCATGGAAGGATACGTTACAAAATTGGGTATGGTCTTATTTCGGTAATCTTGTTGGCGCTATGGGGTTATGCCTGCTTATTATAGGGACAGGCTTATTTGCCGACATAAAACCAGACCATCAGTTGTTTACTTCAGCAGCTAAAAAAATGAATATAGATACCATGCAGCTTTTCTTTCGCGGCATTATGTGTAATTGGCTTGTATGTCTGGCCATCTGGACATCTCTTCGAGCAAAGGAAGACACCGCAAAGCTTATCCTTATTTTCTGGATGTTGTTTGCTTTCATTGCATCGGGCTATGAGCATTGTGTTGCAAATATGACGGTTCTTGGTCTTGCCCTATTGCTGCCGCATCCAGAGACCATTACAATTGCAGGATGGTTTCATAATATGATTCCCGTTACGTTAGGCAATATGGTTGGCGGAGCCTTGTTTGTAGGTTTTTTCTATTGGGTTATTACGCCTATTCGCAAACCTTAGCTTATGCTTACGAAGTAGGTTTTCTACGAAAACCTTAGCTTATGCTTACGGAGTAGGTTTTCTACGAAAACCTTAAGGAGGACAAATTCATGTATCGAATATTCATCGTGGAGGACGACGATAAGATCGCTGCGATTTTGAAGAGCAATATGGAGAAATACGGCTTTGTGGCGGAAACAGCCTCACAGTTCCGTGAAATACTGCCGGAGCTAGAGGCGTTTGGACCGCAATTAGTCCTGTTGGATATTAATTTGCCATACTTTGATGGCTATTATTGGTGCAGGCAAATACGCGCACGCTCTAGTGTTCCAATCATCTTTATCTCTGCAAGGGCAGGGGAGATGGATCAAGTGATGGCGATTGAGAACGGTGGCGATGATTACATAACGAAGCCGATTCATTTGGATTTGCTGATGGCGAAAGTGAAAGGGATTCTTCGCCGTACATATGGTGAGTATGCGCCTGCAGCAGCACCGTCACTATTAAATGAATCGAGTGAGGCAACAGGCAACGGACATGGGGAGTTATCTGCGCATGGGTTACGATTATTTCTGAATCGAAACGAGCTGGAGTGGCAAGGGGTACGGGTAGAGCTGACCAAAAATGAACAGCTCTTAGCGGAATGTTTGATGAAATCGCCCTTTGAGGTGGTTTCAAGAGAGCAGCTGCTTGAGGCTCTATGGGATGATGTTCAGTTTGTTGATGATAATACACTGACTGTCAATGTGACTAGACTTCGTAAAAAGCTGGAGGGGCTTGGGTTGCCAAAAGCTGTTGAGACAGTTAGAGGTCAAGGCTATAAGCTAATTCTGACGGGATTAGATAAGGATGCACGGCGATGAGAGGACTATCGTTGTTATTGTTTTTGAAGGATCGCTTGGTGTTTATTTTTGTAACACTGCTTATCATCGCATTGGCTGTCTGTCTGCTGACTCTTGAGCAAGAGAGATATCCAGGTATGATTGACAATGCAACGGTATTTTACCTAATTATATTGTCAGTATTTTTACTTGCAGTAGCGCTTATTATTGATTATTTGCGTCAGCGGGCTTATTTCAAGCAATTAATCGATGCTATTGAGCGTTCAGAAGAGCTGCAGGCATCTACTATCGTGAAATCTTATGTGACGAAGGAGCAGCAGCTTGTTGGCAAAATGCTGGAGGAGCAGCACCGAGCCTATATGAATGAGCTTGGTAAATATCGTCGTCAGCAGGAAATGCATAATCATTTTGTACTTCAATGGGTTCACCATATGAAGACGCCGGTATCCGTTATTGACTTGCTGGCACAGGATGCTTTGCAGCAGAAGACATCTACGCATGAGGAGCATAAGGGGCTTGTGCAGAGCGTGCAGGAAGAAACGGACCGGTTAACACGCGGACTTGAGATGATGCTCTATACCTCCCGTCTTGAGAAGTTTGAAATTGATCTTCATATGAAGCGGATTGCGCTGCATGAGCTTGTTCGAACGGTAATTAATGCACATAAAAAGCTATGTATCCGTCATTCCATTTTTCCTAAAGTGGATGGTGAGGCTTGGGTGGAAACGGATGAGAAGTGGATGTTGTTCATCTTGAATCAATTTATCAGCAATGCGATAAAATATAGCAAAAGCAAGCCGGGGGCAAAAAAATTGCTCTTCCTTCTCCAATATAATGAGGATGGCTTCGCGAGCATGGAGGTTGAGGATGAGGGGATAGGTATTGCTGAGCATGACCTTCCGCGCGTCTTCGATCCTTTCTTCACTGGAGAGAACGGACGAGCTGCAGGCGAGTCAACTGGCATGGGGCTTTATTTGGCAAAGACGGTTTGCAATCGATTAGGACATACACTGAGCATATCCTCTGTTATTGGAGTGGGTACAACGCTCAAGGTGTTGTATCAACCCCGGGGCATTCACCTTTTAGAGGACAAGGAAAATCACTAATGATGTCTTAGGTGACAAGGTGACAATTTTGTAAGAATAAGCGGTCATGATTGAAAGGAAAATCGATGGGTTCGTTGTCTCCCCTGATTTATACTAAGGTTAATCACAAGAAAGACAGATAAATTTGGGGGGAACAAATAAATGAGCGTACTTAAAGCACAAGGGCTTGGCAAAATATACAGCAGTAAAGGAAATGTGGCATACAAAGCACTTGAAGATATTGAATTAAACGTTGAGGCTGGAGAATTTGTCGGAGTCATGGGACCGTCAGGAAGCGGGAAGACCACACTGCTTAACCTGCTGTCCACGATCGATCGACCGACATCGGGAGAGCTTGAAATAAACGGTGTTAATCCCAATAAGCTAACGGACAAAAAGCTGGCTTTGTTCCGCCGACGGGAACTCGGCTTCGTGTTCCAGGATTTTAACCTGCTGGACACATTGTCTATCAAAGAAAATATCATTCTGCCACTTGTACTGGAAGGACTCTCTCCAAAACAAATTGAGCAGAAGCTGACTCCGCTTGCTGAGCTCCTGCAAATTACAGCGATATTGAATAAGCGCACTTATGAGGTGTCCGGTGGACAGAAGCAGCGTGCTGCAATTGCGAGAGCGATTATTCATCAACCTTCACTTGTACTAGCGGATGAGCTCACAGGTAATTTGGATTCCAAATCAGCGAAGGATGTTATGGACTCCCTAAAGGATATGAATGAACGTTTCAAAGCCACCGTGCTTATGGTTACGCATGATCCTTTTTCAGCAAGCTATTGCCAGAGAATCGTCTTTATCAAGGATGGGAAGTTTTTCTCTGAAATCCGCCGCGGTGCAAATCGCCAAGCTTTTTTCCAACAGATACTAGACGCTCTCAGCGTGCTGGGAGGTAATTTCGATGACGTTCCGTTCGCTCGCGCTTAGTAATATTAGGGGCAATTGGCGGTCGTACAGCGCGTTTTTCTTCAGCAGTGTATTTTCTGTCATGATCTTTTACATTTATGCAGCATTTCTAGCACATCCTGACGTATTGAGCGGTCACATTATGGCGGCATCTAAAATAAGAAGCGGTATGCTTTTCTGTGAATACCTTATCGTCATCTTCTCATTTCTGTTCGTGCTCTATTCAAATTCAGCATTTCTCAAAACAAGGCAACAGGAATTTGGTTTATTCTCCTTGTTTGGGATGACAAGAAATCAGCTTAGAAAGTTAGTCATCTATGAGAATGCTGCCATTGCAATTCTTGCTATAGCAGTAGGTATTGGTTTAGGGATGCTGTTTAGTAAGCTTTTCTTCATGGCATTGGCGGTACTTCTGAATATGAATGATACCATTCCATTCGCAGCTCCATTGCAAGCGATAGGACTTACAGCAGGCGGTTTCTTTGCACTGTTTATGCTTATCTCGATATGGACCGCACTTCGAATTGGAAAAACCGAAATTATAGATTTGCTTAAGGCTTCACGTAAACCTAAGGGACAGCTTATATTCTCACGTTGGCTCGTTGTAGTTGGCGTTGTTTGTTTGGGTGCTGCATATGGTATGGCTTTTGTAATGAATAGCGGGACGTTTGTTTTGTTTGCATTACCTATATTAATTACAGTTGTAATCGGCACATACTTCTTGTTTACACAGCTAAGTGTTGTTCTTCTACGATTTATTCAGAAAAGAGCCTCTATTTATTACAAACGTACGAATATGATTGTTTTTGCTCAACTGGGTTATAAAATTAAAGATAATGCGCGGATATTGTTCACGGTGTCTATCCTAAGCGCGGTCGTCATGACTGCACTTGGAACCGTATATATTATGCAAATCGGCAGTAAAGAAAGCATGCTCCAAAACTCTCCTTATTCTCTTGCATATATGGAGAAAGGCGTAAATTCACATCACGTTATAGATCCGGAGGAACTAAAGCGCATCGCAGCGAAGGATGGCTTTCCTGTCATTCGCGAAGCGAAAATAGCCGGAATCGAGATGACCAACTTCACGATTGAAGCGAATGGAAATAAAAGGAACCACAATGATATGAGTTCGATTATTATCTCAGCAACAGATTACAACAAGCTGGCTAAGGAAAATGGTCAGCCTGTAATTCAGCCCGAGAATGGCAAGGTAACACTGGCTATGCGAACCTATGGTGGAACAGGCGCCAAGAATGGTGTAATTAAAGGAAGTATAAATGGCAAGGCAACGGAACTTAGACTTAGCAGTACCGTTGATGCAGTGGTTATGAACTGGCTTGAGAGCAACTATTATACATTCGTCATGGATGACTTCTCCTATTTGAAGCTGCTCTCAACTGTACCTGAGGATAAGCTTAACGTTATGTATGGATTTGAGCTAAGTAATTGGGAACGCTCATCTGGTACCGTAGAGAAAATAAAAGCTTTAGTACCAGAGAAGCTTCTTGAGCAGACCGATTTCCGACGGGCAACCGACTATGATTCAATGAAAGAAGTCGTTTCACTTACCTTATTTATAGGCTTGTTTATCAGCTTACTGTTTTTTATTGCCTCTGGCAGTATGATATACTTCAAGCTCTTTACGGAGCTGCAAGAGGATCAAGCACAATTTAAGGCTTTATCTCGGATTGGGATGACAAAAGGAGAGATCCGAAAAATTGTCGTTACTCAAATCGGCATCATATTTTTCGTGCCCGTCATCGTCGGCATTTCCCATGCACTGTTCGCGATGAAGGCACTCGATAATATGATGGAATCGTCGAACTGGATTTATTCCTTTGTTGTTATCGGCATTTATATTGCCATGCAGCTTATTTACTTCATTGCAGCATGCAGCAGCTATATGAAAAGCATGCTGCGCGGTGCAACGGCATAGAAACTTTCTATAGGCAACTAAAAAGCAGCTCCTCATCGTTTAGGATGGGGAGCTGCTTTTATTTATCCATTACGATCATAGCCAGGGTAGTTATAGTCGGTATCTTGGAGTTTCCTTAGTATGTTCATTTCTTGAATATGAGCTCTTGTCTCATCGGTTCCCAGCTCATATATGGCGTCATAAACCTTTATAATATCCTCATTATATTTATCAGTCGTCTCATCATGATCAGCCGATTTAAATGGAATAGGAGCTCGGAGCTGTATTTTTTCATCATCAAGCTGAACTTGATCAAGCAGCTGCTGCAGCTCATCGATCTCATCAACTGTTGCTGTCACCGTCAATTGCTCATTGGTATCAGGCCCATACTCAATTTTTTTGCTGGATACGGATACGTAATAGAGTTGCTTCTCGCTCATTGCTCTCACTCCTCATCTTTAGCGTTACTAAGTAGTAAACGAGTTTGAGATGGGATGAAACATGGGTAATTCAGCATTAACGAAATTGGAATGGATGCTGTCAGGCAATTCCTGTAAGATTAAGGTATCTTTTGTACAGATACAATTCAAGAAATGAGGGGTTTGGAATGATACTTAGAAGACTTCGGACGCTATCCGCTGTTGTTATCCTATTATTCATGCTCGGCCCGACAGCAATAAGTGCAAATGGAGGACCCATGTATGAGCCGGCAGACGGACATGGACTGCTGCGGCTAGACGAGGGAACGAATGTGAGCTTAGTTCGGGAGAAGGTCTCTTTTACGATAAAAAAAGAGGCCAGTAGATATGATCGTCAAGCGGATGTATCGATTCGGTATGAACTGAAAAACAATAATGATTTTCAGAAGGATATTGATGTGTTGTTCCTTACTCCTACAAGGGAAGTACTAACCGTTATGGAGGGGGATAAGCGGATTCCATCAAGCTTGACGAATGATGCAAAAACGCTAAACTGGCATGCCGGCACCAAAATGACAGTTACTGATCCTGTAAGCGGTAAGGAGCTGCGTATATATTCGTATGGGGATTCTCGCAATGAAACGACAGGAACACGATTCTTCTTGTCATTCGAGCCAAATGAAACAAAGCAAATTGACATTCACTATACAGAATTTGGAGGGATGTATGACAAAGGGGTTATCAGCACTATCTTTTCGCGCCTTTATTACCTTACCCCTGCTAAGTTTTGGGAAGGTGAGCCGCAAGTAGAGCTAGAAGTCATTTTAAATAATCCTAACCTAAGCTTTCATTCGAATTTGCCTATGGAGAAAACAGGACCTGCAACATATCATGCCTTATTTAAGGGCCTGCCTGGGGAGGAATGGTACTTCTCTTATACGAATCCTGGGCGTCTCCTCTTCCCAACAAATATAGAAAGTGATCATAATTTACTGATACTGCTGTCAACTTTAATAGTAACGGCACTTGCTTCAGGGGCGGCACTCCTACTGAGAAGGAGTTGGATTCTCATGATCAGTTCAATTGGGATTATGTTCTTTACGGTCTATTACATTACGAAAATGGGAGGATATCCGTTTAACCCTATCTTTGTTGGATTTACGGATATAGTAGTTGGAGTGTTTTTAATCGTATGTAATATAGTGGTCTTCAAAAGAATTCGAAACTTGTCAAAGAAGGCAGTTAAGACTTTATAGCGAATTCGAAATTATATTTTATGATGAAAGGGGTAAGAATGACAATGAATGAAATTATAAATGAATCGGGCTGATAAGGATGTTGAATATTCATTGGCGGTTGGCAGAGCTGTGGCTGCTGCAGCAAAAAAGAACGTTGTCTGAAGATGAGTTGTCAGATATGAACAGTTGCCTGCAGCTGAACGCTATTTATGCTCGAAAGCTCGCTGCCCAATATAATTTCGGACTTATGGCGAGTATGACAAAGGATTGGGATTGGCTGCATGAGGTGTCTGCAGAAATTGATAAAATAGAAAATTTATACTATTGTGAGAGACCGTCGTTTTTTGAGAAGCAATAGAATGAAGGAGAGAATCATATTAAATTATTATTTGTTTGCAGTCGAAATAAATGGAGAAGCCTCACGGCAGAGACGATCTTTCAAGGCGTGAATGGTCATGAGGTACGGTCAGCAGGTACAGAGGAGCAAGCACGAATAAAGCTGTCTGCGGGTATGCTCGGTTGGGCAGATTTAATATTTGCGATGGAAAAAAAGCATGTGAGACGCATGCAAAATAAATTCAGCGAGGCTCTTACGGACAAGAAAATAATATGCCTCCATATACCGGATGATTATAAGTATATGGAGGAGGATTTAGTAGAGTTATTGCACTCATCTGTCTCAGAATACATTGATCTTGAGAAGTAGATGTATGAATTACCGCAAGGCTCTAGCAGATGGATATGGAGTAAGTCTATTCTTCGATTAACGCTCTAATTCTCTCGGTAATCCCACCCGAAAGCAATCCACCATGATAGCAGACCACGGTCTCGATGTCGTAGGCTAGCAAATTCCTAAGCGATTGTTTGGCTTGTTCAGGATCCGTGCATAACTCTGGCGTTGGCAGGGTCAACTGGTCATTTAAGACGTTCATTGCATCGGCTGCAATTAAGGTTTTGCTAGCTTTATGATAGAGACTAATATGACCAGGTGTATGACCAGGTGTCGAGATCACGATAATCCCTTCACAATCGGACAGCTCTAATTTGTCTTCAATGATCGTATCAACAGGGGCTGATGGCGGCTGCTCCAGTACTTTGCGAAAGGATGCCTTCCATTGTTCTGGTACTTCTGGCGGCAACGCTTTTACGGCTTGCTCGATGGATTCATCTGTAATTTTTAAAGGCCTCTTCTGGCCTTCAATAAATGGTTTTTCTATTTCACTGGCTAGAACCTCTACCTTAAGGGGCACTGCTTTTAATAGATCAGGCAAGCTGCCGATATGATCTATATCGCCATGCGTAATAATGATTTTTGATAGTTGATCAAGAGTTAGTCCCGCTCGTTCCACCTGTTCCTTTATTAGTGGAAGCTGTCCAGGATATCCGGTATCCACTAAAACAACGGAATCATTGTCCCATATCAATACAGGATATATGGTTTCCATACGACCCATCATGACTGCCGAGATAGGCAGCATATTAATTCCTCTTGCAATGTTCATTTTATCCCCCCGTTATTCGGATGAATAGCTCTTCAGCACCGTTGCTAATGCAATGCTGAGTACATATTAGCAGTAGAGAAAAGAGAAGTAAATAGAAAAATTTAATATTATATCACAAAAATAATTATTTGTCAATAGTCAATGTGCAGGGATGTTGATCGAAATAGCATTTCCTTTATTTTTAAAAATATCCATAATTATTTACAACGGATTTCAAGAATGGTAATCTATAAGGAGTTATTTGAGAGGGGAATTTAAACTATATGCCAGCAACTATGTAATGGATATTTAGAAGCAGCGCAATGACTCGTTTTATCAAAGACGGGATTCGTGTGCCCTTTTGACCCATTACAAGTGCTATGCGGGCTTATATAACCTGCGGAGTGCCTATTTGGGGTACTCCGTTTTTTTGTTCTCACCCCATCTAACTATATAGGAGAGTGTTCATAAATGACTCATACCATGACAATAGAAACAGCTTCACTTCGACTAAGAAAATTTACGCTTGAGGATATGGAGAATCTCCATGCGCTAACGAAGCAAAAAGAGATAACTGATATTCTTCCCGATTGGAAGGTCACCTTGGAACAGTTAAATGAATTTCTTCGTTTCGTTATAGCAAGCTATGACAATTATAACGCGGATGATGTACGCATTCTGCTGGCAGTAGAACATAAGGATGATGCGAAGCTGATCGGTTGGTGTGGTGTTTTCCCCAATGATATGCTTGCTCCAGAGGAAAGAGAGCTTGCTTATGCGATTTCAAAGGATTACCGGAATTGCGGGTATACGACAGAAGCAGCAATTGGCATGTTAAACTTTGTCTTTCACACATCCTCTTTGCAACAAATTGTTGCCATTGTAAAGCCGTTCAATATTGCATCGAGAAGGGTCGCTCAGAAGGCAGGGTTTACTAAGCAGCGTCTTGTTACACTGTCTGATGATATGGAATACGACTATTTTGTGATAAAGCGTGAGAGCTTTATGATCAAGGAGATTGAGATTTCGCAAATCGAGCCTTATCTTGATCTATTGGCTGAGATAGAACATGTACAACTAAATAGAAATATTCCAAATCACGAGAACTGGCTTCAAAATCGGATGAGAACGCTCCATGCAAGGGGAGCTGTCTTTTATGTATACGAGGATGCTTTTTATAAGGAACATTCCGGCATCGTGACACTTCTTCATGAGCAAGCACCGGAAGGCATTGAAGCGTTAGGGGCCAGAGGGGAAATTATGCAGATTGGTGTTGCCAAGCAAAGCAGAAGAGCTGGAATAGGTTCGATCTTGCTGAGGCATGCAGAGCAGGCTGCAAGAGCTAGCGGTGTCTACTGTTTATTCATGATGACTTACGGGGAGGACTATGACGTCATCGCTTTCTATGGAAAAAATGGTTTTGTGCCTGTTGCAACGCTGCCAGATGTATATGGTGCAGGTTTGGAAGGGAATGTGTTTCTAAGAAAGGTTTTGCGCTAGCATGCTGATTGTGAGATAGTTAAAAAAATGGCGATAACAGTCCCTATGGGTGCTGCGATCGCCGTTTTTTTTATGAGGATGTTACGAACTCAACTTCGATATGAATAACCTCTGAACGACTCCCAATCCGAATCGGAGGGCCCCATGAGCCGAAGCCTGAGGAAACGATGGCATGAAGATTGCCCTTTTTTAAATAACCCCAATCCAGCTCGAACATTTTTCTTGTAATAAGATGATTTGGCATCATTTGACCCCGATGTGTGTGACCAGATACAGAAATGTCGATTCCGTTTTCTGATGCGTTAGTGAGGTCAGATGGCTGATGGTCAAGCATAATAAGAGGACGAGTTTGATCCAGTGAAGAGACAAGCTCTTGTATGGACTGTCTTTTGTCGGAACCGAAGCCGGCGGATGCTTTATCCTTACGTCCGATAAGATAGAAGCTATCGTTAACTAGAACGGATTCATCCATCAATACATGTATGCCAATCGCTTGCATAGCTTTAATGAATTCTGGAACCTTTCTACCGATATACTCATGATTGCCAGTTACAGCGAACACGCCTAGCGGTGCTTCCAGCTTTCCGAGTACGGCAGACATTTTTTTGCGAATAAAAGGCTCGATATCATCGTCCAATATGTCGCCTGGGAGCAAGATCAGGTCAGGTTTGATTTCTTCCACTTTATTAATCAATCGTGCAAGATGACGATTACCTACAATGTTTCCCAAATGTAGATCTGAGGCCATGGCAATGCGAAGCTTATTCATTCCGCCGGCTTGTTTAGGAACCTGCACGCTGTACGTTCGAATAACAGGACTCCAAGCATTCCATGATCCGCGAATAAGGAGTGCCGCCATCAAGAGGAAAACGATGCTTCCAACACCAATAATATATACGGATTTATCAGCACCAGCTGCTTTTAAGATAAGGGCAATCAAGTCGGAAGGAGGCAAAATAAGTACGGAATATTCCAGCACGGCAAACCAATATGAACCAATTACCTTCATGAATTCACCAAGCGGCCGGATCGGAGAAGAGTAAGCTAATCTTCCTATAATATAAGCAAAAGAAAGGATGCCAATGACAATCGCATAAATGGTTGAGCTGCTCCATCCAAATAAAGTAGATAGGAATACCCAGCCGTTCCAACCAATATAAAAGGAAATGCCGCTGAATACGAGAAGAATAGAGAAGAATATACCAATAAATCTAAAATTCATTCAACAACGCTCCTTGACCCTTAATGTGCTTACGAATAAGCTGAATTAACTATATCACACCGCGTTTAGCACAGCCAAATAGACTGATTTGATAGACTTTTGTATTTGATAAAAGACGTTAAATAGTAGACAATCGCATTAGATAAGAAACATTAAATAGCAGACAATCAAAATAAATAAAGAATGAAGTCTGCTATTTTGTTTATGTACACGAGGTGAATGGACTAAGGTACTGGATTTGGATGATTAGTTTCGTTTGATGAAATTAAATTGAAATGATTTGTTGAACGAGTGAATTAGTTTCAGTATTTGACACTAATCCTTTGTAACAGGTGAGGTTTACTAGCTAATTAGCGCATTAGTTTCAATAATTGCAGCTATTGAACATTATTTTAGCTGAATGTTTGAATTAGTTTCGGAATATGAAATTAGTTGCTGATCAAGTCTCGTCATGCGAGGGTTTTATATTACGTTTCCTCATTTGTTTGCCTCGGCGTAAAAGACATTTTAAGTGTCATGGGCGTGAGCCTAACTGGAGTTCGGTTGGGTGGGCTAGGGGGCGTTGATGTTGGAAGCGTTGCGAAGGATGCAACCCTATGGTATCGTTTCGTCATAGTGAATGATCCGTTTTTATTGCAAAACGAATCTAATGAAATGGAGCGAGTAACCGAATGAAATCGCTTGTACTAGCAGAAAAGCCTAGCGTAGCAAAGGAAATTGCCCGCGTTCTAGGATGTGGACAGAAGCATAAAGGATATATGGAAGGCCCTAAATATGTTGTAACTTGGGCGCTCGGCCATTTAGTGACACTGGCTGAGCCAGAGGATTATAATCCGAAATATAAGACATGGAATTTGGAGGATTTGCCGCTTCTCCCTCCAAAAATGAATTTAAAGATTATGAAAGAAACGTCACAGCAATTCCGTGCAGTTGCACAGCTTTGCAAGCGTCAAGATATTAGTGAGCTCATCATAGCAACCGATGCAGGTCGAGAAGGCGAGCTGGTAGCCCGCTGGATTATGGAGCTCGTTCATTGGCGTAAGCCGTTTAAGCGGCTTTGGATTTCATCTCAGACAGATAAGGCAATTAAGGATGGCTTTAACACGTTGAAGCCAGGTAAGGATTATAACAATCTGTATGCCTCTGCTGTATGCAGGGCTGAAGCGGATTGGCTGATAGGCTTAAATGTCACAAGAGCTTTAACTACGAAATATAATGCTCAGCTCGCTGCGGGTCGGGTGCAGACGCCTACTTTGAATATGATGATGGAACGTGAGGCTGAAATTCAATCCTTTCAATCTCAGCCTTATTGGAATGTAACGGTTGATTTCGGTACTTTTTCCGCGCTTTGGCGTGAACAGGATACCCATGACGGAAGAATTTGGGATCGGACACAAGCAGATTCGGTCATTGCTCGATTGGGAAGCGGCACTGTGAAAGTGGACAAGCTTCGTACGACCGAGAAGACAGAGTCTCATCCGCAAGCCTATGATTTGACCGAGCTTCAGCGGGATGCAAATAAGAAGCTGGGATTTTCAGCAAAGCAAACATCGAATGTGCTTCAAAAGCTTTATGAGCAGCATAAGCTGGTCACGTATCCGCGTACCGATTCCAGATATTTGACGAGCGATATGGTCTCAACGCTAAAAGGTCGCTTGGAGAGCATTGCTGTTGGTCCATATGCCCAGTTAGCGCGTAAGCTGCTGAGGGTGCAGCTGCCAGTCACGAAGAGAATCGTTGATGACAGTAAGGTTTCGGATCACCATGCTATCATTCCTACGGAGCAATATGTTAACTTAGCAGCATTAAGCACGGATGAACGGAAGTTATATGATCTCATTGTCAGACGATTTATTGCACTATTTTATGGGCCATACCGCTATGATGAGACAAGCGTCGTTCTTGCAGTTGGCAAGGATCGTCTCTATGCAAAGGGTAAGATTGAGAAGGATAAGGGCTGGAAGGAAATCTATCAAGCAACGAGCTATTCAACTAGCAGTGATGAGGATGAAGAGGATAGTGAAGGCAGCACCTCTGGGCAAGGTACTGGGGATCGCCAGCCGGCACAGCTGCTACCAGCGCTGACTCTTGGACAAGCTATTCCGATCAAACAGTCAAAGGTGCGAGAACTGCGTACAATGCCTCCATCTCGTTATACAGAAGCAACATTGCTTACTCGAATGGAGAAGCATGGTTTGGGTACCCCTGCAACACGTGCCGATATTATTGAGAAGCTGCTTGGGACGGATACCATTACTCGTTCACAAAATAAACTGATGCCTACTGGAAAAGGTAAGCAGCTGATTGAACTGGTTGTTACCGAGCTGAAGAGCCCTGATTTGACCTCTCGTTGGGAACAGGATTTGGAGCGGATTGCAAAAGGAAAAGGTGATCCGGCTGCTTTCATGCGTAACGTACGCGAGCAGGCATCGAAATGGGTATCTGAGGTCATTAGCGTAACGAAGGAATATAAGCCGCATAACTTAACACATTCCCGCTGCCCTGAGTGCGAGAAGCCTTTGCTTGAAATAAACGGCAAGCGCGGAAAGTCGCTCCTGTGCTCCGATCGTGAATGCGGCTACAGACGTGCAGCAGAACCGGCACTTTCTAATAAGCGCTGTCCACAATGTCGCAAGAAGATGGAAATTCATGATGGCAAAGCAGGGAAATATGCGCAGTGTCGACCATGTAATGTTATTGAAATGCTAGGTGATAAGCAAGGCGGTAAAGTCAATCGCAAGCAGAATGAGAAGCTTATCTCACAGTATAGCGACAATGCTTCTCTATCAAACAGCTTGGCAGATAAGCTGAAAGCAGCGATGGAGAAACAATCAGATAAATAGAATGGCTTCATTTTGACTAATAAAGGCTCCTAACCTCCGTCATTCATCCAAGAGACAGCTATGACTCTGTCATATGCTATGGATAAAGCGATAGGGAAGGGGATAGATAGCGTTGGTTGAACATCAAGGAAGACAGCTTGCAAGCAAATGGGCCAAGACGTCTGTATTGTTGTCGCATCCCTTTATTGCACCGCATATACCTCCTACAAAGCGATTTACGGCAAATCACTTGAGAAGCATGTTGAATACTCATGGGATGGTTGTCGTAAAGCCAGTTGTCGGCGCAGGCGGACATGGTGTGATCAAGGTGACCCGTGAAGCTAGTGGCTATGCATATACTTATTATTCACAGACGAAACGTTTTTCTAATTTTGCAGCGTTAGTAAGTTCGCTGAATAGGAAGCGGAAGCGTCGTGCCTATATTATTCAAAAAGGAATTTATTTGGCAACAGTGGACGGAAGACCGATCGATTATCGAGTAAAGTATGTGAAGGCGGGGAAAGGCTGGGTATACCGAGCAATCGTGGGTCGGATTGCTAAACCTGGTCTGTTTGTAACCAATTTATGCCGTGGAGGCACGTTGGTCACAGCTGCACAAGGTATCAGTCGTTCGTTGTCTCCTAGTCAAGTATCGACGAAGAAGCAAGAAATGCGTAAGCTTACTGTGTTGTCGACAAGTTTACTGGAAAGAAAATTTCCGGGAATCGGGCAGTTAGGATTTGATTACGGAATCGATAGATCAGGTAAAATTTGGATTTTCGAAGTGAACACACGTCCTCAGTAAAGTGAATCTCTGATTCTATTAAATAGATATTTCAGCAAAATAAAGGGCTGTCTCAAAAGGTGATAAAAAGCCTTTTGGGTACAGTCCTTTTAATCGTTAAAGTGCATAATAGTAAATGTCGTTAAAATATTCCATTAATAGATTCATAGATTCTGATTAAAGTTTTTTATAGAAACCTCCAAAGAAATGACTGTGGATAAGTATATCCACATTATCCACGCTGTTATTCCTCATTATTCTACATATATACACACACTGTTAACATAGTATCCACAGTATATTGTGCATAACCGGGACTGTTGTCCTTTGGAATAGTGCCATGCTACTATTAAAAAGAAATAACCAAAGTATGGAAGAAAGGGTGTGTAGTAATGGACCTACTCTCTGACGAATTGCTAGTAGACACTTATTATGCAGCTATTCAATTTGAATTAGAAGCAGAATTTATACTAATGCTTGCAATAGAAATGAAACGCAGATGCGTCAATCCTGAGTTGCATAAAATTACGGCATAATTCTTTATTCCGTAGACGATACCGATATCTCCGTTGTTTGCTTACAGGTTGAACAATATATAACATGCTTGCATGCTGCATCATTTCCCAATTGTGAATAGCTTAAAGGCTGTTCGTCCACGATCTGCTCGTAAGGTGCATAAGGATCTGCGAAGTCTGATAATCTGCCCAAATCACTAACCTTTCCGGAACAAAACAAACAAAGCGCTTCTAAGGCTTGAAATCCGTTGCAAACGGGACAAAACATAAGGGTATCCTCCTTGGCGCACTGCGCATATGTATGCGATAGGTGCATGAATGACCTTCACCAAGAATAGGATACCCTTATGTTTATTTTTTAAAGCTTCATATTGCTGCTGTGACCAGGCGACAGCTTCGCACTTGGATCTATGTAGACCTTCGCGTTGTTTATGGCTGTTGGTGCTTCTCCAAAACCGACGGCGATAAGTTTAAGCTTGCCTGGATAGGTTGTAATATCACCTGCAGCGAAGATGCCTGCAACGTTTGTTTCCATTCTGGTATCTACTACAATCGATCCGCCTTGTATGTCGATGCCCCAATCAGCAATCGGACCAAGTGATGAAATAAAGCCGAAATTAATAATGACAGCATCTACATCTATTTCTGTTGTTTCATTTGTTTTAACGTGGGTTAAGGTTACTTTATGGATGAATTCATCACCGTGAAGAGCGGTGATTTCTGTTGGTGTTATGATATTCACTTTCGAATTCATTAGATTTTCTACGCTATGCTCGTGTGCACGAAATTTGTCGCGGCGATGTATTAGCGTAACGCTCTCCGCTATCGGCTCCAGCATTAGCGCCCAATCCACAGCTGAGTCGCCTCCACCGCTAATGAGTACTTTTTTTCCGCTAAAGCGCTGAAGATCACCAACAAAATAATGAAGATTTTTTTTCTCATACGATGCCGCTTCCGGCAGTTCAAGGCGGCGTGGTTCAAATGCGCCCACTCCTGCTGTAATAATAACGGCTTTAGCATAATGAGAGGCTTTGTCTGTTATGATTTCAAAGAGGTGTTCGTCATGTTTGATAACATTTACGACCTTCTCTTCTAAACATATTTCTGGGTTGAAATGCTGAAGCTGCTCCTTGAGACGATCCACTAGCTCTTGAGCTGTTACTTTTGGAAAACCTGCTACATCATAAATATATTTTTCTGGATAGAGTGCAGCAAGTTGACCTCCCAGCTGCGGCATACTTTCAATGAGTTTAACTGATGCTTGGCGCATTCCGCCGTAGAAAGCAGCGAATAATCCAGTTGGCCCGCCTCCGATAATGATGATATCGACAGGGGTTACGGGTGTTAAAGCATTAGACAGTGCAGCCACCTCCTCTTTATAAAGCGTTTCAAATTCAATTATAAACTTTTGATCATGAAGAAGGAAATATTAATTTGTATAGAGTTCTAAAGAAATTCGTACATTTTGCTCTTGTACTTTGAATGAAAACTATGTAAAATTTCTGATGTATGTAATGCACAGAACAGGTTGCTAAAGTTGGCGAAAACTGTCGGTTTTTAGCAAGTCATTTGGAGCAATTCAGTGATAAGAAACCTTGATTTAGAACACACTGAACGATAATAATAAACATTCGGTTTAGCTTGTGTAATTTTTCACAATAGAATAAGTATAACGAATGCCGCTATCCTTAAGCGGTTCTGCATACGATAAATAGTACGGTATAGGCACAGTGATAAATAAAAATTTGCATGTGCTTATATTTATACAAAGATAAGAGGAATGGATGGGATCATACTATGAGTAACATACCTAAAATTGTTATTCTTGGTGCAGGTTACGGCGGTGTTCTAACTGCGCTTCGCTTGCAAAAAGAATTAAATTACAATGAAGCCGACGTTACGCTTGTAAATAAGCATGACTATCACTACATTACGACACATCTGCATATGCCGGCTGCCGGCACGGACAATCCAGAAAATGCGCGAGTGAGCATTTCCAAATTGATCGATGAATTTAAAATTGATTTCGTTAAATCAACTGTGGTACAAATCCGTCCGCAGGAAAAAAAGGTCATCCTTGAGGACGGCACGTTGTCCTATGATTATTTGGTTATTGGTCTTGGCGGAGAGCCTGAGACATTCGGTATTCCAGGTCTTGGCGAGCATGCTATGAACATCCGCAGCATTAACTCGGTTCGTTTGATCCGTGAACATATAGAATACCAATTTGCCCGTTTCAAGCGCGAGCCTCATCGTACGGATTATTTGACGTTTGTAGTTGGCGGCGCAGGCTTTACAGGTATCGAGTTTGTGGGTGAGCTTTCTGATCGCATCCCTGAGCTTTGCAAGCAATTTGATGTAGATCCGGCTCTTGTGAAAATATATAATATTGAAGCTGCACCATCAGCTCTTCCAGGCTTCGATCCTGAGCTTGTTGAATATGGGATGGAAGTATTGACGAAGAAGGGTGTTACATTCCGTATCGGTACCGCAATTAAAGAATGCTCACCAGAAGGCGTAGTTGTCGGCGAAGGCGAAGAAATCAAATCGGCAACCGTTATTTGGACGGGTGGAATTCGCGGTAATCGTCTTATTGAAGAGGCAGGCTTTGAAACGATGCGTGGACGCGTGAAGGTTGATGAATTCCTTCGTTCCCCAGGCAATGAAAACATCTATGTCGTTGGCGACAATTCATTGATGTTTAATCCGGAAGGCCGTCCGTACCCTCCGACTGCTCAAATTGCTATGCAGCAAGGTGTTGTATGTGCACATAACCTTGTAGCTTCGATTCGCAATCAACCGCTGAAGGGCTTCACATTCAGCAATAAAGGTACAGTAGCATCCCTTGGTAAAGGGGAAGCAATCGGTATTGCTTTTGGCAAAAAGTATAAAGGTCGTAAAGCAGCTTGGTTGAAAAAGTTGATAGATCTTCGTTATCTTTTCATTATCGGCGGGATTACACTCGTTCTTCGTAAAGGGAAATTTCTATAATGAGACATTGCAGCGTACAAGTTCGCGGTTTGCTTACGAGAGATGAGCTTGATCGTTACAATGCTTTGATGGAGGTCGGTTCCTTTCTAGAATCGCAAACGCGTTATGACTTGGCCTATACGGTGCAAAAGGAAGTTGATCTTCTCATTCAACCTGCGATCGAACGGTTGAAGGAGAAGGGTCGTGAGCGCGATAGAGCTACAGAGCGTTATTTGGAAGCAAAACGGCTCGGTCTGGAAGAAGAAGATGATGAGGACGAAGATAAATAACAGTATTAATCATAAAGGCTTTCGCTTGGCAACAGTAAACGGTTGCGCAGCGAAAGCCTTTTATGTAATGATTATGAAAAAAATCAAAGGTGGCATCCATGATTACCAGCAGACAGCAGCGTATTCTAAATCAGCTTATGGAAGCGAATGATTATATTTCATTACACCAGCTTAGCGATCAGTATCAAATTTCTGATCGAACGGTTCGCCTTGATTTGCAGCAAATGGAGGATTGGCTTAGAGAGCATAACGTTCAACTGGAGCGTCATCGTCTCAAAGGTGTAAGATTATCTCAAGATCTTGTGCAAATGGAGATGCTGGAGCAGAAAATGAGTCAGCGGCCTGTTTTTATGGATTCCGATCAACGAATTAATCTTCTGCTCAAATTGCTATTGCAGAAGAGTATGGTTTCCATGGAACAAGTAACCGAAGACTTTGGAATTAGCATCAGTACCTTGTTGGTTGATTTAGCAGTTATAAAGGAATGGGTTATTCAACGCAACTTGAAGTTTAATAAAGCACGCGGTACGATATCGATTTCAGGAAGCGAGCAAGCCAAGCGGAGCGCCTACTTGGAGCTTCTGCGCGCAGAGATTACAGAAGACAAGCTGTTCCGCTATATGTTCAATAGGGTAGAGAAACAGGACTCTTCCGTCTCTTTTTTGAATATGTGGTTTAAGTCAGAAGATATACAGATTATTTTCGCTACGATACAACAGCTTGAAGAAATGTTGGATATGCAGTTTGCAGATGCGGGTTATTCGACGATTACCCTTCATTTGTTAATGGCGATGGAGAGATTGAAGCATCAGCATACGATTGAGATAGATGGAGAATTGCAGAAAGAGCTGGAGAGTACGGAAATATTTCAATTAATAAAAACGAATATCGTACCAGATATGGAGAAGCATTTTGGCGTACAGCTCCCACAATCTGAGATTGGATACATGACTCAGCATGTACTAGGCGCCCAAAAACAAAATGTTCAATCGAAAGATGATGTATTAGTTCAGCTAGCTAACGAGATCATTAAGCGTACGGAAGTGGTGCTTGGTTATCAATTGCAGCTAACAAAACAAGCAGTCAAAGGGTTCTCTATTCATTTGAAGCCTGCCATTTATCGTGCGAAGTTTAATCTTCAATTAAAAAATCCATTGATGAAGCAGCTGGAGCAGCAATATGGGTCTCTGCTTGAAATCTTGGAGAAAGTCGTTAACGATGTTATGGGCAAAATGTCGATTACTTTTGACCGTGATGAGATCGGTTACATTATGCTTCATATAGCAAGCGGTATTGTTCCCCATGTGCTCAATACAAAGAAGAGGGTCACGATTGTTTGCGGCTCGGGTATCGGCACTTCTGCCATTATCAAAAGAAGACTGTCTTATATCTTTCCACAATTAGAGGTGGTCAGAACCTGCTCTTACAAAGACTCTGCTTCTTTAACCTCAGAAGAGACCGATGCGGTGCTTACAACGATAGATATAAGCCATACGATTCCAATTCCTTGGTTAAAGGTTTCTCCCTTGCTGACTGAAGAGGATCAACAGAAAATAGCTAATTTTTGGGGGATTACATCGAAAGAAGACAGAGTAGCGGCGGAAAACATACAGACGGTTAATGATATTATGAAAATAATTGATCGGAATGCTGCTGTTTATAACCGAAGTAAATTACTAGAGGAGTTGCTGCTGCTTCTGCAAGGGGCAAGCATTCAAGGAAGTGAAAGGTCTAATCTATTAAGCGAGCTTCTGCCCGTATCCTCCATATGTCTGCAGCTGGAGCCGACGGACTGGGAATCTGCAGTAAGATTCGGAAGCCGGCTGCTTATTTCAAGAGGCTGTTCCAATATTCGATATGAGCAGAAACTTGTTGATATGATTATATCGAGCAAGCATTCTTTTCTGATTCACCCGGGTGTGTATTTCCCGCATGCCTACATGCCGGATGATGTAACAGAAACCGCATTCAGCTTGGTTACGTTTCGTGAACCGGTGCTGATGGGGCCATCGGAGCATCCAGTATGGCTAATGATTACACTTGCTGCTGTCGATAAAGAACAACATATTACGGCATTAAGTACATTATTGGATGCATTGAATGATTCGAGCTTTGTAAACGATTTAAAAACAGCTTCCAATCCAATAGAAATATGGGAACGCTTGCAAAACAAGGAGGTCCTATGAGAAAAATACTGGTTGCCTGTAACAGCGGACTTGGGACAAGCCTCATGATACGGATAAATTTAGAAGCCATTTTGAAGGAATTGAACTGCAATATTGCAGTTGAGCATACAGATGTGACCTCCTTGCGAGCCTATCATGCGAAATTAATCGTTTGTTCATCCTACATTGTCGATTCCATTGAAGAGCCTGAAAATGTCGAAATCATTGCGCTCAATGATATAATGGACAGGCAATATTTAAAAGGTGAACTGATAAAAAGTATAACTTTCCAGCAGTGGCTAACCGAAATGGAGTAAGGTGAGTGACGATGAACGCTGTACAGTGGATAAATAATGGTTTGTTAGGTGAACCAGCGCTATTGCTGGGATGTATCGCTTTTATTGGACTGTTGTTGCAGAAGCAGCCCTTGCAAAAGCTGCTGAGCGGAACGATCAAGACGATGATTGGGTTTAAATTGATGCAGATTGGTGCGACGGAAACGGGTGCGTCCCTGTCTAATATGTCAGCTGTTATTCAAAACGGTTTTCAAATTATAGGCATCATCCCGCATAATGAAACGACAACTGCCATGACTCAAATTAATTATGGTCAAGAGATGGCTATTATTATGCTCATCGGTATGGTTGTCCATTTGGTCATTGCAAGATTTACTCGAGCAAAATATATCTTTTTGGCAGGCCATCATATGCTATTCATGTCTGCACTGCTTGCCGCCTTGCTGCTTGCCAGCTCACTAGAGCCATGGCAGACGATGCTGACTGGAGGCATTATACTGGCAATAAGCATGTCGCTTGCTCCAATGATTACACAGCCCTATGTACGGAAAATTATTGGCGGCGATCAATTTGCAATCGGTCATTTTAACAGTGTTGGTTATTTGTTAAGCGGTTTCATTGCATCCATGTTCAAGCCTGCCAAAGAACCAGAGAAACCAATAAAAAGAAATAAGCTAAGCGTCATATTTCAGGACCATATGGTTGTTATATTTGGTTTTACGTTTGTGCTATTTGCTATAGCAAGCCTATTTGCTCCGCCCGGAAGCATTGAGAATATGTTCGCGGGCCGCAATTTTATAATCGTATCCATTATTCAAGCCACCTGGTTTGCAGGAGGCTGTTACATTGTCTTAGCAGGCGTACGGATGATGCTCTCAGAGATTGTGCCAGCCTTCAAGGGGATTGCTGATCGTGTTGTGCCTGGAGCGATACCTGCATTAGACTGTCCCGTCCTGTTTAGCTACGCTCCCTTCGCGGCTGTTACAGGTTTCCTTTTAAGCTTTGCAGGCGGTCTTGGAGCAATGATTATGTTAATGCAGCTGCAGTATACGGTCATTATTCCCGGTGTTATTCCGAACTTCTTCTCTGGTGGAGCTGCAGGTGTTATCGCTTATAAAATAGGCGGGAAGAAGGGACTTATTGTCGCATCGCTCATTCATGGCTTTGTTCTGACACTATTGCCTGTATTTCTAGTACCTCTTCTCTCTAATCTCGGTTATTTACGGACAACCTTTGCAGATATTGATTTCTCCATTATCGGAATAATTGTTCATGGCATCTTAAAATGGTTTTTTAATTTATAGCACGCAGCGTTTAGCAAAAGTCTAAGAAAGCCTCGGAAGAGGCTTTCTTTTTTTTGTACTTTATTGCCGTTTCAAACGGCAAAACGTTAATATAGCTTAATTGTAAGCGGATTCACTATAATTAGGCTTGTTCCAATAAATAAGGGAGGTCAAAGGATATGAAAATGAAATGGGCAGGTAAAATGGCTACTGTTGTTCTAGCGGCAATGATGTTTGCTGGATGCGGGTCAAATGCAACGAATAATGCGGTTAATAAGCCGGCAGGCAACACGCCAACCGATGCATCCAAAGAGACGAAGGAGACAACAGCACCGAAGCTTGACGGCAAATTAACGGTGTACATTGGCTTCCAAGAGGATCATGCGGTAAAAGCGATCGAGCAGTTTTCGAAGGATACCGGCATTAAAGCAGAAATGATTCGTATGTCTGCAGGTGAAATTTTAGCTAAAGTACGCGCAGAAAAAGATAACCCGCAAGCAAGCGTTTGGTACGGCGGACCGGCAGATACTTTCGTACAAGCAGTAAGCGAAGATCTGCTTCAACCTTATGTGTCACCTGTTGCAGAAAAAATTGATGCGAAATATAAAGATGCGAATGGCTATTGGACAGGCGTTTATGTCGGAGCTGTTGGTTTTGCATCCAATAAAGAATTTCTTGAGAAAAAAGGAATAGAAGCTCCAAAGAGCTGGGCTGATCTGCTTGATCCAAAACTTAAAGGTGAAATCGTTATGGCATCTCCGGCATCGTCGGGAACAGCTTATACGGCGATTTACAGCATACTTAAAGTATTTGGCGATGAGAACAAAGGCTTTGACTACTTGAAACAGCTTCACCCTCAAGTACAGCAATACACAACAAGCGGCGCGGCTCCAGGCCGCATGGTTGGAATGGGCGAAGCAGGCGTAGGTATTCTTTTCGCACATGATATTATCAAATACCAAGAAGAAGGCTATGACAACTTGATTATGTCATTCCCAGAGGATGGCACGGGCTACGAGACAGGATCAATCGGTATTATTAAAAACTCCAAAAACCAAGACTTGGCCAAAGCATTTGTAGATTGGGCTTTGTCGCCTAAAGCGCAAGAAATCGGCAAAACGGTTGGCAGCTTCCAAAACATCACGAACTCAGATGCAGTTGGTCCAGAACAAGCGGTGGATATGAGCAAGATTAATCTAATTGATTACAACATTGAAGAAGCGGGTTCCGAGCGTCAACGCATCATCGATAAATGGAGTGCAGACGTTAGCAAATAAAACATGAAAAATCATCATCCTGAGAGGAGAGAGAGCTTGTATGAGCGCAATGTTTAAAAGATTCAAGCGCGAGCCGCTGCTGCCGTTACTAATCGTGTTAGTAGCGCTCTGCTTAATTGTTTTCATATTATTCCCCTTATTTCAAATATTGAAATCAAGCTTCATATCAAGTGATGGAAGTATCGGGATGGAAGGTTATGAGCGGGTGTTGTCAGGGGGGGGCCTCTTCCGCTCCTTGACCAATTCACTCGTACTCGGTCTATTGACAGCAACGATGTCCACAGCAATAGCGTATATGTTCGCTTATACTTTTGCTTATGTAAAGGTTCCATTTAAACGACTTTTCAACGCTATCGCGATCCTTCCGGTTATTTCGCCTCCATTCGTTATTGCGTTGTCCGCAATGCTTTTGCTAGGCAAACAAGGACTCATCACGAAACATCTTTTTGGACTGGAAAATGCAAATATTTATGGCTTGCATGGTCTGGTACTCGTACAAACGTTATCCTATTTCCCGATAGCCTTTCTTACGTTGTCCGGACTGCTACGTTCGATTAGCCCTTCGCTTGAAGAAGCGAGTCAAAATATGGGTGCAGGAAAATGGAAGACATTTGTTTCCGTCACGCTTCCACTCTCTACACCAGGTATTGCGAATGCATTTCTACTTGTTTTTGTTCAATCGCTCGCTGACTTTGGTAACCCAATGACCATTGGAGGCAACTACTCAACGGTTGCTCGTGAAATCTATTTGCAGGCAGTGGGAAGCTATAATATGCAGGCTGGTGCTGCATTAGCGATGCTGCTCTTAACCATTACGACTATCGTATATATTTTACAAAACTTCTGGGTTGGTAAAAAAAGCTATGTTACGGTAACAGGCAAGCCTACCGGTGTCCGTAAAATGATTGATTCAGGTCCGATCAAATACGTTCTGTTCACTATTTGCATGATAATCACTCTTGTTGTTATTGCTTTCTATGCACTAGTACCTATCGGTTCCTTCATCAAGCTATGGGGAATCAACAACAGCTTTACGTTGGATCATTACAAATATGTACTCTCCCTTGGCAAGAAAGCGATTAAAGATACCTTATTGCTTGCCGTAATTGCAACACCTATCGCTGGATTATTAGGTATGATATTGGCTTACTTAATTGTTCGTAAACGGTTTTTTGGCAAAAAAGCGTTGGAAGCAATCAGTATGCTGTCCATTGCTGTTCCAGGTACGGTAATCGGTATCGGCTATATTTTAGCTTTCAACAAAGCTCCACTGGCTTTAACAGGAACGGCCCTTATTATTATTGCCGCCTTTGTTGTAAGAGCAATGCCGGTGGGTATCCGTTCGGGTATTGCGGCGCTGCAGCAAATCGATCCAAGCATCGAGGAGGCAGCGACTAATCTAGGAGCGGGTCAGGTCAAAGTATTCTCTAGCATCGTGCTGCCGCTTATCAAATCTGCTTTTTTCAGCGGATTAGTAAACAGTTTTGTCAAAAGCATGACGGCTATGAGTGCGGTTGTATTCCTCATCTCTGCAAAGTACAACCTGATTACAGCATCTATATTAGCGCAGGTCGAGGCAGGGCGAATTGGAGCAGCAAGCGCGTATTGTACCATACTAATCATCATTATGATCATTGCTCTAGTCTTATTGAATGTAATAGTGAAATGGTTGAGCGGTCCGAAAAGGAGGAATCATTATGGCAAAGTCAGTTAGCTTGAAAAATGTATTCAAATCATACGAAGGTGATCAGGGCAAAACGAATTATGCTGTAAATGATGTTAATTTAGATATCCCAGCAGGTCAATTCGTAACGTTGCTCGGCCCGTCAGGCTGCGGTAAAACGACAACACTTCGCATGGTGGCTGGCTTTGAAGAGATTTCAGGCGGAGATATTTATTTTGGCGACGAGAAAGTAAATCTTATTCCGCCGAATAAACGGGACTGTACGATGGTATTCCAATCCTATGCGCTCTTCCCTCATATGAACATTTTTGATAACATTGCATACGGGCTTCGCGTGAAAAAAATGTCCAAGGACGCCATTAACTCGAAAGTCAATGATGTATTGGATATAATGAACCTACGGGAATACAAGCTGCGGATGCCGTCCCAATTATCAGGCGGACAACAACAGCGTGTAGCATTGGCTAGGGCACTAGTGATGGAGCCCGGCGTGCTATTATTCGATGAGCCTTTGTCCAATCTGGACGCCAAGCTTCGGCTTGTCATGCGTGATGAAATTCGCAGACTTCAACAAAGAATAGGCATTACAGCGATTTATGTAACCCATGACCAGAGTGAGGCCTTAAGCATGAGCGATTTAATCATCGTTATGAATAAGGGTAAAATCGAGCAGGTTGGAAGCCCGATGGACATTTATCAACGGCCAAAAACAAAATTTGTCGCTGATTTTATTGGAACAGCAAATTTTATCTCCGGCACGGTTAAAGGGGTAGAATCTGATCATATTATTGTTGAAACAAAAGCAGGGCAGCTGAAAATCAATCGGACCGGCTTTAAGCTGAACAGTGAGGTAACCGTTGTTATTCGCCCGGAAGCTGTATCTCTAACGAAAGGCACAACACATGTAGGAAGTGTAAGGAAGAGTGTCTTCATGGGACAAACCCAAGAGTACGAGGTTGAATATGATGGACAAATCATTCAAATAACCGAGCATAATCCTATTCAAGAGCATGTATTCCAAGAAGGGTCATTTGTATCGCTGAAATTTGCGGAGCAATCCTTACACGCCCTTTAAAGTCCTAAACATTCAATGAATGAGTAAAGCAAGCGGGAGGCATGCTATGAAACCAATTATTCGAGGCCTGTTTCTCCTTGCGATTAGCCTGCTACTATTGACCTCTTGCTCGAATGCAGATAAAGGCTCGCTCGTCATTTATGCGGGGTTGTATGAGGATCATGCCATAAAGGCTATTGAAACCTTTCAGAAACAAACAGGCATTAAAGTATCTTATGTACGACTCTCCGCAGGAGAAATCCTGGATCGTATTCGGGAGGAGAGAGGGAAGCCGACAGCAAGCGTCTGGTTTGGCGGGACAGCCGATACCTTTGTTCAAGCCAAATCAGAGGGGCTGCTTGAGCCCTATGAATCCTTGAACACAGGGATGATTGATACGCAATATAAGGATGCTGAGGGCTATTGGACAGGTATCTACGTCGGATCAATCGCCTTTATCTCCAATAAGACCTGGCTGCAGCAGACAGGATTAAATGCACCCCAGTCCTGGGAGGATCTTCTGAGACCGGAATATAGAGGAATGATTGCTATGGGTGCACCTCATTCTTCTGGGACCGGGTATACAACGCTGGCTACTCTCGTTCAATTATTTGGAGAGGAGAAGGCGTTTGATTATTTGAAGCATTTGAAGGATCAAGGTGTATCCTATACCACTTCGGGAAGTCTTTCTGGCAGAGCGGCAGGTAACGGCAATGTCGGAACGGCGATCGCCTTCTCGCATGATGCGATCAAGTTTTTTAAGGAAGGCTTTAAAAATATTGTGATCTCTTTCCCGAAAGAAGGAACGGGTTACGAGATAGGCGCTGTAGCTATTATCAAAAATGGTCCTAATCAAGAGGAAGCCAGAACTTTTGTAGACTGGGCTCTTACGAAGCAAGCACAAGAACTGGGCAAGCAGGTTGGAAACTATCAATTGCTTACGCATAAGGATGCCATTCCGCCAGAAGAGGCTTTTCGACTGGAATCGTTGAACGTTATTCCTTATGATGTGAATTGGGCAGGCAGCAATAGAGAACGTCTTATAAACAAGTGGCAGACTGAAGTGCTGGATGCTGAAAAATAGGGTTTATTGGTTAAAAAAGAAAGAGCGTTCCAGATATTCTGAACGCTCTTTCTTTTTTCTTATTTTATTAGATGCTTAGCAGTTCAGTGAATTTATCGCCGTTAAGGAAATTACCAACGTAGAAATCACCGAAGTCAGCATAACGAGCGCTAACCTCGTCGAAGCGCATTTCATAAATTAGTTTTTTGAATTGTAGAGCGTCATCTGCAAATAGTGTTACGCCCCACTCCCAGTTATCGAAGCCGACAGAGCCGGTAATGATTTGTTTAACTTTGCCAGCGTACTGGCGGCCGATCATGCCGTGGCTGCGCATCAAAGTCTTGCGCTCGTCCATTGCAAGCATATACCAGTTGTCATTGCCATCGCGGCGTTTGTTCATCGGATAGAAGCAGATGTGATTGGCTTTAGGCAAAGTAGGCTTCAGTCTAGCTATAATATCCGGATTTTGCATGGGATCAGCTCCAGGCTGAGCCATGTAATTGCTAAGCTCAACTACGCTGACATAGGAATGAACAGGGTAAGTAAAACTAGCAAAGGTTGTTTTATTGAATGCCGTCTCAATTGCGCTTAGCTCTTCCAACGTTTCACGCAAATGCATGAAAACAAAATCTGCTTTTTGGCCGACAACGGAATAAACCGCTGTGCTGCCTTCTTTATTTTCTTCTACTGAAGTCCATTGCTGCAGAAATGCATGCAGCTCGTCCAGCGCGCGAACGCGTTCACTCTCGTCAGCTAAGCGCCATGCTGTCCAGTCGATACTGCGGAAATCATGCAGGGCGTACCAGCCCTCTAATGTTTGTGCTGCTTCACTCATTGGATAAACGCTCCTTTCAAGCTCCCTTATGATGCTGAAACTATTGTATCGTAATGTAGCTAGAGGGAGCAAATGGCGGTCTTGTGACAAATCTCTACCACTAATTGACTTCCATAGCGCCATTAATTAAACTAATAAACGAGAGTCTGAAGGGGGAAGCCAAAATGTTACAATTAATTATAGCCACGGTGCTGTTTTTGGTCATGATGTTCGGCATCGGTTTTATACTGAATATGTTGCTCAAAACAACGTGGTTTCCGATATATGGTTTTATTTTGGTGTTGATTCCGCTTGGCATTTGGGCGCCATGGGATCCTAATGCTACGGCAACCATTGAAAATTTTGCACATTATACGATTGTGGATTACATACCCGTCATCGGAGCGCTCGCTGGAGCCTACGTGAGCGGTTGGGCTATTCAAGCGCTTCGCAAGGGCGGCTACAAAATGTTTTAATATAGAAAAATCCCTCATTCGGGGGATTTTTCTATTTTTCGACCCCTCACTCCGAGCTGTTTTTATGCTAAGATGATAGAATGAAAGTTTGAAATGGAGCTGGCATATGCGTATTAATAATATTTTGGAGTATACGGAACATCACCGGTTCTACATATTTCGTGATTTTTCGCTAAGCAGCTTAGACTATAGAATGATATCGCTTATCTATCAGCCGATGGTGGGCGCATTTGCAGTCGCATTCTATCAGCAGCTTTATCATGGAATTGCAGAAGGTTGTTCCGGTTACTCAACACTAGAGCCTCAGCGCAAGCTATTTCTTGGTTTAGGACTAGAGATGAATGAACGGGGACGCAAGCATTTAATAGAGCAGGCTTCCAAGCTGGAAGCTGTAGGTTTACTTCAGACATCGCGGTTAGGATTACCGGATAATGCTGATGTTATATATGAATATGAACTTGTACGACCTTTATCCCCTCCCGAGTTTTTCCGCAACATGCATTTAACGATGCTGCTGCGTGATAAGATTGGCAAGTATGCTGTCATATCGCTTCGTGAATCATTTGGTGCGAACGAGCCAGATGAGCTTGCGGATGCACAATTAACGAAAGAAAATATATCCGTTCCTTTTTATGAACTGTTTAAGCTCAGCATGCAATCGGTAGATAATGAGCTGGAGCAGGCTTTGACAGAAGTTGCATCTACCCGACAATCGGCAGCGCGTCCTGCGCTCGCCACTGCAGGTATCCCATATGGTGAAATTATTTTGCGTTTTCCACGAAACGCTGCCAATCGCCGTTTTGTTGAACGTCTGCGAGGCGATGAGGATCAGCTGGCTCAAGTCAATTATGTTGCTTATAAATATAATCTAACGGTTGCCGATGTGTGTCGTTTGCTCGATGAGGATGGTATATTCGGAGAAAACGGCGGACTTAATGTGGATGAGCTTCAGCTTCGTGCCAATCAATTTTATCGACAAGATAAGAAGCGGGAAGGCGATCGTCAGAGAACACTGGCTCGTACGCAAATCATTGCCGATGAGGAAACGGTGGAATCAGACGAGCTGACCGAGGAATATGAGGTTCAGGAGCAAGATTATTTGCAAGTGCCCAACCAGCTTCTTGGACGCTGTGATGTTCAGCAATATAATATGTTGATGCGCAATGAACCGCATACGCGATTTCTACAGCGCTTTTTCCCTGGCGCAATTCCCGATTGGATTGAACGGGTATTTGAACGAATTGATTTGAATTATAAGCTGGCAGCACCGGTTATTAACGTACTTATTCATTATGTTTTAGGAGCTAATGATGCGCAGCGTGTGACGAAAACCTTTTTGGATGCAGTTGCGTCGAACATGCTGGTCAAGCAAATTGATACCTTTGAGAAGGCAGTCAAATATGTACGCGAGCAAGCGCAGGTTGAGCTGGATAAAGAACGCCGCAAGGAAGCGGCGGCTGGCTTCGGCGCTTCAGGCAGCGGATCATATGGCGGAGCTAAAGGTGGAAATCGTGGCGGCGGCAACAGTCGCGGCACTTCCAGAAAGCCTTCCATACCAATCGTACAAGAGGGCCAGTCCGCTTCTGCAGTCTCGGCTGATGAGCTGGAGGAGCTGCGTAAGCTGGCTCGTAAATTAGACGGAAAATAAGAGTGGTGAGGTGAGCGGAGATAGATTCATTGGGCGATTTGCTAAAGGCGTGGCCGACTATAACGGAGCAAGCGGAGCAAAAACTGACGGAGATGCTCAAAGAGCCGCTTGTCGAAAAGCTGAGAGTTAAATATCCGGACCTAGATGAGCGGACTATCCGTCTCAATCTTAACCGCGTCTATCAATACGTAACCGAATATCGGAGCTGCAGCAATTGTCCTGGACTAGATAATTGTCCGAATGATTTTGAAGGGCATTACACGCTGCTAAGCTCCGATACAGTAAACGGTCAAACACAACTTTATGATCGTAAGGTTGCCTGCAAGAAATTTATCGCCAGACAGAGTGAAGATCAAATTCGCAGTCGCATTCGCAGCTTCTACATTGATGAGAAGGCATTGCAGCGCGGGTATTCATCCGATGAAATACTGACGAATGATTTGGAACGCGTGAAGGCTGTAGGACAAGTGCTGAGATATATTGATCGTACGAAAGAGCATGGCTTGCAAGAGGAAGGCCTTTATTTGGCTGGCCGCTTCGGTACCGGCAAAACCTTCCTCATGTGCTATCTCCTTCATGAGCTTGCGAAGGCTGGATATTCAGGTGTTATCGTCTACATGCCTGACTTTGTCGAGGACTTAAAGTCGCTTATGCATGAACCGGGCAAGCTGAAGGAAACGGTTGAGATGATGAAGGAAACTGACCTGCTTATCTTTGATGATATGGGTGCGGAAAATTTAAATCCATGGGTTCGTGATCATGTTCTTGGCGCGATTCTCAATTACCGTATGCAGCGCAAGCCGACATTCTATACATCGAACTATGAGCTCGATGCTTTGGAGAAGCATTTCAGCTTTACGAATAAAGATGGAGATGAGCTTCACAAAGGACAGCGGATCATGGATCGAATAAGACCGTATGTTGAGGTCGTCATGGTGACAGGTGATAATAAACGCGGTAAAAAATAAAGCAAGCCTTAAGCAGCAGAAACCCGTGAGGGAAGCAGCCGCTTAAGGCTTTTTTTTGTTGAGTTAAGGTAAGAAAAGCGTATTTAACCCTCTTTTCCGATCTTTTTATAAGGTTTTCTTATGGGTCTCATTATATTTGGAAATTAAGTATTGACAGCTAATGGTATCCACTGGTAAGATTCTTCCATAACCAACTAAACAGGTAGGAATAATGGTAACACTACCGGACGAACCGGAGTAAGCATCTATATGTCATGCAGAACAAGTACGCTTTCGTTATCGCAAAAAAAAGAAGTTCTGCGAACCTGTAAAATTAAAAGGGGTGTATGGAATGATGAGAAAATTAACTCATGTTCGTTCGGTCGTTATACTATTGGCTTTAGCGTTGGTCATTACAGCCTGCGGTCAGGGTAACAATAATGCTGGAAACAAAGCAACTAATAAACCTGCGAATGAAAGTAAAGCAACGAATGAAGCAACGAAAGAACCGGCAAAAGAAGAGCCTAAACCGCCGGTGGAGCTTCTGAATGTATCCTATGACCCTACTCGTGAGCTGTATGTAGCGTTTAATGAAGCCTTCTCTAAGCACTGGAAAGAGGAGACTGGTCAAGTGGTTACGATTAAACAATCACATGGCGGTTCTGGTAAACAAGGTCGTGCGGTTATCGACGGTCTTAAGGCTGATGTTGTAACATTAGCGCTTGGCTATGACATTGATGCACTCGTTGAGCCAGGCTTGCTTAAAGATAATTGGCAAACACAATTCGAGCATAATAGCTCCCCTTATACGTCAACAATCGTATTCCTCGTTCGCAAAGGCAATCCGAAAGGCATCAAAGACTGGAATGATCTAATCAAAGATAAAGTTGAAGTCATTACGCCTAACCCGAAAACATCTGGCGGAGCTCGTTGGAACTATTTAGCTGCTTGGGGCTATGCACTTAAGCAAAACGGCAATGATGAAGCAAAAGCACAAGAGTTTGTAACAGAATTATTCAAGCATGTACCCGTACTTGATTCTGGAGCTCGCGGCTCAACAACAACATTCGTAGAACGCGGAATCGGAGATGTGCTGCTAGCATGGGAAAATGAAGCCTTCTTATCCATCAATGAGCTGGGTCCAGACAAATTCGAAATCGTATATCCATCACTAAGTATTTTGGCAGAGCCTCCAGTAGCTGTCGTTGACAAAGTTGTTGATGATCGTGGAACGCGTGAAGTCGCTGAAGCTTATCTGAAATACTTGTATACAGAAGAAGGGCAAGAGATTGCCGCGAAAAACTACTATCGTCCTATCTCTGAAACAGTAGCGGCTAAATATAAGGATCAATTCAAAACACTTGAGCTGCTTTCCATTGACAAAGACTTTGGCGGCTGGAAGGAAGCACAAACGAAGCACTTCGCTGACGGTGGAATTTTCGACAAAATTTATACGCCAGGATCATAATATTCGAATGATTTTAAGAGACTGGAGCTGACTTCACATGAAAGGTTCCAAGCCCCGTAATGTACTCCCGGGTTTTGGCTTATCGCTTGGATTCACATTGTTTTACCTCAGCATTATCGTATTAATTCCGCTGGCTGCCGTTTTCTTTAAAACGGCAGAGCTCAGCTGGTCAGAGTTCTGGAGCACCGTAACCAATGCTCGAGTATTAGCTTCCTATCGCGTCAGCTTCACCACTGCGTTTCTTGCAGGACTCGTTAATGCCGTTTTCGGTTTGCTAGTGGCATGGGTGCTCGTTCGCTATCGTTTTCCTGGGAAGAAGCTAATCGACAGTCTGGTCGACTTGCCGTTCGCCCTTCCGACAGCAGTTGCCGGCATTGCTTTGACTGCTATTTATGCACCAAATGGTTGGATGGGCTCCATCTTAGCGCCTCTCGGCATTAAGGTGGCTTACTCCCCAATTGGGATTACCATCGCTCTTATCTTTATAGGTCTTCCATTTGTTGTTCGTACCGTTCAGCCGGTGCTGCAGGATTTAGAGAAAGAGACAGAGGAAGCGGCTGTGATGCTGGGCGCTTATCGTTTACGGACTTTTTGGAAGGTCATCCTGCCAGAGCTTATGCCTGCGCTGTTAACAGGGTTCGCGCTAGCATTCGCAAGAGGCATTGGAGAGTACGGCTCGGTCGTGTTCATCTCCGGCAATATGCCGATGAAGACTGAAATAACGCCGCTGCTTATTATGACAAAGCTGGAGCAATACGACTACGCTGGCGCTACTGCAATTGCACTTGTTATGCTTGTGGTTTCCTTCCTCATGCTGCTGATCATTAATTTACTGCAGTGGCGTATGAATCGCCGCACAGTATCAGATTAAGCCGCATGCCAAAAGGTTAGTTTTGTTCTACAAAACTTTAGGAGGGTATTCATATGGCTGGAGCAATTACCGTTCACACCTCCGATGAATCATCGATAAGACCCAAGCACATTACGGAATCGGGACTTGTAAAGTGGATACTCATTGGAATTGCAATGCTGTTTCTTGGTTTAATCGTTTTGCTGCCGCTTGTATCGGTATTTGTGGAAGCATTCAAGAAGGGCGCTAGCGTCTATTTCCACTCTATTACGGAGCCGGATGCCTTATCGGCATTGAAGCTTACTTTGATCGTAGCCGTGATTGCCGTTCCTATTAATACGGTCTTTGGAGTAGCGGCAGCATGGGCAATCAGTAAATTTCGTTTCCGAGGCAAAAATTTTCTAATTACGCTGATTGATTTGCCATTCGCCGTATCACCGGTTATTTCCGGATTGATTTATGTGCTGATGTTTGGAGCACAAGGCTTTCTCGGTCCATGGCTGGATGAGAGGGGAATCCAAATTATATTCGCAGTACCAGGTATTGTTCTCGCAACCGTCTTCGTTACCGTGCCTTTTGTCGCTCGTGAGCTTATCCCGTTGATGCAAGCGCAAGGCATACAGGAGGAAGAGGCTGCGGCAAGCTTGGGAGCCAAGGGCTGGCAAATTTTTTGGAAGGTGACGCTTCCTAATATTAAGTGGGGTCTCCTTTACGGCGTTATCTTATGTAACGCTCGTGCGATGGGGGAGTTCGGAGCCGTATCGGTCGTTTCCGGCCACATACGCGGTGAGACGAATACCCTTCCGCTTCATATTGAAATCTTATATAACGAATATCAATTTTCTGCATCATTCGCGGTTGCATCACTGCTAGTTATGCTTGCAGTCATAACATTGATCGTGAAAAACATTGTGGAATGGAAGTCAGCTCAGCATAAACCAGCAGTTCATATTGATTAATTTAGTTAAAATGGAGGGGTTTCGCATGGCAAAACCGGTAGAAGTGGATCAGCAGTGGTTGGAGAGAATCGCAGATCAAGTTAATGGCCTCCAATATGGAAATGTAACGATTACCGTTCATGATGGAAAAATCGTACAAATTGACCGAACAGAAAGAACGCGCTTCGATGGACCTGCTCAGAAGCGGGTTTCCTCTGAGTCGCAGCAGCAGCAGTCCAAGCCGCGTGAGAGCGGAGCTGCCGGCGATACGCTTCGTATCGTGTAACAACCCCTTCGTCCAATATAAGAAAAGCTCCGTATCCATGGCAATCGCCATAAATACGGAGCTTTTTTTCGCAATATAAGAAAGTGTAAGTTAAATGCTTAAACTATGCTTATATTTGAGGATGAACAGCCTTTACGCCCAAGGACGGAGAAGGCTGTTCATGCTGCTTACGAGATGATGAATTTAACGATTACAGCTACTGCGAAAATGACGGTCATAAAACCGAGCATACCGCCAAAGCCGAATACGACATCCATCAAGTCATGGCGAGGTTCTTCATTATAATGCTCGCGTGGATCTCTTACATTTTCCATTGTTGACGTCCTCCTTGAAAGGGACCGAATGCTTAAGTTACAACCATAAGCGGTCGTCTCTTTATGTAGTATCGGTTTATTCAGCTTTTATTAGTATACCCAAATTGGCAAACAGTTGTAAAGCAATTACCGGTGACAATTGTAAAACAAAAAAAGGCTCAACTATGCTAAAATGTGTACAGAATCGTATCGCAGTCGGAGGCGAGATCATGGAACATCAGGAAATAGATGGGTTGGAAGCCCAGCAGCAGCTTGCTGAAGCAAAAGAGACGATCCGGAACAAACTGGCTTTGCTTCCAGATCAATCAGGCTGTTACTTAATGAAGAACAGCGAAGGCCTCATTATTTATGTTGGGAAGGCGAAGGTACTCAAAAATCGAGTGCGTTCTTATTTTAACGGAAGCCATAACGGCAAGACACAGCGGCTCGTATCAGAAATTCGAGATTTTGAATTTATCGTCACCTCCAGCAATATGGAGGCTTTGATTCTAGAGTGTAATTTAATTAAGCAATATCAACCGCGTTATAACGTCCTCCTAAAGGATGACAAAACTTTTCCATATATTAAAATAACGAATGAAAAGCATCCAAAGCTTGAGGTTACTCGGCGTATCGTTAAGGATAAGGGAAAGTACTTTGGTCCCTATCCGAACGCTTACGCGGCGCAGCAGACTAAGAAGCTGCTCGATCGGTTATATCCGCTTCGCAAATGCAAAACATTGCCGGAGAAGGTATGTCTCTATTATCACCTTGGACAATGCATAGCACCATGCGAATTCGATGTGGAGCAGGCGCAATACGACATGATGATTCAGGAGATCACAAGGTTTTTGAACGGTGGTCAGGACGTGGTCAAAATCGAGCTGCAGCGCAAGATGGAGGAAGCAGCCGAGCAGCTTGAGTTCGAACGAGCTAAGGAATATCGTGATCAGCTCCTTGCCATTGATGCCGTTATGGAGAAACAAAAGATTACAATGTCTGATGCGCTTGACCGGGATATTTTTGGCTACGCAGTGGATAAGGGCTGGATGTGTGTGCAGATCTTATATATGCGTTCGGGTAAGCTCATCGAGAGACATGGGACGACCTTTCCTTACTATGGAGAGCAATACGATGATTTCATGACGTTCGTCACGCAATATTATAGCGATAATCCCGCACTGCCAAGGCAAATACTATTGCCGCTGCCTCCAGATGCAGAAGGCATAGCAGTGGCAGGTCAAACAGAGGATGGGGTTGTTGGAGCCTCAGTAACGGATGAGGCAGTCTCCACGCATGCTGACGACATCATAGCCTCTATGCACAGTTGGTTGAAGGTAAAGGTGTTAATGCCGCAGAGGGGCCGCAAGAGCGAGGTTGTGACGATGGCCACCGAGAATGCAAGGGTGATGCTGGATGAGAAGTTCCGCTTAATTGAACGGGACGAGGAGCGAAGTGTTAGAGCATCAGAATCGCTCGCAGGCTGGTTAGGGCTTGAGCAGGTGCACAGAATCGAAGCCTTTGATAACTCCAATATTCAAGGAACGAATCCCGTATCGGCTATGGTTGTCTTCACGGACGGCAAGCCGGATCGCAAGGAATATCGGAAATATAAGGTCAAAACCGTGCAAGGACCAGACGATTATGAAACGATGCGCGAGGTTATCAGGCGCCGCTACGAGCGTGTACTAAAGGATGAGCTGGTCGCTCCAGATCTGATTGTCGTCGATGGGGGCAAAGGACAAATATCGGCTGCCCTTGATGTGCTCCAGAATGAGCTGGGCTTGTTCATTCCGGTGTGCGGGCTTGTAAAGGATGCCAAGCATAAAACAGCGCAGCTAATGACAGGTGACCCCGCTGAGATTGTACCGCTGCCGCGCGACAGCCAAGAGTTTTATTTGCTGCAAAGAATACAAGATGAGGTGCATCGTTTTGCCATTACGTTTCACCGCGAGCAACGCGGGAAATCGATGGTTGATTCGAAGCTTGATTCTATACCAGGTATCGGAGAGAAACGCAGGAAGCTGCTGCTTAAGCACTTTGGTTCCATCAAAAAAATAAAAGAGGCCTCAGTCGAAGACTTTCGGCCCCTATCTATTGGTGAAAAATTAGCAGGAGAAATTATTGCTGCTCTAAGGGAGGAGTCGTCCTAATGGACGGCTTCTTTTCTTTTTTGATGCTGAAATGCTTAAGCACAAAAGCGATTATTACAGGCAATACGATGAAGAATATAGCTGAAATAATGTTAGGTGCTTTGCCAATCGTGAATAACGAGATACCAACCGCCACACTGTCGAATATGGCATGTGTGAACATCGCTGTAATCAATCCATATCGGATAAAGATATAGCTGAATATGAGTCCGATAATCATAAGCTCAATCAGCCTTGTCGTGGATGGATAGAACGGATACATGACATGACCGAGCGCCCAGAACAACGTTGGAAGAATCGCTGCGGCAAAGGTGTTCTTAAACCATTTGCGAAATAGACCAATACCAAAAAAGCGGAACACAGCTTCCTCAGAAATAGCAGCAGCCCAGGCGAGTACCGGCATGAGCCATAATACGGAGATATTATATGGCGACTGCGTTACATCGGATGTATCCCAAGTGCCGATTGAAAGTTTCAGTCCAATAAAGATAACAGCCTGAATGGCGAACAGGATGATAGCAAACAAATAACCTAAGCCCATGCCGCGCCATACATGATTGCCATAACCCGGTTGACCAAAGCGAGGCCATAGATCACGTCCCTGTGCTTTCCAAAGCCCGTCACCGGCTACTAGAGAGATGTAGATGGACGCTGCCATTGGGAACGTAAGCAGTACCGTAAATACGGCCGTGATGGCTACGGTTTGATCGGCCATGTTATTTTCCCCGAGTGAAGCTCTTATGCCATCCAAGACGTTTAAATTCATAATGATATAAGTAATGAAGTATACGATTGTCAAAATAATGCCGTATTTAAACGATGTAAATTTGCGATAAAGAACGGCGTAAATAATGGCTAAAATAAACAAAACGAAGCTCATGAAGAAATAGCCGAAGCTGGTAAGAAAGCTTGCCAGTTTGTCCTGGCTCTTCACATATTTGATGTAATCAGAAGGTGCAACAAAGGCTGGTTTGTAAGTGGTAATAAGGGCATGACCATCCACGCTTGATGCTTTTAAATCGACGGTCAATGCAGCTTTGTCGATTGTAAAGCCGGCTGGCTGTACGCCCCAAGTACCATTTTCATATAATTTAGCATTCTTAATATCAGCCGGGTTGAATTTCTTCTGTGTAAGAAAGGCTTTGATTTTCTCCTTTTCTTCAGCCTCTGACAGCTGTTCACCGCCAACAAGCAGATTCCAGGCCACGATTTGACCGCTTTGCATATGTACATAAACATAACCGCTTCCGCTCGACTCAAATTTGAGATCCACTTGGAAAGTATCCGTAGGGAAACTGGCATCATATCGATCACTGTAGGTTTGGGCTAGCTTTTCTTTAGAGAGATAACCGTTCATCACCTTGTCTGATTGGTGTACAGCTTTAGCTGATTTTACACGAAGTCCGGTTTCCTTCTGGACAAATTCAGTGGCTTGCAGCTCAGCAGCTGATTTCTCAAGAACTTTCGTGTTGTATTCGCCAGATGAAATGGAATTAATCATGGGGATTATATCTACAGCTGAATAAATAAAGAAGCAAGCGATCGCTGCCCAAATGAATCTTTTCCATTCCTTCGGTCTAATTGAATCAATCATCGGTTCACCTCTATTGTCTATATTATAGAATTCCTATTTGCTTACCTTATCATATTAATCCCTGATTTATCCAATGGAATAGTAAGTTTCTTTTCTTAAAAATGAGAAATAACGATATCCGTCAAGCTTATTGCATGCTGCGGTAGCGAATTGCCCTGATTTGGTCTAATATCGCCTGTTTATAGGTAATGCAAGCTTTGTACTAAACTACATTAGGGATTATAATCGTTAACGTCATACTAATAGAATAGCAAAGCCGAATTTCCGAAGGAAAACGGGGAAACCATAAAGCTGACGCAAAAAAATGAATGTGATGGGTAGTCGAACTATCCAATGCGGCGGCATGGGGTGAATTTTGGCGGGAAGTTACACTAACCGCTGAATAGGGCAGCCTGACCAGGCCCGAATCCGACAGCTAACCTCGTAGGCGAAATGGATCAGGACTCATCGCACAAGCACTTGAGTTTCCAGTGCTTTTTTTTGTGCCTGCTAATAGCTGCATTACTCAAATGACATAGGAAAAAGAAGGCTGATTATGAAGATGAACTTGAAGGTGCTGACGTGGTCACCTCCACGAATCCTTGTTAGTGGATTCGCACTTATTATTTTACTGGGAGCCTGTTTATTATCCATGCCCTTCGCTTCAGCGAATGGCACCAGGCTGCCATTTATTGATGCGCTGTTCACGGCCACATCGGCTACATGCGTGACAGGGCTCGTAGTTGTGGATACGGGAACGTATTTCTCCACGGCTGGTCAGGTTATATTGATGGTTCTATTTCAACTCGGCGGGTTAGGATTCATGACGATGGCCACCTTAGTTGCTCTTGTTCTTCGTAAAAAGATTTCACTTAGAGAGCGGTTATTGCTGCAGGAAGCGATGAATCAATCCAGCATGGAAGGAATCGTTCGATTAATACAACGAGTCATTATTTATTCGTTATCCATCGAAATCGTCGGCGCTGCGTTATTTGCATCTCGGTTTGCAGCGGATATGCCTCTTGGGAAAGCCATTTATTATGGTGCATTTCATTCGATATCTGCTTTTAACAACGCCGGCTTTGATATATTTGGTCATTATCAGAGTCTTACCGCATATGTATCTGATCCCATTGTGAACATCACTGCCATGCTGCTCGTTATTTTTGGAGGACTCGGATTTGTCGTTATGTCCGATCTGATGGAGTGGCGCAAAAATCACAAGCTTTCCTTACACAGTAAGGTTGTACTAACGATGTCGGGTACCCTAATTGCTGCAGGTACTATCGTTATTTTTATATTCGAGTTTTCCAATAGTTTGACGCTAGGCTCACTCGATTGGGGCGGTAAAATCCTATCAGCCTTTTTCCAATCCGTTATGCCAAGGACGGCAGGATACAATTCACTTGATTTAGCGGCACTTCGTCAAGCCACTCAATTTTTTATCATTATATTAATGTTTATAGGCGCTTCTCCCGGTTCTACTGGGGGTGGAATCAAGACAACAACCTTTGCTGTGCTGATGGGGGCGGTTATCGCGATGATTCGCGGCCGTGAAGATATTGTCTTGTTCCGTTACAGACTAGGAAAAGATCGGATTTTTAAGGCGCTTACCATTACGTTGCTTTCACTTGCACTTGTTATCGTGGTGACGATGCTCTTATCCATGATTGAAGGTCAAAAGTTTTTGTATATTTTATTTGAAGCTACCTCAGCCTTTGCGACAGTAGGGTTAACTCTCGGCTTGACGCCAGAGCTTTCCGAGGTGAGTAAGATAATCATTGCACTTACGATGTTTGCCGGACGGCTTGGACCATTAACGCTCGCATATGCGCTCGGTCCACGTACAGACAAAGAATTGTATCGGCATCCTGAAGGCAAAATTACGATTGGATAGGAGAATAGGCTAGTGGCAATTAAGAAAAGTCAATTCGTTATAATAGGTCTTGGGAGATTTGGATCGAGCTTAGGACGCGAGTTGGTTCAGCTTGGACATGAGGTGCTCGGTATAGATAAGGATGAGGAAGCGGTTCAAGATATGAGCAATGTGTTGACGCATGCCGTATCTGCTGAGTGTACGGATGAAGAAACATTGCGTTCTTTAGGGGTGCGCAACTTTGATTGCGGCGTTGTTGCAATCGGTGACGATATACAAGCTAGTATTTTGACTGCGATTTTGCTCAAGGATCTCGGTGTTAAGAAGGTCGTAGCCAAAGCAATGAGTGAATTGCATGGACGCGTACTTGAGAAGCTCGACGTTGATCGTGTTGTGTATCCGGAGCGTGATATGGGCATTCGGGTTGCTCATCAGCTTGTTTCGCCTAATTTGCTTGATTATATTGAGCTGTCAAAAGATTATACGATCGCTGAGCTTGCTGTTCCGTCAAACTTAAATGGCAAATCACTGAGCGATCTTAACCTGCGGGCAAAATTCGGCTGCAGCATCGTCGCAATTAATAAGCCGGAAGGGATGATTATCGCGCCTACCGCAACGGATTTACTTGATATTCGCGATATTATGGTTATTATTGGTACAAATGAGCAAATTGAAAGCTTTGAGACAGCTATTTATAGGTAGAGATAAAGAGATGTGGATTTAGAGATCTAATAATGGTAAGAATGTAGGACAAGTGCTTTTAATAGCGCTTGTCCTTTTGTGTAACGAAGCTTGCAGCAAGCTCATTGATCCATAAACGAACGGATGGGCTTAACGCTGTTGAATCTGCATGAATAAGCGATGTCGTTCTTTTTGTATCCTCCAGCTCACGAATAGGGACGACCACTAGCTCATTATCCTCAAGCTGTTGATGACGCATATAGGAATGAGGCAGCAAAGTAGCAGCTCTGCATGTATGCAGCAAACGCAATATCGCTTCAAAGGAGTCAATCTCCATGCGGACATCAGGCTGAAGATGGTATTTATCGAATACCTCATCCGTCAGAAGTCTGAACCAAGTTCCTTTGGAGAATAAGATCATCGGCATCCCGGTTAAATCTTGTATGCCTAGCTTGTCTTTATCAGCAATGATTTGATTTCTTGGAAGCACTAGCGATAAATGATCCTCAAATAAAGGAATGCAGCGCAGTGTAGAATCCTCAATACTGGAAGCGACAATGCCGATATCCGCTTTGTGATCGCGTACAAGTGATACTATCTCATGAGTTTTACCTGTAACGGCAGTAATATCGATTTCTGGATGGTTAGAGGTAAGGTTTTGAATGAGATCGGGAAGCGTCGTTTGCAGTGTAGTCAAGCTGGCGCCAATCGTCAGAGTCGTATGACCAGTTGCTGTAAATTCAGATAATGTATGCAAATATTTGCGGTGCAGCTGTCTTAGCTCAAGCGCATATTCGTATGTTAATTGACCGATGCGGGTAAGCTCAAGACGCTTGCCGATGCGGCGAAACAGTGGAGCTCCTATCTCTTGTTCGAGCTTAGCAATTTTGCGTGAGAGCGCAGGCTGAGACAAATTGAGAAGGCCAGAAGCCTTATTCATACTGGACTGTTCCACGATGACCGTAAACACATGCATCTCTTCATTCATGAAAAGACCCCCTTATGTCGTTTTGTTATAAGAAATTATAAAAAATAAGCAATTCCATTATAAGATGAAAAGGAGTAGGATGGGAAGTGTGACTAATATGTGTCGAAGTTTGTTGACTGGGATACACGGTGAGGTTACAATGTAGAATGATTTGTCTGGCGTGAAAGACTAGCTGGCTTCTTTTTTGCGGGGGGAGTACACGTTTCGCGCAGAAATATAAGTAATATATAGATTCAGTCTATATACGCTTATATTTTTATGAAGAAAAGAAAGACAGAACTGACAGTATTGAAAGGAGAAGGAATGACATGAAAGGAAATTCGTATTTCTCGCGCAAGCTTCACTCGCTTCTCGGGATCATTCCGCTCGGCATGTTTATCGTCGTGCATGGTTTGACCAACTACCAGGCGTTTGAACGCGGACCTGAAGGCTTTGCGAAAGGTGTTAATTTTGTCAATAGCATGCCATTGCTGCCGTTGCTCGAGATTTTCGGCATTTATCTCCCGCTTTTGTTCCATGGTATTTACGGCTTGTATGTCGCTTACCAATCGAACACAAACACGGGACGCTTTAAATACGGCCGGAACTGGGCATTTACTGCACAGCGCGTAACAGGAGTTATTACTTTTGTATTCGTATTCTGGCATGTATACGAAACACGTTTTCAAGTTTACTTAGGAAAAGTTACGCATGAGGAGCTTGGCTCATTGATGCATGACATTGCAACGAACCCTGTAACGTTTACGCTTTATGTAATCGGTGTAGTTGCTGCTATTTTCCACTTCAGTAATGGTCTATGGGCATTCTTGATTAGCTGGGGTATTACGATTAATCCTAGAGCTCAAAAAGTTTCTTCGTACATTTGTATGGGTATTTTTGTTATCGTTACTGCACTCTTCATTCTTTCGCTGGTTGCTTTCACAGGCGATGAATTTAAAGAAGCTGCTAGTGCCGCGTTGGCATGGACGAATATCGGATAGTTTGTAGACAAGGAGCGAAGCGTTATGGCTAAAAATAAAATTATTATCATAGGCGGCGGACTTGCCGGCTTGATGGCTACTATTAAAGCGGCAGAAGCAGGCGTGCACGTCGATCTGTTCTCCATTGTGCCGGTCAAACGTTCCCATTCCGTATGCGCGCAAGGTGGTATTAACGGCGCCGTTAATACAAAAGGCGAAGGCGATTCTACATGGGAGCATTTCGATGATACAGTATACGGCGGTGACTTCCTAGCGAATCAGCCACCGGTTAAAGCAATGTGTGATGCAGCACCTGGTATTATCCACTTGATGGACCGTATGGGCGTTATGTTCAGCCGTACATCAGAGGGCTTGCTGGACTTCCGTCGTTTCGGCGGTACAAAGCATTCACGTACTGCATTCGCAGGAGCAACAACAGGTCAACAACTGCTTTATGCATTGGACGAGCAAGTTCGTCGTTGGGAAGCAGCAGGCTTGGTAAATAAATTCGAACACTGGGAATTCCTTGGCGCAGTTGTTGATGACGACGGTGTATGCCGCGGCGTCTCTGCACAAGATTTGCGTTCGATGGAAATTCATACGGTTCGTGCAGATGCGGTTATTATGGCATCAGGCGGTCCCGGCATTATTTTCGGAAAAACAACGAACTCCGTTATTAACACAGGTACAGCTGCAAGTGCAGTTTACCAACAAGGTGTTAATTACGCGAATGGCGAGTTCATTCAAATTCACCCGACTGCGATTCCAGGGGATGACAAGCTTCGCTTGATGTCCGAATCAGCGCGTGGTGAAGGCGGACGGATTTGGACTTACAAAGACGGCAAGCCTTGGTACTTCTTGGAAGAGAAATATCCAGCTTACGGAAACTTGGTACCGCGTGATATTGCAACACGTGAAATCTTTAGCGTCTGTGTCGATCAGAAGCTAGGCATCAACCAAGAAAACATGGTTTACCTTGATTTGTCTCATAAGGATCCGAAGGAGCTTGACGTTAAGCTTGGCGGTATTATCGAGATCTATGAGAAATTCATGGGTGACGATCCTCGGAAAATTCCGATGAAGATCTTCCCAGCGGTTCACTATTCAATGGGCGGCATGTGGGTTGATTACAATCAAATGACGAACATTCCAGGTCTATTCGCAGCTGGCGAGTGTGAGTATCAATACCATGGCGGTAACCGTCTTGGCGCTAACTCCTTGCTATCCGCTATTTACGGCGGTATGGTAGCTGGACCGAAAGCTGTCGAATATATTAAAGGTTTGAAAAAATCGGCTGAGGATATTGCTTCCTCCGTGTTTGATCGCGAGAACAAACGTCAAACCGATAAGTTCAACAGCATTCTCAAAATGAACGGCAATGAAAACGCCTATGTTATTCACAAAGAACTTGGCGAAATCATGACTAACAACATGACCGTTGTACGTTTTAACGATAAGCTGGAAGCTACGATCGTTAAGATCAAAGAGCTGAAACAGCGTTATGCAAACATCAACATCAATGATACTTCAGCTTGGAACAATGCGGGCGTTGCTTTCACTCGTCAACTATGGAACATGCTTGAGCTATCAGAAGCTATGACAAAAGGCGCGCTTCTACGTGATGAGAGCCGCGGTGCTCACTACAAGCCTGATTTCCCAGAACGTGATGACGACCATTTCATGAAGACAACAATTGCGAAATGGACGAAAGAGGGACCAGAAATCTCGTATGAGGATATCGATGTTAGCTTGATTAAACCTCGTAAACGCGATTACTCAAGCGATAAGAAGAAAGGAGAATAAAGATGGCTGAAACAACTGTTGCTAAAAAAACGGTTAAATTCATCATTACCCGTCAAGATACTCCCGAATCAGCGCCTTATACGGAAGAATTCGAAATTCCATACCGTGCGAATATGAACGTCATAAGCGGACTTATGGAGATTCAACGTAATCCGAAAAAATCGGATGGTGCTAGTACAGCACCTGTATGCTGGGAATCGAACTGTTTGGAAGAAGTATGCGGAGCATGCTCCATGGTCATCAATGGCAAGCCTCGTCAAGCGTGCAGCGCGCTTATCGATAAGCTGGAGCAGCCTGTAAGACTTGAGCCAATGCGTACTTTCCCAGTAGTTCGTGACCTTGTTATTAACCGTGAGCGCATGTTTGGTGCGTTGAAACGCGTTAAGGCATGGATTCCGATTGATGGTACCTATAACCTAGGTCCAGGTCCGCGTATGGCAGAAACCAAACGCCAATGGGCATATGAGCTATCTAAATGTATGACATGCGGTGTTTGTCTTGAAGCTTGCCCTAACGTGAATGATCGGAACAGCTTTATCGGTCCAGCAGCAATTTCTCAGGTTCGTTTGTTCAACTCCCATCCAACTGGTGAGATGAATAAAGAGGAACGTCTGGATGCGCTTATGACTGATGGCGGTATCGAAGGTTGCGGTAACTCGCAAAACTGTGTGCGCGCATGTCCGAAGGGCATTCCGCTTACGACTTCCATTGCAGCAATCAACAAAGATACAACGAAACATTTGTTCAAAAAATGGCTTGGCGTATAGAGCCGGCTAACTATAGAGGAGCTCTCGATTTTATCGAGAGTTCTTTTTTTATTTGATAGTGATTATTATTATCAATGATAATGGATTGGAAAACTCTTGTCAATCTGCTGAGTGATGATGAGTATGAGCTCCGAAGCTTCAAATAAATCGTACATAACAGCCACAAGCTGGTCGGTAAAAGAATACTGCAAAAAACAACTTATGATTAAGCTCTAGTGTGGAATAGTTCAAACGCAGCCATAGGATAGGAATGATCGCCTCGCTTTGGAATAACTCCCTTCATTAATCTTACTTCCCCCCTAACTGTTGAAATAGTTCTACTTTTTATAGTATCGGGTTAACGGTTCTCAGCTTCTAAAAAGTCAAGGGAACTATTAACGATTTTTATATTTTACCTAATCAAAAATGGATAATTTTAACTAGTAATAAAGTTCCTTCTTTTATTTGGAATAAAGTTTTATAATATTTAATGAAATTTGTAATAAAATTTCAAATGGAGGAATTGGTGCGAGAAACGTACCATTCATAATCTTTTAACTAGAATGGGGAGGTAATGGTGAAATGACAAGCAAAAAAAGTAAAAGAATGGTTTCCTCGCTGCTTAGTATGGTTATACTGCTGGTTTTGATTATGCCGATAGGTCAGGTTTTTGCGGAGGGTACAATGGACAATCCAACGGATACTTCAAGTAATGAATCCAGTAGCAGCCTTGCACCTGTGGTGCTGGAGGACTTTGAAAATGGACTCAATCGGTATTTACCATCAGCAGGAGCACAATTTAATACGGCCGAGGTCAGCATTGAAACGGATGAAGATCTGGTTCGTTTTGGCAATGGAGCACTAAAGCTAAAATATGATTTTACAGGTAAGCCGGGTACTTCAGGTGCTTATCTGCAAACGGCAAGCGAAGAGAATAATATCGAAATTCCTGGCTACCCCAAAAAAATAAGCATGTGGGTTTACGGAGATGGCAAGGAGCACTGGTTGCGTGCACAGCTGCGCGACAGCAAGGGAACGATCCCGCTGAACTTTGTAGAGCAGAATGTAGGCATCGACTGGGTAGGATGGAGATACTTAGAGGTTGATGTTCCTGAAGGTAGAACGCTTCCGCTAACGATGGATATGCCAGTACGCTACATGGAGCCGTCAGGAGATAAGAAAGATGCTGGAGTGATCTATGTGGATCAGATTCGTGCTTTGTACGCGCCAAATGAGGATGATTTGGAGCCGCCAATTCTGAAAGGCTTCTCCCCGGCGGAAGGAGAAACGATTCATATGAATCAGCCGGTTATTATGGTCTATGCGGAAGATGTCGGCTATGATCCCGTCAAACACCCAGAGACGACGCTTATTGATCCGGATCGTATGCGTTTTTATCTAGATGGTGTACGAGTTCAGCATATGCTGAATTCCAGTGACGGTAAAATTCAATACACGCCAACAAGTCCGCTGGCTGATGGTATTCATGAAGCAAAGGTTACTGTAAGAGATCTGGCTGGCAATATGACTACTCGAAGCTGGACTTTTAATATCGATACAGGCTCTTCAAAATTGTTATACGATACACCCCAGCGTTTATATACAGGTAATACGTACACGATAGATATTAAGGGTATGAAGTCCTCGGATATTAATGGAGGACAAATCAAATTCGCTTTTGATCCCTCTAAGGTAGAAAACTTGCAATTTATCATAGGGACCAAGCTGAATGCGTCCCAGGCACAAGCAGAGATGGATAGCTCCAAAGGTACGGTTACCGTAACCATGGATAAGCTGAACGGCGCTTTGACAGATGACGATTTGATCGGTCAGATTCAATACGCTGTGAAGAAGGATGCTACTGGTACGAATGTCATTGCTTTTGAATCAGGTTCTGTCTCATTTGTTAGTTCAGGGGGTAACAGCTATAGCTTCTTCGGATTCCCATTGACCTCCGAAATCAAAAGCGGTTTGTCAATTAGCTGGCAAGAGAATGGAAATGTAGAAGGTTTTGAGACTGTATTGACTGTGGTTGATGAAATGGGGTCTCCAGCTGCGGGTGCGCAAATAATGGCCGATGGAATGATGATCGGATCTACGAACAGTAATGGCAAGTTGATCACAAGCATACTCACTTCAGAAGTGAAAACGTATTCAATTCAAACGGTAAAGGGGAATTTGTATAGTCCAGTGACCGATTTCAAGGTATCGCCGCTCTCAGGCACGGCAATACCTTACAATATAAACGTAAGCATGGGTGAGGATCCAACTGTTACACGAGGCTTTACATGGCACACGAACCCGGGCACGGAAGCTACAGTCATCGAAATTGTGAAGGAGTCTGAATTCAGTCGTTTTGACGAAAAAAATGTTATGAAAGTTGTCGGAACCAGTTCATTGTATCAATCGCTCGATATTGGAACGGTAAGGGTGCATAAAGCGTCTGTCACAGGCTTAGAGCCAGGCACTGCTTATGTGTATCGAGTCGGGGATGACAATGGCAGCTATAGTCCGCAAGGGACATTCAAAACAACAGAGATCGCGGGAGAACATACGAAATTTTTATATTTTGCAGATTCTCAGGCTGCGGATATTCCTGGATTTCAATTATGGGGCAACACGGTGAAAACAGCATTTGCGAACGTTCCTGATGCGGAGTTTATGGTTCATGCGGGTGATATGGTTGAGAAGGGCTTTAATGAACAAGAATGGAAATGGTGGTTCAGCGAAGCTCAAGAGGCTCTGTTGCATACGACTTTGGTTAGTGCTATTGGCAATCATGAGGTTATGGGCAACAGAGAGAGTAATGATTTCTTGGAGCATTTTAACCAACCAGGCAATGGAGTAGAAAGCCTAAAGGGGAGTAACTTTTCATTTGACTACAAGGAAGTTCATTTCATGGTTCTAAATAGTGAATATCAATATGAGGAGCAGGAGAAATGGCTGGAGAAGGATTTGTCCAAAACAAATAAAAAGTGGAAAATTGCTATTTTTCATCGGGGACCCTATGGCAGTATTTACGACACTGCAGACATTAGACGGCTTTGGGCTCCTGTTCTAGAGGAGCATAAGGTGGATCTTGTGCTGAATGGGCATGATCATATTTATTTACGCACATATCCGATGCTGAATAATGAAATAACTGCAGATGGTAAGGGGACGACGTATGTCATTGCTGGCTCAACAGGGCCAAAGTTCTATTCGCAAACGAAGAGAGAATGGCAGCGGGTGACAGATGAGGAGAAGACACAAATGTATGCTTCCGTAGATATTACAGGTGATGAGTTGAAATTCGTAACGCAAACGGTGAGCGGGCGCATTGTTGATGAATTCACTTTGACCAAGGGTAATGACATCCCGGTTATTCCACCAGTACAACCAGATACTTCGACAGGAGAGAAGGACGAATGGATAGTCAGTGCGAGTGAACTGGAGTCGCTTATAGCCAAGGGAAATGTTGTTTTTAATACGGACAAACCATTTCAAGAAATAATCTTTCCAGGTTATGCAGCTAATCTTCTTAAAAACAACGCTGTAACGGTTAACGCTACAAATGTATCGTTCATCCTGCCAGCTGAACTTTTCAGTACTATGAGCAAGTTGATTCCTGATGATGAACGGGGAGGAAGCACGATTAAATTGCAAGCATCCCGAATAACGGGAGATGAGCTAGCAGCGTGGTTGGCTAATGCTGAAAATAATTCCGTTGCCTCGCTTACAATAGGAAGTGATCTGTTGAAATTTAGCTTTAGCATCACAACAAGTGCAGGGAAAACATACACCTTACCTCAGTTGAACAAAGCAATAACGATTCTTTTACCGGTATCTACAAGCTTGAATAGCAAACTCTCAGGCATTTACGGAGCGGATGAGAACGGCAAGCTTATTTATTTAGCTGGGACATGGGAGAACGGTAAGTTGAAATTAGAGATCTCTGAGCTTGCTCATACTTATGGAGTGTTGGAATTTAATAAATCATATGAAGATACAACCTCACACTGGATCAATCCAGTCATTAAGGAACTAGCTGCGAAGCATGTGATTGAAGGGATCAGCAAGAAGCAGTTTGCTCCAAATCGATCCATGACTCGAGCGGAGATGACGGCTATGCTTGTTCGATTACTAGATTTGAAGGGGAACGGTTCTACTCCGTTTACCGACATTTCTGCTGATAAGTGGTACGCGGATTCGGTATCAGCAGCTGTTCAAGCCGGCATTGTAAAAGGTGTTGGAGAGAAAAGTTTTATGCCAAACGCCCCCATTACAAGACAAGATGCAGTAGCTATGGTTGTAAGGGCATTCGAAGTAGCAGGCGGACAAATGACATCAGAGAGTATGCAGCTTCCATTCTCCGACTTAAATGCATCCCCTGCTTGGGTGAAGGAATATGTAGCATTGGCTTTCTCTCTTGGCCTTATCGAGGGACAGTCGAATCAGCAGTTCAACCCCGAAGGGATTGCTACCCGTGCTGAAGGAGCGCAGTTGATCTTTAATATTTTAAATAAGCTATCATCGTAGAAGGATAATATGGATCATATGTCATTCACAGATTGCCCAAATGTCTCAGACCTTTGTTTGAATAGGTCTGAGGCATTTTTTTTGCATGATTTATAAAGATGCAGTATTTCTTTTATATGCCGCTGGTGTTAAGCCTGTAAATTTCTTAAACATCCGGTGAAAATGAGGCAGGCTCTCGAAGCCGCATTGTTCTGCAATAAGCCTTACATTGGCATCGCTCGCCAGCAGTAACTCTTTCGCAAGTATGATGCGCTTAGCTGTTACGTACTCGGTTACATTCATGCCGGTCAATGACTTGAAGACGCGGGAGAAATGAGCGGGTGTAACGGCTGCCATCTGAGCAAGCGTAGACAAGCCAAGGGGAGCCTCTGGGTGCTGGTCGATATGAAGCAAAATGCTTCGCATCCATTGCGGCCCAATCAAAGCAGATTCTGTGCTGTTAGCGTCACGCTCTGGAAGCGTGTGAGGTAAGCTGCTACGGTTCAATAACAGGAGTATTTGCTCGAGCTTAAGCAGCACAGCCTGCCGATAACCAGCCTGCTGCTCCTGTCGCTCAATCTGAAGCTCGTCGATAAGTTTCTCGAGTTTTACTTGCTCAAGATTGCTTGGCTCAAGCTTATATCTTTTTAGCTTTTTGGCTTGCTCAAAGCAGCGCAGATAAGAAAACGAGTCGCCTAATGAGGCTGTTTGGACGAATAAAGTACTGAAGAAAATAGCAGTCGATGTAACGGGCTCTATTTTATCCGGGAGTGAGCGATGGATGGTGTTTCCTGGGATAATGAACAGGTCGCCGCGCTTCATGTCATAAAAAGTTTGATCAATGAAAAAGGTGCCTTTTCCTTCATAAATATAGACCAGCTCATACCAATCATGAAGATGATCGGGAAGCTCAGTCTGCCAATGTTTTTTATCTCTATAGTTGCAATCGAATGGGAAGGGAGAGCTGAAATCGAATTGTTTGCGAAATGGTTTCATAAATGTCCTTCTTCATGCTGAATTGGGTGATTTTAAGTATAGCAAATATCAATATTGAGTACAAATATGCAAGAATACGCTATTTTTGAAAGTATTATTGTTCTCTATAATAGGTAGTAACAGAGATATTATAAGACCTATTTTATCAACATCATTAATATAGCAATAACATCATCATTCAACAGGGGGTTAGCGTGTTATGAGGATTGATGCACATCAGCATTATTGGTCAATCGAACGAGGGGATTACGGATGGATCAGCCCAGAGCTACCCGTGCTTTACCGTGATTATTTGCCGAAGGACTTGAAGCCAAGCTTAGATAAGCATGGTATCGGCTGGACCATTGCGGTACAGGCAGCACCAACGTTAGCTGAAACCGATTATTTGCTGGCTCTGAGTCAGCATGATGATAGTATTCTTGGCGTAGTGGCTTATTTGGACTTGAAAGATCCCCATCATTACTCCCATTATGAGCGATTCAGCGCTCACCCGAAGATCGCTGGCTTTCGTGCCATGATTCAGGAAATGCCGGATGCTAATGAGGCATTGGAACCCTACTTCATTGAAGCGCTGATGCTATATGCGGAGCGGAGCATTCCCGTGGATTTGCTAGTCAGGTCTCATCAGCTGGAGCCTGTCTTGGAACTGCTCAAGAGGGTCCCCAACCTTAGAGGCGTTATCGATCATATCGCAAAGCCGCCAATTGCTGCTGGCGTGCTTGAGCCTTGGCGAAGTCAGATGGCTGAGATAGCCCGTCATAAAAATATATATTGCAAGCTGTCAGGCTTGGTGACAGAAGCAGATCATAGGACATGGAAACCTGAGCATTTTTCGGCATATATCGCACATGTGCTGGAGCATTTCGGCCCGGATCGGGTTATGTTCGGCAGTGATTGGCCGGTTTGCCTGCTTGCAGCTAGTTATGATCAAGTAATCAGCATCATAATGGAAGCGCTACCGGAAACATGGAGTGATGCGGATCGTGAACGTTTATTCGGACTAAATGCGAAGGAGTTTTATAAACGATGAGCCAATTAAATGGATCCTTATTAAAAGGAGTAGAACGTGAGCTTTATAGTCGAACACAGGGGAGCAAGATCACGGTGCTGCAAATCGGGGAAGGTAACTTTTTGCGTGGATTTGTGGACTGGATGCTGCAGGAATGTCGGAAACAAGGTTTATATGAGGGCAGTGTTGCAGTGACGCAACCGAGACCAACAGGTAAAGCGAAGATCGAGACGCTCGCTGATCAGGATGGGTTATATACGCTCGTTATTAGAGGACTCCAGAACGGTGAGTGCGTGGAACAGAAAGAAGTCATATCGGTGTTCAAGCAAGCGTTCGATCCTTATTCTGATTGGGAGTCGCTTATCGCTTTAGCGGAAAGCGAAGACCTGCAGTTTGTTATATCCAATACGACGGAAGCAGGCTTGATCTATCGGCCGGAGTTACTTGTGGAAGGACAGCCAATACAATCATTTCCCGGCAAGCTGACATATTTATTGTATCGCCGATTTTTGGCATTTGGGGGCGCTGCGGATCGCGGTTTGATTTGTTTGCCTTGTGAGCTGCTGGAACGAAATGGGGATGAGCTGAGAGCATGTGTGCTTCGGTATAGCGATGATTGGGAGCTGCCGGAAGCATTTAAGCAATGGGTAGTTCGGAACAATCGATTTCTAAATTCGCTTGTCGATCGGATTGTGACTGGCTATCCAGATGGAGCACAAGCGGAGCAATGGTTCGAGGAGTGGGGTTACTCCGATGCGATGCTAAGTACAGCAGAGCCTTATCACTTCTGGGCGATTGAAGCGGAGCCAGAGCTGGATGAGAAGCTGCCGCTGCGCCAAGCGGGACTGAATGTGCATTGGGTAAATGATTTGAGACCATTCCAAATGCGAAAAGTGCGTATTTTGAACGGAGCACATACACTGATGGCACCGCTCGCTCTCGTTCATGGACTAGAACAGGTTCGTGAGGTCATGGAGCATCCCGAGCTTGGTGCGTTTATTCGTGAGACGGTAGAGAAAGAGATTATTCCGTCAATGCCGCTGCCAGCAAATGAACTGAGGGATTATGCGGCAACCGTCTATGAAAGATTCCTGAATCCATTCATTAGACATCGCCTATCGGATATAGCAATGAATAGCATTAGTAAATTTAAGGTGCGGCTGCTGCCATCCTTGCTTCATTATGCGGATAAGGGAGAACCGATTCCAGAACGATTGGTTCACGGTTTTGCAGGCTTGCTTCGCTATTATAACGTGAAGCGCACCGATTCAGGTTTTCAGGGCATTGATTTGAATGGTACCTTTTATACAGTTCGTGACGATTCGGCTGTGCTTGAAGCATTTGAGGCGTCATATGGAGAATCATTACGCTTAGGAGAAACGCAGCGAGATACAGTAGTGCGGTTGCTTGCGCTTGATGAAGTTTGGGGCCGTGATTTGTCTGTGCTTGATGGTCTTGCTGAAGCAATTGCTGCTAATTTAATGGACATGGAGAGTGAACGAGCATGAATAATTGGTTTCGCTTGAATGAACAGGATCATGTTGTGATCGCTCTGACTCCTATGTTGAAAGGCGATCGTCTGATTTTGGAAGGAAATCAAGAGCTTGAACTGCTTGATGATGTGCCCAAGGGTCATAAAATAGCCGCAAAGCTCGTGCAAGAAGGCAGCCATATATTGAAATTCGGCTATTCTATTGGAGTCGCTAAATCGGATATTAAGCCTGGCAGCTGGGTTCATACACATAATCTAGGTACAGGACTTAGCGGCTTTGTTAATTATAAGTTCGAGCCTGCGGAGCAAGAGACATCTCAGAGGGCGGGCTCTGCTCAGAAGCAATCCTTTCAAGGCTATGTAAGGGATAACGGAGATGTTGGTATCCGCAATGAAATTTGGATTATCAATACGGTCGGATGCATTAATAAAACCTGCGAGGTCGTAGCAAGGCAAGCGGAGAAGCTTTTTGAGGGACGAGTAGAGGGCGTCTATCATTTTGCTCATCCATTCGGCTGCTCACAGCTTGGAGATGACCTTACTCACACACAGAAGCTGCTCGCTTCTCTTGTTAATCATCCTAATGCAGGGGGCGTTCTCGTGATGGGACTTGGTTGCGAGAACAATCAGATTGATTCCTTTAAGGAAGCCATCGGCGAATATGATCCTGCCAGAGTGAAGTTTATGAAATCACAAGAGGTAGAGGATGAAATTGATACGGCGCTTGAGCTAATTGAAGAATTGGTTGAATATGCGGAGAAGTTTAAACGCCAGCCTGTGCCCGTGTCTAGACTTAAGCTTGGGCTGAAATGCGGCGGCTCAGACGGTCTGTCCGGCATAACGGCTAACCCGCTAGTGGGAACCGTATCGGACAGGCTGATCGAGGCAGGCGGAACGGCGATTTTAACAGAAGTCCCGGAAATGTTCGGCGCGGAGACGATCTTAATGAACCGAGCGGAAAATGAGCAGGTATTTGGCAAAATTGTTCATCTCATCAATGATTTTAAGCAATATTTTATTCGTCATGATCAGGAGATCTATGAGAATCCTTCACCAGGCAACAAAGCTGGCGGTATCAGCACACTGGAGGAAAAATCTCTGGGTTGTACGCAAAAGGGCGGTCATGCAGTAGTGACCGATGTCGTTCCTTATGGTCAGCGTGTGACTAAGGAAGGACTGAACCTGCTGGAAGCGCCTGGTAATGACTTGGTCTCTGTCACAGCTTTATCCGCGGGCGGCGCCCATATTGTCTTATTCACGACCGGTAGAGGAACGCCGTTTGGAGGTCCGGTTCCAACTGTTAAGATTGCAACGAATAGCGAGCTTGCAGCGCGTAAGAAAAACTGGATTGATTTTAACGCCGGACAGCTTCTGGAGAATAAGAGCATGAATGAGCTGACTGATGAGCTATGGGACCAGCTGATTAGTCTAGCATCGGGCGAGAGGCAGACCCATAATGAACGCAACGGTTTCAAGGAAATTGCGATCTTTAAGGATGGCGTTATTTTATAAGCATGATGGCAGGTGAGGCTGCAAATCGATGCAAAAGAGAATATAAAACATCGTTTAAGCCACAGCTAGTAAAAGGAGTGGAGAAATTGAAGTTTAGAAAGCTAGGTAAAACCGGTCTTGATGTGTCCGTACTGAGCTTTGGCGCATCTTCACTCGGCTCAGTATTCCGTGATACAAACGAAGCAGAAGCTATTCGGACTGTTCATACAGCCATTGATGCAGGTATCAATTATATCGATGTATCTCCTTATTATGGTCTTACGAAGGCGGAAACGGTGCTTGGAAAAGCGATAAGTGACCTTCCGAGGGATAAGTTTCTGCTATCTACAAAAGCGGGCAGGTATGGATCGGATCAGTTTGATTTCTCTGAACGACGGATTTTTGCCAGCCTTGAGGAGAGCCTTCAACGTCTAAACACGGATTACATCGACATGATGTTTCTTCATGATTTGGAATTTGTCACGGCAGCTCAGGCCGAAGAAGCTATTCCAGCACTACAGAAGCTAAAGCAGCAAGGAAAGATTCGATATTTCGGTATCTCTGGGCTGCCGTTAGAGTTGTTTGAGAAGTGGCTTCCCAATTCAGGGATTGAAGTGATCCTATCTTACTGCCATTATTCATTGAATGATACATCACTGCTGGAGCTGCTCCCACTCATTGAAAGCCAAGAGGTAGGACTCGTTAACGCATCTCCGCTCTCTATGGGGCTGCTAAGCACAAGAGGAACGCCGGACTGGCATCCTGCCGACGAGAAGCTTAAGGAGCTATCGATGCAAGCTGCTCAGTTCTGCAACGACAATGGAGCCGATATAGCAAAGCTTGCCATCCAGTATGCAACAGCTAATGAACAAATTCCTACAACGCTGGTGAGCACGGCTAATCCGGATAACATTCGCCGCAATGCAGAATGGACAGATGAGCCAATCGATGAGCAGCTGCTTAGTGAGGTGCTTGCCATTTTGGAACCGGTGCATAACGTTACTTGGGCGAGCGGCGCAGCTGAATATAACACCAAGATCAAACATACAAGGAGCTCGGTGCAATGAAGGGAATCATATGCGAGAAGGTTGATGAACTTAAGTTTATTGCATTAGAAGAACCGATACGTAAGGATGGAGAAGCCATTATACGGATTCGAAGAATTGGAATTTGCGGAACCGATATGCATGCTTACAAGGGAAATCAGCCCTTTTTTTCGTATCCTCGCGTACTGGGCCATGAGCTTGCTGGTATTATCGAAGAGATCGGCGAAGAGGAAGAAGACCTCCAGGTTGGAGATCAGGTGAGTGTTATCCCCTATATGCACTGCGGCGAATGCATTGCCTGTCGTCACGGCAAAACGAATTGCTGCACGGATATGAAGGTGCTGGGTGTTCATATTGATGGAGGCATGAGGGAGCTAGCAGCGGTTCCTGTTAGTCATTTGATTAAGACGAATGGGCTTACACTGGATCAGTCTGCTGTATTGGAGCCCTTCAGTATCGGAGCACATGCCGTTCGACGTTCAGAGCTGAGGGAGGGAGAGACGGTCCTCGTTATTGGAGCGGGTCCAATCGGACTTGGAGTCATGGCATTTGCGAAGCATAAGGGCGCGAATGTCATTGCGATGGACATTAATGATGAGCGGTTGGCTTTTTGCAGGGACTGGGCGAAGGTTGATCATACCGTTAATGCGCTTGAGGAAGCGAAGGAAAAGCTGGCTGCTTTGACGAATGGTGATTTTCCTACTGTCGTATTCGATGCTACGGGCAACGCGCGATCAATGATGAATGCTTTCAAGCTCGTTGGACATGGCGGAAAGCTGGTCTATGTTGGTCTAGTGAAGGCTGATATTTCATTTAATGATCCAGAATTCCACAAACGAGAGATGACGCTGCTGAGCAGCAGAAATGCTACCATTGAGGATTTTGAAAATGTCATTGAAGCAGTCAAAAGCGGAAATATGGATGTGAACAGCTTTATAACGCATCGAACCTCATTTGAGCATATGATTGAGCAATTCGATACATGGCTAAAACCGGAGTCAAAAGTTATTAAAGCAATGGTTGAGCTGTAAAAACACAGAAAGGCTGTCTCTTCTGACAAGAGGCAGCTTTTTTTTATGTTTTTTTATGGATGGAATGCAGCTTATATGACTAACTACCTCATCGTATTGGCACTGCGAAAATGACATGAAGACGTTCATTCATGCGTTGATGCTTAGTTATATAACCCATATCATCGAACAAATGAACGAACTCGGGTAAGGATATGTAATGATCATTTTCTTCGAAATGGTTAATTTCTATTTCATTTGCATGCATTAAATCAGCAATACATATGCGTCCATGTGGCTTCAATACTCTTCGCATTTCTTCTATCGCTAATCGTTTCTGCTCGTTCGTCAGATGACGGAAAGCAAAACTAGAGACAACAAAATCAAATTTTTCATCTAAATAGGGTATAGCAAGAAAATTTCCAAGCTTCGTCTCCATATTAGGAAACTTCTTATTGCAGTGCTTTAACATTTCTTTGGATTGATCGACTCCAGCCATTGCGGCGCCTTGTTGAATAAGCTTTCCTGCTAGATTTCCAGTTCCGGTCCCAATATCCAATCCCATTTCACCTTGCAGGGGGGATGTCCATTTGACTATGAGATTTAAAGCTTCCTCGTAGCCTTTATAAGCTAAAGCTTCTTCCAACACTAGCTGGTCATGGCTGTTGGCTAAAGAATCATAATTCCATTTATCCTGCCAGCTGCCCCTTTGTTCTCTTAGTCGCTTTGAGCCTTCAGCTAGAGCATAAATATCGTCGAGGGGTATTGTTTTATGCGTTCTTACGCTATCAATCATATCATCTGTCGTTTCAATAATATGCTTGATTTCCAACCATTTTGAGAAGAGGACGGAGCGTTGCAGCTCCAAATAATACTGAAGCTCTCCCGTATCTTGTGCATCTATCTCTAGAAGTGATTTTTTGATATGAGCGATTGTCATTCCTGCTTCTCGTAAAGAAATAATGGTTTGCAGTCGCCAAATGTCTTTTTCATTAAATAGTCTATATTGATTATTTGTTTGTTTTATGGGCGTAATCAAGCCTTGTTCCTCATAGAAACGAATGGCTCTTGTAGAAATATTGAGCTTATTAGCTATCTCTTTTATTTTCATCTCAATCACCATCTCCTATTTCTATATTAAACGTTCACGTTAGGTGAAAGTAAAGCTCAATCCAATGAATAACTGTTTTCGAGTTGACATTCTCCTTGAGGAAAGGTTTATCCTTCTAGTTATCAAGAAGAAAACAGGAGGTATTTTATGCGGACACTAATTAAAAATGTCATGATCGTCACCATGAAGAATGAAACGCCTTTCGTTGGTGATATTCTAATTGAGGGGGATAAGATTGCTGATATTCAATTTGAAATCAATGCTCCATCCGAGGAAGTCATTCAGGGTGCGGGCATGGCGGCTATGCCGGGATTGATCAATGCGCATCAGCATACACCTATGAGTTTACTCCGAGCATTTTCAGATGATCTTAAGTTAATGGATTGGTTAGATAAGAAAATGCTTCCCGCTGAGGCCAAAATGACGTCTGAGGATATTTATTGGGGCGCCAAGCTCTCGATGGCTGAAATGATTAAGTCAGGAACGACGGCTTTTGCTGATATGTACATTCATATGAGTGATATTGCTATAGCCATAGAGGAAGTCGGCATGCGCGCATCATTGACCCGAGGATTAGTGTTTCTGGAAGATGATGGGGGGAGGAGGATGAGCGAAGCTATCGAACTGATAGATCGGTGGTCTGGTGGAGCAGATGGTAGAATTACGACCATGCTTGGTCCGCATTCTCCATATACATGCCCGCCCGAGCCCTTAAGAGAACTCATCACACTTGCTGAGAAGAGGGATATACCGATTCATATCCATTTAGCAGAAACAAAAGAAGAAGTCATCAAAATGAGAGAGAAGTACAACAAAACACCGGCTGAGTACTTATATGATTTAGGATTATTTGAGAAATCACATGTTCTTTTGGCACATAGTGTACATGTGAATCGAAGAGATATCCGTTTTTTAAGGGGGATGCGCGGGGGCGTTTCACATAATCCAGTAAGTAATCTAAAGCTGGGATGCGGTATCGCACCTATCTCAGCTATGATGGAGCAAGGGATCACAGTCGGTTTAGGTACAGATGGTGCGGGAAGTGCTACGACACTGGATATGTTTGAAGAAATAAAAGCTGCCTCATGGCTGCAAAAACTAGACTATGGCGATCCTACAAGGCTGCCAGCTAGTCAAATTCTTCGTATGGCAACCAAAGAAAGTGCAAAGCTGCTGAACATCGGTGAAGAGGTAGGTACACTTGAAGCTGGCAAAAAAGCAGATATCATTTTAATAGATATGAAAAAACCGCATTTACAGCCCATTCACAATGTTGAATCACTGCTTGCTTATAGCGTGAATGGAGCCGATGTGGATACTACGATTGTAAATGGTAAGGTTCTTATGCGAAATCGCCAACTGCTAACGATTGATGAGGAAGAGCTTCTGAGCCAAGTATCCGTTCGCGCCAGACGAATTGTAGAAGGGATTTAGTAAATAGATAACAAAGACTCTATAAACTCCAAAGTTAAAAATAAGCCGCTATCACGGGGAATGACCATGATAGCGGCTTATTTTCTTTTCATCGTATACCTTGTACAGACAACTATTTTACTTATCTGTCGCTCCGAAAAAACGTTTGGATTAGATTCGATAGGGATCGATCATACAATATTTTAGCTGCTTCCTCACTTGGCATATGTCCCCCTAAAAACAGGTGGATCGTGCCGTGCAGCGATGCCCAAACAAGATTAACAACAAGTATGGGGTCCTTCTCGGTAATAAATCCCTGCTCAATGGCCTTAGTAATGAGGGTGATTACTTGTTGCAATGCTGTACCGATAGCTTGTAAGCTTTCCTCTTCGGGTTTGAATTCGCTAAAGGCACCACCAAACATCACCATATAGTAACTTGTATAATGGCGTGAGAAATCCCAATAGGCTTGTCCAAGATCAAGAAGATACTGTTTTAGATCGGCTTGTACGGGCACCGCTTGGAAGGCAGCCGCTAATAGTTTGCAGCCTTCTAGAAATAGCTCTTTAGCCAAACCTTCCTTGCTTCCAAATAAGTTATAAATCACTTTTGTGGGGCACTCCATTTTTTCGGAAACTCTGCGAATGGTTACTGCTTCGGGACCATGTTCCTGCATGATTGATGCAGCAGCTTCTATAATGTTGAATTTCAATAGTTCGTTATGTTGAAGTTTGGCATTTGGGTATGTTGTAACTTTACGATCATCTATGGAAGGCATTTTGGACGAATTATTCATGATATTTCACACCCTTAGAACTTTAGTTTTCTAGAATAGTACCTATCTCTAGAGCTTATTTTACTGTTTTGGATGGCAAAATGCCAATTTATTAATGGTTTGTGCATGTATTAGACGAAATGAAGCATTTGCTCGAGGAGGTTAAGCTCTCTATTTGACAACGTAATTTCATTTGGATACAATGGTTCTTATTGAAACATCGTTTCAGATTATGAGTTAAGGGGAGAAACGGTATAATGATGCCAATAAAAAACAAATGGACGCTGATTACGGGTGCTTCTTCAGGTATAGGTGAAAGGTTTGCGCATGAATTTGCAGCAAGAGGGAGCAACTTGATTCTAGTTGCTCGTTCAGAAGCCAAACTGATTGCTTTACGAGAGAAACTACAGGAAAAACATGGCGTTCAAGCACAGGTAATGGTCTCTGACTTATCTCAAAAAGGTTCTCCCATGGAGCTCTATCAACAATGTATGCAGCGTGGTTTAAGTGTAGATATTCTAATAAATAATGCAGGCTTCGCTACTTATGGGCTTTTTGAACAGCTTTCTGGACCAAGACAGCATGATGAAGTGATGCTTAATGTAATGGCGGTTGTTGATCTTACTCATTTATTTTTACCCGATATGTTGAAAAGGAAAAGCGGCGTTGTCATTAACGTAGCATCAACAGCAGCCTTTCAACCTCTTCCCAATATGGCCGTATATGGTGCGACTAAAGCTTTCGTTTTATCTTTTACAGAGGCTCTGTGGGAGGAAAACCGAAAACGCGGTGTACAATTTTTTGCATTATGCCCCGGTTCAACGGAAACCGAATTTTTCAATGTTGTGGGGGCAGACGAAGCGTCTGTAGGGAAGCGGGATACGCCAGAGAATGTGGTTCAAGTGGCTCTGCGTTCGCTTAAAGCTAATAAAGTATATGCTATCCCTGGGTTTATGAACTACATCTCAGCTCAAATGACTCGCTTCTTCACAAGAAAACAAATGCTTTTTGTTGTAGGACGCATGCTTCGTACACGTCATTAAGTTTTTAGACCGCAATAATCATTGGTTCCTTTAATCTTAATGTGGATTGGCGTATCTGCAGGCAGAAGTTACCGAGCAAGATAAGATGATACTATCTAAATTTAGAGCAGTTTAGAGGCGTAAGCGAGCCTAAACCCTGACCTTATTAAGGAAGGGGTTAGGCTCTTCTAATCAGCCTCATGAAAGAGAACGAGCAAGGCGGAATCCAAGATCATCGATGCAAAATGATGGGTGGCTGCGACGACGACAGGTTGCCCCGCAGCCTCTTTCCGCTTCAGCCCAGCTGCCCCCTCGAAAAATCCGGTAGGAGCCGTATACCTTCTCGTCATATAAATCCCAGCACCACTCCCAAACATTGCCCAGCATGTCATACAGTCCCCAAGCATTCGGCTCCTTATTTCCTACATCATGGATTTCGCCGTCTGAATTTTTATTATACCAAGCGATCTTATCCATTTCTCCGTATCTATATCCGCTAGTCCCTGCTTTACATGCATGCTGCCACTCAGCTTCTGATGGAAGTCGATACCCGTTTGATCCCCAATCACAGATGATTTCATCATTGTCTGCGCTTATTGAATAATATGCCTTCAATCCAGCTTTCTGGGAAAGAAGATTGCATAAATAAATGGCTTCATTCCATGAGATATTCACAACCGGCTTTTGATTTCGGTCAATAGTATTGGGTGTTTTCCCCGTAATTGCACAATACAACTCCATTGTTACAGGGTACTGGGCAAGTAGGAACGGTTTCAACTCCACCTTCCATATCCTTTTTGTTCGATCATCTCTTAATTCTATTTCGCCACCTGGAATGTGGACCATGGGATAATTAACATCGCTATTTAAAGCTTCTGCCACTCAGCATGCCTCCTCACTTTATACGAATTAGAAAGAGTGAATAAAATTTACAATATTTAGAACTTAATGTAAAGACAATTGAAACGACTTCATTTTAAATAATGCTGGATAACGTTTATTTCCTATTAAGATGGGCTGCTTGGTCGAATATCGGGATATATGGTAGACTCTAAGTTAAGAGTAAAGTTCGAAGTTTGGCAGGAAGGAGGAGACGCAGTTGTTTGTGCAGCAGCGACATCAGTTAATTATCGAAATGCTGAATAGGGACAAATCGATTCGAGCCTCTGAGCTTATTGAAATGTTCGGTGTTTCGTTTGAGACGATAAGACGAGACTTGGAATACTTAGAGAACGAAGGATACTTGCGAAGAGTTCATGGTGGCGCGATACTGAAAGAACCGGACTATAGCCGTGAAATTCCTTTGCCGATACGTGAATCGATATATTCAGAAGAGAAGATGGAAATCGCACAGATTGCGACCCGTTTTGTTACAGAAGGGATGTCTATCGCCCTTGATGTAAGCACGACGAATACGCATATTGCAAGAGCGCTCAAGGCTAAATTCAATCGTCTGACGATCATTACCAACTCACTGTCTATTGTGAATGAATTAATTACAATGCCTGACTATACGTTGATTATGATCGGCGGCGTTATACGAAATGAAGAACAAAGCATTATTGGCGATTTGGCTGAAGAATTTGCTTCACGGTTTCATGCTGATTTATTTCTAATGAGCATGAGCGGTGTGACGCTGGAACAAGGCGTTACGGATAACGCGATCGGTGAAGTCCAAGTGAAGAAGATGATGCTTGTAAACGCCAAACGCACGATTGCGCTTGCAGATAGTAGTAAGTATGATCAAATCTCCCTGATTAAGGTCTGCGGCTGCTCGGAGGTCGAACGGTTTGTAGCTGATTCTAAGATTGATCGTGAACTAGTTAAAAAATATAAAGATAATGGGATTGAGATCATTTATGAGTAAATAAATGAATGAAAATCTTAAAGCGATTCTTGGCGAAGCATGCCAGGAGTCGTTTTTTTTTACTTGTATTTCGTTGTGATATATTGAATTTATGTGTGTTTGTGTGTTATTGTTTTGTAAAGTGGATTGTGAAAATAGAAAAGGGGGTGGTGTTGCTACAATGTTGGTCATTTCGCTTGTTCTTGTTTTATGCTCTGGCTTGGCGCATGCTGTGTGGAATATGTTTGCAAAACAAAGTACGGATAAGCCTGTATTCTTATGGGTCATTTATTTCCCAGCTACCATTCTATTATTACCAACACTATTTATAGAATTGTCGAGTGCGCAGTTCTCACTTCATGAATGGCTGCTGCTAGGTGCGTCGCTGGCAATGCAAAGTGTGTATTCGATGCTGCTCGCTTATACCTATAAAGCAGGGGATTTGTCGCAAGTATATCCAATCATGCGCGGTACACCGACTTTGCTCGTTCCAGCTATTGGCGTATTGTTATTAGGGGAAAAGATGCCTATGTGGGGATGGATAGGTATTTGCTGTATGCTGGTTGGTTTTATCGTTATGGTCGGGCGAGCTCCAGGGACAAAGCATACTCGGACATCTATAAAGCCGGTTTTGCTCGCGCTGAGTGTTGGTCTGTGCATTACGACTTATACGCTCATCGATAAAGCGAACTTGGGTTATCTTTCACCGCTTGCGCTGCTTGAAGTAACGAATATTGGATTTATGCTTGGGTTGACGCCTGCAGCACTTCATTTTAATCGGTTAAAGAATGTAATACGCAATCATCTAAATATCATTTGGATCGGGGCGATTTTGTCACCGGGTTCCTATTTACTGTTCTTGTATGCAGCAAGAAGTGCAAATGTATCAATGGTTGCACCGCTGCGCGAGGTAGGTATTGTGTTCGGTACGCTGCTAGGCTTATTTGTATTGAAAGAAACACAAGGGTCCCGAAGGATTACAGCTTCGATCGCTGTTGTGATGGGGATTATTATCATTGCTTTATCAGGGTAGTTCATAATAAGTATATTGTTATTAAACCAGTGAGAGAAGGATGAAGATGTCAAAAGAGCTTCGCTTTCGTAATGACGGTACGTTTAAAATTGTTCAGTTCACGGATATTCATTGGAAGGATGGTTCGGATATAGATTTGAAATCCCGAGCTGTTATGGAGCTGGTGCTGGAGACCGAGCAGCCTGATTTTGTTATGTTTACCGGTGACACTATTTTTACAAGCGAATATCCGGAGAGGACTTCTTTGTATGATGATCCTATTCGTTCATTTCAGGAAGCAGTTGCATCTGTAGAGCAGAGAGAAATTCCTTGGGGATTTGTATTTGGAAATCATGATACCGAGAACCGTATTTCTAAGGCTGAATTAATGGATGGTATATTAGCGCATAAGTATTCTCTAGTCCAAAAAGGCCCAGAGCATATCAACGGTATGGGGAACTATGTGCTTCCCGTTAAGGGAGCAAGTAGCGAGCAAGCAGCTGCCTTGCTCTATTGCCTTGACTCCGGAGATTATTCGAAGAACCCACTCGTTCCTGGATACGATTGGATTCATCATGATCAGATTGAATGGTATATGGAGCAATCCCGCAATTGGAGAAACAGTCTAGAAGGTGAAATTTTGCCTGCAATTGCATTCTTTCATATTCCGCTTCCTGAGTACCAGACCATGTGGGACCAAACCGTTTGCTATGGGAACAAAAATGAGAAGGTTTGCTCACCAGAAGTACAATCAGGATTCTTCTCGGCAATGTTGACTCAGGGAGATGTGACAGCAGCATTCTGCGGCCATGATCATACAAATGATTTTTGGGGAGAGCTTTACGGTATTCGGCTGCATTACGGACGCGCAACAGGGTTCAATACATATGGCAAAGAAGGTTTTCCACGCGGAGCTCGTGTTATCCGCTTGACGGAGGGCGAACGTCATGTTGAGTCGTGGCTTCGTCTCGATGATGGATCTTCCATTATGAATCAAACAGAGCATCAGCCTGAACATGGAAATCACTCATAAGATTAGTGACTCAAAAATAAAATTATTCTCAATGTGAGGGCAGTCCCACAAGGTCTAAATGGACCTTGTGAGATTGCCTTTTTTTAAAGAGGTTATTATTTTTTTGAAATTAGCGGTTTAAAATGAGTGGTCATTAGGATTGCATTTGTACTACTTCAACAACCATAGAGCAGGGACATTGGAGGGCTCCCAGCCTTGCAGTGAAGTGTGAGATTGACGGCACTCGTAAGTGGAGCCATTGTAAGATACGAGCGTACCTGTAGTGTAAGCTGTATTGGCTGCCCAAGCAGCAGCGGAAGAAGCGGCAGCCGTTGTTCCAGAAACCGTGCTTGCTGCGGAAACATTGCCAGCAACGTCGATTGCTTGAACGGTAAAGGTATAAGCTGTGCTTGCGCTAAGTCCTGTAACCGTGTAGTCAGTAGCTGAGCCGGATACAGTGGTTACTAGCGTAGTGCCGTTATAAATGCGGTAGCCGGTTACAGCCACATTATCTGTTGAAGCATTCCACATAAGCATTAAGCTGCTGGCGGTAGGCGCACCCATAACATGAAGCCCCCCTGGTGCAGTTGGTGCTTCTGTATCATTGCCGACAGGAGCATTTGTTGTAACTGTAAGGGCATTGCTTGCGCTTGACAGGTTGCCAGCATTATCAATAGCTTTGACGTTGAATGTGTAAGCTGTGTTTGCTGCTAATCCTGTTACATTATAAGTAAGAGTTGTTCCAGAAACCGTTGCAGCCAAGGTGCTGCCGTTATAAATCCGATATCCGGTAACGCTTACATTATCTGTCGAAGCATTCCAAGCCAAGGACACGCTGTTTGTAGTTTTAGCTGTAGAGATTAGAGCGGTAGGTGCTGTAGGCGCTTGTGTATCAACAGGATTGCTTCCGCTAAAGCTTGCGTCAATGACATTATAGAAAGCGTTTCCGGTATCAGCGATTTCCCAAACAGCCAAAATGACATGATATCCGCTCCGTTCAGGTACATTACAGCTGTCCGTATAAGAGGAAGGTGGCTGTTTACCGCCATAATTCACTGTGCAAAATGGTGTTAAGTCTAAGGAATCACGAGTGAGTGCCGCATTTGGATTCCAGTTTGGTTTTGTAATATAGTATTTCCAGCTTGTAGTAGCGTGATTGGCTGTTATTTTCCAAGTAAAAGTATTTGGACCAGAGGACATATTCACTTTGGCCCAGCGAGTTGCAGATTGTTCATCCAGCTTAGGAAAAGCACCGTTTGCGCTAGCTATTTTGCCGTCAGCAGGTCCTGTTGCAGGGAAACCTTTTGGTGCTTCAAGACTTTGGGGTTCATAGACAATTGCTCCACAATCCGTATTTTGACCAGATTTACACAGTGCAGCGCGGCTTGCAGGCCCTTCAATATAACCATGTGCAAAAATTTGTTGCGAGAAAAGTGTGAGACCTAGAGCAGTTATAAGCATAATTCCAATGTACGTACGCAGATGCTTCACCGTTAATTTTGATAGACGAATAGTTGACAATGTATTAGCCTCCTTCAAATTTGGGAAGATTGTATTGCCGTGACAAGCGAGAATAAACCTCCTTTTTTAAGAGATTTTTATATATAAACTCCATAGAGTTCATATCCTATTTATTCTGTATATTCTGTGGTGAACAATTGGTAAATGGCTCAATCAGTGTGTAGAAAGGCAAAATTGCTTAAGGAGGCTGTAACGAGTATTTAGGGGGACAAATGTGTAGTTTCATTTCGACTGAACTCAGTGTACTACAACTTTGCAAATATTTTGAGTGTATTTTGGAGCATTTAATCAAAAATTTGATAAAAACAAACAAATAATGGATTAAAATGATTGAAAAATGACGATAATATCGCATGGTTACAGGCTTTTGAGAGATTGATCAGAAGGAATTAACATATATTTCATGCTGATTTTGGAAGCGGTGTTAGGACTTTCGATAGGAGAAAAATCTCTTATTTTAGGGGGAATTGGATAATGAAGACTAAGTCTATATCCCGATATAAAGTAATAGAGACATACCTATTTTTTATGCAAAAAAAATACTTTCTACAATATTTTCATGCAAATGTCATGAATCTATAACATTTTTGTAGAACAAATGTAAGATTAATTTGCTTTCAGCAGTTTTTCATTTCGTTCCTTTCATATGCGAAGAAGCTGTCCGATATCGTTGACTCAAATGGAGCAGCTCCTAGTTAATATGGAGCTGCTTTTTTAGTGAAGTGGAATTTTTTATTATACAGTTGAAATGTATAGTTGAACTGTATATAATACAATTAAGTAGTTGAACTGTATAGTTAGACTATATAGGGAGAGGAGAAACATGAAGCGGAATCCTTTATTACCATTAACAGAAACAACGTACTACATTATGTTAGCCTTACAGCAGCCTGCTCATGGTTACCTTATTATGCAAAAGGTGGAAGAAATGAGTCTTGGGGATGTACGCATAGCAGCTGGAACACTATATGGTGCAATTGAAAACTTATTGAAGCATCAATTAATTGAGCGAATGGAAATAAATGAAAATAATGACAGTCGAAGAAAGGTTTATGTTCTTAGCGAGAAAGGACGTTATATTTTACGACTGGATGCTAAGCGTATGTATCATATGACCAACCTTTTTATGGAGGGGAATGTTGGTGAGAAAATTTAAGTTATTTATTGATTTTAAGAAAGAGGAAGTATGGTTGAATGAATGGCTTAGAAATGGTTATGAATTAACAAATGTGAACCGATTCGGTATGTACACTTTCGTAGAAACAGAACAACGCAATAGCGTGATTAAGATCGACTTTCAAGTATTGAAAACCAAAGATCAATTAGACTCTTATGCAGGTCTATATGAAGAGTTCGGTTGGAAGCATATCTCCGGAAGAAAGGGCAGTTCCCATCATTATTTAATAAAAGAAAAAGATGGTCAAGATGAGCTCTTTTCCGATAACCCTTCGGTAACCGCCATATACAAGCGTTTAGCAACCTATTACGGTACATCAATATTTCCATTGTTAATCATATTGTTTGCGTTATATTTCACTCAAAATTCAGCGTTATTTTATCTCAATCCGAAAGATGCTTATTTGACGCCAGAGCTCTGGCATAAGGCTGGAGTTGAATTTTGGTCAGCATTTCTATTCGAAACACCGTTTGCCATGATGCGGTTTGGTGTAATCTGGCTGCTGCTTATAATGACATTACTTTTTGTATACAGCTATTTGAAATATCAAAGAACGGCAAAGGAAATGAAATCTCTTTAGAAGATTATTTGCTAATATGAAAAAGCACGCCTTCAATAGGCGTGCTTTTTGTGTTAGGTGAAACGAAACAATTTTAGTCGGTTAGCAGAGAAACAAACGGTACAAATTAGAATTCATAATATAAAAATGTGAAATTATGGTGTAAACTCAATGTGAGTACAAACACTGCAATCATTTTTGAATAAGAAAACCGGAATACATTTATAAAAAAGGAAGTGATTAGATGTCAGGATCAACAGTTGGTATGTTTTCGATTTTTCCGATTATCCTCATTGTTGTATATGGACTATTTATTTTGATGGGCATAACCTTGCTCTACTTATGTATTAAACTCGCGCTGCGGGGTATTGCAGCACTAGATATTTATTTGGATGAGAAACGAAATAGGCGTATGTAGTAAATAACCAGGCAATAAAAAAAACCGCCTAAGCGGTTTCTTATATTACATCCATTCTTCGCCCCATTTTTGAATGGATTCGATGACTGGTTCAAGCTCCCTGCCCATATTCGTAAGTTCATACTCGATCCGCACTGGCATTTCGGGATAAACATGACGATTAATAATGCTAAGGGATTCAAGCTCTTTCATACGGTCCGTAAGCATTTTGTCGCTCATTTCAGGAATTTGTTCTTTTATTTCTTTAAACCGTTTAGGTCCTCCAAGCAGTACCCGAATAATTCTGCCGGTCCATTTCTTACCTAATATGTCAGCCGCCGCTTCATACTTTGGGCACATTGTCGAATAATCCAACCGTATCACCCCGCTTTTTGTAATACTATTGTAGCATATCAACAAACTTAAAGTAAGTTCATTTCAATGGTAAGTGATGCATTTTTGAAATATATATATTTACTATATAAAAGTTAGACGAAATATACGGAAACGTTCCACATCTTTTCCACATAATGCTGTCATTTTGTACTAGAAGTACAGGCTAAGCTCTACAATCGAATAATGATCAATCCAAGAATCGTACAAGCAAAGGCTGTCCATTGAACAATGGTTAGCTTTTCTTTGTAAATAGCGATGGCGCCGGCAGCAACGACAAGACTGTTGGTTGCAAAAATAGGGGCAGCCAGATTAGCTTGGCCTGTTGCGAGCGCAACGGCATACAATTGTAAGCCTCCGTAAGAAAATAGCCCTGCAACAATACCGAGCCATAAACCAGTGCGCTTGGAGGAACGCGTATCTTTATTATTTGCGGGAATTAGAAACCAAATCAGTGACAGCGCATAAGCGATAAAGAGAATCGGTGCGCTGGGCAAGCCAAGCTCTTCCGTAACCTTAAGTCCACCGTTTCGCAGCGCGAACAGGCTAACGGCAGCTCCAACGATGATAAACCAACGCTTTTCAGTGATCGTTAGAGGTTCTTTTCGTTTATGGGCGATGAACACAACGGCAAGCAGGAGGAGGATTATTCCGATCGCTTCTGAGAGGCTCAGAGGCTCTTTATACCACCAAGTACCTAATGCAATGACCAATATGATATTCATATTCGTGAGCGGAGAGGTTAAGCTTGCGGGTCCGTAATGAAGAGCCTTCATGAACAGTGCATTTCCCCATGCAGAGCCTGCACCGATAATGACGCCGGCAATCCATACTTTTGGTTCGGCAAGCCTGTCAAGGGTGCCTTCGAATGCAGCATGTACACCAAAGCCTAGCGTTCCAGATGCATATAAACCGAGCAGCAAAAGTCTAGTTGATCCGCCGCGCATTTGTGATACCTTCATCCACCAGCCAGCAAATCCAAATAATATTGCGCTGCTGATGGCTGTTATGAGCCACATGACTGTCCAACTCCTCGAATTTGTTACACAAATGAAATAGTCTTGTTATCGTCCCATTACATTAATGGGCTATTATAATAAACAAGACCCCCTTTTAAATATATACTTTTGGACCTGCAGCGTGCAGGTCCACTTTTTTTGTCCATTTATAACTTTACAAAGGCACAATAATTTGCTGCCGTTTTCTATAAAATACCCACTGCCTGAAGCCGATTTCTTTAAGCCGCTTTTGCACAAGCTCGAATTCATCACCAACACGACTTGGTACATGAGCGTCTGATCCGAAGGTCACGTTAACCCCGAAATAAAGCGCACGCTCCAAAATAGCATCGGATGGATACCAACCGCCTACATACTTCGTGCTTCCGGATGTATTGATCTCAATGGATACATCATTTTCAGCGATTGTTTGAAGGGCATCATCAATTTCCCAATCAGCAGGAATGTCTGAGAACGCAGGATAATAGCCCTTCATTGCATCAATATGTCCCAAAACATTGAACATTCCGCATCGAGCAGACTGCTTAATCAAATCATAGTAGCTGCGTTTTTCCGTTATATGCTGCTCTTCCGTTAGGTTTTTCCAACGATTTCGATTAAAGATGCTGACACCGCTGACCTGATGAACAGAGCCAATTAGATAATCGAATGGAATGCCCTCATATGCTTGCCGATAGCTCTCCAGATACTCAGGGAAGAAATCTGATTCCATACCGAGCAGTACTTCTATTTTACCCTCGTATTTCTCCTTCAAACGCAGAACCTCTTCAACATAATTGGCAAAGTCGCTCCTTGCCATTGCAATGCCGGGTGAAGGTTGATCTTCCTTATGGTAGAAGTAAGGCGAGTGATCAGAAATACCGATTACTTGAAGACCAGCCTTCATGCCTGCAAGAATATAATCTTCAATGTTGCCATCGGCGTGACCGCATCTGACGTGATGAGTATGTAAGTCGAATTTCATTAGAATCTCTCCTTATTCACTATGGTTGTTATTCACTGCTGATGAAATGATGCTCGGGCATTCCTTTTAGATCACTCAGAAATTGCTGCATGGCAGTACTTAGATAGCGGCCTGACTTATAGACCACGCCTACTGGATGACTTGTATCCAGCTCATGAACCTTGATCATCTTTAACGTGCCGAGGCGAAGCTCGTTCGTAATGGAAAGCTTCGAGACGACAGCAGCACCGAGGTTGATCTCCGCCATTCGTTTAACTTCTTCACTGCTTGATAACTCCATGATGACATTAGGCTGGACATTATGCTTGCGTAATATTTGATCGACGAATCTGCGGCCTAACGTATCAGGACCAAGCATGATCATCGGGACATCCTTTAGAGTGTCAACCGTTATGTGTGTAAGCTTGCTCATAGGGTGAGACGGCGACACGACGAGTTCAAACGTATCGTAATATAGGACAGAGGAGGAAACGTTCGGATTTCTCTCAGTTAAATAAGTGATACCGATATCTACGGAGCCATTTTCTACACTTGCCATAACTTGGGATGAGGGCATGGAATGAATAGTGGTTTTGATCAAAGGAAATTGATCTTGAAAATATGACAGCACGCGAGGCAAAATTTGTATGGCCATCGTTGATGTTGTTCCAAGCAAAATGTGACCCTGCGGGGTAGAATTTAGATCGGAAAGTTTTTGCTTCAGTTCTTCTACAATAGATAGCATTCTCGATGCGTGGTCTAAAAATACTTGTCCATGGTCGGTTAAGGTGACAGGCTGATTTCGATCGATAAGAACGGTTTTGAATTCATCTTCTAAACTTTTTATTTGTGCCGATACGGCAGGCTGAGTAAGATTGAGCAGCTCGCCGGCCTTGCGGAAGCTCATCGTTTTGGAAATCATAAGAAGTGTCTCTAGCTGGCTAATGTTCACGTCAATCCCCCTTTCAAGGTTAAAGATTGGACTGCTTTCGCATCTTTTCATTATAAAGGATATAACCTACTACGGCAAAAAAAAAGAGCTGTATTCGCTTGAAGCCTTGATAGCTTAAGCGAGCACAGCCCTTCTATATTGTGGTCCCGTTCTCTGTTACAACCATTCCTTCTTGCGGAAAATGTAAAACATGCTCACACCGAGAAACAGCATAATGGCTAACAAAATGTAGCTTCCCATTCGGAGGTGCATGCCGGGGATGAAATCAAAATTCATTCCGTAAATACCGGTTATAAACGTTAGGGGCATGAATATTGTCGTAATCGCGGTGAACACGCGCATGATTTCATTGGCGCGGTTGGCGACGCTGGATTGATAAGCTTCTCGTAAGTTGCCCATAAGATCGCGATACGTATCAAAGGACTCCGCGATCTTCAAAGCATTTTCATAAATATCGCTAAAATATTTTTGGAGCTGGTCGTCGATCAGCTTTAAATCTTTTTTATTTAGTGTGGCTATGACATCGCGCTGCGGGCCAAGAATTTTCCTCAGCCATAATATTTCACTTCGCAATCCGATGATCTCATTAAGGTGAGATTTTTTTGTGTGCATGAGAATAGCTTCTTCGAGTGCTTCAATACGATTGTCGAGTCGATCGCCGACGAGGAAGTAATTATCGACAACCATATCAACAAGGTGATAGAGGAAGTAATCGGGACTGCTAACCTCTTGCTCCCACAGCAGCGGCTTTAATGAACGGAGTTCATTAATTTTCTGTTTGGTAACGGTAATAATAAAATGACGCCCAAGAAATATATTAAGCGCACGTAAAAAGATTTCTTCATCATCGAAACGAATGCTGTTAATAACGATAAAATAATGGCTTTCATAAATCTCAATCTTTGGACGCTGCTCTTCTTCACTGAGGCAATCCTCTACAGCTAGATCATGCATATTGAACAAGGGCTGCAATACAACGAGATCCTCAACATCAGCATCAATCCAGTAAAATCCTTCTTTGGCAGGGACAAGCGTTTCATTAATATCATCAATAGTGGTGAAAACGCCGTTGTTAACGAGACGAATTTTCATCCGCAGTCACTCCTTTCTTCCATTAGAGAGAACTGCCGGCTAAAGAGGTGGCATAGGGCTTATCCTAGCCGCCCATTCAGTCAGTCATCGTAACTGGGTTGCGGCATAGATTGCGGAACGAGCCCGATTCACATAGAACCGGCAGTAATCGTATTCGATATTGATCAGGCTTCGGTCTGTCGCCCTCCATGTCGTTTGCACCCCTTTATTAGTAAAATAGTTGTCATAATTCTTGTCTAGTATACTCCCCAGCCTGCTTTACATTCAAGCCTAAATACATGCTTTTTTCCCTTACAACATCAGCATATGCGAACTACGATCTTGACGCGCCATAAAGAATGCATTAAAGTAGGAATTGAAATGTAATCGCTAAAAAAATGAATAGACTACTTTCTTATCAAGAGCAGGCGGAGGGACTAGCCCGATGAAGCCCGGCAACCGGCATAACTATGCACGGTGCTAATTCTTGCGGAAACATTTATGTTTCTGGGAGATGAGAGAGGCGGATGGCTTCTTAACTGAGCATACGACCTTTTCTCACAACAGAAAAGGTCTTTTTGTTGTTTAAGCGGACATACGCCTAAGCTTAATTATTACACATAAGCTTTGGTAACTAAACAGGGAGTGATCGATATGCCTATTAAAGTGCCAGATAACTTGCCAGCGAAAGAAATTTTGAGTAACGAGAATATTTTCGTAATGGATGAGAGTGTCGCTTATCAGCAAGACATTAGACCGCTGCGAATTGCCATATTGAATTTAATGCCTACTAAAGAAACAACAGAAACACAATTGCTCAGACTCATTGGTAATACGCCGCTTCAGGTTGAGGTCGTATTGCTTCACCCGCGAACGCATACATCCAAGAATACATCCACAGATCATCTTGAAGCGTTCTATAAAACATTCGATGAAATTTCACATGAGTACTATGATGGCCTTATCATTACAGGAGCACCAGTTGAGCATATGCCTTTTGAGGAAGTGAACTACTGGGAAGAGCTGAAGGAGATTATGGATTGGAGCGCAAAACGAGTGACATCCACATTCCATATCTGTTGGGCCGCACAAGCAGGACTTTACCATCACTTCAACGTTCCTAAATATAATTTGGACAGCAAAATGTTCGGTGTTTTCCCTCATACGATTGAGAAAAGAAATGTTAATCTGCTTCGCGGTTTTGATGAGATGTTCTTCGTTCCTCAATCCCGCCATACAGAGGTTCGCCGTGAGGACATTGACACAATTGAAGCGCTGGATATTTTGTCAGAATCCGATGAAGCTGGCGTATATCTCGTAGCTTCCAAAGATGGCAGACAAATATTTGTGACCGGTCATTCTGAATACGATCCAACGTCACTTAAGTATGAATATGATCGCGACATAGACAAGGGTCTTCAAATAGATGTGCCAAAAAACTATTTCCCAGGTGATAATCCGGAAAAATTGCCGCGTTCGACATGGAGAGCTCATGCAAACCTTTTATTTTCAAACTGGTTGAACTACTACGTTTATCAGCAGACACCGTTTGATTTGGGCGCAGACATTTAAATAGAGATAAGGGAGTGCTGTATCATTATGAAAATCGAAAGTCATTTGGCTCAAATTGGATCAATTAAGGAACCTGTAACCGGTGCTGTTAGCTTTCCCATTTATCAAGCGACTGCGTTTCGTCATCCCAAATTAGGACAGAGCACAGGATTTGATTATGCGCGCACAAAAAGCCCTACTAGAGCTGTTTTGGAAGAAGCGGCAGCGCAATTAGAATCCGGTGATGCTGGATTTGCATGCAGCTCCGGTATGGCTGCTTTGCAAACGGTTTTCTCGCTGTTTAGCCAAGGTGATCATTTGATCGTTTCACTTGATTTGTATGGCGGCACCTACCGTCTGCTTGAGCGGATTATGTCCAGATTCGGTGTAACGGCTTCCTATGTAGATACCAATGATATCGATGCAATGTCGTTATTGTGTACACCAAATACGAAAGCAGTCATTATCGAAACGCCGACCAATCCTCTAATGATGATTACGGATATCGAGAGAGTTGCGTCATGGGCGAAGTCGAAAGGTATGCTTACGATTGTAGATAATACGCTGCTTACGCCTTTCTTCCAGCGTCCAATCGAGCTGGGTGCAGATATTGTTATTCATAGTGCGACAAAATATTTAGGCGGACATAATGATGTTTTAGCGGGTCTTATCGTATCGAAGGGCAAAGAGCTGTCAGCAGAAATCGCCTTTCTTCATAATTCCATCGGCGCAGTTCTAGGACCGCAGGACTCATGGCTTCTTATGAGAGGCATGAAGACGTTGGCGTTGAGGATGGAACGCCATCAATACAATGCGACAACCATTGCAGGATATTTGATGGAGCATGCTATCGTTGAGGATGTGTATTATCCCGCATTGCCGCATCATCCAGGACATGACATTCAGAACAAGCAATCTTCTGGCAATACTGGCATCTTATCATTCCGGTTGAAGGACTCACGATATGTTGAGCCGATCCTTCGCCATATTCAGCTCATTGCATTCGCGGAAAGCTTGGGCGGTGTAGAGTCACTGATGACCTACCCAGCTGTTCAAACGCATGCCGATATTCCGTTAGAAATCCGTCAAGCTATCGGCGTTGATGATCGCCTTCTTCGATTCTCCATCGGCATAGAGCATTCTGATGATTTGATTGCTGATCTGGAGCAAGCATTTGCTGCTGCCATTCAAGAGATTGGGGAGGTGCTCTAGTCGATGAGCGAAGAGACAAATAAAATTCAACCTGATGATCGCCGTTTTGCTACCAAACTTTTGCATTTTGGTGCGGAAATAGATCCGCATACAGGCGCATCAAGCGTGCCGATCTTCCAAGCTTCAACCTTTCATCATCATGACATTTTCAATCCGCCCGATTACGACTATAGCCGTTCGGGTAATCCGACTCGGCAAGCGTTGGAAGATTACATCGCGCTCCTTGAAGGCGGTTCAAGAGGCTTCGCATTTGCATCGGGAATGGCTGCGATATCAACAGCATTCTTACTGCTTTCAACAGGCGAGCATGTAATTGTTACGGAGGATGTTTATGGCGGAACCTACCGCTTGCTAACAACAGTATTGGAACGTTTGGGCATTGAATCAACCTTCGTTGATATGACCGATTTCGAAGCTGTGAAGGCAGCCTTGAAACCAAATACACGTGCTGTATTTATGGAGACCCCATCCAATCCAACTTTAAAAATTACAAATATAGCAGAGACAACAGCTTGGGCAAAGGAAAACAACCTGCTTACGATGCTGGATAATACATTCATGACCCCTTATCATCAACGTCCATTAGAGCTTGGCGTAGATATCGTTCTGCACAGCGCTACAAAGTTTTTGAGCGGACACAGCGATGTACTGGCGGGTCTAGCGGTTACAAAGGATGAAAGCTTGGGTAAACGGTTGAAGCAGCTTCAGAACGGTCTTGGATCGGTTCTAAGCCCACAGGAATCATGGCTGCTCATGCGCGGAATGAAGACACTTAAGGCTCGAATGGAATATAGCGAGCGAAGCGCACGCAGACTTGCGGAATGGCTTTCTGAGCGTAAAGAAGTGACGGCTGTCTACTATCCTGGCTTGGAAGGACATCCAGGACGCGCTATTCACGAGAAGCAATCACTAGGTTATGGCGCTGTCGTTTCCTTTGATGTAGGCAGCGGAGAGCGTGCCAAATCCATGCTGAGCAAGGTTCAAATACCATTGGTAGCTGTCAGCTTAGGCGCGGTTGAGAGCATTCTGTCCTATCCGGCTATGATGTCTCATGCAGCAATGCCTAAGGAAGTTAGACATGCGCGCGGCATTACAGATGGATTGGTTCGATACTCGGTGGGTTTAGAGGACATTGAGGATTTGATAGAGGATTTAGAGCAAGCACTTCGCAACTAGTTTCTATAGAAGGAAAGGAAAACACGGCTGCGCGAATAGACGCTCCGTGTTTTCTCTATTTAGAAAGTTACAGTATCGTTGCTTCGGATGACTAGCAGCCGCAAAATATGTTAGGATGAATAGATAGAGGTTTGAATAGGGTTGTTATAAAGGAGGCCTTTGCGAAATGGGAACGATAGACCATATATTGGATAAAGCATTGCGCGGTGAACGAATTGGGTTTGAAGAAGGCATGGAATTGCTCTCATCGGATCAAATTGAGAAGATGGGTCATGTTGCGAATCAGATTATGCTAAGGCATCATCCAGATCCAATTACGACATTCGTTGTTGGTCGAAATGTTAACTATACGAATGTTTGCGATGTATATTGCCGCTTCTGCGCTTTCTATCGCGCACCTGGATCTAAGGAAGGATATGTGCTTCCTGACGAAACGATTTTGAGTAAAATTCAAGAAACGATCGACGTTGGCGGTACAGAAATTTTGATGCAAGGCGGAACGAATCCGAATTTGCCATTTACGTATTATTTGGATCTTCTTCGCAAAATCAAACAGCATTACCCAGAAATTACGATGCACTCCTTCTCACCTGCTGAAATTCAGAAGATGAAGGTTGTATCGGATGGTCTTTCTTTGGATGAGGTTATCAGACAGCTGCATGAGGCGGGACTTGATTCCTTGCCAGGGGGCGGCGCAGAAATATTGGATGATCGCACACGCCGTAAAATAAGCCGTATGAAGGGCTCTTGGACGGATTGGATGGACGTTATGAAATCAGCGCATCGTCATGGCATGAATACGACTGCGACGATGGTATATGGACTAGGCGAATCAGTGGAGGAGCGGGCATTACATATGATGCGCATTCGTGATGCGCAGGATGAATGCATTGCTAACAAATATGATTCCACAGGCTTCTTGGCATTCATCTCTTGGCCTTTCCAACCGGATAATACCAATTTGAAGCTGGAGAAAGCACCTCCTGAGGAATATTTGCGTATTGTCGCTGCAAGCCGCATTATGCTGGATAATATTCCGAACTTCCAATCCTCTTGGGTAACAATGGGGCCGGAAATGGGTAAGTTGTCTCTCTCCTATGGCTGCAATGACTTCGGAAGCACAATGATCGAGGAGAATGTCGTATCAGCGGCAGGCACGACTCACAAAGTAAACATTGATCTTATACTTCAGCTCATTCGCGAGTGCGGTAAAATTCCTGCACAGCGGGATACGAAATATAATATTTTGAAAACCTATCATGGCAATGAAATGGCCGGTCTTGATTTCGTTATGCAAAATTAATTATATTTAGAATCATGCACTTATTATTGGAACGTCTGTCGATCCATTCTGCCATAGGCAGGAGGACATCTCGACAGACGTTTTATTTTTATACGTATAAACAGGCTTCCTTACATTCCAATCTCTTCATCGTATATCGTGTGTAGCGGCACCATATACTGATAAGGAAGAAAAGGGGTGAGCTTATGGAACTGTTTACGATATCGTTGCCGAGTAGCCTCCAGCAATCGATGGACAAATTAACCCATTTATTGACGGAACAAGCAATCGTCGATTTACATATCGGCTCAAATGTTGAACGAGCGGCATTGGTAACATTTCAAGCGATTTCAGAGCAAGATATAAGATGTCAGGCCATTTTGCCGCATTTTCAGCTTAAAGTACATGGTCCAATTCTCTATAAAGCTGCATCACAAGCGATTGCGGAGTATGTGGTTAGTGATCTGGAGACAGGGATGCTGGCATCCATTATTCGCAAAAAATATCGTAATAATATAACAACAGATACAGCAGCCATTGAAAGGTACTGTCATGATTTGTTACACGGCAAGGAATGGGATGGTCTCGGCACAAAATTTCTTGATGCCGATCGTTTAAGACGAAAAAATAAGATTGCAGTTGAAGTGGATAAGTATTTGCAGGAGCATACACAGTTTAATCTGGAGGGCTTCACAAGCTTTCGATTAGTGTCATACCGCAAAGAATTATCGGAGATCGTCGATTATGCACTGGATGAATATGTATTAGATAAGCAATATCAGGAGTTCATCTCCCTGTTGAAATATTTTGTATTTCTGCAAGATACCAAGATCCCTATGGTGCATTTGCTTCATAAGGGCGGTCATGATTTCATGATTTATGATGAACGCTTTCAGCCGCTGGATCCTAATCCGCCAACCGATCGCATCGTTGCGGAAATGCTGGAGACAGAAATGAATATCGAGGATATGGTCATTAGCTCGCTTATATCGGTATCGCCCAAACATATCACGATTCACACGAGGCAACCGGATATGCAGGTGATACGCACGATTGAAACCATCTTTGAGCAGCGGGTGACCGTCTGTGTACAATGCGCATCCTGCAGCAGCAGTCTGGATGAGCTTCTTCAGCCGTAAAAAAGGATACTAAATGACAGGTGAATTTGGGCATCTAACGCTAGAGCCTTGACCAAAAGCTTAAGTCGAGCTATAATGACTCACATATAAGATCTAATCGGCAATGAAAAAGACATGTGTCTGCTCATGATGTTTGGCCCAGAAAGAGGAAACTAGGCTGAAATTTCCTTCCATAACGTCTGTAGATGTACCCCTTTGAAGCTGTATAGCCTAACCTGTAGATATCTTTATATGGAGATATGCTGCAGTACTAAGCGATACCGGATTTCTCCGTTACCAGAAAATACGAGGACTGTTGAGTTATGCATCACGCAGTCGAAGTAGGGTGGAACCACGAGCACACAAGCACTCGTCCCTTTTTTAGGGATACGTGCTTTTTTTGTGTTCTTTTTTGCTTGAAAAAAGCTTATCTGAGCCATTGCCGGCTTACAAACAGGAGGATGAACGAGAATGAGTATTGCAATAACTTTGCCTGATGGCGCTGTAAGAGAATATGCCGCAGGCACAACAATTGAAGAAGTAGCGGGATCTATTAGCCCAGGCCTTCGTAAAAATGCTATCGCAGGAAAAATTAATGGAAAAGTGGTTGATGTATACACACCAATCGAAGCGGATTCAGCCATTGAGATCGTAACGGTGGATTCTGCTGATGGACTGGAAGTTTATCGTCACAGTACAGCACATTTGCTTGCACAAGCGATTAAACGCCTGTACGGTAATTCGAATGTTAAGCTGGGAATCGGTCCGGTAATTGAGGATGGTTTCTACTACGATATAGATATGGAACAATCCTTGACACCTGAGGATCTTGTTAAGATCGAGAAGGAAATGGAAAAGATCGTTCAGCAAAATCTTGATATTCGCCGTCGTATCGTTAGCAGAGACGAAGCGCTAGCGATCTTCACAGAGCTTGATGACAATTTGAAGCTTGAGCTAATTCGTGATCTTCCGGCTGATTCGGTTATTACAATGTATGATCAAGGCGAATTCTTTGACCTGTGCCGCGGACCGCATTTGCCGTCTACTGGCCGTATCAAAGCATTCAAATTGCTTAGTGTAGCAGGTGCATACTGGCGCGGTGATTCCAAGAACAAAATGCTTCAACGTATTTACGGAACGGCTTTCCCGAAAAAAGCACAGCTTGACGAGCATCTTCATTTCTTAGAGGAAGCGAAAAAACGGGATCACCGTAAACTAGGCCGCGAGCTCAAAATGTTTACCTTCTCTCGAGAGGTAGGTCAAGGCTTGCCGCTATGGCTGCCAAATGGTGCGAAGCTTCGCAGAACAATGGAGCGTTATATCGTTGACCTTGAAGAGAGCTTGGGCTATGAGCATGTTTATACGCCAGTTCTAGCTAATGTAGAGCTTTATAAAACTTCCGGTCACTGGGAGCACTACAGCGAGGATATGTTCCCGAAAATGATCATGGACAACGAGGAGCTTGTTCTTCGTCCAATGAACTGCCCGCATCATATGATGGTTTTCAAAAGCGATATGCGCAGCTACCGCGATCTGCCAGTTCGGATTGCTGAGCTTGGTACCATGCATCGCTATGAAATGTCAGGAGCGCTTACTGGCTTGCACCGTGTACGTGCGATGACACTCAATGATGCTCATATCTTCTGTCGTCCAGATCAAATCAAGGAAGAATTCGCACGCGTTGTTAACTTGATTCGTAAGGTGTATGAGGATTTCGGTATCAAGGATTACCGCTTCCGTCTATCCTACCGGGATCCTAAGGATACGGAGAAGTATTTCCAAAACGATGAGATGTGGGAAATGTCTCAGCGTATGCTTCGTGAGGTTGTGGAAGAGCTTGAGCTTCCGTTCTTCGAAGCGGAAGGCGAAGCAGCATTCTACGGACCTAAGCTGGATGTTCAAATTAAAACAGCACTTGGCAAAGAAGAGACATTGTCAACTGCACAGCTTGATTTCTTGCTGCCAGAGCGTTTTGAGCTTGAGTATATCGGTGAGGATGGCAAGAAGCACCGTCCTGTTGTTATTCACCGCGGCATTATCAGCACAATGGAAAGAATGACTGCTTTCTTGCTTGAAAACTTCGCTGGCGCATTGCCGCTATGGTTGTCGCCCGTACAAGCAAAGGTCATTCCTGTATCCACTGCATACGAAGGTTATGCTCGCAAAGTAGCTGAGCAGCTGCAGCTTAGCGGCATCCGAGTTGAGAGCGATTTGCGCAATGAGAAGCTCGGTTACAAAATCCGTGAGGCGCAGCTGGAGAAAGCGCCATATATGCTCGTTGTCGGAGAGAATGAAATGCAAGCTGAGGCCGTTTCCGTCCGCAAACGCGGCGAAGGCGATTTAGGCGCGATCCCTGTTACAGAGCTGATTGCACAGCTGAAGAAACAAATCGCAGATAAAGAACAATAAGGTTCCACGCATAAAGCTTGGACCATCTGGGTATTATTCTTCTGAGGAGGAAGTACCCAGATGGTTACAAGCTTTTTTTATTTCAAAAAGGTTATACCTGCTTTGCTGCTCATCTTTGCCATTACGATTGGTTTAAATATACCTAGCTATTCGGAGCTCGCAGAAGCGAGCAATCATAAACCAGCAGTTCGAGCGCAGCAGGAAAATAAAGATCAACCTGAGACCGTGAAGGTGATCGCAACAGGCTATACAGCAGGCGTGGAATCGACAGGAAAACGTCCAGGCCACCCGCAATATGGCATTACATTCTCGGGTGTTAAGGTCCGAAGGGATCAGGTATCAACGATTGCTGCTGATACAAGGCTGTTTCCGATCGGAACGCTGCTTTATATTCCCGGTTACGGATATGGCGTAGTAGCTGATACAGGCTCAGCTATAAAAGGGAATAAAATTGATTTGTATTTCGAAACGATTAAGCAGGTGTATGAGCAGTGGGGTAAGCGTACGGTTGATGTTCAGGTACTTCGAATGGGAACGGGCAAGCTTTCACAAGCATGGCTGAACAAAATCAACTTAGCGATTGAAGCGGGAAAACCAATCCCGCAAACTTATTTAGAATCGTAAAAACCTCGAATAATAGATGGCAAGATTGCCATACTAATGTTGAACCAGGAGGTGATTACGATGGCTAAAAACAAAAAAAATAACAATGCAGCGCAAAACAACAAATTTAATGCAGAATTCTCTAATGAATTGAGCCAAAACAATGCTGCTGGTAAGCAGGCGAATAACACAGCTAATCAAAAAGCTGAAAAATAACAGCTTACAATGAAATCGAAACATAACAAAGAGGAACAGCTCCAGCTGTTCCTCTTTCCTTTTGCTGTATAGTGTAAATGAGGTATTAATGATTAATTGGCATTTAATAGAAACCGTCAAGGCAATCAGCGCCTAGACGGTTTTTATTATATAAATTGCTCCATTTAATTAATCAAAATGAACTAAGTCTATGATTCGCGTGATATTTTATAACATGTATCAGCGATTAATTGGATAAAAAAAACATCTACTCAGTCTTAAGGCTGATATCAAGTTCAATCGGTCGTCCCTTTTTCTACTTTCTATTGTCCGCTATACTAAGATTATCAAATATGACTGGGACCATAGGGAGTTGATGCTGCATGAATAGAAACTTTGGTAATCGGTTATTTACCGGTTTAATCATTATTGGAATTGGCGTATTATTTCTGCTTAGGCAAATGGGTCATGTGACCATAGATATAGGATACTTATTCTCGACGTATTGGCCGGTCATTCTTATTATTGTCGGTTTAAGAGGGCTGCTGTTCGGTTGCTCGCAAGGTGCTGGATCGGGATGGTGGGGAGCAATCGTTGTATTGATTGGTTGTACCTTTCTTGGAAGAAACTTGGAATGGTTCACATGGTCGATAGGAGATCTCATCTCTTATATGTGGCCTGCTGTCATTATTTTGGTCGGCATTAAGTTAATTTTGCGGCCTAAATCCAAAAATCAGGAGCCTCCCGAAGAGGATTGGAAATCGTATAGACCTTTTGAGGATGAAGCATCCGTTCCACCTGCGCCACCGCTGCATCCCGACCCTACACAAGAGCCGTCCAGTGTGGTGAATTTAAAGAAAGAAATGAACGAGCAAGAAGGGAAACAAACGAACGGGGACTATAACCAAGATAAAATGCATTCGACATATAAAAAGGATTATAAAGATTGGAAGCAGCAATATAAAGCAGATTATAAGAAAAATGCTCATGAATGGAAAAGGAATCACAAGGAGCATGTAGAATGGTGGAATCATGGCGACTCCAGTGCGCAGACGCGTTCAGGCTTTATTGGGGATATTCATATCGGTCATGACTATTGGGATCTAAAGCCGCTTAATATCTCACATTTTATCGGTGACACGGTTCTGGACTTGACGAAGGCACAGGTTTCATCGGGCGAAACTAGAATCCACATCTCTTCCTTTATAGGGGATGTCAAGGTTTATGTACCAAATGATTTCGAGGTAGGCGTTCAAGTCATATCCAGCGCTTTTATCGGCGATGTCAAAATACTTGGTCAGAAGGAAGGCGGTTTATTTACAAATATTAATATTCAATCGCCTCATTATGGAGAAGTAGACAAAAAAATCAAGCTGATTGTTAGTACATTCATTGGCGACGTGCGTGTAACGAAGGTAGGGTGATTCTCATGATGGTCCGTTTTTTGAGAAGTGGTAAGTGGGAATTAATTGGCATGTTCGTCCTCTCATCCGCAATATCCGTTATTTCAGGATGGTTGACCTGGAATGCATTAATACATGAAACGGGAAAGACGGAAGCACGCCTAGCGGCAGGCTCCGTCTTCCTGCTCGTGAGCGCGGCATTCGGCTATTGGGCAGCGCAGCGAATAGGAAGACGGATTGATACCCTTCATTTATCACTAAAACAAATTTCCAACGGAAACTACGGCGTTCGAATTATTGAAGGCGGCCATAATTCTTTTATCGAAGCTTATCGTGAATTCAATGTGCTTGCAGAGCAAATGGAAGAGAAGATGAAGCTGCTGCAAAAGCAGGGGGAAGAACATGTCATGACCGAATCAGCTTCTAATGAAGCTGCCGTTTTGGAGGAGCGCAAGCGTCTTGCCAGAGATTTGCATGACACGGTAAGCCAGCAGCTTTTTGCCATTCACATGTGCGCGTCTTCTTTGCCTAAACTGCAAAAGGTTGATCGGGAGAGAGCTGATTCCGTATTGGATCAGCTTGTACAGATGTCAAATTTGGCACAGAAGCAAATGCGTAATTTTATAGCACAGTTGCGTCCGATGGAGCTTGAAGGACGAACCTTATATGAAGCACTGGATAAATGGTTTCCTGATTATTGCAGACAAAATCATCTCCAAGGCGAGCTGGAATGGCGCTTGAAGGATGAACTTTCTGAAGCAAAGGAGCATCAGTTGTTTCTTATCGCCCAAGAAGGAATGGCCAATATAGTGAAGCATGCGGAAGCCAAAGGCTGTACCTTAACGCTTTCAGAGAATGAGAGGCAAGTAGTGATGGTTTTGCAGGATGATGGTGCAGGATTTAAACCTGATGGAGTGAAGCGCGGCTCCTATGGCTTATCTACGATGCAGGAACGAGCACAAAAGCTCGGCGGGACGGCGGAAATATGGAGCAAGCCTGGAAGCGGAACGCGAGTAAAGGTTATGATTCCTAAATTGTTACGAGGGAGAACTTAAATGATGAGTAAACCAGATCAAATAAATATAATGATCGTAGATGACCATGATATGGTAAGGACCGGCTTGCGGACTTATTTAATGCTCGAACCGAAGTTTCAGGTAACTGCCGAAGCAAGCGACGGACAATCGGCATTTGATTCACTTGCTTCATTTTCTGAGGACAGCCTTCCTGATATTATATTAATGGATTTAATGATGCCAGGAATAGATGGAATTGAAGCGACAAGAATGATTATGGCTAGGTATCCGAATATGAAAATTGTGATGCTGACAAGCTTTCTTGAGGATGATAAGGTGTATGGTGCAATTGAAGCGGGCGCGGTTAGCTATGTGCTCAAAACGGTATCCGCGGAGGAGCTAATCTATGCGATTAGCGGAGCGTTCAAAGGGATGCCAGTCATGACACAGGATGTGTCTCAGGCCTTAACAAGAGGATTGAGACAACGTACAACACAATCCGGTCACGAAGGCTTGACGGAGCGGGAGAAGGAAGTGCTTCTGCTCATTGCGGACGGTCAGTCCAACAAGGAGATAGCGGAAGAGCTTCATATAAGTGTGAAAACCGTAAAAACACATGTTAGCAACCTGCTGATGAAGTGCGAGCTGGAAGACCGAACGCAGCTTGCGGTGCTTGCTCATCGCAAAGGCTGGGCAAATCGCACATAAATGGAGGAATGATGGGAATACTACCTACTAGAACCTAGCGAACAGTCAATTTGAGAGCTAGCATAAAGGAGTAACCGTCATGATACCGATCTCATCCGTGCTTGAGTCACGGGAGCAGCAGTTTTTGGAAACCAAGGATCTTTTGGAAAGTAAGCAGTTTTCGCTTGGCGGCAACTGGGATTATGATAGTGGCTCCTTTGACCGTTCTCTGGATGAAGCACAGAAGGTATGGCTCCGCATTCCGTTTGAGGTTATCAACGGCAATATAGACAATGAAGCGGCTGATACGGATGCAGTCATTAAGCTTGGGACCCCCTATGTGCTGAAGCATCTCTATCGTGAAGGAAATGACCCGGAAGCATCTGTTCGCGTAGCGGGAGCATTGTTTGATCAATTTCAAGCGCCGACTGACCCAGATGCTGATGTAGAGACCGAGTGGGTGGAACGCGGCAAGGGATTGCTTCATGAAGTGGAGCAGCTGTTTCCAAACTGATTATAGGTTATGAAGTCAAAAAAACGCTGCCAAAAGTTACATTGGGAGCGTTTTTTTATTTCTGTTTAAATTCCTTTTAAGATTGTTTTAAGGTAGAATGTGCATGATAGAGATAAATCAAATAGCATGCAGCCCGATAATAGGCTATTAAAAGCATGAATGGTATACGATCCAAGGAGGAGAACCTGTATGGATGATCAAAACAAAAAAGATTATGATGATTTTTTCAAGAAAAATAATGAAGAGCAAAACGCTCCTGAAAATAAGGAGAATGAATCGGTTTCGCAGTATGATGCAGGATCTGAATCACAGGAACAGGCAGCTAAGCCTTCCTACTACTATTCTTACGGACCCTATAAGGCTAATCCGACAGAAGGTGGGAATCAATCCAAACAACCGACTGCTAGTGAGCAGCCGCAGTTGATACAAGATGAGCCATACGGCAATACTGGAGCGAGAGCAGAAGCACCTCGCCAACAGGAGCCGAGCAGCACGCAGCCCCAATTCACAGAACAAGTAACGCCAAGAGCGCCTCAGCAATCACAGATTAGAACATTTACTCCTTCTGCTCAGTCACCTAAGGGTGGATGGCAGGTGAGAGAGCAGCGACGTACATCTTTTAAAGCTATTTTCTTGTCATTTCTTTCTGGCGTAATCGTAGTTGGATTATTGATGTATACGGCAGATTTGAATAACTGGTTTACGGGAGAACAAAGTGTAACAGCGACAACACAATCAAGCGGATCGAATGGTTCGTCGGCTTCGATAGCGGGAACGAACGGCAGTTCTTCAGCGAATACAGTAGCAGCTAGACCGGATAACATTGCTCAGCTATTTGAAAAATCAAGTCCGGCAGTTGTTAAAATTGAAACATTTGTCAATACGGCAAAGCAAAATAGCGGCGGTTCGATGCTGGATGACTCGTTCTTCCGTCAATTCTTCGGGGACAGCTATCCGGATACGACTCAGCCTCAGCAAGGTCAACAAGGCGAGAAGGATCAAATGCAGCAATCAGGAATCGGAACTGGATTCTTCTTCGATGCTTCCGGTTATATTTTGACCAATCAACATGTTATTGGCGATTCGGATCAGATCAAAGTCATTGTTCAAGGCTATGATGAGCCGTTTACTGCCGAATTGCTGGGATCAAGCTATGAGCTGGATCTTGCGGTACTTAAAATAACAGGTACTAAGGAATTTCCTACCCTGCCGCTAGGCAACTCTGACGATATCAACATCGGAGACTGGGTGGTTGCTATTGGGAATCCATATGGCTTCGATCATACGGTAACAGTAGGGGTTCTAAGCGCGAAGGAACGTCCAATTGATATTCAGGATACGGCTGGTGAGCGTAAATATGAGCATTTATTGCAAACCGATGCTTCCATTAACCCTGGGAATTCCGGCGGCCCGCTGCTTAATGTAAATGGTGAGGTTGTAGGTATTAATACCGCTGTAAGCTCGCAAGCGCAAGGTATTGGCTTTGCGATACCGACCAGCACCATTCAAGGTGTAATTGATAACTTGAAAAATAATAAAGATATTCCTAAGCCAGCCGTTCCATTTATTGGAGCAGAGCTTTCAAATGTATCAGATGCAATTGCTAAGCAATTAGGAATGGAAAAAGTAGAAGGTTCAATTGTTCGTACCGTCTATTATAATTCTCCGGCCTATTTGGCAGGCATTCAGCAATTTGATGTAATCACGGGCATAGATGGTAAGAAATATGCTACGATGGAGAAACTGATTGCTGCAATTCAAGCGAAAAATGTAGATGACAAGGTACAATTCAATATTATACGTAAAGGTGAATCAGTAAATATTGAAGTGAAAATCGGAGATAAAAATACGTTTAATGCTGGTTAATGGTTTAACAGAGCATGAATAAGCAAAAAAACATGTACAATTAAAAGAAAAACGCAGAGAGACAGGAAGCTCTGCGTTTTTTGCTGCAAATGGAGGAGACAAGCTTATGAGACAGCATATCGTAGTAGTTGATGATGATGAGAAAATTATATCTTTGCTTCGGAGAAGCCTAGCCTTCGAGGGTTATGAAGTAACGACTGCCTCCAATGGATTGGAAGGTCTAAAGGTATTGCTTAAGACTGAACCTGATCTGCTTATACTTGATGTTATGATGCCTCAGGTTGATGGATGGGAGGTTTGCCGCCGTGTTCGCGAGAGCGGCAGCACGGTTCCAATCATGATGCTTACCGCTAAGGATGATATCAATGACCGTGTGAAAGGGCTTGATCTAGGAGCGGATGACTATTTGGTTAAGCCGTTTGCGCTTGAGGAGCTGCTCGCTCGTACGCGGGCAATGCTGAGACGTAAGACGGAAGCAGTTGGACAACACAGCAACCAGCTGCTCTATGAGGATTTGATTTTGGATATGGATGCTAGAGAAGCGATTCGCTCCGGACGACGGATCGAGCTAACTTCCAAAGAATATGATTTGCTGCTTCTATTCATGCAAAATCCGCGCCGCGTTCTTACGCGTGACTCCATTATGGAAAAAATTTGGGGCTATGACTTTAGCGGTGAATCCAATGTGCTTGAGGTTTATATTGCCATGCTTCGGCAGAAGGTAGAGGATGGCGGGAAAAATCGTTTAATACAAACAGTGCGCGGCACTGGCTATGTGCTTCGCGGAGAGGCGGGGTAGCATTATGTCCATTCGGCTCCGTCTAACCTTATGGTATTCAAGCTTGCTTGCCGTTACGATGATCGTATTCGGCATTTGTATTTACTTTTTTGTTAACTGGAATACGTATGCAGAGATTAAAGAGCAGATCAAGGCACAGGACAGTAAAATTGATATTATTGGTGCAAAATTTCTTGACCAGACGTTGGATCTGTTTGTAGGACCGAATTTTCGGGTTGATAAAAAAGATATGTATATTCAATTGGTTAATTATAAGGAAGGCGTAGTTAAGCATTCAACCAACTTTCCGTCTCAATTTGTCATTCCTTATCCTGACGCAAAAACGAATCCAAAGCATCGGTTTGTGAAAACCAACGTTGAAATTGAAAACTATAAATATGTCATGCTCGTCTATCAGCGTCCCGTTGAGTTGGACAATGAATTGTTAGGATTAGTTCAAGTAGCTGTATTCGTAAACAATGAAGAAAGATTTCTGGGCGGCTTGCGTACCATTCTTATTTTCTCATCACTAATTGTTGTCTTGATTGCATTTACAGTGGGGTTATTCATTGCGAGGCAGGCGCTTCGTCCCATTGAACGCGTCATACGTGCTACAGAGCAGATTGAATATGGATCTGATCTCAGCGTGCGTATTCCAGCTCTGGGACCGAAGGATGAGGTCGGTAAGCTGGTAAGCACACTGAATATGATGCTCTCTCGCTTGGAGATGGCTTACAATGAACTCAATGAGGCCTATAAGGCGCAGCGGAGATTCGTTTCTGATGCATCACATGAGCTGAGGACACCTTTGACAACGATCCGCGGCAATATCGATTTGCTGGAGCGGATGTGGACGAAGGTTAAGGAAACCAACTTAAACACGGAGAGCGGGGAATGGCTGCCGCTCGATAATGATCGCTGGGATTTATCGAAGGAAGCGATGAGAGACATTTCCGACGAGGCGAAGCGTATGAGTACGCTCGTTAATGATTTGCTTGCTCTTGCTAGAGCGGATGCAGGATATACGATGGAGAAAACACCGCTTGATCTCCTGCCTCTGACAGAAGAAGTTGTGCGCAGAGCGCAGCTGCTCCCTAGGACTGCTATGTGGCGGGTTGGCGACCTTTCCGCGCTGGAAGGGATTCGGGTTTCAGCAAATCATAATTATTTGCAGCAGCTTTTATTCATATTTATTGAGAACGCCTTTAAATATACAGAAGAGGGCTATATTGAGCTGCGGGCAATACGCAATGAGGACCAAATCGGGTTTGTCATTGAGGACACGGGGATCGGAATGAATCCGGAAGAGATTCCGCATATCTTCGATCGATTCTATCGTGCTGATGAATCTAGGGGCGTAACGGTAGGAACAGGGCTTGGATTATCCATTGCCAAATGGATCATTGATGAGCATCAGGGCTCTGTGGAAGTTATGACGAGTGAAGGAAATGGCACGATGTTCACAATCTGGCTTCCGATAAGCTTTGCGGACACGTCTGATTCGTCTATAATAGTAGTTATGGATGAAATGAAACCATAATAATTAATGATAGTATACAATATAAGGATATCGTATCTCCTCAGAAAGAAGGTGCATGAATTGGAAATTGTTAAAATATCTCCACGCGGCTACTGTTACGGTGTTGTTGACGCTATGGTTCTTGCGTTGCAAACAGCCAAAGACTTGGAGCTTCCACGTCCTATATATATTTTAGGCATGATTGTTCATAATGCTCATGTAACAGAAGCTTTCGAGCAGGCAGGCGTTATTACGCTTGACGGTGCGAACCGTTTAGACATCTTGGATCAAATAGATTCAGGAACTGTTATATTCACTGCACACGGCGTATCGCCAGAGGTGCGTCAGCGTGCTCGTGAGAAGGGTCTCTCTGTTGTGGATGCAACTTGTCCTGATGTGACAAAGACGCATGACTTGATTAGCTCGAAGACTGCAGAAGGCTATCATATTATTTATATCGGCAAGAAGGATCATCCTGAGCCAGAGGGTGCGATAGGCGTTGCGCCGGATATGGTGCATCTTATTGAGCGTGAGGAAGATATTGCTTCGCTCATTATCCCGGAAGGCAAAATTATTATTACGAACCAAACGACGATGTCGCAGTGGGATATCCGTCATATTATTGCTCGATTGCTAGAGCGATTCCCTACAGCAGAGGTCCACAATGAAATCTGCTTGGCGACACAGGTTCGACAAGAAGCGGTTGCTGATCAAGCGGGAGAAGCGCAGCTATGTATCGTAGTTGGAGATCCTAGAAGCAATAACTCTAATCGTCTGGCACAGGTTTCAGAAGAAATCGCAGGTGTTACAGCGTACAGAGTATCTGATGTATCTGAAATCAAGCAGGAGTGGCTGAAGGGGGTTGACCGCGTTGCGGTTACATCCGGCGCTTCGACTCCTACGCCGTTGACCAAAGAGGTTATTACCTATTTGGAGCAATACGATCATAATAACGCTGCTACATGGGAAATAAAGCGTACCGTTAATATGAGCAAGCTATTACCTAACATTCGTGTCAAATCCGTACCAGCAGAAGCGGCTACTGCTACTGCTACCGCTGAGAAAATAGAGTAGACGGTTTACGTTACTATCCTTACAGCAATTTGAATAACCGTAATCCCCGTTATTTAGCATGATAGGGATTACGGTTTGTTTGCATTTCACCCCTACTTCAGGCTCTTGATGCCCAGAACAGTTTAATACTTCCTGCATCGTCACGATGAATCGTGGTTGTTTATGGTAATCGGAGAAACTTTTCTAAAATGGGTTGACGGGAGCCAACTTTCCTTGTATATTTACTTTAACGAATAAAAGCATAAAAGCGTAGAAGCATAAAAGCTGAAAAGCGTATAAGCGTTGCAGTGCGAAGTTATCAATCATCAGCTTAATGAGCTGGTTGGCAATAGTGTTAGGGAATTGATTACGCCAATACAATAAATATTAAAAAATATTGAGGAGAGATTACTATGATCGTAATTACAAATTCAAAAATTGAGGAAGCTCGTATTGCCGAGATTGTAGCGCATATTGAAAGAGCAGGTGTTCAAGCCCACGTATCAAGAGGAACGGATCGGACTGTCATTGGTATCATTGGAAGTGCAGAACCGACACTTGCCGAACATTTGCGTCAGATGAAAGGTGTAGAAAGTGTTATCAAAATTTCTAAATCATACAAGCTAGCAAGCCGTGACTTTCATCCGGATGATACGATTATTGATATTAAAGGTGTTAAAATCGGCGGCAGCAACCTCGTTATTATGGGCGGTCCGTGCGCAGTTGAGACACCAGAGCAAATCGATGAGATTGCTAGGCTTGTAAAAGCGGCAGGCGGTCAAGTACTGAGAGGCGGCGCATTTAAGCCTCGTACAGGTCCTTACAGCTTCCAAGGGGTCGGCGTAGAAGGACTTGTCATGATGGCAGAGGCGGGCAAGAAACATGGCTTGCTGACGATTACGGAGGTTATGACGCCAGAGTATGTTGATGTCTGTGCGGAGCATGCTGATATTCTCCAAGTTGGTACACGTAATATGCAGAACTTTGATTTGCTTCGCAAGCTGGGTACAATCCAGACGCCTGTGCTGCTGAAAAGGGGCTTCAGTTCAACCTATGATGAGTTTTTGAATGCGGCTGAATACATTTTGGCAGGCGGAAATCCAAATGTTATGCTCTGTGAGCGGGGAATACGGACATTTGAAACCTACACGCGTAACACATTAGATTTGACAGCTATTCCTGTGCTTCAATCGCTTAGCCATTTGCCGGTTATATCAGATCCAAGCCATGGAACAGGCCGACGTGAGCTAGTAGAGCCGATGTGTAAGGCGTCTGTCGCTGCTGGAGCAAACGGCTTGATCGTAGAAATGCATACCGATCCTGATAATTCGATGACAGGAGATGGCGTACAATCCCTGTTCCCAGATCAATTCGCTAACTTATTGAAGCAGTTAGAGCAGCTCGCACCTATAGTAGGGAAGCAATTTGATACGCCTAAAGCACCAGCTGAAGCTTTTGCGGAATGGAAGATATAAGAAAGAAAATAGCCGTACAACCTTGATATATAAGGGTTGTACGGTTTTTTTTTGCGTTCAAATTCTAGGCGTTTGTGAATTTTTGGTCAAACTTGTGAGTATACCTGACATGAACACAAAAAATACCTGACATAGCTATTGACGGAGTTTGAAGCCAAGTTTTATAATAACGACATAGATTTGGAGCAATAATTGAACAATACTTGTTCAAAACTACGCTAATGTTCGGAAATGGAGGAAATATTAATGTCAGTTCAAAACGTTTTGGACAATATTAAAGAAAACAGCATCATGTTTGTAGATTTCCGCTTCGTGGATCTTCTTGGTCATGCACACCACATCACGCTTCCAGCTGCTGAGGTTGATGCTGATACTTTCGTAAACGGGGTAGCTTTTGACGGTTCTTCTATCCATGGTTTCCGTGGTATTGAGAATTCCGACATGGTTATGATGCCAGATACAGAATCCGTATTTATTGATCCTTTCACTGATCATCCTACACTGAACGTTATGTGTAATATCCATACACCTGAGGGCGATCGTTATGACCGTGATCCACGCAGTATCGCTCAGAAGGCTGAAGAATATCTTCAAACAACTGGTATTGGTACGACAGCATTTTTCGCACCAGAACCTGAATTCTTCATTTTCGACGAAGTTCGCTATGAAAGCTCCATGAACTCTTCTTCCTATATTGTTGAATCCGAAGAAGCTGGCTGGAATACGAACCGCAAAGAAGAAGGCGGAAACCTAGGTTCTAAAATTCCAGTTAAAGGCGGCTACGTTCCAGTAGCTCCAGTTGACTCCCAACAAGATATTCGAAGCGAAATGGTTCGTCTATTGCAAGAATCAGGCCTTCGCGTAGAACGTCATCACCATGAAGTAGCAACTGCTGGTCAAGCAGAAATTAACTTCCGCTTTGATACATTGACTAAAACAGCTGATAATCTTATGAAATTCAAATATATTATTCACAATACGGCTCGCCAATATGGAAAAACGGCTACTTTCATGCCGAAGCCGCTATTTGGTGACAACGGTAGCGGTATGCACGTTCATGCTTCTATCTTCAATGGCGACACTCCTTTGTTCTATGACAAAGGCGCTTATGCAAACCTAAGTGAAATGGCAATGCACTACATTGGCGGCGTGCTTTATCATGCTCCTGCATTGATTGCTATCACAAACCCAAGCACGAACTCATTCAAACGTCTTGTTCCTGGCTATGAAGCACCGGTTAACCTTGTATTCTCTAAAGGTAACCGTTCTGCAGCGGTTCGTATTCCGATTGCAGCAGTAACACCAAAAGGCTGTCGTATTGAGTTCCGTACACCAGACAACACAGCTAACCCTTACCTAGCTTTTGCAGCTATGCTGCTTGCAGGTCTAGATGGTATCAAGCGTAAGCTTGATCCAGTAGCTCTTGGCTACGGTCCTTTCGACAAAAACATCTATGAATTGCCAGAAGAAGAGAAAAAAGAGATTCGCAGCGTTCCTGGAACACTTGACGAAGCACTTAACGCTCTTGAAGCAGATTCCGAGTTCTTGACAGAAGGCGGCGTATTCTCCAAAGACTTTATCGATAACTACGTTGCAGTGAAACGTCAAGAAGCAAAAGCAGTTGCGATTCGTATTCATCCACATGAATTCAGCCTATACTACGATTGCTAGTCAAATATTCAAAAAAGGGTCCAATTTGGACCCTTTTTCTTATTTATAAGTAATATTTATATCTAAATCCGAATGATTATTGTAAAGAAATTGACATACGTTCGACTTTTTGTTCGATGATCGTACGATTACACTTGATGCAATCCTCCAAAATTGCTATCATAACGATATCAATTATATAGAAACTGAGGTGCGTATCCGATTATGACACGAGCATTTAATTTTAATGCAGGACCAGCTGCAATACCACTAGAGGTACTTAAGCAAGCACAAGAGCAATTTGTTGATTATCAAGGCGCAGGCATGTCCATTATGGAAATGTCACATAGAAGCCCGTTGTATGAGGGAGTAAATAATGATGCACAAGCATTGCTGCGCGAATTATTTAATATTCCAAGCAACTATCACGTCCTATTGCTGCAAGGCGGTGCGAGTACGCAATTTGCTATGCTGCCAATGAACTTGACTCGTCCTGGCGCACCTGGCGCTTATGTTATGACAGGAGCATGGGCTGATAAAGCACTGAAGGAAGCGAAGCTTGTTGGAGAAACAGCTGTCGCGGCTACTACAGAGTCTGACAAATTCATGCGTATGCCGACAATGTCGGAAATTGTAGTTCCGGACAATGCAGCATATCTACACCTGACATCGAATGAAACAATTGGCGGAACACAATTTAAGGAATTTCCTAACACAGGAAACATTCCGCTTATTGCAGACATGTCCAGCGACATTCTGAGCCGTCCCGTTGATGTAAGTCAATTCGGCATGATCTATGCCGGCGCTCAAAAGAATCTAGGACCATCGGGTGTTACTGTCGTAATCATCCGTGATGATCTTGCGAAAGACAGCCCGAAAACGATCCCGACTATGTTTAGATACGATACGCATGTGAAGAGCTCTTCGCTTTACAACACGCCTCCATCTTTCTCTGTGTACATGGTAAACCTTGTACTGCAGTGGATTAAAGCTAAAGGCGGCGTAGCGCAATTAGAGCAATACAACTATGACAAAACAAAACTAATCTATGACGCTATTGATGGAAGCGGCGGCTTCTATATCGGTTGCGCGCAGCCTCAAAGCCGTTCGCAAATGAATATTACATTCCGCATTCACAGTGAAGAGCTCGAGAAAAAATTCATTAAAGAATCAGAGCAAGAAGGTTTTGTAGGATTGAAGGGGCATCGAGATGTAGGCGGCCTTCGTGCATCGACTTACAATGCTGTCCCTCTGGAAAGCTGTCAGGCGCTTTCGCAATTTATGAATGAATTCCAAAAGAAAAATGGCTAATCAGATATAAAGCTGTTTCATTGTAATTCAAACAAAAAACCGCCTCCACCTTCTGCGAAGAAGGGGAGGACGGTTTTTCGTTTGTTATGCGAATGAACTCTCGGCAATTTGAGGGCCATGCAGCTTATATCCGACATTGCGAACAGTCATAATGTATTCTGGTGTACGAGCGTTTTTCTCAATCTTATCGCGCAAATGACTAATGTGTACGTCAACGATGCGAGTATCGCCAAGAAAATGATAGTCCCATACTCCCTGCAGGAGCTGCTGGCGGCTAAGTACTTTGCTTCTGTGGCGGCACAGGAATAATAAGAGCTCAAATTCTTTTGGTGTTAAATCGATAAGCTTGCCGTCAATGAGCACCTCGCGCTGCTCCACTTTCACATGCAAGCGGCCAATATTAAAGGATGTATGATCAGAAGTGCCGGGCAAGGATTGAAGACGCCGGAAAATTGCTTTTATACGTGATACAAGCTCTTGCGGGCTAAATGGTTTGGTCATATAATCATCTGCGCCATTATCTAGTCCCGCTATTCTGTCCGATACGCCTTGAAGAGCAGTCAACATGACGATCGGAACAGCGTTGCTCTGTTTGCGCAGCTCGCGGCATACTTGAATTCCGTCCATTTTGGGCAACATGAGATCGAGGACAATTAAATCAGGACGAAAAGGTTTTAGCATATCGAAAACAGCTTCACCATCATTCACGCAGCGGACATCGTAGCCTGCCAGTTTTAAATTAAATTCAATCAACATGGAAATGGAAGGCTCGTCATCGACGACCAATATTTTTTTTCGCAAGGTTCAACTCTCCTTCATCATTGTTTTCTTCGTTTTTCCCATTATGAAGGAGAATGTTATGCACTAGATTAATGGTACGTAAAGCCTGTGTAAAAAAAATATTTATTTTCGTGTATAATAGTCGGAATGAGAGGTGAATTAATATAATGGCATTCCATATCGTATTGGTAGAACCGGAAATACCGGCAAACACAGGAAATATTGCGCGCACATGCGCAGCAACCGGAGCACATCTGCATTTGGTTAGACCACTCGGCTTCAACACGGATGATCGAACGCTTAAACGCGCGGGTCTTGATTATTGGCATTCTGTACATGTTGAATATCATGATTCTTTCGACGAAGTACTTGCTCTTTTCCCGGAAGGTCGTTTTTTCTATGCCAGTACAAAGGCGCAAAAGCTGTATTCTTCATTCGAATACGTTGATGGAGACTTTTTTGTGTTCGGAAAAGAGACAAAAGGACTTCCACCCGAGTTAATCCAAGCAAATTTGGGTACATGTATTAAAATGCCGATGTCGGACAATGTTAGATCGCTTAATTTGTCTAATTCGGCTGCAATTATTGTGTATGAAGCATTAAGACAAAATGATTTTCCCGGTCTTGGATAGTTTTGTAACTTTTTATCTCAGAATATGGAATATTTTTGATGTAAAGCAATCATTTATTGCAGGATATTAAGAAATTAATAATTTGAGAAGGAAAAGCCAAAGGTTCATCGAAAGACTATAACGCAGAGGTTTCTCAAAAATACTTGCGAAACCAGACACAGAAGAGGTGAAAGTGATGAAACCAGCAGGTGTAGTAAGGAAAGTGGACCAACTAGGTAGAATTGTACTTCCAAAATCATTACGGAAGCGTTACTTGATGAATGAAGGCGATCCCGTTGAAATTTTCGTGCAAGGTGACCATATTATTTTGGAACGTTACCGTCCCAAATGTGTATTTTGCGGCTCAATTGATGAAGTAAGTGACTTCAAAGAACGCTATGTATGTGGAGTTTGTATGGAAGAAATGGCAGTAATCAGCCGCTAATAGGAGATCTGACCTCCATTTTAATGAAAAAGAAGCTTCCCGCGGTGAGCAATTTGCTCTGCGGGAAGCTTCTTTTTTTGACTATAAGTGTTTGATCAATTATAGTCCGGTAGTCTTGTCATCGTTGTACGAGCTTGTCAGCATCGCCGTAATAAACAAAGCAAATACGGTCATTACAATAATAAAATTCATCTTTTCTCGCACCTCCAATAAGCTGTCTTTATTATACCCAACGATTACAAAAAAGAAAACTTTAAAAGTTGTGAACACATTGTTAACATAGAGATATAAGCAAAGCGAGCATTTAAGCTTGCGAGGAGGAGAATTGTATTATGAATTATCGTTTTTCATCTAGAGTTAATCAGTTGAAATCTTCAGCAGTCAGAGATATTTTGAAGCTGACACAAGGTAAAGACATGATTTCGTTTGCCGGTGGGCTTCCTGCAGAGGAGCTGTTCCCCGTTCAAGCGGTTCGTGAAGCCGCAGATCGCGCACTGTCTGCTGGTTCTAGTGTTTTGCAGTATGGTTTAACGGAAGGCTATATGCCGCTTAGAGAGCAGTTGTGCGAGCGCATGGCCGTTAAGGGTATGAATGTGAATCCGGAGCAAATGATTCTTACTACAGGCTCTCAGCAAGCCATTGATTTATTGGTTGGCGTGCTTACGGAACCAGGTGATACCATACTTGTTGAGCGTCCGACATACTTGGCCAGCTTGCAAGTATTTGCTTTGCATGGATTGAAAGTTATAGCCGTAGATAGCGATGAGGATGGAATTATCCCGGAAGAAGCAGAGCGATTAATTCGTGAGCATCGTCCTAGACTGTTATATGCAGTGCCTACATTCGGAAATCCGACTGGCCGAGTATGGAGCTTAGAGCGACGTCTTAAGCTGCTTGCGCTATGTCAGCAAAATGAGATCCCTATTATAGAAGATGATCCATATGGCGATATTAAATTTGACGAAAATGAAGACTTCCCTACATTGCTGTCCCTAGCGGGCGAGGTAGAGAACGGGATTGTATTTTATACCAGCACATTTTCCAAAACGGTTGCCCCTGCACTTCGTTCAGGCTGGGCTATCGGAGACAGCAAAGTAATCGGCATGGTAGCGAAAGCGAAACAAGCCGCTGATTTGCACTCAAGCTCACTGGATCAACAAATTTTAAGTCAGCTGCTCAAAGGTTTTAATCTGGATGAGCATATTAGCGTTATTTCTAAATCATACGGCGAGCGGATGCTCGAAATGCATAAACTTTTGACAGAGCAAGCCATTCCGGATGTATCATGGGTAAAACCAAAAGGCGGGATGTTCCTATGGCTCCAGCTTCCAGATGGCTTGGATGCAGAAGCATTGCTGCGTTCTGCGGTTAAGAAGGGCGTTGCATTCGTACCGGGCAGTTCATTTTATGGGGAGAATGCGCAGCGCAACACAGCTCGTCTGAATTACACCTATAACACAGGTGAACGCACAAAGCAGGGTGTTGCGCGTTTCGTAGAAGCGATTGAAGAGTTTACTGCGAGGAGCTAAGTGAAGCGACCCACTCGGAGATAACTTCGTTGTATTCCACTAGTGCGGCAGCGCCTTCAGGACGCAAGCTGTATTTGCCTCGGCCGATTCGGTCGAACCAGCCGTAGTAGTTATCGCGCAGTGTTGTCCCGCTGCGGCTGTAGCCGGTTATAGCAGCGACCTCTCTCGGAGCAAGCGGTCCAGCTGAGTTAAGGGCATACGCGCACCGCAGCGCCTTCTCACGGTATGCGGTAACGAGCTTGCGTCCTGTGCTGCCTCCAACGTTGTAATCACCGCTGCGTTCCTTGAACTCCATAAGCAGCTGAGCTTGCTTCTTGCGCTTCACTCCGCGCTGCGGAGGATCGCCTGGTGAGCAGAGCATTTCGATAACTGGCGGCTTCGTCTTATAAAAGGTAACGGTCATAAAACCGAGTCCCAGCATACGGCAAAGCTCGGTTAGATCGCCGAAACGTTGATTATGTGCGCCGCTTTTTTTTCGATTTCGCTCAACTGCCAGCACAACATAGCTATTTAAACGCAAACGTTCAATCCCTTGCAGCAGCAAGGCGAGGTTGAACGTTTTTTTCATTTCGACAATAATCGTTTCCGAATTCTCGGAATGAATGGCCACCAAATCACAATGCAGCACCTCGCTTTTGACCATGTAGCCAAGCTGCTCATAGTGTTTTTTTATAGGTATGTAAAGCTCTTCTTCGCGTGCGACAGCCACGTTCATAATCTCCTTCCGATTTCCCAAGACCAATGTAATTAACCCCATTATAACAAAGCAAAAGGCCGACTTGTCGTATTTTGATGGATGAAGGACAAAAATAGTGGTCAATTTCCTACCTGAATAAGCATAGAAATGTAATACTTCAATAAAAGTTGGCACCACTCGATAGAGCGTCTAGAAACAAATCCCGGGCGTAGAAAGATTAGTGGAATGCGGAAGCGATGGGAGGAGGCACGGTATGGACATTTTCAAGCGAATATCGGAGTATCAGGCTGAGAGTGAGAAGCTTGCATGGACAGGATCATTCAAGGAGTATGTTGAATTGCTACGGAAGGACCCGTCCCCGGCCATGACTGCACATGCGCGCGTTTATGAAATGATTGAAGCTCATGGGGTAGAGGACGTTGGGGGCCGCAAGCAGTATAAATTTTTTGATCAAGAAATTTTTGGCTTGGACCATGCGATCGAGAAGCTTGTAGAGGAGTATTTCCATTCCTCGGCTCGGAGGCTTGAGGTACGTAAACGGATATTATTGTTAATGGGACCCGTCAGCGGAGGCAAGTCAACGATAGTCACGATGCTCAAAAAAGGGCTAGAGCGTTTCTCAAGAACGGAACGTGGAGCCGTTTATGCGATTAAAGGCTGCCCGATGCATGAAGATCCGCTGCATCTCGTACCACATGAGCTGCGTCCTGAAATTGAGAAGGAGCTTGGCGTTCGAATTGAGGGGAATTTATGCCCTTCCTGCCAAATGCGGATAGGAACCGAATATGACGGTGATATCGAGCATGTTCTTGTGGAAAGAGTATTTATTTCAGAGGATAATCGTGTAGGAATCGGTACGTTCAGCCCATCTGATCCCAAATCACAGGATATTGCCGATCTAACTGGCAGTATCGACTTTTCTACTATAACGGAATTCGGCTCGGAATCTGATCCGCGCGCCTATCGTTTCGACGGGGAGCTGAATAAAGCAAATCGCGGATTGATGGAATTTCAAGAGATGCTGAAATGCGACGAGAAATTTCTATGGAATTTACTTTCGCTGACGCAGGAGGGCAACTTCAAAGCCGGCAGATTCGCTTTGATTAGTGCCGATGAGCTTATTATTGCGCATACCAATGAATCAGAGTACAAATCATTTATTAGCAATAAGAAAAATGAAGCGCTCCATTCCAGGATGATTGTCATGCCGGTTCCTTATAATCTAAGGGTATCTGATGAGGAGAAAATCTATACGAAGCTGATCGGCCAGAGCGATATGAGACATATTCATATTGCCCCTCATGCCCTGCGTGCCGCAGCTATTTTCTCTATCCTCACAAGACTGAAGGAAACGAAAAAACAAGGCATGGATCTCGTTAAGAAGATGCGCATGTACGATGGTGAGGAAGTAGAGGGCTTCAAGGAAGCAGATTTGAAAGAGATGCAAAATGAATACCTTGAGGAAGGAATGACGGGAATTGATCCCCGTTATGTCATCAATCGCATCTCAAGCGCGTTGATAAAGCAGGATACGCAGTGCATTAATGCGCTGGACGTACTTCGCGCCCTCAAAGAGGGGCTCGATCAGCATCCATCTATTACGAAGGAAGAACGAGAGCGGTATTTGAATTTCATTTCAGTTGCGCGCAAGGAGTATGATTTGCTGGCGAAGAAGGAAATTCAAAAAGCGTTTGTCTATTCCTACGAGGAGTCTGCAAGAACTTTGTTCGAAAATTATTTAGACAATATCGAATCCTACTGCAACTGGGCAAAGATAAAGGATCCGTTAACAGGTGAAGAGATGGATCCAGACGAGCGGCTTATGAGGTCGATCGAAGAACAAATTGGAGTATCCGAAAATGCGAAAAAGGCGTTCCGTGAAGAAATTTTGATTCGTATCTCTTCCTATTCGCGGAAAGGGAAAAAGTTTGATTTTACGAGCCATGAACGGCTCAGGGAAGCAGTGGAGAAGAAACTGTTTGCAGATTTGAAGGATATCGTCAAAATAACAACCTCTACGAAGACGCCGGATGAGAATCAATTGAAGCGTATTAATGAAGTGACCAAGCGGCTCATTGACGAGCATGGGTATTGCCCAGTATGCGGAAATGAATTGCTGCGTTATGTTGGAAGCTTGCTAAATCGCTAAGTTTTAATTTATTGGAATGGCGAATTAGTGAAGGGGTGCTGGCGGACAAATGTCTGTCAGCTTTTCTTTTGCGAAAATGTCATAAAAAATTTTGATTGGATAAAAATGAAAAGTATGCTTTTTCCCGTAACTTTTTCCGATATAATAAGTGATAGTTAACTACTATACACCGAAGGGGTCGGACTAATTGATCAAATTAACGGGAGAGCGTAAGAAGCAACTTGAATATACAGGGATCACGGAACGTGATTTACGATATCTCGCAGAATGCAAACCGATTTTCGAAAAAATTGTTGATGAGGTAGTAGATCGTTTTTATGAAAATATTGAGAAGCAGCCTGAACTTATTGCTATTATTTCGAAATTTAGCACGATAGAGCGCTTGAAAGACACGCAGCGTTGGTACTATATGTCCCTAACTGAAGGGACAATCGATGATTCATTTGTTGATAACCGAATTAAGATTGGCAAAGTACATTCTCGAATTGGATTGACAACCAGCTATTATCTTGGGGCATACATGGTCTATTTGGATATTTCCTCTGCGTTGCTTCAAAAAGTTATTCCGGACCAGTGGAAGGAAGTTGTCCACTCTCTATCGAAAATGTTTAATCTGGATTCCCAGTATGTGCTTGAGGCATACAACCTGAAAGAGCAGCAGCAAATTCAAGAATTAGCAGATGACCGTGCGGATATGTTGACTACTGTAACGAGCGCCGTTCAGGAGCTCGCTTCGCTTATGCTGGAATTGGACGAGGGTGCGCAATCTATTGCGGCTACGGCTATTTCAACTTCGCAATCTCAGGATAAGACGCATACACTATTGGGAGAGCTTCGTGAGGAGCTAGAAGGCATTAATGAAATGGGAACGTTAATACGAGGATTATCCGATCAAACGCATCTGCTTGGACTTAATGCAGCAATAGAAGCTGCAAGAGCAGGTGAACATGGCCGCGGATTTGAAGTCGTTGCCAATGAGGTACGCAAGCTTGCCGCATCATCAAGAAATGCACTTGAAGGCATTCAAGACAAACTGTTAGAGATCGATAAGAAGCTAACATCTGTTAGACAAGAATCAGAGCTAACCTCAAGTGAGGCTCGCAACCAAGCAGCGCGTTCAAAGGAGCTTGCTTCATTTGTTCAAATGGTCGAGAAGGTTGCGAAGGACTTAGAGCAATTAAATTAACGGAATGAATCACATTTCAATATGCAGCTTAGAAAAAGCAGGAATTCTCTCAGATGGAGGGTTCCTGCTTTTGTGTTAAGTAAGTTGACTCTGTTTACAAATTTTAGTATGATATTCTTAACAATCAGATACAATGTTGTTTGGAATGTTAAGATTATTAACATGAAAATAACATTAAAGATCGAATGTTCACACTGGAAGCACCAAAAAGGTGCTGCGCCCATCATGGAGGAGGCGGTTGTCATGTCGACGGCCAAACAGTCGCAATCGCAATTTTACGATTCTCAAGCATTTTATGATGAAATGTTCGACAAGGACTTTTCAGTTCGCGCCCACTATGACAGTGTTCATCGATTATTTGGAAAAATGAAGCCAGCTGAGCTTGCGATTCGTCAAAACGCGATTAACCAACGAATGATGGAGGAAGGCATTACATTTACGCTTTATAGCGGTGCGCATAATGAACCGCTAGAGCGAACCATTCCGTTTGACTACATTCCACGGGTAATTCCAAGGCATGAGTGGGAGGTTGTAGATCGAGGCGTAAGGCAGCGAATCCGCGCATTGAATGCATTTCTTCATGATGTGTACCACGGACAACGGATTGTGTCAGACGGCATAATTCCGCGGAGAATGATTGTGTCTAATACTTATTTTCGTCCAGAAATGGCAGGTCTACATGTTCCGGGCGGTGTATATATTACAGCATCAGGTATTGATTTGATACGTGATGAGAAGGGGCGTTATTACGTTCTTGAAGATAACTTGCGTTCTCCTTCCGGTTTTTCTTATCTCTTTAAAGGCAGAACGTTAATGAGTGAGTTATTCCACGATTTATATTTGTCTTGCTCGGTACAAAGCATCGACCGCAGTTTGAATTGCTTTTTAAGCTCGCTCCGCGCGCTTTCCCCCAACGGTAAACGTGATCCGCTAATTGTTCTACTTACGCCCGGCGCTTACAATTCCGCCTATTACGAGCATACTTTTCTAGCACAGCAGATGGGCATACATCTGGTTGAAGGGAGAGATCTCGTCTACAAAGACCATAAAATTTATTTAAGAGATCTGCGTGGACTTCGTCAAGTCGATGTCATTTATCGCAGGATTGATGATGATTTCTTAGATCCGCTTGCTTTTCAACCTGATTCATTTCTAGGGGTTCCTGGTCTTATGAATGCTTATCGTGCTGGGAATGTTGCCATTGCGAATGCGCCAGGCACTGGAGTTGCGGATGACAAAGCCATATATGCCTATGTTCCCGATATGATTCGGTATTACTTAGGTGAAGAGCCATTATTGCATAATGTTCCTACTTATATTTTATCTCGCAAGGAAGAACGAGAATACGTTCTCGACCATTTACATGAGCTAGTAGTGAAGGAAACCTCTTTATCGGGTGGTTATGGCATGCTGATCGGACCTACTGCAACACAGAAGGAGCTCCAAGCATTCACAGAAGCGATCAAGCGAGACCCAGGCCGCTATATTGCCCAGACGACAATGAAGCTTTCGCGTGCGCCGGTTATGGCTAATGGGTCAATGACTCCTAGACATATAGATTTACGGGCTTTTGCACTTATGGGAGAGGAAACTCATGTTATTCCAGGAGGCTTGACTCGCGTTGCAATGACTGAAGGTTCACTAGTTGTCAATTCTTCACAAGGCGGCGGAGTAAAGGATACGTGGGTGCTTAATCGATAAATAATGGAGGGAATGCGATGCTGAACCGGAATGCAGAGGCATTATTTTGGATAGGGCGATATATGGAGCGTGCCGAAAATCATGCCAGGCTGATTGATGTGCATTATCATCTTCAAGTTGAAGAAGAGATCAGCAGCGCAGAAGAGAATGGCGGTGATGAAAGGAAAGAGCCTTTCTCAAAGTGGGCAAGAATCGTTGATGCGCTAGGCAGCCGGGAAGCATATGAAAATCAATACGGCACTTATAATGAACGGGATGTATTGTTCTATACAACACTGGATCGTGATAATGCTAATTCACTCGTATCCTGTGTCAGCCATGCAAGGGGCAATCTGCGTACACTTCGTGAGAAGGTGCCCAGTGAAATGTGGGATGTGACCAATGCTTTTTATCTATGGCTAAGAGAAAAACAGCCTGATGATATGCTTCGAGAGTCGCCTCATTTGTTTTTTGGACGGATAAAGGAATGGACAGCTTTATTTCTAGGAGTCAGTCAGTCGGTTATGCCTCGAGAAAATGAATGGCATTTCATAGAATGCGGCCGTTACTTAGAGCGATCGGAGAATACGCTCCGAATTATTCAAGCGGTTGGCAATGCGGTGAGCGGAGATAGCTGGAATAGTACGAACGCCTATCCTTATCTGCAGGCGGTGCTTCGATCCGTGAGCGGCTACCAAGCGTTCCGTCGTTATTATGCTGATGGCATATCAGTAGAGTCGATTATTGAGTTTGTCGTGTTGAATGGAGCTTTTCCGCGATCTCTTCATTTTTCCCTTCATACATTAGATGATCATATGAGACATATAGAGCTTCAGGATAAGCAGCTCCGCACAGCTCATGAACGCGTTATACGCCAAGTAGGTAAAATAACAGCGGATTTGGCTTGCTTGGAGCGTGAGGATATGGTGATCGATCGCAATGGTTCGATCGTTACACATTTGCTGAGTGCTTGTCAGCAGCTGGGGGTGGCATTCGCAAAAACCTTTTTTCGCATGGGGGAGGCAAGCGCATGAAGCTGAGTATTTCACATGTGACGCAATACCAATACGCCGAGGCCGTTACGGACAGTGTCAATGAAATAAGGCTTACGCCTAGCACGAATGAACGACAATCCTGTTACCAGCAAGCAATCTCAATTGAGCCGAATGCTTCGCTATTTACGTATGAGGACTATTTTGGAAATAGGGTGCATGCTTTTTCTGTTAATAGTCCTCATAAGCGGCTTACGATACGAACCAATATGACGGTCGTCACGAAAGAAGCACCTTCACCGGAGGAACGGGCATTTTATTTGAGTAAACGATCTCCTGAGCAAGGATGGAAGTGGCTGCTGTCTGAAGACGCGAATAATCGATTTACGGAATTTTTGTTGACGACAGAATATACAGCTGTCACACCAGAGGTAGAACAGTTTGTAGATGAGCTTAAGGGGAAGGAAGATGCCCCTCAAGTTAGCGTGCTGGACTGGCTTTCAGCCTTATCGAGCAAAATTCGGACTGAATTCATTTATGATCCTGATGCAACGGATGTGAAGACAAGAACGTCTGAGATGTTCGAGAGAAAAAGAGGGGTATGCCAAGATTTTGCGCATTTGATGATTGCAGGCTGCAGAGCGATTAACATACCGGCGAGATATGTGAGCGGCTATCACTTTGTTGGTGATTTGCAAGGTGGGAGTGCAGACTTCGAGCAGGCTTCCCATGCATGGGTTGAGGCATTTGTCCCTGGACTTGGCTGGTGCAGCTTTGATCCAACCAATGTAGACCCTGTAGGAGAAAGATACGTGAAGCTTGGTCATGGTCGAGATTATAAGGATATTGTTCCTGTAAAGGGCGTCTATAGAGGTACGGGAGAGCAAATTCTTCATGTGACCGTAGATGTTCAAAATGTTGAAGAATAACGGGAAGCTTACGAAAAAACAAAATGCCCCCTCATTTCTCCAAGAGAATAGGGAGCATTTTGTGATTTTAAAAGTTACGTGGTAGATTGTTCTTTACTGGTTGGTTTAACAGCCGCCAATGCTAAAATAGCGCACAGCAGGGCACAGGCGGAAAAGATGCAGAAAAGCAAAACTTCATTTTTTATAATCAAAGAGGTGATTAAAGGTCCAATAGCTACTCCGATAAACCTCGTACTGCTGTATAAGGAAGTAATGGTGCCCCTCTGCTTTTTTTCGATCCCTTCCGTAATTAATGCATCTAGGCAAGGCAGGGCAAAACCAATTCCTGCGCCGCTGATGAACATGAAGGACAATAAAAAGACAAGCCCTTTTGTGTTAACAAGCCCGCAGGTCAGCATGGTTGCCGTTAATATGATCATGCCAATGACGGTAAACCATTTCATTCTCCCCTTTTTTTCTCCTACTATTTTTCCAGTAATAAACGAAGCGAGACAGATGGCGCTTAGTGGGATGGCTAACAATAGCCCTTTCCAAATACCATCAATACTGTAGTGATCTTCGAGGACGGAAGATAAATAGTAGAGAAACCCGAACATAATGAACATGGAAATGCCGCCTATTGTAAAAATGGCATATAGCCATCGTCCTTTTTCAGACAATATTGACGCTGTGGATTTAAAAAAAGTTTTGAGGCTGCTCTCGGACTTCTGCTTTTGTTTAGGCGCTTTAACGAAAATAGCCACCGCAGCTATTGAAATCGCACATATAAAGGGTATGACAGCAAGCGGAAGAAACCAAACGACCATGGCAAGCGCTGCGCCTAGAATGGGACTAAGCACTTTTCCAAATGTATTGGATGTCTCGATCATGCCTAGACCGCTGCTAACCTCTTCCTCGCTCTTAAACATGTCGCCAACAAGGGGAAGAACGATTGGAAAAGCTCCGGCAGCACCGATTCCTTGAATGAGTCTTCCTCCGAGTATGGTTATATACACATGCGAATCCATTAACCAAGCGGCTAATCCAGATATTAAACCGCCGATTGCGGCAATGGAGAGGCCAATGATTATGATTAGTTTTCGTCCGAAGCGATCGGATAAATAGCCGGCGATCGGAATGCAAATGATGGAGACCGCAGCATATACCGTAATAATGAGACTGGACTGCATGGAAGTGATGTGCAGTTTTTTTTGCATTAGCGGAAGAACGGGAATCAGCATGGAATTGGCAAGCGTCATGATTAAAGGTATAGACGCTAAAGCGGCTAAGTCCCATTTCTTTTTTTCGCTCACAGATGGTCACCTTTCTAAACGTAAGTGAATTTGGAATGTCATGTGGTTATGTCCTATTGCTGCAGTTGTTTTAAAGGTTTTTCCGCAGGCCCCTCAATCACATCACCGCTAATTGAAAATCTAGAACCATGACAAGGACAGTCCCAGGTTCGATCACCATTATTCCACTCGACTTCACAGCCCATATGTGTGCAAGTCGTATCGACAAGATGAAGAATACCATTCTCGTCTTTATAAGCACCTGCTCTTTTGCCGTGGAGACGCACAACACATCCTTCGTCATTCGCAAGATCCTCAGCTGTCTTGTTCACCATCTCAAGCTTGCCCGCAATTAAGTGCTTTGCTACATCAGCATTGTCGACGATAAGGTTCTTGATTGTTGTAAATGAAAGAGAGCGGGACGGAGAAAAAACCTCTTCATACTTACTTTCCGTATCGGTAATCAAATCTTGAATAAGCAGAGCTGCTGCTGTACCGTTTGTCATTCCCCATTTGTTATATCCTGTTGCTATGTAAATATTGGGAGAGGAAGCTGTTATTCGACCGATGTACGGTATTTTATCACCTGTCGCAAGGTCTTGAGCAGACCAACGGTAATGAATATCCTTTAATTGAAAATGATGCTCGGCATATCTCTTCAGCTCTTCATAATGATTAATCGTACATATACCTTGTCCGGTTTTATGGCTTTGTCCTCCAACAAGAATAAGAGGGGATTCCCCGTCAGTCTCAGCAAAGCGAATGGAACGCTTTGGCTCCTCTACGCTTAAATACATACCGCCCGGATACTTTCCGTCTATCGTTACTCCAAGCACATAGGATCGGGAAGCATGCATTCGCGCAAAATAGAAACCATGGCCGTCATAAAAAGGGAAGTGTGTGCAGGATACCACATGCTTGCATGTAATTTGATGTCCTCGGCTCGTTATTACACGAGGTATGGGGCCTGTTTCCACATCTACAGCTGTCGTATTCTCATAAATAACACCTCCGCCCTCAACAAACTTTTGAACAAGTGCATTCAAATACTGCAGGGGATGGAATTGTGCTTGGTTATACATAACAGCTGCTGCTTTAACGGGGATATGTAAGGGCAACTTATCCGTAAAGGCTCCTTGAATCCCAAGAGCCTCATAGGCAGAGAATTCATCCTCCAGCTTACTTATATCATTTTCTGAATTGGTGTAAAGGTAACTATTCTGTTCTAAAAATCCACATTGAATATTTTCTTGCTGTATCGTTTTCTTTATAAATTTCAATGCCTCATGAGAAGCGTTGAAATACAAGGCAGCTTTTTCTTGTCCAATACTTTTTATAAGCTCCCCATAGATCAGATCATGCTGCGCTGTTATTTTGGCTGTCGTATGTCCCGTTGTACCGTTAAGGAGCTTGCCTGCTTCTAATAGAACGACCTTGAATCCCTTCTGGATGAGAAGGTAAGCGGTTGTGATGCCGGAAATACCTCCCCCAACAACGGTGACGTCAGTTTCTATACTTTCCTCAAGTTTAGGGTATGTCGTCTCCGTCTCTTCTGAATTAGAAGCTATCCAATAGGATTCAGGAAATTGTGGAATGGAAAACGGTTTTGTCATTACGGATCTCCTTCTCGTTGAATTGATGCTTTTAATCTATGCAAAGAGCTAACATTTAATCCAATCAATGCTGCTTCTTCACAATCGTCAGCATCATTTTTTAGCTTTCATGCAGAAGCAAGCTCATGTAATTTTCCCATGTATGTTTACTCGAACTTTGCAGACCTTATAACCATTACACAGGAGGTGTTAATGAGTGAATAAACATGTGAAGCCAATCGTAATGTCTGTAATGGTACTAACACTGGGATTATCTTTAACTGCTTGTGGTCAAGGTAGGACGGTAAGGGAAGAAGCAGTACGGATGAAAAATGATGTAAACCGTATTGGTACGAGATCCACCATGCCTTACAATACAGGAAGAATTGCGGATAATCGAAATTATGTAGATGGAACAGGCATTGGTCTTACTGATAACACAACAGGCATGACGAATAACAGAATGGGAACAACAACTGACGGATTGGGCATGACCAATAGAGGTACGACAACTGATGGTTTGGGTATAACCAATAGAGGTACGACAACAGATGGATTGGGAATGAAAAGTAATGATGTAAATCGAGTGGGTGTAAATTATCACAAAGAAGCGAAACAGCTTGCTGATCGAGCAAGATTAGTAAGCGGAGTGAAGAAAGCAACAGTTGTAGTTAATAATAAAGACGCCATTGTTGGTATTGATGTAAGCAACTCTGGCAAAAAAGCGACGATTGAAAAACAAGTTCATGCTGCGCTGAAAAATCAATATCCGCACTACAATATTCATGTGACATCTGATCCGAATTTGCATAAAAGAATTAACACGATGAATGTTAATATGGGTTCGGCTCATCCTGTAAAAACATTGGCCAATGATGTAGCTCTTATGATTCGTGATATTGGCGCAGCGGTAACAAGACCGCTTCGTTAATAACTGTAAAATAGCGGTCGGCAGCTCTTCGAAGCTGCCAACCGCTATTTAATAAATTTTAGACTGCAAGGGCATTATACATAGTAATGAACAATTGTTTACAATGACGTCAAAAGGAATTTAGACATAATCAAATGCAGTAAAAGGCCAGGAGGAAATATATTGGTAATCGTTAAGCGAAGCATATTGTTAGTGCTCGTTCTCATGATGTTGGCTGGATTTGATAATCCGATCAAGAAGGATCGATATTTTTATGAGGAAAGAGGAGAGGTTATTTGGGAGGTTCCCATGGAGGATAAGCTGATTGCCCTTACCTTCGATGATGGACCTTATCCAAACACGACAGAGAAAATATTGGATCTCTTAAAACAATACGATGCAAAAGCTACTTTTTTTGTTATAGGCAATAAAGTAGAACGATTTCCAGAGACGATAAAGCGAGAGGTTGCAGAAGGGCATGAGGTAGCTAACCATACGTTCAATCATGTATACTTCAAACGATCGATCAACTCCGCTACGATTAGAGAGGAAATTGTGAAAACCGATGAAGCATTAGAAGCCTTAACGGGGAAAAAACCATTATTATTTCGCCCGCCTGGAGGCTACTATAATGAAAGATCAATTGAAATTGCTAAAACACTCGGTTATACAACAATTATGTGGTCTTGGCATCAGGATACGAATGATTGGAGAAGCCCAGGCGTAAATGCAATCGTGAATAAAGTAGTGAATAATGCTAGAAATGGTGATATCGTTTTACTTCATGATTATATTCAAGGTTCTTTGCAAACGGTAAAAGCATTAGAGGTGATTTTATTTGAGCTTGATAAGAGAGGCTTCAAATTCGTTACCGTATCAGATCTAATGTCAGAGCAATCCAACAATAAGATCCCTAAAATATAGCCTATAGGGCCCCCACTCATCAGAGTAGATCCCTTATAGGCTTGGCATACTCTAAATGAATCTGGCGTTATTGCGTCAGGTTTTTTTATTTTGTGAAAAACGATAACAGGTTAACTTGACCTACTGTTGTCTAGGTTTGGCTGTTATGATGGAAATAAGTTAAAGCACCAAACAGGTGCGGTTGCCTTGGAAGGAGATTAAAGATGGCTGAACCATTAAAGGATATGTATGATGAAAGCTTTATCACGGGATTTGGTGAGAAAATAAAAGCCGTATATAAGGAATTTGACACTCCGGCATTTATTGCCGATACGATAGACGAGAGCTGGGATGAGCTTAAACTAAAAGAACGAATGCGGAAAATCTCAGAGATGCTAGGAAAGTATCTGCCAAAACGATATGAAGAAGCACTAAACGTATTATTTGCAATAGACGAATCCTGCGTTGGTTTTCCTTATTTATTTTTCCCTGATTTCGTAGAGGTGTACGGTCAGGGGGAAGAGCACTGGGCATTGTCCATGAAGGCTTTGGAGCGATTCACCGCCAGATCATCCTCGGAGTTTGCCGTTAGACCATTCCTGCTGCGAGATCCGGAGCGAATGATGCGTCAGATGGAGGTTTGGGCGAAGCATCCCAGTGAGCATGTTCGTCGGCTGGCAAGCGAAGGCTGCCGTCCACGTCTGCCGTGGGGACAAGCGCTTGGTATGTTTAAGAGAGATCCCTCTCCGCTGCTGCCTGTTTTGGAGTTGCTGAAGGAGGACTCATCTCTGTACGTTCGCAAAAGTGTGGCTAATAATCTAAATGATATCGCCAAGGATCATCCAGCCACTGTGCTGGAAACAGCTAGGCGCTGGAGCGGCGTTCACCCGCATACAGATTGGATTGTTCGACATGGATGCAGAACCTTGATCCGTAAGGCTGATCCAGAAATTCTGGCATTATTCGGTTATGCTGAAGCGGGAGAAGGAATGATTCTCACGACCTTTGCGAAGCTATCAGTAGAACCTGCAGTGCTGCCGTTTGGCGGCAACTCTGAACTGTGTTATGAGCTTACTATTAGAGACGGAGATCCGGTACGAATAAGGATCGAATATGGGATCTATTTTGTGAAGGCAAAGGGAAATACTTCTCGTAAACTGTTTCTGTTATCTGATAAGACTGTCTCAGGCGGATCGGTTCTTAAAGGTATTCGGACACATCGCTGGGCGGATCTGACAACCAGACGCCATTATCCAGGGGAGCATCGTATTACGCTTTCAGTCAATGGGGTTGAAGTTGCGGAAACGGTTATTATGCTTCAAGATGAAGAGAAATAGAGTGAAAGAGGAAAGGGCGCTCCTTATGGAACGCCCTTTCCTCCTTTTCCTTTAAGCGGCAAAATGCTCTCTATTGCAATATGATTCAAAATTGAAGCATTACAAAACGGTAAAGAAAACAATAACGGACAATGCAACTGAAGTAATAGTCATCGCAATGAGTGGTCGCAAAGCTCGCGTACGTAAATCTTTCAGACTTACATTCAGCCCAAGTCCGACCATTGCTGCAGTTAGTAACCATGTTGTTAAAGTGAAAACAACGCTCATAACGCTATCGGGCACAGGAATGGAATGACCGAACACATAACTTCCTAAAATACTTAAGATAATAAAGCCTACAAGGAACCATGGAAACTCAATCTGGGCAGCTATATCTTTGGAACCTTTATTTTTTCTCTTCATGATATAGATAAATACAAAGCTGACTGGAACCAGTAAAAAGACTCGTCCCAATTTGGCTAATAGGCCAATGGTTAGAGCGTCTTCTCCGGCAGGTGCGGTTGCCAGCGGCACATGGGCTACCTCATGAAGACTCGTTCCTGACCAAATGCCATATTGAATGGCATCGAGCGGTAAATACGGGCGCAAGATGGTATAGGCAATGGCGAAGATCGTTCCCATCAATGCGATAATACCGACACTGATTGCGGTATCTTCATCCTTGGATTTAACAATGGGTGCAATTGCAGCAATTGCGGCTGCCCCGCATATCCCTGTTCCAACTCCAAGCAACAACGAAATCATTTTATCAGCTTTGAATCGTTTAGCCAGCCAAATCGTTAGAAAGATAGCGAAAACAATGACTCCGGTGTCACGAAGTAAAAGTCCAATTCCATCATTCAGAACAGTCGCAATATTTAACTTCAATCCATAAAGAATGATGGCTGCTCGCAGTAGATGTTTGGAGGAAAAGGCGATTCCAGAACGAATGACCTCCGGATACCCAAATATTTGACGATAAACAACAGCGATAATGATCGCACATGCCATCTGCCCCACATGATCAAATCCAGGCACTAACACTAACAAGTAACCTAGTAAAGCAATAAGAAGCGTGAATGCTACCCCGCTGGTCCATAATGCTAGTGAGGATGGCCTTTTTGCTGCATAATTCCTTGCGTTTATATTTGCTAAAGCCATTTGAACACCTCCTGAACTAACTATAGTTCAATTCTGATCATAAGAAAAATAACTATTTATAATTATAATCATAAGTGAAATGTTATAATAAAATTAAAAGCCTTGCAGTAGAAAGGAGAAGGAAAATGGATCAACAATTGCAGGTCTTTGTGATGGTTGCAGAGAAAAGGAATTTTTCCAGAGCGGCCGAAGAATTACATATGACACAGCCTGCGGTTAGTCAATACATCCGTATATTTGAAGAAAATATGGGTGTGCGGCTGCTGGAGAGAACGAATAAATATGTAAGACTAACAAAAGCCGGAGAAATTGTGTATCATCATGCCAAAGAAATCGTGGGACTTTATACGAAGATGCAAAACCTTGTGGATGATCTAACAAATAAAGCAAGCGGACCTCTTTCTATTGGGTCAAGTTATACCTTTGGAGAATATGCTCTTCCTCGTATTATTGCAAAAATGCAGGAAGTCTATCCTGATATCAAGCCAACCGTAACGATTGGCAATACAGCTGAAATTGCTAAATTAGTGATGGACCATCAACTCGATGTCGGAATAGTGGAAGGTCATTTCAAAGAGGATAGTCAACTGCGGTCAGAGGAATTTGCAGCAGATTATATGGTTGTCGTAGCATCGCCCGATCATCCGCTTATACATAAAGGTGATGAGGTAGTAATAAATGAACTAGAAGAACAAAGATGGATTTTGCGTGAATTTGGATCTGGTACAAGAGAGGCGGCTGAGAGCCTATTTCAACGCTTCGAGATCAACCCAGCTAACATGATGGTTTTCAGCAGTACCCAGCCCATCAAGGGTGCAGTTGAAGCGGGATTAGGAATCAGCTTATTATCACAGTGGGCGATTCAAAAGGAGCTTCGTAATGGCGATCTGCAGGTGCTTAATGTCAAGGGCTTGCCGTTTTTAAGGCAGTTTTCAATGATTACGACATCCCCGTACCAGACAAAGGCACTCCAAGAATTTCTCCATCTACTGCGTCATAATAAAGAATTGACTGCTTTTGCATCAGGAAGCCATTAGGACTGGAACATTTTCAGGATTCTAAAGGACAATAATGATATAAAAAGGCTGCCACTGACAGTGGCAGCCTTTCATTCGTTTATTCTTCTCGACGAGTTTCGTCGTCATTACCCTCGTCAGTTTCACCCATTTTATTGCCCAACGCTGCGCCTACGGCTCCACCTACAACAGTTCCTACAGGACCCAAAACGGAACCTACGACAGCACCTAAAGCTCCGCCGCCCACTGTTCCTACAGCTTCTGCAGCGTCAACATTATTAGAATCTTCATTACGATCGCGTTCGTTGTATTTAGTCATTCCTATCCCTCCTTCATTTTTATAATCATTGCTACTTTCAGTGCAGTGCCAAAGCTTATATTGCCCTAACCAAACGGAAATGATTCTGATTTAGAAAAGTAATGTAATCAAGAACTTCAGTTCCATAGATCTGATTGGAGACATAATATTTAATTACAAGCAATTAAAAAAAGGCTGCCTTTTGGCAGCCTTTTCTCACATTTAGTACATTTTCAAGCGAATACGGGAGAGTTAATATCATATTCATTATACAAATTTACGACTCGTTTTCTTCCCATCACAGCTGAACACAATCTTTTTATCCTCGACGAACGTTTCCAAATGAACGTTTTTGCCCCATAGCTGGACTACACTTGGCAGGGTGCGCTCCACATATTTGAGATCCAGCTCCATACCCTCGTATTCATGAATGAGATAAAGCTCACCGACCCGATTGAAATCGCCATCCTTGACCATTAGGCTGGGGAAACCGCCATTCACCTTGGAGTAAACGAGCTGGTCACGGATGTTTTCCCATGACTTATCGGTGATTTTCCATTCCGGACCCTTCTTCTCGAAAATATAAAGATCGAGATCATTAACCAGATCCTTTGTTAAATAGTTGCGAATGAAGGAGGTGTCGGAATCGAGCTCTCGAACCTCGAACATCTTCTCACGTCCGCTCCCAGGCACCCTCCCGAAGCGAGCCTGCTCCTCCTTCGTAGGATGATCCCAGCGCCGCTCGATATCCTCGAATATTTTGAGTCCCAAATAATAAGGATTGAGACTGTGGCGAGACGGCTGGACAACGGAGGAGTTTAACTTGGCAAATTCAATCGTTTCCTCGCTTGTGAGATCCAGCTCCCGGATGATGCGTTGATGCCAGTAGGAAGCCCAGCCTTCGTTCATGATTTTCGTCTCTATTTGCGGCCAGAAGTACAGCATCTCGTCACGCAGCATGGATAAGATATCACGCTGCCAGTCCTGAAGAGTCGGCGAGTATTCTTCAATGAACCATACGATATCCTTCTCTGGGCGCGGAGGGAATCGCTTGGCATCGAGAGCTTGCGAATCGGCGGCTGAAGCGGCTGCTGCTATCCGATCGGGATCTAAATTCCATATATCATCATACTGGGAAGCGGGAATATTCCATTCGGAGCGTTCACTGTCTTTTTGAACCATTTCGATATACCGCTTCTTATCGAGTTGATAGGGCTTTATAAGCGTGGGATCAACATGCTCTTGAATAGCAAGAATGGCATCGATGAATTTCTCTACAGCTTCTGTTCCGTGATCCATCTCATATTGATGGATGCGATCGGCAGTAGCAGACATGCTCTCAACCATGTTGCGATTCGTAACCCCGAAGCGAGCGTTGTTCTTGAAAAAATCACAGTGAGCGAGGACATGAGCGACTATGAGCTTGTTCTGGATCAGGGAATTTCCATCCAGAAGAAAAGCGTAGCAAGGATTGGAGTTTATGACGAGCTCATAGATTTTACTCAGACCAAAATCATACTGCATCTTCATTTTATTGAAGGTCTTCCCGAAGCTCCAGTGACTAAAGCGGGTTGGCATGCCGTATGCGCCGAACGTATAGATGATATCAGCCGGACATATTTCATATCGCATTTGGTAAAAGTCGAGTCCAAACCCTTGCGCAATTTCAGTTATTTCATCGATGGATCGCTCCAGCGCGCGAATCTCATCTTGGTTCATTCGTCATCCCTCCGCATTCGAAAATACGATTCATACCATGTGTATGAACGGATGGCCAAGGTTATGTCAGTGAATAAAACAAAAAAAGAACCCGATTAAGGGTTCTTTTCATTTTGTTTAATACCATACATGGCATGGTCGGCATCGCTGATGAGATCCATAAGACTGCAGCCTCGACCGGGTGCTGAGCTGACTCCAATGCTTGCTGATATGTGAATGGGCTGTCCGTTAATGGAAAAGGGCTCCTTAATAGAAGCCTGGATCTTCTCAGCAACGAAAGCGATATCATGATTGTCTACCAAATGTTGAAAGCAAATTACGAATTCATCGCCGCCATACCTGATTAATATATCTGTCTTTCGAACGCTGCGTTTGAGTCTTGAAGAAATCTCCAATAGAAGCAGATCGCCAAAATCATGGCCAAATGAATCATTGACCTCTTTGAAATCGTCGATATCGATAAACATGACGCTAAACTGCTTGTCCGATTCATTGCGATATAAATGGGACAAATACCGTCTATTGTAAAGGCCTGTCAAACTGTCTGTAACGCTCGCATTTTCCAGCTCAATAATATAGCTGAATAAAGAAGACAGAGATTGGATGAAGGCGAGTTGATTCTCATTTAAGGTTATTGGCTCACGATCCATCAAGCAGATGGAGGCTAATAACTGATCGCCGCTTGTTTTTACAGCTATTCCAACAAATGAGCACGGTCCAAGCTGCTCAGAAAGAGGTAAAGCCGCTGTTCTAGGGTCCTCGAGCGTATTAGCGATATTAATCATAGAATCAGGCTGTGAGAAAACAAGCCCGCCTAAGCTTAACGGCAATGAATTGCAGGCTTGGTCGGGGTCGATCATTTGCTCATGACGGTTAAACGCTCTCAAAATGCGTTTGGAAAAACCGTCATTCGTAGCAATAAACAATGTATTTACTTGTAGGAAATGCTTCAGGGTGTCTATGATATGCTCGGCTGCATCTTCTAGTGAGCGTGCATGGCTGCTCATGGAATCAACTCCTGCTGTTGTCTGGAAAAGAATAATTGCCTTATAGTTCCATAGTAGTCGAAAAAGAGGACTAACTCAAGGGAACAATCCTGTTTTATTAGGAAATTCGACCCATTTTATAAAAGAATAGTAACCATCTTTAGTCTCTCTTTTTATGTTTCTATTGCCCATCGTTTTGAATTAACTAAATCATTAATTCAGTTAAGTGAAATTAATGCTTGAATTAATTACGGACCTGTAGTTAAATATTACTATAGTCATCATTGTTAATGATTGAGTTACTAATTAATGCGCTTATTAATCTAACGACGAGGTGGATGAAGATGGCAAACAAAGCATCAATGATCGTAGATAAGGATTTTCAAATCGGTGAGGTTGATAAACGGATTTATGGTTCATTCATCGAACATCTAGGTCGCGCAGTTTACGGAGGCATTTATGAAGCGGATCATCCAGAAGCCGATGAAAATGGATTTCGTAAAGATGTGCTTGAGCTTGTAAAAGGGCTGGATGTACCGATCGTTCGTTATCCAGGAGGTAATTTTGTATCCGGTTACAACTGGGAAGACGGCGTTGGCCCTGTCGATAAGCGTCCTCGTAAGCTTGAGCTTGCTTGGAGAACAATTGAACCGAACTGGGTTGGGTTTAATGAATTTATGGATTGGTGTAAAAAAGCAAATACAGAAGCAATGATGGCGGTTAATCTAGGCACACGCGGCATAGACGAAGCGCGCAACCTTCTTGAATACTCCAACCATACATCTGGTTCCTATTGGAGTGATCTTCGTATTCAGCATGGCTACAAGGATCCGCATAACGTAAAAACATGGTGCTTAGGCAATGAAATGGATGGACCGTGGCAAATTGGTCATAAAACGTCAGTGGAATACGGTCGTCTGGCTAACGAAACAGGTAAAGCAATGCGTTTGATTGATCCTTCAATCGAGCTAGTAGCTTGTGGAAGCTCTAATATCGGTATGCCGACATTCCCGGAATGGGAAGCATCTGTTCTGGATTTGACCTATGATACAGTTGATTACCTTTCCATTCACCAATACTATAATAATTCACAAAAAGATACGATGAACTTCCTTGCGCAGTCCATGAGTATGGATTCGTATATCAATAGTGTCATTTCTACATGTGATTATATCCAAGCGAAAAAACGCAGCAAGAAGAAGATTAATTTATCTTTTGATGAGTGGAATGTATGGTACCATTCCAATGAGCATGATAGAAAGCTTGATCCTTGGCAAATTGCTCCGCCTCAGCTTGAAGATGTATACAATCATGAGGATGCGCTTGTTGTAGGCTGTATGCTTATAAGTATGTTGAAACGTGCAGATCGGGTGAAAATGGCATGTATCGCACAGCTTGTTAACGTCATCGCTCCAATCATGACGCAAAACGGCGGTCCTGCATGGAAGCAAACCATATACTTCCCGTATATGCATACAAGTATTTTTGGACGCGGAACGGTACTTGTACCGCTCGTTAAGTCCCCAAAATACGACTCGAAGGATTTTACAGATGTACCATACCTAGAGACGGTTGCGGTACATAATGAAGAGAAAGAAGAAGTAACGATCTTCGCAGTTAACCGCAACATTGAAGAGGCATTGCCTTTTGAGATCGATCTTCGCAGCTTTGGCGCCTTCCAAGTGATCGAGCACATTGTACTTGAGCATGAGGATCTGCTAATGACGAATACAGCAGATGCACCAAACCGCGTAACGCCTCATACTTCAGGTAACGCTGCTATTGGCGCTGGCGGCAAAATTGAAGCTACATTAGGTAAAGCATCATGGAATGTTATTCGTATTAAGCTATAATAATAAAAGCATACACTAGCCGAGGGTATCCGAAAGCTGCGATTGCAGTCTTTGGGATGCCCTTCTATTGTTATAAGACAGAGGAAGGGAGAGATAGAATGATTCACGCAAATACAGAAGAAGCATGGTTGCCTTTATATGAAGCTCTGGCAAGCCCCGTTCGACTTTCTATCATTAATTTGCTTGCATCCGATTCCATGAATGTGAAGGAGCTTGCAGAAGCGCTTGGACTGAGCAGCGCAATCGTGACGATGCACATTCGCAAGCTGGAGAAGGCTGGAATAGTACAGACAAAGATGGTCCGCAAGCATGGCGGAACACATAAGATATGCACGATCGCTGAACGTTCTATTTCAATAGAGCTGCCATATCCATCACAAGATGTTAAGAAGGTGCATGAGGTAAGCGTGCCGGTAGGACATTTTACACAATTCGAGGTGTTTCCAACCTGCGGAATTGCGACAGTCGATAAAATGATCGGTCAGTTTGATGATCCGCGCTTCTTCTTGGAGCCGGAGCGAATGAATGCGGGTATTTTATGGTTTGGCAAAGGCTATGTCGAATATAAGGTTCCGAATTATTTGCTTGCAGGGCAGCGTCCCATTGCATTGGAAATCACGATGGAGCTTGGGTCTGAAGCGCCGGGCGTTAATGAAAACTGGCCTTCTGATATCGATTTTGCACTAAATGGACTGGATATAGGCATGTGGACAAGCCCTGGCGACTACGGAGATGTACGAGGCAGATTCTCGCCGGCATGGTGGCAGGACCGCATTAACCAATACGGCTTATTGAAGGTCATCAGAATTCAAGAAGATGGAACGTTTATCGATGGGCAGCAGATGTCATCGGTGGGAATTGGTGAAATTGGTTTAGAGCGAAACTTTTGGACTTTTCGTATCGGAGTGAAGGAAGAGGCGGTCCATGTGGGCGGTCTGACCATATATGGAAAGGGATTTGGCAACTACAACCACGACATCATGTTCCGTGTATTTTATGAGGATGTCAAAGGCACGTAAAGAAAGGCATCTTGGATTTCGTAAGCTTATGTTCCCTGTATCCAACCTCCACTTTTCAAACTCTCCAGCATCATTTCGGTTCATAATAAATGCCATTTTTGAGCTAAAGGGCTATAATGGGTATATTCGCGCCTAATAGCGAAAGAATCCATTACTGCTTGGAGGAACGAAGATGCGGACTATGTTCTCTTATTTGAAAAAATATCGAGTTGCCGTCGTCATTGCTATATTACTAATGCTGATGGAGTTAATGGTAGAGTTGTTTCAGCCCTTTATCATATCCAGAATTATTGATGACGGCATCGGTCATAATGATTTATCGATTGTGTTGAAATGGGGCGGTGTACTAATTGTCTGCTCCATCTTAGCTTTCGTTGTCGGTATACTAAGCTCCTTCTATGCTGCTCATGTGAGTCAGAGCTTTGGCTTTGATTTAAGAGAACGGCTGTATGAAAAGGTGCAAGCCTTTTCCTTCGCGAACTTTAATCGTTTCCCGGAATCCTCCCTCATTACGAGACTTACCAACGACGTTATGCAGCTTCAAAATACAGTGTTCATGGGCTTGAGAATTATGCTTCGCGCTCCTTTGCTTGTTATTGGCAGCATTGTGATGGCTTTTATTGTTCAACCGAAGCTTGCCATGTGGCTCGCTGCAGCTATCCCCGTTCTAGCTATTTTCCTCTTTTGGGTACTTAAAAAGGGTGAAGGCTTGTTTCGTTCCGTCCAACAGCAGCTTGACGGGGTAAATGGTATGATGCAGCAAAATTTAATAGGTATGCGCATTATAAGAGTGTTTGTTCGAATGAAGCATGAATCCAAGCGATTTGCACGCTCTAGCGAGCAACTGGTGGATCGGACCGTGTCGGCACTGCGTCTGACGGAGACGACGATGCCGATCGTCATGCTTGTTATGAATGCTAGTGTAATCGCTGTTCTTTGGTTTGGTCGAATCGAGCTGGATACAAATGGCGCCACATCTGGTGAAGTAATAGCTATCGTCAATTACGCGACGAGAACGACAGGAGCTCTCTCCATTATGTCGATGATTGTGGTCAACTTCTCACGTGCTCGCGCCTCTGCACAGCGGGTTGAGGATATTTTGTTAACCGATATCGATCTTAAGGATACAAATGAAAGCGATGCTTCAATGAAGCTAAGAACGGGTGATGTTTCCTTTGAAAATGTATCCTTTCAATACCCGGATACGGATCAGACCATATTGAAAGATATTTCATTCCAAGCAAAGCAGGGGCAAACCATCGCCATTTTAGGGGCAACCGGATCAGGAAAGACCTCCCTTCTTCAGCTCATTCCAAGGCTATATGATGTGCAGGGCGGTACCGTTTTGATGGATGGAAATGATAATCGTCAAATGAAATTAGAGCATCTGCGCAAAAGGATCGGATATGTTCCGCAAGAGATCATGCTGTTCACAGGCAGTGTGGAACAAAATATTCGTTGGGGCAAGGAAGACGCTACGCTTGAAGAAATAATAGAAGCCGCTAAGATGGCTCAAATACATGAAACCATAATGAAGCTTCCTGAGCAATACGACACCATTGTTGGTCAGAAGGGGGTTAATCTATCAGGAGGTCAAAAGCAAAGGTTGACGATTGCGCGTGCGCTCGTGCGGAAGCCGGTTGTTTTGCTTCTCGATGATAGCACAAGCGCTCTTGATGTTGGGACTGAAATGGCTTTATTGCAAGCGCTAAAGGCTATGAAATGCACGACATTTCTTGTTACTCAAAAAATAAGCTCAACCGCAGAAGCGGATCAAATATTGCTGCTGGACGAAGGCGAACTCATTGCTCAGGGTACGCATAATCAGCTCATTCGGGAATCAAGCTTATATCTGAAAATCTATGAATCGCAGTTTGGAAAGGAAGGTGTGTCCCATGTTTAAGTCCATTATGGAGCCCTTTCACTATACAAAACCAGAACGGATCATAGAAGAACAAACAGCAGGAGGCACAGGCAAGGGGAAGAAAAAGCAAAGAGCTCAAAACACCTCTCGCACATTAAAGCAGATGTGGGGATATTTGACGGAGTATAAAAGAAAGCTTGTTTCCGTTATCTTAATGGTTGTTTTAAGCTCAGCATTTTCTCTGCTTGGTCCTTATTTGGCAGGTACTGCGATCGATCATTTTTTATTGAATAGAGGAAGCGGGTTTGTAACCTATCTAGTCGGGATGGCGGCCGTGTATGCACTTTATTCCTTAACGATGTGGCTGCAGAGCATTTGGATGATCACGATTTCTCAGAAGACGGTTTATCGTATGCGCGTTCAATTGTTTGAGCATTTGCATAGATTGCCCATCTCTTATTTCAGCAAGCGTCAGCATGGAGAGCTTATGAGCCGAGTGACGAATGATATTGAGAATGTGAGCGCGTCATTAAACAGCTCCGTTATTCAAGTGTTCTCCAGTGTTCTTCTATTAATAGGAACTGTCTCTGTTATGCTGTCGCTTAGTCCTATGCTTACTTTACTAACATTTATCGTTGTGCCACTTATGGTGCTGGGAATGAAATGGATCACGAAGCAAACTGGACGCTTATTCAAGGCTCAGCAGCGCAATCTAGGAGATTTGAATGGTTATATAGAAGAAACACTCTCCGGTCAGCGAATTGTAAAAGCTTTCTCGCAGGAGGATACGGTTATCGGCGAGTTTAAGCAGCGCAATGAACGTATTCGAGTGTCAGGCTTTTGGGCTCAGACCATATCGGGCTTTATACCAAAGCTAATGAATGCACTGAACAATTTAAGCTTTGCCATCATTGCAGGCATCGGGGCTATATTCGTGCTAAATGATGCAATAACAGTTGGGGTAATCGTAATTTTTGCAGAGTACTCCAGACAATTCACGAGACCGCTAAATGATTTGGCTAATCAATGGAACACGCTGCTCTCGGCTGTTGCCGGTGCAGAACGGGTATTTGATGTTCTCGCAGAACCGGAAGAGCGGAGTGACGAGACGGAAGCAAGAGACCTGAATCAGGTGACTGGTGCTGTAATCTTTGAGAATGTCAGCTTTGCTTATGACGGACGCTCCGCGACCATTCATGACGTGAGCTTTGATGTAAAGCCGGGTGAAACCGTTGCGCTTGTTGGTCCAACGGGAGCGGGGAAGACAACGCTTATACAACTTCTCTGCCGTTTTTATGACCCTAGCGCTGGCAGCATCAAAATAGACGGCAACGACAGCCGTACCATCAAGAGAGAAAACTTGCGCTCACACATGGCATTCGTGCTGCAGGATCCTTTCTTATTTGAAGGAACGATTTCTGATAACATTCGTTATGGCAAACTGGATGCAACGGATGAAGAGGTTGAAGAGGCGGCTAAGCTAGCCAATGCCCATTCTTTTATCGTACGACTGAAGGACGGCTATAACGCAACACTTAAGCTGGATGGCAGCGGTATTAGTCAAGGGCAGAAGCAGCTGCTGGCTATCGCAAGGGCTATTTTGGCCAATCCATCTATACTCGTACTCGATGAAGCTACCAGCAGCATTGATACCGTTACAGAGATTAAAATTCAGGAAGCGCTGCAGCGGCTTATGACGGGGCGTACCAGCTTTGTTATCGCTCATCGATTAAATACAATTCAGCAAGCGGATAATATTATCGTTCTCCAAGATGGAGCTATTATCGAGAAAGGCTCGCATTCGAAGCTCCTTGAACAGAATGGTTACTATAGTCGTATGGTTAAGGGACAAGCTGCTGCCAGCAAGCTTAGTATGTAGTACGATTTTGCATTAATCGACAACAATAGATGTTATTTATGTTACAAGTTGAAACTATTTTGGGTAATGGGAAGTATAAAGAACAATACACGAGGAGGTGAAGAGATGACCGTTCTCAATTGCCGAAATTGCGGAAAGCAAGAGGAAGTACATGTAGATGAGCAATTTGAAGCACGGTGCTCGTCCTGCGGCGTTCCCTTTATGGAAGAGAAGGATCTAAACGAGGCTAGAGAAGAAGCGCTTAAAGTGGCCGATAAGGAAATAAAGGAAGTCGATATAAATAAATGGATCGAGAAAATAGGAGACCAAGCTAAGCAAACGAAGTATGTGGAAGAGGGCTTTTGGGCAAAAGCCAAACGGCATGCATCAAAAGTTCCATTTGCGAAGGAAGTAGTCACGCTTTACTATTGCTCCATTGATCCGAAGACACCTCTAAAAGCAAAGGCTACTGCGGTTGGTGCATTAGCGTATTGGATACTTCCGATTGATCTCATTCCAGATTTTTTGCCGGCGGTAGGCTTCGTGGACGATGCAACTGCAGTGTTTTTTGCTTACAAAGCGCTGAGCGGGCAAATTACGGATGAGCATAGAGATAAGGCGGAACAATTTTTTGTATTGAATAAAAATGTAAAGCTTGTTGATTAGGCTTAGCAAGCTTTTGCAAAAGGAAAGGGGGAGTTCGTTATGCGAGCTCCCCTTTCCTTTGATTTTTAAATTATTTTTAAAACAAGCTCCAATCAAACTCATTCGATATCGCCTGTAGAAGCGCGACCCCTGCAATACTATTTCCTTTTGGATTTAAGGCTGGACCGACTAAACCGATCCCATATCGTCCAGGAACCATTGTAAGTATGCCTCCTGATACTCCGCTTTTTGCAGGCAAGCCAACCCCAATAGCAAATTCACCGGATGCATTATACATGCCGCATGTGGTCATAAAGGTTTTAGCAATTTGAACATAGCGGCGAGGAACCAATATTTCTCCAGTAATCGGATTTTGACCATTATGTGCAAGCACCAATGCCATTTGAGCAAGGTCCGCACACGTGACGCTAATGGAGCAATGATGGAAATAAACATCCAGAACATCCTCGACAGAGCCTTGAAGTACACCGTTATCCTTTAGAAAATAAGCCATTGATCGATTAAGGTTTGCTGTATCTGCTTCAGAACGATAAACATCCATATCATAATGTAGAGTACTGTTATTAGAAAGAAGGCGAAGAAACTGGAGTACACGTTCTGATTTTTCGGTAGGCGTACTGCCGGCAATTAAGGAAGAGATGGCAATCGCGCCGGCGTTAATAAGCGGGTTAAAAGGAATACCTGGCTGAACCAGCTCAAGCTTAAGCATAGAGTTGAAGTTGTCTCCTGTCGGCTCCATACCCACCTTGTCGAATACGGCTTCCTCACCATTATCCATGAGAGCTAATAGCAGGGTAAACACTTTGGAGATGCTTTGCATCGTAAAATGCAGATCACAGTCGCCCCCAGTGATCGATTGCCCTTGACCATCCATAATATGAATGCCCAGCGCATCTGCAGGAGATTTTGATAATTCAGGGATATAGGAAGCAACCTTTCCTAAGCTGCATAGCTGCCGGCTTGATTGGAGCATTTGAGGTAAAAGTGCACGTAAGCGTTCAATTTCTGTTGCTGTCATTTTGCTGCTCCTCTGCTGATGAAGGTATGTTTATTTATATGTTGTTCTTATACTCATAGTTTATAACAGGAGTGAACATAATTTGTAGATGGCTTGTATTAATATTTTGTATGCAAAAGGAATGTTAAATTGTGAAATATGCGAAAGAATAAGGGTTTTAAAATTAATTTAAAGTTTTTTTTGATAAATGCTTGACCAATTAGGTGGTAGCATGATATATTCTAATTCCGGCCGAGAGATACACGCGGACGGCGAGCAAAACAAGAAAGAAAAGATTGCTCTTTGAAAACTGAACAACGAGTAACAAACTGCCTCGCAAGTCCTTCGGGATGAGCGAAAAAGCGATAAAAGTTTTTGAGCAAGTCAAACACCAATTTGGAGAGTTTGATCCTGGCTCAGGACGAACGCTGGCGGCGTGCCTAATACATGCAAGTCGAGCGGAGTTGA
>NZ_JBWDNR010000019.1:0-32261 GCF_056269295.1 Paenibacillus sp. J31P13
CCCATAATTTAGCACATATTGGAACTATCCTGCCCATTAGCTTAATAAAGAAGAGGAGCAGTTCACCGTAGCAATCTGCTCCTTGTTTGTTGAACTAACGTTACCCGTTAGCTTAATGAATGGTAGAATCTGTTCCTCGAAATTCCGACGGCGGACTGAGGGTCGTATGCCCGAAGCGTGAATACGGTGTTATGTGAAGCTCTTTCTTTATTGATTAGCCATCAAACTAATCCCTTAAATCTTTTATTAGTAAATATATCCCTATAAATAATAACATCATTGAAATGCTTATACTCATCACAGACGCAATCCATATCGAACTCATAGAAAATAATAAGAATTGTCCTACTATAAGAATAAAACATGCTAATGGAAATATCTTTTGCATTCGTAATATTATACTTTTTTTATGTTCTTCATTTCTTTCAATTAAAAAGTTAGTTACCATCGATAAAAATAAAGGAATTGGGACAAAAATGATCAGCACATATAGATAATAACCATCATCGACTGAATTGTCCTCTGTAAAGATAAACAAATCGGCATATAAAAATAACACATAAACGAGAGTTAATAATGAACTGCTATAGCTTATAAGCTTAAATATTAGTTTTATCACTGAATTTGCTATCATCCTTTCCACAAAGAGTTTCACATAACGATAAATTTGTGAACTTCGCAAATAATTCCATCCTCGGAGTATTCGCGAAATGTTTAAACTATCCTTCCCTTTAGCTTAATAAAAGCAAGGAGCACCTACCGTAGTAACTGCTCCTTGCTCTGTTCAACTAACGTGACCCGTTAGCGTAACGAACAAGTATGTCATCCTAGTTAAGCCCATAATCTGAATAAGAAAACAATCGTACCGAATAGTGCTAGGGAATGCACTTATATCCACGTTTGAAACGATTTATTGACCATCTTTACATTGTTCATTTTTGCCCAACTCTTTAAATCCGAGGTACCTCTATCTTCATCCTTTAAATACATAAATTCCATATCCATGGGGACGATTCTCCTCCTGTAAGGTAATATCCCGGTAACAGGTTTAAAGTACCCCCTGGTCATTATCACTTTGATATTCCTCGAGCTAATTATTTTCCCATTTAATATGATTTGCTCATTGGATAGGCATAACTCGGTTGGTTTCTTGAAAAATGTTTTGTACAATGCGAGTAACAGTACAACTAAACATAGAAGAATCACCGTTAACGAAGCGTAGAATACACCACTCTGATCCCATGATCTAAATACAAGAATAGATTGACTCAATATAATAACAATCATGCCTATAATGGTTCTAATCCTTGTAGGACTCTTAACTGGATGCTTTATCTCCCTCAACATTGCCCCCCCTTGTTCAAATCCCTCAACTAAATATACCACATATTGGAATTATTCTGCCCGTTAGCTTAATAAAGAAAAGGAGCGGCTGCCGCAGCAAACTGCTCCTTGTTTGTTCAACTAACGTTTCCCGTTAGCTTAATTCTGAAATCCCTCGGGCAGACCGAGGGGCAATAGCCCCGATGCTTGAATATGGTGTTGTCTGATGGATACGCCTTCTAGGAAACACTAACATTTCTTTTACTTAATTTCTTAAATACCGAGTAATCCTTATTGGACTTAATAAAACTTAATATCTCTTCGGCACATTCTGTTGGATTCATCTTTTCCGTATTTACTTCGAGGTCATATTCATCAAAGCAATATACTTTGCTAAACTGTGAAGCCGCTAGTCCAATCTGTCTATCTCCTCTTGTTTGCTCTCTTCTTATGAGTTCTTCTTTCGAGCATATTACACCTATAAATAACGTAGGCTGATCGAAAAATTGATCAAGAAACTCATTAAACCTCTTGTCATTGTCGATTACGGTATCTACTATTACATTAAAACCCATTTCTGATAACAATTTAATTGTCGAATGGAACACTGCGAATATGGAATCATCAAGTATTTGTGAGACAACTTGATGATCTATTTCTCTTGTAGGTTCATCTGGAAATTTATTATTAATAAAATCATTGTAATTATTAAAAAAATCATCAATTGATAAATGATAAAAAAGAATCTCTTTCTGATTTATCAGTTCAGTCGATATGGAGGTCTTTCCAGAACTTGAAGTTCCATTTAGAAAAACTAATATCCCTTGCTTCAATTTAATCATCCCTTCAAAAAATAATCATTGCGTATCTTTCAGATAACGTTATATTCACAAAGTTTATAAAATTATCCAACTCGGAAAATATTCGAGAAACGATTGAAATATCCTGCCAGTTAGTACAACGAGGCTACCTTTTCATATCGACTGGTGATTGCCCATTAGCTTAATGACATGTCAAAAAGCACATATGAGTAATAAAAAGCACCTCCAACCAAATGGAGATGCGTTTGATTTGTAATTCCAACTAAAACTTAATCCAAATAGGGACTTTATTGCCAAAATGCATCAACTCCTCAATCATTAGACGCTTTGCATTTCTGTCTCTACCCTTAAGCAAGTAGAACAGAAATAAAAATAAATGAAGGATTCTCCTATATGGAATGAAAATCCCTTGTGTATCAGTCCCTTGGAATTATAATCTTCACTACAGACGGTAGCTATATAATGCATTTCTTTGCAGCAAAAGGAACAATATTTTTGAATCTCATCGATTGCAAAGAGAGGCGGGCCAAGTAATCGGCATATATACTCTGAACCGAATAACATAAAGGGTTCATCATTATCCTTATCTAAAAGAATATCCTTATTCGATAAAGGTACCAGTTTAGTACTGCTGAAAGGAAGAGGAACCGGTAGCTTATCAGTCTCTTCCATGATCCAATGCTCTTCATCAGTTTGTTTAACAATAGTAACTGCTTTAGCTGCCGCATCAAGCTGAAAAACCTGAGGTTCCCAGTACCCGGAACAATTTAGACAGCTAACAAGAGGTAAACTATCTAGAGGAGCTTTGTGAAGTTTAGTCATTCGAGGGTCTGTAAGGTCTATGCAAAAGATAAGATGCATGGGGGCATGGCAATTCATACATAAGGGTGTTAGCCAACTTGATCCCCCAAAACTGTGATGAAATTGTTCATTTCCCATAACCACTCGATATCCAGATAATTGCATGAATAAATCCTCCCCCTTGATTCAGCGACAGAAATCTGCCCGTTGACTTAATAATGCATGTCAGTCTAAGACTTTATTATCTATTAACAAATGTATAGAGTAAATAAAGTATTCTCTTAGTGCTTAGTCTAAAAGCGTTATCATTAAATGCGAAGAAGTGTATTGTTCCGTCTTGAAATGGATTTTCGAGGAAACCATGTCTAAGAGCTATTTTACCAGTGAGGAAATGGTTAATACCTTTGGGAAGAAGATTGCATATTTACATCAGTTTTCCCAGAGTTTAATACATGTAAGTAGGCTTATCAAACTAGAGAAGCCCATAACATAAAACCACTCATGTCTTTCCTCATCATGAGTGGTTTTATGACGTCTACCTTTATCGGTGCTATTGGTGACATAAAAAGCATGGTGAATACTACTTATGAGCTATTTAATAGAGTCCATTAACTCGAAGAAGTATTTGGGTTCATGAGTCTGATAAAGGTTAAACCATGAATCTAATGTTTCTGTTGCAAACACATCTAGCACCTTCAATACATGCATAGCAAATTCCAACGGAGCTATTCCTGATGCAGTAACTAAATTACTATCCGTTACTGCTGGGTCCGTTTCATAATATTTTTCTCCACAATAATTAGGACAAATCATTTTCAGATATTCAAGATTGTTGCTAGTATGCCTCCTTGAGTCTAGTAATCCCATCTTTGCAAGTCCCATTGTTGCACCACAAATCGCCGCAATAACAGAACCTTCTTTTAAAGCTTTAGAAACTTTTTTTAATATAGGTTCGTGAATGGCTTCCATCCAAGTATCCCCACCTGGAAGAACTAGAACATCAGTGCTTTCCAAAATACATTCATCAATAGAAATACGAGGTAGTATCTTCAAACCTCCCATTGTAGTAATAGGATTATGATCAACACCTACTGCAACCACCTCTAAAGGCACTAATTCTTTTTTGAAATATCTGCCCGAGTTTAGTTCAGCAATTAAATAACCTACCTCCCAGTCTGACATCGTATCAAATACATAAAGATACACTTTTTTTGTATGCATAATACACACTCCCTTTGTAATTAATCGATATACCCTATTATAAAAAAACTTTACTGACATCCTCCGTCAGTAAAGTTTTTAAACTTGATAATAATCAATTAACTCGTGTAGAACTTCAATAAGTTCTTTCTTCAAGCTTATTGGTTCTATTACTTGAATGGATTTTCCATAGGGTAAAAGTAAGTATGGTACATACTTATGAATGGCTTCTTCTTCTAATAGAAATATCACTTTATTAGAAGTTCTTTCTTTGAAATAATGCCCTAGAAACCAATGCTGGCATAAGTTATCCAACGCGCTTGTCTTACCACCAATAACTACAGGTATAAGTCCTTGCTTATCTTCTACTTCTGGAAGTAGACTTTCCATGAAAAATTCACCTGCCGAAAAAAACTTCGGACGATTGAAGGTCATATCGGTTTGAGTAATACTGATTATTCGCCCCACTTTAAAACTGCGAATTTCATTCCTTAGCTGACAAAATGCAATGACATACCAGTTATTATTCCAATAAATAATTCCATAAGGATCAACAATCCTACGCTTCGAATGCTCTTCACGACCTGTATGGTATTCAATTTCTACAGCTGTTTCGCTTACTATACCTTGCTCCAATTTCTTCAATATTGGCTCCATAGATACTTTTCCAATTGGACTTAGTACTTCAAGCCCTTCTAAGTGCTGCTTAACCATTCTTTCCTGCTCTTGATTTGAATACTTTTTTAACTTAGATGTTGCGCTGTTCAATGCCTCTCCGAAAAAATATCCAGCTTCTTTTGCAAAAACAGCAGCATGAAGTAAAGCTGTCTGCTCATCAACATCAAAAAGAAGTGGACTTTCAATAAAATGATTTAACAGGGTATACCCCCCGTTATGACCTGTGTCAGATATAATCGGCACACCACTGGTAGAAAGTGCATCCATATAACGGTAAACAGTTCTTATATTAATCTCTAGCTTTTCAGATATTTGTTTTGCCGTAACTTTCTTTCCTGAATTCAACATCCATAGAATCGCCATCATATTATCAATTTTAGAAATAATATTCCACCTCGTTATTCCACTCTATATGAACTTATTAAAAAGCAACAATTTCATTATTTAATCCAAAATAAAATAATTATGTCATATGACATAATTGATGACAACGCTCACTATGAAACAGAGAAATATTACCCTATAATTTCTGTGGCATCAGATAAAGAACATAGAGACATAGATATATCTCGAAGCACATGGTTAGGTTACCTGCCAGTAGCTAGTGAAAAAACACTCTGTTTATTCTATTTAAGAGATATGATACGGACAAAAGATCCAGAAGGGAGAAGAACATCTAAACATTAATCAAGATGAAGATGTGAAGGCATTGTCTGTGTCTACGACAAATATTGAGCAAAATTGAAATTGAAAGGAAACCTAAAAATGAAAAAAGGAAAAAGTAGTATAAAGATAGACTCGATATATAAATTAAAGTCCCTTTTTATCTTAGTGACGATTTGCTTATTCCTATAAAATGTAATTTCTATCACAGCGTATGCCACCCCTCAACTCCCTAATAACACGCAGACCTTTAGTGGATACAGTATATCAGTGCGGGGCGCAACAAGTCCTGATGGATTTTTTTCATTAAAAGCATCGGCCGGACAAGTTTATGCTGATAGTTTCGGAGCGGTGCTTCCTGTTCAATCCATCGAGACAACTCTTCATCCGTATGTAGATGCGGCGAAAGCTTCGGAATGGGCAATGGGAAGTATAGCGGACAGTGTACAGTCCGGCATTGTGACAGGTAGAACAAGTACAGAACTTGCACCGAAGGCATTTATTACAAGAGCTGAAGTAGCGATGATTATCCAGCGTCTGCTTCAGAAATCCAACTTGATTTAATTTCACACTAAAAAGAAAGGGTACTCCACCTAAGCTCGCAAGAGCTGCGGTGGGTTACCCTTTCTTCATCTTTAGATCTATAACCCGAATGGTTGGAAAGAATCCCTTTTGGGTTATCGCTGTTATCATTTACCGAGCGGGCCTATCAATATCCATATTAATGATCCAAGGGATTATTATCCGAAAACAAATCCGGATTGTCCATGAGCATTTCGGTTATTACTTTCGCAACCATAGCCGCATCACAAACCCTTACAATGGCATCGCCAAGCCGGCCCTTATGCATCGCGCCCTTACTTTCAAGGACCTCATCTACTTTCCAAAAATGCTCCGACCACGACAAACCGCAATGTCTGCGGGAAGGTACCGGGATTTCTGTTCCATCGGGTAACACCGTGTAAAGCATCTCATGGGCATCCGTTAACCTGCCCGCTATGTCCACCCACTCTTCTACTCCATGAATAAATGTGTTTCGCTTTAAATCGACCCCAACTAATAATATGGTCGCCTTTCGGTCGAGCAACTTCCCCCAGGCGGAACCGCTAGCGCATGGAGTATCGAAACGATGATCATCTTTTGTGAACTCTATTGAATCCTCCCCTAATGCCGCCACCGAATGAGTGGGGTGTAACGAGCGCACCACACCAGGCCGATTGCGAAAAAGTTCGGTTAGTATTCCAACGCAGGAAGGTGAACGATCAACGTAAAACCTCGGGTTTTCCGCATTTATATAGGACCATGTATGGGTGGGTAACACAAGCAGCCCATCCTTCATATACTCGGTAAACGCATCCAAGACTGTGTCCGCGCCACCCTCGACCGGCCCCATGCTTTTCATTGATGAATGGACCAACAACGTCCCTTTGCTGTCAATACCCAGCTGCTCTAATTGCTTCACTAAGCTCTCTATCGTATGCATATTCTTCCCCCCTACTGGACCATTATATCTTTATTATTTTCTCTAGCAACCTTCTAAAAATATTTTTTATGGAATCTGTCGATTTTATCAATTCTCATTCATTGTCTTCATAGAGGCTGCAAGAACAGTCCAAACCAAGGGATGAAGGGATCCGATTCCGTATTTGAGCCGATCATTCGAGGGAATGCCATAAATCAATGTCTCGAGTTCACAACAGAATCCGAAGCTCGCCAAGCCTTCGATAAGCTAGCTGAAGGCGGTAATGTAAAGTGCCCGTTGGAGCCGGCATTTTGGGGCACTTTATTCGGACAAATTGAGGACAAATACGGTGTAAGATGGATGATCACCACCATGGGGCCGACAGCATAAAAAAGAGAAAGAGCCCGTCCGAAAATAAAATCGGGCGGGCTTTTTTGGGAATTCGTCTTCACTGCCTATCCATTTCATTGCTTCAACAATTTCTCCCCATACTCCCAGACCTGTAGTGCCGCACCAATCATCCCACATAAATTTCCTCGATAAGCAGCTTCTATTCGAACGCCCTCCATCATCGACGGCATTGATCTGCGGCTTGCTTCCCTCCTGATTCCTGCGAACAACGGCTCACCCGCTTCAGCGACACCGCCGCCAATCACGATCACTTCCGGATTGAACATGTGGATGAGTGAAGCGATCGCTGAGCCAAGCGCAGCCATCGTTTCCTCCATAAGCTCTACTGCAAGCGGATCGCCAGCCTTCCATCTTGTTATCACATCACGTGAATCCACGTCAGCTTCAAGATAGCCGTTCATCAAGAGCTTCTCGCGCATGCGCCGAGCAATGCTTGTGCCAGATGCATATTGCTCCAAGCAGCCTTTGCCTCCACACATACAGGGCTCTCCATTAAAATCTACTGACATATGTCCAAGCTCTCCGCCTCCGCCCCATAAACCGTGAACAAGGCGACCATCCACAACAACAGCACCGCCTACTCCGGTTCCTAGAGCAAGGCAGAGAAAATGGTCAACGCCCTGCGCTGCTCCCAAATACTTCTCCGTCAGTGCCAGCACATTCACGTCGTTATCTACAATTGTCGGAAGAAGAAAATGCTGCTGGAGAATGCTCTTTAACGCTGTTCCTGCATAATGAGGAATTAGCTCGGAAGCCGACCGAATACTGCCTTCCTTCCAATCCACTTGTCCCGCACTGCCAACGCCCATGCCTTTGAAGCGGATATCCGGCTGCTTCGCCTTTACCTCTCTCAGTAACTCATGAACAGCCAACTGAACACGATCTACCGTAGTTGCTTGGCCCGCCATCGTACTAATGCTAACGGTATGCAACACGGTACCTTCGGAGTTGACGACGCCAGCATTAATTTTTGTGCCCCCAATATCTACGCCAATGGCGTATTCAGCTTCGGGACTGTACAATTGCATATCCACCTGCTCTCCCCCTTACCCTTGGGGCAAACGCAGAGCGCGCACATAACGTGCTGTAATCAACTGCGGTCTTGTAATGGCACTGCCCACAACGACATAAGACGCTCCGATATTCCATGCTTTCGCCGCATCTTCCGGTGTCCATATCCGTCCTTCTGCAACGATCGGAATGCTTATTAATTTGCATAATTGCTCCAGCAAATCAAAATCAGGCGCCTCCTGCTGTGTGCTGTAAGGCGTATACCCCGACAAGGTCGTGCCAATGTAATCAACACCCAGTGCTTCAGCTGCTATTCCTTCCTCAAGCGTCGAAATATCCGCCATCACTGCAGCCCCTCGTTCATGAGCATAATCAATTAACGGCTTTACGCTTTCCAATCGCCCTTCCCGGTTCGTGATATCAAGTGCAACGATGTCCGCTTTAGCGTCTATAATGGCCTTTACTTCTTCCATCGTCGGGGTAATAAAGATAGCTGAACCAGGGATATCTCGCTTAATTAGCCCAATGACGGGCACATCCACTTCTTGCTTAATCGCGAGAATATCCGGAACACCGTTCGTTCGAATGCCAATTGCACCGGCACTCACCGCTGCCCTTGCCATTTTTGCCATCGTATCACCGCCATGCAGCGGCTCATCTTCAAGCGCCTGACTAGAAACGATTAGCCCTTTCACACGAAAAATGTCATTTAATCGAGTCATAATCGCTTACTCACTCCCTAAGAAGATCTATGTGTACACTTAGCCTTTTGCATTCGTGATAGATGTCAATATTTTATGATTCAGATCTTCGATGCGACTCATATCGGAAGCTGTAATAGGCAACAATGGCATTCTAGGTTCGCCCGTTTCGAATCCGCGCAGCTTCAAAATCGCCTTACAAGCTCCATATAGAGACGGGAATGATAACAATTCCACAATAAGCTCATTAACGATAAACTGCCATTTCTGCGCTTCGGCCATATCTCCTTGAACATAACATTGCTCAATCTTCAGGAAAAGCTCTGGCATGACGCCATACGTACCGCCGATTCCACCATCCGCTCCGATGCTGCGTCCGGCAAGGTATTGCTCATCAGGACCGTTTAGTACGAGAAACTCTTTGCCGCCAGAAGCTTTGAATTGCTGAAGTTCAAACGTACTCTCCGCTGATATTTTTACGCCAATTACTTTTTCCTGAGCAGCCATTTTGGTTAAGAGGCTCTTCGATAGTTGAAAACCTGTCGTTTGGGGGATATGGTAAATAATGAAAGGAAGTGATGTGCTATCAATAATGGCCTGCCAATGAGCTTCCACGCTTTGTGGAGATAATCGGTAATAAATAGCCGGTACGGCAGACACGGCATGAGCGCCAACTTGCTCTGCATGCTTCGCAAGCTCAACGCTATCCCTGGTTGAGGGAGCTCCGACATGAGCAATAATCGTAAGCTCTTGACCAACTTCTGCAATAACCGCCTCCAGCATTTGCTTCCGCTCTTCTACAGATTGCAGCATGCCCTCGCCTGAGCTTCCACCGACATACAGACCCTTCACACCAGTAGAAGCATAATGGCGAGCTAGCTTCCGCGCTGCTTCCTTATTAATCTCACCCTGCTCATTGTAGCTGGAATACATCGCGATCGTAATGCCTTTAAACTGTTCTAAATCATAGCGTTTCATTGTAAAATAGCCTCCGTTTTAGAAAGTTGAATTTTAAAGAGCTTGAAATAGATCTCGATGCCTGTTAACCCTTGACAGCCCCCATTGTAATCCCTTGTGTAAAAGCCTTCTGGAATAAAAGGAAGATAGCGATCATTGGAATAGAAGCTAATGCCGCACCAGCCATAAGCAGCCCGTAATTGGTTGTAAATTCGCCTCTAAGCGTAGCAACGCCAAGCGGCAACGTCATCATCGATGTTGATCTAGTCATAATGAGTTGGCTGAAATAATCATTCCAAGAAGTAATAAACGTAAAGATCGCAAGCGCGCCTAATGCAGGCTTAAGTAAAGGTAAGATAATGGTAGTGAATAATCGTATTTCCGAGCAGCCGTCAATCTTCGCAGCTTCGATCAGTTCTCCCGGAATGGTTTGTGCGAATTGCTTCATGAGAAACACACCGAATGGCCAGCCGATCGCCGGTAAAATAAGTCCTTTATAGGTGTTCACCCACCCAAAATCCGCTAACATCGTAAAGAGCGGCACGAGAATAACTTGTTTAGGCAGCGCCATCGCTGCGACGAACATCGTAAAAATGACCGCTCGTCCAGGGAATGTTTTTTTGGCAAGCACATATCCAGCAAGAGAAGAAACAACACATATCGCAATCATCTCTAGCAAAGCGATAATGAAGCTGTTGAACATCCAGCGCTCTACAGGATTTTTGAATAATTCGGTCCAGTTTTGCATGGTCGGCTTGAGCGGAAACCATTCTGGAGGAATGGTGGTAGCGACGGTCTGAAGCTTAAACGAGCCTGAGACAACCCAGTAAAAAGGAAAGATAAAAAATATCGTTGCTAGTATCAAAAGGATTCCTGCCAGCACTTTCGAGGGCGTGAACTCTTTTTTCCATGCGCTTTTCCGCTTTGGATGCGGCATAGATGCTTTCATTTCTAATGAATGGCTTGTATTCATGATGTCCCCTCCTTAGTACTCAACATCGCTGCCAAAGTATTTGAACTGAATGATAGAGATGATGCCAATGACGATCGCGAGCAGAACCCCCATCGCAGAAGCGTTGCCGAAATGGCCCAGCACGAATGCTTGCTCATATACGCCGTACATAACGGTCGATGTACTATAGACCGGTCCTCCCGAGGTAAGCAGCTGAATCAAAGCGAAGCACTGAAAAGTATTAATCGTGGTAATCACGATAATATACAAATTTGTAGGCATCAGCATCGGCCATACAATTTTCCGAAAAATTTGCCAAGGCGTTGCGCGATCCAGCTCCGCCGCTTCGATGTAGGAGGTCGGAATATTGCCAAGTGATGCGACATATAGGATGATCGGTTGACCAACGGATGTCGTAATTAATACCGCGATAATGGCAAGCAGTGCAGTCCTTGTATCTCCCAACCAAGAAATGGGCTCGGCTCCAACCAAGCTTGTTAAATAATTGAGAATGCCATAGTTCGGATGATAGATCCAGCCCCATACCACCGTAATACTAACGACGGAGGATACAGCCGGCAAGTAGAAAACGCCTCTAAAGAAGGATCTTGCAAACTCTTTCTTCTTGTAAATATTGACCGCAACAAAAATAGAAAAGATGATTACGATAGGTACGGTTATGACAACAAGCAAAAGCGTATTTCTCATGGACTTCAGAAATGTTTCGTTATGAATCAACGAGATGTAATTATCGAACCAAATAAAGTTAAAATCTCTGAGCGAGTAATCAAAGAAGCTGATATAAACCCCTTTGACCATCGGATAAGCAACAAAAAGCAGGAAAAATCCAAACGCTGGCAATAAAAAAATATAGCTCATCAACCAATCGCGTATAACATAGCCCTTTGTTTTGCGAACCGCTGCCTCCATTTCCCTCTCCCCATTCTTCGATGATTTGAAAAGAGTAGAGCACTTGCGCACTCTACTCCTTCATGGACGCCTTGTTCTTTATGATTTATTTAGCAGCTGCTTTTGCTTTCGTAATGGCTTCATTAGCTTTTTTGGCAAAGCTGTCCAAAGCTTCTTTGCCTGTTGCTCCGCCAATCAAGGCATTTTGCAGTTCAGGGAACCAGAATGTACGGATTTCCGCATAGCCGTCTGCAATTGTTGGCGCATCAGTCGTAAATTTACGTGCATATTCAGCGTATGTGTACTCGGGATCGTTATATAGCCCTGTAATGGAATTACGCACAGACAATCCACCCGTTTGAATCAAGTTTTTCTTGCCATATACCTCGTCGTTAGCGATAAAATCGATCAATTTTTTCGATGCTGCAATTTTATCCTCATCACCATTGTTGAATACGGCCATACCGCCAAGATACGGCTCAAGCTTTGGCTCAGATCCATCTAATGTAGGGAAAGGAAGTAAGATATCTTCAAATTCAACCATTTTTTTAGATACGTTTTGTGCTTTAAGAACAGCAGAATAGTTTAGTGTAAAAGCTAGTTTCCCTTGCAGGAACAAATCATTCACATCAGCGGCAGCAAGTGAAGCCGAGCCTGCAACGCTTAATTTATCCTTTGTAGCTTGCACAATCCAGTCAAGTGCTTTAGCAGCATCCTCTGTGTTAATTGCAACAGCGGAATTGTCCTCATTCAAAAATCTGGAAACACCTAGGTTAGCGATATAAGCGCGTGTTCCTTGATCTCCTGCTTGGCTTTTTGCAAAAAATCCGGTCGGAATGACTTCCGGCGCTTTTTCTTTAACAGCCTCAAGTGCTTTCTTATACTCTTCAAACGTCCATGTTCTATCTTCCTTTTTCAGTGGAAGCAGATCCAACGCACCGATTTTCTCGAATATCGTCTTATTGACAGCCATCATGAACGGCGCGGTATTAATTGGATACATATATACATCATCGCCTACACTCGATTGCTTCCAGAAGGCCGGTGCAATATCGTTTTTCACTTCATCCGTTACCATATCATTTAGCGGTGCAAGCAAATCCTTTTTGCCCCAGTCTATAATTCGTCCAGGTGCATCATAGATAACGTCAGGAGCTGTGTTGGATGCGATAGCGACATTCAGCTTCTCAGGGCCGCCTTCAAAGGTAATCATTTCAAGGTTTACTTTAATTTCTGGGTTTTTCTCATTAAAAGCTGCAATAATTTCTTTCTCATATTTACCGACTTCACCGTCAAGCGCTTGGAAGGTTGGGAAGTTCCACCATGTAATCTCGACTGGCTTAGCGGCAGTCTCGGTTGCAACAGGTTTTGTATTACCAGCGTTACTACTAGGCTCGTTATTCGAATTCGTGTTCGTGTTCCCACATGCAGCGAGCTGCATGCCTAGCAAAGCGACACCTGCCATCGTCATAAGTCCTTTTTTCATAACTCTCATTCAAATACCCCCCATTATGTTTTCGGAATAGTTGTTAGCGTTTTATTCCTTGCGCTAATCATAAAACATTTGTAAATTTAGAAGAATCCCACTCGCTTTACATTCATGGTCGTTTTCTGACATGTTCCTACTACACATTCATAGGTAATGTTATAATTCATTACATCATTTAGTGAAATCCAAAATAGGTATGCACCTTCTGGAGGGACTATCATGTACAAACTAATGATTGTTGAGGATGAACCCCTTATACGCTTGGGTCTTAAACATTATTTTTCTTGGGAGGAGCTTGAGGTCCATTCCATTATTGAAGCCGAGAACGGATTGGATGGGCTTGAAGCCGCACTCAGGGAAGTGCCCGATTTGGTCATAACCGATATCCGTATGCCAGAGATGGATGGGCTTCAGATGATTGAGCAAATCCGTATGGTGCTCCCTGATACTGTATTTATCATTCTGACAGGATTTAATGATTTTGAATATGCCCAGAAGGCGATTCAGGTCGGCGGTGTCCACGCCTTTTTGCTCAAGCCTTTGGAATACGAGGAAAGTCTTGCGACATTGCAAAATTGCATGGATAAAGTTAAGAAAAAACGCTATGAAATCCAAAGTCTTTCTACAATGGAAAAAGAAATGAAACAAAGCTGGAAGCACAAAGGAAGTGAGCTCGTTAAGCAGCTGCTGGAAGATGAGCATGCTGCAATAGACGAGTCTATGATCGAGGTTCTTTGCGCATTTAAGAGCGTATCTTACATCTATCAACCATTTGTACTAACATGGTTACCTATTTTGGAAGCGCATCCTCAGTCAAGCAAATGGGGCAGACAACAAGCGGAATCCTTTGTGACAGAAATGGTAGAGTCGCTCGTTTCCATTCCTACTCCGCATCATATTTTCACATACACCTATAAGTCCAAGCTTTATGGCATGATTGTTTTGGCAGCAACGGAAAACAGCGATATCGATATTCTACTTGCGGAGCATACTCACAGCAAGCTGGACCATATGCTGAAAACCGCCAGTAACGAGTATCATCTATTTATGGTGATAGGCACGCAAACGACCCATTTTTCCGAGCTTAATAAGCTGCTTCAACATACCGGTAAAGCATTGTATCAACGATTTTACAAAACAGAGCGTTGCTTATTTATTGCCGATCAGCTTAGTGAAGCCTCACCCTCTTCTAAAGCAGCGCATATCCAGCTGGATGAGAATGACAGAAAACGGATCATAGCCTGTCTCGAAAGTGGAAATGAGACGGAGATCCAGGTGCTGATGCAGCGTTTTACCCAAGATATTTTGAGTAAAACAACCTATTCAACGCCTGATAAATGGCTCGCATTTTTGCAGGAAATGATCAGTGTCATTATTCGATTTGCCAATAAAAACGGGATTCACATTGAAGGTGTATACAGCGAAAAGCTTTTAAACCTTACGTTTGTGGATGATTTCCCAACGCTCAGAGCCCTCTTCGACTGGCTGGGCAGGTGGATGGTTCATTTGGGTATCGTTTATACGGAAGGTTTAACGCAGCATCACCAACAGGACGCGATCATCTTTGAACATATCGAAACGTTTATTAGGCAGCATATCGATCAAGAGGTGACACTGCAAATGGTTGCAGACCGCTTCTTCTACAATCCATCCTATTTAAGTCGTCTGTTCAAACGTAAATTGGATAAAAACTACATGCGCTTCGTCACCGAAATTCGAATGGAATTTGCGCAGGAATGCTTGAAGAAGCCGGAGTATTTGGTGACTGATGTTTGCACGATGTGCGGATATAAGAGCTATAAGCATTTCGTAAAAACATTCAGGAGCATTACGAATATGACGCCAACTGACTATAGAAAGCAATCAGGATGGTGACGCTTTGAACAAATTAAGCCGGCCCACCTACCCCTATCGAATGAAGCATGTTAATCATCAAATTTTTGTCCTTATGGTCCTGACGATCACCATTCCATTGCTTGCTATATCGGCTATTATCTATATTTTTTCAAATCAAGCAGTCAAAAATGAATATCAAAGCAGCTCTAGTCTCATTCTCAATAACTTATCCTTCAATATCGATCAGTACCTTCAAAGCATCGAGAAAGGCACGCTCAATGCACAAATGGATAGTCAGCTTCAAGTTGCGCTTGAGCATTGGACTAATAATAAGGATAACAACGGGAATGATCAGAGTATTCAGTATGGAAACACCATTGAGCATTTCATTAGCGCTATTGAGATGACGATCAAGAATGTCGATAGCGTCCAGATCTATGCTGGCTCCCGCGTCTTTTATTCCGCAAATTTTAACCGAGCCGATTACGACTTCAAGGATTTCACTAAGGAAGATTGGTATTTGCAGACGCAGCAAAAAAAAGGGGGAGTCATTTTATTTGGCAGCCATATCCCCTTCCACCGAACCAATTCCAAAGAGCTGGTCATTTCAATCGCAAGGGTCATCAACAAAGTCGGCAGCAAACAACCATTAGGTGTCATGCTCATTGATATCCGACTTGATTCGCTGCGGGAAATCTTGAAACTTTCAGAAACGAGCGAACGCAATTTTATTATTATCGACGATAAGGGCGGCGTCATTTATAATTCGGATGCCGATCTTACGGATACCTCCCACACACTTCCGATAAAGGATAAAACGCTTCGTACTTTTCTAGACAGAGACTCAGGGAGCTTTTATGCGGATGTTGACGATACCAAATCGTATATTAACTTTGTGACCTCCTCTTATTCCGATTGGAAGGTCATTCAGTATATTGGCGAGAAAGAAATGACGAAGCAGGCAGCGTTTCTCGGCAGAATTATTTTAACGTTAGCCATCCTTTCGCTTGGTACTGCTATATTGTTCATGTACATCTTATCGGAGCGTGTAACGAAACCTATCATTCTCTTAAGCAGACAGGTCAAAATGGTTGGTATGGGGAAATTTGACGTTGATTTAAGCAGTGACCGTCAAGATGAATTCGGCGTTCTCTATCAAGGCATTCGCAAAATGGTCGAAGACCTGCAGAACTATATCGAGCGAACCTCTATGGCAAAAGCTCAGCAAAAGGTAGCGCAGTTTGGCGCTCTAAAGAGCCAAATCAACCCTCATTTCCTTGCCAATGTACTCGAATCCATTCAGATGAAAGCAGTCATAAATGGACAACGCGATATTGGGGAGATGGTTGGAATTGTCGGGCGATTATTCCGGGTCCATATTCAATCTGGCAAGGATACCGTTACCCTTCAGGAAGAGCTAGAACATATACGTCTTTACGTCAAAATACAGCAATTGCGCTTTGGAGATAAAATTCAGTATGTCGAACGATTGGCAGCGAATACCGAGAGTATTCAAGTGATGCATTTTTCGATGCAGCCTTTAATCGAGAACGCCATTGTACATGGATTAGAATGCCGCAGCGGACCCGGCCTGCTTGAGGTAACCTCCACAAGATCGGGAAGCGATGTATTGATTATGATTAAGGATAACGGTGTTGGTATGAGTGAAGAGAAGATTAAAGAGCTTCGCTATCGCCTATATCAACCATCGGATACTCTGGACGAGGAACACATTGGAATCAAAAATGTGCATGATCGCATTCTGTTTTACTTCGGTGAGCAATATGGCATAAGCATCGACAGTCAGCTTGGGGAAGGAACGACAATTACTATCCGTCTTCCGGCGAACTACTCCCATTGATGGTTGAAATCCCCATCATAATTAGGGTTTTGGCGTCCGAAAATAAGTTTAAGAAAAAAGGTACTGCCACCTTTATTGCGGCTCTTCATTTAAAAGAGAAAGTAATAAAAAAAGCCATCTTGAGGACCGCGAAAGCGTTCCATAAGATGGCTTTTTTATTACATTCGCTCAAAAATATTTGCTTTCTATTTTATGCTTTCTACTCATAACCGAAAAAATGGCTTAGGGGAGCTGCTTGTATACTGGGCATGTTTCAGTTCTTCGGCAATGATGCGAATGCCCTCTTCAATTTCTTGCTCATCCGTTCGAATGATGCTAAGGCGAAGCAAGTTAAGCTTAGGAAAGGATGAAAGGAACTGCTTATCGGTTGCCAGTACATCAACGCCACGATTCTCCAATCGCTTGACCAAATCTTCTGTATGAATGAAATCCGGAAGACGTATTGAAGCAAAGAGCCCTCCGCAAGATTGGATCGTATATAAGCACTCTTGGGGTAATAATCGCTTTGAGATTTCCCTTAGAAGCTTCATGCGATGATTGTACAAGGATTTCATTTGCTTCGCATGATGAGCATACATCCCCGACTTCATATAAATCTCAAACACACCGTGAGAAAGCACTGAGGTGCTCAGATCCGCCGCATGTTTATGCCATTCAAGTATAGGAATTATGGAATCTGGTACTACAGCCGCGGCAAGCCTTAATCCAGGCAGCATCACTTTGGAAAAACTTCTGAGATAAATGACATGACTAGTTCCACTATAAGCGTGAATAGGATCTGCTTTACTGTTTGTTTCCAAATCTGCAAGATAATCATCCTCAACGATGTAAACGTCATTGGCTTTAGCGAGTTCTGCCAGCCGTTGTTTGTCTTCCGCCGTGTAAGAAATGCAATATCCAATTCCTTTTCTTCAAAATGTTATTTATCACTACTCGTCACTTTTGTATTCTAAAATATCTCCTGGCTGACAATCTAAAGCCTTACAAATCGCTTCTAATGTCGATATTCGAATCGCTTTTGCCTTACCGTTTTTCAATATAGAAAGATTAGCCATCGTTATTCCAACCTTCTCAGAAAGCTCTGTAACACTCATTTTCCTTTTAGCCAACATCACATCAATATTGATAATAATTTCCATGTTATTCACCTCAGACTATTAAGTCATTTTCTGATTTTATATCAATAGCCTCTTTCAAAAGCTTTTGGAGAACAGCAGCAAAAACGGCAATCACCATAGAGGCAAAGATTAAGACCAGTCCGATTACTATGATACCTGGGGCATCGTCTTTCTCCGCTATGAGATAAAAAAGTGGCATGCCCACTGCAAACAAGCTACTGATTGTGATTGCACAGTATTTTATACTCTTTAAAGCTCGTACAGATAAATCCGAGAAAGCATTGTTCTTGTCAATATAGCATAAAAGTTTAAAAGCTTGATACAGAGCAAAGTAAAAAGGTATCGCCGCTGCATACAAATCAATTGAAACGAGATATTTCAAATAAGCACTATCTGGATACAATTCTATTGCAAAATTTGCTATCTCCGGCACCAAAAAAATACATAAAGCAAGAACTGGGATTCCAATTATAATCACAGCTATCTTTAAAAAAAGTGTTGTTCCTCGTTTCATAAAAAGCCCCTCACTTATTATTAAATTTAAATTGACTTTAACACAAGTTTTATCGTTTTACAATAAATATGTATCTAAATCGATCAAATTATTATTGTTATATATGTATCGTTCCCGATAGTTTAATAACGAAACAAGGAGCAGTTGCCGTGGCAATCTGCTCCTTGTTATGTAGATTTGGTTTTTTATCTTTTCTATTTATTGTGCTTCATTAAGCAAATTTATCTGGAAGCTCTTTAATGATCTCTTCATACTGTAGAGCAACTGCCACCTCTAAAATATGTATGGGGTTTTGATGAGCGTAAGCTACAAGCAATTCTTTAGTAAACTCGTCTTCATTTAATTTTAAACTTTTTTTCACTAATTCCATCATAGCTCTTTGATTACGAAAATTAAGCTGCTCTATTTTTTCCATTGCTAATTCAATATCACCCTGCATTGTACACACCTACTATCCGTTATCCGTGATTTTATATTATTTTCAGCAGCTATTCATTCGTTAAATATAATAATAGTTCGATGCATTTCCATTAATTCAGGGGGGGGGTATATGAGAAAATCTTAACAAGATTATCCTATTCATGCTGTGCTAGAATAAACGCTCAAAGCATTCATAAATTTACCTATTATTCGCATACGGAGGGATTTAATCATCATGTACAGACTTCTAGCTTTATTCACTCTACTCGTACTCGTTACCGCAACCACAGCAAATCACAAAGTAGATGCTTCGCCTGTCTTGAAATACGGCAGCGCGGGACAGGACATTCCGGATCTGCAGTTCCGGCTTCAGACGACCGGTTATTACAATTTGCCCATAGATAAAAATTTTGGCAAGGCCACCCGCAGCGCGGTTCAACGTTTTCAAATAAACAACGGGCTCCAGGGTGATGGAGTTGTAGGTCCAAAAACATGGGCGAAGCTCAAAAAATTGTCGGTCACAAAAGTAGAGCTTTCCATGCTTGCGCGTGTCATCTATGCCGAGGCTAGAGGTGAAGATTATAAAGGTCAAGTGGCGGTTGGTGCGGTTGTAATGAATCGCCTTCAGTCTTCAAAATTTCCGAATACCGTAAAAGGAGTCATTATGGCTCCAAATGCTTTCTCTGCCGTAAAAAATGGACAGTACTGGCTTATTCCGAATCAAACGGCATTCAAGGCGGCTAAAGCTGCTGTAAAAGGGACGGACCCGTCCGGCAATGCGCTTTTCTATTATAATCCGGCTATCTCCCAATCAGCTTGGTTCAAAACGCGTACAGCCACCAAGAAAATCGGCAATCATCTATTTACGCTTTAGGTATAACCAAGAGAGAATGGCATTTGTCTAGAACAGGAGATAAGGGATGAGCATTGACACTACGGACCGGAATCAAATTAGAATTGAATTGGTAATTGATATTATCAAAGGAATTTCTGAAAAAGAGACGATTTCGGAAGCTTTCAAAGAGAAATTAAATACTATGAGTTATGAGGATATAGGAATATTGGTTATGAATATCGTAAAAAACCGGTCTCTTGATGACATTCTTTAATTATTTTACATCCATATATTTCTCAGCCGTGGATCTTTCCAACTAACCAGCCTGGTTGTTTTGGGAAAAACCATAAAATATAGGGGGGTCAGATATGCCCCCCCTACACCCGAAACGAGCCTTTGAAGCGATTCTAGATGCTCATTTTTCTTTGATTATTTTTCTAACTGCTCCTTAGCTCAACGACTTCTTCAAGTCAATTCTTGAATAGTCTTTATTATAAGTAGTCCCGTTCTCGTTATAGAAAATAGCAGATTTTATATATGGTGCGGAAATAGCTTTGTAACCGAATTTAGTTATAAGTTTTATCATCTTTGAATTTTCTATGGGGTCAACACTAACGAACAGTTCAGAAAAACCCTCATCACTTGCCATTTTTTCACGATATCTTATCAAATCTGAACCAACGCCTTTTCCTCGATAAGATTCCTTTACATACAGATCACTTAATTTGGGACACAAACTACCTATTAACTTAAGAACACCAAATCCCAAAAATGCATTATCTTTTTCGGCAATCACCAGGTACATTTCTTTATCTTCTTGTTGTTTTAAATACCTAATAAATAAGTCCTTATTATTTCTAATTTCACATAGCCCTTTTAAATCTGTTTCATTCGCAACTCTTATTCTGTATTCCATATCCGCCTCCGAAGGAATTGATCAATCACTTGGTTTGTATCTTCATGTATGTTGATCCGTTGCTATGACTTCCTAGATATGTTCAATATGCTCGAGGCTCTGATAAATTCATTTAAACCCATCAATAAATCGCAATGCACATTGGGCATGATGTTTGGCTAGATCTTTAGCAAATTGTTGATCTGGAAATCCTCTTTGAAGCAGCTTCAAGCCACCCGAAGTTAATGATATATGGTGGTGGAACCGATAGAACAACATCCTGTGAGGATCGAGCGTATCAATTTTTAAATACCGGTAGAAATCCCCAAATCGGAACTCTAAAAAACTATGTTCATGCTCAATATCACAGAACATTGCTCCTTCGATATCGATCAAAAATGGTTCTAGTTTATCATTAACCAAAACGTGATCAGGACCCAGTTCCCCGTGAATAAACCCATATTGCGTTCTAGGTTTAATTCTTGATTCAAGCTCATACAAAATATCGAGCAGCTTGCTTTGATTGGACCCTATGTTCTCCATATGTTGAGAGGCATAAGATAACTGCACTTTCGCGTTTTCCATCTGCAAGTGATGACAATTATTCATGTTGATCCCGCTATGATTCAATTTCCCAAAGCTATGTCTTTCGTTGGTATGCATGCTAGTAAGCATATCCCCCAACCGCTGAAACACTTTATCTTGTACTCGTGAATCGGAATGGTGGAAAAAGGTTTCTGCCTTATGTCCATCTATATATTCAACGAGGGCATAATCAAAAGGGTATCGGTTTCTTTCCTTATTCAGATTATAAAGCGCGGGGGTCTGAATACCCTGCTGGGTTAAATACTTGTTGTTTAATTCAAATAAATCACTTCCATAGGATTGTTCATGTATATCTTCGTTTGCTATTTCTTCTTTAAAATAATTCATGGACATATCCCACACATACAAAACGCATGAGAATCCATTGCTGCAATCGATTTTATAGACCACCTTTTGTGCACCGCCATGCATTTTCGATACACGAGCAACTAAATAACCGGTACCAAAAACCTTCACCATATCATCCTGTAAATCGGCCTGATCGAGGTGACAAGTCATGTCCATAGAACAACACTCCCTTTTTAAGTTTTGCCGGCTACACAATAGTAAATAAAATCCAGCTAAAAGTATAGACTTTTTCTTTCTCCATTGTTATGATGTTGAATAAGTTCTCGATAAAAATAGTCATACAAAAAGCCCTTGGAATGTATTCCAAAGGCTTTTTTTTGATGAAAGGCTCAGCTACCTTCTAGTTATTGATAATGGATCAATGAGGTCATTATCAGACATTATTCCATCCATTGTCTTGGTCCTATAGTGTGGAATAGATGCTGCCTGTCATTATTTAAGGCATCCTGAATGCGTTTAAACGTAAAGTCACTAATCGGTCTAGGTAAATCATCAATCGAGCAATATCTGCACTCTAAAATCTCAGGGGAACTTGGCTCTGGTTTCTGATTATTTTCGTTATATGAGATAAAAACAAAGTGATGCATGTCATAGTTCGGGTCATAATATACGCCAGTTAGTTGTCCAACTTCGACCTTAAGCCCTATTTCCTCCAGAACCTCTCTTCTTGCAGTTTCCTGCGCTGACTCATTCTCTTCCGATTTACCACCGGGAAGATCCCAATTGTTTTTACCATAGCTGTGTTTTACCAACAAAACTTGCCCTTCCGAATTCAATATAATTGCAGCTGCACCCATTAACTTATTTGACAAAATAGTGCCCCCTAATCAAATATTGACTAACATCAATAGGACGCCAATAAATGGAAAAATGTTTCAGGGCAATTCGGAACCTTGAACAATATCTCAGCTCCGCAGCGGTTCAATCGCTTCAGTCAGCTTAATTTCAAGCTCTGCTGCATAATTCGCACGCTGCATTTTATTCCATCCAAATGTATCTGCCATCGCTTCGATAACAGGAGTTCTCCACTGCTTTACATGCTCAATTCGGAAATACAAATCTCCTGTACGGCGTATAAAGAAGTCGGACGGCTTAACCGTCATCTCTTCCTCCATTGCATACCGCAGCTGTACCGCTAATATGAGCGGCAACTGGAATGCACTCCCCCATTCCTTGGAGCTGCTCGCCAGCGCAAATATGCGATCAACGTTAGAGCCATAGCGTTTTGCAAGAAAGGCAGACTCTTCCCTGCTGAAGCCAAATTGAGCACCCTCAACTGTTTTCTGCTCTACAAATGCCTCGAGATGATCGGACCCGCCAATATCCCCACCTGAGATCGGCAGTGTTTTTGTTGTACAATTGCCGAATCTCCTATCTTTAGCTTTACCATTCCTACCATTCCCACCATTTCCGCCTCCAAGCTGACCAAATAAATCAACAACCTTGTCTACGACGGTTTCTGCCATTTTGCGATAGCCTGTAAGCTTACCTCCAGCAATAGAAATAAGGCCCGATTCCGAAACGAATATTTCATCTCTGCGTGATATCTCCGAAGGAGACTTACCCTCCTGCCCGATAAGCGGCCTAAGCCCTGCCCAGCTCGATTCCACATCTCCCTCTGCAAGCTTAAGTTCCGGGAACATGGCATTCACTGCTTTTAGAAGATAGGTACGATCCTCCACTGTCATGACTGGATTAACCGTATCTCCCTTGTAATTCGTATCTGTCGTTCCAAAATAAGCCTTGCCGTCACGCGGGATAGCAAACACCATTCGTCCATCCGGGGTATCAAAATATACAGCTTGCCGCAGTGGAAAGCGGCTCTGATCGAACACAAGATGAACGCCTTTCGTTAATCGAAGCGTCTTTCCTTTTTTGGAGCCGTCCATTTCACGTATTTCATCTACCCATGGACCCGTCGCATTAATTATTTTGTCCGCATGAATATCGAACGCCAGCCCGCTAATGGTATCCTTCACCAAAGCTCCCGTAGTGGTTCCGTTCTTATCGTAGCGTAGTGTTTCTACCTTGGCATAATTAACCGCGATAGCGCCGCATTCCACTGCTTTCTTCATCACTTCAATTGTGAGCCTTGCATCATCTGTACGGTATTCAACATAATAGCCGCCGCCCTTGATGCCATCTCGCTTAAGCAATGGCTCCTTCGCGAGCGTATCTCTCACACTCAACATTTTGCGACGTTCCTTATGCTTTACACCTGCCAGAAAGTCATAGACACGAAGACCAACCGAAGTCGACAACTTCCCAAACGATCCCCCTTTATATAGCGGAAGCAGCATCCATTCTGGTGTCGTTACATGCGGTCCGTTCTCATATACAATGGCCCGCTCCTTGCCAACCTCTGCGACAACCCCTATCTCAAGCTGCTTCAAATAACGCAACCCGCCATGCACCAGCTTCGTCGAACGGCTTGAAGTACCGGCAGCAAAATCTTGCATTTCTACAAGTGCAACCTTTAATCCCCGTGCAGCAGCATCCAAAGCAATGCCAGCTCCCGTAATGCCGCCGCCTATAATAAGCACATCTAGTGTTGATTCCGTCATTTCTCTAAGCCGTTCTAAACGGTTTTTTGAAGCAAATGTTTTTCCGCTTTCATCTTGCCTTAATGAAGCTTGCATATAGTCAGCCTCCCAGCTCTATAAAGATACCTATTCTCTACTGTTCATATCTAGTTGGTTACCCGGTTTGAACCCCTATTAAGCAAAAAAACCACTCAAACCGCTCCCCTCCCCATAAAGGGGTTTGGAAGCGGTCATCGTGGTTTCTCCTAGTCTCCAACCGTTATTAACTTAGCATTATAATAGCATAATCAGTTAGCGAAAGCCATGGCCGCTTTGACCGCACGATGCCAACCCTTGTACAGATCATCCCTTATTTCATCCTCCATAGAAGGATGAAATACACGGTCCACCTTGCGCAGCTTCGCAAGCTCTTCTCGGTTTTTCCAGAAGCCGACTGCCAGCCCCGCCAAAAACGCTGCACCCAGCGCGGTTGATTCATTCACTATCGGTCTTTCAACAGGGACGCCAAGCAGATCGCTTTGGAATTGCATAAGCAGATTATTAGCAACCGCACCACCATCTACGCATAGCGATTGAAGCTGCAAGCCCGATTCCTCTTCCATGACCGATAATACATCCTTCGTCTGATACGCTAACGATTCCAGAACTGCACGAACAATATGCGCTTTGGTCGAACTTCTTGTAAGACCAAATAATGCGCCGCGAACCTCGCTGTTCCAGTAAGGCGTCCCTAATCCGACGAATGCCGGTACTGCGTATACCCCCTCCGAGGAATCAACCTCAGCAGCAACCTCTTCTGACTCAGCAGCCGTCCCAATGAACTCAAGGCCGTCTCGCAGCCACTGAATAGCAGCACCAGCCACAAACACGCTGCCCTCAAGCGCATATTCCAGCTTGCCGTCTACCTCCCACGCAATCGTGGTGAGTAATCCCTTCTCGGATACGATGGCTTTCTCTCCCGTATTCATCAGCATGAAACAGCCGGTGCCGTATGTGTTCTTGGTATTGCCCTTTTCGAAGGCATTTTGCCCAAACAGCGCAGCCTGCTGATCGCCTGCAGCTCCCGCAATCGGAATTTCGAAGCCTAACAGGGACTCATCAAGCCGACCATACACCTCAGAGGAAGAACGAACCTCCGGCAGCATGATAGGCGGAATATCTAAAATCCGCAGCAGTTCTTGGTCCCAGCTTCTATTATATATATTAAACATGAGCGTCCGCGACGCATTTGTCACATCCGTTACATGAACACGTCCCCCGGTAAGCTTCCAGATCAACCAGGTATCTATTGTTCCAAAAAGCAGCTCACCCTTCTCCGCTCTCTCCCTTGCGCCATCCACATGCTCAAGCAGCCAGTTTACCTTCGTTCCAGAGAAATAAGCATCTATCAACAAGCCTGTGCGTTCATGAATGGTTTCGGTATAACCTTCCGCTTTCAATTGCTCACAAATATCCTTCGTTTGACGAGATTGCCAAACGATTGCGTGATAGATCGGCTCCCCACTCGACTTATCCCAGACTACTGTCGTTTCACGTTGATTGGTGATGCCAATGCCGCCAATTTGCTCCGAGGTAATTCCTGTTTTCGCTAGAAGCTCCTTCATAACCTTTTTCGTTGATTCCCAAATAAACAAAGCATCTGCTTCCACCCAGCCTGAGTGCGGATAATAGAGCGGAAGCTCCTCGCTCGTCATATCGATAATGATACCGTTGCGATCTACTAATAATGCGCGTGTACTCGTTGTGCCTTGATCTAACGCCATGATATAGGTCTCCATCATTTCACTCCTTCTCCAGCTGTAATGGCTATGTTAAAGTCTTCCACAAATTTTTCTGCGAGGTAGTAATAGCGGAAGCACCTGCGTCCAGCGCTTGCTTAATGTGCTCCTGTGTCCTAATCAGCCCTCCCGCAATAACGGGGATACCGCTGCGTGCTTTCACTTCTTGAATCATATCCGGAATAACACCGGGAAGCACTTCAATATAATCAGGACGGTTTTTGTCCAAAAGGGTATAGCTTCTCTCCAGCGCGTCGGTATCAATAAGAAATAAGCGCTGAATCGCAATCAATCCATTTTGCTTCGTACGCCCGATAACGCTTGCACGAGTGGAAATGATGCCTGCCGGCTTAATAGATTGACAGAGGAATTCAGCCGCATATTCATCATTTTTCAGCCCATCAATGAGATCCGCATGCAGCAGCACCTTTTTCTCATGCTGCTTGGCTAGATCCACAATAGGTTTCAACTGACCCAAATGTCCCCCCAACAACACCATGTATGAAAAGGGGGATGCAAGAACCGCCTCCACGTCCTTCAGCTTATGTACAGCGGGAAGTACGCTCTGACCGTTAAGCAATAACGACATATCCGACACCTCTTCGTTTATATTAGCCGCTTTCATTCTCAATATGCCAGATTTCATGCTTGTTGACAATAGAATAGAGAGTATCATATAAATGACCAATCTAGCACAACTTGTACCTCTATCAAAAAAAAGCTAACCCGATTTCTGTGAACCAGCAGGCTAGCTTTATTTTACTTATTATTATTTTTATTTGCAGTTAGCTCCCATTATTCATGCTTAAGATGCTGAAGCGTCAGCTTGAAAATTTGTTCAACATGATCATCATCAAGGGAGTAAAATACGGTTTTGCCAACCTTTCTGCGCTTTACGATTCGTAAGTTTCGAAGCAGTCGCAGCTGATGCGAAATCGCCGATTGTCCCATTCCAAGCACTTGCGTCAAATCATGTACACAGAGCTCTGACTGTTGAAGCGCATGTATCATCTTCACTCTTGTTGGATCACCAAGCGCCTTGAACAAGTTCGCAAGGTCCGAAGCCGTTGTTTCATTTATGAGATTGCTTTTCACATTTTCTATATTTGCCTCTGTACCCCCGCATGTATCATCACAAGCAACAGTAACATGATTATCCATGATCATCCCACCAACTCTATTTGTCCTAAAGCACATTATAGCATGATTTTAAAGCGTTCGCTTTCCATGCCTTAGCTTTATCCTCTATAATTAATATTGCACACTCTACTTCAATAGGCATATATTGCTGAAAAAGCTGGCACGGAGGTTATCACTCATTATGCTTACCCTAAAAGAAAAGCTTTACCTGCTCCAACTGCTCAAAGAAAAAAATCGCAAACGCATATTCAGCTTCGGCAAAAAAGACCCCTCTCACGACCGCCTTGTGGAGAAGCTCGAACAAATGATTCGCAATGAGCAGGTAAATCGGGAACAATTGTAAGCCGCACTCATCCCTTACTCACACGTTCAGACACAGGAGGCAATATGACAGGAAAGACTCATCTCGCAATTGGGGTGGCTGTTGGCGCAGTCGCATCCATCAATTATCCCTTCACCTTTCAAAATGCTGCTATCTTCATGGCCGTCGCAGGCTTCTCGGCATTAACTCCCGATCTTGACGGTCCAAGCATGCTCAGCAGCAAGCTTGGCAAGCTCTCGAAGCTAATACGCGAGCTCACGTTATGGACGGGCTGTTTGCTCGCCGGCATGATTATTTATTATTTTTTAACGGAAAAATCACTCTCTCCTACCTACATAGGCATCGCTGCCGCCGTCTTCCTGCTTGGCCTCGTTGCAAAGCAAGGCGTCATTCGAAATGTGCTGGTTAGCATCGTTGGATTCTCGGTGATCTTTGCGGGATACACTTATGAAATGAATTGGCTGATGGGCTTTGGTTTATTCGTGGCATGGGCGCCGTGGCTGAAGCACCGAGGCATGACTCATACGATATGGGCTATACCGATTTGGGGCTCCATTGGCTGGGGGCTTGAAAACCAACTGCAAGTAGAAGGTATCGCAATTGTCTCTATGCTGGGGTACTTCTCCCATCTTGCAGCGGACACACTAACGCCAAGCGGTGTCAAATGGCTCTATCCGTTGACGAAGAAATCATTTAAAATTCGTCTTTAATCTAATATTACAAACAAAAGCAGAATGCCTCTCTCGGCAGCTGCTTTTGTTTGTTTTTCGACTATATTAAGCCTATCCTCTTATTAATCAAGTGATCGAATCATCTGATAATAACCAGGGACAGGCTTGAAGCCCAGCTTACGATTAATCGTAAGCATTGGAATATTCAAGGAATCGTTATTAGTGCGAATATACCGGAATCCACGTTGAGCAGCTCCAATTATGGAACGCTGCTTGAGTGCTGAAGCAATACTTTGTCCGCGATAGTCAGCATCGACACAGGTATAGTCATTGTAGACACTTTGCGTCTGTTCAAAAACTAATAGATCCACGACGCCAACCGGACGATCACCATCCAGTGCTACCCATACAAGCGAACGGTCAAAGTCCGGTCGATCTACTTTACGCATGCGCCATTCGCTATACCACATGTATTCTCCCTCAAAACCAGGGATATCCCCATGTGTTTTTCGATAGAGCTCATAGATCCGATTTTCCATATCCTCGCCGGATAAATCCGCCAAAGAAGCTATTGTTATTTCAGCATTTGTTGGAGCAATGGGCTGGTCCGTGATTGTTGGAACAAGCTCCCCCAGTTCAATGACTGATTCAAACAGATGACGTTCGGTTGCGAACCCGCGAGCAGCTGCGAATGCAATCGACTCCGGCTCGTCATCTCGAACGTCAAAGACGATCCGATCCGCTCCCACTTCCAGCGTATAAGCCATAAGCGCCTCATAAATTTCCTGACCCGCTCCGCGTCCGCGCTCCTCACGATTCACAATGATTTGCTCGTACAACACGCCCGGTGGCGACCAAGGAGCCCGCCAAGCATGACCGTAACCGATCATCTTCCCCTCATTGTTCTCTGCAATCAATCGCAAACGATCATGTCCTGTCAGCTTTCCATTCTCATCACGGCTAAGCGAGCCTTTCAATGGGATCATGGCATCTTCCTCCATCATCCGCTCTACCGTCACCAACTCGGAATAATGAGCGCTCATAAGACGTGAAGCATCCTCGTAATCATTTGGCACAAGCATTTTACGAATAATAATACTTGATCATCCTCTCCAGTAAATCTCTTTTACAATTAAACAATTCTATTTACTTTAACTGTAAATTCTGAAGCATGACTAAACAAGGTAATGTTTGATTTAAACCATTTTGTTGGAGAGGAAGGTTGTATGCCTTACAGTTATATGAACGTAAACCACAGTACGAAGCAAATCAGAGACTATATTATTCCGAGTAAATCTTAGTTCATTCTGGGAATCCAACCCCTAACTTATCGTCCTCCCTATTAGAAATTACATATTATTTGTAAAATAGCTAAATTATATATCGTATATATTATGTAACGAGTTTGGTGAATTCTATGGTTGGTCAGCCAGCACCGCACCTGCTCAAATTAATTTGGTAAGCTCTGATAAGTCCTTTTTGAAACGGTTCATGAAATTTTTGGATACGAGTGTGGCATTTTTCCCTTTAGGCTGAATGAGTCCCAAATACACAGAGCTTTGCCCCGGCAAATCGAGATCTAGAATAACCGCATGCTCTCGAATGGAGGGCGACTCGCTCACAAATGAATAGTTTAGTCCAATGGTAACCGCTAATTGATTGGTAAGTGCTCTGCTGATCGAATCTCGGTTATTTGTTGTAAATAAAATATCTGCTGAACCAAATAGAGCTTGAAAGTCCTCCATAAACCATTTGACGTAATCATCATTATATAAAACTAAAGTCTGCTGAATGATTTCTTCGGCTGTAATCGTTTTGTTACGCGCTAAGGGAGAATCCTTACTGACTGCCGCTACCATCTTAACCGCCAGCAGCTGTTCAACGGAAAGGCTCATATGATCTAGAAGCCGATTCTCAAATAAAATAATAAAGCCTAAATCAGCTCTGTTATGAATGATGTCATCGATGATTTCTTGCGAACCTTTTTCGACGATTTCCATTTTAATATGAGGATAGTCTTTCTTGAAGTTGATTGCGGCATTCTCTAATAGAGATGTTGGGCCTGGAATGGTAGCTAATCGCAAAGTACCCTCCAAAGAATTAGAGTAACCTTGAGTGATTTCTTTTAATTCTTCATATTTGTTAAGCAGTTCATAAATCTTATTAATAATAACGATACCTTCAGTTGTGGGAACTGCTCCCGTGCGAGAACGTTTCAGAGTAACAACACCCCATTCTGCTTCAAGGCTGGAGATGGCCTGGCTAATCGTCGATACGGTAACATGTAAATTTTGAGCAGCACCTGAGATCGAACCTGTCTTCACAACCTCAACAAGATACTCCAGCTTTTCTATATTCATAGACGACAACTCTCCTTTATTTCAATTTTATTGAATCATTATTCAAAATGTTTAAATATATCATAATCTGCAGCAGTGTTAAGATAAAACCAAGACAATAATCCAATCTAATCCATGTATGTAGAGTTACTATGGCTATTTTTGGACAAACTATACGAGCCAATCAGGGCTTAAAATGATGAAATGGAGTGTTCAACCTATGAGATTTAATTCGAAAGTTGCTATCGTTACAGGTGGAGCAAGCGGAATTGGAGAAGCGACTGTCCGCTTATTCGCGGAAGAAGGCGCTAAGGTCGTCATTGCTGATTTTGCTGATCGGGGACAGGACGTTTCCGATCAATTAAATAAAGAAGGTTTTGATACCCTATTTATTAAAACGGATGTGACCAAAGAGGATCAAGTCATCCATATGGTAAATGAGACGGTAAATAAATATGGTAAGCTCGATATATTGTTCGCAAACGCAGGTATTGCAAAAGACGCCCCCGCTGATCTATTAAGCGTGGAAGCTTGGCAAAAAACGATCGATATTAACTTGACTGGCGTATTCCTATGCGATAAATATGCGATTAAGCAAATGCTTGCACAAGGTAATGGAGGCTCCATCGTGAACTGCGGCTCCATTCATAGTCATGTCGGTAAACCTAGTGTTACTGCTTATGCTTCAGCTAAAGGCGGTGTTAAGCTTCTAACCCAGACGCTGGGTGCAGATTATGCCACAAGAGGGATTAGAGTTAACGCCATATGTCCCGGATACATTGACACGCCACTCATCGAAGGAAGAAGCGAAGCGATTACGCAGCATCTCGTCGGGCTTCACCCTATGGGTCGTCTAGGCAAACCCGAAGAGGTTGCCAAAGCGGTTCTGTTCCTAGCAAGCGATGACGCATCCTTTATTACGGCAACTAGCTTGCTTGTTGACGGCGGATATACGGCTGTCTAATTTCATACATCCTTGAACTAAGCCTGGATACCGAATATCATAATTGGAAGCAGTATTGATCTTATAGAGAGATCAAAGAAGGACACAGAGGAGAGTACTATGAAGAGCACAGAGGGTACCTTAAACGGTACCCTCTTTTTGTCGAGAAAGTCTCGGTAGCTTGAGAGCTGGTTTTTAGCTCTATTTTCTTCAATTTGGTTAGTTGCGTCAGATTAGAGCTGGTTTTTAGCTCTATTTCCTCCATTGTGGTGGTTATGAGCCCAGTTTCAGCGTAAACAGACTTCATAGAACTAATTTCTAGCTCTATTTCATTCATTTAGGTTAGTTTCGCCAAAATAGAGCTAGTTTCTAGCTCTATTTCCACCATTGCGGTGGTTATGAACCCAGTTTCAGCGTAAACAGGCTTCATAGAGCTAATTTTTAGCTCTATTTCTCTCATTTTGGTTACTTTCATCAGATTAGAGCTAGTTTTTAGCTCTATTTCCTCCATTGTAGTGGTTATGAGCCCAGTTTCAGTGTAAACAGGCTTCATAGAGCTAATTTTTAGCTCTATTTCTCTCATTTTGGTTACTTTCATCAGATTAGAGCTAGTTTCTAGCTCTATTTCCACCATTGCGGTGGTTATGAACCCAGTTTCAGCGTAAACAGGCTTCATAGAGCTAATTTTTAGCTCTATTTCTCTCATTTTGGTTA
>NZ_JBWDNR010000005.1:0-539579 GCF_056269295.1 Paenibacillus sp. J31P13
GACCCCTTGAAGACGACGAGGTTGATAGGTTCGGGGTGGAAGCACAGCAATGTGTGGAGCTGACGAATACTAATCGGTCGAGGGCTTATCCTAAAAATGGTTTGCTGTGACCCATACATCCAGCAGACAATAGCTTTAAGGCTTCAGCAGCCTCTATCTTTCATATCCAGTTTTCAGAGTGCAACTTGCTTTGAAATCATTAATTTTCCCTGATAGCTCAGTTGGTAGAGCACTCGACTGTTAATCGAGTTGTCACAGGTTCGAGTCCTGTTCGGGGAGCCATATACTGGAGAAGTGTCCGAGTGGTCGAAGGAGCACGATTGGAAATCGTGTAGGCTCTAACCGGGTCTCGAGGGTTCGAATCCCTCCTTCTCCGCCAGTATGCGGCCCGTTGGTCAAGCGGTTAAGACACCTCCCTTTCACGGAGGTAACAGGGGTTCGATTCCCCTACGGGTCACCAAAAAACTTTTCAAAAAGCACTTGACTTAAAAGAATGGCCTATGATAAGATATAAAGGTCGCTCAACATGGAGGATTAGCTCAGCTGGGAGAGCATCTGCCTTACAAGCAGAGGGTCGGCGGTTCGATCCCGTCATCCTCCACCATATAACTTTTTAATGACGCGGGGTGGAGCAGCCCGGTAGCTCGTCGGGCTCATAACCCGAAGGCCGCAGGTTCAAATCCTGCCCCCGCAACCAATTTTCACCTATCGGAAGATTCCGAGATTATGATGTGGAGCTGTGGTGTAGTGGCCCAACATGCCTGCCTGTCACGCAGGAGACCGCGGGTTCGAATCCCGTCAGCTCCGCCACTTATCTTTAACAAACATCAGGCTCGGTAGCTCAGTCGGTAGAGCAGAGGACTGAAAATCCTCGTGTCGGCGGTTCGATTCCGTCCCGAGCCACCATTTTTGATCAATACCAGAAAGAAACAAAGTTAATATGCCGTTGTAGCTCAACTGGTAGAGCAACTGACTTGTAATCAGTAGGTTGGGGGTTCAAGTCCTCTCGACGGCACCATATGGAGGATTAGTGAAGTGGCTAAACACGGCAGACTGTAAATCTGCTCTCTCTGAGTTCGGTGGTTCGAATCCATCATCCTCCACCAGTTTACCTTAGGGGCATAGTTTAAAGGTAGAACAAAGGTCTCCAAAACCTTTGGTGTGGGTTCAATTCCTGCTGCCCCTGCCAATAGAATACTTGTTGTGGCGGTCGTGGCGAAGTGGTTAACGCATCGGTTTGTGGATCCGACACTCGGGGGTTCAATTCCCCTCGATCGCCCCATTTATTTTCTAGGAAAATACGATTACAAAATGTTGGGGTTTAGCCAAGCGGTAAGGCAACGGACTTTGACTCCGTCATCTCAGGTTCGAATCCTGAATCCCCAGCCATTTATATGCGGAAGTGGCTCAGCGGTAGAGCATCGCCTTGCCAAGGCGAGGGTCGCGGGTTCGATTCCCGTCTTCCGCTCCAATAAGTTGGCGCCATAGCCAAGTGGTAAGGCAGAGCTCTGCAAAAGCTCTACCCCCAGTTCGAGTCTGGGTGGCGCCTCCACATTTTTTCTAAAACATAATACGTGCCCTTAGCTCAGCTGGATAGAGCGTTTGACTACGAATCAAAAGGCCAGGAGTTCGAATCTCTTAGGGCACGCCATCTTTACAACATGCCGATGTGGCGGAATGGCAGACGCGCGCGACTCAAAATCGTGAGGGAAACCGTGGAGGTTCGAGTCCTCTCATCGGCATCATATCTTTAAATGAAGAACTCTTAAGATCATTAGATCTTAAGAGTTTTTTTGTGTTTAATAGAAGATAAATTCAAACTTATAGGTATTTCGAAATGTTAACTTTTCTTATATTTGCCTCTTTACAGTACTTAATCATTAGTGTACTATTTAACTAATACACAAGGACACTGGAGGTAAATGTTAAATGACGATTTCACAAAGTCAAAATAAACAGCATGCTGTACTGCAATTAAAGAACGTTACGAAAAAGATTTCGGGTAAAACAATTGTAGATCGGCTTTCATTTGAGGTAGAGCCTGGAGAGATAGTTGGTTTGCTTGGACCTAATGGAGCAGGTAAAACAACGACAATTCGCATGATTGTAGGATTAATAGCGATGAGCGAGGGAGACGTTATCGTTCAAGGAAAAAGCATTCGTAATAATTTTACAGATGCGATAAGCCATATAGGAGCAATCATCGAAAATCCGGAATTTTATCCGTATATGACGGGGTACGACAATTTGAAGCAATATCAAAGAATGTCTGAGGGAGTGACAGAGGAAAGAATTAAGACGGTTACAGAGCTTGTAGGTATGGAAAACGCGATGAATAAAAAAGTCAAAGCATACTCGCTTGGCATGAGACAGCGACTTGGTATTGCACAGGCACTGCTGCATAATCCTTCTTTACTCATTTTGGATGAGCCGACAAACGGACTTGATCCAGCAGGTATTCGTGAAATGCGGGAATATCTCAAAAGGATAGCAAATGAAGAAGGCATTTCAATTCTAGTATCCAGCCATTTGCTTGCGGAGATGGAACTGATGTGCAGCCGAGTAGTCGTTATTCAAGAAGGGAAATATGTAACTCATCGTACATTGGCTCAAGATGACGTAAAGGAAGAAATCATTTCCGTTTCCATAAGAGTTGATAACATTGAACGTGCTGCAGCTGTAGCCACAGCGATTCAGGGTGTAAGTATTGTTCAAACTAATACAGATAAGAATGAGCTAATATTGTCGCTGATGAATGAGCGAATACCTCAGGTTGTATCGAAACTTGGAGCAGACAATATCAGCATATACCGAATAACGGAAACGAAATTATCATTGGAAGATGAATTTATGAAATGGACAGGAGGAAACCGCATTGCTTAGTTTCGGAAAGCTCGTTCAAAATGAATGGTTGAAATTATCTAAGAAGAAAAGTTTCTATATTTCATATGCAATGATCTTAATAGGAATAGCTAGTTTCACGTATCTAGTACGGCAGATGTCAGGCGGTGATTTACCTGCAATCTTGGATTTCGCATCAACGATTATGACAAGAGGCGGCATGGGTCAAATCATAACGATCATCGCGATCATTTTTACAGCAGGTATTGTTGCTAAGGAGCATCAACAGGGTACTGTAAAATTCTTAATGATACGAGCGCATAGCAGAAGCAAGATCTTAGCTTCGAAGTATGCAGTTGCACTCCTTTATGTTATCAGTTTGTTTATTTTTACTGCAGTTGTTGCTCTTGCATCGGGATCCATTGCTTTTGGATTTGGAGCAGGTGAGAGTACATGGGGGGATGTCGCTCAAGCTGCCTTATACCAAATGATCTATACAGTTATTTATGTTACGCTTGCCTTCATGTTTGGTGTAATAACGAAATCGTCAGGAGCAACAATTGGTATCGGAATGACAGCCGTTCTGTTGGAGGGATTGTTCAGTATGTTGTTAGCTCGGTATGAATTCTCAAAATACTTGTTGTTCATGAATACCGATTTATCCATGTACAATGGTCTTGAACCGCCGATGGAAGGAATGACAGTTGTTTTCTCCAGCATTGTAATCGCAGCTTATGTGTTATTATTTTTAGCAGCGAGCTTTGTTACATTTAACAAGCGAGATATAGCCTAAGTTAATAAAGAAAGCTGAGGCGACGGAGGGGAGAAGGAGAAATTGTGAGCATAGAATTCGATAATAACTTACCGATATATTTGCAAATTATGAATTATATCAAAAAAGAAATTGTGATTGGTCACTTACAGGCTGGAGATAAAATACCTGCAGTTCGTGAATTAGCGCTTGAATTACAAATTAATCCCAATACCGTACAGCGAACCTTCCAAGAGCTTGAACGAGAAGGAATTGTGGAGACGAAACGTGGATTAGGAAGATATGTGACTAGTGAGGAGTCGAAAATTATGGAAATCAAAAAAGAAATGGCCGGCGACTTACTCGGTCGCTTCATCCAGGGTATGCAGGAGCTTGGTTTTGCAAATAACGATATCGTTACAATCGTTACTGAGGCGGTAAACGAGGAAGATAAAGAATAGGGGTGAAGGAACAGTGGATAGTGTATTGCAGCTAAATGATGTAACTAAATCTTATGGGGGCAAGAAAGCTTTAAATCAAGTAACGCTATCCTTAGCTCCTGGGAAGATTATCGGCTTACTGGGCAGCAATGGAAGTGGAAAGAGTACGCTGATGAGATTAGCGGCAGGTCTAACTGGGCCGTCGTCTGGTACGGTAACGGTTGGCGGTCTACAGGTTGGAAGACAGACAAGAGCATATACTTCGTTTATGCCTGATCAGCCGCTTACGGAGAACTGGATGAGAGTAGAGGATGCCATCCAATTTTATAAGGATTTCTATTCCGATTTCGACTTAGCGAAAGCGAATGAAATGATTGCTTTTATGAAATTGAACAAAAGGGATCGCGTCAGTACGTTATCTAAAGGAATGAATGAACGTCTGCAGCTCACACTGGCATTATCACGTAATGCGAAGCTTTATTTGCTGGATGAGCCGATCGGAGGAGTAGATCCTGTAGCTAGAGCTAAGATTTTGGATGCCATCGTTAGCTATTATACAGAGGATAGCAGCTTGCTTGTATCGACTCATTTGGTTCACGACATAGAACGGATCTTTGATGAAGTTATTTTTATAAGCAATGGTAAGGTTGTTTTACAGGATGAAGTAGAAAATATTCGTCTCACACATGGTAAAAGCGTAGATGAGTTGTTTAAGGAGGTGTTTGGAGAATGATTAAGCTGTTGAAATATGATTGGAAACGAAGCAGTGACGGCATTCTTAGCACCTTTGCAATACTCATTATCGTGCAAGTCGTGCTTACCATAGTCGGTAAAATGAATAACTGGGTAGATGCGCTTATATTAGGGCTTAGTGCATTCTTTTATATGCTGACGGGTGCTTTGTTATTTATTAATTGCTGTAAATCATTTGATCATAATATTAAGTCCTACAGCCGCAGATTACTAACGCTTCATCCTATGAATGGTATTGGAGCTATTATCCTGCTCAGCTGGATCATCCTAGTAGCTATTACAGCCATTGCGACCATCCATTTTTGGATTTACACAGGCTATACCAGCTGGGATTTAAGTCTGCTGAAGGAATCTGCATTATGGAGTATTCGATCCATTGCGATAATGCTTCTACAAGGCTTGTGGATGTATACTTTCTTATTAGTATCGATTATGTTATCCATTACCGTTGCGAGAAGTTTCCGAGTAAGACGCACCACTTGGATTGGTGTTCTCTTTTTCATCCTGCTGTATACGGTTTATTTTTATATAGATCATCTTCTATTTAATGGAAGCAGCGCTTCAGCGGGAAACGTTTCTTTTGAGGTTACTGAAAATACAAATGGAATATCATTGTTGACATCGCAGGGCATAAATTTTCTAATTGGTCCATTTCTGCTGGAAGCGGTCATTGTTGCAGGTTCCCTGTATCTCATGTCCTATTTATTGAACAAGAAAGTAGAAATCTAATTACCACGAAAAAAGGAGTATGGAGGGCTTATAGCCGTCCATACTCCTTTTTGTTATTGAAGCAAGGTTCTTAGCTTTAGTATTACGGTTATCGCTTCTGATCGAGATGCATGTTCAAGAGGAGCGAATCGGTTGTTGCCCCGGCCTTTAATTAAACCTTCCGTGACGTTATCAGCAACGGCTGTTTTCGCCCAGCTTGGTATGCTGTCTTCATCATCAAACGAGGTATTTTTGTTTTGCTTTAGATCAAAGCCCGCAGCACGCGCGATCATAAGCGTCATTTCAGCACGAGTAATTAGATTTAATGAACGAAAGGTCTGATCCTCATAGCCGGAAATAATGCCTGACGATGTAGCTTCCGCTATATAAGGCTTCGCCCAATGAGGAATTAAAGCTAAGTCAATGAAATCGAGAGTAATCTCATTGTTCACGCTTGATGAGAGCGGCAATGTGACTGCGCGAGCAAGCATAGCTGTGAACTCGGCTCTTGTAACATTACTATTCGGACGGAAGGTTCCGTCAGGGTATCCATTTACAAAACCAAGCTCTAAGGCGTACTTTATATCCGCTTCAGCCCAGTGCGATTTTATATCATTAAACTCCTTGTTTTGGCTGTGTAGGTTGATATTAATTTTTTTTTGCGTGTCAGGAAATAGAGTAATAGCTGCAATCTTGCTGTCAATCAGCTTTACTCGCTCTAATTTGACAATAGCAGTTCCTTCAGCAATCGCCTCAAACGCAAAGGTGGCGATATTAGCTGATCCATTCTCTCCTAATGAATTGCCGAGCTTCGTATGAGCAAAAGTAACGAGTCCTTTCTCATCGATAGCAGGAACAGAAAGCCCCGTCCAATTAGCAGATGCGCTCTTGAAACGCAGTCGAGATGAATCATACTGAAGTCGAATTTCATAGCCGTACACATCTTGAAGCTGATCTCCTTTAACGGTAATGCGTACATCTTGCTTTACACTGGCGGCGGGTGTCGATAAGGTAAAGGTGAAGGATGGACTATTCTGCCCCCAAGCTATAGTTGGAAATATAGCTAGACCCACTAATAAACTCAATATGATTAATTTATATTTCAAAAGGTTCATCCATCCCTTCCATAAGCAGCGGGAGGAAGACAATAGTTGTTCCCTCCCGAAGCCCATTTTCAGCGAAATCGTATTAAAATGTTAGTCATGCGGGTTACCATTTCAAAATTAATTTGGCAAGTGTAACAAGATCTTGGATATCAATGATGCCGTCTTTATTAAGATCGAAGGCTTTTACCGTGTTCCAATCGCTATCTGATGAATTCTTGCCATATGCTTTAACCATTAGCGCAAGGTCGCCGATGCTTGTAACATTATCGTGGTTATAATCGCCTTCTACCTTTTCGTTGACTAAGGACATAAATTTTTGCAGCGCGTTGTTCAAATCTAATGCAGCTGCTTCAATTTGTGATTGCGTCGAAGAGGATTGTGAAGCTACTGCTTGAGCAGAAGCAATTTTTTGCAGCAGTTCAGCTTTGGAGCCTACTGGGTACTGGCCAATTCGACTACCTTCAACAGCTCCATCATGCTTGCTTTGTGCATCTGAGATAAGAGCAAGCAGGGCAGCCTTGTCGACACCGATTTCTATGCTGATACCGCCGCCTTCTAGTAATGATTCTATGCCGTTGCTATCAGCGACAAGCAATTTTGAAATCCGAACATTAGAGATGCCTTTATTCGCTGTTTCCTTGACCTTGAAATTCAATTTTAGAAGATCTCCGCTTGTATGATGAGCTTGTTCTCCCAAATGAATAGCAAGAATTCTAATCTGCCCAGCTGTATCTGTATCAGAATCAACTAGGGTAATTTTATTGTCATCAATAATGACCGGTGGTCCAGTAAGCTCTAATGTATCAGCATCATAGCTGATGGTTAAATCCTGCGCTACAATTTCCTTTTGAATATTTGATAATCCATAATTTACGGAAAAGGTTTGTCCCCTTTCACTAGCAGCTGGGCCGGTCAGAATAGCGCTGCTTGTTATTCCATTATCTACTCGCGGAGTCCAGAATTTTGGAATAGGAACATCGGCAAAGTCTGTATCTGAAGCAAAATAGAAGCTTGGATAAGCAGGCTGGTTATACGTCGTATTTTGCCATGCGATCCCTGTTCGATACTGGGCATCATGCATTAACGTATAAAGCTTGCGATCGGTTAACTCCGTGCTTACATATATCCGTATAGCTGAGCTATTTGTCGTACGAACAAGTAATTCTTCTCTCCAGTCACCGAAGATATCCGCAACAAGGGAGGGAGTACCCTTTGTTCCGTTATTCGTTCGGGTATCTGCAGCAGTTAGCAGCTTCCCTTTCTTCCAATCATCGATAGTCGGTGTACTGTTGCCTGAACCATTTACAATTTGAGTGGTCATATTCGCTGACCATTTAATATTCATATTGGTTCCAGGTGCAGATGTACTTATTTGTGTGCCAGAAGCACTCCAGAGACCAACAGCCCATGTCTCTAATCCACGTGAATCAGGATCAACGTCACCAACCATCCCTCGTCCTGTATCTTTACCGGTATAAGCACCGTAAATCACTTCGCCGGTCCGCGCATCCCGCAGAGCATAACCGTAGGGAGCGTAAGTACCGCCTTCATGCACCATGAAGATTTCCAGTCCCGGTCTGTCCGGATCAATATCAGCAACATGGAGAGCGTCCCCATGTCCAAGTCCAGCTATCACACCAGGTGTTGCACTGCCAGGAGGCATAACATCTTTTGAGCTGTACAATAAAGTGCCATCATGGTCGATCGTGGAAGATCCATATATAATCTCCTGCTTTCCGTCTCCATCAACGTCAGCTGTACTAAGAGAATGAGCACCTTGGGTAGTCAATGAGCCAAGCAATGGATCCGTACCAAGTCTGCCATGCGGACTATCGTTAAAAGGATTGGTCATAGGCGTCCAGCCGCTGTCTACAAACCAATGCTCTTTCAAATGCTTGCCATTCCATTCGTAAGTAACCATGGTCGTTCTTGTGTAATACCCGCGGGCGAAAACAGCATATGGCTTCTCCCCATCTAAGTAGGCAACGCCGGCAAGGAAACGATCGACCCGATTTCCCGGTTCAATACGTGCCATAGCATAATCTCCCCACATAAGACCATCATCTTGCCGACCGGGTTTATAAGGGATACTCTCTAACTCTTTGCCTGTCTCACCTTCGAATACGGTTAAGTACTCAGGCCCTTTTAAAATAAAACCCTCAAACTCACGAAGCTTGTTATTTCCGCTTCTGCTTGGTGCATACACATCCATAAAATATTTCGTTAAAGCCTCCGCATCAACGCGCGAGAGGGGATAGTTGTAAAGCTTGGAAATGCCAAAGCATTCTTCGAGAGTGGATGGCCAACTCCCATTAATGACCTCCTCATGAGCCTGCCAGCCCATAAACATCTCAACGATATGATCAAAATAATCCTGACGACTAACGCGATAGTCATCCGTATGACTGTATCCTGCGAGGATGTCCGCTTCGGGCATCGTTATGAATTGTTCTGAAATAACAGAGCCTGAAGCATCAAGTTTGATTATTTTGGTACCTGGAGCTGTTTTGAACATGAGCTCCGCTTTACCGTCACCATCGAAGTCATAAACCATAAATTCGGTGTAGTGAGCACCCGCTCGAATATTAACCCCAAGATCTATGCGGTACAAAAGCGTTCCGTCAAAACGATAGGCATCGATGAAGACGTTACCTGTATACCCTTTTTGTGATACATCCTTCGAATTTGAGGGATCCCATTTCACAAAATACTCATATTGACCGTCGCCATCGACATCACCGACGCTCATATCTGAAGCCGAATAAGAATAAGCTTCGCCGACCGGTGTAACGCCATCAGCAGGCTTTTGAAGTGGTAAATTGTAATAAGCGTTGCTCCAAGGCGATACAGATGAACTTTGATCAACCTCTTGACCGTCTACGACAGCAGCCACATAATAATGAGATGCAGTTGTTCCCCCAATATCGACATAGTTAGTGCTGTCTTCAACAAAAGCAATTTTGGCTCCATCACGATAAACGTTGAAGTTAGTGCCAGTCATCCCTTTAGAGGAGTAACCCGTTACTTCATTGCCGAGCAGCCTCCAGCTGAGAAAAACGCCTTCTGAAGTAGCGGCAGCAACTAAACCTCTATCCAAGTATTCAAGCTGCAAGCCGGTAGAGTGATTGCTTGTAACGCTAATAGACGTATCAGAAGCCGAAGCTTGGAGAGCTGTGCTTAACAGGAGTGCTATGCCCGTAGTCATCGCAATGAGTCTTCTAGTTATCTTTGTAGATTGCCAATTCATTAATCTTCACCATCCTTTTCGTATTCGTTTGGTTTTGGTTGCGCTTACATGAATATACACTCTTCACCCCTCTATTCTTTTAAATAGTTGCTCCTCTTAAGTATAGGAGGAATAAAAATGCAATAACATCAAAAAAACAGTTATTCTCTAACAAAAAACAGTATATTTTAACCAATTTATATCATCTAAGCCTCAAAATACGTCCTACTTTTTTATATTAAGAAAACGCATTAAATGGTAGAATTAGAGAATATTTCGCATCTCATTAGGAGGGAAGTTAAGCCTCATGTATGTAAAATCCATTCGAACACGTCTGGTTATCGGATTTATGGCGGTTATGCTTCCGGTCGTCATTTATATGCTCATTAATAACAGCTACTCCAGGGATATCGTTAGGGAGAAGGTATCAGAGACTTATCGGAATACGCTAGACATTTTTGTGGGACAAACAGATCATAACCTATCGCAAATTAATGATTACTTATATAAGATGTCAGTGCTTGATTCTGATGTAGGGCTGCTTATGTCCTTCCCAATGGACAGTGACGGTTATACGTTAACGAAGATAAGGATCGATGCGAAGCTGAACCGGGATGTTGGTGTTTATAATCTGATTGATGCTGTTTTTTTGTATCATCAGGATGATATTATTTTTGGAACCGACAGCGTATATAATGAGACGAAAAAAATTATCAAAACGCATATGGATAGTATGACGAATAACGGAAGCAGCGCTCAAAGCGATCAGCATTTGTGGGAGGTAAGGGAAGACGAGCGAATGCCGGGGAAGTTTTTTATTATTAATTTCATTAAAGTATCAGAGGGACTGTATGTTGGAGCGATTATCAAAATTCAAGATATTAATGCGATGCTCTCCATCCAGTGGAGCGATGGTGATATTGGTCATAATGGCATCTATCTGAGAGACGGCACTCGTCTTAAGCAGCCGTTGACGGAAAATTTCACGCCGCTTGAATTGAGCTATAACTTAACGGATAAGCCCTATGAATCCCTCACGGACAGGAAGAGCGGGGAAACCTATCTCGTCATGAACCGAACGAGTGAAATGGTTAATATAGCTTATCGCGTCGTTATACCAGAGGAGACGCTGCTGCAAAATCTAATATTTTTTCGTAATGCGACCTTATTTGCGCCTATTGGGTTTCTCGCGATATTGCTTATATATTTGGTGTTTATGCGGAACATGCTGTTTAAGCCTCTGCAAGAGCTCATCCTTGGAATGAAGAAGATTTCACTCGGTATGCTGGACGTAAGGTTGAAGAAGAACAAATCAATGGAATTCGAGTTTTTGGGCAACACGTTTAATGTGATGGTTGAGCAAATCAAAACGTTAAAGATTGATGTGTACGAGGAGCAGCTTCGCGTAAAGCAAGGGGAATTGAAGCAGCTGCAAGCACAAATAAATCCGCATTTTTATATGAATAGTTTAAATATCATCTATAATCTAGCAGCGCTGAATGATACGGAGTCTGTCAAAAGAATGTCACTGCATCTAGCGGATTATTTCCGCTTCATCATGCGTGCCAATCGAGACACAATCTCGCTTAAGGAAGAGATTTCCCATATCGAAAACTACATGACCATTCAGCAAATTAGATTTCCTGATAAGCTGCTTTGTACGTATGAAGGGCTGGATGATATTTTAGACTATCCCATTGCAGCATTGACCGTTCAGCCTTTTGTAGAAAATTGCATTATCCATGGCTTTAAAAATCGACGCCAACTATTCCAAATTAAAATTGCTGCAAAAATGAATTCGGATCATAGTTTTGTGCTTACGATTAGCGACAATGGTGTTGGATTCAAACCAGAGATATTGCAGAAGCTGCAAAATAAAGAAATACTCCAGCAAGAGGAGACAAGCAGCTTAGGCATAATGAACGTCATACACAGGCTGGAGCTCTTGTATGGGATGCAGACTTCAATTACATTCAGCAATCAATCAGAAGGCGGTGCGATCGTATCGATCGTATTTCCAAAGCCTATGGAAGGAGTCAAAGCCGTTGTATAATTTATTGGTCGTTGATGATGAGGATATTGCTATTCGCGGCATTGTAAAAGGAATTGATTGGTCGGAGCTGCCGATCGCCAATATATATACGGCATATGATGTAGAGGAAGCACAGGCAATATTGACAGAGCATAACATTCACGTTGTGTTGTCGGATATTGATATGCCGAATCAAAGCGGAATTGATCTGCTTGAATGGGTGAATGAGCATTCTCCCTCCAGCATTACCATCTTTCTTACGGGGCATGCCGATTTCAAATATGCACAGCAAGCCGTGCAGCTTGATTGCTTCGATTATTTGCTGAAGCCGATTGATCATGCCGCACTCAAAACATGTGTAAACGGAGCGCTGAGTAAGGTGCGGGAGCTGGAGCAGCTGGCCGAAATTCGAGGTACATACAGTTTATTTTATGAGCAGTGGAGCAAGCAGCGTCCCATATTAATTGAACGGTTCTGGCAGGATCTTCTTCACTATAGACTTTCAGCAGCACCGTTGCAGCTTGATGCTGCTCTGCAAAATTACGGACTGCCGCTGCAATCGAGCAGTTCTATCCGAGTTGTACTCATTAGCATCGAGCAGTGGCGCGAGGAATGGTCTGCTCGTGATGAGGAAATTATGACTTATGGCGTAAAAAATGCAGCCGAGGAAATCATTCTTGGATCAGCACCCGGTCATATTTTGCAGGATAACAATGGCATATTGTATGTTCTATTCTATGGAACGCAGGATGATGACAATCAGCTGGAAGATCAAATTGCAGAGAATTGCCAAACATTCATCTATCAATGCAAAAGCATGCTGCATTGCCAGCTGTCCTGTTATATCGGAGAGGCTGCAGAGGTTCAGGCAATTCGCTCATCTACAGGCGCATTGCTTGCCTTGGAGCGCAGCAATGTCAGCAAAACTTGTACAGTAATCAAGGAAAAGGATAATAAGGCCAAGCTGGAGCAAAGAACAACACAAGGTGTTGCTTTCTCAGAATGGGCGCTGCTGCTGGAGTCAGGCAAGCAAAAGGAACTATCAGCGCGAATTGATGAATGTTTTGAGAGCATGCAAGAGATGAAGGTCGATTATACGTACATGCTCTCTTTTTACTATGGTTATATGAATATGCTGTTCCAATGGCTGGACAAGAAATCAGTGCAAATAACGGATGTATTTCCAATGAGAGAATGGGAGGTAGGAGAGAACATTCTCAAATCACTGCTTCGCATGAAGACCTGGACACAGCAGATTAGTATGCAAGTGACGCAGTATGCGAATCAGAATGGAAAGGACGTCTCGCAGGTCGTCGAGAAGGTGCAGCGTTATATGGAGGAGCATCTCGGTGAGGAATTCAGCCGTGAGCAAGCAGCGGAGCATGTATATTTGAACCCGGCTTACCTCTCACGTTTGTTCCGCAGGGAAACAGGGTCTTCCTTAACGGATTATTTGGTAAAGCTTCGCATTGCGAAAGCACGCGCTGAGCTAGAGAAGACGAACAATCGAGTGAGCGATATTGCTATCAATGTAGGCTATGGCAACTTCTCTCATTTCTCCAAACTGTTTAAGAAAATGATCGGGCTTACCCCACAGGAATATCGTAAAAAATATCAAGATGTTTAGATGAAAAGTCACTTGACCGTTAATACGGTCACGGCGCCGACAGATGTCGGCGTCTTTTTTTTATACAATAAATGCAAGAGTTAAGGCAATGAGTTATAGAAAGAGGAGGGGGAAGGCGATGGCAAACCAGACGTCGGAAGCGGCTACAACCGCCTATAATCCAAAAAGCAGTATCAAGAAAATTTCGCAGCTCCGTATTTTCCGAAAATATTGGATGTTCTATGTGATGATGCTGCCGGCGATCGTGCTGCTGTTGTTGAACAATTACATTCCAATGTTCGGAATTATAATCGCGTTCAAAAACATTAACTATGCGGACGGCATATTTGGAAGTCCTTGGAGCGGGCTTAGAAACTTCGAGTATTTATTCAAAACGTCAGATGCATGGGTCATTACTCGTAATACACTGCTGTACAACTCAGGATTTATCATATTGAATCTCATTTTCCCACTGGCATTCGCGATCATGCTCAATGAAATAAGAAGCAGATTTCTCGCTAAGCTGCACCAAACGATCATGTTCTTACCTTACTTCCTGTCCATGGTCGTTATTAGCTATCTCGTATTTGGTTTCTTGAGCGATCAGCATGGTTACTTAAATACTTCTCTGCTGCCAGCGCTTGGACTTGAGCCTGTACAGTGGTATTTCACACAAAATGTGTGGCCATACATTCTGCCTATTGTAAACACATGGAAAAGCATGGGGTACTTTACCGTTATCTACATGGCAGCGATTATCGGTATCGATGATGAGTATTACGAGGCAGCAACAATAGACGGGGCAAGTAAATGGAAGCAAATGACGAGTATCACCGTTCCGTTAATTATGCCAATTATTACGATTATGACCTTGCTCCAAATAGGGAAAATATTCAATGCGGATTTTGGACTCTTCTTCCAGGTTCCAAGAGAATCAGGAGTACTGTTCCCTGTTACGAATGTTATCGACACTTACGTTTATCGTACGTTCCTGACAGTCGGCGATATTGGATTATCATCAGCAGCGGGGCTGCTGCAGTCGGTTGTCGGCTTCTCTCTCGTATTCCTTTCCAATTGGGTTGTGCGTCGAATTAATAAGGATAATGCTCTCTTTTAGCAGAAATGCTGATGCTTTGTATTTTAAAGAAAAACGTATGGAGGTGATCCTATGGAAGCAGTCGAGAAAAAATCGTCCGGGTCTAAATTGAAAAATCAATTGTCTCTCCCGGCTTCTCTAGGTATCAATATTTTCTTTATTGCTTACTCATTGCTTTGTATCATACCGCTAGTGCTGATTATTATGGTATCCATTTCCGATGAAGGAACGGTCGTAAGAGAAGGGTATCAGTTCATCCCTTCCAAGCTGGATCTAGGAGCCTATAAGTTTCTGTTTAAAGATGCTACACAAATTATTCGCTCCTACAGCATTTCTATCATGGTTACCGTTATTGGAACCGTACTAAGTCTAATCATCATGGCGCTATATGCATATCCGATATCAAGAACGGATTTCCCGCATGCTAAGTTCTTCACTTTCTTCGTATTTTTCACGATGCTGTTCTCGGGCGGATTGGTCCCATGGTATTTGGTTTATGTCCAAGTGCTTGAACTGAAAGATACCATGATGGCGCTTATTATGCCTCTTGTCGTAGCTGCTTTCTTCGTACTCATTATTCGAACGTTTTTCCAGACTACGATTCCGTCCGCGGTATTGGAGTCTGCGAAGATAGACGGAGCGGGAGAATTGACCATTTTTGCGAAAATCGTCCTGCCGCTCTCCCTTCCTGTACTTGCGACCGTAGCGCTCTTTCAGACACTTACGTACTGGAATGACTGGTTTCTCAGTCTGGTATTCATTACGAAGGATGCCAACATTACCGTTCAATATCTGATGTACAAGACGATGCTTAATATTCAGTTCCTGGCGAACAACAGCACGGCAGCCGCAGCGATCAGAGCAGCTGGAGGAGATTTTAAATTCCCGAGCGAGACTGTTCGTATGGCGATGGTTGTTGTAGGAATCGGTCCAATTATTTTCGCTTATCCATTCTTCCAAAAGTATTTTGTAAAAGGTTTGACTGTCGGCGCGGTAAAGGGTTAACACCGCCTAGCAGCGTATGGAAGGCTTTTACCGACAATGTCGGATTAGCATATAATCTTATATTTTAAAGGGAGGTCCACCCGCAATGAAGCACGTTAAACAAAAAACATCCATGCTTCTTCTTCTGATGATGGCCATCGTACTGGTTGTATCTGCATGCTCAGGAAATAGTGGCAACAAGCCTAGTGATCCGCCGAAAGAAAACGCAGCAACAAATGCACCAAAAGAGACTGAAAAATCAACTGAGTCTGATTTGAAGCCTTATGAAATTTCTTTGGTTTATCCGGGCACACCGCAAGCTGATGAGAAGAAAATTGAAGCAGCTCTAAATAAAATCCTTACGGAAAAAATTAATGCAACAATCGATCTAAGACCAATCGATTGGGGCGCATGGGACGACAAAATCAATCTGATGGTTGCTTCTAGTGAAGCGGTTGATATTGTGTTCACTGCACAATGGAACGGACATGCAAAATATGTTGCTAAAGGAGCTTTCATCGAACTTGGTGATTTGATTGATCAATACGGCCAAGGCATTAAAGATTCCCTTGATCCTGCATTTCTTGAAGGCGCAAAAATCAATGGCAAAAACTACGGCGTTCCAACAAACAAGGAGTTGGCTGCCGAAGGCGGTATCGTTTATCGTAAAGATGTAACGGATGAGCTTGGCATTGATATGAGCAATGTTAAAACACCGGCAGATCTAGATGCTGTATACGCACAAGTATTGGCTAAAAAACCGGAACTAACGCCGCTTTATACAACGGCTGGCGCTTTTAACTCCCACTTTTTTGCTAACTATGATTTCTTAGGTGATTCCACGATCCCTGGAGCCATTCTGAAGGATCTAGACAGCACAACGGTTGCACCTGCGGAACAGATTGCTCGGTACAAAGAATATTTGAATCTGACTCGTGATTACTTTAAAAAGGGTTACATTAATAAAGATGCTGCTACAACGCAAGTTTCTTCAAGCGATGCTTGGTTGGCGGGAACGGTGTTCTCAACGATTGAGCCACTAAAACCAGGTAAAGCGGATGAAATTGCAAGTGCTTCCAATCTAACTGGCAAGCTTGCACAAATCACAATGAATGAGAAGACAGTTGCTACTTCTGAAACAGCTGGCTCCATGCTCGGTATTTCCTTTACTTCGAAGGATCCAGCACGTGCTATGATGCTCATTAATCTACTGCATACCGATAAAGAGTTAAACAATATTATTAACTTCGGTATTGAGGGTGACCACTTTACACGTAATGGCGAAATCATTACAGCAACAGCAAACACAGCGAATTACAACCCAGGAGCGGCTTGGATGTTCGGCAGTCAGTTCTTGAACTATGTATGGAGTACGGAAGACCCAGAAAAATGGGCTAAATTCAAAGAGTTTAACCAAAATGCTAAAATCTCTCCAGGACTAGGCTTTGTATTTGATAGCGAACCGGTCAAAGCGGAGGTTGGTGCTCTGGCAAACGTTATTCGTCAGTATCAAAGAGCACTTGAAACAGGCTCAGTAGATGTCGATAAAGCACTGGCTGAATATGAGGCAAAACTCAAAGAAGCAGGCGTTGACAAGGTTGTAGCTGAGAAGCAAAAACAATTTGATGCGTTTTTGGCAAGTAAATAGGAAGTATATAGGAGTTAAATAGTCAAAACCCGCATCTCTATAAAGAGATGCGGGTTTTTCTTGCTTGCATTTTTTTGTTTATTCTTTACAATTAAACTAGCATCTTCAAATCAGAGCATCCAATTAGGGGGCAAATTCAATATGGCCCGATCAATGAGCCGTTTATTTCGTGCAAGGATCATTCTGATGGTCTGTTTCATTTGGATTTCTGCGTGTTCGAATGGGACAGATGAGCTTTCTTCCCAAAATAATGAAACGAATATAAGTATGAATACAGAAAATGAAAGCGCTTCACACAAAAATGATAAATCAGATGTGATAGATAATTCAGAACCATATACGATCAAGTTTGTTTACACAGGATCACCGCAGCATGATAAGGAAGAAATTGAGGCGGCCATGAATGCCTACCTAGTAGATAAGATCAATGCCAAAATAGATCTTATGCCGATAGATTGGGGCCCTTGGGACGATAAGATCAATCTAATGATCGCCTCGCGTGAAAAGGTGGATATTATATTTACAGCGCAATGGAATAAGCATGCAGTAAATGTGTCAAAAGGAGCTTTTCTTGAGCTAGATGATTTGCTGGAGCAGTATGGGCAAGGGATTTTGCAATCACTTGATTCTGTATTTTTAGAGGGAGCAAAAATCGACGGGAAGAACTACGCGGTTCCCACAAATAAAGAGTTTGCGGCACAGGGTGGAATCATATACCGCTCCGATATTGCGGAGGAATTAGGTATAGATATGTCGACGGTCAAATCGATTAGCGACTTGGATGCCGTTTATCAAATTATTCTTGAGAAGAAACCGGAAATGACACCTTTATATATGAAGCTCGGTGAAACCTTCAATACGCATTATATCGGAAATTTCGATGCTCTTGGCGATACGTCGATTCCTGGTATTATTTTGAAAGATGGAGATAGTACAAAGGTGATGCCTAATTATGAGGTGGAACGGTATGTGGATACGCTGCACATTACACGCCAATTTTTCAAAAAAGGGTATATTAATAAGGACGCTGCTACAAATCAAACGATGAATATGGATGCCATGCGATCGGGCGATGTCTTTTCAATTACAGCAGCTTTAAAACCAGGGAAAAACGAAGAGCTTGCGATGCAAACGAATTTGATAGGCAAGCTGGCTCAATTGGAATTGAATGTGAAGACGATTGCAACTTCCGAAACGGCGGGTTCGATGCTAGGTATTTCCTCAACCTCGCAAGATCCGGTGCGCGCTATGTTGTTTATTAATTTGCTTCATACGGATAAGTACTTAAATAATTTATTGAACTATGGAATTGAAGGCACGCACTATATAAAGATAAACGATAAAGTCATTACATCTACAGATCAAACAAAGGATTATAATCCCAGCTCGAACTGGATGTTTGGCAATCAGTTTTTGAACTATGTGTGGGATACGGAGAATCCGGATAAGTGGGAAAATTTCCATGAGTTTAATCAGAATGCGAAGCTGTCTCCTGGACTTGGCTTTATCTTCGACGGTAATGCTGTAAGAGCTGAGATTGCTGCAGTCGTAAATGTGGATCGTCAATATCAGACGGCACTTGAGACCGGCTCTGTTGATGTTGATAAAGTATTGCCAGAGTATATAGAGAGACTTAAAGCTGCTGGAATCGAGAAGATTGTTGCAGAAAAGCAGAAGCAATTCAATGTCTTTCTCGCTGATAAATAGAATGAAGATGAAGAAAGTGCCGATTAAGCGACAGACGCTATCCCGGCACTTTTTTCATAGCAACAACGTTTATTTCGATTGTATTTCCATAGAAAATAAAGAGATATTCCCAGTGTTTGTTTTTGATAGTGTCTACGCTTACTCCACCATTTACGTAGATACCTCCTGTGCTGGTACAACTTAGCATAGGCTAAATGCAGTTTAAGCTTTAAAATAGGAGTAAATATCAAATAACAGCACCATAGACTGGCTAACGACTCGACCTAAGTCTAGTTAAGAAACCGCCGAAAGTCCGTTTTAGAAAAGGGGAAATTGATCTAAACTAAGTACATAAGCAAGAGCAACACTCACTCGGCTGATAAGCAATAATGAAAAAAATCTAAAAGTAGAGAGGAGAATGAATAGGATATGAATGGAAAAAGTGCGTTAGGTGCACTGCTGGTCATTGTCGGCGGTATCGCGGTACTTAATTTTCTCGGCATTAATTTCGGATGGATAGTCAGTCTATTGCTTCCGTTCATCTTTATCGGACTTGGTGTCGTTGGTTGGATGAACAACAAAAAAGGGCTAGGCGGTGTTCTCATCGTCGTCGGTACAATTATGTTGCTTGGTAAGCTCGGCGGTATTCTCATGCTGCTGATTGCCATTGGTCTAATTGTTGCAGGAGTCAGCCTTTTCAAAAGAGATAATCGCAGATCTTACTAAGATCTGCGAGCAAGGATAGAGGGTTTAAAGGAAGAAACTTTTTGCTTAGCCATACATGAAGGAGGATAAGGAATGAGCATTTTGAAACGGGTACGTGATATTACAGCAGCTACATTAAATGAAAGACTGGAGAAGTCAGAGGATCCAGTGCGGTTGATTGATCAGTTTCTCTGGTCGACTCGTGAAGATATTATTGGAGCAGAAAAGCTTTATCAACAATATGCGGGCCATAGCAACCATTTAAAGGCACAATGGCTTCAAGCAGAAGCGATGAAAGAAAAACGTGAGAATCAAGCATTAACTGCTCTTAAAGCGGGTGAAGAGCAGCTGGCTCGGATTGCATTGCATGAGAAAGCCACTGCAGAAGAACGCTCTAATCAATATCGTGATCTTTATGAGCAAAGCAGATTGAATACAAGCGACCTTGAGGATCAGCTTCGTGAGATGCGCAGCGAGTATCAATCGGTCTATGATAAACGTGAATATTATGCGGCTCGCATGGAGTCACTCAGACTTCAGCAACGTATGAACAGTCGATATAACAGCGGTATTGGTGAGCAAGGGGTTCAATCAGGCTCCGTATTTAGAAGACTTGAAGATCGCATTAGCGGAATGGAGCATGAGGCCAAGAGCCTGCGCGAAATTCGCAGAATGGGTCAGGAATTTGTATCGGAAGCGGGCAACACCGTACAATCCGTTATCGAACGAGAGCTGGAGCAGTTGAAGCGAAAGCTTGAGAAAGAAGGATGGAAGTCTTGAAAAAATTTTATCGCTCCTCACGCGACAAGAAGTTGTTTGGTCTTTGCGGCGGATTAGCGGAAATGATAAATGTAGACGCAACGCTGCTTAGGATATTACTTATCGTTGTAACTATCTTTTCAAGTGGTTTAATTATTCTGATCTATATCATAGCGGGCTTGGTTGTACCCAAGGAACCACCATTTTATTCAAACTTTAACCCGAACGGTTTCGGTGATGGACACGGTGGAAACGGTGGACATGGTGGATACAATCCAGGCTTCGGTTCACAGCCGCAATATGGCGGTCCATACAAAAACCCACCGCAAGCGCCGGGCTCATGGGGTCAAACACAGCCATCGGCAGCGCCGCAAGCATCAACATCGACTCAGTTCGATAATATGATGGATGATTTAGAGAAAAAAGCATTACGTCGGGAAATTGCAGAATTGAAAGCCAAAATCGCTCAAATTGAGAAGGGAGATTTATAAAATGGGAATTTTTAAACGTATGAAGGATATGACAAAGGCATCGGTAAATGAGGCATTGGATAAAATTGAAGATCCAATTATTATGTTGAATCAATATCTACGTGATATGGAATCTGAAATACATCAAGCTGAGGTTACCGTAGCAAAGCAAATGGCTAATGAGCGTCGTGTGAAGCAGCGCCTTGAGGAAGCTGTACGCAGCGTTGCTGATCGTGAATCGAAGGCTGAGGCAGCTCTTAGAGCGGGCCAAGAGGAGCTTGCGCGCAAGCTGCTGGAAGAGAAGCTTTACTTTGATCAAAAAGTAACGGAATATGTAGATATGCATGCGCAAGCCAAGGGGCAAGCGGAAGAATTGATGCAACAGCTGCACACGATGAAGGATGAGTTCTACCAATTGCGCAACAAGCGCAATGAGCTTGCTTCACGCGCTCAAGTTGCCAAAGCTCAAAAACAAATGGCTCAGCTTTCTGCCAACCATACCATTGACAGCGGCTCAGCATCGAGAGGCTTCTACCGTATGGAGGAGAAAATCATGCAGCTTGAAGCTGAAGCTGATGTGCTCCGCACTCCTTCTTCTTACAGCAACCCAGCAAGCAGCTTTAATGTAGCAGATGCAGAAAAGCAAAATAAAGTGGATGAGCAGCTGCAAGCGCTCAAAAACAAATTGAATCCAACAACTTCACTAAGCAAAAAAGACGAATAGTATTCGAAATAATGAAAGAAGCAGACCAATTACTGGTCTGCTCTTTCATGCTTTAATATGAACATAAATATTAGAATGAACACATAGGGGGATGTGAGCCGTATGGAGAAGGGCAAGGGTCAGGAGCAACCGAATCATGCGGCCCGCAGGCGAAATGTTACGGAAACCATATTATGGCTTCTAATAATCATTAGTTTAGTAGTGATTGTGCTGCAAGGGATTGGTTATGTTGAGCTATTTACGCTGCAAGGCAAGTGGGCAGTCATTGGTCTAACGATCGTCGGAGCGGGTTTGGCTGCTGCAGCGCTGAACGGATACATGCAAAACTCAAGGCTGAAGGCAGCCGTTAAGCGGCTCTCTGAGCAGCAGAAGAAAAGACATTTCACAGTTACATTGAGTAACGGCGAGGCGGCAGAGAACGAAATGTCGGAGCAGGAGCAGGTTGATCCCAACTGGACCAAAAAAGTGAAGTTCACAGCGGTAATAGAGGAAAGACAAAGATTGGCGCGTGAGCTGCATGATGCCGTAAGCCAGCAGCTATTTGCCATCTCTATGACGGCGACGGCTGTAAGCCGAACGATTGATCGTGACTGGGAACGTGCCAAACGCCAGGTTCAGCTTATTGAAGAGATGGCTGCCGTTGCGCAATCAGAAATGAGAGCGCTGCTGCTTCATCTTCGCCCTGTTCATCTTGATGGGAAAAACCTAGGACAGGCTCTCACAGTACTGGTGGATGAGCTTAAGCAGAAGGTTCCAATGACCATTACTCTTGAAGTTGATGATACAATAGTATTGCCTCCAAATACGGAGGATCATCTATTCCGAATTGCACAGGAGGCATTATCCAATACCCTTCGTCATTCCAAGGCCGACAGCATGGATATTCGGCTTGTGCGTACGGGAGACCAGGTTTTTATGAGCTTGCAGGATAGCGGAGTTGGCTTCGACCTTGAAGCGAAGAAGCAAACTTCTTATGGCCTACTCACGATGGAAGAACGTGTAAATGAGCTGGGCGGGTCCTTGAAAATGATCTCAAAGGTCGGGGAAGGAACTTGCATTCAAATTTGGGTTCCAACGGATGTATAAAGGGAATAGGAATAATAGTGTAGAAATAAGGATTTATAGGATGAAGTTATTCGTTTAAAACATAGGCGGTGTAAAAGGTGGAAGCAATGGATCAATTGAGTCAGCCGATTAAGGTTCTGCTTGTTGATGATCATGAAATGGTACGGATAGGTCTCGCAGCTGTGCTCGATACAGAAGATGGGATTGAGGTAGTTGGGGAAGCTAGCAACGGGATGGACGGCATTCGATTAGCACAGGCATATAAGCCCGATGTCGTGCTTATGGATTTGGTAATGGACGGGATGGACGGTGTTGAGACGACAGCAAAGCTGCTAGAGCTCTATCCGGAGTGCAAAGTTATTGTATTAACGAGCTATTTGGATGACAGCAAGCTTTACCCGGTCATTGAAGCTGGTGCGTTCAGCTACTTGTTGAAAACATCGCGTGCGACGGAAATTGCGGATGCAATCCGTGCCGCAGCTCGGGGACAATCGGTACTGGAATCACAAGTCGCAGCGAAAATGATGAATCGTTTCCGACAGCCGAAGCAGCAAGCGCAAGCAGCGCTGCATGAGGAACTGACAGAGCGTGAGATGGATGTGCTTAAGCGAGTGGCACAAGGACGCTCCAATCAAGAAATTGCAGATGAATTGTTTATTGGCATCAAGACGGTTAAATTTCATATTACGAATATTTTTAATAAGCTGGAAGTGGAAGACCGTACACAGGCAGCTATATATGCGTTAAAGCAAGGGATAGCCGATTAGGCTTCCTATCATAAAAAGCATTCTATTAACCGGCAAACCAATCAATAGGGTTATGCCGGTATTTGCTTTTCATTTTTTAGTAAGGAAATGGCGTGAATACATCTATTTATGTGGTTTATTTTAGAAAATGTTGAAGGATAAGGGATAAAAGATAACGAATATTACTAATAAGAGAGTCAGTTGATTACATGACTATTAGTAAATTACAAGGATTGATTAAAGATTAATCCGGCATTCGGCAACGGCATATACGTTTGCAAAGAGCCATAATAGGCGGTATAGGGAAGACTAGTCATAATATGCGGCTGTACAAGATCAGCTGCCTTCTGATAATCCGCAAACTGTAAAGCATCCCTCAGCCTCGTAAGCAAACCATCTGAGCCAAGAAGCAGACGTTTTATTTGTATAGATTGATGGAAGGTTTTGACCGAAACGGATTGGATGGTCCATAACGCTGTTTCTTGGCTGCGCTGCAGGACAAGCATCCTCGAGGCAGGGTGCTCCAGTGCCCTTTCAATGCGGTCCCAAAGCTCCGGTATCAAATCACCAGAATGCTGATTGTATTGCGATTCCAAATCATTAAGTAATGGTGGAATTTTATGAATGCTCTCATCAATCGAAACCCCAGCTCGCAACTGTCTGCCAAGCTGCCAGCTTATTCGCTCCAATTCACCTTTCGCTTCCTTAATGCTTTGAAGCCAGATTGCCAAGCTGTTCGCGGCTTGCTCGTACACAATATTTAGATCGTTGTCCATATAAGGAGGAAGCTGTGTCTCGCCATCTCGATAGGGATAATACGCATAAGGACTTATAGGCTGTATAGGTGAAAAAGCAGTCGAACGTTCAATTCCTCTAATAGATCGAATAGAAGAGCTCATATTGAAATTCTCCTTTCTAAATTAAAGTGATTCTGCTTAACAAAATTCCGTATAACGTCAGCTTAATGCATGTTTCATGCAAAAACTGTAGAAACGTGTAAGTGCCTATGTAACGGGTTTATAAAAATAGAAAAAGCGGCGTATCTCCTTAGAGCGTTGCCGCTTATATTTCTACAAAAGCAAAAATAAGAATGCAATTAAAGCGAAATCAAGCAGAAGCGGTCCGCCCCATGGATTGTAATTTTGGTATCCATAGTCATATCCATCTGGATCATAGGGATAAGCTTGCTGCGTTTGCGCTTGTATTTTACCGGAAAGATGATCGGCCGCTTTACTACCTTTACCACCCTTTTTCTTCTTTGAAACGCTTGGCTGTGCTTTCATTAAAGTTGCTTCCGGTCCCTGTTTCGAACTTGCATCCCCATTAAGACAAACTTGACCGTTCTGACATGAGCTAAGAATACCAACATGACGTGTACCATCATTCATAATGACACAAACGGGAAGTCCGCAATATCTTGAAACGACATCCTCATGTAATGGATAAACTTGTTCCATACGCTCTCTGACACCTCCTACAGAATTGCAATGCAAGTTTCGATAATATTATTCTGCAACCAGTGTATTCACCTAGAGGCAAACGCGTATAGACGTATACCTAATTGTTGAGAATAGGAGCGTTAATTATGATTATTTATAAAGAATCGACGTTCTCCAAAAATCAATTAACGATGAAACAGCGAGTCAGAAGAACGCGGATAGGTATTATGCTTGCTTTGCTTGTTATTTTAATCGGTGCTGCAATGGCGTTATGGCAAGGGGATCGCGGGCAAAAAGAAACAAAGAGCGACAGTGGACTGCTGACCCATGATTTGCAGACATTATGGGATTGGAGCAATGGTGAGCTTCAAAATGGTTCTAAGACTGCCGAATGGACTGTGCGCTGGGATGCTAGAGGCAATCTTGGAGCGATGAATCAGCTTGGTGAGAAGCTGTTCCATGACGAAAAGGGCGGAATGGTGGAAAAGCTCGTTAAAAATGATGGGAAGACGATTACAGGAGTCGTTCCAGCGTTGGGAGGACGGGTTTCCATTAGTCTTATTGAAACCGATTCAAACAGCGAACAGTTAATGATGCTGCTGGAGACAAATGCGAAAATGCTGCAGGATAAAAACATGCTTCTAAATGCAGCAGAACGAATTTCGAAGGAGCTGGAGCTCTTAACGACAACATTTACAAGCAGTATGAAGGTACAGGGCTTTACGGATAATAAGCATGCTGCAGAGGGTCTAAAAAAGGATGCGAATGCGAAGGAAATTGATCGTTTTGAAGATCAAGGAACGATTAGTGAGACCTTATATTCGGGTATGCTTCGCTCCAGCATTAAGGCTGGGGGCGGTAAATCGGCGAATTTGCAAATAGCGGTCCACAAGGAGTCGAATTCTGGGAAAATAGCTTTAACAATCGGAATCCCACTAATTACAGGTGATTACAGCGTTATACCGCAGAACGAGCTTCCGTAAAAAGAGGACTGATTAGAATAAATTAGGTTCTTTATCAGTATTTTTTATGCTGGGTTGAATAGCGATTTAAGGATGAATATGCTAAACTACATATCATGCAAAGCTGTATACAAATTCATAGGAAAGAATGAGGCAAATGACCTATAATAATAATCTAGAATCCGTCGCCACAGAGGGCGCAGTCTATTATTTGTTCGGAGCAACTGGCGATTTAGCAAGACGCAAGCTGTTTCCTGCCCTTTTCAGTTTATATAAAGAAGGCAAACTTACAGAAAACTTCGCAGTTGTAGGTCTAGCTCGTCGTCCTCGGACAAATGAGCAGTTCCGTGAAGATCTGTATAACTCCATTGTTGAATTTTGTCGTTACAAAGTGGACGATAGAGAGCTTTGGAATCGTTTTGCAGAGCATTTTGTATACATGTCACTTGATATTAACGATGTGGAAGGCTTCCGCGAGCTTAGCCGCTTATCGGAGCAATTAGACGTGAAATTTAATATTCCGGGGAACCGTTTATTTTACTTGGCGCTTGCGCCGTCCCTGTTCGGACCTGTTTCATTCAATCTGCGCGACGGCGGTCTGTTGGAATCCAGCGGCTGGCATCGTGTAGTCATTGAGAAGCCATTTGGTTATGATCTGCCTTCCGCTCAAAAGTTGAATGAACAAATCAACCAAGTGTTCAAAGAAGAAGAAATTTACCGGATTGACCATTACCTGGGTAAAGAAATGGTTCAAAATATTCAAGTTATTCGTTTTGCGAATGCATTTTTTGAGCCGCTATGGAATAATAACCATATTGCGAACGTTCAAATCACGTTATCAGAAACAGTTGGCGTTGAAGATCGCGGCGGCTATTATGATAAATCGGGCGCATTGCGTGATATGGGTCAAAACCATATGCTTCAAATGCTCACAATGATCGCTATGGAGCCGCCAAGCCGCTTGCACGGAGAAGATATTCGTGACGAGAAGGTTAAAGTGCTTCGTTCATTGCGCAATTATACGACAAGTGAAGATGTGCGAGAGAAGGTTGTTCGCGGACAATACAGCCAAGGCAGCTTGAAAGGCAAAGAATTACTTGGCTATCGCCAAGAGGATTCAGTTGGTGAGGAATCAACGACTGAAACTTATTTTGCCGCAAAAGTAAGTGTAGACAATTTCCGTTGGGCTGGCGTGCCATTCTATATCCGTACAGGCAAACGTCTACCGGTAAAGACGACAGAGATTGTTATTGAATTCAAGTCCATGCCGCAAAATGTTTTGTTTGCACAGCGTCATGATCTAGCTCCGAACTTGCTTGTTATTCGGGTTAATCCGCTGGAAGGCATCTATATTAAAGTAAATGCCAAAACACCAGGCGAAAATAATGCAATTCAGCCGGTAGCGATGGAATTTTGCCAAAGCTGCCAAATCGGCTTGAATACACCTGAAGCATACGAGCGTCTTATTCATGATGCAGTACGCGGCGATTCTACCTATTTCACTCGTTGGGATGAAGTTTCCCAAGCATGGGCGTTTGTAGACCGTATTGCGCAAGCATGGCGTGAAGATAAATCCGATCTGAAGCAATATCCTGCTGGATCTTGGGGTCCAGAAGCAGCAGATCAGCTGCTTGCAGAGGATGGTTTCCACTGGTGGCCGGTTAATGGTCAAGAGGAAGACAAAGTTATATGGGTATCGAACAGCGAACATTAATCGCTGCTGAATATCCTGCTTAATGAAGGGAAGTCAAGCATGAGCCAATCGTTAAAGGAAGAAATTAAACAGGAAGTAGATAAGCGCCGCACATTCGCAATTATCTCTCATCCCGATGCTGGTAAAACGACTCTAACTGAGAAGCTCCTCCTATTTGGTGGAGCCATTCGTCTTGCAGGATCTGTCAAAGCGCGTAAAGCGAACCGTCACGCAACATCTGACTGGATGGAAATTGAGAAACAACGGGGGATCTCGGTAACATCGAGCGTAATGCAGTTCGATTATTTGGGACATCGCGTCAACATTCTTGATACGCCTGGTCACCAAGATTTCAGTGAGGACACTTATCGTACACTGACTGCTGCCGATAGCGCCGTCATGCTTATTGACGTAGCTAAAGGTGTGGAAGCACAGACGATTAAGCTGTTCCAGGTATGCCGCAAACGCGGTATTCCGATTTTTACTTTTATCAATAAGCTAGACCGTGAAGGACAAAGTCCATTTGATTTGATGGAGGAGCTGGAGCGGGTGCTAGGCATTCGCGCAGTGCCGATGAACTGGCCGATCGGTATGGGCCGCGAGCTTTGCGGCGTATACGATCGTTCGAAATCACAGGTTGAGCTGTTCCAAGGCAATGATCATTCTACAATCGAGGTTCGTCCTGTAAGCGACTATAATGATCCGATCATTCGTGAAATGGCTGGCGATTATTTGACCGATCAGCTGATTGGCGATTTAGAGCTGCTTGATGTTGCAGGCGATCAATTTGATTATGAAAAGGTACGGGCAGGGGAACTAACTCCTGTGTTCTTCGGAAGCGCAGTTAATAACTTCGGCGTACAAACCTTCTTGGAAAACTTCCTGCAGCTGGCGCCAAAGCCGACGTCGCGTATTAGTACGACAGGTATGGTAGAGCCAACGAATGAAAAGTTTTCCGGCTATGTATTTAAAATTCAAGCGAACATGAACCCGGCGCATCGCGATCGTATCGCATTCCTTCGTATTTGCTCAGGCAAATTCGAGAGGGGTATGAGTGTCCGTCATGTGCGTAACGGAAAAGATATTAAGCTCGCGCAGCCTCAGCAATTTCTAGCGCAGGATCGTGATATTGTCGATACGGCTTATCCGGGCGATATTATCGGCTTGTTTGATCCGGGTATTTTCCGAATCGGAGATTCATTGTCGCAGGGTGCAGAGGTTGTATTCGATGAGCTGCCTACGTTCTCTCCAGAGATATTTGCTAAAGTAACCGTGAAGAACGCACTGAAGCATAAGCAATATCAGAAGGGGATCGACCAGCTAACCGAAGAGGGCACCATTCAAGTGTTCCATTCAACAGGCAACTTCGATGAGACGATTCTTGGGGTAGTTGGGCAATTGCAATTCGAGGTATTTGAACACCGGATGAGAGCAGAGTATGGTGTAGAAATTCAACTGCATCGTATGACATTCCAATTTGCTCGCTGGATCGTTGATGATAACATTGATCCAAGCAAATTCCGTATTAATACGACACTCGTTAAGGACAAGAAGAACAATTATGTTGTCTTGTTTGAGAATGAATATGCAATGCGGACCGCGATGGACAAAAACCCTACTTCTAAGTTTTTGGAAACCGCTCCTTAATGGCAAGGTCATAATGGCAATGCAAGCATCCCCAGCCAAAAGCGAAGCATTCTTTGCGGCAGGGGATGCTTTTTTTTGCGCATATATTGGAAACAGTTATGAATCTATTGATTTCAGTGCTAAATCATGATTTTAGCCGTATAATAAGTGGATAAATGATGAATAGGTGGCTAGGCATCCATGAAAAAAATTATGTTCACCGGGGGCGGCTCGGCCGGACACGTTACCGTTAATATGGCCTTGATCCCACATTTTGTAGAAGCGGGCTGGTCGGTTCAATATATCGGATCGGAGAGCGGCATTGAAAGGCAGCTCATCTCCACGATTCCGGAGGTTAACTATTTTGCGATAGCAACAGGAAAGCTCAGAAGGTATATGGATATTCAGAATGTGAAGGATCCCTTCAAGGTCGTAAAAGGGCTCTATCAGGCATATCGGCTCATAAAAAAGAATAAGCCTAATGTGATCTTCTCCAAAGGCGGATTTGTTTCGGTTCCTGTTGTTATAGGTGCCTGGTTAAATCGAGTACCCGTACTTATTCACGAGTCTGATCTGACACCGGGGCTTGCTAATCGGATTTCAATTCCTTTTGCAACCGGCGTATGCACGACTTTCCCAGAAACGGGCAGCATGCTGAAGGAGAGAAAATCTCGCCATGTAGGCGCGGTTATTCGTGAAGAGGTAAAGCAGGGGGATGCTGATCGCGGCAGAGCCTACTGCGGGTTTACAAAGAATAAACCGGTTATATTGATCATGGGTGGCAGTCTTGGCTCCCGTAAGATCAATCAGACGGTCAGAGAAGCATTGACGAGATTGACTAAGCAGTTTCAAATCGTACATTTATGCGGCAAAAAACAAGTCGATACTTCTATTGTTGAGCCCGGATATAAGCAATTTGAATATGTAAATGAGCAGCTTCCAGATGTTTTGGCGATGGCGGATGTCGTCGTGTCCCGTGCAGGCTCGAATTCTATATTTGAATTTTTGGAGCTAAAAAAACCGATGCTGCTCATCCCTTTAACGAAGGAACAGAGCAGAGGCGATCAGATCTTGAACGCACAATCATTTGAGAAGTCAGGCTATTGCAAGGTTCTCTATGAAGAGAAAATGACGGCAGGCACTCTGATTAAAGAAATTGAACAGCTGTATGACAATAGGCAGGATTATATTCAACAAATGAATCAGAATAAAGACGAGAATGCTCTAGCTTCCGTTTTTGATTGGATCAATGAGATTGCCAAAAAATAATCTTCGCAACGTGTAGGTTTATAATAACTAGCGATCTGAACCATTTCTTATAGTGGGTTGGATCGCTTTTTTATGTGAAAAGCATATTGACGCTAAAATGTTTTCATGCAATAATGTACGCGTGTACATTAAACGTTTTTATTTGAAATATAGTTTTTCAGGAGGCAATTGATCATTAGCAGGAAAGACGTAGCAAAGCTGGCTGGCGTATCGGAGGCGACTGTATCACGAGTATTAAATGATGTCGGTCCCATCAAGCAGGAGACTAAGGATCGGGTTCTGCGTGCCGCTGCGGAGCTAGGGTATGTCCCTAGTGCGCTGGCACAACAATTCGCAAGAAGAAAGAGTGGGAATATCGGTGTTATCCTGCCTTTTGTTCCGAAGGTGCATCTATTTTCAACCTACTACTTCTCGGAAATTTTAAGCGGAATTGGGGAGACGGCGAAGCGCTGCGGCTATGATCTGCTGCTCATCTTTAGAGAACCGGACGGCGTGAGAGATTACGCAAAGCTGTTTCGGGCGCATAAGATAGATGCTTGTATTGTTCTAGGGTCAGAAGATGTGCCAGAGGAACGTGCTGCGCTTGCGGAGCTGAAGGAGGGAGGCTATCCCTTCTGTCTCGTCAATCAAAGATATGACGGGGAATGCTACTGGACGGTTGATGCTGACCATGCTGCGGGGAGCAGAGACGCTGTAACGCATCTGATCCAGCAAGGAAAGAAGAATATAGCGTTCGTGAATGGTCCATCGCAATATTCGAATAGTGCGGATAGACTTGAAGGCTATAAGAGAGCGCTGAATGAAGCTGGTATTCCCTACAAACAAGAGCTTGTTTACATGGGCAATTATAGCAGGAAGAGCGGAAGCCAGCATGCAGAGGGAATTGCAGCAGGTATAGCATCAGGAAGCATTGATGCTGTATTTGCGGCAAATGATCGTATGGCGATTGGTTTGATGCAGGGATTGCGCCAGCTCTCGCTAGAGGCGGGCGTGAACTATTCTTTGGTCGGATACGATGATTCCGACGGCTCACGAATTATGAGTCCGCAGTTGTCCACGGTAGCAGTTCCCTTTTATGAGATGGGGAAGCTGGCAGCTGCTAGACTGCTTGATCAGGAGCATAAGGAGCAGTCCAATCAGGATGCCCAGGAAATGCTGCCTGTAAGCTTCATTCAAAGGGAAACATCTTAAAAATGAGAGGCGGTTCCACAATGGATAAAGTAAGAGTAGGTATGGTTGGCTATAAATTTATGGGTAAAGCGCATAGCAATGCTTATCGTGCACTTCCCATGTTCTTCCCAAACGCGATTAAGCCGGAAATGAAAGCTATTTGCGGTCGTGATCCAGAGGGCGTTGAGCAAGCTCGCGTGCAGTTCGGCTGGGAAAGCGCAGAGACGGATTGGAAGGCGCTCATTGCTCGCGACGATATTGATCTCATAGATATTAATGCCCCAAGTGATGCGCATAAGGAAATTGCACTCGCAGCGGCAGCAGCCGGCAAGCATATCTTCTGCGAGAAGCCTTTGGCACTTACGCTGGAGGATTCACGCGAAATGCTGGAAGCGGCTGAAAAGGCTGGCGTAAAGCATATGGTTGGCTTTAACTATCGTTTTTCACCGGCTGTGCAGCTTGCAAAAAAGCTCATTTCCGATGGGCGAATCGGTGAGATCTATCATTTCCGAGCCATGTTTCTGCAGGATTGGATCATTGATCCAAACTTCCCTCTCGTATGGCGTCTTCAGAAGGATATTGCAGGCTCTGGCTCGCATGGCGATCTAGGTGCTCATCTTATCGATATGGCGCGCTTCCTTGTTGGCGAATTTGACGAGGTAATCGGCATGAATAAGACATTTGTGAAGGAACGTCCGATTGCTACTGCGATGACTGGACTGAGCGCAAAGGGCAGCGCGGATGCGCCGCGCGGTGAGGTTACGGTGGATGATGCCACCTTATTCATGACCCGCTTTGCTGGCGGGGCGCTGGGGAGCTTTGAGGCTACACGCTTCGCTGCTGGACACCGCTGTACGAACAGCTTCGAAATCAATGGCAGCAAAGGAAGCATTAAGTTTGATTTTGAGCGCATGAATGAGCTTCAAGTTTATTTCACTGATGATGCAGAGGATGTACAAGGCTTCCGACGCGTGCTTGCGACTGATCCTTCGCATGCGTATATGGACGCATGGTGGCCAGCTGGGCATACCATTGGTTTCGAGCACACATTCACTCATGAAATACATGAGCTAATGGCGGCATTTGCTGAGGATCGTCAGCCGGCACCGAATTTCGTAGACGGCGTGAAATGCCAAGAGGTGCTGGAGGCGGTTGATCTGTCTATTGCAGAGCGTCGCTGGGTTTCCATTAGTGAGTTGTCATAAGAGAAACACAATAGAGCTGGATAGAGAGGCAGGGAGAGCAAGTGAAAAAGGCATTGATCGTATGGGGCGGCTGGGATGGGCATCAGCCCAAAGAGGTAGCCGAAATATTTCGCGAGGTATTAGTTGGAGAAGGCTTCGAGGTGGAGGTTTCTGACACATTGGAAGCATTCGCTGATGCGGAGAAGCTGATGGGCCTTGATCTTATTGTTCCGGTATGGACGATGGCGCGAATTGAGCAGCAGCTCGTAAATAATGTGTCTGCAGCGGTTCAAAGCGGCGTTGGATTGGCAGGCTGTCATGGCGGCATGTGCGATGCGTTTCGAGATAACGTCGATTGGCAGTTTATGACGGGCGGACAATGGGTAGCTCACCCTGGAAATGACGGAGTGGAGTATACGGTTAACATAAATAATTCCTCAAGTCCGCTTACGGAGGGCATTGAAGATTTCATTGTTAAATCCGAGCAGTATTATTTGCATGTTGATCCCGCTGTGGAAGTACTTGCAACGACTCGCTTCCCAGTAGCAGAGGGTCCTCATTCACTTAATAAGGCAGTGGATATGCCAGTCGCTTGGACGAAGCGTTGGGGTGTTGGTCGTGTCTATTATAACTCACTTGGCCATCAAGCGAACATTATTGAAATTGCTACTGTGAAAGAGCTTATGCGAAGAGGTTTCCTATGGTGTGCTGAAGGTAAAACAAAGGCATCTGGAGAAGGTAATGCCGCCTACAGCGGCATGGCAGATAATCAGCTTTAGTTTTCATAATGATGATTAGCGAATTCAGCAAGAATAACCCCATTGCACTCTAATTATCTTATCTAGCCATTATTTAGATTAATTAATCTACTAGAATATGGGATGAGGGACGGACCGAAATGAGTAAAATAAAAGCAGGCATTATCGGCACAGGTAATATAAGCGGAATATATTTGGAAAATGGCAATCGCTTTGATGCGCTTGAGGTTGTAGCTTGTGCAGATCTGGATGTAGATCGTGCAAAAGCGAGAGGCGAGGAGTTTGGTGTTCGCGGATGCTCCGTTGATGAACTGCTTGCCGACCCGGAAATTGAAATGATTATTAATTTAACCATTCCTCAGGCGCATGCTTCGGTATGCTTGCGGGCTTTGGAGGCTGGCAAGCATGTCTATGTAGAAAAGCCTTTTGCAGTAACAAGAGAGGAAGCACAGGAGGTTCTGTCGCTTGCTGAGAAGAAAGGACTTCGTGTCGGCAGTGCACCGGATACCTTTCTTGGCGGCGGCATTCAAACGAGCATTAAACTGCTTCAAGATGGCTGGATCGGAACGCCCATTGGTGCTACTGCATTCGTTGTAGGCGGCGGTCATGAATCCTGGCACCCGTCCCCTGAGTTTTATTATCAAACAGGCGGCGGACCAATGTTCGATATGGGTCCATACTATTTAACGGCTCTTGTAGCGCTATTGGGACCTATCACACGCGTAACAGGTTCAGCACGCATGAGCTTTCCAGAGAGAACGATAACAAGCAAACCGAAATACGGTCAACAGGTAAAGGTAGAAGTGCCTACGCATATTGCCGGTGTCATCGACTTTGCATCGGGTCCAATCGGAACACTGCTGGCGAGCTTTGATGTGAAAGGCGGTTCTACATTGCCGCGTATTGAAGTTTACGGCAGTGAAGGCACGATGATCGTACCAGATCCGAATGGCTTCGGAGGAACTATACGTATTTGCCGAGCAGGCTCCAACGAGTGGTCGGATATCCCTCTAGCATACGGCTATACAGAAAATGCACGCGGTGTCGGTGCGGCAGATATGGCGAAGGCGATTCAAACGGGCAGGCAGCATCGCGCAAATGGCGAGCTAGCCTATCATGTGCTTGAAGCTATGCATGGTTTCCATGACGCATCGGAACAAGGGACGCATTATATCATGAAGAGCACCTGTGAGCGTCCAGAGCTGTTCCCATTAGGCTTACGCCCATATTGCTTAGACTAATGACATAGGTATGCCTGTAATAAGGAAAGAGCACCAGCTTCCGAGACGTTATTTCGCGTCTTCGTTGCTGGTGCTCTTTTTGTGCTTTATTTACGTTATGATTTTATTATTTCAACCAAGCATCCACTTTATCTTGATTTTTTTCAACCCACGCTTTAGCTGCATCTTCAGGTGATTTTCCTTCTTGAATATCAACCATGACAGCAGCCATATCATCTGGCGTCCAATTGAATTTATCTAAGAAAGCATAAGCTTCAGGATTATCCGTTTTTAGATCTTTGCGAGCTATCGTATGAATTTGCTCGTCACCGCCGTATACATTTTTTGGATCTTCTAAATATTTCAGATCCATTTTGGCAAATTTCCAGTGAGGTGTCCAGCCAGTCACGATAATCGGCTCTTTTTTAGCGTAAGCTTTCTCAAGCTGCTGCGTCATAGCCGCAGAGGAGCTTTCAAGCAATGTCCACTTATCACGCAAGCCATATTGGTCTAATGCTTTTTCTGTAGACATCATCAAGCCTGCACCAGGCTCAATTCCGATAATCGTGTAATCCACATCAGCACCTATCTTTTCATTTAACTCTTCGATGCTGTTTATGTCCATATATTGGGGAACGACTAGACCAATTTTGGTACCATCGAGATTTGGTCCTAGATCTTCATATTTACCGTTATACTTTGAGACGTAGGAAGCATGTGTTGTCGGCAGCCAAGCGGCTACCATTGCATCTGCGCTTCCATCGGATATGCCTGCCCACATAGGACCAGCGTCAACTTGAAGCATTTCAACTTGGTATTTTAGCTTTTGCTCAAACACCTCTTTGACTACATAGGTGCTCGCAATTTCAGAATCCCATGCTACATAGGCAAGAGTTACTTTCTTTTTACTTTCTCCGTTGTTTGAAGAACATCCTGCCAATAATACAACGACCATCAAAGCTGCTACAAATATACTCATTTTGTTAAATTTCAAAAGATCACTCCTAAAAGTTTTTTAAGGTTTCATATGAAATTAGTTCGTTTTTGATTTTCGAATAATCTGTTGGGTTAAACGATCCAAAATAATAGCTAAAATGACGATGGCAAGTCCTGCTTCAAAGCCTACGCCTGTATTACCTTGTGTAACGGCGCGATACACATATGCGCCTACACCTTGCGCTCCAATCATGGAGGCAATAACGACCATAGATAGCGATAGCATTATCGTCTGATTGATGCCTGCCATAATCGTTGGCATTGCTATTGGAAGCTGCAGCTTGAATAATTTCTGCGAAGGTGTGGAGCCGAATGCGTCAGCTGCTTCAACCAGCTCAGCCGGTACTTGACGTATACCAAGGTTTGTAAGCCTAATAGTGGGCGGAATTGCAAAGATGATGGATGAAATAACACCTGGAACAACACCGAGGGAGAAAAAGGTTACGGCTGGCAGCAAATATACGAATGCTGGCATCGTCTGCATTAGGTCTAGCAGAGGAGTAACTATTTTTTGGATTCTATTGCTGCGTGCACATAGGATTCCTACAGGCACACCTATTATGACGGATATAAATGCAGCGGTTAAAACAAGTGCGAGCGTCTGCATCGTTTGTGACCAGTATCCGAGATTTTCAATTATTAACAATCCAAACAAGGTGAAAAGTCCCATTTTCCATTTGCCTAGATACCAAGCAAGTGCGCTGAAAATAATAATCAGAACAAGTGCGGGGAACCAGTTGAGGAAAGCATCGAGCCCATTAACGGTTTCTCCGACTATTATTCGTATAAATCGGAAAAGTGGATCAAAGTTATTTTCCAGCCAGGATTCAAGTGATTCAATCCAATTGGCTAAGGGTATTTTAGGAATATTCATTATTCATTAGCCTCCAATACCGAGTTTCCGGATAAAGCGGCTAGTACGGCGCCTTTTATGACGATGCCTTTTAACTTTCCGCTGTCGTCAATAATGGAGACGGGAAACTTTGAATTGCTCATAATCTCGAATAATTCATGAAGCAGTGTATCTGCAGTAGCGGTAGGCGCATCACGTTCCATCGATTCTTCAAGCTTAAGACCATTATTTATCGCGATGACGGCTTCTTCCGCAGTGATTACACCGAGCAGACGCTTGCTTTTGTCGACAACATAAAGGGAAGATACACCTCTGTCACGCATGAATTGCAACGCTACACGAGGACCTCTCTCAAGCGTAATAGTTTCTGGTTTTATCATGACATGCGATGCGGTAAGCACTTTAGACAAATCGACGTCCTCGACAAACCGTTCAACATATTTATTTGCAGGCTGCATAAGGATTTCTTCAGGCGAACCGATCTGGACGATGCTGCCATCCTTCATCAGAGCGATTTGATCGCCAATTCGTAGTGCTTCATTAAGATCATGAGTAATGAATACAATTGTTTTTTTCATTTTTGATTGAAGCTCCAGCAGTTCATCCTGCATATCCTTCCGAATAAGCGGATCGAGTGCACTAAATGCTTCATCCATGAGCAGGACATCGGGCTCGTTAGCGAGACCTCTTGCTAGTCCGACACGCTGCTGCATACCACCGCTAAGCTGATCCGGATAGCTGTCTTCCCTGCCTTTTAGACCGACGAGTTCTAATGACTGCATCGCCATTTCTCTTCGTTTCTTCTTCTCAATGCCTTGCACCTCAAGACCGTATTCAATGTTTTCAATGACGGTGCGATGCGGAAACAAAGCGAATTTTTGAAATACCATGCCTACATTTTTTCTTCTGAACTGCCGCAACTTCTCAGGTGACATGCTCAGTACATCGGTTCCGTTAAACAGTACTTGACCGGATGTAGGTTCAATTAACCGATTAAGCAGACGTACAAGTGTTGACTTACCGCTGCCGGATAAGCCCATGATTACGAATATTTGTCCTTCTTCGATTGTGAAGTTCGCTTGATTCACACCAACTGTAAGCTTCGTTTTTGCGAAAATTTCGTCTTTGGACCATCCTTTATCTAGTAGAGGAATCGCTTTTTTTGGATCATGTCCAAATATCTTGGTTAGGTTTTTGGCTTCTAAAATCGCCATATAATGCCCCCTTGTTGATGTTTTTCTCTTATAAGTTTAGTTGGTTAACTTTGTAAAGGTCAAAAGGCGTGAGCGTCCGTATACTTTGTACAGTTATAACTTTACGTACTTTACGTACTGTATTCTCTTGATAACTCCCTTTCTCGTATCAAAAGCATTCTTTACATATGGATAGGCATTTGATTACAATAATCAGTGTAGGAAAGATGGGGTCACGACACTCCGCAGGAGGAAAGACATGGATGAACTTGCAGCATTAACAGACGAACAGCTCACTAAACTGAATAATACGCGGCGTAAAGTCATTGAATCTATCGGAAAAAACATGGATTTGTATGGTATAACGTTATCTATTGGTCATTTATATGGAAACATGTATTTTAATCAGGAGCCGGTGACCCTAGATGAAATGAGCGCCACAATGGGAATGAGTAAGACGTCAATGAGCACGGGAATGCGCACGTTGCATGATTTGAAAATGATAAATAAAGTATGGGGCAAAGGCTCTCGCAAGGATCTTTATGAGGTTGTAACGGATTGGCATCAAAACTTCTCGGATTTCTTCTCTATTAAATGGAGGAAAGCAGTCGAGCAAAATATGAGTGTTTTAACACGTTCGAAGAAAGAACTGGAGCTTCTTCAGGAGCAGTACGAGCATGATTCTGCTTTCATGGAGATTCTAAAAAATGACTCACAGAAAATTGATGAGGCTTTAAGTTATTATAATTGGCTTCATCGTCTAATTGATTCCTTCGAAACCGGTGATATTTATAATTTTATACCGAAGGACCCTCAGAATTAAGTAAACAAGGAAACTATTTACAATATATAAAATATAAGGTTATAATAACGGTAACCAATAACGAGAGGAGTGAGCAAAATACGATGTTGAACATGAATAAGCAAGTAAATGTTCTACTATCTTTTCGTTGCCCCTCACTCCTAAGCGAAGGCTAATGATTGCTGATTCAATTGCAGCAATGCCTTTGGCATTCACTGTCATGACAGCAGGGTAAACGAAGTCCAAGCGTAAAGCGCATGGGCTTTTGTTTTGTCGTGCATGGAAGCTGTGGGAGTATTATTTCCCGCGGCTTCTTTCTGTTTTCGCTGAGGGATAGGGGCAACCGACTTATCCAAAAACAAAACGGAGGTACGGCTAATGATGAAATTAAGTACGATGAAGGCAGTAATGGACACCATCGACAGTGGATGGAGAAGTGCGCTAGCGAATACAATCTTGGAGCGCTGGGGATATGATGAGGGAACCGTATTTTTCTGGCGGGCGAGCGCGAACTTTGTCTTCATTTTTAAAAGGGATGGGAAAAATCTATATTTACGCTTTAATGAAGTCTCAGAAAGAGAGCGGGATTTCATTCAAGGTGAAATAGATGTTCTCCGTTATTTGAAAGATAGCATGATTAGAGCGGCACAGCCAATCCTTTCATTGAATGATCAGTATGTGGAGACCATTGTCAGCGATATAGGTACTTACCATGCGGTTGTTTTTGAAGCGATGCCAGGCGAGCATTTTGAACTGGATGAAATGTCTGAAAATCAGCTTCATGATTGGGGAAGTGCTTTAGGAGAGCTTCATGCGTGTTTGAAAGAGGCACCAGTGGAGCTGCTAGGGAAACGTCCGAGCTGGAAGGATCAGCTGCATGAGGTCTACGAAATGCTCCCGGTAAAAGAGAGAGCCGCAAGATTGGAGCTTGAGCGTTGCTTGAAATGGGCGGAACAGCTGCCGAGTGATAGAAGCAGGTACGGTATTATCCATTATGATTTTGAGCTGGACAATCATCGGTGGGTGGATAGGAATATTGGAATCATTGATTTTGACGATTGCTCGGTGAACTGGTATGCGGCAGATATTGCATACGCACTGAGGGATTTGATTAAGGATCAAAATGATCTTAAGAATCACAAAGTACAAGCATTTATCGATGGTTATAAAATGAAAACCGAGCTAGATGATGTTTTGCTAAGTCAGCTGGATTCATTCATGCGTATGCATGATCTTGTCATGTTTGCGAAGCTAATTCGGTCGGTAGATGGATTGCCGGAGCTTGGTGCAGGTGAAAAGCTGGAGAGTTTGCGACAAAAGTTAGCGAGAAGTGTTACGGATTATCGTAAGAAAATTGAAGGTACAACGGCGGTATGAATGAAGAGAGCGGATTGAGGCAAGATTATATCAATTAAAATCATTAGGATGAGGAGATCCGGAGCGATGAGCGAGCATATGCATAACAACACAGAGTCTATAATTGTGACGAATGGAAGGGTTGTTTTGCCGGATCGGATTGAGCATTTAGCGGTAGCAATCAAATATGGGCGAATCAATGCTTTGCTAACGGATGAAGCATCCATTCGCTCTTGGTTAGAGCTGAACGCCGATGCAAAGGTGCTTGATGCAGAGGGTGACTATGTTTTACCTGGTCTGATTGATATTCATTGTGATGCGATCGAGAAGGAAGTGCAGCCGAGACCAAATACGTTATTTCCAATTGAAATGGCTTTGTTTGAGTTTGAACGCAAGCTCCCGGTACATGGAATTACGACAATGTATCATTCCTTATCACTTGGAGTTGGTTTAAGCCTACGCGGGGATCATTTTCTAACTGGGATGATTGATCATATTGGAAGCTATTCGAGCAGACGCTCAATGATTCGCAATCGTATTCATTTGCGGTTCGAAGTATCCTACTTGGTGGGCATGCCCATTGTGGAACATTATTTGAAGAAGAAGGCGATTCATTATCTTTCGTTTATGGATCACTCACCAGGACAGGGACAATATCGCGAGCCAGGTTCTTTTGAACGCTATGTGATGAAAAATGAAGGTGTGACCATAGATGAGGTTAAAGTCATCGTTGATGATCTTAATGAACGACGTAAGCAAGTGAATACGGCTCATCTGCTTAAACTAAGTAAGCTTGCTGCTGAACAGGGGATTGCAATTGCCTCACATGACGATGATTGCATAGAAAAGGTGGATGAAGCTATCAATTGCGGGGTTTCTATTAGTGAATTCCCTATCAATTTGGAGACAGCCAAATATGCGGTTGAACGCGGCATTCAAGTGTGTGTAGGGTCGCCTAATGTAGTAAGAGGGGGATCTCATGACAAAAACTTACGAGCAGTTGATGCCATAACAGCAGGTGCTGCTCAAATTTTATGCTCCGATTATCATCCCTCTTCTATGCTCGCAGCAGTGTTCAAACTGGCTGATGAAGGCGCGGCAGCTTTGCCTGCAGCAGTAAGGATGGCTTCGCTTCATCCTGCTCAAGCTTTAGGCGCAGACAGCGAATTAGGTTCCATCGAGCAGGGCAAAGCAGCCGACCTTATTGTGGTTAGTCGTTATGAAGGCCTTCCTTGGGTTACAAATACAATAGTCGGAGGGCGCATCGTGTATTCGGCTGCCGTTTGTTATTGAGACGGGTTGGCATGATCAGCATGATGAAGATGCTTGTACAGAGAATCAACCATCCGACCATGCTCCGCATCAGTGGATTGCTGCCAAATCATCTCAAATAAAACTCCTAATCCAGGAAGGGCAAGCTCATCGGCACCGATGGAGTCCTCAATAACTTCCGATAACTCAACAGTTGAATTATCTTGTACGCGCATCACGATAGCTTGACGTAGATCTACAGTATTCAACTTAGAAAACCTCCTTGCTTATTCATTATTTACTTATTTACTATGTCCAGCAGCAGCGTCATTCATCCTGTGTGCCCGCTATGGTATACTGTGAATATTAGGTACAGGCAATATAAACTCGCTTATTCTATATAAGCTAAATGATGTAATCATCCTGCAAGGAGGATATTTTTTATATGGCGAAGAAGCAGTATGCGGTAATCGGCATGGGGCGTTTTGGCTCCAGCGTGGCAAAAGCACTGACAGGAATGGGCTTTGAGGTGCTGGCTATCGATTCCAGCGAGCAGCGTGTTCAGGATGTTGTCAGTACGGTAACCCATGCCGTATCCGCAGATTCAACTGATGAAGAAGCACTGCGGGCGCTTGGCATTCGAAACTTTGATGTTGTCGTCGTAGCGATCGGACAAGATATTCAGTCGAGTATTTTGACGACGCTTATTTTGAAGGATTTAGGCGTCAAAACATTGATCGTCAAAGCGCAAAACGAGCTGCATGGCAAGGTATTGAATAAGATCGGCGCGGATAAGGTTATTTATCCAGAGCGGGATATGGGACTTCGTGTCGCTCATCATCTTGTCTCACCGAACATACTCGATTACATCGAAATTTCGAATGATTATAGTATCATTGAAATTAAAGCGCCCAAGCATATGATCGGAAAAAGCTTAAAGCAGCTAGATATTCGAGCGAAATATAAATGCAATGTTATGGCTATAAAAAAGGGTTCAGCAATGAATATTGCTCCCTATGCAGATGACTTGATCGTTCCAGAGGATGTTCTCGTTATCGTCGGCCAAAACGAAGATTTGAAAAACTTAGAGATCGCATACTCGGAAGGTTAAAAACAAACTATGAATGAAAACTTTGATCCTATCATCTCATCCTTACAAAATGAAAAAGTAAAGCAATGGGCATCCCTTCTTGATAAAAAAAACCGTGATCGCACGGGTCAATTTCTTATTGAGGGTGTTCATTTAGTACTAGAGGCGCTGCAGGGCAGTGCTGAAATCATGACAATTGTATACGATTCAGAACGAGGCATCCCACCTGAGCTCAAACTTGAACGTGAAACGAATGATTCACCAGCAACATTCGGGCTGGAGTGGGTTCAAGTATCGCGAGCGGTTATGGCAAAATGTACAGGGACGGATACACCGCCGCCTGTGTTTGCGATTTTGTCCAAGCTTAAACCAGTTATGACGCCGTTATTTAAGCAAAATTGCTTAGTCGTTGTACTAGACGGGGTTCGTGATCCCGGTAACGCCGGCACGATTATTCGCAGCGCAGACGCGGTAGGCGCGGATGCAGTCATACTGGGGAAAGGCTGCGTCGATCTGTATAATCCAAAGACGGTTCGTTCGACGATGGGATCATTATTCCATTTGCCAATCATCGAAGGGAATTTGCAGGAGCTGCTTCCTCAGGCGAAGGCTAAGGGTGTGAACCTTATTGGGACAAGCCTGCAGGCAAAGCATACCTGCTATAGCTATGACTGGACGCAATCCACATGGCTGCTGATGGGGAATGAGTCGGAAGGATTATCACCCGAGGTTCAAGGACATGTAGACGAATCCGTTATTATTCCCATGGTGGGACAAGCGGAGTCGCTTAACGTAGCGATGGCAGCGACGGTTTTGCTGTATGAGGGTTTGAGGCAGAGGAAGTTTAAATAATAATATGAAAATGTAACTGTAATTTTTATTTAGAAACATAATATAAGTGCCGTGAAGTCATCATGACTTTAACGGCACTTATTTTATTTCGTTCTAATGGAATGAATTGTTGAAATTAATTTTTTATTAATTTCGTTTCTTTAATCTCCTTCCATGGGAGTTATTCGAAAATCATCGAATAACTCTTACAGATAATGGGAAAAGTAAGGAGGAGATATAAATAGGAAGGAAGTGAAGGTACTGGATATTACACTAGGAGCAGACGAGGTTATTAATCGCATAAGACTGCTTCAATCAAATGGTGGGACGGTCAGTAAAAAACAAGTTAAGCAAAGTGATCCTGAGTTAATGCGAAATGCATTGTTCCATTTTCCAAGCTGGGATCATGCTTTGAAAAACGCTGAACAACTTTAGGAGCAAATATTATATAGCCGAGCGGTTTGCAGAATTTAAATTCTACATGCTGCTCGGCTTTTTTCATAACACTCTCCTATTCTTTTCTGTTCTTGCCTTGAAAGCCAGCTGCTAGCTTAGCACATAGCCGCCATCCGTAAAGAGAGTGGTGCCTGTCGTAAATCGGTTCGTCATCAAATACAAAACGGAATGTGCAATGTCTTCAACATCCCCTACACGTTTTAACAAACACATTTCCTTGTAAGCCTCGTAAGCTTCCGTCCGTTCCTTTTCCGTTCTGATCGTGCCAGGTGAAACCACGTTGACTCGAATAGGAGCTAATTCAACAGCTAATGCTTTTCCCAAGCTCTCGATAGCTCCGTTACATGCTGCATAGGAGGCTGCTCCATTGATTGGTCTCTGACTTGCCGCGCCAGACATAAGAACAATAGAGCCGCTCTTTGAAAGATAAGGCAGGCAGTATTTCGCTGCAAAATATTGTGGCCAAAATTTATTTTGAAAACAGCTTATTGCTGTATCCGTATCGGCTGTTATGGGACCCAGCACATAAGCTGCGCCAGGTGTAAACAAATGATCAAATGGGCCAACCGCATCAAAAAATGCTTTTATGGACACTTCATTTCCGTTATCCATCTGTGCAATCTCTAGTGAATGACTACTGATTTCCTCTTGGGCCCTCTTCAGCTTCTCTAATGAACGACCAGCAATAACGACATGGCCTCCTTGTTCAATAGCCATCTTAGCTGTAGCTAGACCTATTCCGGTACTTCCACCTATGATTACGACACGCTTGTCTTTGAGATTCATCCTGCCCAGCTCCTTCTTTGACTCACTAATAGATCAATCTCTCTTTGGAATGAGAAGTTAAAATTGAATTGACAACCCAAATTATACTACAATATTTTTCGCATTGGAATAGTAGGAATAATGCATGGAGGCTTCTAATTTTTAATCTCATTATTTGTACTAAGGGCCGAGCTCATATAAAATAGATCATATTCCAATGAGATGGAAGGAGGATCCCCTCTTGTACACGATTATGATCGTCGAAGACGATGAGAAAATTGCACAATTACTGCAGTCGCATATTGAGAAGTATGGGGATGAGGCTGTCATAATCTCCGATTTTGGGCGAGTTCTAGAAGGATTTCAACTACTAAAGCCGCATGTGGTGCTTATGGATATTAATCTTCCAAGCTTTGACGGTTATTATTGGTGCCGCCAGATCAGGACGGTATCTACCTGTCCGATTATCTTTATATCCGCAAGGAGCGGAGAGATGGAGCAGGTTAGAGCAATTGAAAATGGCGCGGATGATTATTTAACGAAGCCATTTCACTACGAGGTTGTCATGGCGAAAATACGAAGCCAGCTTAGACGCGTTTACGGTGATTATGCTGCCGCTGTTGGTGAGCGCTTAATAGAAAGATCGGGATTAACGCTATATCCTGAGCGGATGGAGCTGAGCTTGGGTGGCAAGTCGGTTGCACTTACCAAGAAAGAAACGATACTTGTGGAAACATTGCTAGAGAAGTGTCAACGGCTCGTTAGCAGGGAGACGATTTTGGAGAAGCTATGGGATGATTACACCTATGTGGACGATAACGCCTTAAGTGTCAATGTAACACGTGTTCGCAAGAAGCTGGCAGAGCTCGGCATTGAGGATGCGCTCGAGACCGTACGCGGGACTGGCTATCGTCTGAATGATTCATGGGTAGACGAGGCGCAGCGATGAGACTATTTTGGCGAGATCAGGTTTCGCTTCTTATCTTTACGGTTATACAGCTGGCAGCGGTTGTTCTTGTGTTTTGGCTGGATGGCTATAATGATTTCAAGGTTGCTGCTTATGCGCTCCTACTTGGGCTATGTGTATTTATTGGCTATTTGGCATACCGCTACTTTACTCATCGGAAGTTTTACGAGCTTCTACAGCATAATGGTACGTATGATGAGGAAAATGCAGGCACCAAGGAAGCCTCTCCCTTACCACTTGCTTTACGAGATTTGATGCAGTTTCAATATCGTCATTATCAGAATCTAATTATTATAGGAGAACGCAAGCAACAAAATCATATTCACTTTATGAATCATTGGGTCCATCAGATGAAGACCCCTTTATCTGTACTGGAATTAATGCTTCAGGACAGTGATGAGCCTCGCGATGAGAGCATGCGTGAGGAAACCGATCGCATCCGCAAAGGGCTTGAGATGGTTCTATATATGGCAAGGCTGGAGACATTTGAGCAGGATTTCCACGTTGACTCCATTTCGCTTAGAGAAGCAGCCAATGCGGTTATTTTAGAGAACAAACGACTGTTCATTCGGAACTTCGTCCATCCTGAAATGGACATTGAGGAGGGACTGAAGGTAGAAACAGATGCCAAATGGCTTCATTTTATTTTACAGCAGCTCGTTTCGAATGCGGTTAAATACTCAGCTGGGAGTCGGGAGAAAGTGATCATACGCGCCTTTTCAGAGGATAAAGCTGTCCTGCTGGAGGTCATTGATAAAGGTGTTGGTATTCCTACATCTGATTTGTCCCGTGTCTTTCATCCTTTCTTTACTGGCGAGAACGGCAGGGAATTTAAAGAATCGACGGGTATGGGACTTTATATTGTGAAATCCGTGCTGGACAGAATGAATCATGAAATAAAGATAGAATCAAAAATCGGTCAAGGGACGACCGTTCGCGTTATTTTTCCGTTTGCAGCAAGATAGACCGATGAATGGCATTGCCGTTCATCGGTCTTTTTTTGATGAATCTTACAAAGTTGTTAGGTAAATGAAAGTAAAGATTATAGGAGATTGCCTGCTTTCGGGCTACACTAGATGTAACAAGAACAAGCAGGGAGAGATTGCAATGGAGTTATTGAGAGCACGGAATTTAAACAAGGTTTATTCAGGCAAGGTGGCCTATAAGGCACTGACAAATATTGATTTAACGATTGAGCAAGGGGAGTTTATCGGCATCATGGGGCCGTCCGGAAGCGGGAAAACAACGCTGCTCAATATGGTATCTACGATTGATCGTCCAACTTCGGGTGAGCTGCATATTGGCGGACAGGACCCATATGAGCTGACGAGAGAGAAGCTTGCACATTTTCGCCGGAGAGAGCTGGGCTTTGTCTTTCAGGCATTCAATTTGCTGGATACGTTGACCGTGCGGGAAAATATTATGCTGCCGCTCACCTTGGACGGAATGGAATTGAATGAAATGAAGAGACGCACGGCATTCATAGCGAATAAGCTGGGCATTGCAGAAATTTTAGATAAACGGACATATGAGATTTCCGGCGGTCAAGCGCAGCGCACGGCTATTGCAAGAGCACTCATTCATAATCCGAAGCTGCTGCTCGCAGATGAGCCTACAGGCAATTTGGACTCCAAAGCGGCGCGTGATGTGATGGAACTGATGAGCAAGATGAATAAAGAGGAAAATACGACAATGATGCTTGTTACGCATGATGCTATGGCAGCGAGCTACTGCGACCGTGTCGTATTTATTAAGGATGGACAATTTTACAGTGAGATTCATTATGGTGAGAGCCGAGCCATCTTTTATCAAAAAATCATTAACGTGTTAGCTCTGCTTGGAGGGAATGAGAATGAATTTTCGACAGTTCGCGTTTAATAATGTTCTGCGCAAGAAGAGAACCTATGCCGCTCACTTCATGAGCAGTGCATTTGCCGTTATGATTTTCTTTATTTACGCCGTACTTTTATTTCATCCCTCCTTGCAGGGGCAGCTTGCTTCCAGCAATGATACGGCTTCTATGCTTGGAACGATGGGACTGAAAATTTCACAGTATTTCATTTTTGTCTTCTCATTCCTATTTCTGCTTTATTCAGCAAGCGCTTTTCTAAAGGTGCGCAAACGGGAATTTGGCATATTGATGATGCTCGGGATGTCAGATAAACAGCGCAACAGGCTTATTTTCGTAGAAAATATGATTATCGGGCTTGTGTCTATTGTTGTTGGGATTGGTACCGGCATTTTATTTACGAAGCTGTTTCTTCTTATTAGCGAGCGATTGCTTATGTTGGAGGATGGGCTGGATTTTCTAGTTCCAATTAAAGCGGTCTGGACGACTGCAATAGCATTTTTTGTCTTGTTTCTTATTCTATCGCTGCTCACCTCTCGTGTTGGAAGGAGGCAGCAGGTTTTGGATCTCATCAAATCGGATGAAAAACCAAAGGAGGAGCCCAAAGCTTCATTATGGCTCTCCCTTCTTTCTCTGGTACTGCTTTTAGCGGGATACGGCATGGTATTTTATTTCGTTTTATACAGGGCGTTCTATATAGCACTTCTTGCGGTGGCGATTGGCTGTGTCGTACTGGGTACTTATTTCTTGTTCACACAGCTCAGTGTCTATGCGATTCGAGCGCTCAAGAAGAAAGAAAAGCTGTTTTTTCATAAAATCAACCTATTAACACTGTCGGACCTCGCTTATCGAATGAAAGACAATGCTATTATGTTCTTCATGGTTGCTACCGTCACGGCCGTCGCTATCTGCGGCATAGGCGTTTGTCTAGCTATGGGAGATCCTAACCTGTCTGAGAAGGATAATCCATATGCCTTCACTTATATATCATTCCCAGAGAATAAGACAGAGCAGGAGCATTTGAAAGAAATAGGCGAGCGTTTAACAAAAGGCGGATTTGCCTATGAATTGGCGGGTGCTTCCTTTGCCTACTCAGATAATGGACAGCCGGTCATCAAGCTCTCCCAATATAATCGGCTTGCAGGTATGTTGGGGCATGAGACGGAAACCTTGAGCGGGCCAGATGAGGCAATCATCGCTTCAGGTGTCATTTCGAGAGGGAAAAAGATAAAGGAATATGATCCCGTCATTAATCTGGAATGGAGTTGGAGGAAAGGCGAGGAAACCAGCGAGCTTCATGTGAAGAAAAGAAGCCCCTATTTTATTTTTTCTAACTTTGAGGATACGATCATTGTTACAGATGAATTGTTCGACGAGTTGTATAAAGCAAAAATAGATGAGCCGAAGGAAGTAATATATTACTATTTCGTCGTGAAGAACTGGGATAAAACGTTAAAGATTGCACATGGTTTAGAAAAGGACTTGGAGCAGAAAGATGGTTATTATACGTATGAACTAAATTCGCTCGCTCTGGATTGGCAAGCTGAAAAGCAATTAAACGGAATTTTATTAATCATGAGTGTTTTGGTTGGGGTTGTCTTCTTCACCTTTGCAGCAAGCTTTATCTACTTTAGGTTGTATGCAGATTTAGAACGAGATGAGAAGCAATACCAGATGATCAGCAAGCTAGGTCTAAGCAGCAAAGAGCTTAACAAGCTAGTGACGCGTCAGCTCGCGCTGATGTTTTTCCTGCCATTCGCTTTGGCGTTAATACACAGTACGGTAGCGTTCTATAACATCCAGCTGCTCGTTCAGTTTCCGATGATGGGTCATGCCTTCATTATTTACCTTTGCTTCTTTGCGGTGCAGCTTATCTACTTCTTCATGATTCGCTGGCGTTATTTGCGGCATATGCATCTTAAGTTGGCTTAGAGATTAAGCTCGTTGCAAGTATTATAAAATCTCAATTCAATCGCTCTAACTGGGTGCGAGAATTGAGATTTTTTCTATTATATGTACAGAAAGGGTTGCATCTAGCGACCCCGGTACTACAAAAGTTAGAACTGTTTTGATGCATAAAGGATGCCGTATGATATAAGAAATTACACAGAGCCCCTTCCATTATGGAGGGCCAGAAGTGATTTCATTCGGAGGTGGCTAGTGTTATGAAACGAAAGCTATTTTATTTACTAACGGCGGTGACAAGCTACTTTGCTGGGGTTCTAGCCTATTTGGGCTATTTGAAGGTGGTCTACCATCAAGGAATGGGCAGTGAGGGCTGGAAATTATTAATCTGGACTTTTTTCCCCTATATATTTTTAATTCTCCCCTTCTACACGATTATGTTTTTAATTAGGCGTTCACTATGGGGGATTCGAGCTATTCTTCTTATTGTATTAAGCATAATAGCAGCATTGTCAGTGCCATCTATGATGGGATTCGGAATATGGGGCATTCGTGATTTCCTTTCTCCTGAAATGGGCTTGTTCATCTTATTTTTCGCAAGTTCTGCGCTCGTTTTCACAATCGGCACATGGATTGCAAATAATAAACGAGGGTATCTGCCCTTCATAATTGGCTCCATTCTCACCATTGTAATGAGTATAATGATGCTTGCGTCAGAAGTGAAATAAAGCATGTAATGGTGATAATCGCTTTCTCAAACCATTATTCGATCAAACATATCCTATTGTTGTGTTATTTTTAAAATAATGTATGTTAAATACTTATTATTCCTCATTATTTTAAAAATACAAGATATCTTAATTTCAATGAATTATGGTAAACTAAACCATGAACCGCTAAGTATGAGGAGTGGAGCTATGGAGCAGTTTATCGGAAAGCAAGTTAAGAATGATATAGTCAATGAATATGGTGTTACGATTGTCGCTGCCAGCTCTGTTATTACTCGTGAAACACTACAGATTATGATGAATCACCGTATAGATTTTAGCCAGCTCGCGCTTGTCTCTGAACGAAAAGAGACCAATCGAACCCGACAACAAACACATGAACTCGTAGGACAGACCGTGGCGATGTCCAAGGGATTATTTGAATCCATAGCGATCTCTCGTAAAGTACCTCTGATGGAAATTCGCAACGAGGTTTTGCCTGCCATTCTCGAATTATCGAAAAATTCGGACATATTTGAGCTGTTTGAAGCCGTTAAGGCAAAAGATGATTATGTTTATCAGCATAATGTTGGTGTGGGCGTCATTTCTACGCTAATTGGCAGATGGATAGATTTGGATGAAGCAGAGCTTCTGATCCTATCCTTAGCCGCTACGCTCCATGATGTTGGGAAAGTGAAGCTCCCGCTGGAGGTTTTAAATAAGCCAGGTAAGCTAACGGAGGTTGAATTTCAATTAATAAAGAAGCATACGATCTTTGGCTACGAGCTGCTGAAGGGAACGACAGGCTTAAGCCAGAGAATTGCTAGGGTTGCCCTTCAGCATCATGAGCGAGAGGACGGCAATGGGTATCCGCTAGGCTTAAAGAAGGAAAATATAGACTTGTTCAGCTCCATTGTCGCAGTAGCAGATATCTTCCATGCGATGTCCTCGCATCGTCCTTATCATGAGCCTCTATCTTTTCATGAAATCGTCAATCAAATGGGGCAAGGAAAGTTTGGCGCACTAAATCCACAAATTATTTCAGTCTTTATTGAAAATATGATGAAGAGACTCGTAGGAAAACAAGTCCTTCTGACGGATGGTCGTGAAGGAGAGGTTGTATTCATCAACCCGCATAATATCGAAACCCCGCTAATCAAGCTAAATGATTTTTTTGTAGACCTGAGCATTGAGCGCGACATACATATTAAAGCAATAATCGCTTGATACATACTTACAAAGTGCTGCTGACCAACATTCGTTGATTAGCAGCACTTTTTTCTCTCCTAATTGGATTTGAGCAGAAGCGGATGAAAAATAGGTGTATTTCTACGATGGGCATCAATTTCATGCGTGAAGAGGATAGAAATAGCCACTCGGAATTATTGTTTTATTTGCTATAGTACAATTATTAGTCGGAGGTGCCGGCATGCGAACCGTTTTTAGTAATCCAATGACAAGAATGAACATAAAGCAGCAGCTGATCCTCTTGTTTCTCGTAATGGTAAGCCCTATTTTCTTGCTGCATTGGTATGGAAATATGAAGGCGGAGCATCTGCTCAAAAATCATGTGACGAATGCCTATGTCGAGCTGATCAAGCAAAACTACACCTTGATTAACCGAGATATGGATACAATCAGTAAAATTACGACAACGATTATACAAAATCCGCTAACGCAGCAGCTTATCCCGCGAGGAAGCGATACCGTCATTGAGCGGGTACGGAAATATGATAAGGTCGATAAGCTGCTAGCGAGCTACTCGCTTCCTATTAATGGCGGAGAAGCGGTCTATTACTCCCTATATGTGTATGATCCGCATGACTATTATTTTTTCGCTCCAAAACGTCAACTGATGCAGTCTGGGGTTTATTTTTTTTCTGATAGCACGAAACCCATTTGGTTTGATGATGCGGTAGGTTTAAAAAGTAAAGGTTATATGGAAATTATTAATTCTAACGTGGGATTATCCAGAATTAGTACGCTAGCCTATATTCGGGCAGTTAGCAACGTTACTCTTGGAAACGGTATCATAGGGGTTTTAGTAGCAACGAAGATGGACATGAAGATCACGGAATCATTGAAATCAGTTTCGCTTCCAGACGGTAAGATCATGTTTACGGACTGGTCGAACCGAGTGCTTGCAGCATCGAATACAGAGATGATGGGCAAGACTTTGACGCTGCCGCCTCAAATCGCAATTAAAGATGAGATGGAAGCGGAAGGAACACTTAACTTTATGACGGCAGACTATATTTATGTGGTCAACTATAACCGAATTCTGAAAGAGAAGCTTGTCTATCAGATTCCGGTTAGCTCTTTATTAAATCAGCAAGACGAGCTTAAGCATGTCATTCAGCTTATATCGATTGCGTATATCCTATTCGGCTGCGTTGTAATGGTTTATTTCTGGCGTTCACTTATGACGCCACTGCAGAAGCTGGCGCAGTTTGTTGGCACTTATGAGCCTGGTAAGCTAGTGCCGGAGACACCGGGCAAAGGACGAAAAGACGAGGTAGGCGTATTAATAGCTGCTTTGTATGATATGGCGCGAAGGCTGAATGGACTCATTCACTATAAATATCAAATGGACATTAAGCAGAAGGAGTCGCAATTACAGCTGCTTTATCAACAAATAAATCCGCATCTGCTCTATAACACGCTGGAGAGTATTTACTGGAAGAGCTCACTGGAGGGAAATACCGAATCGGCAGAAATGATTAAGGATTTATCGAAGCTGATGAAAATAGGTTTGAGCAGGGGAAGAGAGCTTATTCCACTCGAAGAGGAATTGGAGCATGCTTCCGCTTATGTCAGTCTGCAGCAGAAGCGCTACAAGTATGAATTTCAGACGGTCTGGAGCATACCCGATGCGGCTCGTACGATCCTTATTCCGAAAATATCCCTACAGCCGCTAATTGAAAATGCCATCATCCATGGCGTTAAGTTTATGGGCGAGGATGGAGAGATTCATATATCTGCCGTAGTGGAGGGTGAAAGAGTCACGATAAAGGTTGAAGATAATGGACATAAGGCAGTGGACTACAGCTCGCTTGATCGTATGCTGAGCGGGGATAAGTCTGATCACTCATTAGGCTATGGGATTCGAAATATTCAGCAGCGCATTCAGCTTCATTTTGGCAATATGTACGGAATGAGCTACAAAAGGGGAGAGAAGGGTGGAACGGTGGTGACCATTATCCTTCCGCTTAACCATGATGAACCCAAATAATAGAGTGATTCAATGGGGAGGAACCGGCATGTACAATATTTTGATCGTAGATGATGAGCCGTTGATATGTGAGGGACTAAATAGCCTGCTGTCAGCTTCCGATATCAGCTTAGCTAATGTATATATGGCATTTAGCGGTTATGAAGCACTTGATTATTTGCGGACTGAAGAAATTGATTTGCTTATAACGGACATTCAAATGGGCTCTATGAACGGCATTGAGCTGATGCATCAAGCCAAATTGTTAAAGCCATGGGTGAAGACCATCATTATTTCTGCTTACGAAACGTTTCAATATGCGCAAATGGCGCTCCGCCTGGGTGCCAAGGATTATATGATCAAGCCGCTTAATAACATTCAATTTCTTGATTCTGTTAGGAATGTACTGCTCAAACTAGATAAGCCGTCAGCGTCCGAGGAGCAGTTTTTATCGAAGCTGCTGGTGCATTTTCATATGGAGGAGCCTCTGCCGCAGCGAACAGAGCTGCTTAACGGGCTATTGTCAGGTACGCAAAGTAGTTCGGAGGAGTTTGTAAAGCTGCTCTGGGAGCGTTATGCCATAACGTTAAAGGGGCCTTATTATGCGGTTATTAAGCTTCGATTGAATAGGTTCGATAAGGATCAAGAGCTTGCGGCAAGCGATGCCTTGCTTCTGCAGTATGCCGCTCTAAATATCGTGAATGAGCTGCTTGATAAGGAATGGAATTATTTAGCCTTTTACTCACCCAATCGAGAAATAAGTGTTCTTATTCAATGGGATGAGAGTGAGTTTGGAGAAGTCAGTGTCAATAAAATGAATCAATTGGATATGATCGGGCGCAGCCTTCATTACAATATTCACAAATATTTAAAGCTGCATTGTGTTATTGGCATTAGCCAAATTACGCGTGGTATCGCATATTTGGGGATGCTGGGCGAACAGGCTAGCAAGGCGATGATGTGGAATCGGGAGCATCCGGATCATTTTGTATTTTACTACGGTGACTTCAATTGGAGCACCTATACGAAGGAACCAACGGCTGAGGAGCTAAGCCAGCAAAACAGCTTAATTGTAGAGAAATCAAAGGCTTACATCGATCGGAATTTTGCGCAAAAGGGTCTAACGCTGCATGAAGTGGCACAGAAAAATCATGTTAGTCCTAATTATTTGAGCTATCTGTTCAAGAAGGATACAGGGAGCAATCTTTGGGAATATGTGATCAAGCTTCGGATGGAGGAGAGCCGAAAGCTTATTTTGAACACCGATTTGCGGAGATATGAGATTTCAGAGCGGGTCGGATACGAATCGCCAGAGCATTTTAGCAAAATATTCAAAAAATATTACGGCATGAGCCCCAGTGAGCTGAAGAAGGATGAGAAGAAATAAAATGAAGTAAAAATAGCTATTATTCACTTGGATATGGACATTATCAACGAGCCCCCTTGCTTCTAAAATAAAATGGAGCGATAGAAAAGAAAAGAGGGAAAACGGATGAATCAACCAGTGACAGTAGACGAGCCGCTCTATATGGAAGGACGGAGGAGAACTGGCAGGTGGAAAAAGCATGTTTCGGGTTATTTATTTCTGCTGCCAGCGGCCATTATTTTTATTTTGTTTTTGTGGGTGCCAATAACAAAAGGGATTATTTACAGCTTCTATACGATCGACTTTGTAAAGGGAAATGAATTCGTCGGATTCCAAAATTACAAAACGATATTCGATGATCCTGATGTATGGATTGGTGTGAAGAACACGCTGTATTACATGTTTTTATGCTTAGTAATCGGTTTCTGGGTTCCGATTTTGTTTGCGATTGCCATCTCTGAGCTGCGCCGCTTTCAAGGCTTTGTACGAGTGGCTGCTTATTTGCCCAATGTCATTCCAGCGGTTGTTCTTTATGGCTTATGGCGCTGGTTTTATGATCCGGTTGGACCCATCAACGGGATGCTGACGGAAGCAGGCGCGGACCAAATTGCTTTTCTGACCAACAAAAGCTGGTCGATGATCTCACTTGTCATAATGGAAACCTGGCAGCAGTTCGGATCGGGCATGCTTATCTATTTAGCTGCTGTGCTAAGCATTCCGCGAGATTGGTATGAAGCTGCGGAAATTGATGGAGCAGGGATTTTCAGACGAATATGGCATATCACACTTCCTTCTATACGAGGCTTGGTGCTTCTATTGTTCCTACTTCAGCTAATTGCAACTACACAAGGATTTCAATCTCAGCTTGCCTTGCTGGATGGCGGCCCTAATAAAGCGACGCTAACCTATAGTCTTCTTATCGTCAAATATGCTTTCACTCGTCTTGATTACGGGGTTGCATCCGCGTTAGGTGTGCTTATGTTTCTTGTTCTTGGCGGATTGGCGTTATTGCAATTTAAGCTGAACAACAGGGAGGCAAGCTAGTCATGAAGAGCTTAGAGCGTGGAATTTTATCAAGTTATGATTATCGTAAAGGTACGAATAAGTTTGGCCTTCTTTTTGTCATTGTTGTCATTATAATAATGGTTGGCTCTATGCTCTATCCGGTATTGAGCGCATTGTTTAACGGTCTGAAGGCAAACACAGAGGTGAACTCTTTTCCTCCACACTTTTTGCCGGCGGAGTGGCATTTCGATAACTATGGCATTGGCTGGGACTTCATTAACCTGCCGCAATTTTTGAAAAATACACTTATGATTTTCGGCGGAAATTTAATTATGACTATTATGGTGCTTGGGATGGCAGCCTTCAGTTTATCGAAGCTGAATGTCCCTTATCAAAGAGGCATCTATTTTTTCTTTATGATCACGTTGTTTATCCCGCCTAGTACCTACATCATTCCGAATTTTCTTAATCTGAAGGATTTAGGCTTGCTTAATACGTATGCTGCATTCTGGCTCCCTGCCAGCGCTAGCGCCTTTTATTTGCTGCTCCTAAAAAATTTCTTCGATGGCATTCATCATGAAATGATAGAAGCAGCTAGAATTGACGGAGCATCCGACTGGAAAAGCTTCTGTCTGATCGCGGTGCCGTTATCGATTCCGATCTTTTCTACACTAGCCATATTCATCTTCTCTACAGCGTGGAATGATTGGTTCTGGCCATCTCTTGTCATGCATAGCGACAACAAATATCCGCTTGCTACTGCAGTATATAAATACGTCATAAATGCCCGAAGGCTGGATCTAAACATTCGTTTTGCAATCCTTACTATGGTGATGCTTCCTCCGATCGTAGTTTTCCTCTTATTCCAGAAATTCATCATGCGTGGGCTTCAGCTTGGCGGGGTTAAGGGTTAAAGGGTTCGTAAGTATGCACATGATCGGAATAGGAATACACCTCGCCCGATTGAAAGCGCCTCCTTTATGATGGTGATGTAGCGAAAATACGAATGGAGAAGGGGAATATCAATGCCAAAGAAAAATATCGCCGTCATGATTTGCCTAGTAATGCTGTGCTCGATTCTGGCTGCTTGCAGCGGAGGGAGCAACTCGAAAAATGATCCAAAGGAATCGGTTAAGCCAACTAACGCTGCAACGGATAACACTGGAACGAAGGCAACGGACCCGCCTAAGGAAGATATTAAAGACAAGAAAATTACAATCAGTATTTACTATCCATTGCCTGATCAGGTTGAAAATCGTAAGCTAGAGGACGATAAAATTAAACGATTTAACGAGGCATACCCTAACGTTACAATTGTGAAAAGCGACTGGCATTATAACCCGAGTGAAATCGGCATCAAAATGGCTGCAAATGAAGCGCCGACCTTCTTCAATACATGGGCTACAGAAGCGAAGTTTCTGCAGGAGCGCGGCTGGGTTGCGGATATAACGGAGCTTTGGGATTCTTACGCATTCAAGGATCAAATCAACCCGGTTCTGCAAAGTCAATTCATAATAAATGGCAAAGTGTTCGGGGTTTCTCAGAAAGCCTATGTAACAACAACAGTCGTGAACAAAAAAATGCTTGAAGATAAAGGCGTTGCCGTTCCGTCTTATGATTGGACATGGGATGATATGTACAATACGGCTAAAGCGATTGCTGATCCTAAGAAGGGTATCTCTGGTATCGCGCCGATGGGTAAAGGAACAGAAGCAGGCTGGAACTGGACCAACTTCTTATTTGAAGCAGGAGGCGAGGTTCAAGAAATTGCTGACGGCAAGGTGAAGGCAACCTTTAATTCAGCAGCTGGTCTTAAAGCACTCGACTTTTATAACAAGCTTAGATGGGAAGCTAACGCGATTCCACAGGACTGGGCGCTTGGCTGGGGAGATGCGGTCGGAGCATTTGCCCAAGGTCGTACGGCAATGGTTATCGCAGGAGCAGAAGGTGTTTTGGAACAAGCGCTCAACCAAGGCGGCATGAAGCCTGAGGATGTACTGACATTCCCAATGCCGGCTGCTGAGAAGGGCGGCAAGCACACAGGTATACTTGGCGGTGACTATCTTGTTATTAATCCTAACGCTACAAAAGATGAGCAAGAAATGGCATTTCGATACATCACGTTTGATTATTTCACTGATAAAGGTCTAGAGTCTCTTGAAGCAGATATTCAAAAACGCCAAGCAGAAGGAAAATTCTTCATCCCGCCGCAAATGAATTATTACAGCAGCAGCTCTGAATATGGTCAAAAAGCACAAGCTATTTTCAATAAATACGACAACGTATACAAATACAACGCGGAGTCCGATTCTTTACTGGACGGCAAGCCAGAAGCCCAATACAATACACAGGATTACTATGGTGAATTAACGAATGTCCTACAGGAAGTGTTTTCACAAAAAGGCGCAGACCTTCAAGGCTTGCTAGACAAATCAGCCAAGGTCGTGCAAGAGAAGTTTTTTGATTCTATTAAAGTAGAGTAGGCGGAAATTGAACAGCTGAATCTACCTGTTCTGAAATAAGAAAAGCCTCCCTCTTCAAATGAAAGGGAGGCTTTTCTATTATCTTCTAGGCTTCAAAGTTTTCATCTGCACTCAAATGCGCATTATCTTCCTCATTGTCACGGATTGTCTTCTGAAGGACAAGGCAAGCAACGATTAGAAAAGCGCCGGCAATGGCGTAGTAGCCTTTTACGTAGAGCGGCTCCTCCAAGTTGTAGATACCGATATATTGAGCGAGAACAGCGATGATAAAGCCTGCCCACGCCATGAATGTAAAAGCGGCAGTATTGCGGTTTCTATAGCTGGGTTGATATTCTCTAATAAATTTATCTTCGTCGTTGTCGCGCGCTATTTTTTGCAGAAGGAAGGAAGTAATGATCAAGAGTACGCCGGTTACAGCGTAATAGCCTTGTACAGACATCGGCTGCTTAAGCGTATAGATACCGATGAATTCGAATCCGCTTGCGATGAGGAAAGCAGCCCATGCCATAAAAGTGTACGTTGGTGTGTTGCGTCTACGGTAAAAGTTAGCGGGCTTGCGAGTGTGAATCGTTTCTATTTTTTCCATTTGAGATAGCCTCCCGAATTGAGTTGTTGTTGTCTTCTTGATATCTTTATTTTACTTTATATTCCTATATTCGAAAGTACTAACTTCTTATAGTACCAGGTATTAGATATTGTCGGAGGGGGAGTATGTGAGGGTATCACTCAAAAGCAAAAAAGGTGTCAGCCTCTCCCGCGAATGCGATCAGGGCGACACCTTTTTTTCTGAATTAATAAGCCTAACGTTTTCTAAGCACAAAAAATTCGCATTCTTTCCGGTTATGATAGGCAATATCGCTTACGCCCGATTGGGTTACGATAAGGTTATCGTCAAATCTCACGACTAGCGAGCTGGAATCGATGAGCTGATTATCCTGAAAGACGCGTATGCGCTGCTGCTGTTCAATGACTTCCTCGAAATCACTGTCGGTGTTAAGACGGCGGTTTATGCCCATGCGAAAGCTCCTTTCATAGGGTAATCGATTTATATTAGTGTATCGTAACTATCTCGTATTGCAAAGTCCATGATGCTGTTGCGATTGGTTTTAAGTTGGAATAGCAATCACAGTCAAATAGGCATGCCATATAGGCAAAGCTGAGCGAAGAGATGAGGCACGCCATGTGCTAAGCTGGTAGTATTAACAAAAAAATAATAGATGAGGTGAAGCATGAAGCTATCTGTATTCACTGTAATGCTGCCAGATTGCTCAATTAATGATACCTTAGAGCTCCTTAGCACAAATGGCTATGATGGCGTCGAATGGCGCTTTACTAATAATGATCCGGCTAGACGAGGAGAAGCGCCTTCGTTTTGGGGAAATAACTTTTCTACATTAGAAACAAATGCAACGGATGAAGAATTGTATGCTTTACGGGAACGTACGGAAGCTGCGGGTCTTACTGTGCCCAATTTAGCTGCATACATTGGGTCAGGGGACCTTGCAGCAACGGAGACAGCTATGCGTGCGGCAAAGCTGTTAGGCGCTCCGTCCGTTCGTATCGGTGTGCCGGGCTATGATCGCTCTCGACATTATTCAGACCTGTTGAAGGAAGCGAGAACTTATTTGCATGAGACCCAGGAATTAAGTCGAACCTATGGGGTTAAGGGTACAATTGAGGTGCATTTCGGCAATATTGCATCAAGCGCATCGTTAGCTCGTCAGCTAGTTGATGGGCTGGATCCTGAACGAATAGGTGTCATTTATGACCCTGGCAACATGGTTTACGAGGGCTTTGAGCAGTACAAGCTTGGCATTGAGGTGCTGGGTGAGTATTTAGCACATGTTCATGTGAAAAATGCGATATGGAAGCGTACGGACGCTGCGTTGCCCAATATGGCTGCAGACAACTCTTATAATCAAAGGGAGCCGCATGCTCCTATTTGGAAAGCAGCTTGGTCACCCATTTCGGAAGGCATTGTGCACTGGCCGCAGGTTATCGCAGATTTGAAAGCAACCGGCTATGACGGATGGCTTAGCTTCGAGGATTTTAGCGGATCGGCATCCTCGGAGAATCTTCTGCAGGGCAACATCGCATACATTCGTTCCTTGCTGTAATTCATTTGCAGGTGAAGCGAGATGAAAGTATAGAGGAGAGCGCAGGCTGGGAACAGCTTGTGCTCTTCTTTTTCATGTCCTCCCATCACATTCTAGCTTGCGCCAACTGCCTCCATGGAGGACGGGTCAGGATAGGCCGTCTTCTTTTTTGGCCGAGTATTGCATAAGAATCTATATAGGAAGCGGGCTGGATGCAGCAGGAGGGGATTGGATTGGCAAAATGGGGCAGGAAGGGCTTTCGTTTTCGCCTCTTGGGAGGCGGTCGAACGTCGTTTTTTTCAAGTCGATCATTTGCAAAAACGAAGACAGTAAGCTGGGGCAGCCGCTCAGGCTCCTCATCGACAGGACCTGCTCCTAAGAAATGGGGAAAGGGAACAAGTTCATCGTCTATAAAATGGGGAGCACGTTCAAGTACGACTGGAGGGGCTAAGTGGGGAAGCAGCCGATCAACTTTACGGCTCGGCGGCCGTAAGCAAAGCAGCAACGGCTCATCAGGCTCAGGCGGTCTCTGGGGGGGGCAGCCTACGAGGCCTCGTTTTCGGAAAAGAACATTCGTCATGATCACGCTCGTTGTTATGATGATTTTCTCTGTTCAGTCCTTCATCTATATTGAAAAAAATCTACGGCCTCCTTTAATGAATATTGCGAAAATACGGATAAAGCAAATGGCGACTCAAGCGATAAATAAAGCGATCACCGAGCAGGTGGCCAACCAGCCCAATACCGAGAATTTAATTGATTGGAAGATGGATAAAGACGGAAAAGTGTCTAGCTTCATGCTTAATTACTCTGAGCATATGACAATTACCTCGCAAACGATAAATACGGTGCAAGCGACATTAAATGAAATGAAGGATATCCCAGAGCATATTCCAATCGGACATGCGCTTAACAGTGCGATAATTTCCTCTTATGGACCGCGGATTCCAGTGAAGTTCGAGCCTGTGGGTGTTGCAAAGGTTGATCTCGGCACCAGAGAAAAGAACGCTGGCATCAATATGATTTTGGTTGAGGTATACATTCGCATAATTGCTGAGGTTACAATCATCATTCCATTCGATACGGAACCCGAAGTTGTTGAAACAGACATTCCAATCTCCTATTTGCTCGTTGTGGGAGATGTGCCAATGTATTATTACGATAATACCGGCAAGCCAATTGGCGATTCTGCCGCGCAAGCACCGAACATCTCTGTACCGCTTGGAGAAGGGAAGGGAAGCGGTGTTTCATCCTCCGAGAACATCGGCAATGAGGGTTCTTCAAATGGTGGATCTCAAAATACGAATCCTGCTAATGAAGCAACAACTGGTGAATCGGCAAAAACGAATGAGCATAGCGGCTCTACTAATAACGCAACTAGCGGGAATACAAATTAATATACAAAAAAACGACTTTATCGAATCCGCAAGGTCGGATGATAAAGTCGTTTTTATTTCATTATTTCATTTTCCTGAACGTAATCGTTTGCGCTCCGCCTGCTCCCATCTTTTCAGCATGGGATAAGGATCGAATGACCATTCGAATAAGCCGCGATCACTATATACACCGTAATGCAAATGAGGTGGGAATTTACCTTGCGTCCCAGGCTTACCATAGCCCGAGCTGCCTACCCAGCCTACCACTTGACCAGGCTTCACGACATCGCCTACATTGACTGTTTTGTCATAGCCGGACAGATGAGCGTAATAGTGGTAATAATTGTTGAGATCCCGTATGCCGATCCGCCAGCCGCCAAAAGGATTCCAGCCCTTCACCTCAACGATACCGTAACAGGTGCTTCGAACAGGCAGACCATGCGGAGCAAAAATGTCCGTGCCCTCATGGGTTCTTCTGCCGCCCCAGCTTCGACCGGTTCCCCACGTGCTGTTGTAAGCATAATGATTACCGATTGGAACAGGAAAGGCATGTTCAAACAGATCAAGCTGACCATACTTGGCGTAAATGCGAGCAAATTGCTGAATGCGCTGCACGGAGCGATTATTTTGATAATACTGCCATAGACCGATCGAGAAATCATCATCAGATGTTCCATATGCAGAGACTGAATTAACGAGTGAATAAAGCAAATCTACATCATTGGTTCGCTCAGCTTGACCATTGCCGTCACCGTCGCGGCCCATTCCGTCAAAAAAGCGAATCGAAAGCGGTGAATTATCTTCGGCATCAGGATTTAATATGCCTGCCCATCGTTCTTGATCAATGAAGACGCCAACGGTGTTTCCGAGCGGAGGTCTTGCTTTCGGCTTCACTTTTGACATAGACCGCTCATATTGATCGATAGCCGCTATCCAGTACCAAGGGACATCAGTTAGTACATTTAATTTGTTGTATAAGTCTTTGCGTTCTGCAAACGGGTCCCCATCTGCCGCTTCTGCTTGCATTTCTATCGCATCCGATGCTCGTTCTGAGGCAGGAGACGCAAATGCCAAGCTAGAGGGGGGAGCAATGAACAGGGAAACCGCGGATATAGCTGTTGCAACAATGGAAATAGTCAGTTTCATCGTCTCACCCTTCCGGAAAGCATGACGGTTATGGGGTTATGTTTTGCAAATCATTGGTTTTTATACGCTTTGTTCATGATCGTTCGTCTTTGAAAATTTTATACATATTGTTACAGCAGCAAAGAACAAGCAAATGATCGTAAACGAAAACCTAAGAAAGTGCTATTTTTATTGGAAATCTGTTATAATACATCCATGAGTTTAGGAAATATAAATGAACTTGAAAGCAGGTAATGCCTTATGAAACAACGAGAAACACTAAAAAAGCCTGACTGGCTCCGCATAAAATTAGCAACAGACGGCAACTTTGCCGAAATTAAAAATATGATGCGTTCCAAAACATTGCACACTGTTTGTGAAGAAGCACGCTGCCCTAATATTTATGAATGCTGGGCTAATCGTACAGCTACCTTTATGATTTTGGGCGATATTTGTACGCGTGCTTGTCGTTTCTGCGCAGTTAAGACAGGCATGCCGACAGAGCTTGATTTGGATGAGCCGGAACGGGTTGCAGAGGCAGCTGAGCAAATGGGCTTGCAGCACTGTGTCGTAACTTCCGTTGCGCGTGATGATCTGAAAGATGGCGGAGCATCCATATTTGCAGCAACCGTACGAGCTATTCGTAAACGGATGCCGTTTTGTCGTGTCGAGGTCCTTATCCCAGATTTTCTAGGTAATCAAGAAGCTTTGCAAATTGTTATGGATGCTAATCCTGACATACTGAATCATAACGTAGAAACAGTAGAAAGACTTTCTGATCGGGTTCGCGCGAAGGCGAAATACAGCCGTACGATGGAATTGTTGAGACGCGCTAAAGAAATGAAGCCAAAAATTCCAACGAAATCGAGTATTATGCTAGGCGTAGGCGAGGAATGGGACGAGATTTTGCAAACGATGGATGATTTGCGTGCTAATGATGTTAACATATTGACGCTTGGTCAATATTTGCAGCCTACACCTAAACATATGCCAATCGTTCGTTATGTTCATCCAGATGAATTTGCAAAATTGAAAGAAGAAGGACTGAAGCGCGGCTTCCGACATGTAGAGTCTGCACCTTTAGTACGCAGCTCTTATCATGCGCATGAGCAAACGGATTCGGCTCACGCAGCCATTGCTGCAAGCGTTGTAGAAGAACAAGAAATTTCTTCTGGAGCTTGCTCAAGCGGCATTTAATTGACGTTCAAGATGAGGTGATGACAATGGCTTTGATTCATATCGGCGGAAAATCATACGAGATTGTTCATGAAAACAGAAATGGCTGGAATCCTGAAGCATTTCGCGATCGATATAGCGAGGTCCTTGAGCGTTATGATTTCATAATTGGTGATTGGGGCTATAGCCAGCTTCGGTTAAAAGGCTTTTTTCGCGATAATCATCAGAAGGCGACGAAGGACAGCACATTCTCCAGTATGTCAGATTACATTAATGAATACTGTAATTTCGGCTGTGCCTATTTCATACTTGAGAAGTCACAAAGTACGAAGAAAGAACCCGGCGACTTCGATTTGGACGCTTATGAACGTCCAAAGACTGACGAGACTGATGCATTAGCTGATGAAGCTGAGAGCTCTGATGAATTTGAGATCGGAGAAGAGGATGAAACAGCGAGTGCCAAGGAAGCTGCTCCTGCTCCGATACAAGAAAGACAGAAACATAATTATCGTGAAAATCGTCATAGAAGCTCTAATCGCAACAATGAAAATCGCAACAGCGATGAGAATAGCAGCGGCGGAGAGAGCCGGAAAAATAATGATAACGGTGCAGAAAACCGTGGGAATGGCGAGCAACGCGGTGGAAAACGCGAGAATCAAGGGAAAAAGAATTTTCGCGGAAATGATAACCGCGGTAAGAAGCCGTTCAGACTTGCAGCAAATGAAACGGCAGCAGCATCGGCTGAAGCGACTAATCGACCAAACAAAAAAGACACTGAACGTCCCGTTTAAGGGCGGTCAGTGTCTTTTTCTATAGGGAGCTAATAGTTAATGAACGTCATATCCAAGGAATGCTTCGCGAACCCTTGTCCAGAATGGGAAAGGACGGTAACGCGCAAAGCTTACCTTACGGCTGGATACGCAGCATTTAATAGAGCGAATGTCGCTGCGCATAATGCTGACGTGGTCGATGGTAAGTTGAATCCGCTGTTCCTTCTTGGAAATGATATCGCACTGATGATGCTTGGGCAGCAGCACGGATGAGCCTAATGTTCGGTATACGCGATTGTTAATGGAAGCAATTTCGGCGATTTGCAGAGACTCGATGGACGGATGAACAATTGCCCCGCCCAAGCTTTTGTTATAAGCCGTGCTTCCCGATGGGGTGGAAATAACAATGCCGTCACCCCGGAACATTTCGAACAACTCATCATTGATATTAATTTGAGCGACTAGCGTACCGTCGACTCCCTTTAGCGTGAATTCGTTTAGTGATAAATAATGACGGGATTCCGTCGGTGTTTCGAGTTCGATTTCTGCTAAAGGATATCTTACTACCCTAGGTGTTTCCGTAGCCATCATATTGACGAGTTCTTCAAGCTCATCAGCTTGCCAATCTGCATAGAATCCCAGATGGCCGGTATGAATACCAACAAAAGCAACATTCGTTATTTGCTCCACATACGTATGAAAAGCTTGCAGAAGCGTACCGTCGCCCCCTATGGAAATGACGATTTCCGGTGATTCATCATTTCGAATGAATCCGCGCTCACTGGCTAAGGTATGAAACTTTTCTGCTAACGATTTGGATAATGAATCTCCTCGATCAATTACCGCATACTTCAAAGATAGATCTCCTTCCGATCACCATAGTACCTTAGATGATAAAGGAAATTGACCAGTAATTCAATGAGATAGGCGTTTTGTGTGTGATTAAGTCAATAATTCTTAAGGACCCAGCCAATTCCACAGCATATAAACGAGCGCCATAGCAATAAAACTATGCAGAAGCCTAGCTAGTAATAAAGGACGATAGCGGAAGTCAGTGCGGCTAAGCAGGCTGGCAATTTGGGCATGAACGGATAATCCTCCCCATGAGAGGACCCAAGCGGCAATAGCTGCTTGATGCATAAGTCCGGTCCCAGCTGTGCCTGCGGCGCGTGCTCCTAGCGTGACCTCGAAAAATCCGAAAATCATGGCGTCCGCAAGCCGTGTTGGCAGGCCAATGATATCGAAGATAAAACGCAGCGCTTGAGCTAGTGCTTCAACAATGCCGGCATGCGTCAACATCTCCATGACAACAGAGAAGAATACAACAAGTCCGCCGACGACAATCATAAGTCGAAGCGCAGATTTTACAGAGTCTTGGATGAGGGCTCCAAGGCCACGTCCGTCGAGAAGCCTAGCCTGATGCATAGCTCTGAGCGCTTCAGTCAATCGAGAGGGTCGATACTTGCGAGAGCCTTCCGTTTTTAGCTTTTCACCAGAAGAAGCGGGAGCATGGCGGTCATGGAAACGCATTAGAATGCCTATTATTAGCCCTCCTCCATAATGTGCAGCTGCAAGAACAGGCGCGAGCGCGACGTTATGGAAGAAACCTACGGAAACCGCTCCGATTAGAAAAATGGGATCAGATGTCGTCGTAAATGCAACTAATCGTTCTCCTTCAGCGCGATTGACAAGGCGCTGCTCCCAAAGCTGAGCGGTGAGTCTTGCTCCTACAGGGTATCCCGATATATAACCCATTGTAATGACAAAGCCGCCGATACCGGGAAGGCGAAATAGCGGACGCATGAACGGATCAAGCAGTTTTCCAAAAAAATGTACGATACCAAAGCCAAGCAGCATCTCGGATATAACGAAAAAAGGAAATAATGCTGGAAAGAGTACCTGCCACCATATAGAGAGTCCGCGCAGCGAAGAAAGCATGGTTTCAGTCGGATAAACGCTCATTAACAGCACGATGAATAAGGCGCCGATTGCAGTTAAAGACAAGGGATGGAGAAAGGCACGCAGCAGGATGGCAGCCCCCTTATGTATGAAATTTAGGAAATAGGTACAGCAAGACTATAAGCTGTACAACCTCTCTAACACATATATGTTGGAAATGGGACATCCATCACTTGTACAAGCCGAAAAAACATATTTTTATAAAAGAAAACGTTTGCAAAAACGCTGGATTCCTAGCTTATTTATGGTACAATGTATTTACCTTTGAAATGTTTGGAGTGATGATCATGAGTATAATAGCTGGCATCCTAGTATGCGCTTTTGTCTACGTCATTCGAGAATCCCTTACTGCACCTGGTGAAGAGGATTATGAAGGTTAACTGGAAATACCATTTAATTTCTGTGCCCGCACGTTAAGCTGCGGGCTTTTTTTTTGTCATGATACATCGTGATTTTATGATATAATACTAATTACCTACCAATGGAGATGATTTTAATGATGAATAGGAATATAAGCATTTACGAAGCAATTGGTGGAGCTGAGTCTTTAAGACTAATTGTTGAAGCATTTTATCCGAAGGTACAAGCTCATCCGTTGCTTGGACCACTATTTCCAGAAGATATTGATCCTGTAGTTGATAAGCAATTTATGTTCTTATCCCAGTTTTTTGGAGGCCCCTCACTTTATTCTGATGCATACGGGCATCCCATGATGCGGGGACGGCATCTTCCTTTCCCAATCACGCCAGAGCGAGCTGAAGCATGGCTTGACTGTATGAGGAGAGCTCTTCAAGAAGTAGGTATTGTTGATGAATTGCAAGACTTTGTTATAGACCGATTATCTGGACCTGCCCATCACTTTGTGAACACATCTGAATAGGAGACGTGATTCCATGGAACCGCTCTATCAATCCAAAATGTCATGCATCTGCTGCGAGACTATATTTATGACAACGCGAGTTAGACCGAGTTTCAAAAGATCGATTAAAACAGATACTGATTTCTGCGGTTATTATAAAACGGATGCCAACCCTGATTTTTATGTTGTTCGGATTTGTCCGAGCTGCGGCTATGCCTCGACTGAGAATGGACTGCATCATTTAACGGATGCTCAGAAACAGCGATATACGGATAAAATTGGCGCTCAATGGACGAAACAGGATTATTCCGGAGAACGAAATGTACAGAAAGCAATGAGCTGTTATAAGCTGGCTTTAATTTCTGCTCAAGCTGTGGGAGAGAAGGATCGTGTGATTGCAGGCTTGCTGCATCACATTGCTTGGTTATATCGGTATGAATCTAATCACAATGAGGAACAGCGATTTCTGCAGTTTGCTTTGCAGGCTTACATACGCGTTTACGAGGCGGAGGGTGTTGCGCTTAATAACGCTAAACTTATGTATATCATTGGTGAGCTCAATCGTCGGACTGGAGAAAATAACGAGGCTGTGCGTTGGTTCTCTCGTGTGGTGAATGATAAGAAAATCGTCGATGCAGCTATGATTCGCGCAAGTCGTGAGCAGTGGCAGCTGATTCGAGAAGAAATGAACGCCAGACCTTCAGGCTCGTCCAGCGAAGCATCTCTTTCCGATCAGGGCACAGCCGATGCAGCGAAAATTTCAACCTCTGCTTAACGTATTTTTTTGCGAAGGACGCGGTTCGTCAGAAGATAATCCTGATCCGCGTCCACAAGCGTTACTTTATTATGGCAGCAAGGAAATACGAGCAGCCTTTTCGTACCTTCTTGAATGTCCTTCAGCTCAGCTGGACGTATTGGAAGCAATACATTGTCCGTCTCGCAGAAGGGACAGCTTGAAACATAGAGATCGCCCATAAGGATGTCATAAGGCCAAGCTTTTTCGAATGGAATCATGATTTTTTTTCGCTATCAGTTGAGTCCGTGCTAGGAGCTTTAGCAAGCTCGCCAAGCTTTTGCAGCAGGATATGACGCGGCATATGCATCAAATGCTCTATCGGAACACCTAACTGCTGGGAAAGCTTTATAGCTGTTTCAGCTGAAATTTGCAGGGGTTGGGACATGGTGAAATTCCTCCAATCTGTATATAATTAAGTTATACACCGCCGAGAAGGTTTGCGCAAATAAAAACGCGGCCGCTTCTCGGCTTTTTTTATTTGGAATGAGAGAGGATGAGAGAAAATGGATAAGGGATATCCGCAAAGCTGGGATTTAGATGCCATATATGAGGGGGGCTCCAGCTCGGCTGCTTTCGCACAAGAGCTAAGAGGAATAGGTGAGGATATAGCGAAGCTCGATGACAGCTCCAACCTTTTGACTGAGATTAGCTCAACAGAGCTGGAGAGACAAACTGACCTGTTGCAAAGCGTGCAGCTTCGCTTGCGTGAGTCGGATTCATTCGTTTCTTGTCTATTAGCTCAAAATGTTAAAGACTCAGCTGCCAACGCGCTAAATGATCGAGTAAAGACACTTGGAGCGAAATTTCTTGGTACCCTTACTCGTTTTGATAATATGCTTCGCGGGATTCCTGATGAAGCCTGGAGGAGTCTGCTCCAACATGGGAAGCTGGCTGAGGTTGCATTCAATCTTAACGAGCGCAGAGAGCTTGCGAAGCAGAAGATGGCTCCAGAGCTTGAGGCGTTAGTTGGTGATTTAGCTGTAGATGGCTATCATGGCTGGGGTGATCACTATAATATTATCGTGTCACGAGCAAAGTTTAATGATATCGACAAGGATGGTCAAACGAAAATATTATCAGCTGGTCAAATGCATAATCGTCTATCGGACGGTGACCGTACAGTAAGGGAGATCGCGTTCAAGGAATGGGAGCGTGAATGGGCGGAGCAAGCGGATCTGTGCGCAGATACGCTTAATCGTATTTCCGGCTTCCGCTTGAAGCTGTATGAGAAGCGTGGATGGGGATCGGTTCTACAGGAGCCGCTGCAAATGAACCGTATGAGTGAAGCGACGCTGAATGCGATGTGGGCTGCGATACAAGAAGGCAAGGGTGTTTTGGTACGCTACTTGGAACGCAAAGCGAAGCTGCTGGGATTAACGAAGCTGGACTGGCATGACGTTGAAGCACCGATTGGCTCAGCGACAAAAATAATTCCATATGACGAAGCGGCTGCTTTTATCGTTGAGCAGTTCCGGACATTTAGTCCTGAGCTAGCCGAGTTCTCTGAAATGGCCTTCCGAGAAGGCTGGATCGAGGCTGAGGATCGTGCAGGAAAACGTCCCGGCGGCTTCTGTACATCATTTCCGAAGAGTGAACAAACACGTATCTTTATGACCTACTCCGGTACGGCATCCAATATATCGACGCTTGCTCACGAGCTAGGTCACGCTTATCATCAGCATGTGATGAATGACTTGCCTCCTTTGTCGCAAGAATATGCGATGAATGTAGCGGAGACAGCATCTACGTTTGCAGAGCTGATTGTGTCTGATCAAGCAATGAAGGTAGCGATCGATCCCGAGGAGAAGCTCGGATTGCTAGAGGACAAAATTCAACGCTCGGTTGCTTTTTTTATGAATATTCATGCACGGTTCCTATTTGAAACACGGTTCTATGCACGGCGCAGCGAGGGCTTAGTTTCAGTTGAAGAGCTGAACGAGCTGATGGAAACCGCTCAACGGGAAGCCTATTGCGATATGCTAGGCGAGGTTCATCCGCATTTCTGGGCCTCTAAGCTGCATTTTTACTTAACGGATGTACCGTTCTACAACTTCCCGTATACGTTTGGCTATTTATTTAGCGCAGGCATCTATGCGAGAGCGTTAAAGGAAGGGGCGGATTTCAAAAATCAATATGTTGCACTGCTCCGTGATACAGGGCGGATGAGCGTCGAGCAGCTGGCTGAGCAGCATCTTGGTGTAAATGTGGAGGAGAGCGATTTCTGGCGTGAAGCGGTTGCTCTTACGGCAATTGATGTGGAGCTATTTATGGAGATGACTGACGGTGAATAAGCTGAATTTCATGTCTGCTTGGTTGAATACAATTTTATTAGATTAGAGAACAAACCTATCAAACCTTTGTTTTGCACCCATGATGGATGCAGAACGAAGGTTTCTTTGCATGGAAGTTGATAGGATTCAATTCAGGATGCAATTAGAACAATCGTTGATAAATATGTATCATTTTGAGATTGATTAGCTTTTTTATGAGTATAATTGTGATTCTTCATCGCATTAATAGAGGGGGAATATTCGGTTTAGTATGTGATTTGTATTTTTTATTGTGCACAAAACATGAATGTGATATATTACATAACGAAAAGTGGTATTATATATTTAAATGTGACTCATATAACGAATGGAGGGGAATCCGATTCAGCTAACATCTCGGCAATTGGAGCTTCTAGAGCTTGTAGAGAGGCATGCACCGATTACCGGTGAACAATTAGCAGAATTTTTGAGTGTAAGCAGGCCGACGCTTCGCTCAGATCTATCTCTTCTTGTCATGCTTGGTTTGCTTAATGCAAAGCCAAAGGTCGGTTATTTTCTTGGTAATTCTTATCGCTCAAGCAATGAACCTCTGCAGCAGTTTAATACGATGAAGGTTAGAGAAGTACAAGGTGTTCCTGTCAATATTCCTGATTCTTTGTCTGTCCATGATGCTGTTATCACTTTGTTTACAGAAAACGCAGATACGCTCCTTATCGTAAATGATCAGAAGCGTTTTGTTGGCATCGTAACACCAAAGGATTTACTTAAAATAACGCTTGGAAACGCTGGGGCTGCATCAATTCCTGTCAGTATGGTAATGACACGATATCCGAATATTGTGACACTAATGCCCGATGATTCGATGATGGATGCGATTCGCAAAATGGCGCTCCACCAGGTAGATTGTCTTCCTGTCATTGTCCCGAGAGAGGATCAAGGGGCAGATCCGGAAGTAACAGGCTGGGTATCAAAGTCGAACATAATACGTCTGATAGCGGACATTGCTACGGTTGGTGAATTGGGGGACCCACAGTTATGACACAGCAATATATTTATGTATGCTCCGATGCTATTGGTGAGACAGCTGAAGCAGTCGCGAAGGCAACGCTTCGGCAGTTTTCTTCTGAGCATGTGAAAATAAAAAGATATGGACACTTGAAGTCCGAAGATGAGATTTTACGAATCATTGCAGAAGCAGCAAGCACGGGTGGTTTTATCAGCTATACGCTCGTTCAACCGGAGCTGCGGGAATTAATGAAGGAAGAAGCGCTTAGAGCAGGCATTCGAGCTGTTGATGTAATGGGCCCGATGATGCAAGCTTACGTAGACACTTTCGGCAGCTTTCCGAAGCGAGAGCCTGGACTTTTGCATTTGATGGATGATGCTTATCATCACCGAATGGATGCGATTGAGTTCGCTGTAAAATATGATGATGGAAAAGATGCACGCGGCTTAATACAAGCACAGGTGGTTCTGATCGGCGTATCACGTACGTCTAAGACACCGTTAAGTATATTTTTGTCCCATAAAGGAATCAAGACCGCAAATCTACCGCTTATGCCTGAGGTTAAACCGCCGGAAGAATTATTTAAGCCTGCTCAAGGAAGATTGATAGTCGGATTAACGATGCAAGCAGATCATTTGCTAGAAATTCGATCAGAGCGGCTAAAGACGTTAGGATTGCCGGCATCCGCACAATATGCTTCTTCAGAGCGCATTCATGAGGAGCTTAACTACGCGGAGTCATTCATGAAAACGCTTGAATGCCCCATTATCGACGTCACGAATCGAGCAATTGAAGAGACTGCTGGCATCATTACTGAATGGCTAAACAAATAAATGGTTATACCGATAGATACAAGGGGGATTTGAAAATGGAAAAAACATTCGTAATGATCAAGCCTGATGGCTACGCTAAAGGTATAGTTGGACGTGTTGTAACTCGCTTTGAGGAAAAGGGATTTAAGCTTGTTGATGCGAAGGTTATGCATTTAACTAGAGAGCACGCAGAGAAGCACTATGAGCATTTGAACGCAAAGCCGTTTTTTGGTGAATTGGTAGATTTCATCGTGTCAGGTCCTGTATTCGCAATGGTCTGGGAAGGAAAGCATGCCGTTAAAAATGCTCGCGAGCTCATTGGTGCTACCGATCCTTCGGAAGCGCTTCCTGGTACAATCCGCGGAGATTTTGCGACTGATGTTAGCAGCAATATTGTTCATGGTTCAGATTCAAATGAAAATGCAGAACGTGAAATCAAACTATTTTTTGGGTAAGACTGGCGTAAGCATTAATAAAACATGGTTGACGAATAGAATACCCATATGGTAAATTTTATACAAAGTTAAAAAACAAACACGGAAGCACCGTATAAGGCCGCAGTAAGCTGCGCCTTCTATGGTGCTTTTTTTGTGTTTTCATAGCTGGAAGGAGGAGATTGCAATTGAAGAAATATCAGCTTGCGCTGGTAATGAAGGAAACGGAGTATTTGAAACGGCTGGCTGATTATGTGCGCGACAGTCAATGGGGTGAACAATGGCAGGTGATTGCTTTCACACATGCGGATGCCTATAAGCAATATGTGAAGCAAGGCTACAAAATTGATCTGATTGCGGCGCAACCGACACTGCTGCGAGAGTTGAAGGAAGTTATCGTTAATGTTCCCTTCACAGCGCTGGTCATGAAGCTAGGTGAGAGCTCAGAAGAATCCGAGCTGTTGCAATATCAGCCGCTTCCTTTGCTGCTGCAGCGTTTAGCAGATATTCATACCAAAGCTATCAACCATCCTGCTCAATTAGCAGCACATTCCTCAGCTGCATCTAGTGTTAAAGTCATATCCGTTTATTCTGCTTCAGGAGGTACGGGGAAAACGGCGGTGGCCATGCACTTGGCACATGCAGCAAGCAGTCATCAGTTTCGAACATTTTATTTGAATTTAGAGAGATGGAATACAGCTAGTTCCTGGTTAGGGATGGTTCAGTCAGGTAATAAGTCTGCTTCTAATGCCAGCGAAATAGAGCGTATTCATAATTTTGATGATGAAGGGCTCTCCGAGCTTTTGTATGGTATGAAGTCACAGCCGGAGCAATCGATAAGATGGTTATTGGAAAATCGGAAGCAGCATCCGCTGCTAAAAGCAGACTTTTTGGCAGCATGCACAAATTTGGAGGATCGGCTGACGCTGGGAGCAGAAGATGCGCTTAACTTAGTTGACATCATTGCGGGGTCTGGTCAATACGATCTGATCGTGGTTGATCTCGATGATGGATTGGATGTTCTTCATACTGCTATCTTCGAACAATCAGATCATGTGCTTTGGGTGATGAATGAAGATGCTGCGGTTAGAAGCAAGCAGGTGCTGGCATTGCGATACGGAGAGCAGAAATGGAATGAACCCTTTAGTAGGCTGACACGCAAATTTTTATTTGTCCGTAATAGGGCGACCGACACAGAAGGTGAAGATTCAGAAATGAATGGGTTTAACTATGCGCAAGTTTCATTGCCAGAGGTTCCCGAATGGCGAGGTGTTCCCAACGTAAAGCTGCTTTCCTCGCCCTTGTTCCGTGCTGCTGTAGATAAGCTATTCAAAATGATGATAAGGGAAGGAGGAGATGGGGCTGCTGAAGGAGGAGACGGTGCTTGAACTGCGAGATAAGGTTCGATCCAAGATAGATTTCAGCGGTGCCTTGTCAGATGACAGTCTTATGCGGATTGCAGAGGGAATTGTTTTTGAATGGTGTGAACGCAATCCGCTTACAGCTACGGAAAAAGTAAAACTGGTCCGCAGACTCTTTCATTCTTTTAGAGGACTTGATATTTTACAGCCCCTTATGGAGGACTCGTCAGTTAGTGAAATTATGATCAACCACCATGCTGAAATATTTATTGAACGCAAGGGACGTATGACGCTGTTACCCGTTACATTCGAGAGCAGAGAGCGTTTGGAGGATCTGATCCAGACTGTCGTTGCTAGTGTTAACCGAGTTGTGAATGAATCTTCCCCCATCGTTGATGCTCGTCTGAAGGACGGCTCCCGAGTGCATATTGTTTTGCCGCCAGTCGCACTGAAAGGACCGTGTATGACAATTCGCAAATTCCCGGAACAGCCCCTTGCAATGGAACAGCTAATCGCTCTTGGTTCACTCTCTTCTGATGCAGCTGCTTTTCTACAAGAGATGATTGGAGCGCAATATAACATCTTTATAAGCGGCGGTACGGGAACGGGGAAAACAACTTTTCTGAATGCACTCTCCCAATTCATTCCGAGTGATGAGCGAATCGTAACAATTGAAGACTCAGCCGAACTGCAAATTCGAACAATTCCTAATTTAGTCTCCATGGAGACACGTAATGCCAATACGGAAGGAAAGGGGGAGATTACGATACGTGATCTTATTCGTGCCTCACTTCGAATGAGGCCGAATCGAATAATCGTAGGAGAGGTGCGAGGAGGTGAGGCACTCGATATGCTGCAGGCTCTAAATACAGGACACAGTGGAAGCATGTCTACCGGTCACTCGAATGGTGCCAAGGATATGATTGCTCGACTAGAAACGATGGTGCTTAGTGCGGCCGATCTCCCCGTTCAAGTTATACGCCAGCAAATTACTTCGGCTATTGATATTATCATTCACTTATCAAGATTTCGAGATCGCACGCGGAAAGTAACGGAGATCTCTGAGATCAGAGGGATGGAGGAGGGAGAGGTTCTGCTAAATCCCCTCTTCCTATTTCAGGAGGAGGGAGAGGTAAATGGGAGAGTGACAGGAGGGCTCCAGCCAACAGGAAACACACTCATTCATTCGGACAAGCTAGTCATGGCAGGAAAAAGGTTGAGTGGAGCGGCTGTAGTATGAGCAGATCTGGCGAAGCTAATCTTTTGAAGCAAACCAAAGAAGCAAAGCGATCGGGGCATGAGAAGGGAGTGCTTCCAAATAATCAAGCTGAACGGAGTCGATTGCATCGTTTATTGAAATGGTGCGGCTGGGAGAATGAGGACATGATGTGTGAAATTCGATCAGGGCGTGTGTTAACGAATTACGGCGAATATTATTTAAGCCGCGTACAGTTTATGGTGAGCGCAATCATTGCAGCCATCATCATATTCTCTGCTGTTTACTTGTTTTATCACTCATTTATTGTTTCCCTCGCGGCATCGATAAGTAGTATTATCGCCCCGCGGCTTAGAAGAAGAGCGTTGCTAACGAAACGCAAGGAACGGCTGAAGCTGCAATTTAAAGAAGCATTATTTTCGTTAACCTCATCGCTTGCAGCTGGTCGCTCATTGGAAAATGCATTTTTATCTACATTAGATGATTTGAAGATGCTTTATCCAGATCCTCGAACGGAGCTGCTGCTGGAGTTTCAAGTTATTCAGTTTCGTCTGGAGAATGCGGAGCCCTTAGAATCCGGATTGCGAAATTTCGCTAAACGGGCACAGGTCGATGAGATTACGCAGTTTGTTGATGCCCTTACAGCCTGTAAGCGTACGGGCGGAGATCCTCTTCTTATCATGAAACAGACAACGGTCATAATAGGCGAGAAGATGGAAATTGAACAGGAGATTGCTGTTATGATTGCTCAGAAAAAATTTGAAGGACGAATAATGATGGGCGTGCCCTTTGTTTTTCTTGCCTTTTTAAGCTTCGCTGCTCCAGATTATATGGCTCCTTTATACAGGGGGGCGGGGTATTTGTTACTGACAGTAGCGCTGCTATTGCTTCTCCTCTGTTTCTGGCTGATGGCAAGGATTATGAATATTCGGATGTAGACAGGTGGGGAGGAGGTGAAATGCTTGCAGCAATCATTGCTATTATATTGACGCTCATTTGGTTATATTTCGCAGGGACCAAGTCTTTGCAAATACTTTGCCTGCAAACGCTGGGGAAAAAACGCCAATGGAGAGAGCCAGATCATCAGTTGAAGCTGCTTCTACTGATTCATCCTTTTAGACGAATCCTCGAAAAGCTGCATGTATTCGATATAGGGCAGCTGCCTCTAAGCAGCTATCATATGAAGCTTCTTATATTGAAGCAGAATGATTGGACCATAGAACGTTCAAAAGATGAAGTCGCGGTTTCATTTGGGAATGGCTATGCGGCATTCACGGCTTGCTCTTGGCTTAGCCTGCTTGCGCAGGAGCCCTTGCTCCTTATGATGGGTTTGTTGTTTGGCCTTTTGTTAACATGGCGGCCGATTATGGAAGCGGGACGAAAGGTAGAGGAGCGCAAGCAGTTAATGATAACGGAGCTGCCGAACATGCTCAGTAAGCTTATGCTGCTGGTTGGTGCTGGTGAGACGGTACAGCTAGCTTTGGCTCGCTGCTTGGAGGGGAAAGATAGAGAAGAACATCCGCTATACAAGGAGTGGAGCAGTGCTGTTGTTTCCATTAGCAATGGGCATTCATTTAGCAGTGCGCTGGAGATGTTTAACAGACGCTGCGCGGTGCAAGAGGTATCGATTTTCACGACAGTTCTTCTACTTAACTATCGCCGTGGAGGTGAGCATTTCGTACTCGCTTTGAGAGAGCTGTCCTATACCTTATGGGAGAAACGAAAGGCAATTGCGAGATCCAGAGGCGAGCAGGCTTCGTCCAAGCTCGTATTCCCGCTAGTAGGTATTTTATTGGTGCTTATGGTTTTAGTCGCATCACCTGCTGTTTTACTTATGACATAACTACTATTAGAGAGGAAGATGGAATAATGAACAAGCTTAAAAATAGTGTGCGCTCATTTTGGAAACAGGAGGAAGGCTTGGGAACGCTTGAAATTATTTTGATCATTGCAGTGGTTATTATTATTGCTCTTTTGTTCAAGGATTGGATTATCGAACTAATTGAAAGGTTAATGGGCAAAGCAGATGATGAGGCGGATAAAATATTTGGCTAGCAGGTGAGCGGTGTGAATAGAAGCCATATCTCAAAAGGTTTAGTGCAATGGCTGAAGAGGGAGCAGGGCAGTTTTACACTGGAATCTACACTAGTATTTCCTATAATATTGTCGCTTATTTTATTCTTTATTTTATTCGGCATGTATATGTACCAGAAGGTTATTTTGTATTATGCCGCATCGACAACAGTTGAACGGGCTGCCTTCAGTTGGGATAATAGCTACCGCGATCCTAAGAGCGGCATGTTAGTGGATTCGCAGTATGATGGCTTGTATTGGAGAGTAACGGAAGATAAGACGTTGGGCAGTTTATTTGGTCTAGGTGGCGAAGAACAGGATATCATACTTACCCTTCCGGTAGAGACAACTAATGAAGAAGAAGATTTACCATTACGCAAAATAAAACAAGCAGCGCGGTGGCTGTCACAGGTTGGTCTTGTGCATGAGGGAGGGATCAGATATTCTCATGACCTTTTAAAAAGAAGCATCGAGGTGAAGCTTAAGCAGCCCTTGTCGATGGATAGATTAGAGCAAAGTTGGTTGAAGCGAGAGCCGAAGTCTGTAGCCTCCACCTCTATCGTAGATCCAATGGAATTTATTCGCAGTGTTGATCTCGTCCGATATTACTCCTCGAAGTTCGCAAATATAGGCGGCGGAGCAGCTGGAGCCAAAACTCAAGGGGGCAAAGTACTTGAGACTTATAAAGACTCTATGCCGCCAAAAAGAAATGAATAATGCTGCGATTTTGTAGAGAGAAGGGGTAAAGAAACGTTGATTACAGGAGATAAGAACAGAGGACGAGTCTATCCGGTTTTTAAATGCTTTCGTAATATTTGGTTTCGCGATGATGGTGCAGTTACCGTATTTGCCGTTATCGTGCTCTCGTCGCTGCTCTTGTTCTTCTCTCTGCTCATCGATTATGCCAGAATAGCCGCCATGCACAAGCTTACTGAGGATGCTGCTCGGTCTAGTATTCGATCTGTTCTCTCTGCATATGATCGTAATTTATATGAGAGATATGGATTATTTGGTCGTGGCGGCACAGATGGTCAAACGATCTTTTTGGAAGCGATGAGAGCGAACGTGGAGACGGATCGAGCTGTAGGAACAAACTTCATGCGTCTAGTGCAATTGAAAGCAGATGCTTCGACCCTCCAATCAGCTGCATTTCTTGGTAATCATGATGTCTTCGCTAGACAAATACTAGAAGAGATGAAATATAAGGCTCCAATTGATTTCACACTTGAGCTTGCGGGCAAATTTGCACCAATGGCTGGAGCAATGAAGGAAGCCTCGGTAACTATTAATCTACTTGAAAGCATGCGTAAGCTCTATGAGAAAAGGGAAGCGCATCTCGCACGTGTTTTAGAGCTTCAACAGACATCGGCAGCAAAAACTAACGGAAGCAGAATAGGTCCATTAGTACCATATGGATTTTCAACGGGATCCATAGAGAGGACAACGGCAAATTCTATTGCTAGTGAGTTTGCAGTATATGTTAAGCAGGTTGAGTATGATCAATCGCTTTCATCGGCACAAGCACCGAAATATTCAAATGAAATTAAAGCATACAAGGATAAAGTAAGTTTGGCAGGTGCGCAACTGGCGGGAATCAGTAACGATCTATCAGCAGAGCATAGAAGGCTTCTTGGTGAAGGACTTAATGAATTGGCAGCAGCGAGAGTTCTTAATGATCAAATGCAGCAGCTTGTTGATCAAGAGATTCAAGCTGATGCGAACGCTGGTTACGATAAAGTTGCAAACAGTGATTCGAAGGGTTGGGAACAGCATGATGTTCCTTCTAATGCAGCTTCGGATATTGAACAAATCAGCGGAGCAGTCGATGAACTGATTTTACCGAATGATTGGTTCAACACTTACGTTAAAGAAGTGGAGGAGCAAATAGCGGGATTTGCGGCTGTAGAAAGGGAAGCAGCCAGTTTTCAAATGAAATCTTTATCTTCGTTGGAAGTACCGATTAATGGAGCTTACTCAAACGGTTTACTTGAAGCTGTTAAATCTCTGGAATTTGCTTATATCCAATATCACAATCAATATATTCAGCCTGCAACCATCTTTCTGAAACGAAAAGAAGAGCTGGAGAGCAGCGATGTAAAAATACAACTAAAGCAGCAGGAGGAGAAAACCGGCTCACTTTGGAAACAAGCACGCAGTATGCTAAGCGGATTGTCTTCCATTCCTCAAAGGGAGGAGCATGCTCAAGTTTTTGATAAGGTGAGGGAGCGATTTACTGCAAACCTCTTGTTTAATCAGCAATCCAGTGAGGCTAAGCATGAGGATGACAGCCAAAAACCAAGCAATGCACATGAGGAGGCCGAGCAATCAAGTGCGCTTATGGGCGGCTTATTTTCGGGCATGGCAGATATGTTAGAGCGGACAAGAGACTCTCTATATTATGGCGAGTATGTAGTGCATCATTATACGACTTTTGCTCCGCAGCATTTACGCTCTATGATGACTGACGGAGAGTTGGATAGTCTATCTGGGGTTTTGTCCTTCCATAATCAAGAATCGGAATACGTGATTTATGGATTTCACAATTCATTTGGAAATATAGCTGCCGCTTATGGCGAATTATTTGCGATACGTCTTGCAGTTAGGACGATGGAAGGGCTTATTGAAAGCAAATCGCTGGGTCATCCGCTTCTTATTCTATCTGCTGCTCTTATTTACGGATTGGAGAAGACGATAGAGGATATGCTTTCATTTTCAGAAAAGGGAAGCGCCCCTCTGTCTAAATATGTGAAGGTTGAGCTTTCTTATACAGACTACTTAAGACTCTTTATGCTCATCCATAGTGCGGACGAGCAGGGAAGGCTTGCTCGCATGATTGCCGTTATTGAAGAGAACAGTGGAACGACGCTATCTGCTGTTCCTAGCGCAGTAACAGGAGAAGCTCGTGTATCAGCAGAGCTATGGTTCGTTCCTGGGCTAATGAAAGTATTAGGCCGATTTGGATTATTGAAAGGAAAGGTTGTCGGCAATCGTTATGAGACGACGCAAACAATTGGCTGGTCCTACTAGAAGCAGGAGTCGGAAGAATGAACAAGGATCGATTGTTGTAGAAGCGGCTTTAGTTATGCCCTTAATCATCATCGTTCTTCTGGTATTTGTCATGCTCATTCGTTTATGCGCCGTTCAGATGGCATTGCATGCAGCAGCTTCCCAGTCAGTAAGACAAATTGCTGCACATATCCATCCAGTTGAATTGGCATGGCGGCAGGCGGCGGAAGCAAGTGATCAGACGACGACGGAACAATCCAAATCACTAGCTCGTTGGAGTGAAATTGCAGCGGAAGCCGCAGAGTGGTTGCCTTCACCGACAGGAGTGTTAGTATCATCAGCTCTCCGAGGTGATTTTCGACCGCTTCAAAACTTAGCCGCAACTGAACTAGGGGCATCAATTGTTGAGCCTTTAATTAGAGAATTTGCTGACAAAGCAATTATTAGTCCAGAGCGGATAAGCTTGAAATGGTTGACGTTGCCCGATTTGAAAAAGGCTAACGAACCTTATTTGGCGATTGCGATCCAATATGAGTTTCCGATAAAGCTTCCCTTTTATAGAAAGCCGATTGTGCTGGTAGAGCAAGCGTCAGAACGTGTTTGGATAAGTGATGCAAACCCTGCGAGATATGGAAATGATGGTTTGAATGGTTCAGATGCCATTCCTTTGCAAGTGGTTGCCATTGAGCCAGCACCTCTTCGACCAGGCAGGAAGGCAACGGTCATTGTGAAAACTGCGCCAGGCGCAGTGATTTCACTCGCAGTCATGTACAAAAGCGGCTCCAGCAAAGCGAAGCACTTGGGAGAAGCGGTTGCTGATGAGAATGGATATGTGAAATGGACATGGCATGTCTCTGGGAATACAACACCAGGTATTTGGGAGTTTACAGCCTCAGAAACAGCAAGACAGGATAATCGAGTATCTATGCATTTTGTTGTGGAAAAGAGCAGTGGAAGTAATGAATAGCAGCAATGGCTGTCGAATAGGAGAGAAGTGAAGGATGAGTATGATACAAACAGGAGCAACGGTTTTGCTGCTGCTTATTGCATTTATAACTGACGTAAAGTCACAAATCATACCGAATCGCCTTACTGTTAGCTTTTTTGTTGCTGCATTCATTTACCACATTGCTTTTGAAGGACTAGGTGGCATAACGGCTGCGATCGTGGGTGCAGCGTCGGGCTTTATTCCGTTATTGCTGCTTCATTTTGCGAAGGGAATCGGAGCAGGCGATGTTAAGCTATTCGGCGCAATTGGGGCATGGGTAGGGACAGGGTTAGTTCTTCAATTAATGTTTTATGCTATATTGTACGCCGGATTCATTGGGGTTTGTCTTGTTGTTGTTAATCAATCCTTCGTTAAGCGTGTTACTGCAGGAGTCACCGCAATTCTTATACCGGCAGCCAGATGGAGGAAGAATCAATGGATGCAATGGGCAGAATCAGGGAAGAAATTTCCGTTCATGCTGGCTGTAGCTCCAGCAGCGATTACCGTATGGTTCATGATAAGTTAAAAATACACTCCGAGGGGGATAAGCAGTATGCAAGGCTATCGAATTGATTTTTCAATGAATCGGGAACATGAAATGACAATTGGCCGAGAGCAGGGCATATACAGGAATGAGTTGGATGACATAGAGCTAAATATGCTGAATGGTCAGCGAGTTCCTTATCTATTACCCATTGATTGGTTTGAATTAGACGGAGAAGTTACATTTCGGTACACGTTAACTGGTAAGAAAATGCTCTTGCATCGTTTGCAGCAGCAGCCGCTTACGATGGAACAATATTATATGCTCATACTAGGCATAACGGATGCTCTTAATGAATGCAAGCATTATATGCTGCGTCCAGAAGGCTGCTTGCTGGATGAGAAATTTATATTTATTGGCGAGCAGCTTCATGATATTCAGCTTGCCTATATACCATTGAAGGAGATCGCCGAAGAGCAATCGAAGGGGATGGGCGACCTGCTGTCATTGATTGTTCGTTTTACATCCTATATCGATGGAATTGATGGAGACGGGTTGAAGCATGTATTACATCATCTATCGGGGAAGAAATGGCCGCTGGTAGAATTGAGAGCAACCTTGCTAGATCTTATAGGGAGAAATCAACGACAACAAACGACTCCTATAGAAAAGACAGTTCTCCATAAGGGGAAACAAATGCATGAAGACAAAAATAAGAATGATGCGATTGGAAATAGAGTCCATGAAAGTCGAACTCATGAGAATCCAAAACATGATTATAAAACACATGATTATAATCTTGAGAATCGATCGTTTTTTCCGTCAGAGCAAAAATCCTACATACAAAGAAACAACCACCCATCTATAGGTACGAAGAGTGAGTCATTAATGGGGAAAGACAGTCGAATACCCCATCAGATGGATTCATTTCATGAAGAGAAGATTTCTGAAAAAAGAACTTTGGCTGATATACCTTATATAGAAGAATTAGATGAATCGCAGCAAAACGCAAAACGTAATTGGATCATTACAGCCGTGTTCACTATCATGATTGCTTGTGTTTGGCGTTTTATCTATTTTACAGATGGAGCTCGTCATAGTCTTCTTATTAGTGCAGGTATCTCTCTCTTGCTGCTAGCTGCTTTGCTATTCGTATGGAGAAAGGGCACGGACAAGTCCGAATCTTCAGAAGAGACATTTTTAGAGATGGGATTAAGTGAAGATTATGAAGAACCACTTCCCAAGCGGGAGCTTGATGATTACAAAAAAGGATATTTAAATGATAGCAAACAAATAAAAGAAGATCGAACATTTAGTAGAGGAACTAATTCGGTAGATTCATTGCCATCCATGCCAAAATCATCTATAGATTCTATCGTTATGCCAGTTTCTGAACCAACGATGCTGCTCGGACGAGAGAAAAAATATGAAAACAAAGAGAGTAAAGAAGGGGCATGGCTGCAAAGATGCTGGGCGGGGCAAGAGGCAAGAATTGATCTGATGGATTATCCACACTTCAAAATAGGTAGAACGGGTGAGCAGGTAAGCTATGAGGATCAAGCAAATGGGGTTTCGCGCATTCATTTGGAGATAGAACAGAATAACGGTGAACGGAGTACGAAGGATTTGGGGTCAAGAAATGGAAGCCTGCTAAATGGAGAAACGATGATCCCATACAAGACTTATCGGCTTGCAATAGGGGATGTCATCCATTTAGCAGGTGAAGATGGACCGCGATACGAGCTAAAGTCAGGTTAAATGAGAGGGAATCAACGTTTCCCTACAAGCTCTTGCATAGCGCTGTCTACAGTAGGATAAAGGAAAGTGAATCCGTTATCGAGCGCTTTCCGCGGAAGTGCTCTTTGACCATCCAGCAGTAAGGTAGCCATCTCTCCAAATAATGTTTTCATTAAAAAACCAGGTACGGGAAACCAATGCGGCCGTCCCATAGCCTTACCAATGGCACGACCGAATGTGTTGTTTGTAACAGGCTCAGGTGCTGAGGCATTTACAGGCCCGTTTATCTCCTCATTATCAATAATGAAGAGGATAAGCCTGATCATGTCCTCTAGATGAATCCAAGAAAGCCACTGCTTTCCACTGCCGATTTTGCCTCCGCCAAATAAGCGATAGGGCATTGCCATTAAAGGGAATGCACCTTCCTTTTTATCCAGCACGACGCCAACGCGAAGTTTGACTAGCCGTTCTGACTTAATGGCATCTGCAGCTTGCTCCCACTTTTGTACGACTTCAGAGAGGAAGTCAGTAACTGCTGTTGGGCTCGATTCATCAAATTCACCGTTAGCTGATATACCATAAGCGGAAATGCCAGAAGCATTAATAACGAGCTTTGGTTTGTTGTTAAGGGCTTGAAGAAGCTCAGCAATACGTGCCGCTGCCGTTAGTCTGGATTGGAGAACGCGCTGCTTTGCAGCGTTGGACCAACGTTGATTAATGGATTCGCCGGTGAGATTAATGATGACGTCCATACCATCAAGCATGAGAGGTTCCCCTGTCAGTTCAACCCAAGTCACGCGATGGAGATTGGCATGCTTGGTCGGCTCCTTGGGGCTTTTGCGAGAGATAATCCATATCTCATCATTTCTTTCCAGCAGCGCCTTTGTTAAGGCACTGCCGATAAAGCCTGTACCGCCGGCAATGGCAATCCGCATTTCGCCTCGCTCCTTCACTTCACTTCACATCACTATTTCACTTGTTCTATTTTCGTAAGCCAATTTTGTTTAAGAGTAGCTTCGCCTTCAATTGCTTTTTCTGTGTATTCAAATTTCACTTTTGCATCCGATGGGTAATCTTCCAGCGTTTTTGCTTGCTCTTCTGTGATTTGAAGAGGAACAGGTCCGGAAGCTGTTTCAATCTCGATAGAGTGAGAGTCCGATAAACCTATATAAGTACCTTCTGCGACAATGACTTTGTCTGTCGCTGGTTTGTCGGTAGCAGCAGTATTATTGCTGGAATCGGCAGTTGGCTCGGGAGTTGAAACGTCCGGCTCGACCACGCCGTTGTCAGTTGGCAGTCCATCGACTACCGTACCTTCATTCACTGTACCTTGTTGTCCGTTAGCTGTGTTGTTCGTGTTGGCATTGCCGCACGCTGATGCGGCGAGCATGACAGCTAGAAGAATTGCTCCTGCTGTTGCTGATTTTCTGTTTCTTCTTTGCTTCGATGATTTCATCAAAAGAACCACCTCCTATATGTTATAACGAATCTGAACCGAAATGGTTACATCTTTATTTAAACTCATCATTCCATAATGACGCAAATGCAGCTAAGCGGTGCAGAAATTATAAATGAGTTTAAGCAGCACAAGGCGGCTTAAACTCATTTATTAAGTAGATGCTTATAGGGAGCGTAATCAATTCCACGACGATCAAGGAAAGTAACTAAGCTTCGGTAGTCACGTTTTGGAGTTGCTCTTATGTAGCCTTCAATACAATGTGCGCGTGTGACAGTCGACGAGCCATTTTCGATTGCAACTTGACCGATTTTGGCGGCAATGGAGTGTTTAGCTATATCGCGAAAAGCGCTTGGGACCGGCGATACCAGCTCATCCAACAGCTCCTTGGAATCATCATTCCACATGCTGCGGCTTCGTTCTACCCAGTAGTTCTGCCAATCGAGCTTGGATTTTCCGTCGCGCATTGGAAGCACCTTGAGGAACTTTCTAAACATGAAAAACCCGCCAATCGACATCGCTACAACCATGACGATTGCCCAAAAAACGATAAAATACATGAACCAATCAGGCGTTGTTTTCATAAGTGTCTTTCACCTCAATAATGAATTATACCGTATTCCTAGATTTATTTCGACATTCCTTGTAAAATAAGGTTTGATCAACCGAAAGGGGCGAAAAAGTCATGTTAAAAATAGGTTCCCATGTATCATTTTCGGACAAGGGGCTGCTCACTGCTGCAACGGAAGCAGTGTCGTACGGCTCAGGCACATTTATGATCTACACAGGTGCACCTCAGAACACTAGAAGGAAACCAATCGATACGCTATATATTGAAGAAGGCAAAGCACTGATGGAGAAATCCGGCATCCAAGAGATTGTTGTGCATGCGCCATACATTGTTAATTTAGGCTCATACAAAGACGCTACATATGAGCTCGCAGTATCTTTTTTACAGGAAGAAATTCGCAGAACGGACCATATTGGTGTTCGTAATATTGTCCTACATCCCGGCGCTTATACAGACAAGGATGCAGAATTTGGTATTGCTCGTATAGCTGAGGGCTTAAATGAGGTTCTTGCAGGGACGAAGGATACAAATGTGAATATCGCGCTAGAGACGATGGCTGGCAAAGGGACTGAAATTGGCCGCAGCTTTGAGGAACTGGCAGCTATTATGGACAAGGTTGAAGATAACCACCGCTTGACGGTTTGTATGGATACTTGTCATATGCATGATGCCGGCTATGATTTAGTTGATGATTTGGATGGCGTTCTTGCGCAATTTGATCGTACCGTTGGTCTCGATCGCGTAGCGGTTGTTCACGTGAATGATAGTAAAAACACGCGCGGTGCAGGCAAGGATAGACATGCTCCGATTGGCGCTGGCTGGCTTGGACATGATGCGATTTCTAGAATCGTAAATCATGAAGGACTCCAGGGCCGCCCGTTCATTCTTGAGACTCCTTGGATTGGCAAGGAAGACAAGACAGAGCGTCCAATGTATGAAGCGGAAATTGCATTGCTAAGCGGCAATGCTCGAAATCGCTTTGGTGAAACGTTCTTCGAGGACGTTGAGCGTTTGCATCACTTTTTTGGCAAGCAAGAAATTGATCCTAGACTATTCGTACTCTCTACGTGGGAATTGCTCAAAAATGATGCAAAAGCGAAAAAAGCTGACCCTCGCGAGCCGATGGAACGCTTGTATGATCTGATTATCGCAGGTGAAGCATTGTCGAGCTCATTAACAGAGGAACAAGTCAACCAAAGGCTTGTTGCTTGGTTTGGCGGTAAATCTTTACTTGCAAATGTATAGTATTAGCTAAAGGAAGGAAGTTTGAATGTAATGTCATCTCAATCTAACCCGCAACAAAATAAAGGAGTAAGTGGAAACAATGGTCGTGCGCGCATGCTCATTGCTTGTCCAGATCGTTCAGGAATAGTGGCTGCAGTATCTCACTTCCTATATGAGCACGGTGCAAATATCGTTCAATCTGATCAATATACAATGGACCCGGAGGGCGGAATGTTCTTTATCCGCTTCGAGTTCGATTTACAGGATCTAGATAAGGAATTGCCTGTGCTGGTGGAGGACTTTGCAAGAGTAGCTGATCGTTTCGATATGAAGTGGCATACATTCCGCGCCAGCCGCAAGAAGCGTCTTGCTGTTTTCGTATCCAAGGAAGATCATTGTCTGCTTGAGTTGTTATGGCAATGGAAAGCTGGCGACCTAGATGCGGATATCTCTATGGTTATTAGTAATCATCCAGATATGCGTGAGCTTGTGGAGTCATTCGGTATTCCTTACCATCACATCCCGGTTACAGCAACCACGAAGGATGAAGCAGAGCGCAAGCAGATGGAAGTGGTAGCAGATAAGGCAGATATTATTGTTTTAGCCCGCTACATGCAAATCATTTCGCCGAAGTTTATCGAGCAATTCCCGAATCGTATCATAAATATCCACCATTCCTTCCTACCTGCTTTTGTTGGCGGGAAGCCGTATGCGCAAGCTTACAATCGCGGTGTGAAAATTATCGGTGCAACTGCACATTACGTGACGGAAGAGTTGGATGGCGGACCGATTATCGAGCAAGACGTTCAGCGTGTAAGTCATCGCGACAATGTGGATGATTTGAAACGTATTGGCCGTACAATCGAACGTGTCGTGCTGGCGCGTGCGGTAAAATGGCATATTGAGGACCGCGTTCTTGTCCACCAAAACAAAACAGTTGTATTCAACTAACTGTATTTTTATGCAAGTTTTCTGTTTTTTGAGATAGCATTGAAGCATTCAGAGTGATACAATATTCAAAGTTATTGCGTACTGGTATGACGCTGCATCGCTATATAGGTTTCTTATGGCGAGACGAAAATTAGATGAGATAAGATTATAGGAGGAATTGGAATGACTGTTACACAAAAATCAATTGATCAGCTTTCGATCGATACGATCCGTACACTGGCGATCGATTCTATTGAGAAAGCGAAATCAGGCCACCCTGGTATGCCAATGGGCGCTGCTCCAATGGGCTATCAGCTGTTTGCAAAAAATATGACTCACAACCCAGCGAATCCGACATGGATTAACCGCGACCGCTTTGTACTTTCCGCGGGTCACGGCTCCATGCTGCTATACAGCCTGCTTCACCTTTCCGGCTATGATCTGCCGCTTGAAGAACTGAAAAACTTCCGTCAATGGGGCTCATTGACTCCAGGACACCCTGAGTTTGGCCACACTGCTGGTGTTGATGCAACGACTGGTCCGCTTGGACAAGGTGTTGCAATGGCTGTTGGTATGGCAATTGCGGAAGCGCAGCTTGCGGCTACTTACAATAAAGAAGGCCATGACATCATTAACCACTTCACTTACTCCATTTGCGGTGATGGCGACTTAATGGAAGGTATCTCTCACGAGGCTGCTTCCTTTGCAGGTCACTTGAAACTTGGCAAATTGGTTGTTCTATATGATTCCAATGATATCTCACTTGACGGAGCTTTGGATCTTTCCTACTCCGAAAGCGTACAAAAACGTTTTGAAGGCTACGGCTGGCAAGTGCTTCGCGTTGAGGACGGAAATGATCTTGATGCACTAGCAAAAGCTGTTGCTGATGCTCAAGCGGATCTTTCCAAACCGACTTTGATCGAAGTGAAAACAATAATCGGCTACGGCAGCCCGAACAAAGGCGGCAAAGGCGGTCATGCTGGTCCTCACGGATCTCCGCTTGGCGCTGACGAAACAAAACTAACGAAACAAGCTTATGGCTGGTCAGAAGATCACCAATTCCACGTGCCGGATGAGGTTCGTTCGCATTTTGCTGAAGTGAAAAGCAACGGCGAAAAAGCAAACGCAGCATGGGATACTGCTTTTGCAGCTTATAAAGCAGCTTTCCCTGAGCTTGCAGCTCAATTCGAGCTTGCCATTTCTGGCGCATTGCCAGAAGGCTGGGATGCAGACCTTCCTGTCTACACAGCTGATGACAAGCCTGTATCGACTCGAGTTGCTTCGGGTAACGCGCTTAACGGTCTAGCGAAAAATGCTCCGACTATTTTTGGCGGTTCTGCTGACCTAGAAAGCTCAACAATGACTCACCTTAAAGGTATGACGCAATTCAAACCGGGCAGTTACGATGGCCGCAATCTTTATTACGGCGTTCGTGAGTTCGGTATGGCTGCTGCAATGAACGGTATCGCATTGCATACTGGTTTGAAAGTATTCGGAGGTACATTCTTCGTATTTACGGATTACCTTCGTCCTGCCATTCGTCTTGCTGCACTCATGCAACTGCCAGTCGTTTATGTATTGACGCATGACAGTATTGCTGTTGGTGAAGACGGCCCTACACATGAGCCGATTGAGCAACTTGCTTCAATCCGTATCATCCCAGGTCTTACTGTTATCCGTCCAGCTGATGCGAATGAAACATCTGCAGCATGGGCTTACGCGGTTGAAAACCAAGGAAATCCAGTAGCGCTTGTATTGACTCGTCAAAACTTGCCGATTCTAGAAGGCGCATTGGAAGATACACATGCTAAAGTTCGCCGCGGAGCATACGTTGTATCCGATGCAGCAAACGGCAAGCCGCAAGCACAAATTCTTGCTACTGGCTCCGAAGTACAGCTTGCAGTTGCAGCTCAAAAAGCGTTGGCAGAAGAGGGCATCCAAGTTCGTGTCGTCAGCATGCCAAGCTTCGATCTCTTCGAGAAGCAATCGAAGGAATACAAAAATTCCGTCATTCTTCCAGAAGTTAAAGCTCGCCTAGCTATCGAAATGGCTCATCCATTTGGCTGGGAGCGTTACACAGGAGATAATGGCGACATTCTTGCTATCGACCGTTTCGGCGCATCCGCACCTGGCGATCGTGTAATCCAAGAGTATGGCTTCACGGTTGAGAATGTTGTAAGCAAAGTAAAAGCATTGCTGTAATAACGGCATTCAAGCCGCAGCCTACGCATCCGATATATAAAGGAGATTTCCGCAACCATGTCTCAATTCGAAAATGTAACGGTTATCAAAAAAGCGAATGTCTATTTTGAAGGTAAAGTAACGAGCCGCGCTGTCGTTTTTGCGGACGGCACGAAAAAAACGCTTGGCATTATGCTGCCAGGCGACTACGAGTTCGGAACGGACTGCATCGAAATCATGGAGATTTTGGCTGGTGATTTGAAAGTGCTGCTGCCAGGCGAGACGGAATGGCTGCACATTCAAGGCGAAGGCGAATTCAAAGTGGCTGCAAACACGAAGTTCAAACTTCAAGTTGCTGAAGTAACAGATTATTGCTGCTCGTATATCTACGAGTAAGCTGTATAAGAAAAGAAGGAAGGCTGTACCTCTTAGGGGTTCAGCCTTCCTTTTTTTGTAGGGAAGGCACGCGGATAGGAGCTGTTCGCAGCATTGACTTGGAATATTCGTTTTTCTGTTACAAAGATGAGTGATATGGAATTGTTTTAAGGGAGGGAATGGGATAAAGTTAAGGCAAGATATAAGACTATGCGGATAACTATTAGAGTCATTTGCAAAACTTTTAGGAGGGACTAGCACCATGAAGGAAAAAAACTATACACCGCTCATTTCGATTTTAACAGTCGTTCTTGTCGGGCTTATAGCGGTTCTATTTTTCTTGCCTGCCTATGACGGCGAGATTGGCTTTGATGTTAAAATTTTGCCTCTATTGAATGCAATTTTCAACAGCTTTACGTTTATTGCGCTGCTGGTAGCACTAATTGCTATTTTGAAGAAGAATGTACGGATGCATCGCGCTTTTATCGGAGCAGCCTTTGTATCTACAACCTTTTTTCTTGTTTCCTATGTGGCTTATCACTACTTGACGGAATCAACATCTTACGGCGGCGAAGGTATCCTTCGTTCAATCTATTTCTTCGTTTTGATTACACATATCCTATTGGCTATCGTTATTGTGCCTTTAGCTTTAATATCTGCAGTGCGCGGACTGCAAATGAAGGTAGATAAACATCGCAAAATCGCAAGATGGACGATGCCGATCTGGCTGTATGTCAGCTTCACTGGTGTAGTCGTTTACTTGATGATCGCACCTTATTATTAAGAAAACCGATACTTAGCCTATAGCAAGAGGGGTTATCCATGGTTAATAGCCATGGATAACCCCTCTTTTTGATACGTTAACTGCTTAGTTCATTCTACTCACGTCCGCTAAGCTTGCGACCGATCCACTGCTCATAGGCTTGACCCACACTGCACATGTCAAGCTCGCCTAGTCCCATAGAATCTCCAACTTGGAATAAGCCCTTAGCCGCTTCTAACAGCGGAGTTGGAACTTTAAGACTATCGGAGAGGATGGAGGATAGTTTTAAGTCCTTTAGCATGAGCTCAAGTGAGAATTGCACATCATAGTTGCCTTCAAGGAGCTTAGCGCCCTTCAGCTCGGCTGATTTACTTGCAGCACCGCCGGATTGAACGAGCTCAATGAACTTGCTGCCGTCAATACCGCCGCTTGCAGCGATTGCCATGCCCTCAACCAGCGCGACAACATTTATGCCAACGATTGTATTATGCGCTAGCTTGGCAGTCGATCCGCTGCCGTTCGGTCCCATGGGAATAACCTTGCGTCCCATTGCCAGAAGCACGGGCTCAGCACTTTGAAGTACTTCTTCTGGGCCGCCTACCATGAATACAAGCGTGCCGTCCTCTGCTGCAGGCTTGCTGCCTGTTACGGGAGCGTCAAGGAAAGAGGCACCGAGAGCTTCAGCTGATGCAGCCAGTTCTTTCGCAAGTGCAGGGGAAATCGTACTGCTGTCAATGAGGATAATTCCGCTGCGCGCACCGGCGAAAACGCCATTTTCTCCCCAATAGACTTCACGAATTGCCGCATCGTTGCTGATCATGGTGATTGCCATATCGACGGCTTTCACAACCTCAGCTGGGGATTGAAGCTCAACTGCACCTAGCTCTAGCAAGGCTGCTGCTTTACCTGGCGTACGATTGTAAATGGATACTTCGTATCCTTTTTTGAGTAAATTGGTTGCCATGCCTATACCCATAACACCTAATCCTATAAATCCGATCTTTTTCATCATTCATTCCTCCACTCTTAAGGGTCTATTTATTTAATTATACAGAAACTTCATCAAGTTTTCATTGTTGCGGTGCTTGTTTTTGTGGTGTAAATCCGATATTGTAGATGCTAAGTTGAAAAAAAGCCTGACTGCTGTCATTTATTTTAGCACAGGCTTTCGAAGAAGTTTGGATTCAACAAAACAAAGGGTGTTCATACGAAGCGATTTTTGCTTCGCACAATCTTGAGGAGGTTCACGTTACTATGAGTAAAACAGTTCAATTTGATTACAGCAAAGCGCTGACATTTGTCGGCAAGCATGAGATTGATTATTTGGCAGAGTCCGTTCGCCTTGCGCATGATCAATTACATAACGGAACAGGTACAGGCTCAGATTATTTGGGTTGGATCGACCTTCCGACTAACTATGATAAAGAAGAGTTCGCTCGCATTCAGAAGGCTGCTGATAAGATTAAATCCGACTCCGAAGTGCTGATCGTAATCGGCATCGGCGGTTCATATCTTGGCGCTCGCGCAGCAATCGAGATGCTTTCACACTCATTCTATAATATTTTACCGAAAGAGCAGCGTAAAACGCCTCAAGTGCTTTTCGCTGGCAATAACATCAGCTCTACTTATGTGACTCATTTATTGCAATTGATTGAAGGTCGCGACTGGTCAATCAACGTAATTTCGAAATCAGGCACAACCACTGAGCCGGCTATCGCATTCCGCGTATTCCGGGCAGCGCTTGAGAAGCAATATGGCAAAGAAGAAGCTCGCAAACGTATCTACGCAACAACGGACAGCGAGAAAGGCGCATTGAAAAAGCTTTCCACTGAAGAAGGCTATGAATCATTCATCATCCCAGATGATGTAGGCGGACGTTATTCCGTTCTAACAGCTGTAGGTCTATTGCCAATTGCAGCAGCTGGCATCAGTATTGATTCCATCATGCAAGGCGCAGCAGATGCTTCCAAGGAATACAGCAATCCAAACCTTGCAGAAAACGAAGCTTACCAATATGCGGCAGCTCGCAACGCGCTTTACCGCAAAGGCAAAGCAACTGAAATTCTTGTTAACTACGAGCCTTCATTGCATTTCGTTTCGGAGTGGTGGAAACAGCTATTCGGCGAGAGCGAAGGCAAGGACTACAAAGGTATCTTCCCTGCTGCTGTTGATTTCTCAACAGATTTGCACTCCATGGGTCAGTTTATCCAAGAGGGCAACCGGAATATTTTTGAAACAGTCATTCAAGTAAAAGAAGTAGCTGAGCACATTTCGATTGAGGCTGACGCTGCGGATTTGGATGGTCTAAACTTCCTTACAGGCAAAACAATGGACTTTGTTAACAAAAAAGCATTCGAAGGAACGCTTCTTGCACATACAGATGGCCAAGTACCGAACCTGATCGTTAACATTGCAGACATGACGCCATATACATTCGGCTATCTTGTCTATTTCTTCGAGAAAGCATGCGGAATCAGCGGTTACTTGCTTGGTGTTAATCCATTCGACCAACCGGGCGTAGAAGCTTACAAGAAAAACATGTTTGCATTGCTTGGTAAACCAGGCTTTGAGAAAGAAAAAGCCGAGCTGGAAGCACGGCTGTAATAAACCGGCAGGACCGGTATACGGGAGTCACAACCTATGCTGGATAAGTATTCAACGGTCAGGCGGGAGGATTACGCAGAGATCGTCATTAAGAAATCTCGATTCATCGGTTATGCTAAGCCTGTGGAGACAGAGGAGGAAGCTGTTGCTTTCATTAACGAAATCAAGCTTCTCCATCGACAAGCGACACATAATTGCTCAGCGTATCTTGTAGGGGAACGAGATCAGTTTCAGAAGGCGTCCGATGATGGCGAGCCGAGCGGTACAGCAGGCAAACCGATTCTTGAGGTCATAAAGCACAAAGGCTTGAAAAACGTTGCTGTCGTAGTGACGCGATATTTTGGCGGCATTATGCTGGGTGCAGGCGGGCTTGTTCGAGCTTATACCGACGGAGCGGTTGCTGGTATAGAGGCGGCTGATGAGATTGTTAAGGTTCTTCATCGCGAGGTTTTCGTTGATGTGGATTATACATGGTACGGCAAGCTGGAAAATGAGCTGCATGGCAAAGGCACGCGCGTTGGCGGGACGGATTTTACGGATCGTGTCATCGTGCGATGCCTGCCTGAGACGACCCAAGCAGAAGCGTTTATCGCATGGATAACCGATCTCACGCAAGGGCAAGCAATCATTTCTGAAGGCGATAATGTTTACTATATTGAAGGCGAATAGAGAAAGAGGAGTATCGGCAATATGCCGGTCTCCTCTTTTTTGCATGCACCTAGAAAACAGCTTGCAAATACTTATAAGAAATTGAAATGAAAGCCATTAGAATTTCTAAAAATAGGATTGACTTAATCCCATTTCGGATGCTACATTATTAATACCTAGTATTGTCATAGGAATTATTGTTTTACTTTGTTTGTTAGTCCTACGGCACGAGCCGATGGTTTGGAGGTCAAGCTACAGTGAATGCATGGTTTCGCGGAAAAGGGTGGAGCTTTGGTTTTCGAAGCACCATACTGCTTTATTTTATCATCCTCATCGTTCTACCAATCGTCGGCATCTATACGCAATCCTTTTCGCTTGGATGGAATCCTTTTTGGGAAAGTATATCCGATCCGCTGGCTTGGAAAGCTGTTCTGCTCACTGTGAAGTTAGCGGTCATTGCGACGGTCCTTAACATGTTTCTTGGAACCATGATAGGCTGGGTGCTAATCCGCTATCGGTTCCCGGGACGCAGACTTCTGAATAGCTTAGTTGATTTGCCCTTTGCATTGCCTACAGCGGTAGGAGGCCTAATGATTTTGTTGTTGTTAGGTCCTAATAGCTTTGTAGGGAGCCTGGCTCAGAAGCTTGGAATTGAAATTGTGTTCCATGAACCAGCCATTGTCGTTGCGATGCTGTTTGTAACCTTTCCGTTCGTTATTCGGGCGATTCAGCCTCTCCTTGAGGAAATGGATAAATCAGAGGAAGAAGCAGCTTATACGTTAGGCGCTACACGGGTAAAAACATTTTTTAGCGTTATTTTTCCAATGATGCTGCCAGGTATTTTGAGTGGTGCGATGCTTGCATTTTCACGCGGGATCGCGGAATTTGGAGCTGTTGTATTAGTAGCCGGCAACATTCCAGGCAAGACATTGATTGCTTCCGTATACATTTTCGGAGAGATTGAAAGCAGTAATCCCCAAGGTGCTGCAGCTGTATCTGTACTGTTGCTGACTCTGTCTTTTGTTATTCTATGGACCGTTAACCTCATTCAGAGCAGGAGGAGCGGCCTATGATTAGAAGATTATGGATTACGTTAACTTATATCGTGTTTGTACTATTGCTTATCATACCGTTGATCAAAATATTTACCGGCTCATGGGCGGATGGATGGAGCGGCTTTGTCGAAGGTATTACGCGCCCGCAATCCCTGCATGCGCTTATGATGACAGGCATTATCGTAATCGTTGTCACAGCTTTAAACACATTGTTCGGGATTATGCTTGCTATTTATCTGGTTCGTGCAGAATGGATTGGGCGCCGGCTAAAGCGGCTATTGAATAGTCTCGTTGATTTGCCTTTTGCAGTATCACCAGTAATCGGCGGTCTGATGATTGTACTCATTTTAGGACCCAATACAGTAATGGGTGCATTCTTCGAGGATGCAGGCTTCAAAATCGTATATGCGCTGCCAGGGATGATTCTAGCGACGCTATTCGTTACCTTCCCGCTTATGGTGCGTGAGGTGATGCCTGTTCTGCAAGAAATAGGAACCCAACAGGAGGAAGCAGCTTCAACGCTGGGCGCTTACTCTTGGTACACTTTTTGGAAGGTAACTTGGCCTTCCATTAGATGGGGCGTTATCTACGGCGTTGTTTTGACAGTGGCGAGGTCACTAGGCGAGTTCGGGGCCGTACTCGTCGTATCCGGCAACATTATGAATAAGACGCAAACCGCTACGACACTCGTTTATCAGGATGTAGAAAACTTTAATGTGGTAGCTGCAAATGGCGTTGCTTTGGTGCTTGCGGCATTTTCCGTTGGTTTGCTGCTGCTGATGGAATGGGCTAAAAAAAGGAAGGAAGTGCATTGAGCCATGCATATTGAAGTGCGGAATTTAAACAAAAGCTTTGGAGATTTCCATGCTGTGCAAAATGTTAGCTTTGAAATCGAAAAAGGTCATTTGATTGGCTTGCTCGGACCGAGCGGCGGCGGTAAAACATCCATACTTCGTATGTTGGCAGGACTTGAGACACCTACCTCTGGTGATATCATTTTTCATGGAAAACGCGTAAATGATCTTCCGCCGCAGGAACGTGGAATCGGCTTTGTATTTCAAAACTATGCACTGTTCAAGCATATGACCGTTTATGATAATATCGCCTTTGGTTTAAAGGTAAAGAAGCAATCCAAGGAGAAAATCCGTGAGCGAGTCATGTATTTGGTAGAGCTGACGGGTCTCAAAGGCTTTGAGCATCGTTATGCGCATCAGCTGTCCGGCGGACAACGTCAGCGCGTAGCCTTCGCAAGAGCGCTTGCGCCTGAGCCGCAATTGCTGCTGCTCGATGAGCCATTTGCAGCAATAGATGCGAAAATTCGTACAGAGCTAAGAACATGGCTGAAGGAAATGATTGAGCGCGTGGGTATCACCTCCATTTTCGTTACGCATGACCAAGAGGAAGCGATCGAAGTCGCCGATGAGATTATGATCATTAGCAAAGGGAAGCTGGAGCAGAAGGGCAGTCCTTGGGATATTTATAAAAGTCCGGAAACACCTTTTGTGGCAAGCTTTATCGGTGAATCTACAATTGTGGAGGATATTTCACAGCTTAAAGGCTTTGAGGATGCGGCAAGCCGCCCAGGTACAAAAGCACTCATTCGTCCAGAGTATATTGAGATCGGCAAGCCAGGTGAAATTAAGCTAGCTTCTGCGACTTTGCCAGGAATCGTGAAGCATTTGCATTTCCGCGGCAGTGAATGGATGGTCGAGCTTCTAGTAGGCGATACGAAGCTGATTACGTACCGATCACTGGAGAAAGATGTGCTGCATCCCGGTGAGGGTGTAAGTGTGCTGGTGCATCGAGCATACTTATTTAATGATAACGAAAGCTGGATTGCGGAAAATACGTTAAAAGTAGATCCTATGCCTATCCATATTTAAAATATAAGCTGCGGAGAAAGAGTTGTATGCGAATATGAAAATAAACCGAACCACAAGCCAGCGCATGCTCACGCTGCTGCTTACCGCGCTGCTGCTGCTTGCAGCAGGCTGCAGCAATGCTGAGCAGACGAATGTCAATGCTACTGAATCTACCGTACAAGACGGCGATGTAACGCTTGTAATCGGTGCCTATTCGGTTGTGAAGGATGCATTCGCTGACATCCTTCCTGCCTTTCAAGCCTATTGGCTGGAGGAGACGGGCCAGAAGGTAACCTTCCAAGAGTCCTATGAAGCTTCAGGCACGCAAGCTCGCGCTATCGCTGGCGGCTTTGAAGCGGATGTCGCTGTGCTTGCTATGGAAGGCGATCTGGACAAAATAGCCGATGCCGGTTTCATCACGCATAATTGGAAGACTCAAGGCAATGAAGGAATGATTACGAATTCCGTTGTCGTTCTTGGAACCCGTGAAGGCAATCCGAAGGAGATTAAGGATTGGGATGACCTGACGCGGAAGGGCGTTAAGGTGTTATATCCGAATCCGAAAACATCCGGCGGCGCACAATGGGATATTAATGCGATTTACGGTGCAGGCTTGAAAAAGTCCGAGGAGAAGACGGGTACGAAGAATCCAGAGTATGCAAAAAGCTTTCTAAAAGCGGTTCACGCTAACGTAGAGTCGCTTGATAAGAGCGGACGCGCTTCCATGGCTGCCTTTGAATATGGTGTCGGCGACGTCATTGTTACTTATGAGAATGAGCTGCTCGCTCGAATCAAGAAAGGCGTCAAATATGATATCGTCGTACCAAAAAGTACAATTCTTATCCAAAATCCTGCTGCCGTCGTGGATAAAAATGTCGAAAAGCATGGTACCCGAAAGGTAGCGGAAGCATTTATCGCCTTTCTCCATAAGGATGAGATGCAGCGCTTGTTTGTCGAGCATGGTTTCCGAGCAGTTAATGAGGATGTTGCTGAGGACACGAAGGATCGCTATATAATACCGGAACAATTATTCGATATTACGTACCTTGGCGGTTGGTCCGAGGTTAAGGGAACCCTTTATTCGAAGAAGGGCGTATGGTATCAAGTGCTGGCAGATCTTTAGGTCCATGATGCATGTTAGCAAGTAAATAAACCTCTGGTTAAAGCGATTCGCTCCGTGAGCGATGCGCTTTAACCAGAGGTTTTTATTCCCTTCCTATTAGAACATAGGGAATACATATCGAACTAGAAAGTATAGAGCGCCAAAGAAGATGACGATATAGGCTGCATATTTAATGAATGTCGATGCAACTAAGCTGGAATCTGACTTTTTCTCCACATGACGTTCTTCAATTTCTACGTTTCGCTGTTGCGTATTCATATGAACCACTCCCTTAGTTAAGATTTGTCTATACTTACCCCAGCGGGACAGCGATGAATCATTAGTTGCCAATTAGCCGTTCTACAATCGCTGCTCCTGCATATACTGTTTAACGAAGCCCTATTTTTGCAGGACTGCTTTTTTTTTTGTTTGCAAAACAACAGGATAGGGCAGCAGGAGGATATTAGCTTGAAAAATGCTTGGAAACCAACACGAACGATTGTGGAGCTTCGTTATGCGGGCAAGGATATTTTGCATGAGATTGAAATGACCATTGCAGAGCTGGAGATTTATTTAGAAGCAAATCCAGAGGATGAAATTGCACAAGCACAATATGGACAGTTTGTGAGTAAACGAGAGAATATGACCGCTATGATGGCGGATTGTCGTTCTAAGCTCCCTCATCCCAAATTAAAGCATGACCCCATAAATTCATTAAGCGCTCGCTTTCAAAATTAATGCTGTGGTCTAGCGTTTGTTAGAACTACGTATCGAGTAACTAAAAATGAATGCCGATGAACAGGCTGCTGTTCATTGGCATTTTTTTGTACATGGGCATCTGTGGCCCAAACGTACCTAAAACAGTCCTCCATTACGAATGAGTATAACAGTAGAGACACATGATTATGGGGGACAGGCTATGCCAACGAGCAAGAAAACCAAAAGGGACAAAACGGGACTTAAGCATATTTTAATAATAGCGGCAGCATTAGTTGTACTCATTATTCTAGTAGGCTGGCTGACTTTTCGATTACTGGTAAATGCTCAGGATGTCGGTCAGCTTGATGAACCGCTGCCTGCGGCAACGATTTTGTATGATATGAAAGGCCAGGAGGCGACTTCATTAGCCTTTAATAAGATTGAAGAAATTGACTATAAAGATATTCCTAAGGGTATGATTGATGCGGTTGTCGCAGTGGAGGATAAACGATATTTCGAGCATAACGGGATGGATATGCGTGCGATTGGACGTGCTTTTTGGACTAATCTAACAGCAGGAGGCACTGTTCAGGGCGGCAGTACCATTACGCAGCAGCTTGCCAAAAATGTTTTTTTATCGCAAGAGCGAACATGGTCGCGTAAATGGGATGAAGTGCTTTTAGCCAAAAAAATTGAAGAAACCTACAATAAGGAAGAGATAATGACCTTGTATCTGAATCAGATGTATTTCGGTGAAGGAGCATGGGGAATCAAGAGAGCGGCGAATACGTATTTTGGGAAAGAAGCAAATCAGCTAACGATAGCTGAATCAGCTTTGCTGGCAGGTCTCCTCAAGGCACCGTCCTCGCTAACTCCCTATAAGCATTTAGACAAAGCCAAGGAACGCAGAGATATTGTTCTTGCATTGATGAGAGACCAAGCGTGGATTTCTAAAGAAGAATACGAAGCAAGTGTCAGTGAGCCTATTCATTTGCTGGAAGCCAAGCCTAATCGTGTTGACGATATTTTGTTCCCTTATTACGTGGATCAAATCATACGCGAAGCCATGACGACATATGGGCTATCTGAAAATGAAGTGCTTCAAGGCGGGCTGCGTATTTATACAGAATTAGATACGGAAATGCAAAAGACAGCGGAGCAAGTCTATGCGAAGGACGATTTGTTTCCAAACAGCGCGGAGGACCAACTCATTCAAAGCGGAGCAGTCTTAGTAGATCCGCGCAATGGAGGGCTTCGTGCGCTAGTAGGGGGCAGAGGCGATCAGCCTTTTCGCGGCTTTAATCGAGCTGTGCAGCTAAAACGCCAGCCAGGCTCGACGATGAAGCCGATTGCGGTATATACGCCTGCGCTGGAGCAAGGCTATAAGCCATCAGATAAACTTGTGGATGAGCCTATTAACCTAAATGGCTATGAGCCTCATAATGCGGACGGAGCATACCATGGTAAAGTGACATTATATGAGGCTCTCATCCATTCCTATAATATTCCTGCGGTTAAGCTGCTTAATGAGATTGGAATAGATAAAGGTATGGATGCAGCCGAACGCTTTGGGATCCCGTTAACAGCTGGCGATCGCAACCTTGGTTTAGCGCTCGGGGGATTGGAAGAGGGAACTTCTCCGCTTGCGATGGCGGAAGCCTTTAGTGTATTCGCAAATGATGGGACACGAATGACAGCACATGCGATTTCACGTATTGAAACGGCAGATGGATTAGTATTGGCCCAGTTTCAAGATAATTCGGGGGTGCGGGTCACAGAGCCTGAAACCGCTCGAATGATGACAGCAATGCTGGAGGGTGTTACGAGTAAAGGTACGGGAGTCGCCGCGTCGCTAGAAGGGCGTCCGGTTGCAGGAAAATCAGGCACAACTGAAATGTCTGGAACAAAGGGATACGGGGCTAAGGATAACTGGTTTGTCGGTTATACCCCTCAGCTAGTTGGAGCGGTTTGGCTCGGTTATGACAAGAGCGACAGTTCCCATTACTTAAGAACAAGCTCCAAAGCCGCAGCTTCTGTATTCCAAGTTCTGATGGAGGGCGCTCTAGTTAATGAACCAGTAATAGGTTTTCCTAAAGCGTTAGGCAAGCTGCCAGCCTTGGAGAGCAAGAAGGATAAAGATAAAGATAAAGATAAGGATAGCTCTGTCTCTGACGATCATCAAGAAGAGAATAAGGATATCAAATCAAAAATAGAACAGGAAATAAAAGATAGAAAAGAAAGAATGAAAAAAGCGAAGGAAGAACGAGAAGAGAGGAAAAAAGCAGAGAAGGAAGAAAGGAAAAAGGCAAAGGAAGAGCGGGACAAGAAAAAGGATAGAAACGACAACAATGATTAATGAGCATGTAAGCTAATAAGAACATATGGGATACTCCTTATCGGTTGCTAACCTAAGGGAGTATCCTTTTTTGGTTAAAAAGGGAATTTGATCCCCTTCATCGAATAGGGATAGGATAGAAAACTCGTTAGAATAGCAGGAGTAAGAGCACTCTTCTCGTTAAGATTATTTAAAAGGAATGGCAATTTAGACATATAATGCGATGGAATTTTTCGATTTATTCCTATATGCTAGGCTTAGACTGTAGAACAGGGAGATGCTGATGTGATTCTCGAAGCGGCGATTTTACAGGTGAAGAATGGATTGACTAATGATTTTGAAGATAACTTTAAGAAAGCCTCGCTTATTATTTCGAAGATGAAGGGTTATATAAACCACGAATTGCAGAAATGTATGGAAGAGCAGGGCAAATATATTTTACTAGTGAGATGGGAAACGCTCGAAGATCATACAGTTGGCTTTAGAGGGTCAGCGGAATACTTGGAATGGAAAAGCTTGCTTCACCATTTTTATGATCCGTTTCCTACGGTTGAGCATTATACGAATGTTGATCTGAGTTAACCGGAATCGCATATTTTCTATACGAAATTTGACATAGAGGGTGAACGGCATTCTAGACTACATAAAGCTGCATCTTTCCTTCGATGGCGCAGGCCAAGAGGTCGAGGTATTGGATGTATTACAGGTGAAAGAGGACGTGTATGAAATCGCGGAAACACCTGTTTTTACGGAGAAGGTAACTTTCGGGGATATCATAAGAGTTCGAAGCGAAAAAGATGTTTTCATTTATATTGAAACGATAGAAAAATCTAAATTCACAAGATACAACTGGCTGCTCAGCAAGCAGGTCATTCATTCCCTTGAACTGAAAATACTAAAAAATAAAATCAAGGAATGGCAGGGCAAGGCTGAACAGGTTTTTGGCGGTATATTCATTGTTAATCTGCCCTCAGATTCGGAAATAGATATTAACAACGAGGTCCAAAAGGTTATTAAAACGGTTCAAAAATAGATTTTATGGAGGCGAGAAGGATGGAACTTGGCTTGAACGGAAAGGTTGCCATTATTACAGGCGGAAGCAAGGGAATTGGACTGGCTACGGCTTTATTATTAGCAGCGGAGGGAGCAGATGTAGCTATCGTCGCTAGAGATGAGGAATCTCTAAAGCTTGCAGTTGAACAAATTAAGGAGCAGACGGGAAAAGATGCTCTAGCCATCAGTGCGGATGTATCGGTGCCGGAGAATGCCCGCAGAGCGGTAACGGAAACGGTTGAAAGATTTGGTGCTGTAAATATTCTTATTAACAATGCCGGTACGGCGGCAGCAAAGCCGTTTGAGGAAGTGGATTCTGATGCATGGACGGGAGATCTTGATTTGAAGCTGTTAGGCGCTGTTCATTTCTCACGCGCTGCGCTGCCTTATATGCGTCATGCAGGCGGAGGCGCAATTGTGAATGTAACGGCGATAGGCGGAAAAACACCATCTGCCTCTTCACTTCCAACCTCGGTCAGCCGTGCAGCAGGTCTTGCGCTTACCAAAGCGATGAGCAAGGATCTTGCTTCGCAGCAAATTCGCGTGAATGCAGTATGTATCGGTTTGATTCGCAGCGCACAGATTGAACGGATGTGGCAGGCGAGGGCACCTCATTTAACTTGGGATGAGTTTGCGGCTGATCCTAAGCATGGCATTCCGCTTGGACGAATAGGACGTGCTCAGGAAGCGGCTAACGTTATCGCATTTCTTGTGTCTGATGGGGCATCCTTCGTAACAGGTACATCTGTGAATATAGATGGAGGTATTTCTACCGTATTATAACGATTTGCGCATAGAATGAAAAAAAAGGAGCTTCAGGCTGTAATCCATAAGGGATGGTTAACGGCTAGAAGCTCCTTACATCATTTTATGCTTATTTCATTTGTTGAACACGCTGGTTGAAGCGATCCACGCGTCCGCCTTTATCGGAAATGCGTTGTTTGCCTGTATAGAAAGGATGCGAGGCAGAGCTCGTATCTACACGGATGACGGGATAGCTGTTTCCGTCTCCCCATTCCATTTTTTCATTCGAGGATTTCGTTGAACCGCTCAGAAATTTATATCCGCTTGTTACATCAAAAAATAAAACCTGATGGTAAACGGGATGTATGGATTCTCTCATTGCACTCACCTGACCTTTATGCGTAATGTTTACGAACAAGATAAGTGTAACATATATAATAATGATTATCAATATCAAAGAGCGGGTCATCCGTATATGAAAATATGGCATTTGCTTAATCCGCAAAAATATACTACCATTAGATTATAATAATTCTAAAAGTAAGCCTTTACATATATGGAATAAATTATATGGGGCTTTTTTTAATAAGAGGAGGTATCCGGTATGATGAACATCACGTCGGAAATGGATAGAATAAATCGACACCTGATGGCTAATGGATACAAACTAACGAATCAGCGTGAGATCATCCTGCGCGTGCTGCTTGAAAATGAAGTGGACCATTTAAGCGCTGAGGGAGTCTATATGCTTGTAAAACAAAAGTTTAATGATATTGGTCTTGCTACCGTATATCGTACGCTGGAGCTGCTAGCCGAGCTTCATGTGGTTGAGAAAATGAATTTTGGTGATGGTGTAGCCCGGTATGACTTGCGAGACGAGGATCATGCACATATGCATCATCATTTAATATGCAGTGAATGCGGCTCTCTCAAGGAAATTAAAGAGGATTGGCTGTTTGATCTGGAACAACGCTTAGAGCGGGAATATGGTTTTATTGTTTCGGATCATCGCTTGGACTTTACCGGCACTTACAAGAACTGCGGAAACGCAAACTGCAAGAAAGAACGCAAAGCTGTTTCTTGAGTGTACTGCTGGCATCATATGAGAGAAGAGCCTCCCTGTATCTATGGGGAGGCTCTTCTTCACTCTCTGAAAAGAAAGATTCCAATATTTCTGAAAATTTTTAGAAGTATATTGTATAATAGCTGAGTGACCCCCGTTGTCATTCATAATACATAGAAATGAGAGATCATGATGGAGCATGTTCACGGATCATATGATAGTTTACTAGTCGTTTTTTCATATATTATTGCATCGGCAGCATCGTACACAGCATTTGATTTGGCTGGAAGGGTAGCCTCATCCACAGGGAAATCCCGAATAACTTGGCTGTTATTTGGAGCGGCATCGCTTGGTATGGGCATTTGGTCGATGCACTTTGTCGGGATGCTTGCATTCAAGCTGCCTTTCACGATTGAATATGATCTTATTGTCGTTCTAATCTCTGTACTTGCAGCTGTAGCTGCAGCATTTATTACGCTGCATGTAGTGGGAAGAAATCAGCTAACGAGGACAAGATTATTTGTGGGTGCTCTGCTCCTTGCTACGGGCATTTCGGTCATGCATTATGTCGGAATGGCAGCCATGCTGATCGAAGTTACTTATAATCCGGGTATATTTCTACTATCTATCCTCATTGCGCTCGTCGCATCTATTGCCGCGCTGTGGCTCTCCTTTTACTTCCGTAAAAGCGATGATCGAGAGAAATATTGGAAGAAAATTGGAAGCGGAATTATTATGGGAGCAGCCATAGCGGGTATGCACTATACGGGAATGGCAGCAGTTACCTTTCACAGCAGTAATAAATCGGCGCTTTTTTATGGCGTTATTATGGATCAACAGTGGCTTGCTTATTTTTTGGCAACTGGAATCTTAATTACGCTTAGCTTATCACTGGCAAGTGTTTATGTTTCAAAGCGGTTCGCGGGCAAAGAGTCGGAAATGAAGCAAAACGAGAAATGGTACAAGTCATTATTTGATAATAATCAGGATGGCATTCTATCTGTTGATTTGCATTTTCGTGTTATCAGCTTCAACTCTGTTGCTTTAGAATTAACCGGGTTCAACAGCAATCAGCTGCTGAATCAGCAGATTGGCATACTGGATTCTATAATCGCTAGCGAGGATCTTGAAAGCGTGCAGGGGATATTTCAAAGATCCTATTCTGGGGAAACTTTGAGACATGAAACGGCTATTCTTCGTCATGATGGCGTGCGATTTGATTTGAGTGTAACGAATGCGCCTGTCATTTTGAATAGTGAAGTCGTAGGCAGCTACATTATGTTCAAGGATATTACAGAAGAGAAGAAAGCGAAGGAGAAGATTAATCATCTAGCCTTCCATGACGAGCTTACAGGATTGCCTAATCGTCGTTTATTCAACCAGTCCATCGCTGAGGTTATTCAAGAAAGTAAGGATGGAAGCACATTTGCAGTCATGGTACTGGATATTGATCGTTTCAAAATGATCAATGATTCCCTTGGTCATACATATGGCGATCATTTTCTACAACTGGTAAGCAGTCGAATAAATGATGTTATTGATGGACAAAAGGTCATGCTTGCCCGAATGGGAGGCGATGAATTCACCTTGCTTTGCCGTGATTATGAGAACGAAGAGCAGGTTAAGGAATTGGCTCAAAGGATTATACTGGCCGTGCAAACACCCTATCGACTGATGGACCATGATTATTATGTATCCGGCAGCATTGGCGTTGCATTATTTCCGAGTCATGGACAAGATGCGAGTCAATTACTGAAAAATGCGGACACCGCTATGTATGAAGTGAAGAGAAAAGGGAAAAATGGATTTCAATTTTTCTCAACGGAGATGGATAAGCAATTGCTGGATAAGATTGCATTAGAGGCTGATCTTAGAAAAGCAATTGAAAGAGGCGAGCTTTTGCTGCATTATCAGCCGCAAATCCGTACAGAGGATAAAGTCATGATCGGAATTGAGGCACTGGTGCGCTGGAATCATCCTGTGAAAGGGCTGCTGTCGCCTGGTATTTTTATTCCAATTGCAGAGGAGACAGGAATGATTAATGAGCTAGGGGATTGGGTGCTGCGAACTGCGTGCACACAAATGCGAGAGTGGCATAATGAAGGCGGCCCACTTATTCCGATCTCAGTAAATTTATCCTCACAGCAATTCCATCAGCCGCAGCTTGCCGAAATTATTAAAAAGATGCTGGAAGAGATCGGTCTTGAACCGCAATATTTGGAGCTTGAAATAACAGAGAGCATGATGATGGATGCGACGGTGTCCTCCGGTATTTTGAATCAATTAAATAAATACGGTATTCGCATTAGCCTGGATGATTTTGGTACCGGTTATAGCTCGCTTAGTTATTTGAAAATGTTCCCCATTCATAAACTTAAGATTGATCGCTCCTTCATTAAGGAAATTACGGAAAACGACAATGATCGAGCTATTGTAGCTACCATTATTTCAATGGCGCATCATTTGAAGATGGAGGTTATTGCTGAAGGTATCGAGACGAAGGATCAGCTGGATATTTTGACGGATAAGTCCTGCAGCAAAATTCAAGGCTATTATTTCAGTAAGCCGCTTCCGGCAAACGAAGTGGAGGAAGCATTTTTTGTTCCAGGTCGAACAGGTGCAACAGTTGGTTCCATCTAAAAATGGAATAGCTATATGAAGAGAAGAAGAGACCAACCCATCGCAAATGCGACGGGCTGGTCTCTTCTTTCGAAGGGAATTATTTAATAACTGAATGTAGTACGAATTTCTCAATAACATGGCGTACGCCATCTTCGTTATTTGATAACGTGATGTAATCTGCAATGTCCTTCAATGATTGAACGGCGTTGCCCATCGCTACACCAAGACCTGCAGCCTTAATCATTTCATTATCATTCCATGCATCCCCAATGGCTATCGTTTGCTCCATCGTACAGCCGATATGCTCAGCCATGAAACGGAGGGCATGTCCTTTGGTGCCTTCCTTGTGCATGAATTCCAAGTAGTGTGCTTTAGACTTTGTGATATGGACGCGATCTCCGATCAATGGCTTGAGTTCCTCAGCAATGGCATCAAGCTTAGCTGGATCGTCAATAATGAGCATTTTGTTCATTGGGTATTCGATTAATTTGTTAAAATCAGGCGCGATTTTGTAAGGAATATTTGTGAGCTTGGAATAAGCTTTGATTTTGTCATTATCGACCGTTCCGTAAAGCTCATCATCGACATAAAGCTGCAAATGCAGACCGTTTGCTTCAGCGTAGGCATGAAGCTCTTTGGCCGCGTCGGTAGGGACATTTCTCTCATACAGAACCTGCTCGTCCAGCAGAGTTTTGACGAGTGCTCCTTGATAAGTAATAATAGGAACATTGAGTTCTATCTGTTTGGCAATCTTTTTTGCGGAAGCAAACATGCGGCCTGTGGCGAGTGTAACCATCACGCCTTGAGCAATCGCAGCCTCCAATGCACGTTTTGTGCTTTCCGTTACTGTTATATCATCCGTTAACAAAGTGTCATCAACATCAATTGCGATTAGTTTATACATACTAGCGGTAAAGCCCCTCTCTAGGTCTATAAATTTATGATTAGGTTGATTGTAGCTAAAATGAATGACACATACAAGACTAGGCTAATGCTTACGAAGTAAGTTTTGCATCACAAAACTTGGACTATGCTTACGAAGTAAGTTTTACTTCGTAAAACTTTTTAGGAGATGAAGAGAAGAAATGAACTATTTTACATCAGCGGCTGCGAAACAACGATTTCTGACTCTCTGTGTGCTTGGCGCAGTTTTATTGACGGCTGCTGGCTTCGCACTGGGAATACTTTGGACAGGCAATCGATATCCTATGCTTAAGGAACCAACCTTTAAGCAGTTTACTGTGTCTTATAACAAAATTATGAATGATTATTTGAATGGGGCGGAGCCGAAAAAATTAATTAACGGTGCTGTCGAGGGGATGGTTGCATCCCTTGATGATCCTTATTCACGATACCTCGTAGAGGAGAAGGGCAATGCCTATACGCAATCGTATGAGGGCCAGATTTATGGAATCGGCGCTGAAATGAGAGAAGAGGAAGGCCAATTCGTCATTAGCGGGCTTACTAAAGGCGCGCCTGCCGAACGAGGCGGGATTCTGCCGGGTGACATTATTCTTTCGGTTAATGATGTGAAGCTGACTGGAAAAACGCTTGAGGAGTTGCTGAGCCTTGTTAGAGGCGAAGAGGGAACGACTCTATCCTTGCAAATTCAGCGTCCTAATCAGACGGAGCTGATTTCATTGTCTTTGAAGCGGGAGGCTATTCCTATCCACACCGTTACTTCCGAGCTGCTGGAAGACGGAATTGGACATGTGACGATTAGTCGATTTGGAGAGAAAACAGCAGATGAGTTTATCGCTGCGCTAGCAGAGCTGCAAGCGAAGGAGCCGCTAAAGGGCTTGCTCTTGGATATGCGTTCCAATCCGGGCGGATTGCTGCAGCCAACCATCAAGATCGCTGATATATTAATACCAAAAAATAAAGTGATTTTGAATGTCGTATACAAAAATGAACGTCAAACCATTACCTATAAATCTAATCAGGCTGAGGAATGGACGATTCCGATTGCAGTTCTGGTGAACGGACAATCAGCAAGCGCCAGCGAGGTTCTGACTGCTGCTTTAAAAGAATCTGCGGGTGCCGTTGTTATCGGTCAGAAAACGTATGGCAAAGGTGTCGTGCAAGCGTTCAATCAATACAAGGACGGCTCCGTACTAAGCTTAACGGAAGCACAATGGAAGACGCCAGGCGGCACTTGGATTAACAAAGCAGGCGTAACGCCGGATTTTGCAGTCGAGCTTCCTTCCTACACGAAGCTCAGTCCTCTAGCCATTGGTTCAGATATGAAATTGGGCAGCTACGGTGACGATGTTAAGACGCTGCAGCAAATGCTTACTGTGCTAGGCTACGGACCTACTGGGAAAGAAGGCATGTTTGATACGCAAACCGTGGAAGCCTTAAAATCATTCCAGTCGGCAGAGAAGTTGGAAACGACAGGCAGCTTTAACGATAAGACGGGCTATCAACTGCTCAATCGACTTCGTGAGAAGCTTGGACGAGAGGATAGTCAGCTAATTAAGGGGCTGGATGTACTAAAAAATCGCAGTTGACAACGAGGGTGATAATCATTATCATTTAGTGGAGAGTAAATACTTCGTTGCGCTGCGGGGTGAGTCGGATCAAGAAGATCAAATATTGCAGGAAAAACTTGAAAAATGGATTGAAGCCGATCTACAAAGCAATGAAGGACCGTTATCCGGACATTAAGCAAAAGAAAAGTGATTGTCTCGGAAATTGCAAGACATGCAGATTGGAATGCTTCGTCGTCATCAAGTCAGAGGCGGTAAGCGCGCCGTCGGCAGAGAAGCTTTTCAAGCGACTAAAAAAAATGATTGGTTAATTAAAATATGGTTAAATTAACAAGGACGGCATTTGCCGTTCTTTATTTTTATGTTAGAATGAGTATAAACTAGGAAAGCTGAGGTGCACTAGCTATGAATGATGGATTAACAGAAGCGTTAAATGAACAGATGAATTTCGAGTTTTATTCTGCGCATGTGTATCTTGCCATGGCGGCATATTGTTCCGGTGAGAATCTAGACGGTTTTGCAAACTTTTTCATTGTGCAAGCAGATGAAGAACGTTTCCATGCAATGAAAATTTATAAATTCTTAAACGATCGCGGCGGTCGCGCAACGGTTACGGCTTTGGGAGAACCCAAAAACGAATATGCTTCCATTCTTGATACATTCGAGCATGGCTATGCCCATGAGCAACAAAATACGAAACGTTTCTATCATTTGTCTGATCTTGCGATGAATGATCGCGAGCATGCAACGATCAACTTCTTGAAATGGTTTATTGAAGAGCAGGTTGAAGAGGAAGCATTGTTCGACAGCATTATTCATAAGCTAAAACGAATTGATAAAGACAGCAATGCTTTCTACATGCTTGATGCGGAGTTCGCAACACGCTCATTTACAGCACCAGCGCTTTAAGAAGGATTATGCACTATTAACACATAATGAATAGACCGTTCATAAAGTAGAGTCTTCTACCCTATGAACGGTCTTATTTTTTTGCAAGCAGCTAGATAGATATAGATGATTCCTCATGAATCAAGCCAATAAAAGAATCAACCAGCGCAGGGTCAAAATGCTGGCCTCTTTGCTCTTCAATATACTGAATGGCGCGCGAAGCTGGCCATTTTTCCTTATAAGGTCTAGCACTGGTTAGCGCATCGAATACATCAACGACACTAACGATTCTTGCTTCTATAGGAATCTCTTCCCCTTCAAGCTGATGAGGGTAACCGGAACCGTCCCATTTTTCATGATGAGATAAAATAATGTTTTTCCCCGTTTCGAGCTCATGGGTAAATAGATCATCATTGAATTCGCTGTATATTTTTTCGATGATATCTACACCGATTTGAGTATGCATCTCAACAATTTGCCTTTCATAATAAGTGAGCGGACCGGGCTTATAGAGGATACCTTCAGGAATTCCGGACTTTCCAATATCATGCAATATGCTGGAATTGGCAATTTGTTGAACCTTCTCAACGGGCCAGCCCAGCTGCAAGCGTTCGTTATGATAGCTGGTTAATCGCTCTGTTAAGTCACGTACTCGAACAAGATGCTGTTCAATGCTAGGGTCGCGAATTTCACATGAAATAGCGAGTACCTTCAGCATGGAGCTTTGAATATATCCGATTCTTTCCTCAGGTAAATAAAAGCCGCTCTTTAGCTTCTCCAGCTCACGAAATACACCAATATAAAAAACTTCTCCCTCTATTGGGAAAGGAGTTATCGTAATGGAGGAATGCCATAAACTGCTGTCCTTACGACGATTCGTAAATACACCTAACCAAGGCAGATTATCCTTCAATGCTTTTTTCATTTGATCATACGTGTTTTTCGGTGTATAGGATGTTCGTAAAATGCCAGCTTTTTTCCCTGATATTTCCTTCAAGACATAGCCTGTAATTTTCTCGTAAGCCGAGTTGACGGCTAGAATTTGATGCTGATCATTCGTGATAATAACGGCATCTGCAAGCTTTAAGAAGAGTGTAAGCTGTTCATTTAATGGCTTCATGCTGATAGTGACTCCCCTATTTACTTATCTGTTTTGGTAGTATTTTTGTTCCTTGCTCCATGGGTGAATGACATAAGGGGCAAGGACGAGAGAGAGTTTGAGAATCCTCGTACGTAATAATTCGCTGCCAGACCTGGCAGGAATCGCTTGTGCAAAGCCACGCGAGCGCGGCTTCCGAATCGGGATCAGCCTCTTGCTCACTCATAAAGGCTGATCGAATAAAGCGCGATAATTCTGCGGGTTTTCCTCGGTACAAAGCAGGAGAGCTAATGTAAAGCTCGTCTTGTGCTCTTGTAACGGCTACATAAGCAAGCCGTCTTTCTTCTTCCAATGCTTCTGCAAGTGCATTATCGCCTGTTTGTATGGAGCTGCGATCACTATGCTTGTCTGCAGACAGCGCTGAGCTGTGCGGAAGTATGCCTTCGGAAGCGCCGATTACAAATACGATGGGGAATTCAAGTCCTTTCGATTTGTGTATCGACATCAATGATATCGCGCTTCGATTATGCTCATGCTTCTGTTGCTGCTTCACGGAAGCATGCTTTTCAGAGATATCATCAATATAGGCAATAAAAGCTTCAATGGTCTCATAGCTTCTTGCCGCAGTCTCGAACTCATCGAGTACTTCTTTTAAGCCCTCTTTATGTTCCGTCATTTCATGTCGTTTGCTTGTTTCAAGAAATTGATCATAAAAAGCTTGGCGAAGCTGAACAATAGCATCAGCGGGCTTGCAATCGATCAACGACTTAATGAGTTTGATTCGTTCCTTGACCTTCTCTTTCTGGAATTCCTTGAGCTGCGGATATTGGAGAAGATGGATAAGCGGCCATTTTTTTGCGCGAAGCTTGTCCTGATTCCATATGAATGCCATTGCTTGCTCTCGATTGACATAAAGCGATGGAAGCAGGATTTCCATGGCATCAAAATTCCGCCTATCTAAAACCAGCCGGAGATGAGCCAGCAAGGGTTTTATCGCCCATTGGTCATAGAAGAGCTGACCGTCACCGTAATCAATAAAGGGCAGCTGCTTGGTCAGCAGCAGCTCAACAAGTGCTCTACTGCTGCTTGCTGTACGAAAGAGTATGGCATAATCGCCAAATGCTCGTGTTCCTTTATCGGTTTGTGACAGGATCGTATCTGTAATCAGCTTGGCTTCATCTTCCGTTGTTTTTAACCGTGCATAGGATGGATGTACTCCCTTTGGCTTGACTGCAAGAAGTGTCTTTTTCTTGCGCAGCTTATTGTGCTGAATAATAGAGTTGCCAAGTCCGACAATGGTACTGGTGGATCGATAATTGACGTCAAGAATGATGGTTGCAGCACCGGGATATTGATGCTCAAAGTTCAGAATATAATCATTTTTTGCGCCGTTAAAGGAGTAGATGGTTTGGTCATCATCACCAACGACCATGAGATTGCGATGTCCGTCCGCCAGCATTTGCACGAGTACATATTGGACTTGATTCGTATCTTGAAATTCATCGATCATGATGTACTGGAAACGTCTTTGCAGTGTAGCGAGCAGTTCCCTGTCATCACGAAGAAGGCGGTAAGCCTCTAGGAGCAGATCGTCATAATCGAGCCTGTCGGTCTCTTTCTTCCATTGCTCATAGCGAGTGAAGAGCAGCTTAAGCTCTCTTTCCTCCGTTGTTTTCTCAGGTAATTCGCTAATGTTAATCATCTGGAGCTTGACCGCTGACAGTCTAGCCAATATAGTTTCTGGCTCATAGTCATTTTGCAGCATCAGCTCTCGCATGAGCCGCTTGAAGAAAATATGCTTTTGTCCTGTTTCCCCTAGAATAGTTTGTCTATAGCCGCTGCCGCGCAGCAGTTGAAGACAAAAGGAATGGAAGGTCCGCGCTTCAACGCCCTTTGCTGAATGAGCGTTCAAAACAGGCAAAGAACGGATGCGGCCGCGCATTTCGTCGGCTGCTTTCTTGGAGAAGGTCATCAACAATATATGTTGAGGCGAAACATCACGTACAGAGAGCAGGTAAGCCGTTCTGCATACGAGGACAGAGGTCTTGCCCGAGCCCGCCCCAGCCAGTGTCAGTGCTGCGCCTGCATGGTGGCGAACTGCCTCAATTTGAGGTCTGTTGAGTGAAATGCCGTACTGCTCTAGAGCGCGAAAAAAAGCGGCATCTTCTTCATTTGAACCAACGAGTTGACGGCTCGTTTGCGCCTCTGCTTTGGCAGCGAAGGGTACCTCGCTGTTTCGAATGCCTATCGGTAATGTATAATAGTTACTAGTCACATGATCACCTTCGAAAATAATATTCACTTATTATAACAGATCAAACAGAGGAAGAGGGATAACAGCATGATTGAACAAGCATTGAAAGAAGATGTCCACCAAGTATTGCCTCTGCTGCTTGCAGCTATTGGAGATATTGCCTACTCTTTAGCAGGAACGGAAGACGATACGGAAGTAAAGCAGATTTTATCTGATTTTTATACACGTGAGGATAACCGAATCAGCTATAAGCATGTGCTTGTTGATAGAAGAGAAGACGATATTGCAGGAATGCTGATCAGCTATTCCGGCGATGGCGCCGCGGAGCTGGATGCTCCTTTCCTGACGCGGAAAGGGCGGGAGTCAGGTCCTAGAGCGGATGAGGAAATCGCATTGGAGGCGATGGAGGGCGAGTTTTATTTGGATTCCGTCGCTGTGAATGAGAAATATCAGGGACAAGGCGTCGCAACGGCATTGATTGCTGCTTTTGAGGAGAGAGGCATTCAAGCTGGTCACAACAAGCTGTCTTTGATCGTGGAGCCTTACAATAAAAGGGCTCATGCTCTATATAGCAGACTAAACTATGTAGAGGACGGCTCCATTCTGGTCAGCGGTACGGAGTATATAAGAATGGTGAAGAATAGATAAGAAGAGACAGTCTGCAAGTATGATAAGTTAATTATGGAATAAAAAGGTATTCTACGGTAAGATGAAAGTTGTATGGGCGTCAACCATCCATTTTCATTGATACCGGGAGCGTGTTCATTATGGCCACTGCAAGCTTTAAGTCGAAATTAGCATACAGCTCAGGAAACTTATCCGTCAATTTAATTGCACAGGCGTTTGCTTCGTACATTATTTTTTATTACGTGGATGTTCTTGGTGTCAGACCCGGCTTAATAAGTGCCGCTATGGTCATTCACGGTATTGTAAATGCTGTGCTTAATCCGCTCTTTGGCCACCTATCCGATCGAACAAAGTCGCGATGGGGCAGACGTATTCCTTATATGATGTTTGGAATGGTTCCGCTGGCTGCGCTATTTACGCTAATCTGGTTTCCAGTTGGGACAGGCAATGCGTTGTTCTGGTACTTTCTGATGATTGTTCTGCTCTATGACGTGTTGTTTGTTATGGTCGTATTGAATTATTCTGCTCTCTTTCCTGAAATGTTCACGACGATAAAGGAACGGGCAAGCGTATCGTCTTGGAGACAAATGTTTGGCATTCTCGGTATGATAATCGGTGTTGCGCTGCCACCTCTCGTATATGGCGAGCTAGGTTGGGGACCAATGGGAGCTATCTTCGCCGGTATCGCGTTATTGTTCTTCATTATCATGATCGTCTCCAGCAAGGAGAAAATAGTCGTTCAGCGCGAGCAGATCAGCTTTCTGCAATCCTTGAAATTTACATTCTCGAATAAAGCATTTGTGCTATTTGTAATAGGCAGCTTCTTTGTGCAATTTACGTTTGCTGTTTTGCCAGCTGCGATCCCCTTTTTCACTAAATACGTGCTGCTGGCAGAAGAGGGCACCAATTCAATCTTGCTTGGAGCCATATTTATTGCAGCTATTCCTTGTGTTTATCTGTGGGGAAGACTCGTACAAAAGTGGGGACCGAGAAAAACCGTCATTGCGGCTGTTATGGTATATGCGGCAGCCATGCTGCCTTTCCTATTGGTATCAAATGTTACGGCAGCCGCTATAGCAGCAGCCGCTATAGGGATTGGTTTGGCTGGTCTGCTTGTCCTGCTGGACGTATTGTTATCTGAGATCATCGATGAGGATGAGAAAAGGACGAATGTGCGAAGGGAAGGCATGTATTTTGGAATGAACGGCTTCATTGTTAGATGGGGTGTTTCTCTTCAAGCGATTGTGCTTGGTACGATTTTAGAGGCTACTGGTTACGTGAAGGATGCGGTTCAATCGGAGGCTGCAGTATGGGGTATAAGGTCCATGCTTAGTTTTATTCCGTTCACCGCTCTGCTGATTGCTCTTCTTTTCTTTTTCCTATATCCTATTCGCCATACTCCTGCTCCTACTTCTAATAAAGCGGTGACTTCGCATAATGACAAAAGTATTTAAATGGTTGAAGCAGCATCGCTTGATTTTATTTTTGTTTCTGATAGGTACAGCGGTTAGAACCATTTACGCTGGTGCTATACCAGGTGGATTGAATCAAGATGAGGCTTCGATCGGATATGATGCCTATTCCATTCTTCATTACGGAATCGACCGTAACGGCATTTCATTGCCGATTCACCTCATTGCATGGGGAAGCGGTCAAAATGCACTTTATGCTTACTTATCGATGCCTTTTATTTATTTGTTTGGCTTAAATGTATTATCCGTTCGTGCTGCAAGTATTTTGGTTGGCCTCATAAGTATGTTTTTGTTCTATAAAATAGCAAACCAACTTTTCAAGAGGAAGCATGCAGTTGCGGCTGCAGCTTTCTTTATTGTGATATCCCCCTGGCATATTATGATGTCAAGATGGGCTCTTGAGTCTAATCTATTTCCTTCAATGGTGCTGCTCGCCGTTTATTTTTTGTTCAAAGCGCTGCAGCAGCCGAAGTGGCTGATCGGCTTTACCATTACGATCGCCGTGTCCTTTTATGCATACGGAACTGCTTATTTTTTTGTGCCCGTATTCGGTTTGGGGATCGTTATTTTGCTTCTTGCTAAGAAGGTGCTCCAGCTGCGAACGCTGCTTTGGAATGGCCTGTTATTGGTTGTTTTATCCTTGCCGATCGCATTATTTGTTTTTATCAATCGATTCGATACGGCGGAGATCAAGACGCTGCTTTTTACCATTCCTAAACTGACTGTACCGCGGGTAGAACAAGTATCAACGGCGTTTCAAGGGAATGCGTTCGATATGCTCATCCAGCACTTTAAGCAATTTTTACAATTGTTCATTACGCAAAATGATGGCTTGCCTTGGAATGCTATGCCTGTATATGGTTATATGTATCCTATAGCGTTGCCATTAATAGCAATTGGAATCTTGTATATGAGCAATCGGTTAGTGAAACAGGGGACAATCGAAAATGCCATTATTGGCCTTTGGTTTCTGACGGCTGTTTTGATGTCACTTATTACGGATGTGAACATTAATCGTATAAATATCATTTTTTATCCGACTATTTTTCTAGCAATTGCAGGTTTACTATGGTTGAGCGAAAAAGTGAAATATTCATTTGTAGTTATCGTTACGGCATTTACAATCTTTTTCGGATCATTTTGTGTGCAATATTTTACGGAATATCCGAGACAAATCAGCCCGCTTTTCTACGAATCCTTCGGAGAGGCGATACAATATGCTTCAACTCAAACCGATGAGCGAATTTATGTTACGGATAAAGTGATGATGCCCTATATTTATGTGCTTTTTTATGAGAAAACAGATCCGAGAGTGTTCCAGTCAACGGTTCAATACAGTAATCCGGGAGCTCCCTTCCAGTTTGTTCAATCCTTTGATAGGTATGTATTTGAAGAGCCTCGTTTGCGAGAAGAAGAGAATGCAGCCTATGTATTTAATAATAATAGTGAGGATATTCCTTCAGAAGAGACAGGTTATACGATTAAGCGCTTTAAGCACTATACCGTTGTAAGCGGAAAGGGCAAAGCAGTAGAGCCGGTTGTTCAGGAGGGATTTCATAATGGCGGCTTTGAAGAAGGAGAGCAAGCTTGGACTCTTGTTAACGGAACTGGAATAGGGATCAATCGGCCTTACAGCGGCTCTAATTTATTGTATTTGGATCCCGGTCAAGAGCGAACCGTATCTCAAATCTTTACTAACCAGCAAGCAGGGGAGTTTACTCTTTCAGCAATGGTCAGTACAGACGCTCCTGGTGGAAAAATAGGCGTTAGTATAAATGGTGTAATGATAGAGGAAGCGGCTATTGAAGCTCAGATGGACTATATACAAATCAAGCTGCCTCCCATCCATGTCAAAGAGAATGATGAGATAAATGTGTACATTATGGGAGGCTCCAGTTGGATTAATGTTGATGATGTGAAATGGGCTTCCAGCGAATAATAAGAAGTGCACGCTGATATCTAAAGTAAAATAATGATTATTTAGGATTCAACCGGCAACCCGTTAATATAATAGCTATCCTCTCGATAGGTATGAAATACGATCTCGATTTCAGAAATACCGAGCTTTTGAACATATGAGGTTATTAAGCGGGCGAAGCTGTCTCTTACCAGCTGACCTCGCTCAAACCAGCCAACTTCGATGAGGGCAAAGCTAGGTTCGTCTGGGGTTTCTCCAAATACACTCGTTGTATGCAGGCATGCCATCGTAAAATTATCGGTACCGCATTGACATAAGGCTGCCAGTTCCTCCGCAAGAGGTGCAGTTACAGCTCGAAGCTGCTCAGCTTGAACGCCTCGAAATAATAAATGGGGCATTGGGTCTATCTCCTTTCAAAATTAGAAGCATGCAATGCCTATGACGGCTTTGCATGCTTCTTGTATTTTAGGCTTGTTCATTCGGTGGGAATGGTTTGAGAAACAATTTCGGTATTTCTGTTTCAAAGCGAACGAGCTTGTTCGTAATGGGATGTGTAAAGGCCAGCACGCGAGCATGCAATCCAAGTCGGCCGATGATACGCGTTTTAGCGCCATACTTTTTGTCGCCGACAACCGGATGTCCGATATCTTCCATATGAACTCGAATTTGATTTTTTCGTCCCGTTTCGAGCTGGACCTCCAGAAGTGAGAAGGTTTTGCTTGTGCGCAGCACCTTGTAGTGGGTAACGGCATGCAGGCCGTCATTCTCATAGGAGCTAGAATACATTTTGAGCGTCTTGCTTTCCTTCAGCCAAGAGCTGATTGTACCTTTCTCTCTCTTGACGTTGCCTTCGACAAGAGCGACATAGATTCGTTCTTGTACGGTATCCTGCCAGGTGTTCTGGAGTTTCTGCTGGATTTCTTCGCTCTTAGCAAACATCATGACGCCGGATGTATCCCGATCCAAACGATGAACAATAAAAATTCTGTTTTTTGGATTTGCTATTCGTACATGAGCCATCAGCTGACGGTAAGCTGTTACCTCATTCTCCTGTCCAGAATCAGAGGAAACCGATAGTAGTCCCGCATCCTTCTTCACTACTATAATGTGCTCATCCTCAAATAGGATAGAGAGCCCTTCCAAAGGGGGTTTTTCCTGTGGGCGTTCCTTGCTGACGGTAACGGTGTTACCAGGCTGAAGCTGCAAGTTATACGCTGTCGTCGATTTTCCGTTGACGCTTACTTGTCCATGCGCCAAAATTGATTTTATTACGTTGCGTCCAGCGCCTGATATGTTTTTTATGAGAAAAGGCAGCAGCTCTATGGATTCCGTAACGGGATAGGACTTGGCCTTATCCCCTTGAGCTGGCTGTGCTTTCTGAATTTTTGTAGCTGGGCGCTTTCTCCCCCTGTTCATGTAAAAACCTCCTACATTTATTGCTCCTACTATAACACGACTTGCGGGTGTTGTTCTAATCTTGTATTTCGATAGGAGAATGATGTCTATGAAAGCTGATTTCATAGACAAATTACGAGAAGGAATGGTACGATATCATAGACCTGTATCATATGGGTGAAATGGAAGAGGTTGGGGGAAACGAATCGTGAAATCAAAATTATTCAAGTCATTGCTTAGCCCGGTGCTCGTAATGGGCTTGCTGCTTGCTCCGGTATCTGCTCTAAGCGGGCAATCCGTATCAGCAGCTAGTATAACTGCGAAAGCCACTGCTGTAAGTCAACAGATTCAAGTATTTATAGATGGCAAAAAGCTTTCACTCAGTGCATCTGCTTTTGCAGAAAAAGGCGTAACTTTCGTTCCAATGCGTGATATTTTCACATCCTTAGGCGCAAAGGTTACATGGGAGGCCAAAACCGGCACTATAATCGGCCGTAAGGGCAGCTTAACGATTTCCCTTAAGGTAGGCAAGAAGGAAGCTGTCATTAATGGCAAAACCGTAAAGCTGGATGCTCCAGCCGTCGTGCGTAATGGCGTTACTTTTGTACCGGTTCGCTTCATTTCAGAAGCTTTCCAAGCAACGGTGAAATGGGACAGCGCTGCGAATGCGGTTCGTATCTTATCATTGGAAGCGGCTGAGCGTGAAGAGTACGATAAATGGATTGAAGAACAGAAAAATATACCAAAGCTTTCAACTAGAGATTTAGTAGATAAATATGATGAGAGCGTCGTACTTATCATGACGAATGTGGGACAGGGCAGCGGGATTGTTATTGGCGATAATTTGATTCTTACCAATCACCACGTCATGGTTGATGCAACTTCTGCTACTGCGCTTACGATTTATGGAGATGAGATGAAAATAGCGGGAGTAGTCAATTTTAATGCGTCAACTGATATGGCTATCATTAAGACTGTAGACAAGATTGATCTTCAAACGGTAGAGCTTGGATATGGACTAAACTCCCAAAAGGGCGATAGGGTTGTAGCAATTGGAAGTCCGCTAGGGATGCAAAATACAGCTTCAGACGGCCTAATCAGTAATATTATATTTGAAGGAAGTGTCCGTTACATACAGACGAGTGCTCCCATTGATCATGGCAGCTCCGGCGGTGCGCTCTTTAATGAATATGGAGATCTTGTTGGCATTACAACATCAGGTTTGGACAGCAGTGCCAATTTGAACTTTGCGGTATCGGTTATGCATGCTGCTGTTTTGTATAAGGATATTACCGAAGAGAAGATAAAGACTGCGAAGTTCTTGCAATCGCGACTGCCCGATACACTAGTTGGTGCTCCTTTGTCTGATATTGAGAAGCTGCTGAAGGATCAATATTCCTCAGTGATGACTACAGATGATGAAGCGAAGTTCACAAAATGGGAAGCTAAGCGTGACTCGTCAGGCTGGCTCGTTCTTACAGCGGATATCGATCCTATATTTTATATGTATTATGGAACGTCATCAGCGAGCGAGTTGCGGTTATGGACCCTGAATTTAGGTTATGATCTGCATCGCATGCTGCCGAATGAGAAAATTCGAGTACTCATTTCTTATGAGCGTGATTATGGATTCGAGCCTCTCGACTTCGCTCCTGGTGAGGTAACGGCGCTGGGCGGAGACAAATGGCGCGTTCGTTATCCCGTCATTGATATGCAGCTCAAAGATCAGGTTCACATTAAACTAAGAACCTAAAAAATGGAGAGGTGTTCGCTTCGCAGCATGCGATAGCGGGTGCCTCTTCTTTTTTTGTTCATTTTTCTGTACAATAGAAGGCATCTTGCTGCTGGCGCAGCGGACTCGTAAAATGCGCTAGGCATGCAAATGCTTAAGTTAGAGAGGTTATGCTATGAAAGTGGTACTGTCCACATTAAATGCTAAATTTATACACACTTCGCTCGCTTTGCGCTGTTTGAAGGCATACAGCGGCGAGACATTCGATATTGAAATCGCGGAGTATACGATAAAAGATCCGGTTATGAACATCGTATCGGATATTTTCTCGCGCAAGCCTGACGTGGTAGGCTTCTCCTGCTACATTTGGAACATCGAAGAAACGATAACCGTCATTAACATGCTTCGCAAAATAATGCCCGAGATCAAAATCATTCTTGGAGGTCCTGAGGTTAGTTATGATATGGACTATTGGATGGATCGCGTGCAAGAGGTTGACTTTATCGTTGTCGGTGAAGGAGAAGAGACTTTCCATCATTTGTTGACTGAAATCGAAGGTGATGGAAAATATCATATGGTGTTTGGGGTTACGTATCGGAAGCAGCGTGAGGATCGCGTTGAGGTTCTCATTAATCCGCCGCGTCCGAAGCTGAATTTGAATGAGCTGCCGTCTCCGCATCGCTTCAAGGAGGATATTCCTCATTTGGGCAGCCGTGTCGTTTATTTTGAGACAAGCAGAGGCTGTCCGTTCAGCTGTCAGTTCTGTTTGTCGAGCATCGAGGTTGGCGTTCGTTACTTTGATATGGAACGAACGAAGGCTGATATTTTATATTTAATTGATGCAGGCGCGAAGCTTATTAAATTCGTAGACCGCACCTTTAATATTAAACGTGACTATGCGCTTGAGATATTCAATTTCTTGATTGAAAATCATCGCGGCTGCGTGTTTCAGTTCGAGATTACCGCAGATATTATGCGGCCCGAGGTACTTGATTATTTGGCTGAGCATGCGCCGCCGGGAATATTCCGATTTGAAATTGGCGTCCAATCGACCAATGATCCAACCAATGAAGCCGTTCAACGCCGTCAAAACTGGATGAAGCTCGTACGTACTGTTTTGAAGGTTAAAAATTCTAATAAAATCGATCAGCATCTCGACTTGATTGCGGGATTGCCTCTCGAGAACTATGATACATTCCGGGGTACGTTCAATGATGTATTTGAACTTCGACCGGAAGAGCTTCAGCTCGGATTTCTCAAAATGCTAAGAGGTACAGGCCTTCGCCGTGAGGCAGATAAATGGGGCTATATTTATATGGATAGATCGCCCTATGAAATGCTCGGCAATGATTTGATGCCATTCAGTGATATCGTTCGCATTAAACGAGTCGAGGATGTACTGGAGAAATACTGGAATGCGCATCGCATGGATCATACGCTGATCTATTTGGTTGATCGCGTATTCAATTCTCCGTTCGATTTCTTCCAAGCCTTCGGGGATTTCTGGGAACGAAGCGGCTGGCAGAAGATTGGACATCAGCTGGAGGATCTATTCTCTAGGCTCTGGGCATTCCTTCACTCCTTGCCTTTATCGGAAGGACAAGCCGTTGAATCACTTCCTGCTTCAGAGGAAGGCAAATTAGCAGCCGTATCATTGGAAGAGGTGCTGGCAACCGCTGGAGCACGTCTGGACATGGATGTCGTTCTTGGGCTGATGAAATATGATTATTTCCTTAATCATAATTATAAGCCGCGGAAAAACTGGTGGGAATTCACGCTGGACAAAGCGGAATGGAATGGTTGGATGAAACGTCTAGCTGACCGTCCGGAGGAAGTATCCCCAGAGTTTGCAGCACTTGGTTTGAATGAGAAAGCTCTTCATAAGCATGCAGTAATGGAGAGACTGCCATTTGATTTAGCGACATTCCTTGCAACGGGCGAGATTTTGCGTGAGCAAGATACGTTGCTTGTCATGCTGTATGCGCTGGAGGCTGGCACTACGAAGCCGAAGCCTCGTCCGTTCATGTTGTTAGTTGAAGCGGAGAATAAGGCGCTGACCTTGCAAGAGTAACCGAATCTATAGAAAAAGTCCGGCATCCTATGAGATGCCGGACTTTTTGTTCATGTATAAGAATTAAATATTATTTTACTAGAACTGCATTCATAGTACGCTTTATTAAGCAGGTACGACGCTGCGAAGAACAGTCATGCTGCCGGAAAGCTCATAGTCGCCCAAATTAGCTGGAAGAAGGAAGCTTTGGCCTGCTTTTACCGACTGCTCGCCATCCTCCCATTTAACATTGCCTTCCCCTTCAGCAATGACAAGAATGACAAAGCTCTCGAGCGATGTCGCAAGCTGCCAAGGTGCATTTACAATCCCTTTTTCAACGATAAAATAAGGGGATGATGCGATTGTCAGCCATTGGCCGGCAACGGCTTGATCTGTTTTCATTCGTTGAGCGCCAGCACCTTCATAAGCGATAACATTGAGAGAGTCTTCGATATGAAGCTCACGCATACTTCCGTCAAGACCAGGACGATCGTAATCAAACAATCGGTAAGTCGTATCGGAGTTTTGTTGAATTTCGGCTACTACGACGCCAGAGCATAGCGCATGAACGGTGCCGGCAGGTATATAGAAAGCATCGCCTGCTTCGACAGAAACCTCTTGAAGCGTGTCCATGATGCGACCTTCAGCAATAGCTGACTCCATAGCGGCGCGGTCAATGCCTTCTTTGAGGCCGTAAATAATTTTTGAACCGGGCTTAGCATCCAGAATATACCACATTTCTGTTTTACCGAGCTCACCTGCAGGAAGCCCCTCGTAATCATCGGTAGGATGGACTTGGATGGAGAGGTCGTCATTGCAATCGAGCAGCTTGATAAGAAGAGGGAATCTGCCGTTCTTCTCAGAGAAGCCTTTCGTACCAAACCATTGGCGACCGTATGATTCTCTGATTTGATCGAGACCAACGCCAGTCAACTCTCCATTCATGACTTTAGTCGTACCATTAGGGTGGTCGCCGATCATCCAGCCTTCGCCAATAGAGCCCTCAGGAAGCGTAAGACCGAAGCCCTCAAGCGCTCGTCCTCCCCAAATTCTCTCTTTCATTTCCGGTTTAAATTGTAAAGGATAAGGTTTAATTGTCATAGTATCTCTCTCTCCCATGTCTTTAGTATGTATGTTGAAATTGTAATACGAGATTCTTAATCCATTATTTCGGTTAAATATAAATAAAGGATTATTGGGTTGGACGTTTTTCCAAAGCGACAAGATAAGGTGCTGTTGGCCGTTGTGATTGTCGATAGATGACGGTTTGTGCAACGGTTTGCGGAAGATTAGCAGCCCAAGCTTCAACGACTGCTGCCTCTTCCGATCCGCCCGGATGACCAGGATACAAAACACAAGTAATGATACCGCCCGGACGGAGCAGAGTCAAAGCCCCATTTAATGCGTTCAACGTTGATGCTGGTTCGGTAATGACGGTTAGGTCTGCACTTCCTGGCAAATAGCCAAGATTGAACATCACTGCTGATGTCCGTCCTATTATAGAAGGATCAACGGCTTCAACCATCTTCGCATGATTTTGGAGCAAAAGCGTCACCTTAGGCAGTTTACCTGCAGCTGCAAGAGGAGCAAGGCGTTCATTTGTTCGATCAAGCGCTTCCTGTTGAATATCGAAGGCATGCACTGTTCCATTAACACCTACGAGCTCAGCAAGTGCCAATGTGTCGACGCCCCCGCCTGCAGTAGCGTCGATCACGTTGTCACCAGGCGCAGTTCGTTCAGTAATCCACTTATGCGCCATGCTTAGTACAGATAGGAAGCCCATGCTTCACCTCCGGATTCCAAAGTTTGCCTTGCCAAGTTTTGCGGCGGCGCAGCTCATCGTCGAAGGCGTTCAGTACTTCCCATTTCTTGAGACTCCACATGGGACCGATCAGTAGGTCGCGCGGGGCATCGCCGGTTAGCCGGTGAACGATCATTTCCGGCGGTAAAAATTCCAGCGTGTCGACAATTAGATTAACATACTCGTCCTGCTCTAAAAATTGCAGCAAGCCAGCTTCATACTGGCGAACCATCGGCGTTTTGCGCATGAGATGGAGCAAGTGAATTTTGATTCCCTGCACATCCATCTTCGCGACGGCACGTCCTGTATCCAGCATCATTTCATGCGTCTCCTGCGGAAGCCCGTAAATAATGTGGGCACAGACTCGAATGCCGCGTTCCCGAAGTCGGCGTACAGCATCCTCATAGCATGCCGTGTCATGTGCGCGGTTGATGAGCTCTGAGGTGGATTCATGAACCGTCTGCAAGCCCATTTCTACCCAAAGGTACGTTCGCTCATTCAGCTCAGCTAAATAATCGACGACATCATCGGGTAAGCAATCAGGACGTGTTGCAATAGACAAGCCGACAACACCTGGCTGTTTGAGAATTTCCTCATAATACTCACGAAGCTCCTCTACAGGCGCGTAAGTGTTTGTATAGGCTTGGAAATAACCAATATATTTCGCTTCTGGCCATTTCTGATGCTGGCGATCTCGAATGTTATTGAATTGCGTGACGAGATCATCTCGTCTGCTGCCGGCAAAATCACCTGACCCGCGCGCGCTGCAAAATGTACAGCCGCCCTTTGCGATAGAACCGTCACGGTTAGGGCACGTAAATCCGGCATCCAGCATAACCTTGAATACTTTGCCGCCAAACTGCTCTCGCATTTCGTAATTCCATGTATGAAATCGTTTATCGTTCCAAAGCAGCGGCTGCTGATCTGACAATGTATTAATTTGGTTTATTTTTTTCCCCTTCTTTCAAGACTTACATCCCCTATTTTAGCGAAAATCGAGTGGAAAAGCCATGTTTGATGTACCTTAGTAATGAGAACGTTCGGAAAACGCTTTAATTGGAAAATATTTTGGGAAATGGTCGTTTTAGGCTTGCGTAACCTTACATGAAGTGTTATATTAAAAGTGCGACATAACAACAAATATACCTCACATGCCCCAATCGATCTCCTATGGATGAAACGTCGAATAAATGGAAATGTTAATACAATAAATCGATGAGGTGATTAGAAATGAGTACACAAGCAAAAATTCCCTATGGCGATGACAAGATTACAGTAGAACTTACAGTAAAGGAAATGATGGCACTTACTGGAGTGCGTTTTCACAATAATCATGGCGTAGAAATTTCTGCACGTAAGAAGCTAAATGATGTATTACTTGAAACCTACGAGCGAGATCAACAAGAGAATGGACCGATTCCATACCAATTGTTGCTCTAAACTATACGAGTTAGGATACAATAATTAAGCCGCAGTGCCAACAGGCCGCGGCTTTTTTTTACATATTGGCTGAGTATATAAATGGGCATATAAATCTCATTTCTTAATGAAAAAAAGGAGAGATGATGCAAAATGCTCAGCATCATGTGTTAGTGCTAAGTCATTGCTCTTTACAATAAGGCGTTTCTTCGGCACAATAAGGACTAGTTTAATTGTAGATACGATACATTGGAGGAATCACTCAATATGCGTTTAAGAGGAAGAAAAGGAATTCGCGAAAGTCTAGAGGGACAACCGGAATTAGTTGTTCTTGATGCGGCTCCCCACAAAGGGAAATGGAATGAGTTTTTTGGAAATGATCAGCCGATTTATGTTGAGCTTGGTATGGGAAAAGGACGTTTCATTAGTCAAATGAGTGCGCGCTATCCGCATATTAACTTTATAGGCGTCGATATGTATGATGAGTTGCTGCGCCGTGCAAGTGATAAGGCAAGAATAGTATGGGAACAAAAGGGCGAGTCACATCCACCTAACCTGGCATTGCTGCGAGCGAACATTGAAGGTATTGAAACGATGTTTGCACCGGGTGAAATCGAACGTGTTCACTTGAATTTCAGTGATCCTTGGCCAAAAAGCAAGCATGCACGCAGACGTCTTACGCATCCGAGACTGGTAGCAAAATACATCGACCTGCTCAACGAGCGCGGTGAAATACACTTCAAAACGGATTCGCAATCTCTATTTGAGTTCTCACTGAACAGCTTTGCTGAGATGGAGCTCGTTATGCGCAATATTTCCTTGCATCTGCATAAAGAAGGTCCTCGTGAGGACCTGGTATTTACGGAATATGAGATGAAGTTTATGGAAAAAGGACAAAATATTTATCGCTGTGAGGTTGTGATTGGTACTGAGGCGCTTCAAAAGCACCGTCAAGCGAAGCTGGAGAAGTCGCTTAAGGAAGAAGTGGAAGCGAACGATGCCGCTTCCGAGGCGGATGAAGAGGATTAATTTAAGCCCACTGATGAACTAATCCAAAAATAATTGACGACGAAGGCGGTCGCAGTACCAATAAGTGCGCCAGCGGCAACATCGGATGGATAATGCAAACCAAGATACATTCTTGACCAGCCTACTGATATTCCGATGATTAGCCCGAGCGGCACCAATACGATGAGCCATACGCCCGTGGTCAATAAAATAGGTACAAGCCATGCGAAAATTGCGGTAGTGTGACCGGAAGGGAAAGAAGAATCCACAAGAGGCTTATGACCCGTATTTACATCAGGCAGTGCCTGATAGGGACGAAGTCTCTTAAACTTTCTTTTTACAATAGCGACTGGCAAGTGGCTGATCGTAACAGCCAACAAGCATTGCCAACCGGTAATATTCCATGGAGCAGGTGCAAGCAGTGCATATATGAGAGCGGTGACTAGTGTGAAGGTAGCACCGCCCATATGTGTAACTGTGCTTAACCATCTATCAAACAGTTTGTGTATTTTCCCCCCAGCAGGTCTTCGATTAGCCCAAATCAGCATGCGTTGCTCATTTAATTTCAGCCAGCCTATCATTCGTTCCATCGCTGTCATCCTCCTAACGGTGGCTTACTATTCCTTTATTTTTTCAATTTTAACATGTTTTTGTTCGTGGAGCGTAAACTATTTCTTGTCCCATTATTAAAAAACAATAAAAAAAACACTCGTTTCATCATTGTATTTCAATGGGCAAATGGGTTGAAAAGAGGACGGATACGCTCCAAATAATGGTGGACGGAAAGTCATTTAACCTCATTATAAATATTGATTTCATTTTTTTGTTTAATAATGTGCTCCTGATGGTAAAACTGTAATGGACATATCTTAGAGCTCTTCCCATGAGCTTTGTTTCGCGTTTGAAAATAATGTCGAATCAGCGAATCATGTCATGGTTTGACAGCTCGTTCACTTGTTAGACATATAGTCAGCTGGTGAGTGAAGAAACCTTTTAGATCATTTTAACGTAAATAAGGACGTAAGTGCTAAAAAGTAAGCAAATGGTTGAAAATAAGGCTGAATCGCCGAAAAAGGAGGGATTGTTCTTACCTAGCAGCAATGCAAGCGTTTTTCTGCCGAGATTAAGCCTTAGGGCGTCTTATTCAACTTTTGACAAAGATGTTATTTCTGTGGAGAATCAGTAATGGTCACGAAGCGTTTACAGATAAGCGCTCGTATAAAGAGAAAATATATAATAAAAAGCTTGTCGGGCATCCGTTATGGATGTGTTGAAGCAAGCAAAAATGGGGTCTTAAGGGGGCAGTACCGAATGTTCAATACGATTATGTTTGTTGTTCAAATTTTGTTTGCAGCACTAGGCGTATACCAGTTGTTCTTATCTTTTTATGGATGGCGCCGCAAAAAAGAAGATCTTTCGCATGCACCAAAAAAGTCATTTGCCTTGTTGGTAGCCGCTCACAATGAAGAGCAGGTCGTTGGCGCATTAATTGAAAATCTACAGAAACTGAAATATCCACGCGAGCTTTACGATATTTTCGTTATTTGCGATAATTGCACCGACAATACTGTCGCTGTCGTTAACAGCTATGAAGGTGTTTATGCATGTGTTCGTGAGAATCCTAACCAACGCGGTAAAGGCTTCGCAGTGGAATGGATGCTGAAAGAGCTGTGGGAGAAACCGAAGAACTATGACGGTGTTGCTATTTTTGACGCTGATAATCTCGTAGCTGCTGACTTCTTGCAGTATATGAATAATGATTTGTGCAATGGCTTCCGGGTCATTCAAGGCTATTTGGACACAAAAAATCCAAATGACTCTTGGGTTAGCTCCGCTAATGCCATTAACTATTGGTTCTGTAATCGTCTTTGGCAATTGCCGCGGACAAATCTAGGCTTGGCTAACTTCCTTGGCGGAACGGGCATGTGCTTTGATTCTAATTTGCTTAAGGAAATGGGCTGGGGCGCGACTAGTCTCGTAGAGGATTTGGAGTTTACGGTCCGCTGTATTAAACGGGGCATTTATCCGAAGTTTAATTTCGAAGCAAAGGTGTTTGACGAAAAGCCAATCACGTTCCAAGCTTCTGCTCGTCAGCGCTTGCGCTGGATGCAAGGCCACTTTGATGTGACTCGCAAACATATGCTTCCACTCCTTTGGCAAGGAATTAAAGAACGCAGCATGACCAAGATCGATGCTGCTTTGTATGTTTTTAATGCCTATAATTATTTAGCAGGGTTTTTCATTACCGCAATTGTCTGGGGCGATATTCTCCTCTCAGGCGGCGATAACGTAACATCCGTATATAATATGCTGCCGATATGGTTTGCAATTCCGTATATGGCTTATGTGTTTATTCAAATTCCATTGGCGATGTACTTGGCAAAGGTACCCTGGAAACTGTACTTGCGTATTCCAACCTTCTTGCTGTTTACACTGTCATGGTGGCCCATTACGGTTCATGCCTTCTTTACACAAAACAACAAAAAGTGGAGTCATACACAGCATACGCGTGTAATTAGACTTGAAGAAGTGCAGAGCAAACAGATATAGCATCATGCATGGCTTTGTCATATAGAGAAAAAATAGACAGATGTGTTGACATGAGTTTGAAGGCTATGGTATATTAACTCGGTAACATTTACAAATAACTTAATGACGCTCAAGCAGAAGCACCCGCTTCTCACCTTTCGGCTCAGGCTGACTGGTTCGCGATAATCGATAGTCATACCATTGTTTCTCACGAAACGATGCACTGACATACATGTACGATTATGAGATGCGGGTTCATACGAGCCCGCATCTTTTTATTGTGTGAAAACAACAAACAACCATTTTGGAGGTGGCACGTTATTAGCAGAGAACATCAAATCAATGATGAAATCCGGGCCAGAGAAGTACGTTTAGTAGGCGCTGAGGGCGAGCAAATCGGTATTAAATCGATTCGTGATGCAATGCAGCTTGCGATTGAACTAAATCTGGATTTGGTAAATGTCGCTCCGACGGCTAAACCACCGGTATGTCGCATCATGGACTACGGAAAATTCCGTTACGAGCAACAAAAGAAAGAAAAGGAAGCCCGCAAAAACCAAAAGATCGTTGATCTTAAGGAAGTGTGGTTCCGTGCTAACATTGACGAAAACGACTATCAAACGAAATATCGTAATGTAGTTAAGTTTCTAAATGAAGGCGATAAAGTGAAAGCATCCGTAAGATTCCGCGGTCGCGAAATTGCACATGCATCACTTGGTCAAAAGATTTTGGATCGTCTCTCTAAAGAGGTTGCCGAATTATGCAGCGTAGAACGCGCTCCTAAGCTGGAAGGCCGGAGCATGATTATGATTTTGGCACCCAAAACCACTAGTTAAATAACTGGATGATAACCCTTAAGGAGGAAAACTGAAATGCCGAAGATGAAAACACACAGCAGTCTGAAACGCCGCTTCAAAATTACCGGTACTGGTAAAGTAAAACGTTACAAAGCTTACCGCAATCACTTGCTTTCTGGTAAGTCCAACCGTCAAAAACGCGTACTTGCAACGCAACCGCTTATGGCAGCTGGCGATGTAAAACGCTTGAAACAAGGTCTATCCAACATTAAATAATTTTAAGACAAAATAAGCAAAATCAATCTACTGGAGGTTTATACTAATGGCAAGAGTCAAAGGCGGCTTTGTCCGCACTCGTCGACGCAAAAAAATCCTTAAACTAGCTAAAGGTTATTTCGGTTCCAAACATCGCCTGTTTAAAACAGCGAAGGAGCAAGTTGGTAAGTCCCTTATGTACGCTTACCGTGACCGTCGCAACAAAAAACGTGACATCCGCAGACTGTGGATCGTTCGTATTAACGCGGCTGCTCGCATCAACGGACTTTCATACAACAAATTCATGCACGGCTTGAAACTTGCGGGCGTAGAAGTAAACCGCAAAATGCTTGCTGATCTTGCAGTTAACGATATCGCTTCGTTCAACTCACTTGCAGGAATCGCTAAGGAAAAAATTAACGCTTCATAGTCGTTAATTTAAATAGGAGCTGCCTATGCTGTCATTTCGATGACTGCTGGGCAGCTTTTTTTGCGTACAATTATAAACGCAGTGGACAAACAAACAGGCAAATGATTCCCTCTCTGAATATGTTGGAGAACAACAGGAAAGGAGGGATATTGCATGCGCAATGTTTCAAAACAAGAAGCTAAGAAGTTGATTGGCCAATCCATTTATGCAGTGCGTCCAGACGGAACAGTCGTCACAGGCAAGCTCGTTAGAATAAGTCAGAATAAATTAATCATGGAGCCTCTGAAAAAAGATAAGGGGAAGCATGTTCAAACAAAAGCGATAATACCTCTCGTTTTATTTGATCTTCTAGCAATCGGTACAATAGGTGCATTTGGCTTCGGAGGCGGCGGTGGAAATTGCTGCAACAACAATTACAATTCATGCGGCTATGGAAATGGGTATGGTGGCGGTGGCGGCTATAATAACCAAGGCTACAACAACCAAGGATATAACCAGGGATACAACCAAGGCTATAACCAAAATTATAATAACCAAGTGTATAACAACCAAGGCTTTTAAGGACAATTAGGTATTCATTAGTGGGGTCAACGGTTTAACCAACTCATAGCAGCGAAGGTCTGGATAGTAGTTTATAGTCATGTAACCAAGCTTATTGTATAGGTTATGGGCTTTGGCGTTCACTTGATCAACGAACATTCTAGCTATTTTACACTGCTGGGTTAGGCCGTAGGCCTCGCCATGAGCGATTAATGTCCTACCCCATTGACGATTCCGATGATCAGGATGCGTAACCATCATATCTAAGTAAAGAATTTCGCCCATTACTTCAAAATGGAGGAAGGACACCGGAGGACTTTTTTTTGAAAGGGCTGCAACATAGGTAATACCTCGCCTAAAACGCTTAGGCAGTTCACGGATCGTTTGAGCATCATGCTGATGCACGGTATGGGATAAAGGAATCAGCTCGGTGCGAATAAGGCGAACAAGCTCAGCTTGGTCGGTTCGAGGATCGTATAATCGTATCAAGATCATCATTCCATTTCTGCGGCGCTTTTTTCCATACGCTGCATGAGTTTGCCGTATTACGGCTAAAATAGTATATGTGTCTAAGGAGCAGAGTGCTCCGAACAGAATTTGACAAAGAGTTGAGGATGGTTCTTGACGAACCATGTTTCACAGCATATAATAAGGAAAGTCTTATCTACCACGTACCGGTGAGAGCACCATGTGGTACATACATTATCAGCATTGATGAGGACGAAGTGTTAAGGGCTCTTTTGAACAGAGAGCAGATGGATTAGCTGCAACCATCGCCAAAACCCCTTTTCTACGAGCTCACCTCGGAGCTGTTTCCTTGAAAAACAACAGAGATGTTGTCTATTAGGGGAAATCGCAGGGCAAGCGTTAAAGTGCCATTGGTTTGAACAGTAATTGATCATTATTTGATCATGTTCTTACCTGTGGAGGTTATACATCGGGAGACGTATAACGAATTTGGGTGGTACCACGGAAGATATACCTTTCGTCCCTCGTTGCTTCTATTGAAGCATGAGGAGCGAAAGGTTTTTTTGTTTTTTCTGAGAGGAGGATGACTAATGGTAACGCAAGATGCAACTTTGAAGTCAAAAGAGGAATTGAAGGCAAGGCTCTCGAAGCCCGAAATCATATCTGGTTCGGAAATATTGCTTCGTAGTTTATTGCTGGAGGGCGTAGACTGCGTATTTGGTTATCCAGGTGGAGCAGTGCTTTACATTTATGATGCAATGCATGGTAATCCCGATTTCAATCATTTGCTCACTCGACATGAGCAAGGTGCCATCCATGCAGCAGACGGATATGCGCGTGCAAGCGGTAAAGTTGGCGTATGTATCGCAACATCCGGTCCCGGTGCTACTAACCTTGTAACGGGTATCGCAACTGCTTATATGGATTCCGTCCCAATGGTCGTAATCACAGGTAATGTTATTTCCAGCCTAATCGGAAGCGATGCTTTCCAAGAAGCTGATATTACTGGCATTACAATGCCAATTACAAAACACAGCTATTTAGTACGAGATGTAAATGACTTAGCACGTACGATTCACGAAGCCTTTCACATTGCTAACACGGGCCGCAAAGGTCCCGTATTGATAGATATACCAAAAGACATTTCCGCAGCAAAAACATTGTTCACGCCAGTTACGGAAGTGAGCATTCGCGGATATAACCCTACGGTATCCCCTAACAAGCAGCAAGTTGATAAGCTCATTAAAGCGATCGCGGAAGCGGAGCGTCCACTGATTCTAGCGGGCGGAGGAGTTGTATACTCCGGCGGACATGAAGAATTGTTCGAATTTGTAACGAAGACGCAAATTCCAATTACAACGACATTGCTTGGACTTGGGGCATTCCCAAGCGGTAATGATTTATTCCTTGGCATGCCAGGTATGCACGGCACCTATACAGCGAATAAATCCATTCAATCCGCAGATTTGCTCATTAATATCGGCGCACGGTTCGATGACCGTGTAACAGGTAAGCTAGCTGGTTTTGCACCGCTTGCGAAAATTGTACACATCGATATCGATCCTGCAGAAATCGGTAAAAACGTACCAACGGATATTCCGATCGTAGGTGACGTGAAAACGGTTCTTCAAGTGGTTAACCAACAAGCTAAACTTGCAGATAAAGCTGATGCATGGCGTGAGAAGCTAAAAGCTTCATGCCTAGAACATCCATTCAGCTACACGGATTCTGATGTCGAACTGAAACCGCAATGGGTAGTCGAATTGATTCATGAGACGACAAACGGTGATGCTATTGTAACGACTGACGTAGGTCAGCATCAAATGTGGGCGGCTCAGTATTACAAATTTAATAAACCGCGTTCATGGGTAACCTCAGGCGGACTTGGTACAATGGGCTTTGGTTTCCCATCTGCTATCGGTGCTCAAATGGCGAATCCTGATCGTTTAGTTGTTTCCATCAATGGTGACGGCGGCATGCAGATGTGTGCGCAAGAGCTTGCCATTTGTGCGATTAACAATATTCCGGTTAAAGTTGTCATTATTAACAATCAAGTGCTTGGTATGGTGCGTCAATGGCAGGAGCTTATTTACGATAATCGTTACAGCCATATCGACCTCTCAGGCAGCCCAGACTTTGTTAAGCTGGCTGAAGCGTATGGCGTTAAAGGCTTCCGCGCTACGAACAAAGAGGAAGCGCGCACTGCGTGGGCAGATGCACTTAATCATCCAGGTCCTGCGGTCGTTGAATTCGTTGTACGCAAAGGGGAGAATGTTTACCCGATGGTAGCACAAGGAAGCACGATCGACGAAATGATCATGGGGGATGCAGAATGAAAAAACACACGATCGCAGTAATCGTTAATGATCAGCCCGGCGTTCTGCAACGCGTATCCGGCCTGTTCGGACGCCGTGGCTTTAATATTGAAAGCATAACAGTTGGTTCTAGCGAAGAGGTTGGTTTATCGCGTATGGTCATCGTCACTACAGGTGATGATCATACCCTCGAGCAAATTACGAAACAATTGTATAAGCTGATCGATGTCATTAAAGTCGTAGATCTTAGCTCTAATCCAATGGTTGCTCGTGAGCTTGCACTTATCAAAGTGAATGCAGAGCCGGCAATTCGTCCGGAAATACTCGGGGTAGTTGAGACATTCCGCGCAGCGGTTGTTGATATTGGCACTCATTCGCTTATCGTACAAGTAGTAGGAGACACAGAGAAAATAGATGCAATGGTAGAGTTGCTTAAGCCTTATGGCATCCGCGAGCTTTCTCGTACAGGAGCAACGGCACTAAACAGAGGCAATAAGTAATATCAATAAATTTCACATTCCTTTTGAGCGGGAGTTTAAGGGGAGAACCGCTGTACATGCGTCATTCTCTGCTTAAACACCCGCTCAAAAGGGTTAAATTAAAGGAGGCAATTATTAATATGGCAGTTACAATGTACTATGAAAAAGATGCTGATCTAAATGTACTACAAGGTAAAACAATCGCAGTTATCGGTTACGGTAGCCAAGGTCACGCGCAAGCGCAAAACCTTCGCGACAGCGGCCTGAAAGTAGTTATCGGACTTCGTCCTGGTAAATCCGCAGACGTTGCAAAAAAAGACGGCTTTGAAGTACTTACTGTTGCAGAAGCTACTAAAGTAGCTGACGTTGTACAAATTTTGCTTCCTGATGAAACACAAGCAAAAGTATACAATGAAGAAATTGCTCCAAACCTGAAAAAAGGCGCGGCACTTATGTTCTCCCATGGTTTTAACATTCACTACGGTCAAATCGTAGCAAACAAAGATACAGATGTATTCCTAGTAGCTCCAAAATCCCCTGGTCACATGGTTCGCCGTACGTACCAAGAGGGCTTTGGCGTTCCTGGTCTAATCGCAATCGAGCAAGATGCTACTGGCAATGCTAAAGAAGTTGGTCTTGCATATGCTAAAGGTATCGGCTGTACTCGTGCAGGCGTTATCGAAACATCATTCAAAGAAGAAACAGAAACAGATTTGTTCGGCGAGCAAGCAGTACTTTGCGGCGGCGCTACAGCACTAGTTAAAGCGGGCTTCGAAACACTTGTTGAAGCTGGCTACGCTCCTGAAATGGCATACTTCGAGTGCTTGCATGAGCTTAAACTAATCGTTGACATGATGTATGAAGGCGGAATGGCATCGATGCGCGATTCTATCTCCAACACAGCAGAATACGGCGATTATGTAACAGGTCCTCGTATCGTTACTGAAGAAACGAAGAAAGAAATGAAACGCGTATTGGAAGATATTCAATCCGGCCGTTTTGCTCGTGACTTCATCTTGGAAAACCAATCAAACCGTGCAATGCTTACGGCTACTCGTCGTAACGAAGCTGCTCACCCAATTGAAAAAACAGGTGCTCAACTGCGCGAATTGATGCACTGGATCAAGAAGTAATAAGAACGTTCTGAAACTTATTTTTTAGTAGAACAATCATATCCCGGTTCGCCGGATCGCGTGACGATAAGGCTAACGAATCGTCACGCGTCTCCAAGTGCGCACCGGGATCATTCTGTTCATGGAGGTGCATAGCACAAATGCGGAAAATATATGTTTTCGATACAACGCTGCGTGACGGAGAGCAATCTCCGGGTGTAAACCTTAACACGAAGGAAAAGGTTGAGATCGCACTACAGCTTGAAAAGCTGGGTGTAGACCGTATTGAGGCTGGTTTCCCTGCAGCTTCGCCTGGCGACCTTGCGTCTGTGAATGCTGTTGCTCGTGCCGTTAAAAATGCTACTATTATCGGTTTGTCACGCTCGCGTGAACAGGATATTGATGCGGTTCGCGAAGCGCTTATAGGTGCGCAGGATCCATGCATTCACTTGTTTTTAGCTACTAGTCCTATTCACCGTAAGCATAAGCTTCGGATGGAGAAGGAGCAGGTGCTAGAAACTGCTGAACGTGCAATTCGTTACGCAAAGCAGTATTTTGATAAAATCGAGTTTTCACCTGAGGATGCTGGTCGTACAGAGCTGGACTTCCTTTGTCAGGTTACAGACATGGCGATTAAAGCCGGCGCTACAGTCGTAAATATTCCTGATACAGTCGGATATTTAAATCCTGCTGAATTTGGAAACATCTTCAAAACACTGAAAGAAAACGTACCTAATATTGAAACGATCCAGCTTAGCGCGCATTGTCATGATGATCTAGGTATGGCGACTGCTAACGCTCTGTCTGCAATTTTGAATGGTGCTGACCAAGTGGAAGGCACGATTAACGGAATTGGTGAGCGTGCGGGTAATACTGCTCTTGAGGAAATTGCAATGGCACTTGCAACGCGTCCAGATTACTTTGGCGCTCAAACAACGCTAAACCTGAAGGAAATTGCGAAAACAAGTCGTCTTGTCAGCAAGCTGACGGGTATGGTTATTCCAGGGAATAAAGCCATTGTCGGTGCAAACGCGTTCGCGCATGAGTCCGGCATCCATCAAGATGGCATGCTTAAGGAAAAAACGACCTATGAGATCATTTCTCCAGATGCGATTGGTCTGAAAGAATCCAAGCTTGTGCTAGGTAAACATTCCGGCCGTGCTGCTTTCCGTGAGAAGCTGATTGATCTGGGCTTTGAGCTTGAAGAGGATGCGGTGAATGCGGCTTTCGCTAAATTCAAGGATTTGGCAGACCGCAAGAAAACCGTTAGCGACGAGGATTTATTTGCGATTTTGGAGGAAAAGCTAATTGATACACCTGAGGTGTTCACACTTGAAACGATTCAAGTGAACTATGGCAATCAATCCACTCCAAATGCAACGGTTCGCATTCGTAAAGTAGAAGGCGAAACAACGGAAGAAACGGCAAACGGTAACGGTTCTGTGGATGCCATCTATAATGCTATAGATAAAGTAACGCAGGAGACCGTAGAGCTTGAGGATTATTCCATCAAATCCGTTTCACAAGGTAAAGATGCTCTTGGTGAGGTACATGTTGTATTGAAACAAGATGAAGTATCTGCACAAGGCCGTGGATTAAGCACAGATATACTAGAAGCAAGTGCACGCGCTTATATTGATGCGCTTAATCGACTGATTGAAAAACGTAAAACACCAGGCCGTCGCGATAAGATGAGCCTGATCTAATTAATATTTGGGAAAGCCTATTGCCTTTAACTTAAAAGAGCAATGGGCTTTTTTTTATATGACGCTAAGTCTTTATAGTCACAGTCTATAAAGTAAATAGATTTTATATCTTTGTAAAATCACTATTTTTATGGTACAAATGATAATAGAGTGAGAATGAGTTGATAGCTTTGTTCTAATAAGGGAGCTTAGACTGCCCAAGTACGGACAAGTTTAATTGAAAAAGAGGAGTGTTACAATTATTATGTCAGAAGTTAAAAAAATTGCTGTTATTGGCGGCGACGGAATCGGTCCAGAAGTAGTAGGAGAAGCGCTTAAAGTACTTAAGAAAACCGAAGAACTTTACGGCTACAAGTTTGAAACAGAGCACGGCTTATTCGGCGGTATTGCTATCGACGAGAAAGGCACCCCGTTGCCGCAAGAAACACTTGATCTATGTAAAGGCGCAGACGCAGTATTGCTTGGCGCTGTAGGCGGTCCGAAATGGGATAACAACTCCAAGGAGCTTCGTCCGGAAACAGGCTTGCTTGGCATTCGCAAAGCGCTAGGTTTGTTCTCCAACATTCGTCCTGCTACTGTTTTTGATTGTTTGAAAGAAGCTTCAACACTCAAGCCAGAAGTGCTAGAAGGCACGGATCTAATCGTAGTTCGTGAGTTGACTGGCGGTATTTACTTCGGTGAGAAATTCCGTCGTGAAGGGGCAGGCGGCGAAGAAGCTGTTGATACGTGCGTATATAATGTACAAGAAATTGAGCGCATCGTTCGTCAAGCATTCGATATTGCTATGACTCGCGGTAAACGTCTAGCATCAGTTGACAAAGCGAACGTTCTTGAAACTTCCCGTCTATGGCGTGAAGTGGTTAATCGGATCGCTCCTGAATATCCAGAGGTTGAGCTTGAGCATGTACTTGTTGATAACTGTGCGATGCAGTTGCTTCGTCGTCCTTCAAGCTTCGACGTAATCGTAACTGAAAACATGTTCGGCGATATCCTTAGCGATGAAGCAGCTATGTTGACTGGTTCAATCGGTATGTTGTCATCTGCTTCGCTTGGCGAAGGAAGCTTTGGTTTGTACGAACCGGTACATGGCTCAGCTCCTGATATTGCTGGTCAAGGCATTTCAAATCCAATTGCAACCATTCTATCTGTTGCGCTTATGTTCCGTCTTACTTTCGGCTACCACGAAGCTGCAGCGGCAATTGAAGCGGCTGTTAAAGAAGTATTGGATGCAGGCCACCGTACAGGTGACATTGCTGTTGATAAGAGCAAAGCGATCGGTACAACTGAAATGGGCGATTTGATCGTAGCTGCACTTAGAAAATAAGACTCCAGATTATAATTATTATAAAAAAGTAATTATTATGATATTGACTTCATTATAGACTAGTGATATTATTTACTAGGTAAGTCACACAGACGAAGTGACAGATATAAAAAATATATGGATAGTCAAGGAGGATTTCTATTATGGCAGAACGTTTGGTAGGCCGTCAGGCTCCGGATTTCACAATGGAAACAGCAACAGGAAACGGTCAAGATTTTGGTACAGCATCTCTTGCGGATTACAAAGGCAAATGGTTGGTATTGTTCTTCTACCCACTTGACTTCACTTTTGTATGCCCTACAGAAATTACTGCTTTGAGTCTTGCTGCTGCAGACTTTAAAGCCCTTAATACAGAAATTCTTGGTGTCAGCATTGATAGCAAGCACAGCCACAAAGCTTGGATCAATACACCAGTTAATGACAATGGTCTTGGTAAACTTGAATTCCCTCTTGCTGCTGATATCACGAAAAGCGTTGCTCGTGACTACGGCGTATTGATCGAAGAAGAAGGTATCGCACTTCGCGGCCTATTCATCATCAACCCAGAAGGCGAAGTTCAATATCAAGTTGTTAACCATAACAATGTTGGTCGCAGCGTTGATGAAACGCTTCGCGTATTGCAAGCTTTGCAATCAGGCGGTCTTTGCCCAATTAACTGGAAACCTGGTCAACAAACACTAGTAACGAAATAATAGAAATTTCTCATAAAACACAAAACCCGCGCCGTATATGGCGCGGGTTTTGTGTTTTATGTTATTGGGTAATAGTTATTGTAAAGTGATAGCAGGAATCTCGGGTATTAAAAGCGAATAAGGTATAACTAGCTGCAGTTCTTTGAAGAATGCTAACAAGGCTTTGCTAAGCAAATCCTTTAGGTCAATGCTTATGAAGAAAGTTAGTTATCACATACCTTAGTTGATGCTTACGAAGTAGGTTTGCTGTGCAAGCCTTATAGGAGGGGTCGTCAATGAGTTTTTGCTGTGGAGCTAGTATGATTGGCACGAATGGTACCTTAAAGCATTTTCGAACGAAAATAAATAATGTTCCGATTCTCTTTTGTCCGGTTTGTCACCGTGTTGCTATTCATTATTTAATTGAAAATGAATACGAAATTTTAGCAGAGTATGCACATGGCGATGGAGCTGCAGAGGTTGATTTTGGAGAGTATGTAGAACAAGACAGCAAGGCTTTACTTGAAAATTGCGTCAATCATGAAAATGAAGATCCTATGGATGTTGTTCATAGTCAAATCGATATGGGACTGGATTTGCTTAGCTTCGCGAAGCAGATCGGGGATACAGAATGGCAGCTGGCGATTAAGAAACGCCTAGGCATGCTGAATAGCAGAAGAAATAAGTTACGGCAACGACGCACATCCGTTTAGTATGATTAAGTCGAATTTGTGAGCCTCCTTTTTTCGGAGGCTTATTTTTATAAAAATAAGTAGTAAGTTGAAGTAATGTACCCTCTCAAACCGTACATGCAGAAACGAATCATACTAGTAGTGAGGTGGAACGGTTGTTACTTGTATTGTTCAAGCGTTTTCTGAGGAAGGTCACTTCCCAGGATACCGATGAGAGTGAGAGCAAGCTTACCCCGGAACAATGGGTTGCTCACATTCATCAAGGTGACGAGCCCCTGCGAGAGCAGTTCATCGCAGATTATAAACCTTATATATTGAAAGTAACAAGTCGATTTTGCAAGCGGTACGTAGATCCCAATAGAGATGATGAGTTCAGTGTAGCCCTTTTAGCCTTTAATGAGGCGATCAATCAGTTCGACAACAACGCTGGCAAATCATTTCTAGGATTTTCTGAAACCGTCATACGCCGTCGGCTTATTGACTATGTCCGAAAAGAACAGAGGCATTCAGGTGTCGTACCCTACAGCATGTTTGATACGGAAGATGAAGATCAGCCTTATTATAATGCAGTTGAGTCAAAGCAAGCTTTACAAGCTTATGAATTAAAGCGTACCGAGGATGAGAGAAAACTAGAAATTGGCGAGTTGAATGAAGCGCTGGAGCAGTTTGGTATTACATTTACAGAGCTTGTTGAAAATTCCCCAAAGCATACAGATTCTAGAATATTGTTAATTGGGATTGCGAAGACACTGGCAAGTCATAAAGATTTATTTGAGTCACTCCTACTAACGAAAAAACTCCCGGTCAAAGATCTAACCGTATTATGCGGGATATCTCGCAAAACGGTAGAACGAAATCGGAAATATATAATTGCAATTGCTCTTATTGTTTCAGGAAGGTATCCATTTATGCATGATTATTTACATGTAGCTGAGGACCAATTTAGTGAGAATACGGAGGTAAGCAAATGAAACGTGGAGTCGTCATGAGTATTCATAAACAACATGCTATTGTCGTAACAGCAGACGGCCAGTTTTTGCGTGCTCCTATTCAAGGCAAACCGCAAATTGGTGAAGAAATCACTTTTGAGGAAGAACAGAAGAAGGCGGCCTATTCATTTAAGACTCCTTACTGGTATGTCGGTGCCGCTGCAGTAATGCTGCTTCTGTTCTTGCCCATTTTTCTGTTCGTTCAGCAAGCGGACCATTCTGTTGTAGCGTATTTGAGTATGGATATCAATCCTAGTATCGAAATCGGCGTTGATGATAAGGAGAAGGTACGTGAGCTGCGAGCGTTAAATGATGACGGAGAGCAGATAATTAAAGACCTTAAGTTCAAAGGAGTAAATGTGGAGACGGTTGTAGGCACTATTTTGGAGAGAGCTAAAGTCTCACATTATTTGGACACACCAAACAAGGATATTTTTGTAACAAGCATTATGATGGGTAACAGCACGGGATTAAATCTTGATTATGAGTCTATATTAGCGGGAAAAGTCGATCAGACGCTCCGTAATCTATTAGAACAATTAGATGGAGAAACCGCTACCGCTCAAGTGACTACGATGGCAGTGCCCACTGAGGTGCGTGAGGAAGCGGATGTAAACGGAATTTCCTCAGGCAAAATGGCTGTTTATCTCATGGCGAAGGATGAGGGCTATGAGATTGAATTGGAGCAATTAAAGGGGCAGTCTATCGACAAAGCGACAGTTTCGATAGGTGGCGTGAAAACAATTGTAGAAAATGCAACGGATATAAGCAAAGAAAAATTGAAGGCGTTAGTTGTAAAAGAGAAAGAGGAGAAAGCGAAGGCGCAGCAGCAAAAAAAGGATGATGAGAAGTCGAATGCTGTCAAACCAAGCGCAAATCCAGTAACGACTCCAACAGCAAACAAACCGGTTAAACCGATTAAACCAACTAGCAATGGATCGGTAAAAGTAGAAAAACCGAAAGTAAATAAGCCGACGACAAGTCCAATTGCAACAAATAAACCTCAGTCGACCAGCAAACCGAAGGGGGATAAGAACGATAATAAGTGGAGCGATAAATATAATAAATGGAATGAGAAAGGTCACTGGAAGTATGACGATGATGACGACGATGACGACGATGACGATGATAAGGATGATAAAAAAAGGGATAAATGGGATAAAGACCGCCAAGACAATAAGAACAATAAAGATAATAAAGGTGTAAATAGCAAAGGGAATAAAGAGGATTCTGGTAAGAAGGATCAAGGCAATAAAGGCTGGAGCGATAAGAAAAACGGGAATAATAATTATAGCTCATATCATTGGAGCAATGGGTATTGGTTCAAGTGGAAGTAACAATATGGAGCTTACTATAAAAAAACGGGAGCATGAGAATCGACGTCAAAATTCGACTTTTCACGCATTTTTTGCTTGAGAAGTGACTGGAGTCCCTCATGCTTTATGGAATGTCTTTTTAACTAGATAACCACAAAATTCGACAGTATTTCCGATTGACAGCGATTGTAAACAACACCTATGATTAGTAGTAATTGTAACCGCTGTCCATACATGTTGCCGGGGAGGAGTACATGATGAAGGCCATTCGAAAGCGCTATTTCCCGGCGCTCGCCGAGTACATTCGAAGTGGTAAGGAAGTGTCGTTATTTCATGCCAATGAGCTAGGTAAAGAGCTTTATGGCATTAATCCGGAAGAGATTATTGCCGTACATGAAGAGTGCATACAGACGTTAGCAGCAAATGTAGATTCGGAGGAAGCGGTCCGACTGTATAATCGTTCTTTTGTATTTTTGATGGAAATCATGGTAGCATGTCGCTTTAGGTTAAAGCCCGATCAATCGGCGGATCAGAAGTTTAGTGAGATGCGAGAGATGTTATTTCGATCCAATCGTTCCTTTGAAATGGTTAAAAATAAATATGAAAACGTATTGCAACATATGGACAGCGGCATTGCCTTGTTTGACAGCGACGGTATTTTATCTTTTATTAACGTACAAATGGCCAAGTTACTTGATATTCCCCGCAAGACCTTGATAGGGTGCAATATTAAAGAAATTATTAGACATTCACAGTTAACAAGCAGCACAAAGCGTACTGTTTTGAGGCTATACAAAGAAATGTTTCTTATGCACAGCCGCTACTATGAATTCCAGCATAAGGATGGCAAGCACCTGCTCGTAACGGTTACATATGGTGATCAATTAGACGGCGATTTCTTAATCAGTGTGAAGGATGTTTCAGAATATAAGCAAATTGAGCAAACCGCATTGCAAAATGACAAGCTTGCTATGCTGGGCAAAATAGCAGCTGCAATTGCACATGAAATTCGCAACCCGTTGACGAGTATTAGAGGATTTATACAGCTGCTGCGACCCTATTTGCTTGAGGTAGGCAAGGAAGAATATGCACGTATTATTTTGACAGAAATTGATCGTGCTAACGACATTATTTATGAGTTTCTCAATTCATCAAAGCCTTCGGCGCCTATGAAGCAATTATTGTCTATCGATCATTTGATAAAAGAAGTGATATTGCTCACAGAGAGTGAAGCGCTCATGCGCAACTGCGAGATAAAGGCAGAATGTTATTCTTCCAATAATTTGGTTTCGATTGATGTGAAGCAGGTCAAACAGGTTATACTGAATATGGTCAAAAATGCGCTAGATGCGATCGAAGAGGTGCATGGCGAACGCAGAGGCCTTATTGATATTACTACAAAAAGCGATGGGCAATTTGCCCAGATCAGTATTAGAGATAATGGAAAAGGAATGGAAAAAGCGACGATGAGTCGGCTTTTTGATCCATTTTTTACTACAAAGCAATCAGGAACTGGACTTGGCTTGTCGGTCAGTTATCGGATTATCCGGAATCACAACGGAACGATTCGTGTGGAAAGCCAAGCTGATGTCGGTACAGAGTTTATTATTTGTTTGCCGCTTGCAGAATAGAATAATGAGAAGAGACGGTCAAGCCTTTACGGGCAGGATCGTCTCTTTTCGTTATTGCTCAATAAACATCATGGAAAAGTAGAAGTACGTTAGGTATAATGAGGTTGAAAACGAGTTAATATCCACTTACATAGACCAGTTTAGGTACAATTTCTAAATGATGAAAGCGAGGGCAATAAAATGAGTGTTCAAATAACATATGGCGTTCATCATGCGGATAAACGTTCGTCAGATGCAGTCATTCGCTTCGTAAACAAAGCGGAACTTAAAGGCGAAGCGTCGACACATCCCATTATCCTGCCACAAATTGACGAGGCGGTAAGAGCTCTATTTGCCAAAGGATTATTTAAAGCAGATGGGGAACAAGTAAAAATCATTGCTACTCTGGGTCTATACCCAGCAGATCATATTATTTTTGTAGGCTATGAGCAAGACGGCTCATCGAACAGTCTGCGTTTAGCTGCAGCGGCAGCTGCGAAAGCGTTAAAGCAACTGCAAGCGAAATCCGTTCAGGTGCTGCTGCCGGAAGCCTTGACTGCGAACGCAGCAACTGGTATTGGTGCTGAGCTTGCTGCTCAAGCATTGACAGAGGGCTTGCTGCTTGCTCTGCATGAACGTCAACCGCTCAATCGCGAGCAAGCTGAACGATTCCAATTAGCGGAGGTTGCTTTTGTTCCGCATGGAGCAACAGTCGCGGGAGAGAATGATTCCGCATGGGAGAAGGGTATCGCCAAAGGTTTGCTTTATGTAGAAGGCGTTATATTGGCAAGAGATTTAACCAATCTGCCAGGTAATGATCTTACTCCTGAGAGGCTTGCTTATCATGCAGAGGAGCTGGCTAGTGAGCATGATCTTGAAATTGAAGTGATAGACGAGTGGAGTGCAGCTGAGCAAAGAATGGGAGGCTTGCTCGGAGTAGGTCAAGGCAGTATCAATCCTCCGCGCATGATTGTTATACATTATAAAGGCGATCCCAATTCCGAAGAAGCCTGGGGATTAATAGGAAAAGGGATTACGTTTGATACAGGCGGTATCTCGCTTAAGAGAGCTGACGGTATGCAGGAAATGATCTCGGATATGGGCGGAGCGGCAGCGGTGCTAGGCGCAATGCGTGTAATCGCTGAGCTAAAACCAGCTGTTAATGTCATAGCTGTGATCCCAACGGCTGAGAATATGCCTTCGGATCGCGCGTTTAAACCTGGTGATGTGCTTCGAATGATGAGCGGCCATACCGTTGAGGTAGTGAATACGGATGCAGAAGGCAGACTTGTTCTTGCGGATGGATTGACGACCGCGATAACTAGAGGCGCTACTAAGCTTGTAGATGTAGCTACATTGACCGGTGCAGTTATGGTTGCGCTTGGACGCGAAGCAACCGGTGCAGTGACGAATAATGATGCGCTTTTCAACCAGGTGCAGAAAGCATCAGAGCGTGCGGGCGAGCGCATATGGCAGTTGCCTGCCTATCCAGAATATAAGAAGCAAATTAAAAGCGATGCGGCTGATCTGAAAAATAGCGGCGGCAGATATGGCGGAACCATTACGGGCGGCTTATTTATTGGTCATTTTGCAGAGGGCTTGCCTTGGGTTCATCTTGATATCGCGGGTACGTCTTGGTTGGAGTCGAGCAGAGGCTGGGAACCAAAAGGGGCAACAGGGGTTATGGTAAGGACGCTCATTGAACTGATAGTCGATCACGAGTAGGTAGAGCGGAGAGTGTCTTCATGCTAAGGGGAATCCTATTGCCGAGGCGAAAAATGTCTGAACAGCGGAGAAGCTTGCATACTGCTGTAGTCGAGGGAATACCTGCAACCATTATAGGAAATTTATTAGGAGGGCCGCTGCTTACAGCGTACCTCCTATACATGGGTGCAAAATCGGATGCAATCGGTATTGCGCTCGCGATTCCTGCTTTTGTAAACTTAATTCAAATTCTTATTGCATTTTATATTCATCGCTTTCAGAACAGACGTCTATTTGTTATGATCTTCGGTATTAGCCATCGTATCATTTGGACGGCAACAGGATTAATCCCATTCTGGGTACCCCAGCCTTACTGGGTATCCACTTACATTTGTATGTTTACGCTTTCATTTATTTCCGCTCAATCGGGAGGGGTGCTTTGGACCTCTTTGGTCGCTGATATGGTGCCTGCTAAAGTTCGAGGACGTTACTTTGGCATAAGAAGCACCATTCATTGGGCGGTTGCAAGTCTATGCCTTCTCATTGGAGGTCAAATACTGAACAGAATGCCGGAAGGTCAAGGCTTCGTCGTCTTGTATATCATTTGCGCTGCAGCAACAGTATGGAATGGTTTGGAGTTGTATCGCTATCCCAATCCACCCTTAGAGCGATCAAATGAATCATCAAAGTTGAAAATGCTTCAAAAACCATTGCGTGACCGAGCTTATTTGCTAGCTACACTCTTTCTGGCTTTTTTTATACTGATTCAAAACATTGCCGTTCCGCTGTTCTCTTATGTCATGCTCGATATCATAAATCTCAACTATACTTGGGTAACGATCATTACTACCGTACAAATGATAGTGATGATGTTCAGCTACTATTATTGGGGGAATTTGAACAGTAAATTTGCTACGAGGACATTGTTGAAATGGTCACTACCAATTATTGCAGCGGCCTGTGTGCTTTGGGCTGGTATGGAGATTTTACCTGTCATATTTGTACTCATACTTGTTCATATCGTACTTGGTGTTGGTGTTGGCGGTTATAATTTGTTAGCTTTTAATTTTATTATCGGGGATACTCCGAAATCAGAACGACCTATGTATATTGCTGTGTTTTCTGCGATTACGGGTATTACTGGGTTTATGGGACCGCTTCTTGGCGGATGGATTTATAAGCTTACAGAAGATGGGCCGTATTGGGTGAAGAGCTATGGTATTTCATTATTTACAGGAGCGCTGCTCATGTTGATGGCACTTGTAATCGGTCCTTTAGTATTGAGAGATAAGAAATAAGGCAAGAATGAAAGGGGCATATTAGGATGTATGCTAGTGAACGAAGAAAAAATGAATTAGCGGAATGTAACCCGCCATTAACAATGAGTGCTGATAAATTGGAGCGCTACTGGGCAGATATATTGAGCAGCTATGCCAAGAAGCCGCTGGATATTAGGAGAGAGAAGGTTGAAACGCCTTTTCCTACGATTAAGGCAGAAAGACTAACATATAAGGGCGGCGATGAAACACCGATTCATGGCTTATATCTCTTGCCGCAGTCCCATGAGGAGGGAAAACCTCTTCCATGTGTCGTCATTTATCAGGGCTATACCGGTGATAAAGGGTTAGCTGAGCGTTATGCGACTTGGTTGCTGCTGGGATATGCGGTGTTTGCAGTTGATGTCCGGGGCCAAGGCGGAGAAACCGGCAACCTTTTAACATCAGCAAGCGGCTCAGTCAAGGGCTGGATTACCCAAGGCATTCTGAATAAGGAATCCAGTTATTATCATGCAGTCATAATGGATGCTATAAGGGCAGTCGATACAGCAACCAATCAGCATGAAGTAGATAAAACGCGTATTGCGGTTATGGGTGCTAGTCAAGGCGGAGGGCTCGCACTGCTGGCAGCAGCTCTTAACCCAAAGGTAAGCGCGGTCGTTGCAGATATTCCTAACATGTGTCATTTGGATCACGGAATTATGCATTCGACAGGTTCGTTGACAGAAATTGCTCAGTATGTGAAAAGATACCCGGAACAGCTGCAAGATGTTCTAGAAACACTAGCTCATTTCGATATGCTTAATCTAGCAGGCCGAATTAAAGCTCCAGTCTTGATGTCAGCTGGGTGGAAAGATACGGTATGTCTGCCTGAAACGATTTATGCGGTTTATAATCGAATCGATTCGGACAAGCAGATTAATGATTATCCATTCTCTGGACATGAAGTCAGTGAGTATCAGAAGAGAGCGGCGATTAATTTTTTGCAGAATGTGTTTAAAAATGAATAACTAGAAATATTTACTCGCAATAACGACAATCAATGCTTGAATTGGATGATATCAATGCTAATATGGTTATGGATGGCAAGCGTTGTATGTACTAAAATATAAGTAAGTACTGCAGCTGCGTTTTTTAGGCTTCGTTGTACTCTTATTTTAATGTAGTCATAAGGAATTATTATTTTTTTAATTATAATTTCTTATATTTTACCAGATCGAATACGTAATTATAAATGGATGAGTTAAACGTTTTGGAACAGGAATCATTGCAAGTCAATGTAACTGTGACAAAGCAAGAAGACGGGCATGTATGGAGAGCTTCGTCTTAGAAAATAATAGGATGGCTATGAATAGAGAGGGTGGAATTTTCTGCAATGAGCATCCATGATGAGCGTAATCATTCGCCTTGGCAAAGCTACTATGGTCCCAATCTAGGATATGTGCAGGAGCAATATGAACGGTTTCTAACTGATCAGGCTTCTGTTGAAGCATCGCTTCGTGAACTATTTGTTCGCTTTGGAGCGCCGCCTTCCATATCTTTAGGAGCAATCTCGAGCCCATCGGTTAAACCGAGCACGCAACAAGCTGCTACAGCTGCACCAACGGCTGGAGCGCCAGGAGCAATTGATGCAAATATGTTGAAGAAGGTTGTGGCTGCACATCAGCTTATGCTGAATATACGCAGATACGGCCATTTAGCTGCGGATATCAATCCGCTTGGATTAAGCGCTGAGGCTGATACGAAGCTGCTGGACCCAGAAACCTTTGGACTTACACAAGCGGATTTGACAGCCATTCCGGCATCGCTTATTTGGGAGAATGCGCCGGCATCAATTCTTAACGGCTGGGACGCTATTACGCGTCTAAGAGAAATTTATACCCGTTCAGCGGCTTATGAATTCACACATATACATGATGAAAACGAGCGTGACTGGCTTCATAAGCAAGCGGAATCAGGTTCATTCCCTGCTCCGTTGTCACCAAGAGAGCGTTCTGCTCTGCTTGAAAGACTTATGGAAGTCGAATATTTTGAGAACTTCCTGCATCGTACTTTCGTAGGCCAAAAACGCTTTTCTATCGAGGGCGTTGATATGCTCGTACCTGTACTAGATGAGATTGTTCGCGCAGTTGCACATGACGGAGCGAGCAACATTCTTGTTGGTATGGCGCATCGCGGTCGTTTGAATGTACTTACGCATGTTCTAGGCAAGCCATATGAGAAAATTTTCTCTGAATTCCACCATGCGCCTAACAAAGAGCACATCCCATCTGAAGGTTCTATGGGCATTAACCATGGCTGGACTGGCGATGTTAAATATCACCTTGGTGCTGATCGTGCGTTTAAGGATGGCGAGACTGTTCGCGCAAAAATTACGCTTGCGAACAACCCGAGTCACCTTGAATTTGTTAATCCAGTTGTAGAAGGCTTCACACGTGCTGCGCAAGAAGATCGCAGCAAACGGGGAATGCCGGAGCAGGATGTAACAAAGGCAGTTACCATTTGTGTTCATGGCGATGCTGCATTTATCGGTGAAGGCATTGTAGCTGAAACACTTAATTTCAACAAACTTCAAGGCTACCGCAACGGCGGTACGCTTCATATTATTGCAAACAACCGTTTGGGCTTTACAACAAACAGCGTAGATTCACGTTCGACTCATTACGCAAGTGATCTTGCAAAAGGCTTTGACATTCCAATCGTTCATGTCAATGCGGATGAGCCTGAAGCATGCTTGGCTGCTGTTCGCCTTGCTTGTGAATACAGACTTCGTTATAACAAGGGCTTTGTTATTGATCTGATCGGTTACCGTCGTTTCGGTCATAATGAGATGGATGATCCGGAAGTAACTCAACCTCTTATGTATGCGAAAGTTCGTAATCACCCGACTGTTAGCGTACTTTACAGCCAACAGCTGAAGGATCAAAATGCGATTTCGGAAGCACAAGTGGAAGAGCTGCGTCAACGTACTCACGGCAAGCTTCAAGCTGCTTATGATGCGGTCAAAGCAAGCGAAGGTACGCCGAAATCAAGTAATGAGCTGCATGCATCAGTTCTTGCTCCTACTGAAGAAGCACGTACTGCTGTGCCAAGTGAAGCGCTTCGGGAAATCAACTTGGAATTGCTTAATCGTCCAGAGGGCTTTACGGAATATACGAAGCTTCAACGTATTTTGCAGCGCAGAGCTACTGCTCTGAATGATGGCGAAAAGGTTGATTGGGCACATGCCGAAGCACTTGCGTTCGCAACGATTTTGGCAGACGGCACGCCAATTCGTCTAAGTGGTCAGGATTCGGAGCGCGGAACTTTTGCGCATCGTAATATTGTACTTAACGATAATGCCAATGCGACTAAGTTCTCTGCTATGCATATTTTACCGCAAGCGAAAGCTTCATTTGCTGTTCATAACAGCCCATTGTCTGAAACGGCAGTGCTTGGCTTTGAATATGGCTATAATGTATTTGCACCGGAAACATTCGTTATCTGGGAAGCACAATACGGTGACTTCGCAAACGTAGCACAAGTTATCTTTGACCAATTTATCTCAGCTGGCCGTGCAAAATGGTCACAAAAATCGGGTATTGTCATCATGCTTCCGCATGGTTATGAAGGTCAAGGACCTGAGCATTCAAGCGCTAGATTGGAACGTTTCCTTCAGCTTTCAGCTGATAACAACTGGACAGTTGCCAATCTAACATCGTCGGCTCAATATTTCCACTTGCTTCGCAAGCAAGCTGCAAGCCTTGGTACTGAGCATGTACGTCCGCTCGTTCTAATGGCACCTAAGAGCTTGATTCGTAATCCGCGCGTAGCTTCACATGGCGTTGATTTCAGTGAAGGCTCCTTCAAACCGGTAATGCCGCAATTCAGCCTTACCGAAACAAAGGATAAGAAAGATAAAGTGAAACGTTTGCTGCTTTGCACGGGCAAAATTGCAATCGATATTGAAGAGACACTTGCTTCAACGAATGCTGAAGATTTCGAATGGCTTCGCGTAGCGAGAGTGGAACAGCTTTATCCATTCCCACATGCTGAAATCGAACGTATTGTGAAGCAATTTGATAAGCTCGAAGAGATTATTTGGGTACAAGAAGAGCCGCAAAACATGGGCTCATGGAGTTTCATGGAGCCGCGTCTTCGTGCAGTAGCGCCTAAAAAGGCAGCTGTTCGCTATGTAGGCAGGCCAGATCGCTCCAGTACAGCGAGCGGTCACCAAGAGGTACATGCAGCAGAGCAAAAATGGATTATTTCAACAGCATTGAACGGTAAGCATGTTGAAACAAGTTTGATAAGGGGGTAGTGACTGATGGCTGAAATTATAGTACCAGAATTAGGCGAGTCCATTTCAGAGGGCACGATTACCAAATGGTTTGTGAAGGAAGGCGACTCCGTTAATCAAGGAGATGTCCTACTAGAGCTTGAGACTGATAAAGTTAACATTGAAATTAGTGCTGACAATAGCGGTGTTGTTTCCCGTATTGCCAAACAAGATGGAGACGTTGTGCTTGTAGGCGAAGCAATCGGTTCAATCGGAGAAGGAGCAGGCAGTGCATCCGCACCTGCTGCTCCGGCTGCGCAACCAGCAGCAGCAGCTCCAGTTGCGCCAGTAGCTGCTCCAGCGGCACCTGCAGCACCGGTTGCACAACCATCTGCGCCAGCTAGTGAAGCAACATTGATCAATGCATCGCCAGCAGCACGCAAACGTGCTCGTGAACAAGGCATTGATTTAACGCAGCCTCAAGCTGTACAAGCTCCAGCAGTAGCTACACCTGTTACTTCTGCTCCGCTTACACAAGCTGCACCAGCTAGCGTTAGCAAGGATGCTAAGCCGACTGAACGTAAACGTATGTCTCGTCGCCGGGTTACCATTGCGAATCGTCTAGTTGAGGCGCAACGGACTGCAGCTATGTTGACGACTTTCAATGAAGTTGACATGACGGCGATCCTTGACTTGCGTAAACGCCGCAAGCAAGCCTTCTTCGAGAAAAACGATGTAAATCTAGGATTTATGTCATTCTTCACGAAAGCAGTAGTTGGCGCGCTTAAAGCTTTCCCATTGCTTAATGCGGAAATTGACGGCGAAGAGATCATCACGAAAAAATTCTATGATATCGGTATTGCGGTTTCCGCGAAAGAAGGACTTGTTGTTCCAGTCGTTCGCGATGCAGATCGTATGAGCTTCGCTGAGATCGAGAAAAACATTGTAGATCTTGCTGGTAAAGCTAGATCCAACACATTGTCGATCGCTGATCTTCAAGGCGGAAGCTTCACCATCACAAACGGCGGTGTATTTGGCTCATTGCTGTCGACACCAATACTTAATGCACCGCAAGTTGGTATTCTCGGCATGCACAAAATTCAAATTCGCCCAGTTGCTATTGATGATGTTCGCATGGAAAACCGTCCTATGATGTACCTTGCTCTTTCTTACGATCACCGTATCGTAGACGGAAGCGAAGCGGTACGTTTCCTAGTAACAGTTAAGCAGCTTCTTGAAGATCCAGAATCACTTCTTCTTGAAGGCTAATCAAGCATATAAAGTAAAGTATACAAGGACTGTCCTTGAAGTAGAGTTTTCTACTTTGAAGGCAGTCCTTTTTTATACTTTAGGGTGATGCTAGAAAATAAAAGTGAAAAGAATATGTTACTCCTTATCTTTCAGCGTTACATTATTGGAAGACTTAATGTAGCAGGCGTTAAAGGCTAGGAATATTGCGTTCCATGATAGAAAAAAAATGCCGCTTACCGAAGCTCGGTTAGCGGCATTTTTAATGGATATTAGGAGACGATAAGAGTATCCTCGGGTGCTGTAATTATTTTTTTGCGCTTATGGTGAAGAGCGTAATAAATGACGGATGAGAAGGCAATGACAAAAGCACAAAGTAAATACATTGCACTGTAGCCATAGCCTGAAGCTAATGCACCAAGCGAATAAGAGCCAATACCATAGCCAAGGTCAAACAGCAGATAGAAGGTAGCTGTTGCAAGCCCCCGGCGATGCGGCGGAGCAGCAAGAACGGCTACGGTCTGAAAACATGGAAGGACTGCACCATAGCCAAGACCGATAACAGCGCCGGATAGGAGCAGCATAGTTGGAGAACTAGCTTGACTAAGCATCAAAAAGCCGATTGCGAATATCGCAATACTAGGATAAACAATCACATGTTCACCAACGCGATCAAGCAGCTTCCCTACAAGCGGGCGAGGCAACACGATCATGATACCAAAGCAAACGAAGAAATAGCTGGCATATTGATCAATAGCCTGTTCATGAGCAAATAGTGACATAAAGGTCACCAGACCGCTGTAAGCAAACGCTACAACAAAGCCGCTGAGTGCAATTGGGATGGATCTGCGTTCGATCAGGTTGCGCCAATGCAGCTTTTCTTTCACTTGATTTGGCTGTTGTACGTCATCAGTCTGTGGATTAGATTTCCGTTTGGTTGAGACGCCAAGCACAAAGGCAATTAATGAGCACACTGCGCATAAGGCGAACATTGCTGTATACCCGCCATAATTCGTAATGGTTAGTCCAACGAATGGACCGATAACCATTGCAAGACTCATAAATAAACTGAAATAGCTAATGCCTTCGCCTTTGCGATTTTCAGGTATGATGCCTATTGCCTTCGTATTGGTCGACGTTGTGGCAATAGCGAAGGTACCCCCATGGAAAAAACGAACAAGCAAGAGCATACCGTAACCGAAAACGCCTAAGTAAGCAATGGAAAGCAGTAAAAACAGCAGCAATGATATAATAACGATTTTACGTTCCCCAAACCGATTCATGAGTTGGCTGGCAAACGGTCTAAGTAATACGGCGGCAATGATAAACACGGTCATCGATAAACCCGTTTGTGTATCCGTACCGCCTAATCCATTCGTGACATAATCCGAAAGCGCAGTTGCCATCGTATAGAATGCAAAGAAAAGGAAAAAGCTGCTTAAACAGATCTTTATAAAGTCTGCGCTCCATAATTTATTGTTATTCATTTGTGTATGTTCCCCTCTCAGATGATGGTTTTACAGCTTATAAATTCGGATATTCGGTGTTTTTGTTTATTTTCGCTAGGGTCTCTTTGAAGGCTTTAATTTCTTCCTCTGTGAGATCGCTAATGATTTGCTCAATAAACGCAGCTTCAATCGGAGCTAGTGAATCCACACTGGCTCTTCCCTTATTAGTGAGATAGAGAAGCTGGGAGCGACGGTCATTGGGATTAGCAACTCGGTTAACAAGTTTCTTTCTTTCCAGTTGATCGACTAGGCGAGTAATATTGGCGGGGTCTTTCTCTATTCGCAGTGCTAGTTCTTTATGGGTAATCCCATCATACTCAACAAGACATGCAAGCAATGACCACTGCTCTGGGGTAACGTCATACTCTTGAAAGAGCTGCTGCAGTCTGTAATTTAATTTGCGGCCTGTATTGCTAATGAGGTAGCCTACCGATTCTTTTATTTCCAGTTGATTCACCTGCTTTTAATTTAGTTGCTATAACAATAATACGCTTATCAAGTAAATGCGTCAACTACATGCACTCATTTAACTCCCATTGCTATGTATGTTTATACTTTTTTATTTGAATGTGCATGAAGCTGATGCTGCTTGCGATATTGCTCAGGGGTAAGCTGCACTTGAAGCTTGAATGCGCGGCTAAAATGTGATGGATGCTTAAAGCCAACCTCATAGCCAACCTCTGTAATCGGCTTAATGCCATCAATTAATTGAATTTTCGCTTGATAAATTCTACGCTGCATTAGAAATTGAAAAATCGTAATGCCTGTAACTTCCTTGAACGTTTTAGCTAGATAATATTTGCTAAGATGAAGCTCATTCTGAATGCATTCCAGTGTTATATCTTCAGCGTAACGAGTCTCCAAATAAGAGATCACCCCTTGCACATGATGCTCCTTTGAGGATGGGAATGTCTGCTTTTCTTTAAGCGGCTGCTGGCAAAGCTGATTAATGAGAATGAGAAGATCGATCAATAATGCTTGTACTCGCTGCTGTGAGAAGGAATCCTGCCTTCTATAGAGCAAATCAAGCTTATGCAAGGCTGCTTCTACTTCAAGTTTATCGGAGCCGCGCAGCTGTAATCTTACATTTTGGAGCATTTGAAAGGGCGCTAGCAGATCTGTTGAAAAAGAAGGCTGAATGAATTGCTGAAAATAAAAAGGATCGAAATGAAGGGTTGTACGGTGATACTCTACCTCGGGATCAACATATGCTCTGTGTAAGGTTAGGCCGTGCATGAGAAGCAAATCTCCAGGTTCGAGTACATAAATACGATCATTTATGAGATAGTTGGCTTTACCGCCATGAAAATAGTAGATTTCATAATGAAAGTGAGTATGATAAGGGATTTGAGCATTAAAATCAGAATTAGACCCCATAGTGATAGGCGCGTTTATATTCATTTGCATAGCCGTAACATTGCCCCCTTTGGAATTATGATCATTATACACCAACTAGAGTCAAATAAAAGCTTAAAATCATTAATTCGAATGAAGTCAGCAAGTGTGTGAAGTGCTAGTATATTAGCAGGAACATTAAGGCTTAGACCTATTTTTAATATACAGTCCATTCAAAGGGGAGAATGCAGCATGCAGGTTGTTCGTTTAGGTATCATTGGGCTTGGCAATATGGGACAAGGACATCTTTCTTATTTATTAAAGGGCGAGGTTAGTGGAGTCGTCGTAACGGCAGTTAGCGATAGTGTGCCAGAGCGCTTGCAAAAGGCGAAGGAGCGGCTTGGCGAAGAAGCTGGCTTGTTCACAGATCCAATTGAGCTAATGGATTCGGGCTTAGTTGATGGCGTATTGATTGCAACTCCTCACTTCTCTCATCCAGAGCTTGCAATTGCTTGTTTCCAGCGCGGGCTGCATGTGCTGTGTGAGAAACCAGCTGGGGTATATACGAAGCAGGTTCGAGAAATGAACGAGGCGGGAAGTAAGGCGAATGTGAAATTCAGCATGATGTATAATCAGCGTACGAATCCGATTTATGTGAAGCTGAAGCAGTTGATCGATAACGGTGAATTGGGTGAAGTGAAGCGTACGAATTGGATTATTACAAATTGGTACCGCTCTCAAAGCTATTATGATTCGGGCACATGGCGTGCAACATGGGCTGGCGAAGGTGGCGGCGTACTGCTTAATCAGGATCCGCATCAGCTAGATTTATGGCAGTGGACGATCAGTATGATGCCAAAGCGTGTACGGGCATTTTGTTATTTTGGCAAGCATCGCGATATCGAGGTCGAGGATGATGTGACCGCTTTTGTGGAATACGAAAATGGTGCAACTGGCGTATTTGTTACAACGACAGGCGAGGCACCAGGTACGAATAGGCTTGAAGTCAGCGGTGATAGAGGTAAGATTGTCATCGAAAATAATACATTAACCTTTTGGCGCCTTCCTGTATCGGAGCCTGAATTCAATAAACAATTTAAAGGCGGCTTCGGCGAGCCGGAATGCTGGAAATGTGAAATTCCGATCAAAGGAAGCTATCCGGATCATAAGGGAATCACACAAAATTTTGTGAATGCTATTCTTTTCGATGAGCCGCTTATCGCGCCAGGCGAGGAAGGCATTAAGGGACTAATGCTCTCCAATGCAATGCTGCTGTCCACTTGGACAGATGGATGGGTTGATCTTCCCATTGATGAAGATCTGTTCCATCAATATTTGCAGGAGCGTATTGAAAACTCTACCTTTCACAAGAACTCCAAGGAGGAAGTTGTGAAATGAGTAAGGGAGATGGAATGACGTTTGCACCTAAGGGAAAGCCCAATAAGGTAGTAGAGGCTGGTCAATTTATCATCGCCGCTATTAGCCTCGATCATGGTCATATATACGGCATGTGTAATGGCTTGGTAGAAGCGGGGGCAACGCTTAAATGGGTCTATGATCCTGATTCCTCGAAAGTTGAAGCCTTTCTGAAAGCATATCCACAGGTGATGGCTGCGAATTCGGAAGCACAAATACTTGAGGATCCTGAGGTACAGCTAGTAGCATCGGCAGCCGTTCCGTCTGCTCGCGGACCGCTTGGTGTACGTGTCATGAGGAGCGGGAAGCACTATTTTACAGATAAGGCTCCCTTCACGTCATTAGAGCAATTGGATGCTGCGCGAATCGCATACGAGGAGACAGGAAAGAAGTATGCCGTTTATTATAGCGAAAGACTGCATTCAGAATGTGCGGTCTATGCTGGACAATTGATTCAACAAGGTGCGATTGGCCGTGTCGTGCAGGTAATTGGGCTTGGACCGCATCGCCTTAACGCGGCTTCCAGACCAGCATGGTTTTTTGAGAAAGAAAAATACGGCGGTATTCTTTGCGATATTGGTTCGCATCAAATGGAGCAGTTTCTATACTTTACAGGCAATCAAAAGGCAACAATTGCAAGCAGTAAAGTAGCTAATTATGCGAATAAGGAATATCCAGAGCTTGAGGATTTCGGTGATATAACAGTCGTTGGCGATAATGGAGCGACAGGCTACTGCCGTGTGGACTGGTTGACGCCAAGCGGTCTCAGCACATGGGGCGACGGTCGTACGATTATTATGGGAACGGACGGTTATATCGAGCTGCGCAAGTATTTGGATGTTGCGAAGAATAACGAGAGTGATCAATTATTTCTTGTAAATGCCGATGGCGAGCAGCATATGCAGCTTAGCGGCAAGGTTGGTTTTCCGTATTTTGGTGAGCTCATTCTCGATTGTTTGAATGGGACAGAGCTTGCTATGACGCAGGAGCATACGTTTAAAGCAGCTGAGTTGTCGCTATTGGCTCAGAAGCATGCAATTAGAGTGGAATAAGTAAATAAAGCTGCTTCTCTAGTCTATGACTTAGGGGCAGCTTTTTTTTGTAAGGACTACGAGCTTGACGGGTAGAAGGTTCATTGATATACTCATTTAAACGTAATAATTACGATTAAAGGAAACGAATATTTTTTTGATTATTAATCGTAATGATTACACTTTGTTGAAAATGAGTATAGGATGGTGGTCGTCATGACAGTCAATAAAATACCAGTAACCGTTTTAAGTGGATATTTGGGCGCGGGAAAAACAACGATAATGAATCATGTATTAAATAATCGCGAAGGGTTGAAGGTTGCCGTCATTGTAAATGACTTAAGTGAATTAAATATTGATGGAACACTAATAAAGGAAGGCGGGGGACTCTCTCGAACAGACGAGAAGCTAGTCGAAATGTCGAATGGCTGCATCTGCTGTACGCTGCGAGAGGATTTGTTAAAGGAGGTAGAGAAGCTGGCGAAGGAAAATCGCTTCGATTACATACTCATTGAATCAACAGGGGTGGGTGAGCCTATGCCTGTTGCACAGACGTTTACCTATATTGATGAGGAGCAAGGAATTGATTTATCACAATTTTGCAGATTGGATTGTATGGTGACGGTCGTAGATGCTTATCGTTTCTGGCATGATTACTCCTCTGGCGAGACGCTGCTGGAGCGCAGTCAGGCAGTTGATGAAGGGGATACCCGCGAGGTGGTTGATCTGCTTATTGATCAAATTGAATTTTGTGACGTTCTCATTTTGAATAAATGTGATCTTGTCGGCGAGGATGAACTCAGAGAGCTTGAGGGGGTGCTTCGCACTTTGCAGCCGCGTGCCAAATTTATTCGCTCCACCAAGGGCGAGGTAGAGCCCGGGGAAATCTTGAACACAGGGTTGTTTGATTTCGATGAAGCTAGTCAATCGGCGGGTTGGATTAAAGAAATGCAGGCGCCGGTACATGCACCGGAAACAGAAGAATACGGTATTTCATCATTCGTCTACGAGCGCTCAAAACCCTTCCATCCGCAGCGGCTTATGAACTGGATGGAAGCATGGCCCGAAGAAATCGTTCGCGCCAAAGGCATAGTCTGGCTGGCAACACGCAATGATATGGCACAGAGCTTGAGTCAGGCGGGTCCTTCTATCCAATTCGGACCAGCTGGTAAATGGGCTGCAGCATTGCCATTAGCCGAGCAAACACTTATTTTGCAGGAAGATCCTGACCTTGCTGACAAATGGCATGAAGAATACGGTGACCGTGTGAATAAAGTTGTATGGATTGGCATTGAAATGAATCGTGCTAAGCTGGTTCAATCTCTAGACAACTGCTTGCTTAACGATGAAGAGATGAAGCAGGATTGGAATCAATTGCAGGACAGCTTCCCAAAAGCAGGGGATGAGCAGTTGGAGACAATGATGCATTAAGAGAATCTATTAAAAACAAAAGGGATCGTCTCTATGCGCGGATTTCACCGAAGGCATAGGAGACGATCCTATTATTGTGTTTATGAAATGTTTTTACTCCGTATAAGAGATGCTTGTATCGATCCCGATCGTGCTGGTAGCACCTTCATAAGTAACGCCGATATCAAATACCTTTGCAATATCTCTTAGCTTGAAGTAGTTATTTCCGCCGATATTGTAAGCTGTGAGCTGAGCCTCTTTGCCGTCGACATAGATTTTCGAGTTCGTCAGCTTAGCTGTTTTAACACCCGTGCTTGTTGCCGGGGCAAGCTCTCCGCCAACTTTGGTATAGGCTTGTTTAGGCAATAAATTAATGGCATTCTTTGTTCCGTCAAAGCTAACTTCAAAATTTTTGTCCGTGCCGTTTACAGCTACGGCAAGATCACGTAATTTGAAATAATTGCTGCCATTAATGTTGTACGCTTCGAATGAAACCAGTTTTCCATTAACGAGTACCTTTGAAGCTGTCGGCTTAGCTGATGCGGAAGCTGCAGGTATAGTAAGCGGGTTTTTAAGGAAAAAATAGCTTTCTTCGCTCAAATCATAGGCTAAAGCATAACCTTCTTTGAAACCATAGCCGTAAAAATTAGCGTCAAACTTCGTTACTTCTTTGCCTGTTTTATCAATGTAACCAAATAGATTATCTTTTCCATTTGATTTAATTGCTAGTGCTAAGCCTTCTTTGAAGAATGATGTCCCTAAATAGGTAGGTTTAATGATCACTTTACCTGTTTTGTCGATAAAACCCCATTTATTGTTGATCATTACAGCAGCCAAGCCTTCACTGAATTGACCAACCTCATCGTATTGTGGTTTAATCACTTCTTTGCCTGTTTTGTCGATAAAGCCCCATTTACCTTTTACATACACGGCTGTGAGACCTTCTGTGCTTAGTAAAATATCTTCGTATTTATAATTAATAACGAGTTTACCCTTCGTATCGATAAAGCCATACAAATCATCTTCATAAACGGGAGCAATACCGTCACTAAAGTTAAGAGCATAATAATATTCAAAAGGAATGACCGTGTTGCCATTCATATCAATGAAACCATAAACATCATTTTTTTTGACAGGGGCTAGTCCCTCAGTAAAACGATAGCCATCCTCATATTGGGGTGCGATCACTTCTTTGCCCGATTTATCGATAAAACCGACTTTATCGTTCTTAATCACATAAGCTAGTCCATTAGTAAACTCATCTGCAACATCGTCGTATTGAAGATCAATAATAACTTTGCCGGTTTTGTCAATAAAACCAGATTTTCCATCTAGCACAACTGCAGATAGACCATCTTTAAAGTTGGAAACATATTCATACTTCGCTTCAATAATGACCTTGCCTTCTAAGTTGATAAAACCATAAAGCTCAGATTCATCACTTTCATTGTATTCACTGTACCAAGCCAAGCCTTCGCTTAATTCACCTACATCATAATAGGGTAAATATTTTGGAGTCTGATTTGTAGTTTCTGCATGAACCATAGGAGCAATACAAAACATTAATGCCATGCATAACCAAATACTAATTACCTTTTTCACTTCATTAAACCCCTTTAACAGTTGTATAGTAATAATAAACCCATCATATGGATAAATTACCCTGATTAATTATACTAATTATTTTCTAGTAATTCTATGAAAATATTTATTAAATCAAAATATATTACAAATAACTGTCGTTATAGAGAGATGCTATCATTTTCTCTTTTTAAACGAGTGCTATACGATTAATCCCATGTCTACATAATGAAATATGAATTGACAGTTCCTCGAATCGTTGGTAGTATCTTCCCATAAACACGCGTTCACAGGAAGGGTGGCTTTGGTTGAGCAAAGAAATAAACAGCAATGAAATCGCTAGGCTGGCAGGTGTCTCCAGAAGCACAGTCAGTCGAGTGATCAACAACTATGCCAACGTACCTGAGAAGACGAAGGAAAAGGTTATGAAGATTATTCAGCAATATAATTATTACCCTAATCTTTCTGCTCAAGTGCTGGCAGGTAAGCGAACGCGAACCATTGGCTTATTTATGTTTGATTCAGGCCGTGTATCCGGCGACAGCATATCAAGCTTATTGCTTGCACGTATTATTGAAAGCGCTTCTTCACAGGGTTATTATGTGCTGACACATATCGTTCGTGACTTGAGGGAGCGAGATGAAGCACGCGCAATTAAGGAAAGCTTCTATCAACGAAGAATTGATGGAGGTATTTTTATTGGAGCAGCTAATCACGAGCCTCTCATAGAAGAGCTGATTGCAGATGGGTTTATGGTCGCGATAGTAGATCAGCATTTACCTGGACGAACAGAATCCAATCGTTTGGTGTTTAACTTTGACAATGAAACAGGAGTAGGTCAAGCGATTGATCATTTAGTCAGTCTGGGGCATAAGCGAATTGGCATGATTAACGGAGACATGAATAGACATTCTGGACCGTCAAAGTGGAAAGGATTTCAAGAAGCCATGTTGCGTAATGATCTGCCTATTGGAGGGCAATGGGTATTGCCGGGCGATTTCAATGAGGCAAGCGGCTACAAAGCCATTAAGACATTTCTTGCATTGAAAATAGAGCTTCCTACGGCTATCTTCGCAGCAAATGACAGTGTCGCTTTTGGCGCGATCCGGGCGCTGAATGAATCAGGTCTTCGCGTTCCGCAGCATATTTCGATAATAGGGTTTGACGATCATATTAGGAGTGCTCATCATAACCCTCCTTTAACGACGATTCGGGTGGATTTTGCCGACATGATGGATAGACTGACAAAAGCTTTAATTACAAGCATTGAAAATGGAGCGGAAGATTTTCAATCGATTGCTGTTAGCACAGAGCTTGTCATTCGTGATTCCTGTCAGGAGGTGAGGAATGAATAGGATGATTTTATTTATTTTTAAATTAACGCGTGTTTATTAGCCAGTCATAACAAAAAAACGATTGGGAGATGATAAATATGGAAAAAAATATACTTGGTACAAAGACTATCACTCAAATTGGACTATTAGTTCATAATATCGAAGAAACTTCAGCGGCATATGCCGATTTTTTTGGTGTAGAGAAACCGAACTGGTTCTGGACAGATACGGTGGATAAAGCGCAAACAGAGTATAAAGGAGAATCTTCTCCAGCTCGCGCAAAGCTTGCGTTTTTTGATATGGGCGCTTTACAGCTTGAGCTCATTGAGCCTGACGAGAATCCAAGCACGTGGAGAGAGCATCTTGATCAGCATGGAGAGGGTCCGCATCATATCGCATTCGTTGTAGACGGCATGAAAGAAAAGGTTGCTTCAATGGAGAAGAACGGTATGGCTTTAGTCCAAAAAGGGGAATACACCGGCGGACGATATGCTTATATGGATACGTTCAAGCCATTGAAAATTATGCTAGAGCTGCTAGAGAACGATAAAAAATAGAAAATGCCGCTGAAAATCACGAGAAGTAACAGATAGGAGGATGATTATTTATGAACATACTGATTACCGGCGCGAATCGCGGGCTTGGCTTAGCGCTTGCTGCAGAGGCATGCGAGCGAGGCCATCATGTGCTTGCTGGGGTTCGCGGTCCCAGTTCTTCTGCGGAAGGCTTGCAGGAGCTGTACGCTAGTTTCTCAGAAAGATTAACGATACTGCCGCTTGATGTTGGGGATGAGAACTCGGTTCGATACGCTTGTGAGCAGGCGGCAAACCGAATGACTAGTTTGGATGCCGTCATCAACAGTGCTGCGATACTAGTTGGACGGGATCAGAAGCTGGAGGAACTGCAATTGGAAGGGCTAGAGCAATCTTTCCAGACCAATTTATTTGGACCGATTATGGTACTTAAGCATTTCTTGCCCATGCTTCGTCAAGGAAGTCAGCAAAGCATTATAAATATAAGCTCGGAAGCGGGCAGCTTTGCAGGCGCGTATGGCGGAGACTATTCGTATGCGCTCTCCAAGTCCGCTCTGAATATGTTCACTGCTCAGCTTCGCCGAGAGCTGGAGCCTCAGCACTTTGTCGTTCATGCTGTTCATCCAGGCTGGATTAGAACGGATATGGGCGGTGAGCATGCACCTGGTGATGCGGCAGTCGCTGCATCGGGCATATTAGATATCATAGAGCGGAAAAAACAAGCTGAGGCTATGTTTGTTGATCATCTGGGTAACTCGATGAGTTTATAAGGCACAAGGAAGAGAGGTGTAGTTGGATGAAGAAAATAATTGCTCTTTTAGGTGATTTCTATCATAAAGAGGAGCTTGCTCGAGAATCACTAACCAGCGCCTTGCGCGAGCGAACTGATTCTGAGGAGCTGGAGCTGCATTTTGTTAAAGATGCGGTTAGCTTATCAGCCGAGCTGGTGAGTGACCCTGATGCAGTTATTTTATTTGCAGAGAATAGGCTCTCACCCATTGAACAGCCTGAGGCAACATGGATGACCGCTGAGCTAGCGGATCAGATTGTTCAGTATGTTGAGAATGGGGGAGGCTGGCTGTCCTGGCATTCTGGTCTGGCGTCTTACCCATTAGACAGTGACTACTTGAAAATGATTCGCGGCTATTTCATCTCGCATCCCGCTCAGCATCAAGAGGTAGTCTATACTGCAGCTGGCGAAGAGGGACGAAGCGAAACCTTTCAGTTTATGGATGAGCATTATTTTGTACACTGTGATGTGGATCATACGGAGGTCTTTATTCGCTCATCCTCGGTAGACGGGGAGTCTGTAGCAGGCTGGCGGCATCCCTATGGAGCTGGGAAAGTTAGCTGTTTGACGCCGGCGCATCGCCCTGATGGATTGCTAGACTCTCATTTTTTGAGTTGGCTCAAGCATGAAGTGGAGTGGCTTGTCGATCTAAATAACGAATAATTATAAATGAGGCAGCCTAGAAATAGGGATAGACATGAATCAAAAATAAATATTGTGGAGGTTATTATGAACTATCGGAGACTTGGAAGAACAGGCTTGAAGGTGAGCGAGATTAGTCTTGGAAGCTGGTTGACTTACGGCAATTCAGTAGATGATGGAACGGCTGCCAAAACGATTGCGCAGGCCTATGATCTTGGCATTAATTTCTTCGATACAGCAAACGTATATATGCGCGGAAAAGCAGAAGAAGTAGTTGGAGAAGCACTGCGAGGCTATGCACGCGAGTCCTATGTCATTGCGACCAAAGTATTCGGTGAAATGGGGTCAGGACCGAATGACAAGGGCTTGTCTCGCAAGCATATTTTGGAGCAGGCAAATGCCAGCTTGAAGCGGCTTGGGCTTGATTATGTGGACATCTATTATTGTCACCGTTACGATCCGAATACGCCAGTAGATGAAACACTCCGCACGATTGAGGATCTTGTACGCTCAGGCAAGGTGTTATATGTTGGCGTGAGTGAATGGTCAGCGGCTCAAATTCAAGAAGCGCTTGGTGTAGCGGATAAATATTTGCTAGACCGAATCGTAGTTAATCAACCGCAATATCATATGTTCCATAAGGCAATCGAGAAGGAGATCATTCCGCTAAGTGAACGCAACGGGATCAGCCAGGTTGTATTCTCACCGCTGGCACAGGGGGTTCTTACTGGTAAGTACAGCAAAGGGGAAGCGGGCAAACCGGAGGGCAGCCGCGCGCTGGATGCAAGCTCTAATATGTTCATTGGCGGTTATCTGAGTGATTGGCATCTATCCCGCGTGGAGGAACTGAAAGGCTTGGCAGAGGAGATTGGCTTCTCCGTAGCACAGCTTGCCATTGCATGGGTACTGAGGCAGCCGAATGTAGCAAGTGCGCTGGTTGGCGCTAGCCGTCCTGAACAAATTGTAGAGAATAGCAAAGCGAGCGAACTTAAACTGACGGATGAGCTCATCACGCGAATTGACACGATATTGGCGGACTAATGCTTCAGCGCAGAAGGGCTCTATTTCTAATCGCAGCGGGAGCCGTGATTATTTTTGTCGCTGTAATACTGGTATTTACAGGAATGAAATCAAAAGGCGGGAATAAAGTGGATCGGCAAAAGGTAATAAATTCAATTGAAGTTTCTCCATCTGCAGCTTCAACAACATCTCCATCTGCGCCAGATTCCAAGGAGGCAGTTATAAATCCTGCTATTTCTGTTGAAGCAGGTGAACAGGGGGTACGAGTGAAAGTTGATCAGGTAGGATATGCAACGATGCACTCGAAGATCGCAATTGTAGAAGGTGAGCTGCCTGCTGAAAATTCTTTTGCACTTATAGACGAGGAAAGTGGAGAACAAGTATTTGCAGGAAGCATGTCAGAAGCCTTTATGGATGAAGCCTCGCGAATGTTGGTAAGAAGGGCGGATTTCTCTCCCTTTCAAAGAAGCGGATTGTATAGAGTAACGATAGATGGTGTTGGCAGTTCCTATCCCTTTGAAATTGGAGCCAACCCTTATCAAGACCCACTCGCGCTTATGCTGCGCTCCTACACACTGCAACGAACAGGCGTAGATATTGATGATGCTGTAACCGGCTTGAAGCAGAAGGGCGGGCATTTGCAGGATGCGAAAGCGGAAGTCTTTTTCGATGACGGCATATCCCGCAAGGGGGAAGTCATGGATGTCTCAGGCGGTTGGTATGATGCTGGCGACTATGGCAAATACATACCTCCCGCAGCAGTGACAGTTGCTCAGCTTCTGCTTGCCTACGAGCTCAATCCGGAAGCTTTCCCAATTGGTCAGCTTCAGTTTCCTGCTGGACTTCAAGCTCCGATTAAACAGCCAGCAATGCCCGATATATTGGTGGAGCTTAAGTATGAGCTAGACTGGATGCTGCGTATGCAACGCTCCGACGGAGCTGTGTACCACAAAGTGAGTGGCGCAGAGTGGACCGGCTTTGTAACACCAGATACCGACACACAAACACGTTATGTGTTCGGTCTCTCTTCCTATGGGACGGCTCAGTTTGTTGGTGCGACTGCTCTTGCAGCCCGTATCTATCAACCATTTGACAATGTCTACTCAGAGAAGCTGCTGACAGCAGCTGTGAAGGCGCAGCATTTTTTGACCGCAAACGAAGCTGCTTTCTTCCGCAATGATGTTGGACAGGACAACGGTTCAGGCGCCTATGGGAAAAAATCAGACGCGGAAGAGCGGTTATGGGCTTTGGCAGAGCTGTTCCGAACCACGGGAGAAATACAATACAGCGATACACTAACGAAACGATATGATTTTCTACTCAAAAGGTCGCCTCAAGCAATCAATTGGGGAAATGCACAGCTGCTCGGCCAATGGGCTTATTATAATGGGGACAAGACGAGTGCCGAGTGGAAGGGAATCATTCGCAAAGCGCTCGTAGAGCGGGCAGAAGAGCTTCTTATCCGGGTGGAGAGCGACGGCTATTTAAACACTCTGAAAACGGATGAATATACGTGGGCATCTGTGAAAACAGGGGCGGCTTACGGCTGTATGCTTATGCTTGCGAATCTGATGCAGCCAAATGAAGCCTATAAAACTGCGGCACTTGAACAGCTTCATCATGTATTTGGAAGAAGTGCAACAGGCTTCAGCTATGTAACGAGTATCGGAAGCCGTTTTCCATTGGAGCCTCACCATCGCATTCAGACTTCAAGCGGTATTATGATTCCTGGTCTGGTCGTCGGAGGACCTAATCGTTATGGCGGTGATCCGGATTTGGATGCGGTAAAGACTGAACTCGCACCAGCCAAAGCTTATTTAGATGTAAGGGCATCCTATTCAAGCAATGAATATGCGATTGATTACAACGCGCCAGTCATCATGCTGACATCCTTTTTCGTAAACTAGTTCTCCATACCAAAAGAAAAGCCAGCCTTGTCTAATAGACTCGGCTGGCTTCTTTTTTGGTTGCTTATAGGTAAACCGCTTTACCTGTTTTGGACGATTCATAAATCGCTTCAAGAATTTGTGAAACGACGAAGGCTTGCTCCGGCGTCACGACAGGATCGGTATCCTCGTCAATTGCTTTTATCCACATTCTCATTTCAAGATCTGCATCCGTTTCGGTTTTGCCGTCATAGAAAGCAACGCCTCCAGCTTTTAGATCCACATTCGTTGTGTACAAACGGCTGTGTTTCTCACCATTGATGCGAAGACCATCCTTCATGTCTGCGCCGCCCTCAGTTCCTGACAAGGAGCATTTTGCTTCGTCAACTTCGAGCGTATTAAGTGCCCAGCTGGATTCAAGCATAATCGTAGCGCCATTCTCCATAACAACCATACCGAATGCGGAATCTTCAACAGTAAATTTGGCAGGATCCCATGGGCCCCAAGCATTCGCTGCATTTTCACGCTGCGACAGCTTGTGGTAGGACGTACCGAGTACAACCTTCGGCTTGTAGTTATCGAGCATCCAAAGCGTCAAATCAAGCGCGTGAGTTCCGATATCGATAAGCGGTCCGCCGCCTTGTTTCTCTTCGTCAAGGAATACGCCCCATGTAGGTACAGCACGACGGCGAATGGCATGTGCTTTCGCGAAATAGATATCACCAAGCTCGCCAGCTGCGCAGAGCTTTTTCAGATGCTGACTGTCTGAACGGAAGCGGTTATTGTAGCCTACAGTAAGCTTCTTGCCCGTACGACGAGCCGCATCTACCATACGCTGCGCGTCATGCGCGGTTTTCGCCATAGGCTTCTCGCTCATGACATGCTTGCCTGCTTCCAGCGCATCGATAGAGATGTCTGCATGGGAGTCATTTGGCGTACATACATGGACGATTTCGATGGTTGAATCTTTAAGCAATTCTTTGTAGTCCGTATAAACGCTTGCGCCTTCTGCGCCATATAATGCTGCTGCTTCAATAGCGCGATGCTCAACGATATCGCAAAAAGCGACGATTTCAACGTTAGTTAGTTTTTTGAGACTTGGCAAATGCTTGCCGTTCGCAATACCACCGCAACCGATAATAGCTAGCTTGTATATTTTTGACATGATAAAATTCCTCCTAATTAATGAAATGGATTTATGGAGATAATTTCTGACGCGAGCTCTTTCGGTATTGAGAAGGGGTGACGCCAAACTTTCTGCGAAATACAGCATGCAGGTAGTTGCCGCCGGTAAAGCCGGCCAGCATGGCAATCTTCTCAATAGACCGATCAGTGTTTTCCAGCTCGCGGCATACTACCTTCAATCTAATATCTTCTAAAATACGACTGAAGCTATGTCCGTGGTGGAGTTCTTTAAAGAGCCGCTGAATATGCCTTGCACTTAAATTGAGCTTGTCTGCAACAGCTTCGAGCGTGATAGGACCATCATAGTTGGCATATATGTATTCCATCGCCAACCGGTACCGGTAAGCCTTCATATCTCGGGTAGGTAATTGCTGCTGGTCCTTCTCGGTATCATAGGCCCTTACTGCGCGAAGTAAAATTTGAATGACGGTTTGCTTGATTGTGGTATAGCTGCCGACAAAATTTTCGCTGCATGCCTCATATGCTTCTAGAAAGCGAGGCATGGCATGGTAAAGATCGGTTGCCGGGATTGACGGAAGCGTTCTCAATTTCTCAATACAATCTCGCGCTTCCGCACTCTCCCAATGATCGGCAGATGACGGAGAATCATTAGAATTCTCTTGCTCCGTGCGATCGATAATATCAACATGAAGACAAAGCTCATCCATGGCTTCATGTTGATCGGCTTCCTGATAGTGCATGATGTCTGGTCCTGTTAAATAGAACATTCCCGGCCTTAACGCATACTCCTGATCGACAATGATGACCTTGCCTTTGCCTCTTGGAATGAAATGAAACTCATATTCCGCATGTTTATGAAAGCCAATAATTCTCCCAGGCGGAAATTGCGTCATATGGAAGCGAAGCACATGAATGTCGTACGGCCCCCATCTGATGCAAAGCTCCAAGCGCTCAAGCACATCTCTCCGCTCAAGCATCATTTCATAAGGAAAGCTAGGCATGTCATCGCCTCCTGAGCGTACGTAATGTAAGTAGATTTTTGGGTTATTGGGTTAGTTCATTCAGGCTGACAGCACGGTGCTCATTGACAGAACGATTGGATGCTTCCATCAGCTTCGTTAAATCAATGGCTAAGCTAATGTTCTCATCCGCTGTTGTGTTTTTCTGGATATGCTCTACCCATTGATGAAAAGCACTTTCTCTAGCCGCTGGAATCGGTTGTGCCGTCCATTGCTCAGAGAGCTCAGAGCCAGCCGATGATGTGCGAAGCAGCAATTTCTCTTCAGGCGTGCCGTAAAGCAGCGTTCCTTCTGTGCCATGCACCTCAATCGTAAATGGAGAATAGTTGTTTACAAAGCCAGCTTCAACAATTCCAACAGCTCCAGATTGGGTGGATAAAACAGAAACAGCATTATCTTCGACTTCTTTGCCAGTTACATAACCAAATTGAGCGGATACCTCAGTAGGGAGCTCATTTAGAAACAGTCTGGTCAAATACATCGGATGACAACCTAAATCGATTAAAGCGCCGCCGCCGCATTGCTCCAAATTGTAGAAATGCTCTGGAAGCCAATTCGCAATAGCGCCGTTATGTGACAAACGCGCCCGAACGAGAGTGACCTTGCCAAGCAATCCCTTAGACAAAATTTCGCGAATAGCTAGCGTATAGCCGTCATTAAGACGAGGCAGCGATACCGTTAATTTTACATTATTTTTAGCAACTTCATCCAGTATAATATTAACATCCTTCAAGGTTGCGGCTATGACCTTCTCTGTAAAAATATGCTTGCCTGCTTTTGCAGCAGCAACCATTACCTCTGCATGCATCGAGGTCGGCGCATCAACGATAACGGCATCGATATCATCTCGCTGCAGCATTTCCTCAAGGTTTGCATGGAAAGGAACCTCAAGCTTTGCTGCCGCCGCTTCTCCGCGTTCCTCATTCTCATCCCACACAGCGACTATTTCTGTATCTGGATGCTCCTGTGCTTGCTTTGTATAATCCCAAGCGTGTACATGCCAATAGCTAATTTTACCAATTCTAATCATCTGATCATCTCTCCCAGAACGACGAATATGAAGCAGGTTATGTTTATATAATATTATGACAACAATTATAATCTAACACATTTATAATCTTATTTTTAGTGCAATTTGGTGACTATATTTATACGAAATCACGACATTTATCATATATATTATACATACTGCTTACGATAACCACGAGGAGAGAGACGAGTTGTTTTTTTGAATGTTTTACCAAAATGGGAAAAGTTATCGAAACCGACAGATGCTGCAATATCCGTAATGCTTAACGCAGATTCTCGAAGCAGACGCTGTGCCTCCTTTATTCGAGTTAGAATGACGTAATCCGAGAACGTGAAGCCGGTCATTTCTTTAAACATGCGGCTCAAGTAATAGGGGCTTATAAAAAACTGTTGGGCAAGCGTGCCCAGCCGCAGCGGTTCTTCGTAATGAGCATTGATATAGCGGATGACCTCAGATATTTTGGCATGAATAGGGGTGTCATTATGCAAGGATACGGGTTCATGCTGTTCTAAAAATCTAGCTGCGGTTAATAAAAGCTCGGTTACCGCGCAGCTAGGAACTAGCTCATAGCCGGTTCCTTTTACGCTGATTTCCGTCAACATTTTTCGAATGATTCCTTCGATAACGAGCTGCTCTTGCCTGGGCAGACGAATAATATGACCCTGCTGCTGAAACGGCGTCAATAGAAAGGCAGAGTGATTAGAAGACAGGCGCTTGATTGTGGCATCGTCAAGATGAATGATAACACGCTCATGCGAGGCTTCGCCGGTTTGCATCGTTTTGTGAAGCTCATTTTTATTAATAAAAACAAGATCGCCTTGTTCTACGGAGTAGGATCGGTCACGGATAAAATAGATACGCTTGCCAGAGAGCATATAGTAAATTTCGTAATAGTCATGATAATGCTCATCTGACATTGTAAAAGGCTCTGAACGCTTCATATATTCAATGTAAAGCTCGGATGTGGAGCCGAAGCTGTAGGTTTCGGACGAATCAGCCAAATGAATGCTCTCCTTTCTTATTTGAACGCAAGAAAAGCGGTGTTTATAGAAAATATAGCATAATTTGAAGAGAAATAAATGAATATTATGCGTAATATGAAAATAAGCAAATCAGAGGAGGAGTTTTTCTAATGACAAAAAAACGTTATGTATTAGTAGGCAGCGGCGGCAGGGCAGAATTTTTTTACGGTGCTCTTGCAACCGATTTCAGAGAAACCTCGGAGCTGCTGGCATTTTGTGATATAAACCAAACTCGAATGAATTATGCTAATAAGATTCTAGTTGATAAATACAATTATGAAGCAGTAAACACCTATAAATCGAATGAATTTGATCGCATGATTGAGATAGAGAAGCCGGATGCTGTCATTGTGACAAGCTTGGATCGCACACATCATACGTATATTATTCGCGCTCTTGAGCTAGGCTGCGACGTGGTAACGGAGAAGCCGATGACAGTGGACGAGAAGAAGTGTCAAGAAATACTGGATGCAGTCGAGCGTACAGGCCGTAATGTTCGCGTTACTTTTAACTATCGTTATGCGCCGCATCATACGAAGGCAAGAGAGCTGATAGCAAATGGTGCGATAGGCAAAGTGACTTCCGTTCATTTTGAATGGCTGCTTAATACGGAGCATGGAGCTGATTATTTCCGCAGATGGCATCGCAACAAATCGAACAGCGGCGGCTTGCTTGTACACAAATCGACGCATCATTTCGATCTCGTTAACTTCTGGATTGGGTCGCAGCCGGAATCGGTATTCGCCTTTGGCGATCTTCTATTCTATGGAAGAGAAAATGCAGAGGAACGTGGTGAAACGAAATTCTATGAGCGTGCGACAGGAAATCCAAATGCGGAAAATGATCCTTTTGCGCTGCACTTGGATAAAAATGAGCATTTGAAATCGATGTATTTGGATGCGGAACATGAGGATGGCTATCGCCGTGATCAGAGTGTATTCGGAGACGGTATTAATATCGAAGATACGATGGGCGTCCTTGTACGCTACAAAAACAATGCTATTCTAACCTATTCATTAAATGCTTACTTGCCGTGGGAAGGTTACCGCATTGCATTTAACGGTACGAAAGGCCGCTTGGAAATGAACATTGTCGAGAAGTCATACGTCAATTCTGGCGGAGAGAAATCGCAGGAAGGCGCTTTGAAGGAGAAAACGATTAAGGTATTCCCAATGTTTGATGCGCCTTACGAGGTTGAAGTCGAAGAAGGCGTCGGGGGTCACGGCGGGGGCGATCCTGTATTGCTCAATGATTTATTTGGAACGCCAGTAGAGGATCCTTTCAATCGCGCGGCGAATCATATTGATGGCGCGCGTTCAATTCTAACGGGTATCGCTGCTAACCGTTCCATACAGACGGGGCAAGCGATTCAGATTGATGACTTGGTCAAATTTTACAAATAGGATATGGGGGAATCGCTGAAATGAAGCCATTTATGGACGACGATTTTTTGCTATCAAACGAAACGGCTGCCCGTTTATACCATGATTATGCGAAGGAAATGCCTATTATCGACTATCACTGTCACTTAAGCCCACAGCAAATTTACGAGAATACGAGCTTTGCGAATCTTACAGAGGCCTGGCTCTATGGTGATCATTATAAGTGGCGGGCTCTCCGTGCAAATGGGGTAGAGGAGCAATATGTTACAGGCGGCGAAGGCGTAACCGATTATGATCGCTTCCTAGCTTGGGCGAAAACAGTCCCACAAACGATTGGCAATCCGCTTTATCAATGGTCGCATCTGGAGCTTCGTCGTTACTTTGGCGTGCATGAGCTCATTAATGAAAAGAATGCGCCAGCCATTTGGGAAGCGGTTAACGCCAAGCTAGCGGGTGGTTCCTTTAATGCGCGTGATCTCATCAAAATGTCCAATGTCGAGGTTATTTGTACGACGGATGATCCGGTTGATTCGTTGGAATACCATATTGCGATTAAAGAGCTGCCGGATTTCGATGTGCAGGTACTGCCATCCTTCCGTCCAGATAAGGTGCTGGAGATTAACAGATCGACCTTTTTAGAATGGATAGGAAAGCTTGGAGCAGTAACGGATCAAAAAATAGATCAATATGATGTGCTGCTTAATGCGCTCGCGGCGAGAGTGTCGTTCTTCAATGAGGCAGGCTGCAAGGTTTCGGATCACGCCCTTGATTATGTGGCATATGCAGATACAACGATGGATGAAGCGGCAGCTATTTTTGCCAAAGCGCTGAATGGCGAGCAGGTAAGTCTAGAAGAAGAGAAGAAATACAAGACCTATACGCTGCTATTCTTGGGACGCTTGTACGCAGAGCATGGCTGGGTGATGCAATTCCATATTAACGCGGCACGCAATAATAGTTCCCGCATGTTCGGCAAGCTGGGACCAGATACAGGCTTTGACTCCATCAATGATAGTGCGGTTGCTTATCCACTTGCGAAGCTGCTTGATGCGCTGGATAAAGATGATTTATTGCCTAAGACGATTGTCTATTCGCTTAACGCGAAGGATAATGACGTGCTCGGCTCCATCATTGGGAGTTTTCAAGGCGGCGGTGTGCCGGGTAAAATTCAACTGGGATCAGCTTGGTGGTTCAACGATACGAAAAACGGCATGTTGGAACAAATGAATGCGCTTGCTAATCTTGGCCTATTAAGCCGCTTTGTTGGGATGTTGACGGATTCACGAAGCTTCCTATCGTATACAAGGCATGAATATTTTAGACGTCTGCTCTGTAATTTACTTGGCGAATGGGTCGAAAATGGTGAGGTGCCTCACGACATGGAACTGCTCGGGGATATGGTTCAAAATATTTCTTATCGGAATGCCAAGCAATACTTCGGCTTCTAAATATTATGGGACGTTCTGTATTTTCGCTGGCTTGGCGGGAGCGGCAGGACGTTTCTTTTTGTCCATTCGATAGGCAGCCATCACATATTTAAGCATTTGAGGTCCTGCGAAGTTAGCGGCAATGCCAAATAGCTCAGAATGCGCTGCTATTCGGCAAAATAAATAAAACGCAGAGCCTCCGATCAATTCGAAGGCAATAAATTCTTTCCACTTCCATGCGGGAAGTACATAGACTGTAAATTCTTTGTTTTTGCCGGCTCGAGCTGTCTTACGCACAATTTTATCCTCCTGGTTATAGGCGCATTACAATTGTATTTAGGGTATGCGGAGCTGCTTTTCCAACATTCGTGATATTGAAAAGAAAGGGAGTGAAACGGCATGAATCCAACAGCATTCGTTACAGGAGCAGATCGTGGAGTCGGTCTCGCATTGGCAAGCGGTTTGCTTAGGCGGGGATACCGTGTATTTGCAGGGCAATATGGAGTGGAGGAAGCGTCGCTTAAAAAGCTGGAAGAACAATATGGAAAACAATTGCATGCCATTAGGCTGGATATTTCTACGGATGAAAGTGTAGCAGGTGCATTTCGACAGGTATCTGATCAAACCGATGTGCTTGATCTGCTCATAAATAATGGAGCTATTTTGGGAGATATAAAAGCAACGATTCATGACGAGCTGAATTACGACGAAATGATGAGTGTGTTTAATGTGAATACGTTAGGAAGCTTGCGAATGAGCCAGACATTCATGCCGCTGCTTTTAAAAAGCCAATCGAAATTTCTAGTGAACATTTCCTCGGAAGCGGGAAGTATTAGCGATTGTTATCGAGATAGCTGGTATGCGTATGGGATGTCGAAGGCAGCGCTGAATATGCAATCTAAGCTTATTCATAATGGGATTAGACCGCTTGGAGGAAGAGTGCTGGTCGTACATCCCGGCTGGGTGCAAACCTTTATGCAGGGTAAGCTTGATGCCGATGCGGCAATTACGCCAGAGCAATCAGCCAGTTCTATTATTAAGCTAATTGAAGCTAGATTGAGCCCGGAGTGGACAGCAGCGGTAGATGCAGCATGCCAATATGTTGATTACGAGGGAAATGAGATTGACTGGTAGCGAATGAGATAATAGTTGAACAACATTGAGAATGTCGGATTTGAAGCTGCTGAGCGAGCCCTGCATTTATATCAGTAATGAGATTATTCATCTACAGTGCTCGCTAGCTACTTCATTATTTACACATTTGTTATACGAATTTCAGTTGTCCGAATGCTTTGCGAAGCTGTGAGAGCATTTCATCAATGTCTTTTTGGGTTACGATTAGAGGTGGAGAAAGACGAATCGTTGATGGGTTTAGTGCATTGATGAGTAAGCCTTCGAGGAAGCATTTTGCTGCAAGTTCTGTACTTGCACCCTCTGGAACGTCGAAAGCAAGCAGGAGCCCCTTGCCGCGAATGTTCGAAATGGCAAAGTCACGAGCCAGCTCGCGCAGCCCATTAATCAGATACTGTCCTTGCCGCTCGGCATTGGCTGTTAAGTTTAGCTCCAATACCTCTTGAAGCACTGCATACCCAGCTGCCATTGCCAGTGGTTGACCGGAATAAGTGCCACCTTGATCACCCCGCTCAAACAAATCATATTTACTCTTCGTTAACATGGCAGAGAGAGGAAAACCGCCGCCGATACCTTTGCCAAGCGTCAAAACATCCGGCTGAATCCCAAAATGCTCAAATGCAAATAGTTTCCCTGTTCTGCCAATGCCTGTTTGAACTTCATCAAAAATAAGCAGCATGCCGTACATATCACAGATTTTGCGCAGTCCAAACAAATAAGCCTCATCTACGGAATGAATACCGCCTTCTCCTTGCACAAGCTCCAGCATAATAGCACAGGTATTATTGTTAACAGCAGCAAAGCAAGCATCAAGATCATTGATTGGAACATGCTTAAAGCCTTCTACCTTCGGAGCATATAAATGCTTCCACTGCGCTTTGCCCGTTGCTGACATGGTAGCAAGGGTACGTCCGTGGAAACTGTTTTTGAGCGTAATAATTTCATATGCCCCGTTCATATTTACTGAGCCATGTTTTCTTGCCAGTTTTATCGCGCTTTCGTTCGCTTCAGCGCCGCTGCTTGCAAAAAATACTTTATCCATACCGCTCACTGAAGTGATGAGCTCGGCTAACTGAATTTGAGGCTTGTTATAGTAGGCAGGGCTCGCATGTACTAACGTCGATGCTTGAAGGGCTATCGCCTTCTGAAGCACAGCTGGGGAATGCCCTAGGCCGGTAACTGCCCACCCAGCCGTAAAATCCAAATACCGCTTGCCTTCTGTGTCCCACAAATACATTCCTTCGCCGCGCTCCATCACAACATCTGGCCGACGAGTTGTAAATAAAATGGATTTGTCCGCTGCTGCAAGCAAGCTGACTGTTTCTTTTGCTTCCGTATCAATCATTATCCATCACCCGCTTATTGAAATAGTATTGTATAAATATACAACGTTGAGAATAAAAATACAATAGGGTGATATCTAGATTTATGCTCATGAATATCACAGTGCTTTGAAGGCAGCTAAAAACGTATTCCAGAGAAGGACTGTAGTAGAAGCGTGTTTACGGTATAAATTCTATCGAAACGAAATAGATTAATTTGCGTATTCAATAAATAAAGCGTTTACATTTTTTTGGGGGTGAGGAGCATGTGGAACGGAGATTCTTTTTTAGAACGGCTGTATGATGAGGCGATTGAGAAGCATCAGCAGGATTCGAAGTTCGAAATGAGGAATGAGCGGAGACCTAAGTTAAAAGCTACGCTTCGAAATGCAATTGGAGCATTTGAGTCTAACAGTGATCATACTCCGAAAGTACTGGAAAGAGTCGAGTGTGATGGATATATTCGTGAAAGAGTGGAGCTGTCAGCTACGCCGGATCTAACCTTTGCTGCCTACGTGCTAATACCAAACCATCCGAGCGGCACGCTGCCTGCTGTTGTAGCGATCCATGGTCATGGCTATGGAAGTCGGGAAATTGTTGGCTTGTTGCGGGATGGCTCGCCTGATGAGGGAGTGCCCGGCATTCATCAGCATTTTGCAATAGAGCTAGTGAAACGCGGGATGATCGTCATTGCGCCTGATGTGATCGGCTTTGGGGAACGCAGATTGCTTGCGGATTTTACAAATAATCCAGAAGCGCCAAACTCCTGCTTTAAGCTTTCAACACAGCTTATGATGCTTGGAAAGACGCTTACTGGGCTTCGGGTTAAGGAAGCCTTAAAGGCTTTTAATTATTTAGCTACCCGTCCAGAGGTTGATTCCACTCGTATTGGTCTTATGGGATTCTCCGGAGGCGCGTTAGTTGGGTATGCAGCTTCTGTTTTAGAGGCGCGTATTAAAGCTACTGTGCTGACAGGGTTTACGAATACGGTTAAGGATAGTATTTTTGCCGTCAATCACTGCTTGGATAACTATACACCCGGCTTACTTGTACATGCAGAGCTGCCGGAGCTGATTGGACTTATCGCTCCAAGAGCATTATTTCTTGAATCAGGAGAAAGTGATCCTATCTTCCCAATTGAGGGCTTCCGCAAAGCTGCTACGGAAATTAAAGAGATTTACGCAGCGGAGGGAGCAGAGGATAAGCTGGAAACAGACGTGTTCCCTGGCGCTCATGAAATAAGCGGTCGTTTATCTTATGACTGGTTAAAGAAGACGCTTGTTGAAAATACGATATTGTAATAAGCGACCAATACGGTAACAGTAAGAGAGACGGATGCATAAATGCATTTTACGTAAGAGAGTGGGAAATGCAAGGATGCACTAAACTACCCCTTGCTTCCTCAACGTCCCTCTCATTACCAATTGAGCTGAAATGATTGTCGACCTAGGAATTAGAGCTAGAAACTAGCTCTAATGGGGCTAAACTAACCAAAATGAGACAAATAGAGCTAGAAATTAGCTCTAATAAGCCCGTTCTCGCTGAAATGGGGCTCGAATGTGCCTCAACTAAGGGAATAGAGCTAGAAACTAGCTCTATTCTGATCAAACTAACCCAAATGAGACAAATAGAGCTAGAAATTAGCTCTATTTAGCTCGTTCTCGCTGGAACTGGGCTCGAATTGCCCTTTAACTGAGGGAATAGAGCTAAAAACTAGCTCTAATGGGGCCAAACTAACCAAAATGAAAAAAATAGAGCTAGAAATTAGCTCTATTCAGGTCGTTCTCGCTCAAACTGGGCTCGAATACCCTACGACTAGGGGATTAGAGCTAGAAACTAGCTCTATTCTGATCAAACAAACTCAAATGAAACAAATAGAGCTTGAAACTAGCTCTAATAAGCCCCTCCATCAAGCTTAAAGCCAACTACCTTCACTCAAGCGCCTGATTCATCCCTTTCAACTACCTGCAGTCTTGTCCTTATTCAGTAAATTGCTTACGGAATTTACTCGGTGAGAGTCCCATTTTGCTTGTAAAGCAATTGGAGAAATAAGGTGTGTTTTCAAAGCCGACATACTCTGCTACTTGGGCGACGGGCCACTCTGTCTTTAAGAGCAACAGCTTCGCTTGTTCAAGTCGGTATCTAGTTACATATTCTATCGGCGTGACATCATATACCTGCTTCATGCATCTTGTGATGTAGTTATAGTGAAAATTAAGGGTTTCTGACAACGTTTTACTCGATATTTCTAAGCGATAATTATTTTTAATGTAGGCTTCTGTTTTCTCAGCAAGCTTCACTGCCGGACTCGTGTAGGTGTCATTTTGACGTAAATCCATCATGCGGAGCAACTCCTCAAAGCTCTGCTGCTGCACCCAGAAGGAGCTGGATTGACGCTCGGCTTCCGCTTTGTTTAATTTGCGCATCAATTGGAAAGCTTGCTCAGGATAAGGAAGTGTCCATTGCTTTTGCAGATGCAAGGAGTAGGGGGAGGTTAGAAAAATATTATAATGCGCCTCGTGGTTTAAGCTGGAATGCTCATGATCAGTCTGCTGCCACTCTCCAACGGTATGGAAATGAATCCAATAGAAGCGTGTAGCTTCCTCGCAAGGCTTTACGGAGTAATGATAACGATCAGGAAGCAGCAGCAGTGTTTGTCCTGCGGTTAACTGCCAGTGCTGCTCCTCTTCTCCAATAAATAAACAACCGGATTCCACTAGAATCAAATCGAATTTTCCAAGCTGTTTTCGATTGGGATGCTGTTCTCCAGGCTCATAGTGCGTCGAGCCGCTTTCCAAAAAATAAGGAAGCGGAGGCGCGGCGAAATACAGTTGCTCACTTGTCTCATTCATTCCCGCTCAGCCCTCTCTATCATTTGTGTGAAATTTTATAAGAAATAGGTTTGATCCGCTTATATTTATGTTCTATTGTAACGCATACAATAGAACTTAGCAGCATGCAATTGGAATGATAACAGAGAGGTGTGTTGGAAAATGGGACAAAGTATTCATTTAAATAGGACAAAGCCAGTTTCTCTTAGTCAGGTTCAAATAACAGATGATTTTTGGGAGTTTTACATTGATTTAGTACGTGATGTCGTTGTGCCTTACCAATGGGACGCGATTAATGATAGGGTAGAGGGCGCTGAGCGCAGCGGAGCGGTTAGTAACTTTAAAATAGCTGCGGGGTTAGAAAAAGGCGATTTTTATGGTTATGTTTTCCAAGACACAGATGTTGCAAAATGGCTTGAAGCTGTTGCCTATTTACTTGTTTCGAAGCGGGATGAAGCGCTAGAGCAGATTGCTGATGAGATGATAGATATTATCGGACAAGCCCAGGAGCCAGACGGCTACTTAAATACTTACTTTACCATTAAGGCTCCTGAGCTTAAATGGACTAATTTGACGGAATGTCATGAGCTTTACACTGCGGGTCACATGATCGAAGCAGGGGTTGCTTATTATCAAGCTACAGGTAAACGGAAGCTGCTGGATATCGTGTGCCGGATTGCAGATGACATTGCTGTCGTGTTTGGAGATGGACCTGGGCAGATTCCTGGATACGACGGTCATCAAGAAATTGAGCTTGCGCTTGTGAAGCTTTACGAAACGACGGGAGAGCGCAAATACTTAGAGCTCAGTCTCTATTTTGTCAATAAACGCGGTGAGAAACCCAGCTTCTTCGAGGAGGAAGCCGAGCGCAGAGGCTGGACCAGTTATTGGAGCAAAAACAGAATCCATATTGATCATGCCTATTTTCAAGCGCATGTGCCGGTTCGTGAACAGGATGTGGCAGCGGGCCATGCAGTAAGGGTTGTGTACATGCTTGCGGGAATGGCAGACGTTGCACGCGAAACAGGTGATCAGTCTTTAGTAGAAGCATGCCGCAGACTGTGGGACAACATTGTTTCCAAGCAAATGTATATCACGGGCGGTATCGGGTCGATGGCAGAGGGCGAAGCGTTCTCATTCGATTATGATCTGCCAAATGATACGGTTTATGCGGAAACCTGTGCCTCCATTGGTCTCATCTTTTTTGCACACCGTATGCTTCAGCTAGAGCCAAACAGCCGTTATGCAGACGTAATGGAGCGGGCTTTGTACAATACGGTTCTTGCCGGCATGTCACGTGACGGAAAGCATTTCTTCTATGTTAATCCTCTTGAGGTTTCGCCTGAGGTATGTGACGGACGGAATAAAAATTTTAAGCATGTTAAGCCAGTTCGTCAAGAATGGTTTGGCTGTGCGTGCTGCCCTCCGAATATTGCACGATTGCTGGCTTCATTGGGCGAGTATATGTATGCTGTTAGCGGTCAGACGATATATTCTCATTTGTATATTAGCGGAGAGGTTGAGCTTGCGATTAATAAAGCCAAAATAAAGCTTAATCAGCAAACGAGCATGCCGTGGGAAGGGACAGCACAGTATGAGATAACAATGGAGGAGCCTGTTACGTTTGAACTTGCGCTGCGGGTTCCGGATTGGGCATCCAAGGCAGCTGTAAAAGTAAATGGTGAAGTTTATGAGGTTACAGGTAAAATAGTTGACGGTTATGTAAGAATTAATCGGGAGTGGAATTCAGGTGACATGGCCCAAATTCAACTTGAAATGCCGATCTTGAGAGTAAGAAGCCATCCCCTTGTGAAACAAAATGCGGGTAAAGTTGCTTTGCAGCATGGACCGCTTGTTTATTGCATAGAGGAAGCTGATAACGGAGATCAGCTTCAGCAAATGCTTTTACCACAGGATGCTAAGCTAGAAGTATCCCATGTTAACAATCTTGTTGGAGGTATTAGGGTTATTACAGGGGAAGCGAAAAAACTGCATTTTGAAGAATGGGGTAATCAGCTTTACCGGTCGAATGGAAAACCAGCGCTGGAGCAGACCAGCTTAACCTTTATTCCTTATTATGCATGGGCGAATCGTGGAAAAGGCGAAATGAGCGTTTGGGTCAAGGAGCTATTGTAGTTGTAATTATTAATAGATAATTAAAAAAGGAAGATGCTGGATCTTTAATTTCCAGTCATCTTCCTTTTTTATTGACCTAATTCCAGTTTGTCTGTTATAGTATATGTATAACAGATATAGCGGAAAAGGTGGTGACCATGATCTTTATTAAAATCAATTTGGAATCGGATGTTCCGCTTTATACGCAATTGACGAATCAAATCATTGAAGGAATTGCGAGCGGATCACTTGCACGTGGAGAACCGTTGCCTTCCGTACGCTCACTCTCCTCGGATCTAGGTATTAATATGCATACCGTTAATAAAGCCTATACAGCTTTAAAGCAGGAGGGATACGTTGAGATTCATCGTCAGAAAGGTGTTGTTGTTCAGCGAGAACTTCCTGAAGCAGACGAAGCATTCTATCAGCAGTTGGAGGAAAAGATGAGACCGATCATCAGCGAGTCGATATGCCACAATGTAAGCGAGGAAGCGCTGCTGGATTTATGCCGCTCTATTTTCAAAAAAATACGTTCAGCTGGCGATGTGAGTTAGTTTTACACAACTTTCCAAAATAATCTGCTAATGAAAGGTTGGTCATATTAGATGGAACAATGGACTGTTTGGCTACTGCTCGTGACAATTTTTATTCCTATAAGCTTTGTATTTATTGCAACTCCATTTCTTACTAGACGAACGGAAAGCTTCGGTATTTCTGTTATAGAGGAAGTTTACTGGCATCAGGATGTTCGGCAGATGAGAAAAAAATATGCATTTCTTCTGACGGTTCTTCATGCGATTCTTTTTATTATCACTGCGGTAAGTCTGATCAAGCTTTCAGATGAGGGGCAAATTTCAATAGCGATTGGCGGTTATACGTGCGCAGTGATCGTGATATCCTTTGCTACGTATCTCTTCTTCCATTACAGGATGAAGAGAATGAAACGTGAACGGCAATGGGGAAGTCCCGTCATGCAGACTGTAGTTGTTGACACTTCATTTCGGCGAAGCAAGCTAACCGTATCTTCATACTGGTTTATTCCGCATATTTTGCTAGCCTTAGCGACACTGATCCTTGTTATTTCGTTTTATGATCAATTTCCGAATGAATTGATTCTTAAGTATGATTTTTCAGGAAACGCTACTCATGTAGTGGATAAATCTCTTTCAGCTTTACTATGGCCTATTGCTACTCAATTCATATTAATTGCTGTGTTCCTCTTTATTAACTACAGTATTGTCATCAGTAAGCAGCAGATTGATGTTGCAGATCCAGAAGCCTCACGTCAACGCAATATTATTTTCCGTCATAGCTGGTCCGTTTTTATTGTTGTTACTGGATTTTTCACGACACTCCTATTTTCATTTATTCCTCTAGCTCAGTTAATGAAGCTTAATCCGATTAGTATTCTAGTTGTATCCATGGTAGTTCCAGGTATGATTACGATTGGATCCATTTGGTTATCCATCCGTTTAGGTCAAGGAGGGAGTCGTATTCGTATTGAAGGAAGTGCAAGCGCGGTCGGAAGCGGGGTCTCCGATGATGATCGTTATTGGAAGCTTGGCGGCATTTACTACAATCCTGCTGACCCGGCTCTGTTCTTGGAGAAACGCTTTGGCATCGGCTGGACCATTAATTTTGGTCATAAGTTATCGTGGGTAATTATGGCTGCTCTCGTCGTTATCATCATCATTTCGATTCTGATGGGAGATTAAATAAAGCAACAGAACTAATCTGAACAATACTCTAATAGGTATCTCCTAATAAGTTTGGACACATATGTTTGAAAAATATACTGTTTACGTTCGTTAATGTGTGTTACAATTAAAAACGAACCAAAACAAACTTATTAGGAGGTTTTACCCCAATGGAAGTTCGTCACACAACAAACCCAACTGATGTAAAGCAATATACGACAGAGCGTCTTCGCAGCGAGTTTTTGATTGAGAGCTTGTTCCAGCCGGATCAAATTAAAATGACATATACGCACTATGACCGTATGATCGTAGGCGGTGCTAGTCCTATTAATGAAGCGCTTGAGCTTGCGGATCCGGAAACGTTGAAAACGGAATATTTTCTAGAGCGCCGCGAAATCGGTTTTCTTAACATTGGCGGACCTGCATCGATTTCCGTTGACGGTGAAACCTATGAATTGAATAAGTTAGATGTTCTATATGTAGGTAAAGGAAAACGTCAAGTACTGCTATCCAGCCTAGATAAATCAAACCCTGCTAAACTCTATTTCTGTTCCGCGCTTGCGCATGCAGAAATCGCTACTCGTAAAATGACAATGGAAGAAGCGAATCCAACTCATCTTGGCTCTCAAGAAACATCCAATGAGCGGATTCTTTATAAATATATTCATAATGACGGTATTCAAAGCTGTCAGCTCATGCTTGGCGTAACAAGTCTGAAAACAGGAAGTGTATGGAATACAATGCCGTCACATGTGCATGATCGCCGTATGGAAGCTTATCTGTATTTTGACATGAACGACGATGCGCGCGTATTCCATATGATGGGTGAGCCTTCCGAGACAAGACATCTTGTTGTAGCGAATGAACAAGCCATTATTTCACCGCCTTGGTCGATCCATTCTGGAGTGGGCACAAGCAACTATACGTTCTGCTGGTCAATGGCAGGCGAGAACTATACATTTACAGACATGGACGCAGTGCCTGCTAGCGAGCTAAAATAGAAGCAATCCCTACTGGAGGTGCTCCATGCTTGCTGCTGAAAGGCATCGAAAAATTATTGAGAAATTAGAACAGCTTGGCGCGGTTAAGGTTTCCGAGCTAAGTGAACAATTCGGAGTGACAGAAAAAACGATCCGTGAGGATTTAGAAAAGCTTGAAGAGAAAGGGCTTCTTAAACGTACGCATGGCGGGGCGGTTTCTGAAGTGAACGGTGAGGATAGCTTGTTTCCTCTACAGTTCCCCAATAGTAAACATGGGCAAGAAAAGTCAGCTATTGCTGCGCTTGCTCTTACCTGCATTGAGCCAAATGATATTATTGCACTTGATGCTGGGAGCACAACGCTAGAAATGGCGAAGCGCCTTCCAAATATACCGATAACGGTCCTAACGAATGATTTGCTAATTATTCGAGAGCTAACTGCGAAAGATCAAGTCAGACTTGTCGTGCCTGGAGGGTATCGCCATAATAATTTGCTTATCGGCGCCGAATCACAGGAGTGGATCAAACGTCTGAATGTTCACAAGTTGTTTCTATCTACGACGGGTATCCATTTGGAGTACGGTCTTACTATATTTACGGAAGAATTGACGAAGGTCAAACGGCTCTATATGGAAAATGCGAAAACGATTTATTGTCTTGCGGATCATAATAAATTCGACAAAGGCGCATTGATTACATTTGCGGGCTTGAATGAGATCCAATACATCATCACGGATGATGGCATTGAACCTGAGGTAGCAGCAAAGTATGAGGCAAACGGTCCTGTAATACTGAAAGCTGAGCTTCCGAATGGCTCAAATCGCAATAAAGGAAAGGTGTGAAAACATGAGTTTGTTCGATTTGACAGGGAAAATAGCTATCGTTACAGGCGCTGGGCGAGGTCTTGGAGCAGCTATTGCAATAGGGCTGGCACAAGCAGGCGCTGATGTAGCACTTGTTACAAATAGTACGCCTGCTGATAAAACGGCGGATCAGGTTCGTGCGTTTGGACGGAGAGCCATAACCATTCAGGCGGATATTTCCGATCGTACGAAGCTTTCATCCATCATTGACCGTACAGTTAATGAACTGGGACGAATTGATATCTTAGTAAATAATGCCGGAATTATTCGTCGCACACCTGCTGCTGAACATAGTTACGAGGATTGGCAGGATGTACTTGATGTCAATTTGAATTCTGTGTTCGTACTTTGTCAGCTTGCAGGCAAGCACATGATTCAGCAGGGCTCAGGAAAAATCATTAATGTGGCGTCCATGCTTACCTTCCAAGGCGGCATTAACGTACCTGGTTACACTTCAAGCAAGCATGCGGTTGCTGGACTAACAAAGGCGCTTGCGAGTGAGTGGGCGAGCAAAGGTCTGCAAGTGAACGCGATAGCGCCTGGCTATATGAGCACGGATAATACGGAAGCGCTTCGTGAGGATCCGGTTCGCAGCGCACAGATATTGCAGCGGATTCCAGCCGGACGCTGGGGAACGTCTGAGGACTTAATTGGTCCGGCAGTATTTTTGGCCTCTGCGGCTTCTGATTATATGAATGGTCATATTATGGCTGTTGACGGCGGCTGGCTAGTTAAGTAATGGGCATATTCAATTTTATTTAATAGGATAGGACTGTCTTGTTGCAGCTTTGGCTGCAGGAGGATAGTCCTTTCTTGTGTTCATAATCTGGAGATCAAATTAAAAAAGCCCTCCGGCATACTGAGGTTCAGGGGAACCAAAGAAACCGGAGCGGCTTTTTTGCTCGCGAAAATGTCTTAGAATAAAGAAATATAATTCACCGAGCGTTGTCGCAATACGAATTCTTCTGCATCGCGTTCAATAGGTATTTGTTCTTCTGGTCTTGTCGTTACTTGAGTGACGGCAGTAACAAACAATTCGAAAATACGTCCGTCTTGATCGGACTTGTCATACTGGAAATTTTGAAGCGGCGGAAGGGATACGTTACCAATAAATGAGATAAGGAGATCGCTGTAGCGATCTAAGTCAATGCTTTCCTCGGTATCTGCTACAAAAAGCTCGCTCCAACCATAGCCTTGATTGCTTGTTAATCGAAGACATACGCGAAAGCCTGCGGCATCAACTGCGATAGCGGGGATTACGAATAATTCAATTCTTGAGACGGATAAGGAAGGGGACTGATCGATGAAAAACGGTACATGGTTTTCAGATTGACAAAACATAAATAAACCTCTCCTTACTTCGCTTACGAGGTTAGCTGTCGGATTCGGGTTAGAGAGTATGCCCTACCAGGGTTACAAATTCCTGGATTCACCCCTTGCGAGCCGTGAATATCACGATCGCGTTGGATCCCCCGCTTTTTCATTTGAAAAATTCAGCGTGAATGTGGTTTGCCTTTAATTTTAAACGTATACGGTTTATTTGTAAACCCTACGATTAAATAAATGCATATAAATGTAAAAAGAAAAAAGCCCTAAACTGAGGAAGCTAGGGCTTTTTTACATCATTGAATAGCTGCTCAGTGGCTGGTCCAGGGGCGATCCAATCTTGCGACCATACTTGTATTTCCCGAATAATCGGCTCAAGTGCACGTCCTTTCGCCGTTAAAGAGTATTCTATACGTACAGGTATTTCGGGATAGACGTGTCGATCGACAATACCTTCACTCTCCAGATCTTTAAAACGTTCAGACAGCAGTCTGCCACTGATAGGCAATGCAGATTGAACAGCACAGAAGCGCTGAGGTCCAGACAATAATTGAAATATGATTAGGCCGGTCCAGCGTTTGCTAATGATATCCATTCCTTTTTGGAAACGGGGACAAAGGGCTGGTTGATCCATGCTTATCACCTCTCTTGATTTGAAATTAAGTATAACTCCAATAACTAATACATACAAGCAAACATGGATAATGTTAATTACTTGACTAACATTAGTTATGAAATTATAATTAGTTACAAATAGTAAGTGAAATAAGAGGAGCGATACTTATGAAACCTTTATTTCTAGCACATGGATCACCAATGCTCGCAGTCGAGCAAAATGAATATAGTCAGTTTCTTCAAAGAACAGGAGCAAGCTTAAAGCCCGAAGCGATTGTTATTTTTACTGCGCATTGGGAAACCGAGGCTGTTACGATCTCATCGAAGGATGATGAGTATGAAACCATATATGATTTTTACGGCTTTCCAGATGAGCTGTACCAAGTGAAATATCCAGCTAAAGGATCAACGAAGCTAGCAGCTGTTGTTGGTCAATTGCTTACAGCGAAAGGCATTGCGATCGCATATAATGAGGATCGGGGACTTGACCATGGCTCATGGACGCTCTTGAAGCATATGTTTCCAAAGGCTGACGTGCCTGTCGTTCAAATATCGGTCAATCCTTTCCGTTCCCCAGAGGATCAGTATGCGATCGGAGAGGCGCTTCAAAGCTTGACCGCTCAAAATATTCTGATTATCGGCAGCGGCGTAACCGTTCATAATTTGCGTGAAGTGAAGTGGGGTCAGAAAGAGCCTGAGAGCTGGGCTGTTGCGTTCGATGAGTGGCTCATTGATAAAATGAACAGCAAGGATATTCATTCCTTGTTACAATATGAAGGGCTGGCACCTCATGCCCGAAGAGCTGTACCGCGTACGGAGCACTTTGTTCCCCTATTTATTGCAATGGGCAGCGGGAACAGCGATTCTGCGCCAAAGGTCATTTATCGCAGTTATGAGTTTGGCACTTTGAGTTACTTGTCATTCGAATTTTGATATCCTATATATAAGAAGGTGAAGCAGCATGATGAAGCCCAATATTGCGGCCATTATTAAAGATAAGCTTAAATATACACAAAACGGCAATAAAGATATTTATGTGATTGGCCCTGTTAAGCTGCCGGTTGAGCTGGATGGAGAAACGAAAATATTCCATTGGTACAGCTGGCTTCAGAAGGAATCAGGCGAGAAGCAATCCGCAGAGCAGCTAGTTGAGGAGCTGAATGAGTTCCACTATGCTGATCTTCAACAATCCAGTGTTCTCGTGTATGGTGATTTCGAAAATAACGAGGATGCGCTTATTCGGATGCACAGCATCTGCCATACGGGCGATATATTTGGAAGCGCAAGATGTGATTGCGGCTTTCAATTGAAGCAATCCATGCGTTTAATTAGCGAGCATGGCACTGGCGCTCTATTTTATTTGGCAAATCATGAGGGTCGCGGAATTGGCTTGTTCAGCAAAGCAATTGCTTATTTGCTGCAAGAGGATGGTCTTGATACGGTTGATGCGAATACAGAGCTTGGTTTTGCGGATGATTCACGTGATTACGGCGATGCAATTGCGGTGTTGAAGCTGCTGCGTGCTTTGCCGGTGTCGATCATTACAAATAATCCACGTAAGGTAGATGCGCTTCGCAAATCTGGCTTAAGTGTTGCAGGCAGAGTGCCGCTTTGGGGAAATACCTCTGTTTATAATGAGAAATATATTGGTACGAAGAGAAATCGCTCGGGTCATTTTAAACAAGAATCCGATATGCAGGTAAGTATAAAATAAGGTAAGTAAAGCAAAAATAGAGATGATGGACGGCATAAGCTTAACCGAGCAGGGCGATTGCGGATTAATCGAATATAGCAAGCCTAAAAAGCTTGTAAACGCGCACCAATATTGGAAAAAATAAATATAGATGACATTAGAAAGTGTAATGTTGTTTCTGGTCTATGGCTATGATGGATTAACCCGTCATAGCTGCTTTTGCTTATGAAACCATGAAAAAAAAGCTGGATGGATATCGCTCACAAATGTGACAAAAAGGCTTGTGAAATAGCCAATATACGACAAAATTATTTTGCGTTCCTCCTCCTTTTCAAGTATGATGAGAAAAACTGAACTCATGTTCAAATTAAAGGAGTAACAACGCATGCATTCAAAAACAAGTCATTGTAAAATTGTTGATTGCACGATTCGCGATGGCGGACTCGTGAATAACTGGGATTTTAGTGTCGAGTTCGTTCAGCATTTGTACCAAAGCTTGAACGAAGCCGGCGTCGATTATATGGAAATCGGCTACAAAAACTCGCCAAAGCTTCTTAAAGGCGCCGAAAATGCAGGCCCTTGGCGTTTTCTGGACGACGATTTCTTGAAAAAAGTAATCCCGAACAAAGGCAACACAAAGCTTTCTGCACTGGTTGATATCGGCCGTGTTGATGAGAACGACATCTTGCCTCGCAGCGAGAGCATGCTCGACCTCATTCGCGTAGCTTGTTATATTCAAGATGTAGACAAGGCGTTGGAGCTTGTTAAAGTATTCCATGATCGCGGATACGAAACAACGCTTAACATTATGGCGCTTTCGAACGTAATGGAAAACCAGCTGATTCAAGCCTTTGAGTTGATCAATGACAGCGTGGTTGATGTTGTTTATGTTGTTGACTCATACGGAAGCCTGAAACCAAGAGACATGAGCTACCTTGTTGACAAGTTCCGTCAGTACCTTCCTAACAAACGTCTTGGTGTTCATGCGCATAACAATCTGCAGCTTGCTTTCGCCAACACCCTGCTTGCAGCAGAACATGGCGTTGAGCTTCTAGATGCATCCGTATACGGAATGGGCCGCGCTGCTGGTAACTGCAATACGGAGCTGCTAGTGTCTGAGCTTGAAAACACGAAATACAATGTTCGTCCTGTTCTTGATATGATCGAGAAGTTCATGGTACCTCTTCGTGAGAAGGAAGAATGGGGTTACATTATTCCTTACATGATTACAGGTATTTTGGATGAGCATCCTCGTTCTGCAATGGCGCTTCGTGATTCCGAAGACAAGGACAAAGCCGTAGAGTTCTACGATCGCCTTACAACACCTGAGGTTTCTGCACGCAAATAATAAGCGGAAATGACTTGTACCTCCCTTGGGCGGTGTGGTTTTTTTCTGTTAAACATAGAAGGGGCTGTGCCAACAGATAAGATAATCTGATGGCACAGCCCCTTTGCTTTATCTATACGTGATTTAATCCTCAAACAGCTCGCCATCACCGCGAATAGCTGCCGCTTGATGCGGTTCATTGGGATGGAAGTAGCCTCTGCCTCGAAAGCTTCGACCATTTGTTGCAGCGGCGACAAGATCGATTGCAATATCCTCGCTTTGCCCAAACCAAGCTAACAAAGCAGGGTCACTGACATCATTAATATCAATATACCAAAGTCTGTCTCCATAATCCGTAACGCGGACTAACTCCGCGGATGAGAAAGAAAGGTTTGCTGTTTGCTGTTGATACGTTATTTCTAGAGCTATGATTTCAAAAGTTTCCACGATGAAGTCCTCCTGTACAATTATTTATGCCTGTTCACCTTGAACCGTCCGTCTATCTTTATCCGATTGTAATGTTACTGATCCATTTATGCAACATTTGTAAACCAGAAAGCGTCAAAATTAAAAATACCAAAAAAAGGGGATAAAGGGATGGAGAAGGGTCATTCGTTCAAAGAGCCGAAAAAAAAGAGAATGGGCTCCAGCGTGTTCATTTGTATGTTTCTGACGATGATACTAGTGCTTAGTTCCTGTTCTTCTTCATCAAATCTAGCTTCTGAGAGTGGTCGAAAAACGGAAACGAAAAACAGCAACGCAGCAGCGGACAAAGCTATAACGGAGGAGTCGTCTGTTAGTTCCCATGAAAATCGTGTTCCGTCTATGAAAGAACCTGTCGAAGGGAAGAGTAGCGGCAAGCGCAGCTATCCCAATGCGGATGAAGAACAAACCGAACAGGCTGGACAGCTCACAGCAGGCGAGTGGGATGATCTATCAGAATGGGAGCTGTTTGGAAATTTAATAAACGGTCTGGAAGCAGATTCGGCTAAGAAAATTTGGGAATTTTGGAATTTTCAACGGATGGAGGTCATGGTGACCTCAAATGGAAAAGCAGTGTCTGATGCAGATGTACGATTGAAGGATGGTAAGGAGACGGTATGGAAGGCACGTACGAATACCGCTGGAAGAGCTTATGTATATTCAGGTTTATTCGATAAAGATAACGTGCAACAAAGCACATTAACCATTCAGGTACAATCCGGTCAGATAAGCAAAACGACGGAAGAAGTGAAGATTTCGGGTCAAGGTCCCGTCAAGGTTGAATTGGGAAGCTTGGGGGCGGAGCTGTCAGACGGCGTTGACATTATGTTTGTTGTCGACACAACGGGCTCCATGGAGGATGAACTGAACTACCTCGGGGCAGAGCTGAAGGATGTTGTTAAGCGTGTGTCGGATAAGCATGGAAATGAACTGGACATGCAAATCAGCGCGAACTTTTATCGGGATAAGAATGATGATTATATCGTAAAGCCGTATCCCTTCACGAAGGATATGAATAAAGTCATTGATCAATTCACGAAACAAAAAGCGGAAGGTGGAGGTGACTACCCAGAAGCTGTTGATCAAGCATTGAGAGACGCCATTCATGAGCATAAATGGAGCAAGGAAGCGCGAGCGCGACTATTATTTCTAGTATTGGATGCTCCGCCGCATGATGACCCGCAAATCATTGATGAGATCAAGCAGCTTACAGAGGATGCAGCGGCTGAAGGCATCCGCATTATCCCGATTGCTTCAAGCGGTGTAAGTATAGATACAGAGTATTTATTGCGTTTCATGGCAGTAGCAACGGGAGGCACCTATTTATTTCTAACCGATGACAGTGGTATTGGAGCTGAGCATTTGGAACCGGCAGTTGGGAAATACGAGGTTAAGCTGTTAAACAATTTGCTTGTCGAGGTTATCAATCGTTACGTACAGGAGTAATTGAAAATAAAAAAACGAGCCAATAAGCAAGCTTGACTGCTTATTGGCTCGTTTTGTTCTAATAGAGCTTTCCAAGTTGGTACAATACGTTGGAGAGCTTCATTACGGCATGATTATAGCAATTTTGGCGGAGTGTGAATGGTTCGCCGAAGAATGCGGGTAAAATGCCGTTTAAAGTTTGTTGCATTTTATCAAATAGCATGACGAAAACTTGCTCTTCACTTAAAAATTGCGTGTCACGGCCCTGCAGCCATTCGAAGTAAGATACGATAACACCGCCGGCATTTGCCAAAATATCCGGAATAATGATAACGCCCCGAGCAGATAGCGCTTCGTCCGCTTCACCAGTGACCGGCGCATTAGCGCCTTCAACAATAATTCTCGCTTTAATTTGCTCCACATTATCTTTACGAACTTGCTCCTCAAGCGCTGCAAGAATGAGCACATCCACGTCCAGATAAAGAACAGCCTCACGCTCTAATATCTCTGCCTTCACATTCATTTCAGCAATTGCCGCTTCAGTGGACGGCAAATCGCCTTGATGGAGCAGAGCGTAGTCCAGTAGAGCAGGAATAGAGAGCCCATCTGGATTGTACAGTGTAACGTTACGATCGCTGACGGCAACTACTTTATTTTGCAAATAGGTGCATTTATAGGCTTCAAGCGCAGCGATAGAGCCAACATTACCGAAGCCCTGCACAGCAAGTGTAAGCGGACGGTCCTTAAGAGCAAGTGCCGTTTGGACATAAGGATTCGCACTTCCTGTGAGCAAGCTGCTCTGTGCCTTCAAGAAATCATGCAGCATATAGCGGAAGGTGAAATATACACCTTTTCCGGTTGCTTCTCTGCGGCCTAAAGAGCCGCCGTTGATGACGCTTTTTCCAGTGAAGCTTCCAAGGTAAGGCTGGCCGGGATGAATGCTTTTGTATTCTGCCATCATCCAGTCCATCTCGCGCTGCCCAGTACCCATATCAGGAGCAGGGATGTCCTTGTCTGGTCCTAAAATATCACTAAAGTATTGCACGTATTTTTTGCAAATGAGATAAAGCTCTCTTGCGGAATAATTACGCGGATTGATAATAATTCCGCCTTTGCCACCGCCAAATGGAACTTCATGCAGTGCATTTTTTAACGTCATGAGGGCTGCAAGGTTTGTAACCTCTTCTTCATTAACGGATTCATGAAAGCGAATGCCGCCTTTGTAAGGGCCAAGTGTATCATTATGCTGAATGCGGAAAGCTGGAATACGAACGACGTTGCCGTTATCTAAAGTTATACGGAGAAAAGCTTTATGTACTTTATTAGGTGTTGATAAAATAGCAGCGAGTGAAAGAAAGGCTTGTTCACGCGCTTGATCCTGTAAATTTGACAAAAAGGCTTGGTCTCCCATTAAAGCACTTAATGATTGCTGTACGATGGCACCAGTTTGACTAGCCATGACTATACGACCTCCTCTGTAGTGCAAAGCTTGTATTAAGCAAAACCGCTTTCATAAAAAGGCTTCGGCGGGTACGCTTATGTAACACTTTATCATATTAATGGATTTAAACCAAAAATCCCCCATTCAAATGTTTGGACGAAATGCCAACATTCGAAAGAGGGAGCTTTTGTCGAACCTTATCAGATTAAGATAACTTTAGGAGCAAAGAGCTATGCGGGGGAAGGTTGAATGAAAGCAGCTCCAAACGTCCAAGATCCTCACGCTCCCATAAATTGCGTACATGAGGAGCATCGCTCAAGCCGAGCTCATCAAGTGATACGCTAACCGTATCCTCTAGATCGCCTGCATTGAATAATGCAACGTATAACGTGCCAGACTGCCCCTGTGAGACCCATACTATTCTTTCTCCCACACGATATAGCTGCTTGGCATTACGGCCGTTACGGTGCAGCTGGAGCACCTCTTCATTGGTTAATAATGCATTTGTCCATTCGTCGTTATCCCTCAATTCACCGCCAAACATCAGAGGCGAACGGAATATAGACCATAGGGACATCATAGTGACCTGCTCGTCCTTCGTGAATCTTGTCCAGCGATCACTTGCTCCGCCATCGACAGAGCGAATACCTAGATGGCCGAGCGGCAGCATGTCGCAGTCTGGCCAAGCGCCTTCAGTGACGTAGGGAGCCCATTTCTCGCAGCGCTCAAACATCTCGTAGAGCAAATGCCACAAGTCCCAATAATCATCAGTCATCCGCCACATATTGGCATGCTCCTTGAGCGGTGCGGCATACTCTAGCGGCGCAGGGCCAGGAGAGAGGCTTAACACCATCTTGCGTCCGCATTGCTCAATAGCTTGATGAATCAGCTTAATCTCATCCAGATGAATCCCGTATAGACGGGATGCGGCGATATCATCTACTTTGACGAAATCGACACCCCAAGAAGCGTATAATTCAAATAAAGAATTATAATATTGCTGTGAGCCATCCTTGGATGCATCGACACCATACATGTCTGTATTCCAAGGACAGATGGAGTTCGGATGAGCGATTGAGCGGGCAGTTGCCGTTGATCCTAATATTTTGGTGTCATTATGAGCCGCTTGCCTCGGAATGCCGCGCATAATATGAATGCCGAATTTCAGACCAAGGCTGTGTACGTAATCAGCCAGCGGCTTGAAGCCTTGACCATTCGCAGCAGAGGGAAAACGGGAGACAGCGGGCTGCAAGCGCGAATATTCATCCATTTCAAGCGGAACAAAAGGGCGGTATTGGGATGAGTTCGCTCCAGGCTCGTACCATTGAATGTCTACGACAATATATTCCCAGCCAAAGTCTTTAAGATGCTTCGCCATATATTCGGCGTTCCCTCGAATTTCTTCCTCCGTAACGCTTGCGCCATAGCAATCCCAGCTATTCCAGCCCATTGGCGGTGTTAATGCATATTCATGATGCGTTGATGTCATAGTAATCGTCCTCTCTTATCGTTATATTGCTCTATACAATAATCCTAAAACGAAACGACACCTCATGAATAGCACAATTTATTGCGATCACATGTAAAATATTGCTCTCTAATCGAATTGCAATCGATCGATAGATGGCAGATGCTGCGCCAAGCGGAAATCTCGAGGAGGGAAGCCGACTTTGCTTCGAAATACTTTGCTGAAGTAGCTGCTGCTGGAATAGCCGATGCTTTGCGCAATCTCCTCAACCGTTAGCTCAGTTTGACGCAGCAGTTCAACAGCTTTCTGAATCCGCAGCTTTGTTACATAATCCATTGGCGATATCCCCGTTGCCCCTGTGAATACTCTTGTGAAATAATACTTCGACCAACCAGCCGCGCTTGCGACATCATCTAAACTTTGAAGGGTATGAAAGTCATTCTCTATGTAAGCGACTGCTTGTTGAATTTGTATTGGCCAAGCAGCTTTATTTTGTTGTTGTACGCTGCTTGACTGAAAAAGCTCCATCATGAAGCGATAGATTAGCGATGAAGCTTGGTAGCTGTTTTCGATTCGATTGCCGCTGGCTTCCGCATATAAGCTGCGAAGTGACCTTACGACGGGACTGGACTGCTGAAATGAGGGAGTAACGCCAATGCTTTGAATTAGCTCGGTCCATAGCTCCTGCAGATGCTGCTGACGAATCAAAACGAAATAAAACTCCCAATGCTGGCTGGATGGGGGCAGGCAATAATGATGATCTCCAGGAATTTCAGCAAGAAAGGCCATTCCTTCGCTTATCGTATGTGTTTTATTTCCAAGTCTAAATTCGCCGCTGCCAGATACGGTATATTGAATGAGATACAAAGGACCATCAATGCGCTTTAGCCCATCCCAATAATAGTTGCTCTCCGTTATGAATTGGTAGCCTGTAGCAAACAACTGATAAAGCGGAAGCTGCGGCAGTTCTTGAAATCGGTAGCCGTATACGCCATGGGATTGCCCTTGTTGAGCCATGTGAATGGAACATCTCCTTGGTCATCTATTTGATACGCAATGATGAGACATTATCAGTAAATTAGCGTATGAAGAAGGAAGGTTGCTATTAGTAGCATTTTATAATATAAAGCAGTTCAATTTACATAGATTTGATAAAAAAGATCAAAAAAGAAGCAGGTTCCTTGTGTTAATTTGAAATAGAGAGGAGGGGGAAGCGATGGGCGGGCATATCCATGAAAAGGCAGTCAATCGATCTATTGACTATATAGAGACACATCTTACAGAGGCTATTACACTCAAGGAAGTTTCACGAAAAAGCATATTTTCAGCGCCGCATTTCTATCGTATTTTTTTATCGAAGGTAGGCATCACAGTAGCCGATTATGTTAGAAGACGCAGGCTGGCAAAGGCGGGCGTACTGCTGGCACAAACGGAGATGCGAATTCTTGATATTGCATTGGAGTTTCGCTTTCAGTCGCAAGAGGCGTTTTCACGCGCCTTCAAAAAAACATATCTTCTTACACCTCATCAGTATCGCGTTTATTCTAGAACAATAAATAAAGGAGGAAATACAATGAGTACAATTTCCAAACTACCGGGCTGGACCATTACGGGGCAATTGATTCATGAGTATGAGGTTGATTTGGATCGAACAGAGGTGCATATGGGGAGAGCTTCAGCGACCGTTAAAGCAAAGTCCGGAGCAAGTGATAGCGGGTTTGCTACATTAATGCAGATGTTCGGATCGGATCAATATCGCGGGCAAAGACTAAAGCTATCGGCTTTCGTAAAAGGGAAAAACATTACGGGATGGGCTGGTTTATGGATGCGTGTAGACCATAAAAACGGTGAAATGCTGAAGTTTGATAACATGCAAAATCGTCAGATCAAACATACGAGTGAGTGGAGTCAGTATGAAATTGTTTTGGATATTCCAGCGGATAGTCATTCCATTTCTTTTGGCGTTCTGCAAAGCGGAGGAGGCCAAGTTTGGGTCGATAATTTCCGCTTTGAAGTGGTTGATGAGAAGACGCCGACTACAGATGAATCTGTTGATGAAGCCTTGCCGGAGCAACCGATTAACTTGAATTTTGAGAATGAGATGGATTAGCGGCAGTATGAGGCGATAACAGAAACAAAAGGCACTGCCCAATCATAATTGAAGGGGCTAGTGCCTTTTGTCTTTATTACTTTTCTTCCGTTTCCGCTGAGTAGGCAATTAATGCGACTTCGGTACCGTATTGCTGAGATAATTGCTGTTCTAGCTTACGAATCGCTTCCAACGCTTCAGTGGAGTGACTTAGCTCGGCGATTCGAAAATCTTTGTCCTTCAATGGATGCAACTCCCTTCAAGTAACTCATTAATTATAGGATGATCCCCTAAGCGCATCGTTATACGCAAGATACGAAATAGAAGCCTCTTCTTTAATTATTTTTCTATTAATTGTTTAATTGTTCTTTTCGTATCGGTCTAGTAAACTTAAGCTGAGAAAATTAAAGGAAGTGGCCTCTTGAGCAGCATTTCACATAAAAAATTCAACCTTCGGTCTTTCTCCCAAAAAAGGCTTTCTTATATTTCTAAAGGTATAATACTTTCGCTTTTTTTGTTAATTGCAATACTGCTGATTATTCCCCAGCACGCTGAAGCGCAGCACGCCTTGCCTATTTATCAGGCTGTTGCCGATCAGCCGCATGATCACGCTGGGCATTCTTCATCCATGGGAACGAATATGAATAAAGCCATTACTGTATCAGAGGCAGTATTTTATACGGTAAGAATTTTGTATTATGTCACATTTATGTTGGCTGCCGGCATCATGCTCTGGTCGATTATACTGGGGAAAGATTCAACTGATACTCAGAGATTGCTCGTGAATAAATGGAGCCATCTGGCATTGCGTACGTTCCTAATTGCCGTCCTTCTATTTGTTTTTTTCCACAGCAATAGTTTGTTAAAGAGCGAGGAAGGCAGCAGCTTTGATTCATGGATAGCATTATTAACAAAAACGGAATTAGGCTATACATGGCTGGGATTGATTACGTTGTCCTTGCTTGGATTTGTCATACATAAGCTTCATGGCTCTGTTAAAATGCTTTGGGTGTTACTGCTTGCAGTGGCAGAGAGCTTTAACGGTCACGTCAGTATGCTTTCAAGTCGAATAATAGCCATTATATTGGATGCCATTCATCTGACTGCTGCTGCCGCACTATCGGGCGGCCTTGTATTGCTGCTGTTATTTTGGTTTGCTGATCGTAAGGAATCGGGACGATTTGCTGAACGATATACAAGAGTAACTTTTCTATTGCTTGTTCTTATTACGCTGAGCGGAATCGGAATGAGTATCATTCTATTGCCCTCCAGGTCTTATCTCATTTATACAAGCTGGGGAATGATGTTGATTGTGAAGGCCCTGCTTACCCTTCTCGTCGTTGGCGTCGGATTTTTGTTGCGAGCACGTGCGAAGAGGCATGAACTGCCTAATGGCAGAATGCTGAAACTGAATGTTTTTTTAGTGTGCAGCATTCTTGTTATCGTAGGTGTGTTCACAAATTCGAAACCAATTCCCCAAATGGCGCCGTTTTCTTACCATAGAATGGGCAATTCATTACACTATTCGCTGAACATAACGCCAAATGGACCGGGTCCAAATCAGGTTAAGCTTAGAGTGTGGCTGCCAGAGCAGTTAGGAGCGCCTGCAGAGGTACATTTGGAGATGCGCGAGGATGCGCATCCTCTGCGAACTCCCATTGACGTCCCTCTGCAAAGCGATTTTTCACGGGATCAGCTATCATTCCCCGGCTTTACAGAAACAGGTTATATCGCAACGAAAGTTGAGCTGCCGTCGCGTGGAGCTTGGACAGCAGCACTTATCATCATTGACCAATCTGGAGCAGAAATGCGGCAAAGCATTCCGTTCCATAATTAATCAGCAAAGAGAGGGGAGCCAAGATGTCTTATAAGTGGCTGAAATGGCTCATTTTATGGATACCGACAGTAACAATCGGATTATGGGAATATGTTAGGCATACACTGCTGCTTCCATATATATCTATGGAGCTTGGCAATATTCTCGCACCGATATTCGTATTTCTCATCACCCTAACACTATTGCGCGCATTGTTCGCGAAGCTGGAGCAGCTGCAGGAATCACTTAAGCGTGAAGGCGTCGTGAAAGCTGCTTTCGAGGAGCGCGAGCTGCTGGCGCGTGAGCTTCATGACGGCATATCTCAAACTTTGTTCATGCTCTCCGTAAAGCTGGATAAGCTGGAGAGAGCGAAATCAAATTCAGACATGCAGCAAACGACAGAACAGATCAGAGGGACAATACGTCACGTTTACGAAGATGTAAGGCAATCCATTGCTAATCTCCAAACATCACCCACGGCGGCGGATTTATCATGGATGCAGAGCATTCATCATCTTACTGCTGAAATGCAGCAAACCTATGGAATCGAGACGAGAGTGGATTGGCATATGAGTGAGGGAGTGCTTACTCACAAGCAGAAAGTGGAGCTGCTCGCCATTATGCGAGAAGCGCTTATGAATGTACAAAAGCATGCAAGAGCGAAGAATGTGAGCATCTCAGGCGAGGACGAGATGGATGACAGCGGGACAAGTAGCGGTTTATTTCTTTGCTCCATCTCGGATGATGGGACGGGTGTTGATGAAGAGAGTCTCCATGAGAGAGGCAAATACGGCTTTAAAATGATGAAGGACCGAGCAAAAGCAATGGGGTGGGAGCTGACCTTGAGCGGTAATCAGCCAAATGGAACAAGGGTTGAAATAAAAGGGAGGGGTGAGTTCAAATGACTAATAATATGAATGTCATACGCGTTTTTTTGGTCGATGATCATCCACATGGCAGAGAAGGCATGAGAGATATTGTCATGAATGACGAATCATTTTCGATTGTAGGAGAAGCGGCTAGCGGGGAAGAAGCGATCGCGATGATTCCCGATCTAAAGCCTCATCTGGTGCTTATGGATATTCATATGCCAGGTATGGGGGGGCTTGAAGCGACGCAGCGATTAAAGCTTTTGTTGCCATCTTTAAAAATCGTGATGGTGACGGTATCCGATGATATTACGCATCTGTTCGAAGCTATAAAGCGAGGAGCTCAAGGCTATTTGCTCAAAAATTTAACGCCTTCCGCATGGCTGGAATACTTACGCGCCGTCTCCCTTGATGAAGCGCCGATGTCGAAAGAGCTTGCCTTCCGTTTACTACAGGAATTTTCAGTTAGCAAACCGCAATCCGTGAAGCAGGAAGTTGCAAAATCGGTATCCCAGAATAGAAATAGTTCCTCTATGACGACTCCGCTTACGGATAGAGAAAAAGAGGTGCTTGAGCGTGTTGCCACGGGTGCTTCGAATCGAGAGATTGCAGGCGAGCTAGGGCTGTCTGAGCATACGATCAAAAATCATCTAAGAAATATTTTGCAAAAGCTTCATCTCGACAATCGCGTCCAATTGACGCGTTACGCTTTCGAGCAAGGTCTAGTTGATTAATCAACTGCTATCGAATGAAATATACTGACTCATCAATCTATGAACCGATTGGGAGAAGAGTAAATGAAGCCATTATACGGTAAGGATGCGCTAGTTCCACGACAGAAAAGGATCGTTTTTCTAGGTGACAGCATTACGGATGAGGGTACATTTATTGCATATATGGATGCCTATTTTTTGAAGCATTTACCAGAGCATGAACTCGCGCTTATTAATCTAGGTGTAAGCAGTGAGACGGTCTCAGGATTAAGTGAACCCGATCATCCTTATTGGCGTCCTTGCCTGCATGATCGTATAGATAACGCCTTGCTAGAGAGCAAACCTGACTGGGTTGTTCTTTGCTATGGAATGAATGATGGTATTTATTATCCTTTCTCTGAAGATAGACTTCGAGCCTACCAAGATGGAATGATGCTCGCAGTCGACAAGATTAAGGCAGCCGGGGCTAAAGTGATTTTGATGACGCCTCCTCCTTTCGATGCTGCATCATTTACTGGAGGAGAATTGCTCGACGCGGGACATTCTAATTATAGCTATATGATTCCTTATCGAGACTATGAGGAAGTAATGAAGCGTTACTCGGATTGGGTGCTTTCACTAGAAGGGGAGGTGGATGCGCTCGTGTCGATACATGATTCTATGCTCAATCAATGGGGGAAGGAACGCGAGATAAGCCCCTCCTATATGACAGGAGACGGTATTCATCCTAATGGTGCAGGACATTGGTTGATCGCCAAAACACTTCTTCGCGTTTTGTTTAATATAACGCTCGAGCAAACACCAGATTATGTCCTTACGCCAAATGATTCTCCTTTGTACAGGATAGTGTGGTCACGTCATCGCCTGCTAAGTGCGGCTTGGAGAGAGCATGTGGGTCATACAAATCCAGCCAAAGTGGAAGCATTATCTCTTGAGGTTGCTTGCAAAGAAGGCGATGCTATGGCTAATGAAATTAGCGAGCTTGCCGCTTCCTCACAAAATAAGCATGATGTTCGGTGGTCAGATTAGAAGGGCTTTAAACGTGTTGATTTAATGCAGGAGGGCAGAGAAGGATTCATTATCCAACCAAAAGGATTTGCAGATGACAGGCCTTGGATCTGGCGTGCAGAATTTTTTGATGCTTTCCCATATGCCGATAAGGCTTTACTAGAGCAAGGCTGGGCAATTGCGTATTATGGGATAAGTGATATGTATGGCTGCCCGGGGGCAGTAGAGCGGATGAATCATTTTCAAAACTAAGTTACGGATGCGTTTGGGCTTGCGATTCGAACCGTATTGTTCGGCTTTAGCCGCGGCGGGCTCTATGCTTTTAATTACGCAGCAGCTTATCCAGAGAGAGTAAGTGCGTTATACCTGGACGCTCCAGTACTGGACATTCTTAGCTGGCCTGGCGGTAAAGGCGAAGGAGCGGGATCAGCTCAGGAATGGGAGGGGTGTCTGGCTGTTTATGGATTAACAGAGGATAGTGCGCTTTCCGCTAGTTGTTCTCCCATTCACAAGGTGGAGGGGGTCGCAGCCGCCAATATTCCAATCATAATGGTAGCCGGCGATTCCGATGAGGCTGTTCCGATCAAGGAAAATGCGCTCCTCCTTGAAGAGCGCTATCGCATTCTGGGAGGGAATATTGAAATGATCGTGAAGCCAGGGGTCGGCTATCATCCGCATAGTCTTGAACAGCCGGAGCCGATCGTTTCTTTTATCCTCAACCAGTTCGCTTAGCAGGCTGGATGTGAAATTGGAATTTAGCAGTGCTCATATTAATTGAGTAGATTAATTGATTAGATAAATTGATTATATTAATTGACTAAATTAAGAGGCCGCTCCGTTCGCTAAAGACGAATAGGTTGCGGCCTGTTTTATTTTTAGCGGGATAGAGGAATCCAAATTAGATTAGTTACATTAGTGTGATTGGTCGAAATTAGACGCTAAACTGGTAGGTCTAGCGTAGGTTAGCTTCATATGATGAAGCTAAATGGTCTTGCTATAGGCATAACTGTGCAGATATGGTTGATTAGTTTCATTTGTTGAAATTAAAAGGTAAAATAATTCGGATTAGCATGGAATAGTTTCATGTTATGAAGCTAAATAGAGTTACTAAAGGAATAACTGTGGGGAAAGATTCGTTTAGTTTCAGTAATTAAAATTAATGGGTGAAATAGTTTGGATTAGCACGGTATAGCATCATAATTTGAAGCTAAATGGAATTGCTAAAGGTATAACTATTTGCCAAAGCCATAACTATGCGGAAAGAGAAAAAATCGCTTAGTTTCAATTATTGAAACTAAGCGAAAGAAGTGATTGGAATAGTATTGGATAGCTTCATATTTTGAAGCTAATTGGTCTTGCCATAGGTTTAACTGTGCAGATTTGGTCGGTTAGTTTCAGTTATTGAAATTAAAAGGAAGAATAGTTTGGATTAGCACGGAATAGCATCATAATTTGAAGCTAAATGTTCTTGCTAAAGGTATAACTGTGCGGATATGATCGAATAGTTTCAGTTATTGAAAGTAATAGGTAAAATAGTTCGGACTAGCATGGGATAGCATCATATTATGAAGCTAAATGGATTTGCTTGCTAAAATCATAACTATGCGGAAAGATAAAAAAATCGCTTAGTTTCAGTTATTGAAACTAAGCGATAGAAGAGATTGGAATAGTGCGGGATAGCTTCATATTTTGAAACTAATTGGTCTTGCTATAGGCTTAACTGTGTGGAAATGGTCGATTAGTTTCAGTTATTGAATTTATAAGGTAAAATAGTTCGGATTGGTAAGGGATAGCATCAAAATTTGAAGTTAAATGGATTAATTAAAGTTATAACTGTGCGGAAAGAGAAAAAAATTGCTTAGTTTCAGTTATTGAAACTAAGCGAAAGAAGTGATTGGAGTAGTACGGTATAGCATCGTAATTTGAAGCTAAATGTTCTTGCTATAGGCTTAACTTTACGGATATGGTCGATTAGCATCAGCAAATGAAATTAATGAAGGCCATGCAAGACGTGATCATGCTTTTACATCATAAAATGATGCTAAAAATCTTACGATTACTCCATCCAAAACCCATCATTCATTAATCCAAAAGCAATCTTACAATTACTCCAAAAGCAATCTTTAGATTACTCAAAAGCAGCCTTTCATTCAAAAACAATCTTCCCATTACTTCAAACGAAACGCCACATCAATCTCCTTGATCCTCGCATCCTCCATATGAATGATCTCTCCGATGCACCTTGCATCGATAATAGCTTTGGCGCTATACTCGGCAACTTCGAGCCGATCAAAGGTGTTGAGCAGGGATTGTCCCGTTACGATGACGCTGTCGTTTTCGGCAATAACGATAGGTGTGTTTTCTTGGAAAAGCTTCGCCGCCTCCTCTGGCATCGTGTACAGATTACCGTGCGGGAGCTTAGGGATATTTCGCAGCAAAATGTAGCTCTCGGGAATGGTTCGCGAATCCAATACCTCCTTAGTGACCGAGAAAGCCATTACATTTGGCGGATGTGCAATAATGACGGAATTGACATGCGGCTGAGTATTATAGATGGCTTGATGAAACATAACCGATCGACTTGGTGTCTTGCCTTCTTCCTTACGGCCCTTATCGATTCTGACCAGGTCACCCGGCTCCAAATATTTTCGATCCATATCGTATGGTGTAATAATGAATGAGTGCTCATCTATTCGCTGCGAGAAGGTTCCGTGTGTGCTGGTGAATAGCTGCTGATCATAAGAACGGTGAATAAGCTTGCACATTTCTCTGCGTGCTTCCTTTTCTAAACTGCTATAAGCTGTGGGATTGAATTCATGCAGCAGCTCATCTCGCGTATCCATGAAATGCTCCGTTGCTAACGAAATCGGCTGCCCGATTCGGCTTGCTTGAATTTCGATGCGAGCTGTAAATTCCAATGTCTCAAACCGCTGAAAGGCTTGGAATAGATTCTCTCCGCCGACGACAACACCATGATTCTCAAGTATCACTGAGTTGAAGCCTTCCTCGAAAATATTCGCGATGTTCTCTCCAAGCTCCATACTTCCCGGCAGGCCATATTTGGCCATGCCAACCTCACCGCATATGAGGTGATCATGGGGCAAAAGATGAATATTAGGCACCTTTCGTACCATACTGAAAGCAACCAAAGCAGGTGGATGAGCGTGAACGACAGCCCGTATATCCGATCTTCTGCTATAAATAAGTTTATGAAATGGAAATTCGCTTGAAGGCTTATGATTTCCTTCGATCGTTCCGTCCGCTTTTACGCAGACGATATCCTTACGTGTAAGCTCTCCTTTATCAATGCCCGCTGGTGTGATCCACAGATCACCATTGTCATCTAAAACAGATAAATTCCCGCCTGATGTCGTTGTCATGCCGTATTTATAAATTCTCTCCATCATCATGATGATTTGATCGGAAGGATGCAGCAGCTCAAATTGCATTAAAAGACCTCCTGAATGATTATTTATTTTTGAATCGGTTTGTTTATCTTTATTTTATTCTCTTTTATTATATTTTGAAGTGATATTGATCACAACTAAGAATCAGTTATAAAGTCTTATAAGAGGAAAGGTTTCCGTTGGAAATGTTGTTGTCTGCAAAATTTTCTTTCGAGCATATTGTATATTCATTAGATATTGCCATGAAAAGGCGTGTTTGTTGTTGCAACGCATCAGCAGTTTGCATATAATAAAGATTAATGTTTGATAATCGACTAAAGCGATGATGGAGAAAAGTACGCAGTGCTTTCGCACAGGGAGAAGACACCGTTGATTGAGAGTGTCTTTGTGAAAATAGGCTGCCGAAGTTCACTCCGGAGCAGACACCTGAACCGCCGCAGCAGGCTGGCGAGAGTAGGGAGTGTCCGGTTCCCGCCGTTATGGGGCTAGAGGAATAGCAATCCGCTGCTATATTTATGTGATAACCAATGAAACATAGGTTAGATCAAGAAGCAGTTAGGCGCGTTATTCAAATTAGGGTGGTACCACGGTTCTTTCGTCCCTTCAGGGAGAGAGGGCTTTTTTTTGTGTCTTGAATGCTGAAAGATGATATGGAGGCGAAGAGAAATGAAGGAAAGATTGGAAGGGCTGCGCGTCGAAGCGCTTCAGGAGCTTCAGCAAGTGGAGAACCCACAGCAGCTTAATGATTTACGGGTAAAATATTTAGGTAAAAAAGGTGCATTGACTGAGATTCTACGCGGCATGGGTGGACTTAGCGCGGAAGAGCGTCCGATTATCGGTCAGGTTGGCAATGATGTTCGCGCAGCGATTGAGTCTGTTATCGATCAGAAGCAAAATGCTTTCCAAGAAGCAGAAACAAACAACCGTCTTCTTGCTGAGACGTTGGATGTGACACTTCCAGGCAAAGCGCTGCCAGTCGGCTCGATTCATCCTCTGAATAAAGTTACGCAAGAGATCGAGGATATTTTCATCGGTCTAGGTTATACCATTGCAGAAGGTCCTGAGGTTGAGGAAGATTACTATAACTTCGAAGCATTGAATCTGCCAAAAAATCATCCAGCACGTGATATGCAGGATTCGTTCTATGTGACAGAAGATATTTTGATGCGTACGCAAACTTCACCTGTACAGGTTCGCACGATGAAAGCAATGAACGGACAAACGCCTATAAAGGTTATTTGCCCAGGTAAGGTTTATCGCCGTGATGATGACGATGCAACACATTCCTTCCAATTCAATCAAATCGAAGGTCTTGTTATCGGCAAAAACATTCGGATGAGCGATCTGAAAGGAACGCTTCTGCAATTCGTACAGCAAATGTTTGGCGCACAAGCGCAAATCAGACTTCGTCCAAGCTTCTTCCCGTTCACTGAACCTAGCGCAGAGGTTGATGTATCCTGTGTGCAATGCGGCGGCAAAGGCTGCCGGATGTGCAAGCATACAGGCTGGCTTGAAATTCTCGGCTGCGGCATGGTTCATCCGCGTGTATTGGAAATGGGAGGCTATGACCCTGAAGAGGTAAGCGGCTTTGCATTCGGTATGGGCGTTGAGCGTATCGCGTTATTGAAATACGGCATTGACGATATTCGTCATTTCTATACGAATGATCTGCGGTTCTTGGGCCAATTCGGGAGAATGTAGCAAAGAGAGAAGGGAAGAAGAGAAATGAATGTATCCTATAAATGGTTAAATCAATATATCGATCTATCCGGCTTCACAGGAGCTGAGCTTGCGGAAAAAATGACGCGCGGCGGTATTGAAATTGATGTTGTGGAATCACGCAACAAAGGCGTTACCGGCGTTGTGGTCGGTTATGTGAAGTCGAAGGAAAAGCATCCGGATGCGGATAAGCTTAATGTATGCAAAGTAGATGTCGGTACGGACGAAGAACTTCAAATCGTTTGCGGCGCCAAAAATGTCGATGCTGGCCAGCTCGTGCCGGTTGCTGTAATCGGAGCTGTTCTACCTGGCGATTTCAAGATTAAGCGTGCTAAGCTGCGCGGCGTTGAATCTCAAGGAATGATCTGCTCAGCGAAGGAGCTGGGCTTGAATGAAAAGCTGCTCCCTAAGGATCAACAAGAGGGCATTCTTGTTTTGCCAGCTTCTACGAAAATCGGTACGCCAATTAATGAAGTGCTTGGCATTGATGATGAAGTGCTTGAGCTTGATTTGACACCTAACCGTTCAGATTGCCTAAGCATGATTGGTGTAGCTTATGAGATCGGTGCATTGACTGGGCGTGAGGTTCGTTTGCCAGATGTAACAGTGGATCACTCTACTGTAGCAGCCGACACTCTAGTATCTGTTAGCATTAGTGCGAAAGAGCATTGCTCGCATTATTCCGCTCGTTATATCAAAAATGTGAAAATCGCTCAATCTCCTTTGTGGCTGCAAAATAGATTGATCGCTGCAGGTGTTCGTCCCATCAATAATGTTGTTGATGTAACGAATTACGTTATGCTGGAATACGGTCAACCGCTTCATGCATTTGATGCAGACCGTCTACCAGGCGGGAAAATTGATGTTCGTCTAGCTAAAGAAGGCGAAACGCTTGTTACATTGGACGATCAAGAACGCAAGCTAGAGCCGCATATGCTTGTTATTACAGATGGCACACAGCCGATAGCGCTCGCTGGTGTTATGGGTGGAGCAAGCACGGAGGTAACAGGCGAGACCGTTAACATTTTGCTGGAATCAGCTAAATTTGATGGCGGTACCGTTCGCAAAACGTCGCGTCAGCTTGGACTCCGCTCGGAATCAAGCATTCGCTTCGAGAAAGAAGTTGATCCGGCACGCGTGATCCCGGCTCTGAATCGTGCAGCTTCGCTTATTGCAGAGCTGGCTGAAGGTTTAGTTGCAGAAGGAATTGTTGAGGTTATTGTTGCTGATGCTCAGCCATCCAAAGTGAATGTTACGTTAGAGAAAATTAATGGATATCTGGGAACTGAGCTTTCTAGACTTGAAGTAAAAACGATTTTTGATCGTTTGCATTTCACGTATGAGCTATCGGACAGCAATGAATTTACAGTTAATGTGCCTTCCCGTCGCGGAGACATTACTCGTTCTGTTGATTTGATTGAAGAAGTGGCTCGCTTGTACGGCTACGATAATATTCCAACAACGCTTATTCATGGCGATGTAGTGCCAGGTTCTTTAACAAAACCGCAAATGATCCGTCGCGAGCTGCGCAAGCGTCTTACAGATGCAGGACTGCATGAGGTTGTTAGCTATTCGTTTACTGGTCCTTCTCGGACGAAGCTGTTCCCTGCACTTGCCGAGAATACACATCCTGTTAAGCTTGCCATGCCGATGAGTGAAGATCGCAGCGTGCTGCGTACAACACTAATTGCACAGCTTCTAGAAACGGCGGCTTATAACCGTAATCGGAAAAATGAATCTGCTTCTTTGTTTGAGATCGGCAGCGTGTTCCATACCCACGAAGAGCAATTGACACATTTGCCGCAGGAGAAACATCGTTTTGCAGCGCTATTGACAGGCAATCGCTCAGACGCACAATGGAATGCGAAAGCGACTGCGGTTGATTTTTACGATGCGAAGGGTATTTTGGAAACGGTATTTGCTGTACTAGGTTTAACAGCGAGCGTAACATACGAAGCAGCGCAGCCGGAACATTTCCACCCGGGCAGAACAGCTGCTGTTCTTATTGATACGTTGAATGGACCAACAGTCATTGGTTATGTTGGACAATTGCATCCTGCCCTTCAATTGGAAGAGGATCTTGCAGATACGTATGTTCTCGAAATCGGACTTGACCTGCTCTATGAGCTAGCAAGCTCGGATATCAAATATAAGGTGCTTCCTCGTTATCCAGCAATGCAGCGTGATATCGCTGTAGTCGTTGATCAAGAGGTAGCAGCAGGCAAGCTGACCGATACAGCATGGCGTATTGGAGGCGAATTGCTTGAATCAGCGAAAATCTTCGATGTTTATACAGGAGAGAAGCTCGGTGCAGGTAAGAAGAGTGTTGCTCTATCGCTTGTTTATCGTCACGGAGAGCGCACACTGACAGATGAAGAGGTAACTGAGCTTCATGGCAAGGTTGTAGCAGAATTAGAACAATCTTTTGGAGCAGAATTACGTAAGTAGGCAGGAAACCTTCAAAGCCGCATCGAAATAGTTCCTAGTGAGCTACGATGCGGCTTTTTTTCTTCAAATATAAGACATTATTGTTTATTTATTAGTAATAATGCTTATATTTTACCGAAAAATGAAGGTTGCCCTATCATTTGATAGCGCTAGCCGTATTCGATTGGCTCTACTTGGATACTAGGAGGATTCGCCTTAATGGATGCTGAACAAACGGTTGTTACGGTTGATATATATGGAGTGCAATATAAACTAAAAGGTCATTCAAATGTAGAATATATGAAGAAGGTTGCAACAGCAATCGATGACAGCATGAAAAAGCTGGCGAAAGGCTACCCAAGACTTGATATGCCGAAGCTTGCCGTACTCTCCGCTGTGCAAATTACAGAGGAAGTTTTCCGGCTGCGTCGCGAAAATATAAGGTTGTTGGAAGAGGAAGCGAAGCTGGCTCTTTTACTGCCTCAGCTTGAGCAGCTTAGCTCACAGACGGAAGCGCTTCAAGCAGAGGTCGTGGAAACAAAGAGAGCAGCCGAAGAATTGCTGCAGGCTGCGAAGGCGAATGCAGAAGCAGAGTTTGCTGAGATGCTGGCGCTTGCAAATGAACAAGCGGCTGCTCAGCAAGCAGCGGCTGCAGAAGCAATGAAAGCTCAAGAGGAAACGATTGTTCGGCTTACTAGTGAGAATGTGGAGCGGCTTGCTGCTCTTCGAAATAAGAAGGAAGAGGAGCTTACTCAGCTTCGAAATAAAAAAGAAGCTCAAATCGCTGAGCTGAAGCTTCAAAAGGAAGCAGAGCTATCCGAACAAAATCGTATTAGTGAAGAGAAGCTGAATGAACTTAAGCATGCAAATGAAATACAGCTGACTGAACTTTTGGGGCAAAAGGAAGCGGAACTGCTCGAGCTTGAGCAGCTTAAACTAGCTGAGATCTCCGAGCTGGAACGTGCGAGTAAAGAACAGATTGCTGAGCTTGAGAGAGTAAAGGGAGAGCAGCTTGATTCCGTCGTGCGGGAGAAAGAAGCTCAGCTTGCTGAATTAACTGCCAAAGGAACACAAGCGATAGCAGCGCTTACAGAAGAAAAAGATAGCAAGATTAATGAGCTTGAAGCAAGCTGGCAGAGCAAATGGGATGAGCGTGAACAGAGCTGGTTAACGAGTGCAGAAGCGGCCGAGCTCGAGCTTAAACGTCTGAATGAAGAACGGGAGCAAGCATGGAAGGTGGAAGCGTCAGAGAAGGAGCAAGCCTTCCGTGCCGACCTTGAGCGTCGCAGAAATGGGTGGCTGGAGGAGCGAAGCAGACTGCAAACACAGATTGCCGAGCTTCAACAAAATTGGAATGCGGATAAAGAAGCTGCAGAACAGCGGATAGCATTAGCTGACGAGCAGCTATTGCAAGCGATGGAGCAGGAGGAATCCTTCCGAACCTCCTATGCGCAGCTAGAGCAGGATCATGAAGATAAAGAAGAGGCATTCAAGCAATTGAGTACTCAACTAGAAGAAACTCAAAATCAATTGGAGAAGCTGGAAGAGCATAATCGTCTCACTGCTCTGCAATTGGAGGAACTAGAAGTGAAGCTTGTGCAGGAGCGCAGTCATGTGTCTGCTGCAGATAAGCGAGCAACAGAATTACTGCTTAGACTGAAGGAAGCACAGGAACTAGAGCAGCTACAAGAGCAAAGAGCGCTTCTGCTTGAAGGGCAGCAAAAGGAACTTGAGGAGCAGCTTTTGCAAACTGAATTAGAGAAGGAAGAACTGGCGCTTGCACGTAAAAAAGAAGCTGACGAGCATGTAACGAATCTTCGGATCGAGCTTCAAAAGCAGCAGGATACGCTGCAAGAGCAGTTTGATATTGCATTGCTATCCCTTCAACAAGAGAAGAACGAACAGCTTCAAGCCATGCGCCTGGAGCATGAAGAACAACTGAAACTTGTTGAAGCGGAGAATGATGAATTATTTAAAGGACTGGCAGCTGAGAGCAGCCAGCGTTACGAGCAAGCGGTTAGCGATCGTGACAAGCGTTATAACGATTTAATTGCTGAACATGAGGAACAGCTTGCAACGCTTACTGCCCAATATGATGAACAAAATAAAGCTCAGTCTGCTCATTACGAACAAGAGCTAGCAGATCTGGTCAGTCAATATGAAGAGCAAAGCAAACAGCTGACAGCTCAGTACAACGAACGAAATGAAGCGACAGCTAGGGAATTAGAAGAGAAAATGAAGGCGCAGCAAGCTGAATTCGATGATTTATTCAACGGGCTGGCTGCTCAAAATGAGGAACAATTGAAAGAGCAAATGGCTGCATATGAAGAAACGTATAATCAGCTGGCTGTCCAGAATGAAGAACAGAGCAAGCGACAAGCCGAACGGCAAGAGGAGATCGCGAAGCAGGTTATCGCTCAGTATGCAGAGCAGCAGAAGCAACAAGCTGCAAATCATGAAGAGCAGCTGCTGCAGTTGCGTCATGATTATGAAAACACGATTCGCAAGCTGCAATCTCAGCTGGAGGAAATCGAAGGTATCGCAGCATCTGCTGCGCAGAGCGAGCAGGCTTTGAAAGCGGAGTTGGATAAACAAGCGCAGAGCGAGCAGGCTTTGAAAGCTGAGTTGGATAAACAGGCTCAGAATAAAAAGGCACTGCAAGCAGAGCTGGATAAACAAGCGCAGAATGAGAAGGCGTTGCAAGCAGAGCTGGATAAACAAGCGCAGAATGAGAAGGCACTGCAAGCAGAGCTGGATAAACAAGCGCAGAATGAGAAGGCTTTGAAAGCAGAGCTGGATAAACAAGCACAGAATGAGAAGGCGTTGCAAGATGAATTAGATAATCTAGGCATTAGAGAGCTTGAGTTAATGGAGCAGCTTGAGGTAACAGCTGCACGTGAACGGATTACAGCTCAGCAGCTTGATGTTGCAGCAGCCCGTGAACGTGAACTGAATGAGCAGTTGAAAGCTGAGCAGGAACAAGCGGAGCAAGCAGCCGCGCAAGCGAAGCAGCTTGAGCGGGAAATAAAAGATCGCGAAGCTGAGGAAGAGGCGCTGCGCTCTCAATTGGAGCGTGAAATGGGCGAGGCTGCTGCTGCATCAGAGCTGCTATTGATGGAGCATTCTTCTATGCTGGAAATGGAGCGAGATGAAGCCATTAGCAAGCTAGAGCTGCTGGCACAAGAACGAGACGAAGCAGCTCACCAACTTGAGCAGTTGGCACAAGAACGAGACGAAGCAGCTCGCAAACTTGAGCAGTTGGCAAAAGAACGAGATGAGGCAACACGCAAATTTGAGCAGCTGGCAAATGATCGTGCTGAGGCAGCACGTAGGCTGGAAAAGCTGGAAGATGAGCGTAATGAAGCGGTGCTTACAACGGAATCGCTGCAATATGAGCGAGACGAAGCCGCCCGTTCAGCAGAAAGACTTGCTGAGGATCATTCGGATTTGCTAGAGGAGCATCATAAGCTTAAAAATGAGTATTCGAAGCTGCAAACCGAATACAACGAGTGGATTGAGCTAATTGAGCAAAGCTAGAAATAAAGATTAGTGTTTCAACAAGATAACAAAAACCCCGCGTAAACAAGTGAAGGCATCGAATGCCGTGCTTGCTGCTGCGGGGTTTTCTTTTGTATAGAGCAAAGATTTCTAACCATAAGAGACGATTGTACCTGTAGGACCGCCAGAAGGCAAACTCGCTAATCGAATAATGTCTGGTGTAACGATGCTAGGCTCTTTGCCCGTTGCATGCATTTCCGTACGAAGGGTTCCTGGGTTGTATAGATTTACGAGTATGCCATGCTCATGCTCTTCGTCGGCAACCGTACGAGTTAAAGATTCCAATCCCGCCTTGGCGGCGCTGTATGCGGCGTAACCGCCTGCACCATTCCAAGATAAACCGGAGGTTATATTAATAATACGGCCATATTTGGCTTTACGCATCGTCGGTAAAACCGCTTTGGTTAACAGAAAGGGTCCGGTTAGGTTTATGGATATTTGATTATGCCATTCTTCCGTTGTTAATTCATGTACTGTACCCGGCTCTAGGACGGCAGCATTATTCAAAATGATATCGACACGGCCAAAATGTGCGATGACAGCTTCAACAGCTTCTTGTACTTGCTGCTCATCCGAAACATCGGTTTGTAAAACTAGCGTGTCCTTGCCTGTCTGCTCTTTTATAGTGTTTGCCGTTTCCTCCAGCTTTGCTGTACGTCTGCCTAGAAGGACTACATTAGCACCCTCTCTTGCAAAAGAAAGAGAAGTTGCACGTCCTAGTCCAGTTCCGGCTCCACTAATAATAGCTACTCGATTGTCTAATGATCCCATTGCGATTCCTCCGTTCTATTTGTAATGTGATAAGTTTATCAAAGGCAAGGCAAGAGTGGAAGAGGACAGCCATTAGACTTTCTTACTCTTCTTTCAAAAAAATTGATATTAGTATCAAAGCCTTCTCTATATTTTATGGCAGAGAAAAAGGATTATTCAATTGACAGATGAAGCCAATACATAAAAAAAAGGAAACCCGCAGCCCAGAGGCGCGAGTTTCCTTATCCTTGTTCTAATAATTACTCGACAACAAGTGTAGTTTTCATTTTGGTATGACCGGCGCCGCAAGGAACGGAACAAATCATATCATACGTACCTGGCTCAGTTATTGTTACTGCTGTTGAACCGCCAGATTTAATTTTATAATCTGTTTTGCTTATTGTAATGCCATGCATGCCTTCAACGGATTCCAGCTTGAGGTTAACCGTTTCGCCAGCTTTAATTTTGTATTCGTCTTTATCAAATTTCCAGTTGGATGCAGTAATGACAACATCAGATGATGCTGTACCCTCATCGGTTGTCGTTGTAGCAGGTTTTGTATTGTCATCCTTGTTCGTTGAATTGTTTGCTCCACATGCCGCAAGCACAACAACAAGACACATAGCAGAAGCAAATAGTAACCATTTTTTCATTGTAAAAGCTCCCCTCTCTATTGTTCAAATTGGATAATTATATGAACTAGTTACAGTATAACGCAATCTCGATTAAATACAGGACAACAAGATGACAAACTTATGAATAAGCTGTGACGAATTCGTAAACAGATCCAGAAAGCTTGACATGAAATCAGCCCTTGGCGACCTTATTAGGGTCGTTCAAGGGCTGATGATACAGACGCGAAAGGCTTAGTTAGTCCTGACTCCGACGACCTGCCTCGTAGGGCGTGCTGACCGGAATGAACAGGTCAATAATCCCAATGACAAGAGCTGCTAATATAGCGCCAAGCCAAGTAACAGTAACGCCGCTTACGATAAACTGTGCTATCCAAATAACAGCTGCGCTGGCGATAAAGCCAACGATGCCGCGACCAAAAGGTGTTACTTTTTTACCGAATATCCCTTCAATTACCCATCCTAACACCGCGATTACGACCGCGAGAAACAAAGCGCTCCAGAAACCTCCGACACTAAATTGAGGGACCAGAAACCCGACGACCATTAAGACGAGCGCGGCAACAATAAAGCGGACGATATGGCCTATAAATGACATATTGAAAACCCTCCTTTGCATGAACTTTCGTTTTGAATTGCAAAAGTGACTTCGTAATGCGGTTCGATCGTATATATTGTGACCAAAAGAGTAGAATTTATGTATGAAAGAGCCTTTGAATTCGTGCATCGCGGCTGCGGTTCGGCTATAATAAGGGAGCGAGAGGAGTGTTAATTGTTGGACACTAAAATATTGACGACACTTGAATTTCCAAAGATCATACATAGATTGTCACAGCATGCTGCCACATCACTTGGTATGTCGGTTGCTGAAGAGCTAATGCCTGTTTCTGATTTGGAGATGGTGAAGAGGGCGCTTCAGATTACAGATGAAGCCTATATGGCTGACCGTCTGAAGGGAAGTGCGCCGTTCGGCGGCATAGTGGATATTAAAGCACCGCTGCACAGGGCGCGAATTGGCGGCACACTTAATCCAGCAGAACTGCTCGATATTGCATCTACTGCCCGTGGCGGTCGCCGAGTGAAGAAGCATATCAGCAATCTGCATCAAGACAATCCAATTCCAATGCTTCAGGATATTGCGGATCAAATAAGCGAGCATAAGCCGCTTGAGGATGCTATTTTTGATTGTATTGATGAGGCAGCTGAAGTAATGGATAGCGCGAGTACTGAATTAGCATCGATTCGACGAGAGCTTCGGAACGGGGAATCCCGAATTCGTGAAAAGCTGGAACAGATGATTCGTTCCTCCTCTGTCCAAAAAATGCTTCAGGATGCGATTATAACGCTTCGCAATGACAGATATGTTATTCCAGTCAAGCAGGAGTACCGCTCACATTTCGGCGGGATCGTTCATGATCAATCAGGCTCAGGAGCAACCCTCTTCATCGAGCCCGAGACAATCGTTGCAATGAATAATAAGCTTCGTGAGCTTAAAGCTGGGGAATTACGTGAGATTGAGAAAATATTGCAGAAGCTTACTGCCTTAACCTCTGATCACGTTGAGGATTTGGTTTTTAATTTAGGGCAGCTTGGTCAAATTGACTTTGCCTATGCCAAAGCTCGGCTTGCTCATCTCATGAAGGCGACACTGCCTCGAATGAATGACAGAGGGTTTCTTAAGCTTAAACGAGGAAGACATCCTCTAATTGCGCCTGAGCATGTGGTTCCGATTGATGTGGAGCTTGGCAATAACTACACGGCCATTATTGTGACAGGTCCCAATACAGGAGGGAAAACTGTTTCCCTAAAGACCATTGGACTTCTTAGTTTGATGGCCATGTCAGGCTTGTTCGTTCCTGCGGAAGACGGCAGCCAGCTCTGTGTATTTGATGCCATATATGCTGATATCGGCGATGAGCAGAGCATTGAGCAAAGCCTTAGTACGTTCTCTAGTCATTTGAAAAATATCGTTCGGATACTGAATGCCATGACCTCCAAAAGCTTGGTTCTGCTTGATGAGCTTGGTGCAGGAACAGATCCTGCTGAAGGCTCTGCTCTCGCCATTGCGATATTGGAGCATGTGCATGCCATGGAAAGCCGGATTGTGGCAACAACCCATTACAGTGAATTGAAAGCCTATGCTTACAATCGCAAAGGTGTCATAAATGCAAGTATGGAATTTGATGTTGCAACTCTAAGCCCTACTTATCGTCTGCTTGTGGGCGTGCCCGGCAGAAGTAATGCCTTTGCTATTGCCGAACGCTTGGGACTATCGCGCTCCATTATCGATCTGGCAAGAGGCGAAGTAAGCGAAGAGGATCAACGTGTGGAGAATATGATTGCTTCCTTGGAGGAGAATCGACTAGGTGCAGAGAGTGAGCGGCAAACCGCAGAATCGCTGCGCCGTGAGATGGAGGCGCTTAAAGCTCGACATGAGACGGAGCGCGAACGATTCCAAGAGCAGAAGGAAAAGATGCTGCTTAAAGCCCAAGATGAAGCCCGCGAGACGATTGCTAAGGCGAAAAGGGAAGCTGAGCAGATTATTACAGATCTGCGCAAGCTGGCGATGGAGGAAGGGGCTTCTGTTAAAGAGCATAAGCTTATCGAGGCAAGACGCAAGCTGGATGAGGCTGCTCCAGAGCAGCGCAAAGCTAAACGCGGAGCCTCTAAAGGCGCTGCTAAACCAGCAAAAATTGAAGCAGGCGATGAGGTAACCGTATATAGCTTGAATCAAAAAGGAATTGTCGTCGAGCTGCATGGCTCTGATGCAACCGTACAGCTTGGTATAATGAAAATGAAGGTAGCGCTGGATGATCTTGAGCTCGTTAAATCCTCATCCACAGCGAAAGCACAACCGTTAAAGCAAGCAGCAAGCTTGAAGCGCTCTCGCGAAGAAAATATAAAGATGGAGCTTGATCTGCGCGGAGAAAACCTGGAAGAGGCTATTCTTGAGGTAGATCGATTTCTGGATGAAGCCTTTTTATCAGGCCTTGCTCAGGTTTCCATTATCCATGGCAAAGGAACGGGTGTGCTTCGAACAGGTATTCAACAATATTTGCGTAAGCATAGCCATGTGAAGAGCTTCCGGATTGGTAATTACGGTGAAGGCGGAATTGGTGTTACCGTTGCTGAGCTGAAGTAGAGGTTAGCCCTTTGGTACAACGATCATGCCTAAATGTCTGGTGAAGGAGGGAACTTCGTATGGAAAATGAAGTCGATAAGCTTCTTAGCAATCCGTATGCCGCATCTCTTGTTTATGTATCGGTAACGGTTCTTTCGCTCATCGTATTTTTATCCATCTTCGAGCTGGTAACGAGATATAAATGCTGGACAGAAATTAGAAAAGGAAATGTAGCAGTAGCGATGGCAACAGGAGGGAAAATATTCGGAATATGCAATATTTTCCGATTCTCCATTGAAGCTAATGACTCCGTCTATCAGAGCTTGATTTGGGGTGCTTTTGGGTATGTCATCCTATTGGCTGCTTATTTTTTATTTGAGTTTTTGACCCCTGTATTTCGCATAGATGATGAAATATCTCGCGATAACCGTGCCGTTGGACTTATTGCGATGATTATATCGGTATCGCTGTCATATGTTATCGGTGCAACCGTCATTTTATAAGTGGAGGAAGCGTTATGAATTATTTGTGGAAAATTTTAGCCGTTGTAGCTGTTTTATTTTTTGTATTTGGTATCGTATATATTATGAATCACTAGAGGGGAAGAGAAATAATGGAAGAGCAAGTTATATGTCCTTGGTGTTTAACAGAAATTGTATGGGATGAGGAAATTGGACCAGAACAGCATTGTCCCCACTGCAGCAATGAACTCAGTGCATACCGCACAATTGAGCTTGGCTATGATGAGGATGAAGTAGAAGAAGATGAGTATGAACAGGCTGTTCAAGCTGCCAGAGCTTCAGACGCAAGAAAAGATGCTCGGCAGGGCCAAGCATCAAACGAACCTGATGAAGAGGACGTTGAGGAAGAAGCTTACGACGATGATGACTCCGATCACAAAAGCTGGTTGAAAAAGGGTGAGGGCTACCGGAGTGCGGATAGCGCTAGATTTGCAGTTGAGGAAACGGTTCAACGCATTCTAGACGACCAATTCGAGGTGCCGGAATGCCCTTCATGCCGATCATACATGCTGGAAGCAGGAACACAGGTAATAAGTGAACCACAATTCCAACCAAAAATTTCACCATCTCTCGGCGCACCAGTTTTGTCGACTCCTTTCAAAATCAATCTCTACGTCTGTCCGTCATGCTATCAAACCTCCACTATGCTTAGTCACGAGGATCGAAATGGCTTGCTGGAGCGCTTAACGCCAAACGAATAGGACGGAACTGGCAATATTGGACGGGCATGGCTTTCTGCAAAACAGGGAACCTTACAAAACGTAATTCTAACGGCTTAGGGAGGACATGCTTATAGTTGATCTGACTAGAGCATGGCCTTCTGCTAGCGCGAGGAGGAATCGTTTTGTGAAAACGTTGGGCGGACAGGGCGTGCTGCTGCTTATTGTTCAAGCACTTTACGGTGTAGCGAATGCATTATCCGGTACCTTTGTGCCTGTGTATCTTTGGAAAGCCAGTCAGTCCTATATGCTGATCGGTTGGTTTACATTGGGTCAGTATGTATTGAGCGGTTTAACGTTCTGGATTGCTGGGAAATGGGTAAAAGAACATAATAAGATGTACAGCTTGCGTATCGGCATTGTTTTGTCGGGCGTGTTCTATTTCACGGTGCTGCTCCTGGGTCAGCAGGCGAAAACCTATAGCGTGCCGCTTGGAATGCTGTATGGAATTGCGCTTGGATTTTTTTGGATCGCATTCAATGTTATTTATTTCGAAGTGACTGAACCAGATAATCGTGATCGCTACAACGGATGGGCCGGTCTTCTGGCATCTGCGGCTGGTATCGTTGCTCCTTGGGTATCGGGGTTGCTCATAACGACGATGCAAGGGGAGAAGGGCTATCGTCTTATCTTTACTATATCGCTTGTAATCTATCTCGTTAGTGTTATCTTGAGCTTTTGGCTGAAGAAAAGGGATGGACAAGGTACTTATAATTGGAAGCATGGGATTCAACAGCTTATGCAAAAAGGAAATCCTTGGCGTCGCATGTTTCCAGCAATTGCTGCACAGGGCGTACGTGAAGGTGTCTTTATGTTTTTAGTCGGATTAACAGTGTATGTAGCAACACAAAACGAAAGCAAGCTTGGAACCTTTTCACTTGTTACATCGTTAACCGCACTGATCAGTTTTTGGATAGTCGGTAAAATGCTAAAGAAAAAAAATCGCAAACTCTCCATGCTGATTGGTACTGTCATGATAGGAGTTGTTATTTTACCTCTATTCTGGGAAGTATCTTTCACGACATTATTATTGTTTGGGATCGGAACCTCTCTATTTATGCCGTTGTATATTATTCCAATGACTTCCAGCGTATTTGATCTTATCGGTAAATCTGAGGAGAGCGCTAGGGAGCGGGAGGAATTTATCGTGCTTCGAGAAGCAGGGCTTGTAGTCGGAAGGATCATTGGCTTATCCTCTTATTTAATTTTATTGCCAATGAATCATTCAACGGCAGCCATTACATGGCTGTTGTTTGCAGTTGGTATCGTGCCGATTGCAGGCTGGTGGTTTATGAAGCCATTTTTAGAGCAGCAACAGAGCAAGAGGATTTAACCATCATAGGGAAGCAGGGAAGCGCATGTCTAAAATCGTATCCGATGTTACACAATTAATTGGAAATACCCCCGTTGTAAGATTAAACCGACTTGTAGATGAGAACAGCGCAGAGGTTTGCGTTAAACTAGAGTACTTTAATCCAAGCGGCAGCGTAAAGGATCGTGCTGCTTTCTCCCTTATTTCAGATGCAGAGAAACGCGGACTTATTAAGCCTGGAGACACTATTATTGAGCCGACGAGCGGCAATACTGGTATTGGACTTGCTATGAATGCGGCAGCTAAAGGTTATAAAATGATTTTGGTTATGCCAGATAACATGACGCCTGAGCGTATCAAGCTTCTTCAGGCTTATGGTGCAGAGGTCGTGCTGACTCCGGCAGCTGAACGTATGCCTGGAGCCATCCGCAGAGCAGAAGAACTGCGAGCTGAGCGTCCAGGAAGCTATATTCCTAACCAATTTGAGAATCACGCAAATCCTGACATTCATCGTACAACGACTGCTATTGAAATTATGGATCAAACGGAAGGCAAGCTTGATGCATTCGTAGCAACTGCTGGAACTGGCGGAACGATAACCGGAACAGGTGAAAAGCTGAAAGAACTTATTCCGAATCTTTATGTGGCAGTTGTAGAACCGCAAGGGTCGCCCGTATTGTCAGGAGGTGAGCCGGGACCGCATAAGCTGGTTGGTACGAGCCCTGGCTTTGTACCTTCTATCCTTAACACTTCGATTTATAATGAAATTATTCAGGTATCGGATGACGATGCTATTCATACAATGAGAGCTTTGGCAACACAGGAAGGTTTGCTGCTGGGACCGTCTTCTGGTGCCTCAGTATGGGCAGCCATGCAAATAGCTAAGCGCTTAGGACCTGGCAAGCGAGTTCTATGCATTGCTCCGGATACAGGTGAACGTTATATGAGCATGAATATTTTTTAAATCTAACAAAGATGTATTTGATCTAGTAAATCATTACGGGAGTGGTCTATTCCCACTCCCGCAATGATTGCTGCAATATTTCTTTTCTTTCTTCGATGTAATGACGAATGAAGGATGGCTCGGAGAGGAAGGTATCATAGCTTGCTTTGCGAGTATAATCATTGCGAATAGCAGGCGAAAGCTGCTCATGCATCCTATGGATAACAGGCTCAAGCTTCTCGTAAGTAAAAGAGGTTTTCAGCAGCTTCCTCATGATCATCCGATATTTACGACGGCAAGAGGGGAATGTAAAAAGCTTTTCTGTTAGCTTATTATACCCTTGTAATCGAACGAGATCGCTGCCGCAAGACTTTCCATAGCAATTTCTCCCCCATGTACCTTCGTAATCCCACGGAATAATGCGATACTTCCCGCTTGTACGATGCTCATATAGCGCATAGTTCTGATCAAATCCATCATAATTTCCTGTTAATACGGCTCCGGCCAACCACAATAAATATTGAGACACATCCAGCTTGCGTGTGGCATGCAAGCTAAGATTACGACCGGACATCCGATTGAGATTGCGCACGAAAGATACAAGTCTGCTTTTTGTCCCCGTTTTACCAAGCTTTATTTCGTATCCGTCAAATAAGGAAGGCTTCTTATCCTTGGATATCGGATCCGTTAAGCTGAAATCCGCACTATCATTGACTGCGTAGACAAGCGAGCGATAAGAAATGCCTCTCTTTGCAAAAAACAGTTCATCAACTGCTTCTATTTCCAAATAAACACCTTGCGGTTCCCCATTAAGAATAAGCCAAAAGTGAGTGGTCTCCGGTGAAGGAACACCAATTTGATTGAAGTAATAAAAGGAGAGCGCGTTCCGCATCATCGAAGGATCATCATATTCCGCGTTCCAATGAAGCGTCCTTCCATTATCCATTCGGACTTCGTACGATTTTTTTGAATAATTTCGAGTATGACCACCACGTAGCCCAAATTGCGCACCATAGGTTTGACCGTCCCGTTGAAGCTGAGCTGGTTTGAACACATGGTTCCAGGCATGCTCCTTTATATCTTGAAGATCATCAGCATTCATTTGAATGGAACGAACAGGCAAAGATTCCATAGCCATCTAACCATCTCCCGAGGCAAAAGATAAAGCCTACCGTTAGACGATAGGCTCATGATCTTATTCACCGTATTCAGGTTTAGCCTAGATGGTCACAATTTTGTGAATTTAATATTGATTTCCCATATGAATCCCGTCATTCCATCGCCAGATTCGGAACCGTTAGATATATGGCTGCTTTGTTCAATCTTTATCCGGTTCCCATTAGAAGAGCGATTGCCGCTCGTACGGTCCATGTCAATTTGATTGCTTGAGCGATTGCCTGTCGTGCGGTCATCGCTAATTTGATTATTCGAGCGAGTGCCGACAGTTCGATCGCTTTCAGAATGATTATAAGAAACATCCTCTATCGCACATTCATCATCGGAGATATTGCCAATAAAGTAAGCTCTCGCATGGTTTGCTCTTGCTTCTTGATTTATTTTCCTCTTTCTGCTCCTTTGCAAAAAAATTCCTCCTTATATGACCATGCTATAGAATATGATTCCTACCTATATTTAGTAACAGATCAAAAGACACAATCTTTAATAAATGGTTAGTAATCTAGTAACTCTACATTAGGAGATACATATAAATATATTATAAATCTTCTCCCATGACAGATGAAGGTTAAGCGAGTAATGGAGGGATGCATGCCGATAGATTATCAGTTTGCAAGTGATAGGATCCAGACGCCAGTTGGGAAAATCCGTTTGAGTGTTTGAGTGTTTATTAGATTGAAGGTTGATAGTTTGAGAGTTTTTGGGATCGATAGCTCGACTCGGTATTTTGTAAGATTTTAAGATTTTAAGTTTTTAAGATTGGAAACTATTATTAATGAAATTATCGGAGGGATTTAATCATGAGTATTTTTTGGAATCAAAGTCAATTTGCAGGTCAATGTCAACGAAGCAACAATGTGAGCAATGAGAGCAACAGAAGTCATAGAAGCTGTAACAAAAGCCATAACTTCCTTGAGAGCTTGATTGGTAAAAATGTGAAGATCAACCGTGGAGGACCTGAATGTCTTGAAGGCAAATTACTCGCTGTCAAAAGTGATTATCTCGTATTATGCACAGATAAAGGCGTTGTCTACGTTGCGCTTTCTCACGTGAAAAGTATTAGTGAGGTTAATGGTAAAGATAATAAAAGTGGCAACAGATCCGGCAATCGTTGCAGAAATTTCATCAAAGCAAGAAACTTCGAAGGCGTAATTTGCGAATTAAGCCATAAATTTGTACAAATCAATACAAACGGACCTGAAAAGGTTGAAGGCTTCCTTTGTCAAGTAAATAGAAACTCTGTCTTATTGGTTCACGGCAGAGAAGTTTTGCAAATACAAACAGATCATATCAAAGCCATTCGTGAATTAAATAATAATAATCGTTCAAACGGCAATAAAAGTAACAACAACAAAAACAATAATAAATCACAAGGAAATCGATCTGGATCTAATCGAAGCAATAAAAGCCGTTAAATCCGGAAAAGCATCGATCCGCCATGCAATTAAAAAAGGATAAAAACTTATCGGGCGATGGTCTAGCATCATCGCTCGGCTACTATTAATCCGGATGAAAAGGAGGTTATTCGCATGAAAAACCGTCATCCGCTGCTGGATCAAAGGGTCGAATTGGAGGTTTCAGGTAAAGCGGCACCCATACGAGGGAAATTAATCGAGTTTGGTCAAGATATTTTAGTGCTGCATAATGGAACACAATTCCTGTATATACCGCTTATTCATATTCAGCAGCTGCGTGCTTCACAAAAAGATGAAGAAATATTTGAAGTGCCAGAAATGCCATTTGAGCCTTTCAATGAACCCATTTCATATCGAAAGATGTTAATGAACGCAAAAGGTATGTTCTCAGAGGTATATATTACAGGTAATCAGTCCATCCACGGTTATTTAACGACTGTCATGAATGATTTTTTTGTTTTCTATTCCCCTGTATACCATACGATTATTATTTCATTGCACCATATGAAATATCTAATACCTTACAATCCGAATGTAACTCCCTATACGCTAACACCCGAGCAATTTCCTCTTAAGCCCTCTCCGCTTACGCTCGCAAGAACATTTGATCAACAGCTGAGAAAATTGATTGGAGAATTCGTTGTCCTTGATTTAGGTGAAAATTCAAACAAAATTGGTGTTTTGAAAAGTGTCGATCAGAGCATACTTGAGCTCTCATCAGCAGGCGGCAACTCCGTCTTCTTACACTTTGATCATGTAAAGACGGTTCATATTCCGTAGACAAAGAGACTGTTTCTTAGCCTGTTATTGGGCATAGTGACAGTCTCTTTGTCTTTTTTTACTTGATATCTCGGCTAACAAAATTGAAAGTGCATGAGCACATAAATAAAGGAAAAAGGGTCATAATACTTGTGGTACGAAATTTGGATTAACCATTACTTAGGGCTTGTGGAGAGATTCCTTTGCCTAGCAAAAAAATTGGAGGAGAAAACACATGATGCAGCAAATGACTGGTAAAGAGCTGGAGTACATCGCAGACTCTATGTCAAACGAGGATTTACAAATTAAGCAATGTGCAATTGTTGCAATTGAAGGGACTACACCAGCCCTTCGCAATTTATGTGCGCAAATGGTACAAACGCATCAACAGCATTATGATTCACTGCTTCACGCTATTCAGCATCATCAACAAATAGCGCCAACTCAACCACAATAATGATAGCTGATTTACAGGTATAGTCTTACTTTTAAAAAATGAATGGAGGCACAACGAATGTATCAGCAACAACAGCAGCATAAGCCTATTTTGACTGAGGAAGATTTGGTGAGTACAGTGCTTTCTGATCTAAAACGGATCGTTCGCGAGTATACTACAGCGGCAACGGAATCGACTTGTCCAGATATTCGTCAAATGTTTACGAAATTGATGAACAGCACTTTGACGATGCAAGGTCAATTGTTCGAAGCAATGAAACAGCAAAACATGTATAATACCTCTTCACCCGCTTTGCGCCAAGACTTGGACAAGCAGGCAAAGTCCTATCAACAAACGCAGCAAAAGACGAAACAGTTTTTGCAGCAAAATCTTGGTGGACAGCAACAGAACAACTCGATGTATACGCCTAACGGACAACAGCCCTTCAACCAGCAACAAGGAAATCAATCTCATTACATGTAGAGACCCTTCGGGGTCTTTTTTTATTGTTGACACTTTGTTTGCAGGAATTTCGAATTCGTTGTAAAATATTCTTTATAATCGCACGCGTATTGGAAGGAGTTATACAATGACAGAATTACAGTTGAAAGTGTTAGATCTGCTGAAGGAAGATGCGCGACGAGATGCTGAATTGATTGCAACTATGCTTGACGTATCCGTAGATGAAGTGAAGCAAGCGATCACTGAGCTTGAGAACGACCACGTCATTGTGAAGTACGCAACTGTCGTGAACTGGAGCAAAATCGATGATCAGAAGGTAACAGCACTTATAGAGGTTCAAATCACACCAGAGCGCGGTCGCGGATTCGAAGGAATAGCGGAGCGTATTTATTTATATCCGGAAGTGAAATCTGTCTATTTGATGTCCGGTGCCTATGATCTGTGTGTAGAAGTTGAAGGTAAAAATTTGAAAGAGGTTGCCTCTTTTGTTTCTAATAAATTATCACCAATTGATGCGGTACTATCAACCAAAACATTTTTCATATTAAAAAAATACAAACAAGACGGCATTATCTTCGAAGAGCATGAAGGTGACCATCGCTTGATGGTTTCGCCGTGAAAAGGTGATGGCAATGATCAAAGATGAACAAAAACAACCCACCACACCTGTGCAGCAACAGTCAATGACTAACTACTTGTCCCCGCTAGCTCGTGGCATCAAACCGTCGGGTATCCGTCGGTTTTTTGATTTGGTAAGCACACGCAAGGATGTCATTACTCTTGGGGTAGGCGAACCGGATTTTGTTACGCCTTGGCATGTTAGGGAAGCGGCAGTATTCGCACTGGAATCGGGAAAAACACAATATACATCAAACGCAGGTATGCCTGAGCTGCGCGAGGCGATTGGTCAGTATTTGAACGATCAATTCTCGGTAGCTTATAATCCTGCAGATGAAATTCTTGTTACGGTAGGCGGAAGTGAAGCCATTGATCTTGCTCTTCGGGTGTTGATAACGCCTGGAGATGAGATTTTGATTCCTGAGCCATGTTATATATCATACTCACCAATTACGACGCTCACTGGCGGCAAGCCGGTAGGCATCGAGACATATGCTAAAGATGAATTTAAATTGAAGGCAGAATCGCTTCAAGCGGTTATCACGCCTCGTTCCAAAATACTTGTTTTATCTTACCCAAGCAATCCAACAGGTGCCATAATGACTTATGAGGATTGGCTGCCTATAACAAAGATTGTCGAAGAGAATGATCTGATCGTGATCTCAGATGAAATATATGCTGAGCTGACGTATGATTCCAAGCATGTAAGCTTCGCTGCAATGCCTGGTATGAAGGATCGTACCATTCTTGTCAGCGGCTTCTCCAAGGCTTTTGCAATGACAGGCTGGCGAATGGGCTATGCTTGCGGACATCCGGATATAATTGCAGCCATGCTTAAAATTCATCAGTTTACCGTTATGTGTGCACCGATAATGGGGCAATATGCTGCACTCGAAGCACTGAAGCATGGATTGGAAGAGAAGAACCGTATGGTTGAGTCTTATAATCAACGGCGTAGGCTTGTTGTCAAAGGATTTCGGGATATGGGTCTTCACTGTCATGATCCGCAGGGTGCATTTTATGCATTCCCTTCTATTGATTCAACGGGCTTGACGAGCGAACAATTTGCACAACGGCTTCTGGAAGAAGCTAATGTTGCGGCAGTACCTGGAGATGTATTCGGTCTAGGCGGGGAAGGGCATATCCGATGCTCTTACGCGACGTCCGTTACGAATCTGATTGAAGCGCTTGATCGCATAAGTAATTTTGTTTATAAAGTGAAGCAGCAGGGATAGAGACTGCAATCATTTTTTACCTCAACCAGCAGCAGGTCAGGAGCGTATCCGGCCTGCTGTTTGTATGATTAAAGAGATTGAGATGAAAGCGAGGCTAACGAAGATGAAATTATATACAAAAACTGGAGACGGTGGTCAAACATCCCTAATTGGCGGACGTGTGCGCAAGGATGATATACGTGTGGAAGCCTATGGCACGATCGATGAGCTTAATTGCTTTGTAGGTCAAGCTGCGGCTGAAGCGTCCAAGTATGAGGATCTAGCTGAAATGGCTGCTCTGCTGATAGATATACAACAAGAGCTTTTTGATTGCGGATCAGATCTTGCCTATGCACAGGAAGGAGCGCCTCTTAAAATAAATGGGGAACCCGCTGTTCGTTTAGAGGGTGTAATTGATCAATACATTTCAGAGGCACCTGAGATAACGAGATTCATCTTGCCAGGGGGCAGCGCTCTATCTGCTCAGCTTCATGTATGCAGAACGGTTTGCCGTCGGGCTGAGCGCCGTGTTGTTACGCTCGCCGCTGAACATGCAGCTAATCCCGAGGTTCAAGCCTACTTAAATCGATTGTCTGACTTTTTCTTTGCCGCTGCAAGAGTGGCAAATGCGAAATTAGGTGTACCGGATACGGAATATGTACGGAGTGCTAACGTATTTGGCAAACCCAAAAAATGATGGAAGAACTGGACCGTCGATATTATAAACCGTTAATCGCCGTTGTGAGCGAAGCGGAGCATGGCAAATCCGTGCGAACGGTGCTGGAGAGGCAGCTTGGCGTGTCACGCAAGCTGCTCTCTCAAGTGAAGCAAACAGAGCATGGGCTCACGGTAAATGAGATTAGAGCGTATACGACTGCTCCCGTAGTCCAAGGTGATGTCATTCGCGTAAGGATGGAGCGGGAGATATCTGAAGATATTTTACCTCAAGAAATCCCTATAAATATCGTGTTTGAAGACGAGAGTCTCCTTATCGTGAATAAGCCTGCCGGGATGATTGTTCATCCCACACATGGTCATTATACAGGAACGATGGCTAACGGAGTTGTTTATCATTGGCAGCAGCAAGGCGAACAGGTGAGGTTTAGACCTGTACATCGGCTGGATGAGGAAACCTCCGGTCTTGTCGCAATTGCAAAAACATCATACGTGCATCAGCAATTGTCCGAGCAAATGCAGGAAAATGGCATTTTAAAGCTTTATAGAGCCTATGTGTATGGCAGTCCAAATCCTGAAAAAGGAACCGTTGATGCACCGATCGATCGTAATCCAGATGAGCCACATGTACGAATTGTCACGCCGGAGGGCTATCCTTCCGTTACGCACTACGAGACAGTAAAGCAATTTGGTATCCATGAAGGTAAAGGTATTGCTTCTGCTATTCGATTGAAGCTGGAGACAGGACGAACGCATCAAATTCGCGTTCATATGCAGCATCTGGGCTGCCCCTTAATTGGTGATAAGATGTACGGTCCGAAGGTAGGGGTTGTCGAGCAATGGGAATTAGCAGTCGGTCGTCAAGCGTTACATGCGGAGATATTAGGCTTTACGCATCCACTGACGAAGCAATGGATGGAATGGCAGGCTGCTCTCCCACCTGAGCTTCTTCAACTGGAGCAAATCCTTTCGGAAAATATTAACGATAGTTAAAGTCGTTAGACACCTATATAATGGAGGCTCTTCAACAATGACTAAACAAAATGAGTTAACGATTATTCAATACCCTAAATGCGGTACTTGCAGAACGGCGTTGAAATCATTGCAAAGCAAGGGCAATGAGGTCAATTCCCGCCATATTGTCGAACAAACACCAACAGTGAATGAGCTAAAGGAGCTTGTCGCAAACAGCGGTTTAGAGCTGAAGAAGTTCTTCAATACTTCGGGTGACGTATATAGAGAGCTTGGCCTAAAGGACAAGCTTCCAGCTATGACTGAGGATGAGAAGTATGCTTTGCTTGCATCAAACGGTATGCTCATCAAGCGTCCAATCGTGACAGACGGCAAGACAGTAACCGTTGGCTATAAAGAAGAGCAATATGAACAAGTTTGGAACAACGGAAAAGGGTGATTGGACGAATGCCGCAAAAGAAATGGAGATCAAATAGGCTCTCTCTTCTAGGCTCCTCTATATTTGCTGAGGTTGCTGCATGGAAACGAGCAGCCGCTGAGAGCGGAATGGATATTATTGACCTCGGAATCGGCAGCCCAGATCAACCGCCTTCAGAGGCTGTGCGGCAAGCGCTGAGTGATGCTGCTCTTCGAAGTGATATGTATGCTTATCCCGCTGTAAAAAGCGGATTGCCCTTTCGTGAGCATGCAGCGGAATGGATGAAACATCGTTTTGGCGTTGATCTTGATCCTGTGAATGAAATCGTTACACTGCTAGGCTCTCAAGATGGACTGGCTCATTTGGCAATGGCGCTCTGTGATCCCGGAGATATGGCGATGCTGCCTAATCCAGGTTATCCTATTTATGAAGGATCTTTGGCTTTAGCAGGTGTTGAGAGCTTACTCATGCCATTGCGTGAGGAGAATGGCTATATGCCTGATCTTGAGGCTATACCAGATGAGGAATGGGACAGAGCGACTTTTATTCTGCTGAATTATCCTAACAATCCCATATCGGCCGTTGCAGATTTAGCGTTTTTTGAACGGTTATTGAAGAAAGCCCGCAAACATGGTGTATTAGTTGTTCATGACTTAGCCTATTCTGAAATGGGCTTCGACGGCTGCGAGCCGCCTAGTATTTTGCAAATACCAGGTGCGATTGAGGGAGCGGTTGAATTCCATTCCTTATCAAAAAGCTTCAATATGGCAGGCTGCAGGATCGGTTTTCTAGTTGGGAATCGAACAGCAGTAGGCGCTCTTCGCGAATTGAAGGCAAACATCGATTATGGTGTGTTTGATCCCATACAAGAAGCGGGTATGGTTGCGCTTAAGGAAGCGATGATGAATAGCGATGCTCCCAAGGCAGGAAAGCTCTATGAGCAAAGAAGAGATGCTTTTCTCGAGGCACTTCAAGGGGAGGGTTGGTCGATTGTCGCTCCGAAGGCAACGATGTTTGTCTGGGCGCAGCTTCCTCCTATGCAGTGGACAATGGATGAGCCTTGGAACTCAAGACGAATTTCCCAGGAAATGCTCCGGCAAACGGGGGTTGTTGTCGTACCAGGTGAGGCATTCGGCTCAGAGGGTGAAGGCTTTGTGAGAATTGCGTTGGTAGAGAGCGAAGAACGTTTGAAGGAAGCTGCGAAAAGGATTGGGAAATTCATTCGCGGACAATAATAGTAAAACGAGTAAGAAAGAGAGGAACAAACAAAATGAGTGAACAACGTTTGCTTTTAGTAGATGGGATGGCCATCTTGTTTCGTGCGTATTTCGCTACGTCTTTTGGCGGGAGTGTTCGCAAAACAAGTGCAGGGGTCCCCGTAAATGCCGTACATGGCTTCGTCCGCTATTTTATGGATGCCATTAATACCTTTAATCCCACTCATGTTGCTTGCTGCTGGGACATGGGAAGCACAACCTTTCGTACAGAGCAATATGACGGTTACAAATCTAATCGACCATCCGCTCCAGAGGATTTGGTTCCGCAGTTTGAGCTAGTGAAAGAAGTTGTAGCTAGCTTTGATGTACCCAATATTGGTATTGAAGGATTCGAGGCTGATGACTGCATCGGTACCTTGGCGGCGGCTCTAAAGGATCAAGCTCATATTTTCGTCGTAACAGGTGACCATGATATGCTGCAGCTTGTTGATGATCGTGTCTCGGTAGCGATTATGAAGAAGGGGATTGGCAATTACATGGTGTATACCCCTGATACATTGATGGAGGAGCGTCAGCTGACGCCTGCTCAAATCATTGATATGAAGGGGCTCATGGGTGATACGAGCGATAACTACCCTGGAGTAAAAGGAATAGGCGAAAAAACGGCGCATAAGCTCATCCTAGAGCATGGCTCCATAGAAGGGCTGCTCGCTAATTTAGATGCTGTGTCCAAAACGATCAGGGCTAAAATTGAGGCAGACCTTGCTATGCTTCATTTATCCCGCGAGCTGGCAACGATTCGTTGCGATGTGCCGGTTGCTGCCCCACTTGATGGCTGCTGCTGGGCATATGACCGTAACAACGTTCTGCGTAAATTCGATGAGCTAGAGTTCAAAAGCTTAATTGCTTTAATAAGCTAGACGGTAAAAAGCCTCTTTCACGGTCATTCGACTTTGAAAGAGGCTTTTTTGTTAGGGCTAGGAGCATAGGCTAGGTCTAGCTAGGTCTAGCTAGGTTGGTTTAGGTAGCTTTAGGTTTAGGTCGGTCTATGTCGATCTAGGTCGCTTTAGGCCGGTCCATGTCGGTCTAGGAATAAGGCATGGACGCAGATTAGGAGAGGTCAATAAGGGGAGGGGGTGATATATGAATTTATCTATGGATCCCGCTGGATCCCGCATTGTTAATTAATTTCATATATTGAAATTAGCTCATAGAAAAATTCGTTAATAAAAGGAGTAGTTTCATAATTTGAAACTACTGACAGTTAAAAAGGCGAAAGATAGGTAGAATAACTACTTAGCTTCAAAAAGTGAAACTATTCTGCAGTAAATCCTCTAAATAAGTGAAATCGTGTTAAAAGGTGAAACTAACCAAGTAGTTAGCGAACCAACCAAGCAAGCAAGCCCCCAACGAGGAAGCGACCTATGTACCCACTAACCATTCAAGAAGTGCCCAACGAGCAAGTAAAGCATGCATTCGCTAACCATTCAAGAAGCCCCCCAACGAGGAAGCGACCTATGTACCCACTAACCATTCAAGAAGTGCCCAACGAGCAAGTAAAGCATGCATTCGCTAACCATTCAAGAAGCCCCCCAACGAGGAAGCGCCCCCATGAACCCACTAACCATTCAAGCAGCACACAACGAGCAAGCAAAGGCATGCATTCACTAACCATTTAAGAAGCATGCAACGAGCAAGCAAAGTGTGCATTCACTAACCATTCAAGAAGCCCCCCAACGAGGAAGCGCCCCCATGAACCCACTAACCATTCAAGCAGCACGCAACGAGCAAGCAAAGCATGCATTCACTAACCATTCAAAAAGCACCAACGAGCAAGCGAAGCATGCATTCACTAACCATTCAAGAAGCACCCACCGTACAAGTGAACGATGCGTCCACTAAACCTTCAAGAAGTATCAACGAGGAAGCGCCCCATGCATTCACTAACCATTTAAGAAGCACACAATGAGCAAGCAAAGCACGCTCCCACTAACCATTCATGAAGCCTCCAACGAGCAAACAAAGCATACATCCACTAACCATTCAAAGAACCACCCAAGCAACCAACGCGCAAACCCTAGTGTTGTAACAGTATATATCGCCCACCATTGTTCTTTATAAAGAATACTCTGACTCTTACGGCTACTAGTAGGTTGTCCAAATAAAAGAAAGATTTATGACGAGAGAACGCTCTACACAGCCTTAAAATCAACGTTTTTTTCTTATATTGTAGTACGAGCTCAAGCGACAAGGAACGATATTTCAATAAAATATGATGAATGGTGTTGACCTGTTCTTATTAAAGAACTAAAATATACATATTGTCTGTTATAACGTCTGGCATGAATAGACAAATGCTAAGTTTGAAGTTTAGATCTAAACTGGCTGAAGGAGAATATTATGATCGGGGAACGTATTAAAAATCTACGCGAAAAAAAAGGCTATTCGATAACGAAACTTGCCGATCTTGCAGGCGTCTCTAAGTCGTATTTGAGCTACATCGAACGCAATATGCAGAATAACCCCTCTCTTCAAGTCATGGCTAAAATTGCAGCACCTTTGGATTCTAATATTGAATATTTACTTGGAGAAGAATCCTTGCCAAAGCTTCATGAAAATGAATTTTTGGACGATGAATGGCGTGCGATTATTCAAAGCGCTGTTGAAGAAGGGATGAGCAAAGGCGATTTTCAAACATTAAAGGATTTGATCCGATCGAATCAATGGAAAAAGAAAATGACGGGAAAAAGCATGTCGGTCAATGAGAAAAAGAAAACGTCGAACATTATTATTCTACATATCGACAACGACAATTAAAGATCATGTAAAAACGGAAACACGTATTGACATGTTCTATATAAAGAACTAAACTTGTATTATTGTTCTTTATAAAAAACATCAAAAGCAGGTGTAAAATGGAAAGTAAACAATTAGAAGAATTGCATGTAACACGTAATGACAAAGAAAAAGGAAAAGAAATAAATATAAAGGCTATTTATTCTGTATTACGAAAACGTTTGTGGATGATTGTAGTGCTTGCTATCCTATTCGCTATTATTGGTGTTTTAATCAATTCAAGGCCAGTGTCTCCATCCTACGCGGCCTCGACGAGAGTCATGATTGTTTCTACACAGGATATGATGGGAACGCTCAAAGTGATGTTTCGTGAACCTATCGTTTTGACAAAGGTCATTGAGGAGCTAGGTCTTAATCGTTCTGTTGGTGAGCTTAGAGGTCAAATTCATGCCAACAATGTAGATGCTTCTATCGTAACGGTAATTACGGTAGTGGATTCCGATCCGGAGCTTGCAGCGAGCATTGCAAACAAAAGTGTAGAAGTTTACAAACGCGTTGCCTCCGAAATGCTTGGAATCAACAATATACGTGTATTGACCGAGGCACAGGCTAATCCTTATGACATTAATGAGAAGACCAACCGAATCGTATTCATTTTCTTATTCATTGGTCTAATACTGGGAATCGGCTTAACGTTATTATTGGATGCACTTGATGACTCTATCAAATCAGAGAGAGAAATCGAAGAGCTGCTAGGATTAACGATGCTGGGACAAGTGAGCAAAATGAAAAGAAAAGAATATGCCAAACGATCTAAAAAACAAAAGAACATTGTCGTGCGAGGTGAAACCATTGGTTCGTGAGAGACAAAAAACAGCAAAATCATTTGTAAATCGCAGCTTACTATCGTATAACCATTCTCATGGATCAATTTCTGAGCAATATCGAACGATCCGAAATAATATTCAGTATGCATCTAATGGAAAAAAGATTAAGTCACTTCTTGTTACCTCGCCTTCTGAAGGCGAGGGTAAATCAACAGCTATTGTGAATTTAGCCATATGCATGGCTCAGCGCGGTGATCGAGTATTGATTATTGACGCGAATTTTAGAAACTCATCTATTCATAAAATATTTAATGTTCAAATTTCACCTGGCTTATCGAATGTTCTTGGTCAGCAGTTGGAAATTCGTGAGGCCATCTACAATACAGAGGTCGAAGGCCTAGACATCTTACCAAGTGGTTTGCGGTTTCATAACTCAACGGAGCTGCTGAATTCTCAATTTATGAATACGATTATGGAATTTGCTTCTTCCAATTATGATATGATTCTGCTGGATTGCCCTCCTGTTCTAGGTGTGCCGGACACCAATGCGCTTGTAGACAAATGTGATGGCGTAATTCTTCTGCTGAACAGCGGTAAAACACAGCAAAATCATGCCATTGAAGCAAAGCGTGCACTGCTATTTGCAAAAGCAAATATTTTAGGCGTCATACTTAATAAAAAGAGCGTTTGATGATCGCAATCAGCTAGCGCTTTTTTTACGCAATAATGTTCTTTATAAAGTACATTATTGTTCTCTATGTGAAAGTATATGCTCGGTAATGCCTCCTCACCGTTATCAATGGAGGCACTCGATCATGCTGTGGGTTGCAGAGAACCTTAGACGCAAGTCGTCAAAAGTGTGGTGTGAGGGGGGGTTAAATGCCCCATTTTTTTAAGCTTAGAGTTTTTAACTATAAGGTTTTTGACTAAAACTTTTTAGTTAAACACTTTAATGAGGTGTTCTATCAAGCCGCATATTCATTACAAGTATGATCTTGAAAGGGTGAACTGGTTTTGACGTATCGACAACGATTATTTTTTTTGGTTCTAATCGACTCGCTTATTGTACTGACATCTATTTTTTTTAGCAGGTTTTTGCTGGATGCATCACTTAACGTGGTGACGATTCCGATAGTCATTAGTTCGATAACACTGTTGTTAAGCCATCATTTCTTTTCTTTCTATTACAAGCTCTATAAGAAGGCATGGGAGTATGCCAGTGTCGGTGAGCTTATGATTATTACAAGGTCCGTGTCTTTATCGATTGTCGCAGCAGCCATCATTCAACAGATTGTATTGCATGACGTATTTTTTCGTTTATTAGCTGTAACCTGGATGATACATATTCTGCTTATAGGCGGTTCTAGGTTTTGCTGGAGAATTTTCCGCGGTGGCTATCAAAAGCATGCTGGACAACGGAAACGTACGTTAATTATTGGAGCAGGCTCTGCAGGTACGATGCTGGCGAGACAATTGCTGAGCAACAGTGACAAGGAGTTATTGCCAATAGCTTTCATCGATGATGATGTAAACAAACATAAATTAGATATCATGGGCATCCCGGTCGTCGGCGGAGTAGCAAATATTACGAAGATGGCGCTTGTATATAAAATTGACAGTATTGTCATCGCCATTCCATCGTTAAGCAAAAAACAGCTGAATACGATCTTTACGGAATGTGCCAAAACAAAAGCAAAAACACAAATCATTCCGATGCTTGAGGATTTGGCTACTGGCAGAGTGTCGGTCAGCCAATTCCGTGATGTTCAGGTTGAGGATTTATTAGGACGCGAGCCTGTTGAGCTGGATATTGAGAGCATATCGGGTTATGTAACGCAAAAGGTCGTTATGGTAACAGGAGCAGGAGGCTCAATTGGCTCTGAGGTATGTCGACAAGTGTCACGTTTTTTACCGGAGAAGCTCATTTTGTTAGGTCATGGCGAGAACAGCATTTATTCCATTGAGTTGGAGCTGAGAGAGCTTTATGGTCATACAAAAATGCAAATCGTTACGGAAATAGCCGACATGCAGGACGCTGCCAAAATGTTGAGTGTTATGGGAACCCATCGGCCACAGGTGGTCTATCACGCAGCAGCGCATAAGCATGTGCCGCTAATGGAAAGAAATCCTGAGGAAGCTTTCAAAAACAATGTGCTTGGTACACTGAATGCGGCAAAAGCTGCGAGTGCAAACCGAGTTGAAACCTTTGTCATGGTATCCACGGATAAAGCGGTAAATCCAACGAGTGTGATGGGCGCGACGAAAAGAATAGCTGAAATGATCATTCAGCACATGGATCGACTTAGTACGACGAAGTTTGTAGCGGTGCGCTTCGGAAATGTACTTGGGAGCAGAGGCAGTGTTATACCGTTGTTCCAAAAGCAGATTGAGAAGGGTGGTCCTGTGACGGTTACTCATCCGGATATGGTTCGCTATTTTATGACCATTCCTGAAGCTTCACGACTTGTTATTCAAGCAGGAGCGCTTGCGAAGGGCGGAGAGATTTTTGTGCTGGACATGGGCGACCCTGTCAAAATAACCGACTTGGCGCAAAATGTGATTCGTATGTCAGGGTTTACAGTAGAGGAAATCGGCATTCAATATACAGGCATTAGGCCTGGAGAGAAGCTGTTTGAAGAAATGCTGAAGGATCATGAGATGGATGAACAGCAGGTTTATCCAAAAATTTATATCGGTAAATCCTTTGAGGTTCCTTTCGAGGAAATCGAGGAGCTGATTCAAGAGTTTAACGCCATGAGCAAAGCTGAGCTGCGCGTACGGCTGCTAGACCTTGCGAATAATGTTGTTATTTTACCAAAATTCGTATCCGTTACAGGATAGAAATAAAAAGGAGTTTATGTAGACTATGAGAGTAAGAAAAGCGATCATTCCAGCTGCTGGGCTGGGTACGAGGTTCCTTCCTGCAACGAAAGCCATGCCAAAGGAAATGCTGCCTATCGTGGATAAGCCAACCATTCAATATATTGTAGAAGAAGCGATCGAATCGGGTATCGAGGATATTATCATTGTAACGGGCAAAGGGAAACGAGCGATTGAGGATCATTTTGACAATTCATTAGAGCTGGAGCAAATTCTTACGGCAAAGCATAAGTTTGAGCTGTTAAGCGAAGTTCGAAAATCGGCTGATATGGTTGATATTCACTATATTCGCCAAAAGGAGCCGAAGGGACTCGGTCATGCTATCTGGTGCGCTAGAAAGTTTATCGGCGACGAGCCGTTTGCAGTACTTCTTGGAGATGATATTATCTCTGCGGAAAAGCCATGCATTAGACAGATGATTGAGAAGTATGAACAATATCACACTTCTATTATCGGAGTACAGCGCGTAGCGGAAGAAGCAGTCTCAAGATATGGAATCGTTGACGGTGCAAAAATGGAGGAAGCCTTCCATCGCGTTCGAAATCTCGTCGAGAAGCCATCTAGAGAGAATGCCCCGTCTAATATGGCTATTATGGGAAGATATATTTTGAATCCCGCTATATTCGACATATTGGGCAGCCAACAACCAGGCGCAGGCGGGGAAATTCAGCTTACGGATGCAATAGCAGCATTGAATCAATCCGAAGCTGTCTATGCCTATGAGTTTGATGGCGTACGCTATGATGTTGGTGAGAAAATGGGCTTCATTCAGACGACGATCGAGTTTGCTTTGCAGCGCGATGACCTGAGATATGAGCTGCTTGAATACTTGTCTCGAATGGTGGAGAGAGAAGGCGTTCGCAAATAATAAGTAAACAGGATGGTAACCATGCCTAATAAAATATTATTTTGTGCTACCGTTGATTACCATTTCAAGGCTTTTCATTTGCCCATTATGGAATGGTTTAATGAACAGGGTTGGGAGGTTCATATCGCTGCCAAGGGCGAGTTGGACCTCCCTTTTGTCGATAAGAGGTTTCATTTGTCCATTGAGCGGTCTCCGCTTCGATTAAATAATAGAAGAGCCTATCAGGAGCTTAAAGGAATTATTAAGGAGCAGGAGTACAGCATCATTCACTGCCATACGCCAACTGCAGGGGTGCTGGCTCGTTTGGCTGCGCAAGCTGCAAGACGAAAGGGTACAAAAGTCATTTATACCGCGCATGGCTTTCATTTTTGCAAAGGATCATCCATTCTTAATTGGCTCATTTATTATCCAATCGAGAAGAAGCTCTCTAGCTATACAGACTGCCTCATCACCATTAATAGCGAGGATTATAATCTGGCTGTAGACAGGGGTTTTAAGGCAAAACAAATAGCGCATGTTCATGGTGTCGGTGTCAACACGCTTCAATTTAAACCGGTGCAAAAAATAGAGAAGTGGCGGCTGCGTCAGGATCTAGATTATCGAACGGATGATTTCATTTTATTTTATGCAGCCGAATTCAACAAAAACAAAAACCATCAGCTGCTTATTCGTGCGATTGCCTTAATAAAAGAACAAGTACCTCAAATCAAGCTGTTGCTTGCAGGCCAAGGTCCACTGTTGGAATCATTGCGGAAGCTAGCGTCTGATCTTGGTGTAGCGTCAATGGTTCATTTCCTAGGACAACGGAATGATATTGCTTCACTGCTGCCTATGTGTGATGTTGCGGTGGCATCCAGCTTGCGAGAGGGTTTACCCGTTAACATGATGGAAGCAATGGCATGCGGCCTGCCTATTGTAGCAACCCGGAATAGAGGTCACTCGGAGCTTGTTGTTTCGGGTGTAAATGGTTTTATTATTGAGCATGATCAAGTATTCGACTTTGCCAGCAGGCTGCTTCAGCTGAATGTCTCTGAGGACCTTCGTCAACGAATGGGAGCAGAAAGTGTAGATATGGTCAAAAAGTATGCATTAGCTCAAGTAGCAAGAGAGCTCAGTGATATTTACAAGCCATTTATGGAGCATTCCCAAGATGAAATGGAGAGATCAGTAGAGTGGGCAGTCCTATAAGAATTTTGCATGTTGTTGTGAATATGAATCGCGGCGGCGCTGAAACTTTTATTATGAATTTATATCGTCATATTGACCGCTCAAAGGTGCAGTTTGATTTTCTAACCTGCAAGGAAGGCGTGTTCGATGAAGAGATTATTGCATTAGGCGGTAAGATTCATCGTATTCCCTATTTGACTGAGGCTGGTCATAAAGGCTATACCCGTGCATTGAATCGATTTTTTCAAGAAAACAGCGCTTATCAGATTGTTCATTCTCATATGGATAAGATCAGTGGATTTGTACTGCGTGCCGCTCGCCTTGCCCGTATTCCCGTGCGGATTGCGCATAGCCACAATACAAGAAGTGAAGGCAGCATCGCTGCTAGATTGTATAAATGGTACGCAGGAACGAAGGTGAAGTCAGCTGCGACGACGTATATAGCCTGCTCACATGCTGCTGCTAAATGGTTATTTGGAGGTAAAGCTAAGTCTGCGTCTATCTTTCAAAACGGTATTCCTTGCGAGAAATTTGCTTTCTCTTCAGCGGTTCGTTCGGAGCTTAAGGCAGAGCTTGCGATTTCAGAAGAGAGCTTAGTTGTCGGTCATATAGGCAGATTTGCGCCGCAAAAAAATCATAACGGGCTAATCGATCTCTTCAAGCAATTGCAGCTAATGAGAGAGGACAGCATTCTTCTTTTAGTTGGTGATGGTCCATTACGGCCAGCTATTGAGCAAAAGGTTAAGGAACTGCAATTAACGGATAAAGTGAAGTTCTTGGGTATAAGAAGCGATATCGAACGTCTGCTTCAAGTCTTTGATGTATTTTTGTTTCCTTCCCATCATGAAGGGCTGCCTGTTACGTTAATCGAAGCGCAGGGCTCTGGGCTTCCCTGTGTTATTTCGGATCATATTACGACAGAAGTCGATATGGGCATCGGATTAATCCAGTATTTCTCTTTAACGGATGGAGCAAGCTGCATGAGCAAAATACTAGAATCAGCCAAGCGACAATCACGAAGGATTCCTTTTGACGCTTTAGCGAAGAAGGGGTATGACATCCAAATAACGGCGCAATCAGCAGTAGAATTTTACTCTTCCCAAATCGAGGTGAACCATGAAAACATTAACCGTGTTTACGCCCACGTATAATCGGGCTTATTGCTTAAATCAATTGTATGAAAGCCTTCAGCGTCAAACATGCAAAGATTTTGATTGGCTCATTATTGATGATGGGTCGAGTGATACAACGGAAGCGTTAGTGAACGGCTGGATTGCGGAGCAAAAGATGTCCATTCGTTATATCAAGCAAGAGAATCAAGGCATGCACGGCGCACATAATACAGCTTATGAGTACATAGAAACAGAGCTGAATGTATGTATCGATTCTGATGATTTTATGCCTGATGACGCGGTTGAACACATCGTAACTTTCTGGAGCGAGCATGGTACAGATGAAGTTTGCGGGCTTGTTGGTCTAGATGCGTATACCGATGGAAGATTGGTAGGAACAGACCTGCCGCAACATATCAGCCGATCAACGTTGTTTGATTTGTATCAGAAGCATGGGATTAGCGGAGATAAGAAGCTGGTTTATCGAAGCGCGCTAACTAAGCAATATCCGTATCCGCTTTTTGAGGGAGAGAATTATGTAGGTCTAGCTTATAAGTATCATTTGCTGGATCAGGACTATGAACTGCTCCTTATGAATAAGGTGCTGGTGCATGTCGAGTATTTGCCGGATGGATCATCGCGCAATATGCTCCATCAATACCGTAAAAACCCGCAAGGCTTTGCTTTCTATCGTAAAGCTTTAATGAAGCTTCCTTTTGGAAGCATTAGTTTTAAATACCGGCAGGCGGTTCATTATATTTCAAGTTGTCTTCTATCCGCTAATAAAAAGTGGCTGAAAGATGCCCCGTTTAAGGCGCTAACGGTATTAGCCGTCATACCTGGTCTCTTGCTTTACTGGTATATCACGATGAAGACGAGAAAAACATATAGAGCGAGAGGAACGACAAATGACTATCCTTTGGCTTAATATGATTGTTGTTTTTTTACTCGCGCTTATCGCTAGATTCTACTCTGTTCCGGTAAGAATAGGACCTAACTTTCCACATCCGAATAAAATCATGGCGGGTGCAGCTGCAATGACACTTATTCTCGTATCGGGACTGCGCAATAATATCGGAGATACATTTTTTTATACGCATGCCTATGAGGTAAACAAATTTGACATTGTAAGCATTGTGCAGCGGAAAGATATTGGATTTGGATTATTTCAAATGCTGCTCAAACAGATTTCAGATGATCCTCAAATCTTGCTGCTGACAACGGCCTTGATCACTAATCTGCTTATTGTTGTCGTTATGTATAAGTACTCTAGAATGCTGGAGCTTAGCTTATACGTATATATTACATCAGGAGCATTTGTCGTTTCTATGAACGGGCTGAGACAGTTTCTAGCAGCTGCTATTGTGTTTGCGGCGACTAAGGCGCTTTTTGAAGGCAAATGGAAAACGTATATGTTGGTTGTATTGTTTGCATCCTTTCTTCACCAAAGTGCACTCATTATGCTTCCTCTTTACTTTATTGTTAGGAGAAAAGCGTGGACAGGATCAACGTTTACTTTATTAAGCGTAGCCATAATTATTGTCATTGGCTTTAATCAATTTTCGGAACTGTTGTTTACGGCTATCCAGAATACGCAATATGCGGAATATCAGAGCTTTAATGAGGGCGGAGCTAGCATTATTCGGGTTTTTGTTTTTGCGGTTCCATTGATCATTGCTTTTTTTGGCAGGCATAAGCTCAAAGAAATATTTCCGCAAAGCGATATTATTGTTAATTTATCCATAATCGGTTTGATTCTGCTTATTATTTCAACGCAGAACTGGATTTTCGCAAGAATGAACATTTATTTTAATCTCTATCAGCTCATATTATTTGGTTGGATCGTGAAGCTGTTTCAAGAGAAGCATCGCAAGTTTGTCTATTTTTCGATTCTTCTATTTTACTTCATGTTTTTCTATTTCGAGAGTGTGATTGCTTTGGATATTCGCTATTCGAGTGATTATATAAGATGGCCATGGTAAAGGAGGAAATGACGTGAATGAAACCCAGCAAATCCCCCGTATCGTGCATTATTGTTGGTTTGGGCGAGGGGAGAAGCCGAGAAAAATCTTGAAATGTATGAAAAGCTGGGAGAAGTATTTAAGCGACTATCAATTTATAGAATGGAATGAGGATAATTTTGATATTTCCTCTAACCGGTATGTGAAGGAGGCTTATGAGGCGCGAAAGTATGCGTTTGTAAGTGATTATGTTCGCTTGCATGCCCTTCAGCAATATGGCGGTATTTATTTAGATACCGATGTTGAAGTGATTAAGCCGCTGGATTCCTTTCTGCATCATGAAGCATTTTCAGGCTTTGAGGATGAGAAATTTCTGCAATCCGGAACAATGGGCGCAATTAAAGGGCATTCATGGACGACAGAACTGCTAGAGCATTACGATAGCATAAGTTTTCTGCTCCCTGATGGCACATTGGATACAACGACGAATACAGCAGTTATTACAAAAATTTGCGGCAAGCACGGGCTGATTCAAAATGGGCAATATCAGGTGCTGAGCAATGGTGTCACCTTCTATCCTAGAGCTTATTTTAGTCCGTATGATTATATTAATGGCGGTAATTACATAACTAATGACAGCCACACCATTCATCATTTTGCACAATCCTGGCTTCCGGCTCATGTAAGAATAAGAGGAAGTGTGAAAAGAATAGTAAGCCGGATAGTCGGTCCTAAAGTGATTTCTAAAATGAGAGACATGTTGTCCTCATAATAAAGATCCAACATTTGAATGCCAGGAGTCCGAATCTATGATAAAACGTTTATTTGATCTTATTGTATCATCCATAATCCTCATTATTTCTTCGTTATTTATACTAGTCATTGCCATTATGGTTCGATTCAAATTAGGCTCGCCGATTATATTCAAGCAGAAACGTCCTGGTAAGCATGGCGTTCCTTTTTTTGTTTATAAATTTCGGACGATGACAGATGAAAAGGATAGCTACGGTCAATTGCTGCCCGATCATCTGAGACTAACGTCATTTGGCAGCTTTATGCGGAAATTCAGTATAGATGAGCTGCTTCAACTCATTAATGTTATCAAGGGAGATTTAAGTCTCATTGGACCAAGACCACTGCTAATGGAATATTTGCCGCTTTATACGGATGAACAAGCAAAGCGTCATTTGGTCAGGCCCGGTATAACCGGATGGGCGCAAATTAATGGAAGAAACGCAGTTTCGTGGGAAGAAAGATTTCAGCATGATGTATGGTATGTGGAAAATCAAAGCTTTGCATTGGACATTAAAATATTGCTATTAACCGTAAAAAAGGTCATTCGATCTGAAGGCGTTAGCAATGAAAACTATGTCACTATGCCTGCATTTCAAGGTTCGGTGAGTAAAATAGAAGCTTAAGGTCGTTTTTGAAGTCATTATTTGACTGCAAGGACGGCCTATTATTTTGGATGGGGATGTGTATAGCCGATGTCAGAAAATAAAAATCAAAAGATTTTTTTATCAGCGCCTCATATGAGCGGGAATGAACAGAAGTATATTGATGAGGCTTTCGCTACCAATTGGATTGCACCGCTTGGACCGCATATCGACGCGTTTGAAAAAGAAATTGCCGCCTATACAGGAATGAAAGATGCGGCGGCAGTGAGCTCGGGGACAGCAGCGCTGCATTTAGCTCTGCATCTATTAGATGTAGGCAAAGGAGATCGAGTGTTTTGCTCCAGCTTTACCTTTATCGCAAGTGCGAATCCAATTTGCTATTTGGGGGCAGAGCCGGTCTTTATTGATTCTGAGCCCGAGACGTGGAATATGTCACCGCAAGCGCTGGAGAGAGCGCTCGATGAAGCCATAAAGGAAGGTTGGCTGCCGAAAGCGGTCGTCGTTGTAAACCTATACGGTCAAAGTGCGAAAATGTCGGAGATTTTGAGATTATGTGATCAACACGAGATACCTGTCATTGAAGATGCGGCGGAGTCACTTGGTTCATCTTATAAAGGCAAGAAGAGCGGTTCGTTTGGTAAAATCGGAATTTTCTCCTTTAATGGAAACAAGATCATTACAACCTCAGGCGGGGGAATGCTCGTTTCTGATGATGTTGAATTATTGAAAAAAGCACGATTCCTTGCTACGCAAGCAAGAGATCTCGCACCTCATTATCAGCATAGTACGATTGGGTATAATTACCGAATGAGTAATCTGCTTGCTGGGGTAGGCAGAGCGCAATTAGAAGTGCTGGATGAGCGTGTGGAAGCAAGAAGGGCGATTTACAAAAAATATGAGGAAGCATTTGCCTCTCGGATCGGCATTGGCTTCATGCCGGAGCTGGCGAACAGCAAATCCAATCGCTGGCTGACTGCAATGACAGTAAATGAACAGGAAACAGGAGTAAGCATTCCGCTTCTAATTGAAGCTTTAGCAGAACAAAATATTGAAGCACGTCCTGTATGGAAGCCGCTTCATATGCAGCCTGTATTTGCGGGAGCGAAATTTTATGCGCATTCCGAGAATGAGGTTGTATGCGAGCAGCTCTTTAAAACAGGAATTTGTTTGCCCTCAGGTTCAAGTATGTCAGTCGTTGAGCAGGTGAGAGTGGTAGATTGTATTAATGATCTATTAAATACAATCGCTGACCATTCCGTTCAAACGGCATAATCATTGCCATTAGAGATAGCGTTCTCCGACTTCACGTGACCGAACGACTCTTGCCGGTGTTCCATATGCAATACTGTTAGAGGCAATATCGGATAGGACGGTAGAGCCAGCACCTATGACGGTATGTTCGCCAATCATGCGACCATGAATAATATTCGCGCCAATAGAGATAACGGAATAGTGTCCAATATGAACATTTCCTCCCGTTGCTGTATTTGGAGCTAGTGTAACAAAGTTTCCCAGTGTAGAATCATGATCCAGAGATGAATTGGGATAGAAGACACAATGATCCCCTATTCTAGCGTCGCTGTTAATTACTGCACCAGACATGATCACGCTGCCGCCCCCGATCGAAGCGCCTCTTGCAATCGAGGATAAGGGATGAATGGCATTAATAAAGGCAAAGCCAGGATAAACGGAGAGAATGCGAGCAGCAATTTGCGAACGGACCCAATTATCACCAACGGCGATGATACCGCCTATGATGGATGTTTGATTTGAAGCAAGCCAAGCATCATCACCCAAAACCTCATAGCCATATACGATAGTGCCTGGTAATTTATTTGCATCCAGTAAGCCAATGATTCGATAGAAGCCTGCTTTCTCGATAATATCGATGACAGCTTTAGCGTGGCCTCCTGCGCCGTAAACAACTATATTTTGCAAAAGAAACAAGCCCCCCTGTTATTGATTAGTTTGTTTAGTCCTCTATTATTCTAGCAGGTTTTAAATGGTATTTCTAAGTAAAATACAATATCCATATGAATTGACAGAAATTATGAAAGATGATATTCTGTATGAGTGTTCGTTTTATAGAACAACAATAGGTTTATTTGTTCGTTATTGGATAATCGAATTGAAGGAGAAACTCATGAATAACGATGTTACCGTCCATACGCATGACTTAAACGGCGAGCTGAGATTGCTCCTTGCGCTCCTCGCAATGGACCAGGATGCTGATCAAACATTTGAGATTAGCGAGCTTCTGCGTGAGGCTGAATGGAATCAATTTATTAAGTTGGCGAGGCATCATCGGGTCTTTCCATCTCTAAATAGAATTATACAAGACAGCAAATTCGTTGATATACCTGTTTTTGTAAAGCAATTATTTCATCGCGACTATTATCGAAATACGCTGCAAATGTTGGCGTTATCTGGTGAAATGGAGCAAATTGCTAAATCTTTCGCGGATCGGGGCGTTCGGGCTCTATTTTTGAAGGGTCCAGTCATTGCAGCCGATCTTTATGGGGATGTATCTCTGCGAACGTCATGTGATCTGGATTTCCTAATTCCACTGAATGATTTGGAGCAAGCAGAAGCTATGCTAATCGAGCTTGGTTATGAGAAGGATGATTATATCGAAACGGTCCTCAATGATTGGAAGTGGAGACATCATCATATTATTTTCAACCATCCGACAAAACAGATAAAGGTAGAGGTGCATTGGCGATTAAATCCATCACCATCTAAGGAACCATGCTTTGATGATTTATGGGCTAGGAAGCGAAAAAGCTCATTGATCAGCCGGCCTATCTTCTATTTGGGTAGGGAGGATCTCTTTCTATTCCTTGTTTCTCACGGTGCAAGACATGGTTGGTCTAGATTGCGCTGGCTGCTGGATATTAAATATTTAGTTAATCAACGTATAGATTGGCCCAAGCTTGTTCAATTGCTCAAAAAGCATCATTACTTGCACTTGGGAGGCCAAGCCCTATTTCTAGCTTCGCGCTTACTTTCGGTACCGCTTCGTGAAGAAATGAAGCCGCTGCTCATAGGAAGAAGAACGGAGTGGCTTGCAGAGGATGCCATGTTCTATGTGCAGAGAATGATTAATTTACATACGCCGCCCCTTCCAGAGGATGTGGATAAATATCATAAGCGTTACTTATTTTCATTGTATACAACAGGGCAAAAAATTCAATTTATGGCTAGCTTCTTATTCCCTTACCCAGAAGATGCAAAGACCTTATCTTTACCGAAGCAGCTTCACTTTCTTTATTTCCCATTGCGTCCTTTCTTATGGGCATGGAGAAAGACGCGGAAACGCCAGTATTCCTAAGGGATCATAGCGGAGGAGATCAATATGAGAAATCTATTAATTGCTTCCTATGATATGGAAGTTGGCGGGGTCGAAAGAAGCCTCGCGGGTTTGCTGGATGAATTTGATTATCGCAATTATGACGTTCATTTAATGCTTTATCGCCATCAAGGGGATTTCATGAGTCTGCTCTCCGACAAAGCTAATCTTCTTGATGAAGTGCCGCAGTACGCCTCTTTCCGCAAATCCATAAGTGAAACGCTTAAAGGCAAGCAATTTGCTATTGGGCTTTCACGGGTTCTAGCTAAGCTGCATTCACAATTTGAGGGCAGACGCAGCGGTGCGAAAGAAACGGGATATTATCAAATGCAATTAATGTGGAAATATGCATTGCCGTTTCTACCCAAGGAGAAGAGAGCTTACGATGTAGCGATCAGCTATCTTTGGCCGCATTACTACGTAGCCGATAAGGTTAATGCGAATACAAAAATCGCATGGATACATACGGATTACTCTACAATCGCAACCAACAGTGAGCTTGACTTGAAAATGTGGGATAAGTTCGATTTTATAATGGCGGTATCAGATGCCTGTAAAGAATCCTTCCTCGAAAAGTATGGATCGCTTAGAAGTAAAGTGGTTGTTATGGAAAATATTATGTCTCCAGCTTTTATAAAAAATATGGCTCATGAAGCATGCGAAACAAACCCGATGAAAAGGGATCAACGATTTAAGCTGATGTCAGTAGCTAGATTTTCACATGCAAAAGGAATTGATAATGCAGTAAGAGCGATGAAGCTGCTTATCGACAAAGGCTATACCGATATCGCTTGGTATATTGTCGGGTATGGCGGTGATGAAGAGGCTATTCGTGAGCTTATAGCTGAATATGAGCTAGGAAATAGCTTTATTCTATTGGGAAAGCAAACGAATCCCTATCCCTATATGAATGAGTGCGATCTTTATGTACAGCCTTCCAGATATGAGGGCAAGGCGGTTACGGTGACTGAAGCAAAAATACTGGGTAAGCCCATTGTTATTACGAATTATCCAACAGCGCCAAGTCAGGTTCACCATGAATGGGATGGATTTATTACAGAGTTATCTGTTGAAGGAATAGCAGCTGGAATAGAACGGTTGTACGTAGATGATGAGCTTAGGGCTCGCTTGGCCCATAACTGCCAGCAGTTTGATTACAGCAACGGCTATGAGTTAGAGAAGCTCTATGAGCTGATTGGAGCGGAAGGGAGAAGCGTCAGTTGAGTATAAAGGTGAGTATAATCGTACCGGTGTATAACGCTGAAGCTTATATAAGTCAGTGTATCGAATCCCTTCTTAACCAAACGTTAAAGGAATGCGAATTTATTATTGTAAATGACGGCTCAACAGACCAGAGTGCTGACATTATTGAGAGATACCGTGCTGCAGATTCACGTATTATGGCTATTCACGGAACAAATCAAGGTGTCAGTGCAGCTAGAAATATAGGCGTAGAGACTGCATGTGGACAATATGTAGGGTTCGTTGATGCAGATGATTATGTGGATGCGGATATGTTTGAACGTCTTTACAAAGAGGCTAGCTTTGGAGATTGCGATGTGGTTTTATCTAATTTTATAAGTGAAATGGATGGTCATGAGGTTATTACGCGCTATGATATTCCATCTGAGGTTGTTCTGACATCGAGCTTCATTAGAGAAGAAATTTTACCGCAATTTTTAAGGACGGATGAGTGGAACACAGCATGCAACAAAATTTACCGAAATCAACTATTGCGAGAGCATGATGTGAAATTCCCCGTGCAGGTAGCACTTGGAGAAGACGGTATGTTTAACATGCTGTTCTTTAGTCATATTAAGACGCTCTTGTACGTCGATTATTCTGGCTATCATTATCGGGAAGTAACAGGGAGCGCGACTAGAAGCATATCTCAGAAAAATTATTTTTTAAGAGCGCTAGAGGTGTATGAATCGCAGCCTCCTGATTGCTATATCGGATTGATTGATGGAGCAAGGATAAATCAATTGAAATCCATAAGGCTTATACATAGCGTAATGGCGTACATACATATCTATTTAAAGCCTACACCAGAAATCAGCATTAGTGATCAGTTTCGTTACGTCAAAAAAATGATTGTTCATCAGCAGGTAAGATATGCGCTGCCTATTTATATGAAGGAAATGGAAATAAATATGGACAGATATAAGAAACTAATTATAAGCCTTATGAAAAGAAAATCGATAGTAGGCTTGTATATGCTAACCACTTACAGCAGATTTAGAAATGGAAAAATGGGGGTAAAGCAATGAAGATTATGATGTTTGCTCATGATGGCAGCTTGAATAGAGGCTGTGAAGCTATCGTTCGATCGTCAACGGACATTCTAAAGGAACGAATAAGTGACGCGAAAGTGTATTTGGCATCAACTAGACCTGAGAGTGATCAAATACTAACAAAGCTGGATGGGATTTATGATGGCAGAACGCTTAGCATAAAAAAATATTCGATGGATTGGTTTGTCTCTTCTTTAAAAGTAAAATTGTTCAAAGATGAATCCTATGCGCTTGGAAAAATTCATCATAATATTATTAAAAACATAAATGGCATGGACGTCATACTCTCCATAGGTGGCGACAACTATTGCTATGGTGAGCAGCCAGGTTGGTATGAAATTGATAAGCGGGTTAAAGCAAAAGGAAAGAAGCTTGTTCTCTGGGGATGCTCTATCGGTGAAGAGGATATGACACCAAGAAAGCTGGAGGACTTGAAGCTATTCGATCTGATTCTCTCTCGAGAGACGTTGACCTATAATATGCTCTTGCGCAAGGGTTTGAAAAATGTCAGATTATGCGCCGACCCTGCTTTTACAATGGAAAAGGAAGAACTCGCTCTGCCTGAGGGCTGGCAAGAGGGCAATACGGTTGGACTTAATTTCAGTCCATTGGTCTGGAAGCGGAATCGGCAATCGCAGACTGCAGTGGAAGAGCTTATTCTTCATATTTTAACGACAACGGATATGACGATCGCGCTTACTCCCCACGTGATGATAGATGGAAATAATGATTATGAAGTGCTAAGTGGTTATTATGAAGCATTCAAACATACCGGAAGAGTCATTTTGCTGCCTGATGATTTAACGGCTATTCAATACAAAGGTTATATCGCTAGAATGAGGTTCTTTATTGGGGCTCGAACGCACGCAACGATTGCAGCATACTCCAATTACGTTCCAACTATGGTGCTTGGGTACAGCGTCAAATCGAAGGGAATTGCTCAGGATATTTTTGGAGAAGAGAAGCTTGTACTTGGTATCGAGGAGATTTCGGACAGCCGCAAGCTAATCGGAAAGTTCAATGAAATGGTTAGGGAAGAAGATGAAATCAAAAATAAACTGAAGCATGCGATTCCAAATATTCAGAAGATGTCCTATAAAGCAGTTGAATATGTAAGTGGGTTAGTTTGAGATGGCTATGAGAAAAAAACTGTTGTTCGTTATACCTAGCCTTTCCGCAGGCGGAGCTGAACGAAGTTTAGTTAATCTACTTACTCAAATTGACTTTGAAAATTATGATGTGGACTTATTTATGTTTAATCATGAAGGTATTTTTATGGATATGATACCAAGTGATGTTGAATTGCTTCCTTTACCAGAAAATTATAAAAGTTTTGTCATGCCTTTGTGGGATGCGGTATCGTATTTTTTACGCTCCAAAAAGGCAGCTTTAGCCTATAGCAGAATTATGTTTAGCTACAGAAACAGAGTATCACACAGCGTCAGTATCAGAGAGCAAAACAGTTGGAAATACATTGCTCAGTCAATGGATAAAATCGATAAGCAATATGATGTGGCAATTGGATTTTTAGAGAAATCATCTACTTATTTTTGCATGGAGAAAGTGAATGCTACTACAAAAATAGGATGGGTACATAATGATTATGACAAATTGGGGATGAATCCCTATTTCGATTTGGACTATTTTCAAAAACTAGATTATATCGTTACGGTTTCTGAAGAATGCGGCAATATTTTGAAAAAAAGATTTCCAAATCAGAACCACAAGATTAACGTCATTCATAATATCGTATCCCCAATAATCATTAATAAACTAGCCGAGATAGATACACATGATATTTATAATCGTAAAAATAATGAATCGATCATTCTTTCAATTGGAAGACTTCACCCTCAAAAAGGGTTTGAACTAGCAATTCAAAGCTGCAGGCTGCTTGTGGATCAAGGTTTCCATTTCCAATGGCATATTATTGGAGAAGGTGAAGAGCGGCAGAAGCTTACCGAGCTCATTGCAGCAGAAGGCTTGGAACAAACCATAAAGCTAATTGGATTGAGATCAAATCCGTATCCCTATATTAAGCAGGCAGATATTTACGCTCAGACGTCGTGGTTTGAAGGCAAAGCAATCGCAATTGATGAAGCGAAAATTTTGAAAAAACCCATATTAATTACTAACTTTAGTACAGCAAGGGATCAGATTAAGGATGGGATTGAAGGAATGATCGTAGATTTGAATGCGGAAGCTATCGCCGCGGGGTTGGCAAAGCTTATTCAGGAAAAAGAAACAAGAAATCGAATGACGGAGTATTTGTCACAACTACAATTGGGAACAGAGGAAGAGATCCATAAATTATATAAACTTCTCTGATAGGTGGATTAACCGTGAAAAAAAATCTTTTGTTTGTTATGAATAATTTGAATTGCGGCGGTGCAGAGAAATCACTCCTATCCTTATTACAAACCATTGACTTTTCTAGATACAATGTTGATTTGTATCTATTTAAGCGAGAAGGTATCTTCTTAAACAAACTGCCTGCTTCGGTCCATGTATTGGAGGAACCTTCATTATATCGCTATTTTGATATGTCGATAAAAAAAGCAGTTTTGAATTGCTTGAAGCGCGGCAAAATTAGCTTAGCTTTTTCAAGGGTAAGTGCAGGGTATATTTTTCAGACAGAAAAAAACCCAGCTAGGAGAGAACAAAGGGCATGGAAGTATCTTTCAAAATCATTGCCTATTCTTGATAAAAAATATGATGCAGCCATCGGATTTTTAGAGAAGAACCCTGTTTATTTCAGCATTGAGAAGGTCAATGCGGCCGTTAAGCTTGGTTTTATCCACAATGATTATGACAAGCTGCAGATGGACCCGGTTATCGACAATAAATACTTTGAACAGCTGGATCATATCGTTACGGTATCGGATATATGCGGTGAGGTGCTGGAACAAAGATTTCCGCAGTTTAAGCATAAAGTAAAGGTGATTGAAAACATTGTGTCTCCGTCCTTAATTCATAAGATGTCAAAAGAGATCAATTTTTTATTCAAAGCTAAGGATACGAGCATTATTGTTTCAGTTGGAAGATTGAATGATCAAAAGGGCTTTGATATGGCGATCAATGCATGTAAAAGGTTAATTGAAACAGGACATAACGTTAATTGGTACGTGATTGGAGAAGGAGAGCTTCGAAGTCAGTTGGAGCAGCAAATTGAAAAAAATGGGCTGCAAGAGCATTTTTATTTATTAGGCTTAAAGGAAAATCCTTATCCGTACATTAGACAAGCGGATATTTACGTTCAGTCCTCTCGTTTTGAAGGGAAATCGATTGCCATTGATGAAGCGAAAATATTGTGCAAGCCAATCGTATTAACGAATTTTAGTACAGCAAAGGATCAGATCCAACATAATCATAATGGGATCATTGTTGATATGAATGCTGAGGCTGTATTTGAAGGGGTTAAAAAGCTGATAGAGGATGAAAGCTTAAGAAACGCGTTAAGCAAGCAGTTGTCTAGTGAAAGCTTAGGGACGGAGTCGGAAATTGAGAAGCTATACGCCCTAATCTAAGGCGTATGAAGGAGAGATTAGGATGATTGAAGCGTTTTTCGCGGTTTTCATCTTAGCAATACTTGCTATTGTAGCGCTGGATGTATTGCCAATAAGCAGGGATTGGCTAGGCAGAATTCATATTGGAAGATATAAAAACAAAGAGGAATGGAATCAATCCATAACGCAAATGGGCGTTAAATGGCTTAATCATACACCGAAAATTAAAGTAACGGATAATACGCGACTTGTTGCTATCGATATGCTCAAAGGAAACTATACAAAAAGTGTGATTCAACATTGGCAGGAAGCTTCGCTATTGCTTGGGTTAGCAGAAAGTCTGAAACATGCTGAGAGTAGAGAGCTCAGAAAAGGCGTTGAACAATTTTTGAAATCGAAGTTTGATGGGCAAGGACAGTGGTTAGTGAAACCCAATTATGTAGATTCGGCTATTCTTACGTATGCCGTGATGAAGTTCGAAGGCAATGAAAGTGATCGATTTAAGCTTGCTTATGACAGTACCTGGGAGCTCATTCAATCGCATATAGGCGAGGATGGTACGGTTCAGTATCGGAAGTTTATGAAGGATTATCGTTATGTAGATACTATCGGTTTTATTTGTCCCTTTCTAGTTGCTTATGGAATTCGCTATAGCAAGCCAGAATGTGTCCAGCTGGCAGTAAAGCAACTGGAGCAATATGATCGCTGCGGCATGCTGGAGAATCATTACATTCCAAGCCATGCTTACCACACCAATAATACGATGCCGCTTGGTCTGTACGGATGGGGCAGGGGCCTTGGATGGCTTGCGATAGGATTAATCGATGCATGGCGTGAGCTGCCTGATGATCATGAATCAAAGCCTGTATTGGAGAGCTTCGTGAAAAAATTCGCTCATACTATCCTTTCTTTCCAAAGGCCGGAAGGCAATTGGAACTGGACGGTCACTCGCCGTGAAACGAGACCTGATTCTTCTACAACTGCGACTTTGGGATGGTTTCTACTACAAGCTGCAGGAATTGAAGAGCTTGCTGATGATTGTTCACAAGGAGCGGAACGTGCCGTTCATTATCTCATGAAGGTGACTCGCAGGAGCGGAGCTGTAGATTTTTCGCAGGGTGACACGAAAGACATCGGTGTTTATTCCATGCTATTCAACATCCTGCCTTTTACACAGGGCTTTTGTATTCGTATGATTAACCACTATAGCAACTCCAAGGTGATGTAACAATGGTTATAAAAATAGTGAATTTTTTGAGAGCAAGAACTAAGAAATGGCTGTTAGAAGAAACCTGGTTGGATGATTATGTGAAAATGGGAATGAAAGTTGGTGAAAATTGTTCCATTCAGCCTCATGTAATATTCGACCATTCCCATTGTTGGCTAATTAGTATTGGAAATAATGTAACAATTGCACCACATGCCTATCTTTTAGCACATGATGCTAGCAGTAAGCGACTAACGGGCTATACAAGAATTGGAACTATTATTATTGAAGATGATGTCTTTATAGGAGCAAGAGCAATTATTATGCCAGGAGTATCGATTGGAAAAGGTTCAATAGTAGCAGCAGGCAGCGTCGTAACCAAATCCGTACAAAAAGATACAATTGTTGCTGGTAACCCAGCTAAGCCTATCGGAACTGTTACAAACTACATAGATAAAACTAAATCACTTTTAGTAACATCTATAAATTATGATGAAACGAATACAGTTAATGGAGGTATATCTAACGAAAATAAAAATCAGATGTATAAGGACTTAGTGAATAATAAAGGCTATATCAGATAGGAGAATAAGATGAGAGTCAAAAGCTCTTTACTGAACGTATCAGCGGGAATAGGCAATCAAATTATTATTACCGCATTAAGCTTGATTTCAAGAACGGTGTTTATCAATAGTCTTGGAATTGAATATTTAGGGATTAATGGTCTTTTCACAAGCATACTTGCCATGCTGACATTAGCAGAAGCTGGGATTGGCTCTAGTATTGTTTATAACTTATATAAGCCGGTTGCAGACAATAATCAGCGCAAAATACTTGCTTTAATGCAGTTATACAAAAAAGCATATTTATTTATCGCTGGCTTTATTATGGTACTTGGATTAGCACTTATGCCTTTTCTTGATCTATTCATAAAAGATACCAATATCGAGCATATCAGTTTTATCTACTTCCTATTTCTTATTAATACGGTAGCCCCTTATTTATTTGTTTATAAAAACTCTTTCTTAAATGTAAACCAGAAAAATTATATTGTAACAGCTGTTTTCTCCGTATCGGCCATCATATCTACCAGTATGAAAATCGGAATATTATATTACACAGAAAATTATCTTCTATACCTTGCGATTGAAAGTGTTATCTCTATTATTACCTCCATTATACTCGCCGTTATGGTAGATAAAATGTATCCTTTTTTAAAGCAAAAAATAAAAAGCAAGCTAGACCCCGAAACCAAAGCTAACTTTATAAGAAACATGAAAGCTATCGTACTTCAAAATATAGGTAATTACTTTATTTTTGGTGTAGACAGCATCCTCATTTCCACTTTTGTCAGTCTTGCAGCTGTCGGCTTATACTCCAATTACAAAATGCTGATTGAGATTTGCCGCACTTTTTTAAATCAAGTATTTGCTAATATGTATCATAGCTTAGGTAATCTCGTCGCCAAAGAAAGCGCAGCAGCCATTTACCGAATATTTAAAGTGACGTTGCTTCTGAATTTTTGGCTCTATTCGCTCTTATCAATTGGACTCTATTTATTAGTTGAACCGCTCATAGCCGTATGGTTAGGAACAGAGTTTCAAATGACCAACATTGTATTACTGCTCTTAGTTTTGGCTTTCTATGAAAGAGGGATGCGCAATTCATTAACGGCCGTAAAAACGACTTCAGGAATATTTCATGAGGATCGCTTTACACCCCTATTCCAAGCAGTTATAAATCTTGGTATTTCTCTTGTTCTTGTTCATTACTGGGGTATAACGGGTATATTTATCGGCACGCTAATAAGCGCTATACTGGTGCCTTTCTGGTATACGCCTTTACTCGTATATAAGAAGGTGTTCCAGCAGCCAGTTCTTCTTTATTATAGAAGTTATTTTCTCTATACGGTTGTCGGTATAACTGCCTTTTTCTTAGCTAAAGGTGCGAATAGTCTAATGCCATCAAATTCATATATGTGGCTTATTCTAAAAGGGGTCATTTGTGTTGCGGTCGTAAATATTTGTTATATTGTTGTATTTCACAGAACAGATGAATTCAAATATCTACTTGGTATTTTAAAAGGTTTATTGCGTAAAATACCTGCTGTAAATACGCTTTATCAGAAATCTCTTAAAAGCGGAAGCAATATAGAGGTTGGCGGAAATAAGTAACCTTTCACTGACAACCACATACGTTGATAGTAAACGGAGGTGAAAGGTATGAATCAATATGGGTCTTATCGTATTGAACTAGATAGGTTCAGTATTAGTAATAATAGTTTGAACTCATCTGCGACGACGGATGGCATTAATGCCGCGCTGGTTTGGGCTAAATCGGAAGGATACACGCATGTCATACTTCCAAGAGGCCGATATACTGTCAAGTTAAACCCTAGCACTTCTGTTGCTATCAGGATGCAAAGCGGCATACATTTGGAATTAGAGGAAGGCTGTATTATTGAGTTGGAAGCTAATTCATCACCAGGATACGCGATCATTGAAATGAAAGGGATTACTGGGGCAAAGATATCCGGTGGCATGCTGGTAGGTGATAAGAAGAAGCATATCTATGAGATATATGTGAAATTTGTACGTGGCGGAGTTAATACTGATGGTTCCTTAAACAATGATCAAAGCTGGATACGGAGTGAGGTCATTGACCGATATGCCAATCCAGGGCTCCTCTCTAACTTTCGACTTTGGAGTATCAGCGGAGTTAATGCGACAGGCTTTTCGTTCTATCAATACAAAGACACGGTATCTAAAGCTACATTCGTAGGATCAAGGACTAATGGTTTATTTGCTCCAGCTAACACGGCAGGGAGAGGTTGGTTCCTCAATGAGGAGGGAGACGTAACAAAAAACAACAAAATGATATTCGCTATTAAGCCTACAACGCCCTTAACGGATCAACAAATATCCAGTATACAAGCTAAAGTCGATCACACCTTCTACACACATGAGAAAGGTTTAGGTATCGGTCTGTATGGCTCAAACCAAATTGATATTAGCGGTATAGAAATATCGAACTGCACGGGAGACGGTATTTTAACGGAATGGAAAGAATATTTATTAGATCCAGCTCAATATACGCAAGAGCAGATGGGGCAATTCATTCGTATTCATGATTGTCATATTCATCATTGCAGGAGACAAGGAATTTCATTATGCGCTTCAAATGATACACATGTTTTTCGTAATAAAATTCATGATATTGGCTTTGATGATGACGGAGTTACTACGAATTTCCGCAACGGCACCGCTCCGATGTTTGGTATTGATATTGAATCCATGTATAGCGAAACAAATATTCCTATTAAAACCCCCGAACGTCCAAAAGGTATTGAGATGAATTACCGCATTCGTATTTCTGATAACTATATTTATAACAATGTAAGAGGTCACATTATTAATGCGGACGGTACGGATGTCACTATCGAAAATAATACGTTTGAGGGTTATAACGTTGGCGGAGTATCATCAAATCCAAGTTTCCGTAGTGTTAAGTTTTTGAATAACACCTTTACTTCTTGTGAACTCACTGTACAAGGTGATCAATTCGTCAATGGAGGTGTTTTCAATAAAGCGAACTTAAAACTATTGGATGTAAGAGGTGCGGTTGTTCAAAACTGTATGATTAAAGATGGAATGGTATATGGATCTAATGTATACGGATATTTTGGAACACCGATCACAAATGTAGCAGCAAGCACCTTCACCTTCGCTGCACCCCACGGGATGGGCAACGGCGCTCAGGTTGTTTTTGAGCAATGGGTGGGTCAGATTCCATCGGGAGTAAGTGTAGATAAACTTTACTACACGGTCAATATGACAGCTAACAGCTTTCAAGTGTCTGAATCACTTGGAGGAACACCAGTTGTTATTAAAGACGGTGGTCAACCAGGATTCAATATAAGTCGTTTCAACTATGGGAGATGTTATCTCTCCAATATTACAATCGAAAGAGATTGGAAACCTGATAATGTTTCTCCATCTGGCTTTAATCTTCTTAGTGCCGGTGCTGTGATAGAAAATATTAAATTGAAAAACTATGATTTTTCAGTCTTAGTTCCTCAAGATTACGCAGGCAGACCTAATACAGTTAGAGGCTTAACGTTAGTTGAAGGATCAGCGCGTTTTGAGGGTAGTCATGTTAGCAACGCAGAGTTTATGCGAGCTAAATCTACGGTAATGGGAGCCATGGATATCCAGCTGGGCTCGACTCAAGTTGGCTTCAATCGACAAGTTACATTAAGGAACTCATTATTCCAAAACTTGGGCGTTTTTATGGATGGCAATAGTCTTTTAACAGGATGCACATTCCTTAATGCATCAATTGGAAGAGCTGATAATACAAAAAAAGCAATAGTTGCTCAGTCCTATTTAGAAAACACAAAGGTTAATTTCTATTGGCTCACGATTAATCAATCGGCTACACTCGTGAAAAATGTATTTAAAGGGGTCGCTATTAAAGGTACCAGTCCTTATTTAAGTCTCATTGACAATACGGATCTTGGTAACTCATAAGATTAACATTGAAAATTTATCCTTGTGGTTACCTTAAGCTGCAAGGATTTCATTTATATTATTGTTCTTTATTGAGAACTAAAGTGCACTTTATAAAATGCGAAAGACGAGGGGATATGGATATGGCGATACTAATAACAGGCGGGGCGGGTTATATCGGTAGTCATACATGTGTGGAATTGCTTGAAGCGGGTTATGAGGTAGTAATCGTTGATAATTTATCTAACAGCAGTGAATTATCTCTAAACCGTGTGGCTGAGATTACAAACAAATCCTTTACCTTTTACAAAATGGATCTACTAGATCGAGCCCAGCTAAATCTAGTATTTACGAAGCATGCAATTGATGCGGTCATCCATTTTGCTGGTCTTAAGGCTGTTGGAGAATCCGTCCGGCTGCCCCTGTCCTATTACCATACGAACATTATGAGCACGTTAGTGCTATGTGAGGTTATGAAGGAGCATAACGTACATAAGTTGGTATTCAGCTCATCTGCTACCGTATATGGACTAACGGATCAAGTACCCATTGCAGAAGATTCACCTTTGGGTGCAACGAACCCCTATGGGCGTACTAAGCTCATGCTTGAGCAAATCCTGCAGGATTTAGCAGCGTCAGATAAGAAATGGGGAATTTCGATTTTACGTTATTTCAATCCTATAGGTGCTCATAAGAGTGGGCGAATTGGAGAGAATCCTAGCGGCATACCAAATAATTTAATGCCTTATATTTCTCAGGTAGCTGTTGGAAAGCTTGGTTTGGTTAACGTGTTTGGCGATGATTATGAGACAGTAGACGGAACTGGCGTGAGGGATTATATCCATGTTGTTGACTTAGCGAAAGGCCATTTGAAGGCGCTGGAGCGGTTGATGCATACTTCAGATGTACATATTTATAATTTAGGAACAGGTCGCGGTTATAGCGTCCTGGAGATGATTACAGCCTTTGAGAAGGTATCTGGTCAAAAGGTACCCTATCAGATCATAGAAAGAAGAACTGGCGATATAGGATTATGTTATGCAGACACGGCCAAAGCAAATGAGCAATTGAATTGGTATGCATCACGAGGAATAGAAGAAATGTGTAAGGATACTTGGCGTTGGCAAAGTATGAATCCGAATGGCTTTGAGGAAGAAATAGAGCATGCACCTCAAATTTACTCTGTTAAATAGCGGGTTTAAATGGAGAATTTTAAATAGGATTGGAGGGCTGCGAAATGAGTCAGGTAAGCATCGTTGTACCTATTTATAATGCGGGTTCAAAGCTACACAAGTGCATCAGATCTATTCTTAGCCAAAGCTTCAATGAGTTTGAATTGATATTAGTAAATGATGGCTCAACAGATAGCAGCTTAAAGGTATGTATGTTCTATGCAGAAAAAGACAAGCGGATAACGGTTATTAATAAAAGCAATGAAGGAAGCATTGCGACTAGAAATAAAGGGATTCAAGCAGCTCAATCCAATTACATTATGTTTGTTGACGCTGATGATTGGATTGATAAGCATATGATTGAGTTATTATATAACGAAACAATAGCAAACGATGCTGACATAACCGTATGTAACATAAATAAAGTGATAGGCAGCGGGTTATTGTTTAAAAAGAAGGTAAACAGCAATAGCTATTTTGAGAATGATAAAATGTACGATGAAGTGACGATAAGGAGTGAACTGGTCAAAGCCTATTTGCATGGACACCCATTTCCTGCGTCTCTGTATGCAAAGTTATATAAGAGAGAGCTGCTCATTCATTCTGGCGAGTATGTAAAAAGAATCAAGTATCTGGGTGATGATCTCTTTTATAATATAGAAGTTTTTTTGAAGGCGAAAAAAGTAAAAGTAATCAATAAGTATTTGTATTACTACAGAGCTGGCGGATTTACGACGAAATATATGCCGTATTTGTTTGAGGATATGGTTAATGGCTATCTCATACAAAAAGAGGTAATTGAAAAACACTATCAAGACAGCACGGAAGAGCAATATTATGGCATTAGCATAATGCTGCTCAACACATTTAAAACTTGTTTGTTAAATTTATTTAACAGCCCATTAAGCGATATGGATAAGAGAGAGACTATTGCTAGATACGTTTGTGATCGTAATGTCATTGAATGTCTGGATATTGAAGGATCGGAAGCTTATTTTGGAAGTGACTACTTAAATGCTATACGAAACAAAAATATAGATTATTTATTTGGTCTAGGAAAGAAAATTCATCTAAAAAGAGTCCCAAGAAGCTATGCGGTTAAATTAATTTCAAAAGTCCTATAAATAAGCCCAAGATCGAGTGTTATTCATTTTTTCGACAAAAATTGTAAAAATAACTTATTTATGTGAGACATGAACCGACAGCATGCGCAAAATGAGTGTTTTATAATATGAAGAGTGAGTGACAGGCATGGGAGACGAAGAAATACGTTTAGTATCTGGGCACCTTAAACGTATGGAGTCAGTGGTGCAACCGTCCCAAAATGAATGGGGGACTTTTATATGATACATACACAGTTGGATAATCAGGAATTAGACTCTGAATGGGTAGCTTTAATAATGAACGCCAAAACGAAGGGTTTTAGCAAAGACGATATACGAAAAGTGCTTCTACTCCTTAAAGATAGCTCTAACGGCGACGAGCAAGCAGAAACAGCCGTATAAGGAAAAAGCGCTAATCGCGCTTTATTTTCCATTTATTAAATTCTAGAAATTCTTTGAATTGATCTTTACTTACGCCAGAAGCCATAGCTTCTCTAACTAAATCAGTCCATTCATTATCAAGATGGGTGGACTTGGAATCCGTATTTTCATCATTATTCAAAAAATCTTCAACCGTAACATTTAAAACGTTTCCAACTTTTTCAAGAAACTGTATTGAAGGATTTTGTTGAAGACCACGTTCTATAGAACTTAAATAAGATTTCGCTACGCCTGCCCTCTGAGAAAGCTCAGTGAGGGATAGGCCTTTTCTTTTGCGCAACATTTGAATGCGTTCTCCGATCATAACAAACTCCTCCGTTACCTCATCGTTGTAGATTACCCCTATTATAGCGAATAATTCTTAATAACGAAAGCCGTCAACGAACATACATAAAAAAAAGATCAATCGGAATTGATCTTTTTATGCGCTAATTTCAGATTGATGCTGTAGCAGATTTCCAAATAAACTAGTAGGATCCCCAGCGAGCTTGAAGAATTCCCCGCTTTCAACTAGTTTTCCCTGATCCAATACAAGCACCTGATCAGCATTTCGAATGGTTGATAAACGATGCGCAACGACTATAATGGTCATTTTACCTTTTAAGCGATCTATGGCTTCTTGTATGTTTTTCTCGTTCTCACTGTCCAAAGCGCTTGTTGCTTCATCTAGCACAAGAATAGAGGGCTTGCGTATTACTGCTCGAGCAAGCACTATGCGTTGACGTTCTCCCCCGGATAATCGAATTCCTCGATCCCCAATTGTTGTATCCAACCCCTTAGGCAGCTTTCTTACAAAGTCTGCAGAGGATGCAAATTCTAAAGCCTCCCAGAGCTCCTCTTCTGTTGCATTAGGCTTAACCATCAGTAGGTTCTCCCGTATTGTTTCATTGAATAAGAAAGGATCCTGAGCTACATAGCTAATCGATTTCCGGTAAGACATCAGGTTCTGACTCGTGACGGGCTTACCGTCAATTAGAATTATGCCAGAATCAGGTTGCATCAGGCCCATTATAAGATCTATGAGTGTGCTTTTTCCGGCACCGGAAGGACCAGCAATGGCAGTCATCTTATTGGATGGTATATGTACGCTAATGTTGTGCAGAGTGAGGGATGTTTCTTCCTGGTTATAGCGAAAAGATACATTTTGACACTCAATGCCATGCTGAATTTGTATCGGTTCATGAGTTGCTTCCTCAGGCAGTAATTTTTCCCATGAATCATCACACTGCTGCTGAAGATCCATTAAAGCTTTACAAGCAGGAATCATCGAAGCTAAGCTTTCCAGATTGGATTGTATACTTGTAAATCTAGGCCACAAGCGAGCAAAAATAATAGTAATGGTCAACAATTGAATGCCTTGTGTTTGAAAAAGCTTAAATGAAACTATAATGAATGAGGCGATAATGAGAGAGGACGATATTTTGTACAACAGCTGTGAATTCATTCTTAGTCTAATATAGGATAGCTGCTCTTGCATCATTCCGGCTGTTAAACCCGTTAGCCAATTCAATCTGGAATACTCTAAGTTATTGCTTTTAATATCTTTAATCCCATTTAATTGATCTGTAATTCCTGCAAGATAGCTCTGAGCTAGCTGAGAAGTCTGATTCCCCAAAAACTTTGATTTTTTTATAAATTGTCTGGAGAAGATGGCCAACACGATACCGCAACCCAACACGAATAGGGTCAAATTCGGAGACAGCCAAAAGGCAAAGCCGATTTGGATTAAAGTGAAGATGAGCGAGGTTATGAGCTGAAGAAAAAGATTGATAGAACCAATGACGCGGGCAAGCTCTATGGTTAACAAATTTATTAAATCTGAAGTTCGCTTTTTTAAGAAAAAGGGCCAATTAGCTTGTAGGAGAGAACTATAGGTATCAAATCGCAGTTTGCGGCTAAAATGCTGCTGAATGGCAACGTTTCGAATGGTTACGTTCCGCTGAATAAGGTTTTGTCCAATCACAGTAACGATATAAATAGCTAAAATAATGATTAGGCTGAGTGTCAAAGGGAGGCTCTTCATATAATCAGCCAGCCAAAAGAAGCTGCTGCCCCCTATATCCATGCTTACAATACCTATTAGACTCAATAAAGGAATTAGTAAAATGATACCAATGCTTTCAAGGAAGCTCGAAACTACCATACCGAACATGTTCAAATATAGTGTTGAGCCAGAAAAGGTATGTAATCTTTTTATATAATGTAAAATGTATTCCATTTGTCTCTCCCCTGTGTCAGACCCAAACAGGCAGCAATTATACAAAGACGAGGTTAGAGGTCTAGCATGCCTTATTTGCGAATTTTTCTACGATAATGAAACGATTCATGACATCTGCTCCGGTCAGATAAATGGGGCCGCTGCGAAGCCAAGCATGTGCAATTAAAGCGCCATTATCATCTTTGGCTGTACCTAAGTAAAGTGTGCAGTCAATGCTGCGTCTCTCGAGCATCTTCATACCTGCGATCGCTTTGACCAAACATTTGCTGTCCCAGAAAGTATGCCGGCTTACAACCTCAAGCGCACTGGAAATATGCTTTATTTGTACGATATTGGTCGTCATATGTTGAAGTGATGTTTCTTCTGTTTTTTGGCCAAGTGACGGAGCTATTTTGGCAAAGGGGCGACGAAGAAGAATACGTGCCCAGCCCAAGAAAAAAAATGCCTCACAAAATAATAGGAATGTTTGGCGATTAAGAGCCAGCAGCAATCGAATTCTCTTTAGTAACAAGAATCAGACCCTCTTTCCTCAGATGTTCCAGAAAAGATATAACCTGCTGCTCGCATTCTGCAAGTGTTACATCATATTCGGAAAGGAGCAGTTCGACAATTTGCTGTCCGGTAATAGGTCTTTCCAGACAATCCCAAATGCGGCCGCCAATACTGCCTAGATTATAATATTTTCCATTTCGAACGCTGAGCATCACTTTCTCGCCATCCATGTCGCTTACAATGTTTTGCTCACAAGACGTAATATACTCATTTAGATCAATGGTTTGAGTTTCTAGCATTTTAGTATTCCTCCTTAGGAATGGTGTTTAATAGATATTGCGCCAATTGATGAGCACTAAAGCCAGTAGGAGGCCGGTGCAGCTGATACATTTCAATTCGGCTGGCGAAGCGTGCAATTGTTTGAAAATGCCATTCCATTAATTGCAAGCGTTCAATAAGAGTGTTGCGGAATGTATGTCGAAGTAATGTTTGAAACCGCTCTAACCCGTTTATAGGTACTAGCGATACACTCGTTTCCGTACTTACAAGCTCAAACACGCCGGCAAGCGGTAAGGGAGTTGAACAAAATTTAGACGAAACGGGTACAGCGAATTTGGTTTCTCTTTCGAACAGTGCTTGGAAATGCGAGGAATCCATCCCTAATTGATCAATACTTTGCTGCCACATTTTTTGCTGTGGGTATGAAGGCATAACCATGGGAACGTGACCCTCAGTAAAAGTTACTGCAATGAGGTCATCGCTTAAAAGTTCATAACCTTTCTCCAGTAAAACGGAAGCAAGGGTGGATTTTCCTGCGCCTGATACACCTACTACGGCATATGCTTTACCGCCAATAGCGATCGCGCTGCCATGGAGCGGGAGAATCTTTTTTTGTAAAAGGATGACACCCATGCAGGTGCCTAGTATGTATAGACGAATTTTTGCTTCATCAGAGCCTTCGAGAGGGGAAACCACGATAGAATCACCGTTGCTGATCCAAAATATCGCAGTATCAGGAACTCGAAACATGACCTGATTTTGTTCGACGATGAAGCCGCCTTCTCTTTGTGCATATTGAAGCCATTTCAAAGTGAGATCGCTTTTTGAGACGATAACCTCTCCAACCTCTGAATTCGTTTCGGATTGAAATAACTCAGGCAAAGAGAATTCACTTTCAATACGTAGACCAAAGGAACTGTAAGTGGTCCTCATAGTTGTTTCTAACATGAAATCACTCCAAATCGTACAGCGGAAATTTGGTTAGATGCCCTTATATGGATTAGATATAAGGGCATCCGCATTTTACTTGTAGACCGAATTGAATAAGTACTAGCTGAAGTTCACCACTTCATCTACGTCATCCTGAACTGCATCAGGAGTTTTTTTACCAGGGCCAGCCATAGTCAAATTGACATCAAGCACTTCCAAAACGGGTTGTTGCCATGCTTTTTTCGTTTGCATTGTATCACCCCCTTTCATATTGTTTTTTTCATAAATCGGTAAACGATTAAGCTGCGCATCAAAAAACGCATGTCAAAATTAAATGCAAACTCTGGATTAGGATTATTCTCGATCCTTGAGAGAGCAGATGTGATTTCCTGGATGTTCAAATATTGAGCAACATTTGTATCCTTAACAAGCTGTTTCAGCTCTTGAATAAGCAGATGCCAGGATGGGAGAATGCGTTGAACCCAATCCGCACCTTGTATGCCTCTAACCCGTTGATTTAGTCGAATGCTATCCGGTAAGTAACTTACTGTTGATCTGCGAATGAGAGAGCGGTCCGTTCCATTTTGAACATATTGATTTTCAGGTACGGATAGGCAAAACTTAATAACTCTTAAATCATTGGTTGGATCGCACTCCCATAGCGAATAGCGAAGTGACATTTTTGTAGACATTGTTCCGGTCTTATTCCAATAGAAAAGCTGTTCAAATTGCTGCTTGCGAACATCATAGGCACTTTGATAGGGATTGCCCCATGATTCAAAGCCGTGCTCACGCAGTTTATCAAATACGTTTGTTCGATCAGCAAATTGAGAATTAATCAAAGTTGGCATGCTGTCGTCATCTTGTGAATCCATCCACTTGCTCATAAAAGGAAATGCCTTTTTTCTTACAAATGGAAACACGCGTGACTTTGTTACACCCATGTTTTTACTGTAATGATTCATTTCGCGAAATAATTTAATCCATTTCATCTGTTTTAGAAGTGTTGCTTGATAATCCAAAGCAGGTCCCCAAGAGATCGTCCAATTTCCTCTTTGACCATTGAGTAGAACGCCAATTCCTTGCTCCTGCGCTTTCTCATAAATGCCTTTGATCCAAAAGGAATTTTCAAAAAACTTATAAGGCATCTCCATAATGTCCAAATAATTATCCATCTCAGAGAGAGGGTTCATTTCAGGAAAATTGAAATATTGATCATGTATGTTACCAACGTAATTGACAGTGGTTTGAATATTTAGTCGTTCATTTGCCACTCTAGTTTTTGGTGTGAAATCTTTAAAATCGTCTAATGGAACATAGCTAAAAGTATGGAGCTGTTTATTTTCTTTTTGCAGTGTTTTGGCAGCAAAGCTGGCTACAGAACCAGAATCCAGACCGCCGCTTAATTGTGCGCCGATTTGGCGATTTGTACGAAGAGTAGAAGTTACGGCCGTTTGAAAAACGTCTTTAAAAGCTTCTTCATATTCTTCGTTCGTTTTTAGCTTCAATTTATCTTCCGCTACCAAGGTACAGTATCTAGAAAATTTGACTTCTCCTCTATATACGTGAATAGAATGAGAAGGAGGAACTTGTTGAATCCTCTTGTACACGGTTGTGAATAAATCAGTAGAGTCTGCCATTAGCGGAATCGCTAAATATTCAGCCATCCATTCTTCATTTAATTTATTATTCACACCGGGAATACAGAAAAGAGGCTGTATGGTTGTACAGAATGCAAAGCTATCTTCCGTAAGGGTATAATATAAGGTGCGGGTTCCAGAAAAATCTCTCGCTCCAAAGAAGGAGTGATTGCGTTGGTCCCATATCATAAAAGCAAAGTCGCCAACTAGATGTTTAGGCGCATCATTGCCCCATTGTTGATAGGCTAATAAAATTAAATAGCTGTCTGACATTTCTTTCTGATCTTCATACTTTACTTGAAGCTTCTGGAATAGCTCTGAACGATTACTGAGGAAAGCATCGGCTGTTATAGCTAATCCTCGTTCTATATCATAGTAAGGAAGCTGTTCTTTAATAGATTCCGGAGTAATCCACTGAGCGTGGCATCCTAAAAATACATGTTCATTATTCCATGCGTCTACTTTATCGGCAGGATAACATTGAAGTTCTTGGAGCATTTTCACGCCAAGCTCCAGCCTTAGAGGCTCATTGTTGATGGAACATATGCCAGTTATTGCGCTCATGATATCCTCCGTCTGTGTAATAAACTAATTTATAAAAGAAAGTTTTATTGAATGTTCTTGTTTAAGAACAGATATTTATCATATAATAGAAGAGATACGTTTAAATGAAATAAATTTCACTCTTTTTTTAAAGATTTTGGAAATATTAACCGGAGTTAATTTTCGATTTTGTTCTCAATAAAGAACTTGGGCATAGCTTACCATTTATTTCGATTTATTGTCAACAGTTTCTTCGGAAATTAATATATCTTGTGGGACAATGTCATTTTATAAATGATGATCCGTGTTCAACTGCGCGATTGTTTGTGGTAAAAGGTATAAATGACTATACTTAATGGATAAAAAGGAAAGTGTGATTCCATCTGAAGGGAGAATAAGCGTGATCTATCTTGCAACTGGAGGAGGATTGCTTATCCTCTTATATCTACTTTTTATTTTCCCGACACAATGGTTGAAAATAGAACGCGTTAACAATCCAATAGGCATCAAAAAGCGAATATTGCAAATTAGTGATCTTCATGTAGATAAGCTCCGAATTAGTGCGGAGCGAATCCGGCACGTTATAGATGAGGAAAAGCCAGATTATATTTTTTTGACAGGCGACTTTACTTATAAGGAACACTTTCTTCCAAGAGCAGGCCACTATCTCAAAATGATCTCGGATAGCGGAATACCTGTTTATGCTGTACTGGGAAACCATGATTATGAACTTCCGCGTTTGGGCAGATTGCTGGATTTGTTTAAAGCTTATGGCATTCAGCTTCTTCGAAACGAGTCCATTACTCTTCCTGATTTTCAACTGGTCGGCATCGATGATGCTAGTTCAAGACATAGTAATGTTGCACGTTCTATGAGAGATGTGGATGAGAGTAAGCCAATTGTGATCATTACGCATGACCCTAATGTCTTGCTCCATATTAAGCGACCATATGATTATTTAATGGCCGGTCATCTTCATGGAAAGCAGCTGAATATTCCATTCTTTTTTGTCATTAAGCCGAAGGGACCTCTTCCTGCTAGAGGTATTTATAAAGGGCTGCATAAGGACCAGCAAGGCGCCTTCTATATTTCTAAGGGGATTGGCCAAGCGGGATTTAATGCGCGTTTTATGGTGAGAAGCGAGATAACGATACATGAGCTTTAGCGTACGTTGCACAGATTCAAAAAAAATCCCTTGGATACATGCTCGAAAGCATGTATCCAAGGGATTTGCTCATTTACGGTTCGTCGTGCACTTCGGGAATGCTTCCGTTGTACTCGTCCTCGCCGGGATAGTCACGTTTTAATCCGGCATGCAGTGCTCTGTTCTCATAGCCAAAGCGATTCGATGGTCGTTGATCAATTCGCCAAGGTGTACTTTTTCCAAGTGATTCCATCCGCAGTTCGGAGCCGTAAGGGCCATCCGGGAACTCCTCCGGAATGAGGTCATTGCGTTGCGATTCCACCGTTGAAACATCGGTAGAAGGCTGGCGATCCTCATGAATAAATCGATCCATGGGCAAGGTCCTCCTGAAATGGTAATAGGCTACCCCCTCAGTGTGCCCCCATTAATCGGTAAAATGCACGCTTCCGACCACAAAATATAAAAATTGAACAAGCTCAGCAGCCTCTTCTTCTGTCAGCTTGTATGTATGCTCCAAATAGCCCTCTTCCTCTAAGTCATCAGGGCCGATAACTGCAGTTTTTCCGGACTGGAGATCAGTGATCAGCTTTTTGCCATAGAAACGGTTTGTGGATGTAACAGCAAGGTCAAAGCGCTTCAAGCTTGGCGTGATGAAGGTGACAAATCTCGTCTCGGTTTGTTCCGTTGTATCAGACATAAAATCAAAATCAGGCAACAGCATTTGGTATAGCCTCCGTTCATTATTTACAACTATTATACAATAACAAAATACTTGTAATAAAGAAATCATTATGATAGCATGAAGGCAATCGAATTATTGAACGTTGAGGAAGCACCTCTTCTGCCCAAGGCAGAAGAGGTGCTTTTTTTTGTTCTCCGGCGTTTTGGCCTCAAGCCGATTGCTGCCTAGCCGTTCAATTCATTCGCGATCACATCTATTTATTGGAGGATGAGTAAACATGCAAATCGTATTTCTGAACACGTTCGAGAAACCAGGAGAGGATCAGCAGGTCGCAAGTGCACAGTTATCTATTTGTGAGCGTGAAGGGCAATGGGCAGTGCTATGGATGGAGGGAGAAGACGAGAATCCTCAAACCTGGTTTGAAGGTGCATCTTGGGAGGAGATGATTACTGCCTTCAGGCATGGTACTGCAAGAATGATGGGGGAAGGCTATGCGCCTATTATTGATGGTATGCTTGAGGATCGCCGCACTTCTGCGGGCAGCTTCCTGTCCATGCTGCAATGCTATGGCGAGCTTCATTCGAACCCAGAGCTGTTCCAATTGCTGCGCGAATGGCGTCGTGCCAAAGCGATCTCTGAGAAGCGTTCTGCCTATCTTGTTGCAACAAATCGGATGCTGTGGATGATCAGTGCGTTTGTCCCGAAAACAGCCGAAGAGCTGACGCAAATACCAGGGTGGGGAAATACGAAGCATGCATCCTATGGTATGGAAGTGCTCGCTATAACGGAGGAACGAATGAGAACAACTGAATTTCCACTGCAATGGGTGACGGAAAAATTAGATAATGCGGCATATACACAATGGCTCTTTAAACAAAAGGAAGCGAAATATAAAAATCTTATGGATCGCCAGCTAGCGAAAAAACATATTTTAACGACCGTCCATCAGGGTGGAACGCTCGATCAGCTGCAATCGGAGCTAGAGCTGTCGCGCCGCGAGCTGATGGATCGGATTGAGCAGCTGGAGCAGGAAGGATATGATTTTGAACCTCTGATTTCAAGAGAACTGGTTGAAGTGCCAGAAGAGGAGCAGCAGCTGGTGTGGGATGCATTGTCATTAGTTGGTGATAAATATTTAAAGCCGGTGCTGCAGCAGGTATACGGATCAGCCGATGGATCACAGCTTAATAAACCGGTTGATGTGCTATACGAGCGCCTTCGCTTAATAAGACTCCGTTTCCGAAGATCGGTTCCGAGTAAGGCCGTTTAATTAAGAAAAGCTTGGTAAAAAACATAGTTGTAGACAAGTATCAGAGACTTCTTCATGATGATGAAGTCGGTAGAATTCTCTGATACTTCAGTACGAGGACATTCTTCCTAAAAACGGTACGTAAAAATGAAAACAAATGATTATTCGGATTTTGCTCGTCAAACACGCCAGTTTCACCTATATTTCAACATTTTTTATTGTAAAAATTAGTTCCTATGATCTATATATTATATTTTTAGTATACTTGTCCTAGTAAATTAAGTATAATGAAGATTATACAAGACAACTTGCGAAATTTGTCGAAAAGGAGCGTATCTTCATTATGAAGGCAGAATACATTAATCCATTTCTTGAGTCCGCAAAAATCGTCATCGAGCAAGTCATACAAATTCGTCCTTTAACTGGACAACTCGGTCTAAAGGATATAAAGTTCGTGGAGAACTACATCTGGATTCAGATAGGGCTAAATGGCGGAATGACTGGTGATATCGTTTTTGGGCTCAGTGAAGAAGTAGCTATGAAAATGGTTTCTGCGATGATGGGCGGATACGCGATTTCTGAAATCGATGAAATAGTAAAGAGTGCTATTTCTGAGCTTGGCAACATGATTAGCGGCAATGCCAGTACATTATTGTATAATCAAGGCGTAAGAGTTGATATTACTCCGCCGAAAGTTATTCAATCTGCTCATTCAGCAGGCTTTAGTGCACAGAAGGCGTTGACAATCCCGCTTATTATGGAAGGCATTGGGGAATTGGATATTCAGGTTTTAATCGCATCCTAGCACAGAAATAGCTCCTTAGGGAGCTTTTTTTGCGTCTTCCATACCAATCAAGTAAACTTATAATAGGTGATGCTGGATGTTAAAAGGAAAAGTGGTATTCATTTCTGGCGCTTCAAGCGGAATTGGTGCTTTAGCGGCTGCCAGTTTAGCCGAGAAAGGCGCAATACCGATACTGACAGGCCGGAATTTAGATAGGCTGAAGGATGTTTCTAAAACGATAAAAGGCAACTGCTCCGTGTATCAGATGGATGTTACGAGCATGGAGCAGGTACAGCAAACGGTGGATGCCGTCATTGCGAAGCATGGGAAAATAGATATTTTATTGAATAATGCCGGCTACGGAACGTTTCAGTATTTTACAGATATGCCTGTGGAAAGCTTTGAACAAATGATGGATACCAACTATATGGGAATCGTTCGTTGCTGCAAGGCAGTCATTCCCCATATGCTTAAGCAGGGAAGCGGTCATATCGTTAATATGGCTTCTATGGCTGGGAAAATTGGCTCCTCCAAATCAACGTCCTATACAGCCTCTAAGCATGCTGTTCTTGGATTCACGAATGCGCTTAGAATGGAGCTGCGTGAGAAAGGAATAAGTGTATCAGCGATCAATCCAGGACCGATCGATACTCCTTTCTTCTCACTTGCTGATCCATCGGGCACTTACGTAAAAAATGTCAGCTGGTTTATGATGAAACCACAATATGTTGTCAAATCGATGATTCGTGTGATGGAACGGAAGAAGGAAGAGCTTGATCTGCCAAAGACGGCATCTATAGGCATAAAGCTTTATCATTTGCTGCCACGTACAGTAGATCGATTGCTCGGCGGTTTATTTAATCAAAAATAAGGATTGGAATGAGAGTGGAATTAAGAATGAGCAAGCATACATGGAATGAGATTGGCATTAATGAACAACTAGCTAATAAGCTGGAGGCAAACGGCATTGTAGAGCCGACCGACGTGCAAGCGGAGACGATTCCGATTTTACTGGGCGGGAGCGATGTTTCCGCTAGATCGCAGACAGGTACAGGCAAGACGCTTGCCTATTTACTGCCAATGCTGCAAAAGCTGAATCCTTATTCGAATGCGATTCAGGCTATTATTTTGGCTCCCACGCAGGAGCTTGCTATGCAAATCGTACGCGTTGCAGAAATGTACGGCGAACCGCTGAACATTCGTGTTCAACAGTTGATCGGCGGAGCGGCGTTAAAGCGTCAGGTCGAGAAGCTAAAGCTTCGTCCGCAGATTGTTATCGGAACACCGGGACGTATTCATGAGCTGCTGAAGATTAGGAAGCTAAAGCTTACTGACGTGAATAATGTCGTCATTGATGAAGCGGATCAGGTATTTCAGCTAGGTTCAACAAAAGAAGTTGAAATTATTTTGCACAGCGTCGGTCGTGACCGTCAAATGGCTTTTTTCTCCGCTACTTATCCCGATCAAATGGCAAGATTTGAAGGTCGCTGGATGAAAAATCCGGAGCGCATCCAAATTACACCGGAGCACCGGGTATCGGCAACGATTGATAATTACTATATCGTAAGCGATAAACGTGATAAAACAGATACGGCAAGACGACTTGTTCGTTTGCTCAATCCGTCTTCCGCGCTGTTATTCCTTAATGACACGGATAATATTGCGAATTGGGAATCTAAACTTAGTTATGAAGGCTTTACTGTTGAAGCCCTGTACGGTGATGCGGATAAGCAGCGTAGGGCGGCTACGCTAACAAGATTCCGTGACGGACGCTGTCAGCTTCTTCTCGCTACAGATGTGGCGGCTCGAGGCCTCGATATTGAAGGATTAACACTCGTCATACAGCTTGATCCAGCAGCAGATTCCGACCATTATGTGCATAGAGCGGGAAGAACGGGACGTATGGGTAAACCAGGAACGGTTGTATCCATTGTGACCCCGCAGGAGCTGTTCATTATGGAGAAATTCCGTAAGCAGCTGGGCATCGATTTGAGTGAGCGCACAATGTTCCGCGGTAAGCTTCTCTCGGAGGAACAGCTGCGCGAAGCGACTCGTCCATTTGCGGCTCGTCAAGAGACGAGGTCAAACGAACGGACAGATGCAGCATCAGCCAAGGTGAAACCAGTTCAGGGAGAAAATGATCGTCCGCGAGCTGTGAAAGATACGACCGAACTCAAAGGTACGAAGGATTCAAGGGATTTTAAAGAAAAGCAAAAGGTAACGGCGAGCTCTGTTTCGGGTACGGCGAATACGGTACAAGCTGTGCCAGGAGAAAAGGCTTCCAAGCCAAAGGCTAAGCCTGCTCCCGTGAAGAAAGTAGAGCGCAAGCGCGAAGGTAAAAATAAAGGCGCACCGAAATGGTTGAAGGCCAAACGTGAAGAAAAAAAAGAATAATTGAATAAATAGGTCAAAAGCCACCCTCTTAAATCGATTCTCTTCTCCCGAAACATATGGGCGAAGGTGGAAAAAGCGGAAATTACCGCAATCGACAAAGGAGAGTGGCTTTCTTGATAAAACAAACCATGTGGAAAAAGACAGCGATTTCCTCACTTGCACTGCTAATGCTTGCAGGCGGTGCAACATCAGCTTTTGCAGACGGCGGCAAAGGAAAAGGGAATAATGGGAATGACCGTGATAACGGGCGCCATGAGGACAAGAACAACAAGAATGAAGATGACGATGATAAATATAAAGTGACCTGGCAGTTTAAGGATGAGGACCAGCTGAAATGGGCGATGGAATACATTATGCGACAAGCGTCGAAGGGTGTGTTCACAGGCTATGAGGATGGGACATTCAAGCCTAATCAAAAGGTCAACCGAATTGAAACATTAGTTGCAGCTGTAAGATTGATGGGACTCCGTGCTCAAGCGGAATCAACGGAAGAGATGAAAACAGAGCTTCAGTTCAAGGATGCAGATAAGATTAAGAAGAAATATCCTTGGGCTGTTGGTTATGTAGCAGTAGCATTAGAAAATGATCTGTTCTCAGAGACAGAATCAGAAGTGAAGCCGGAAGAAAATGCGACAAGACTATGGTCAACGATCATTCTCATTAAAGCGCTTAAATTGGAAGATGAAGCGAAAGCGCTCAATAATACGAAGCTGGACTTTAAGGATGCGAAGGATATCCCGGCAGGCTCAGTCGGTTATGTCGCGCTTGCTCTCAAAAAAGGAATCATTACTGGCTACAACGATAAACACGGCAAGACGTTCCGTCCAAACCAATCCGTTACCCGTGCTGAACTTGCAGCGCTGCTGGATCGTACAGATACTGAAATTCCGAATCATGATGCACAGGCGATTACAGGTAAGCTGAAAGCAGTTGCGTCAGATGGTAAAATTACAATTTTGAAATCGGATAATACAGAGACAGCATTAACGCTTGATCCCAATGTATTTATTTTCCGAGAGGATAAGAAAGCTCCAGTAAGCGCATTACGCGCGGGAGATGAAGTACTCGTACGCACTTATCAGAATAGAGTCGTCTTTATCGAAGTTTTAAAAACAGCTGCTGTGAATACATCATTCAATGAGCTGGGAACGGTATATTCCCTTACGTTCAATGGGCAGGCAAAGCTCTCTTCAATCGCAATTACGCGAGTTGAGAATGGGCAAACGCTCATCTATCAATATAATATCGATGCTAATGTATCCGTTACCGGCAATGCCTCCCTTTTAAAGACGGGTCAACTCGTACAGGTAAAAGGCGATAACAACATTGTAAAATCTATTGAAATCAAATAAGCTTTTGCAAAATAAAGGAGACAGTACCGCTTGCGGTGCTGTCTTTTTTTTGATATTGGACGGATTATTCGGTATGCTGTTTAATAGCTATTACTAAATCGCATTATTGAAGGTGATGAAATGGATTCTATATTACAGGTAAATGCTTTGACCGGTGGTTACAGTCCTAAGAGACCGGTGCTGCACGACATTTCCTTTGAGGTAAAGGCAGGTGAGATGATTGGGCTAATTGGACTGAATGGTGCGGGTAAAAGCACGACAATCAAGCATATTCTTGGTCTAATGAAGCCGCAAATGGGTGAGGTGAAGGTGTACGGAGTTACTCTGGAGGAGAATACAGAACGATACCGATCTGCTTTTGCATACGTGCCGGAGACACCCGTACTCTTCGATGAGTTGACGGTGGAGGAGCATTTGCGATTGACGGGAATGGCATACAGTGTGGCGGGGAACGCCTATGATGCACGAGTGGAAGAGTTGATTACTGAGTTTCAAATGACGCCAAAACGGAAAGCATTTGCCTCCCATTTGTCCAAAGGGATGAAGCAGAAGGTGATGATAATGAATGCGCTGCTTGCTGAACCGTCGCTTTATATCATTGATGAGCCTTTTCTTGGTCTAGATCCTCTTGGTATACGCTCACTTCTGGAGAGACTGGTTGAGGTGAAGGAAAAGGGAGCCGCTATTCTGATGAGCTCGCATATCTTGTCTACGGTTGAGGCATACTGCGATCGTTTTATTGTCATGCATCATGGTAAAATCGTTGCTTTGGGAACACTGGATGAAGTCAGACAGGCAGCGGGCATGGATAATCGAAGCGGTTCACTGGAGGATGCCTTCTACAAGCTCGTAACTGGGGGACATTCATAATGAGCGCAGATTTAATGCTCGAAGCGATATGGACTCGCCGCAAAAAAGCTTTTCGCGCAGAAACACTGCCCTATTTTCGGTACATGGGACAGAGCGGTTTTCCAGCTTTTTTGTCGCTCATTTTTATTTCTTCAGCAATTGGCTATATAACCTTGATAAACAACCTGCCTCCTCAGTTTCCTATTGCTTCGGTAGGTGTCATTTCATTGCTGCTTGTTCTTTGCTGGAGCCCTCTACGGACCTGGCTGGAAGCGGGCGATACCGTATTTATGATGCCCCGTGAAGCAGAGATGGACGGGTACATAAGGCGCTCATTTCGTTATACATCCATAGGCTTTTCAATCCTTGCCTTAATCGTATTCTTGCTTTATTTGCCGATTTACAACCAAGGTCCGGCAATAAGCGGTGGCTGGCTTCTTGCGCTCGCAGCAGCTTTTTTGAAGGGCGGCAACATCTGGGGGGCATGGCGGGAGCGGCAGATTGCATGGCCTGGAATGAGAAGACTGATGCGGTTGCTCCGCTGGGCAGCTACAGCACTTATGCTAACAGCATGGTTAACTTGTCTCGTATGGCAAGCGGCAGCATTTACGGTATTGGTTTCCTTATTATTTGCGTTCCTTTACCGTCTTCCTAGTCGACATCATCTGCCTTGGGAGAGACTTATCGCTGAAGAAGCGCGCACGCGAAAAAGATATTATGTTTTCTTTGGACTATTTATTGACGTCCCTACGCTGCCTTCCAATATAGCGAAGCGATCCTATCTATCGTGGGTCCTTGGGGTCATTCCTTACTCCAATTCGAATACTTTTGTCTACCTTTATACAGCAGCCCTTCTGCGAACAGAAATGGGCGGTATCATTCTAAGACTGCTGATGCTGGGATGCTTGATCACCTACTGGTTCTCTGAGGCTGCCTCACTATCCGGGTGGGGCTGTATGATCGTATATGTCATCTTCCTCGGACTTATTGCAGTTCAATTGGGTGGCTTGCGTCATGTTCATCGCTATTCCGTTTGGAAGCATGTCTATCCATTGCCAGAGAAACAACGATTTGAACAATATGTAAAGGTAGATCGACTGGCGATCATTTGCTGCGCTCTATTGCTATGGTTATTTGTCGCCTTGCCGTTACTAGTATCAGACCTATTCATACCATCACTGGCGGCAGGCGCAGGAACGATTATGTATATCCTTATCAGACCGTCACGCTTACGTAAGAAGCTGCTTACCGACGAGGATGAGGAATAGAGCAGGCAGGTAGGGGAGAGGAGCATGACAAATGAAAATAATCGTGTTCGGCGCAAGCGGAGGGACAGGCTTAGAGGTTTTAAAGGGAGCGATAAGACAAGGCCATGAGGTAACGGCTTTCGTTAGGAATGCTGATAAAATAACGGAGCGGCATGAAAGACTTACTATTATATGCGGAGATGCAACTGATCGCGAAGCAGTATCAGCTGCAATTAAAGGGCATGAAGCGGTTATTTCATGTCTTGGAACACGAGGCTTTGGCAAGTCTAACGCCCTGACTACCATGACAGCAGAACTTCTCCATGGAATGAAGGCGCATAACGTTCAGCGCATCGTCTACCTTGCTTCAGCAGGAATACATGATGAGATACCTGGCGTAATTGGTAAATTAACAGGCATGCTGCTGCGTAATGTACTCGCAGATCATCGGCAAGCAGTGAGCCAGATAACGGCTAGTGGATTAGAATGGACGATTGCTCGTCCGCTTCAACTGGTTAATGGTCCTTTAACGGCGAAGTATCGTACTTCACTTCTAGGTGTGCCAAGCAAAGGGAGTCGCATAGCTCGTGCTGATGTTGCTCATTTCTTACTGATTGCTTTGCTGGAGCCGCAATTCATCGAGGCTTCCGTTGGGCTGTCCTATTAAACGAGATAAGAAAAACACCCCTGAGGGAAGCATCGTCTTTTGAACAAGACGGAATCCCTAAGGGGTGTTTCTTTTTTTACTGCTCTATTAAGCTTGGGCAGCGATCAATTCGTTAACGGCTTTGAAGATTGTATCATACAGTTCTTCAAGGTTTTCTTCCTCGATACAAGAGAAAGCAACACGGAGATCTGTTTCACCAAGCGCGATCGTACCAATGCCATATTGGTTAAGCAAATGCTGACGTACCGATTCAGCAGATACTTGAGTTAACTTGAGGCACATAAAGTAGCCGGAGTTGAATGGGTAGTAGCCCCATACATCACCATAACGGCCGCTGTCGAGCAATGATTTTACTTTGTTGGCACGGTTCTTCATAATCTCGTACTTCTCTGCTTTTTGCGCATCGAAATCAGGCGACTTCAAGGCACGCAATACGAAGGTTTGTGAAGGATGAGGACCGCTTGAAATGGTAGAGCGAATAATTCCCAGCGTTTTTTGCTCAAGCGCAGCCAATGTAGCAGCGGATGAGGAAGCATAAGTGATGAACCCTACACGGAAGCCCCACACATATTCTTCTTTCGTTGCACCGTCAATTTTAACAGCAAGCACACGCGGATGAAGCTCAGCTAGTTGAGGGAACAAAGATTCATGCAAGGAATCTTCAAAGAATAGACCAAAATAAGCATCATCTGTTACAGCTACAACATTAATTCCCGCTTCAGCTGCATCGCGAATAGCTGAGATTATTTCCGCTCCTTCTTGAGCATCAGGTGTATAGCCAGTAGGATTGTTAGGAAAGTTGAGCACGACGATTACTTTGCCTTTGTCCTTCTGAGCAAGCATCGCTTCGCGGAGGCCTTTGCTGTTAAAGCGAGTTTGTTCATTGTAGAGCGGATATTCTACGATTTCAGCACCGCGGCGAACACCGAAGGTCAGCTCGTAGTTTTCCCAGTTCTTATCAGGAATGATGACAGCATCGCCAACGTCAGCGAATAAATCGGCTACAATGCTAAGACCATGTGTCAATGCATTCGTAACGACTGGAGTACCGAAGCCTTTCGCTTCAAGCGAAGGGTTTTCTTTCAGCATTTTGGTACGCCAAACAGACCGAAGCTCCGGCTTGCCTCCAGGTGGAGCATATTCATATATATCTTTCGGATTGTAAGCAGTAAGGGTATCCTGTATGACCTTAAGGTGCATAGGCTGACCGCCTTCTGTAGCAATTCCGATTGTAGCGTTAAATTTAGTTGCTTTTGTCTTCGCTTCGGCGGATTGACTGAGAATTCCCTCCTTCGGGAAATAAATCGCTTGGCCTAAAGCTGACAACATCGCATAGACGTTCGGATTTTCTGTTTGCAACGTCTCGTTTAACTGCTGAGCAAGTGGGTTCATTGACCTTATTCCATCCTTCCGAATTGTTTCATTTGAATTTCATTTATTCATGTAATATGATAATTACCGAAATAAGTTACTTCGGCCGTTTTTGGCTATCGGGAGATATTATAACATTTTTTATACACTGCAAACCATTAAGGGATCAAATTTTTTCTGAATTTTAGACAGCTTGCCTAAAAGATTATTGCTGTTGTATGATGACGGCATAGATTTACATGGGAGGTAGACCTATGCTGCACATTTCGCCTGAGTCGTTCGTCCTGCTGCCCGCATTTGCCAAAATCGTATGCGAGCCCAGCTGGAAATGGGCGAGACGAGAAATACCGCTGGCTAATTATGATTTATTTTATGTATGGAGCGGAGAAGGGGAAGTGGAAGTAAATGGAATTCATTACGATGTGGGACCAGGCAGCTGTTTTCTCTTTCGTAAGGGTGATTTCACAAGTGCCACGCACCACCCACAGCGCCCGCTAGTTTTGACCTACATACATTTTGCTATCAATGAACCGATTGATACTGTTCCAAATCGTTACAGACAGCTAAGTGATACCGTTGACTTTGAATATATGCTTTCACGCTATGTACGTTTATTTCTCGTTAAAACCTTTGCAGCTGAGGAAGAAGCACAGCTTGTACTTAAACAGCTGATGATTCATTTACTGCGGGAAGACAAGGAATTACCTGTTGAGAAGAAAGCTAGTAATCAGTTAACGGAAGCTATACATGAGGTAGCCAATTATGTTCGTCAAAATCCAAGTATCGCACATCGCGTTGAGGATCTAGCCGCTAGAGCCCAGCTATCGCCGCGTTATTTCTCGATGAGATTCAAAGAAATGATCGGGATGTCGGTTCAAACTTATATCATTCGAACAAGAATTGAAAGAGCGCAGCATTTGCTCATGCATGCGGGAATGAATGTGACGGAAGTAGCGGATGCGCTTGGTTATCGTGACATTTTCTTTTTCAGCAGGCAGTTTAAGCAATATACTGGACGAAGTCCATCTGATATGAGATAAGCAATGACAAAACAGCCCTCTTCCTGAAACCTATTCAGGAAAAGGGCTGTTTTGATTTTGTGCCTTAACAAACGCTTATGTTATTGAAGTGAACCTAATCTTTCTCCCATGCGTACCTTTGCTCCAAGCAAGCCTTCTTCACGAGGTGTAAACGAACCGTCCTCCGTCAGAAGAACCACGGTTGAGCCGAATTCAAAATATGCCAGCTCATCACCCTTTAACAGCTGATCACGCAGAGGCATGACATATTTGATGCTGCTCACATTCATCGCGCCTACCTTAACAACTGCGACTTCACCTTGCTCATGCTGCATGTAAGTAATGAGACGTTCATTTCGACTCAGAACCCGCCTCATATGGCGTAAACCAAAGTCATTCACAGGATAAACCTTGCCGGCGATATGCTCACGTTCAACAATGTGTCCGCTAACGGGTGAATGAATGCGGTGATAGTCAGTTGGACTTAAATAAAGCACCATATAATAGCCATTCAAGTAATTTGCCGTTCTCGGAGACCGGTTAAGGAGCTCTTCAATTGTATAATCCTGCCCTTTGACATTCACAATAGTGCCGCTAGTAATGGGACCAGCGCCAGTGATAAGCGCATCGACAGGGCTTACTAGTGAATCCGTATCGGTATGAATTTCTCGCAGTCCAGGCTTCAGCCTGCGTGTGAAAAATTCATTTAATGTCTTGTATTGAGATAAAGGCTTCTCTGCCTCTTCTATCTTAATGCCATAAGTCGTTGCGAATCGAGAAATAAAGCGACGGCTAGCACCCGATTGCGCGAATTTTCCCGTTAATCGGGATATCCATTTGCGCGAGCTTAATTCTGTCATGGAACGAAGCAGCCATTTTGCCATTCGTAAACCGTCACGTCCTCTCCTGCTGGGGGGGATTTATCCTCGCACCCACCAAACAGTTTGACATATCCGGTGTTATTTATCAATATGCATTCGACTTCCTTTTTCCAGCTTGAATAAGTATGAGTACAGCGGCAGCCGTAAGAACACTCGCTCCGATTAATGCAGCGGCCGCAATATCAGATTGCTGTCCTTCCTTAACGGCTATTGCAATAAATGACCAGATGAATACGAGAACATAGGGGGGATCGAGATGCCTTAACCCAACAAAGAGCGCGAGTAGAGCGGCGATGATCAGCATAATTATAGTCCAAGCCGTATCAGCCAAACCAAAGCCATCCCAGTTAGCAGCATATAAGACGACAGAGATGTTAACGATTGTAGCGGTGCTGATCCAGCCCAGATAAATACTGAACGGAAGCCAAATGAGCAGTCTCTCACCGCTTGAGGCCTTAAGCTTTTCTTTGCCGATAGCTGTATAAATCATAATTAGTGATAAAAGCAATGCCAACATAACGAACATACTGCTATTTAGCCGTTCATAATGCCAAACAAGAATCCAAGCTATATTTAATAAGCAGCTGATTAGAAACCAAGGGCCGATACTTTGCAACATTCTGCTTCCGGCAGCTTGTGGTCTAAATTGAAATATAGCAAAGCCGATAAGCAGCAAATAAATAACAGACCAAATAGAAAAGGCATACGGTGCCGGTGTAATAAGTACCGGGTAATGAGCCGATATTTCACCAGTCGTCTTTCCATTGATCGGAAGCCATTCCGCTAGACCGTTAACAATTAAAACCGCAACGAGAGCAATAATATTCCACCAACGATATTTATGTTTCATCTCATGCACCTCCGCTTTACAACGTTTTTTAGTTAATCTTCTCTTTTCATATGTAAACAACTTGCCTTCTATTTATTCAATCGAGCTGTTTTTTATGATTTTTTAATGGTTTAAGCGATTGACAATAAACCGAAGCTAGTAGAAAAGGGGGATGTAAAATGTTGATGATAGGCATCGCGCTGGCGTTGGGAACGGTTCTAGTTAGTTGGGTGAGCTTTGTCAGCGGAGTGGCAAGCCGGTTGTTTGACGCTGCTGCTGTTGTAGCGGCATTTATATTTTTTGTCGTCGCGGCAGATGCTGTTAGGGAAACGATTGTTCACGATACCGTATTTATGACAGAGGTGCATGAGGTGCTTGTGAACCCGTTTTTTTTGGTTGCTGGTGCTTATTTGGGTCCATATACAATTGGACGATTGGTCATGCTTCCCGCTTCGTTATTTGTTCGTAAATAGAGGGGTAAAGTCTTGCTATAGCATCTACCCTTCCAGTATGATTAGGACAAACTTGGAGAGGGGCAACTTAGATGAACGAGCAAAAGCTTCCAAAACCGGAGGCCATTATTTTTGATATGGATGGTACATTGTTTGAAACCGATACGTTGTTAATACCCGTCCATCACCGTGTGTTCGAGACACTTCGGGAGGAGGCGTTATATCCCCATCCGACACCGCCAGTAGAGAGATTGCTTGGCTGTCTTGGCATGCTGCTGGATGATATTTGGCGAAAAGTTATGCCAGACGGCTCAGAGGCAGCTCGCAATCGCGCCGATGAATTGCTGCTGCAATATGAGCTAGAGGCGCTTGCTGTAGGCGAAGGAGATTTATATGCGTATGTAGAGCAAACATTAACGGAGCTGAAGAATAGAGGAATAAAGCTATTTGTGGCAAGCAACGGACTTGAGGACTATGTGAAAGGCGTTGCGGAATACAAAGGGATTGCTGGACTATTCCATGGGCTGTACAGTGCAGGAGAATATCAGACGGCAACCAAAGTTGATTTAGTTGCTCGTTTGTTAACGGATCATGGTATTCAATCGGCATGGATGGTTGGCGACCGCTCATCAGATGTGGAAGCAGGTAAGGGCAATGGACTGCAGACAATTGGCTGCGCCTATGCGACCTATGGACGCTCATCAGAGCTTGAGGGTGCTGATGCGCTTATTTCCGATTTTCGTGAGCTGATCGGTCTTTTGGAATAATAGATGTATACTCATCAATAAGTGATAAGCATAAAGCACCTGCAAGGAAGCGGCGGCATCGCTCGCTTCCTTGCAGGTGCAGGATTTTCTGACTATAAAAAAGGTTTGTAGCAGACCGGTTTATTTAGCAAAAGCAACGTTTCATTCTAACTCGAAATCGATACGTGTATCAGAATCTAGTGTCTTTTCTTTGTTTTTTTTACGAATCTTTTGATTATGAAGCCAGAGTGCATATTCAAGAGGTCTGACAATTGCTTTGCGGTAAACCTCTTTCTCTCCCGCTTGTGCGAACACTTCGCGAGCTGGCTTGGGATTAACCTCCAAAAGCCATATGCCTCCTTTGCGATCAATTGCTAAATCAAGCGCAAGCTCACATAATCTTCCGTAGTTCTGTTCCAGATATGCGGCAATTCCGACCCCGAGCTTCTCGGACTCTTCCTTCACCTCAATTATCTTCTTCTCATCATGCAGCCATTCCTTAAGCAAAGCGCCCATCGTGGATGCGCGGCCACCCCCGTGCAGATTGGATGTAATACTGCCTGATGCGCCAATTCGCCCAGCACAACCGGTTACTTCCCACACACCTTCAGCATTTTTCTGAACAAGCATGCGATAATCATGCACGCGACCGCTATTTAATTTTATTTGAATGCCTTGCTGCGCGATATAACGATTCCCTTTCAAATTCCAAGGAGTCAAGTAACTGTTTAGTGCAGAAACTGAGATTTGCTGCGGTTTTATAATCCGCCGCGACCGATCGCGGCCTTGAATATTAAGCATACCGTCCTTGTTTCTCTCGATGCGGAGAATGCCTCTGCCTCCCGTGCCGTTAATCGGCTTTAGATAAAGAAGCGGGAATTTCTTGATCATCTCAATGACATCGCTCGTGCTCTCGACGTAGCGAGTGGAAGGAAGATGCCCTTTGTAACGTGAATCCTTCGACAGCACACGGTGTATCGTCCATTTATTTCGAAGCGGGCGGTTAAGGAAGGTTAGAAAACCATAGCGAGCTCGAAACTGTTTAAGCTGATCAAAGCGATAGGTTCTTTGAATACGGCAACGGTCATATATGAGATGAGGGAATGAAGTCCATTTCCGGGACCAAGTCGCTTCGTCGGGATCATAAAAAAGCGCATGAATTTGATTCTTTTTATAATTGACGTCTTTGGGTGTAAATACGAAAACGCGAAGTCCAATTTTTCGTCCCGCGGTAGTCATTTTTTGATAAATGGATCGTTCCTCCAGCATGCCCGCTTCATTGAGGTACAAAGTCAGAATGCCTAGGACGGGTTGTGCCATTTGAGGTTCCCCTTTCGAAACGGAGCGTCGGTTTTCCTGTTGGGCCTCTATGCATAGAGACGGCTGTCATGCCAAGCCGAAAGCATATGGCCATGCTTGCTGTATTGTCAGTGGCGACATTACAGGTCAGTTTGCCAAGTCGATCAATCATCGCTTGTACAATAGCGCTGCCGATTCCGTGACCTCTAGCCTCTGGGTGAACGACGACCATACAGCCATCTTCACCATTGCCCGAGGCAAAACCAAAGCCAATAATTCGGTTGGCTTGCTTAGCAACAACGGCAACTGCATGAAAGAGGTTGTTGTGATCCTCTTTCAGCAATGCGGCATCCAGCTTGCGCAGCGTATGAATGGTAGAGACCGCAAGCCGCTTATCCCCGAATCGAATGGCATAGCCGATAAGTCTTTTTTGTTCTGATATCCACGCCTCCGGTGTAAGCAGCTCCAGTTCCACGTCATGCGCCTCCTGTTTTTTCCGATTTTGTTTTTACCAAATACGCTCCATAATGAAAAATGCGTTCTAAAGATTTTTGACGAATATGCAGTTCATCGAACTTCATCGGCTTGGAATTGGCTTCAAAAAACCACATATTCCCGTTGCTGTCGACGCCCAGGTCCATCGACATTTCTCCAAGCAGTTGTCCCGAGGCGCGCTCGATTTGTTTGGCAATTAACACTGCTGTATTTTTTGCTTGTATGAGTAGCTTACGCGCTTGCTCCTCGTTAAATGAATGAACAAGCAGCTTCTCCGGATCCTCGATCATCCCCCCGCGTGGAACGTGGGTGGTTATACTCGAAAGTCCGGCGATACGCGCCCCTATTCCTGTTATATCCCATTGACCGCGCTGGTTTTTTTGAACAAGTGCCCGCAGATCAAAGCTTCGGTCATTAAAGGAGGCTAGCTTAATGCCTTGCTGGGCTATATAGGCTTCGTCTCCGCTTTGCTTCTGAATCCGGCTCCAAAGCTTACTAATGCTAGAACAATTATAGGTGACGCTTTTTTTGTTTTCTTGAATTTTCAATCGATAGGGCATCTGCTTCTCGCTTTGGACCTTGATGGTCATGATGCCCTTTCCCGCTTTGCCGCTTTCCGGCTTCAGATAGAGATAGGAATGCTTGCGCAGCATTTGGCTGAGTCCCGTCACCGTAATAAGCTTGCGGGTCGTTGGAATATAAGGTTTTGTCTTCTTTGATAATCGAAGCCATTCAAATAGATCCCATTTATTGAAGAAGGATGGGTTAAACAGCTTCACTCGCGGATGCTTATGACAAGCGGCGATTTTTTGTCTAACAGCAGGGAGCATCTCATCCTCCCGCTGCGGGATTCGATTGTAGATAATATCAGGAAATGGCAGGAGCCGCTGCAGCCAGCTCTCAGACTCCTCATCGAAGATGAAGCCCTTTATAATGTTTTTTGTTAATTGTAGATTTTTCGCTGTCACGACGTAGACGATAAAACCCATAGATTGACCCGTTCGAATCAAATCAGCAAAGTTGCTTCGATTACCTCGGAAGAGCAGCAAGTCATCATCAATCGTCAAAATGGCAAGAACCGTCCTGCCGGCGCGGAGTTCTCTAAAATTCGATTCTGCCGGAAGCGAGCTGTCCATTAGCCATTACCTCCTTGGTTCTGAAAGCGGCTAAGATACAAACAATGCTCAAGAATGTAAGATAGAGATGCCCGGCCCTCCGAACGCAAGGCTGGATGTTTGAAGATGGATCGGCCCGGTTTTGCATTAGCTTCAAACATCCATACTTCGCCATCTTTGTCGATACCGATATCAAGTCCTAGCTCGCCGAGGCGATGCGGATAGTTTCGTTCAATAGCCTCTGAAAGCTTGACGGCAGCAGTCTTGGCTTTCTCTAATACCTCATCTGCTTTAGCGCCGAAAGTTTTTCCAAGCGCTTGTTCAGGTGTCATTAGTGACCCGCCGTTTTTGACATGCGTCGTTACGCTTCCTCTGCCTGCTTTCTTTGCGCCTATTCCAGCTGTTATCCATTCGTTTTTGCCGTTTTTATGCATATGAAAGCGGAAATCCAGCGGGCAGCTATCAATCTCAACTAAGCGGATGCCTTGCTGAATGACGTAATGATTCAGGTTGCTTCCGTGTTTAGCTTGCAGCATGCGCATTAAGCTGCTGAAGTTTGTGAAACGCAGGAGTACGTTTTGACCTCCTTTGCGATAGCGTGCGAAGTAACCGCGCTTCGGATTATAGGTGAGGCGGTAGATGCCTACACCTAGACTGCCTGCGGTTGGCTTGAAATAAAGAAACTGATGCTTCTCGAGCATCTCTTTTATTTTTTCTGAGGTTGGTCCTGCGACAGATTCCGGCAAATGATTCAACGCTTCCGGATCATTGTCGAGCAGTTTGTAAACATCAGACTTATTGAAGAAGCTCCAGTTGAAGAAAGGGATTTTTCGGCGTACAAACCGCTCGCGCAGGGAGTTAATCGATGCGGATGTCTCTGCCTTACGGCTTGGAAGACGGTTATACACAACATCCGGCAACGAAACTACTTTACGGTACCAGCCGCCTTGTGCATTAAGAAAATAGCCGTTGATGGTTCCTTGCTGCCAGTTGATATCGCTTGGCGTAAATCCGAACAGATAAGCTTTACTCTCGCCTGTACGGATAATTTGCTTAATGAATCCTGTGCGCGGACCAAAAGGGTTGCTTTCCGAGTGGTTGTTATTATCGCTTAGAATGCCGATCAGAGGACCTAGTTGCACTTCATTCTCACCGGTATTGAGCACGAAGACATTACCGGACTTCGGCACCCTAATGGATTGACGAACGCCTGATGATAAATACAAGTGATTGCCAGGGCGTTTCAACTGCTTGATTTCTGCAATAATGACCTCGTTGCCCAGCTTGAGGTGAACCGACTTTTTGCCGGATAGCTTCAGCTGCTTCAGCAACGGGCTGGACAAATAAATGATCTTGTTGGACTGCTGTGAGAAATGTACGTTACAAGTTGTCAAACTCATTGATGAACCTCCTGAACGTTGAAAGGCCGTAATTGGTTGTCTGTTCTAAAAAAATGGAATCGGCCGTTTGCGGTTTCATTGGCTACAAAGTTGGGTTGTAAGCGCCTTGAAAGCAATCGCGCGTACTGGAGCGGTCTTTGAATGGAAAGCTGCTCTGCTTTCTTGTCGCTGATGAGTCGAAAGGATGAGCGGCCGGGTTTGGCATTCACTTCAATCAACCATAGCCGGCCGCTTCGGTCGATGCCGAAATCGAGACCAAGTTCGGCGAATCTTCCGAATGATTGCTCAATTCGTGCTCCTGTTTGCTTGCTTATTGTATGGATTTCCTCTAGCAAACGTTCGGATTTAGCTCTGCCAAATTTGGCGTTCAATACCTGCAGGGCAGGGCGAGCATCACCGCCGCCATGAAGGTTGGATGTAAGAGAGCCTGCTTGCCCGGAGCGGGCTGCTGTGCCAGAGAGAGACCATTGCCCATTCTCATCCTTTTGCAGGAGCGCTCTTATATCAAGGGGGTTATCTTTCTCATCCCGAAGCTCTAGATAAGGCTGAATCAGGTAAGGAGTCCGTCCAGTGAAGCGACTAATCCAATGATTGAATTTATGCTCACCCTTAAAACTAAGAGAAAAAGAATGGTTTTGTTTGCTGCGCCCATTCACCTCAAAGGTGGAATGATTTGGGTTTTTTCTAATATGAAGCAAGCCTCTTCCCTGCATGCCGGACGCCGGTTTCATTACAATGCCTTCAGGATGAAGCCCAGTCAGACCCATAATTTGATCTGATGATTGATAATTCAATGTTTGAGGTAAATAGGATTGCAGAAGAGTGTCGCGGTTCAGTGCGTGATATACTTCAAGTTTCGCTGGGAGAGCTGCATTAAGAAGCTGAAAGGATTTCCTTTGCGAAAGGGAAGCCAGCAGCTTTCGGAATCTTATGCGCTGGCTGGCATCGGTGAAGAAACAACGGTCATAGATGATGTCGGGTAAGGGAACGGTCTGTAGCGTAAAGTGATTTCGTTCAAAGCAATAGGCCTTTAATTGTCCTGTTTGCTGCTGATAGCCTTCTGCACAAAACACGTAAAGGTTTATGCCGAGCCGCTTTGCAGCTAGACTCAGGTCGCGATAGAAGGAAGGCTCCAACAATACCGGAACCTCCTCGGCGCCTTGTTTAGAGAGGCGGATAGAAGCAACGGCGATACCCACATTGACCGTTTGAGATTGCATAGTAACCTCCTTTAAAAGCCTGAAAGGAAACGGGAATATTGGATCATCATGCGAACAGAAGGTCTAATTTTATTCTCGTTTAGCGGTGTGTTATCGTTTTTGGATGGCTTTGAATTTACTTCAAGCAGCCACACGCGACCACTGGTATCAAGCGCTAAATCGATGCCAAGCTCTCCGAAATGTGCTGGGATCTGCTCATCTACTCCGCGAGCGATATTCAGCGCAGCTTGCTGCAAGCGCTGCACCGCGTCTTGTCTGCCTACACTAGCTTGAAGATTGGATCTGGACACACCCTCTAGAGCGGTGCTGAGCGTACCTCCGCGTGCCAAGTTGGAGACAAAATGATGACTGCCGGCAGTTCTTGCAACAATGGATGTTATCGTCCATTTGCCTAGTTTGTTTTTTTGGACAAGCGCCCTGAAATCTACGGGTCTCTTCTGGATTTCAATGAGCTGCAAGCCCTGTTGAATCTGATACCGAACGGTTTTCATTTTCGAAGAAATGGTCGAGAAGAGCTTAACTAGACTCGTATAATTCTGCTTGCGTGTACCAGCAGCGGTCGCATACATGGCTTGATAGTTATTCGAATCGACTTGAGTAATGCGAATGATTCCTTTGCCCAGGCTGCCGCGAGCAGGCTTCAAAAAAACATTGTTATAGCGACCGCACATGGATTTCAGCATGGCGTAGTTCCGAAGTGTATGGGATTCAGGCAAATATCGAGCGAGCGTCTCATCCTTCTTCAGTGCATCGAAAACCTCGGTTTTATCCAGAAACTTTTCGTTGAAAATGTTGGTGCGATGCTGCTGTTTTACTTCTTTCATAAAATGTTGTACGCTGGGTCTGTTCTCCAATTTTCGTGAGGTTAGACGATTGTTGACCACGTCTGGAACAGGCATTTTGACTTTTTGCCAGCCATCTGAATAGATCCATCCGTCAACGATATCAAGACTGCTGCCGATTTGATTCGGCGTAAAAAAATAAACATACGCGCCTTGCGCCGTACAGGCTTCGACAAGCTCTTTGCAAAACATAGTGATGGAGCCAAATGGTTTATCAGGCATATGCGGATAATCGCGGCTAACGAGCACTCCGATTAACGGACCTAACAATAGGGTGGACGCACCTGATTTGTAATGCAGACGGATGGATGCTCCGCCTGTCAATCCCATTTTTCTAGCTAAGCTTTGGCTGATCCTCATTCCGTCATATTTCGCTACAGAAATAATCTTCACATTTTGTGAAAAGGCACCAAATTTCAGGCGAATGTGCTGACCGTGAGGAATCTTCCACTGTTTTACGAGTGTTTCACCAAGCATTAGCGTATCTTCCGGAAGCAAGCCAGAGCTGATCACCTGTACGGCTACTTTCGATTTGAGCATCATAAATCTCCTTCCAAGCAGGAGGATGACGATAAGAGGTAAGCGGCCTTAGGTGTATAACACGAATTACTTCATCATATGAGGACATCTACCTACGTGTGAATCAGAATGAGCCCACCTTGCTTCTTGTTTTCATGAGCTATTCCACAGTGAGGTTGGCTTAGCTTGCTTTTAAGCAGTATGATTAGACATATGTATAACTAAAAAAATAGTGAATGGAGAGAGATTATGAATATATATGATAAAGCTTATGAATTAGCCAAAGCGCTCAAAGAAAGTGAGGAAGCGAGGTTGCTTAAGGAAGCAAAAATGGCTGCAGATGCGGATCCTGAAGCAAAGCTGCTGTTGGATGATTTCCGGGAGCGACAAAACTTTATGCAGCAAAAGATGATGGCGGGTGAAGAGCCTTCTGCTGAGGACATGGAGAAGATGAGCAAGCAATATGAAGTTATTACGCAAAATCCATTGATCGGCAAGCTTCTTGAGTCTGAACGGCGCTTTGCCGTCGTTTTCGAGGATGTCAACCGCATCATGTCGGATGTGTTGAAGGCAATTGTAGACTAGGATAAGCATATTCCTCTAAGGGCTTTCATAGGATGGTAATGCGGACAAGATGGTTAGCCGCCGCTTATGATTCTTTGAAGGAGTTGAGGAGAATGTTATCGGGTAAAGGCCGTCCTATTTTATATTTGCTCATCGCGCTCTCAATGCTTTTTTATGCGCTGCCGCGACTTGAACTAAATGCGCCTTGGGATTGGTCAAGTACATTCGGTATGATCTGGATTGGCTTTGCGCTTGTCATTATAGCCGCGCATGTCAATGCGCTTCTAATGACAGAGGAGAAGCGTAAGGAGCTCGCAAGGATCAAGCGGGAGAAGGCGCAGCTTTGGGAGCGGAAGCTCGTACAAAAGGTTATTGAAGGTAAGAAGTCACGTGGATAAATGGCAAGCTGCCATCAACCTCATAGCAAAGAAGATCCGCCGGGAATGCTCTTGGCGGATCTTCTTTATGTAAATAGATGCTTAACCTCGAGCTTAATTTAATTCTTTAAATTGCACAATTTGTTTGACGAATTTGTAGACGGCTTCCTGTTCCTTCAAGGTTAATCCGTTAAGCTGATGGGCTATTTTGTCAACATAACTATGATCCTTATTATTCGGAGCCACCGTTGTGCTGGGATTAACGACTTGCTCAATTGGTATTTGAAGTGCCGCCGCTATTTTGCTGAGCACGTCAATTGTCGGGTTTTTTTGTCCACGTTCAACTTGTCCCATATAGGACGCGTTTATTTCAGCGCGGAGAGCGAGCTGCTCTTGGCTAAGTCCTCTTTGTTTGCGCAAAAGACGAATATTCTCTCCTATAAACCCTGCAACCTCACTCATTTTGTCACCTCAGACTAACGATAGAACTTTCCTGATTCATCAACAACATTCTATAGAGTATATTATTTTAAGTGACTATAGTCATTGACTAATAGATGGGTTATTTACTATAATTGTGTAAAAAAGTATCATACTAATAGCATGTTTACCTATATAGGTCTAATTTACCAATTATCCGTGAAATGATAGGGGGTACAACTGAGTGAACTTGGATGCAAGGAGGGTTGGGGGAAGTGGTAGATGAGTTTGAGTTTTTTAGAAAAGTCCGAGCCTATTATTGCAATGTTCCTTTTTTCGTTCGATTTCATTTTCGATTATCCCATCGCATTAACAAAGCCGTGTCAGCAAATGGACTTTTCAGCTGCCGCGTGAATCCGCACACACAAATTGTTGAATATGTAATTAACCTCAAGTCAGATGCAATTTCAAGACCATTCAGCGAGCATAGCTCTTTTTTATTTTCCAATATATATGAAGAAATCCCTGCACAAGGGATAGAAATTGAAAATCACCTCATTCAATCACTGCGCTACCCTGTTCCCATTCAGTATGATTGGCAATCTTTTATCGTAACGGGCGCAATGGACGCTATCAATGTGCAAACTATTCAGCTGTTATTCAAGAGATGGAGATTTAAAGGCATAGGTGACAATATGCTTGATGCCAATCTAAAGGTTGAGACGGTTGATCTGCAGTGGAAGCTGTAACCTCTCTTATACGTCCGAGGGAACATGACTTGTTACTCACTATCTCCTATAATAGAGAGAGTAAGGTTTATTGGACGGAGGAATAGCAATGAGTCTACTTGGACCAGGCAGTGAGACAGCCACGAAGCATGAACAAATTTTAAATTATATTCAAAGCCTAAAAATTGGTACAAAAATATCGGTACGCTCTATTGCCAAGGCACTTGCTGTCAGTGAGGGTACAGCATATAAAGCGTTTAAAGAGGCAGAGCGCTCAGGGCTTGTCAGTACAAAGGAACGTATTGGCACGGTTAGAATTGATCGAAAACGCAGAGAGGCGCTTGATCAGCTCACCTTTGGCGAAGTAGCGGAGATTGTAGAGGGCAAACTGTTCGGCGGAGCTAGCGGACTCGATAAAACACTGCATAAATTTGTAATCGGCGCCATGGAGCTCGATGCCATGCTTCGTTATATCGATGAGAGCAGCTTACTTATCGTAGGTAACCGTGTAAGTGCACACATTTGCGCTTTGGAGCAGGGTGCAGGCGTTTTGATTACGGGCGGTTTTGAGCCAAGCCCGGAAGTCATTCAGCTTGCCGATGAAAGATCACTTCCAATCCTTTCATCGAGGCATGATACGTTTACCGTTGCATCAATGATTAACCGCGCCATGTATGATCGATTAATTAAACGGAAAATTATGCTTATTGAAGATATCGTAACGTTTAGTCGTCCCGCAGATGTCCTGCACTCCGGTCAAACGATTTTAGACTTTCATAAATTGTCGCGTGAGACCGGCTATTCACGTTTTCCGGTTGTTGATGATAGAAGCAAGGTCATAGGGATGATGACAGCCAAGGATGCGGTTGGGTCACCTGATGAAAGCACGATAGATAAACTGATGACGAAGCATCCCATTACGGCTGCTCCGAACATTACTGTTACTTCGGCAGCGCATACGATGGCTGCTGAGGGAATAGATCTATTGCCTATTGTTGATCGTCATCGAAAGCTCCTTAGTGTCATTACGAGACAAGAAGTACTGGATGCTATGCGCTTTGCAGGCAAACAGCCTGAATCCGGTGAAACATTCGAGGATTTGATGTGGACAGGTTTTATGGCTGCGTCAGATACTGGCATGAATGGGCAGGAAACGCTAGGAATTGCTTACAAGGGGACGATTACACCGCAAATGTCAGGTGCGCTCGGAATGGTCTCGGAGGGCTTGCTTGCGACTTTAATGACACAGGCGGCACGTAGAATGATTCGAGATACGGCAAAGAGGGATTATTTGCTTGAGAGTATGACGACTTATTTCGTTAGACCTGTTCAAATTGACAGCGAGATTACGATTACACCACGCGCACTTGAGCTGAGTCGAAAATTTACGAAGCTGGAAATTGAGGTTTTTGATTTGCAAGGATTGGCCGCCAAGGCGATGATGACGGCCCAAATGATAGATCCTTATTGATTGTAAATGCGAATTAGTTTTTAACTCTTGAGTAGGAACTGAGGTTGCGGAGTCCTGCAAATAGATTAAATACGCCTAGCACCATAAATATAGCGCCGATGACTATACGAAGAGTAGACTCGCCCGAGAGAAATAACTGAACGAGTGAAATAAAGAGCAGCATGGCGCCCATGCTGATGTTCATTCGAGCAGAGAAGATGCCTCGCGTTCTAGCATCGGCGGAACGGCGTGATTTGAAGCTGAATACGACTGAGAGTATAAGCGTGATGAGGATGCATGGCGCTAGCAGCCATTGCAAGAGTTGATCCATGTTCATGAGTGAATAGCTCCTTTAAGGTAAGTTGCTTATTATGTACGAGCAGCACAAAAATTGTGAATACATAGACTCTATTGTACCATGAAACGCGAGTATTCGCTTAGGTAGGCGGCTTCGTATAGTTAAGAACATTAATCCAAACATGCAGAACATTATCGACGACTAACACGGTCTTTACTTCGATCGTATAGTCTTTATTATTGACATCCATATAAATTTTCGTCTCAAGCAGATTGCGAGCGAACTGTGCATCAGAATCGATCTCGTAAATGCTTTTTCCGATAAAGCTGCTCAAGTCTTTTTTTATTCGTTTTATAAGTACAGCTATCGTTTCTTGATCAAGCTTTGGTCGATCTGAATTTTGACCAGATCCCTTCTCAATCCTTGGAAGCACGCTTTTGATGACCGTGTGCTGATCCTTGAATTGATTCAGGTGTTTGATATCCTGCTCATACTGCTCAAGCTTTACCTCAAGCTCACTCTTTAAGTTGATCAATGCCTCGAACTGTGCCATATAGATCGAATTATATATAATGGCTCCAATAATCATTCCAAGCACTAATGCCCCTACAAATTGCAAACCCACTACATATCTTTCGAATGGCGGTATTCGCATCGCTTAAGTAGCTCCCTTGCAAATGAGACGAATGAGCTCCGTTCCAAGATGTGCCCCAAGAAAAGCAATAATGATTATAAAAACCTGCTGTGCGACTGGTGATAAGTGGCCTGCATTAATGTTGCTCTCTATGACTCGAATAGGATCTATTGACCCGCCTATCGCTGCGACAATCGCCCATATTTTAAGTCTTGCGGCTGTTTCAATCATCGTAGTTGCAGGTGGCATAAGCATAAATACAGAGCCAATCCCCGCTAGTGTAGAACCGCCCACAACGACACCTAAAGCTATAAAAAAATCTAGACCTGCTTTGAACAAAAAATAGTTCATCGCCCTTCCTCCTCTAACAAAAGTTCTATTTTACGAGAGCAAGTAGGCTCTGCTACCATTCTATGGGCGTGTCCTGCTCTATTATGATAAAATGGGACTAACTAATTTATAGAATGCGGAAAGGAACGGATGCGATGAGCGGTCACAACAAACAATCCTTCGTGCATTTGCACGTCCACAGTGAATATAGCCTGCTCGATGGCGCCGCAAGAATCCGCGACCTGACTGCAAGAGCAGCTGAGCTTGGCATGAAGGCTCTCGCGCTTACTGATCATGGTGTTATGTACGGCGCCATACCTTTTTATCGTGCCTGCAAGGCAAATGGTATTAAGCCTATCATTGGCTGCGAATTATACCTGACAGCGGGCTCACGCTTTGAGAAAGGAACCCGCAAGGATAATCCGATTTATCATCTTATCGTGCTTGCCAAAGATGAAACAGGCTACCGAAATCTGATGAAGCTTAGTTCTATTGCTCATTTAGAAGGATTCCACTATAAACCGCGCGTTGATATGGAAGCGCTTCGGGAATATGGAGAGGGTCTCATTTGTTTAAGCGCCTGTCTAGGAGGAGAAGTATCGCAGCATTTGCTGCATGATAGACTAGACGAGGCTCGCAGCGCTGCTTTGCGCTATAAAGATATATTTGGAGACGACTTTTATTTGGAGCTTCAGGATCACGGCATGCTGGAGCAGAAAAAAGTGTCGATCGAGATGATTAAGCTCGCAGCGGAGACTGGCATCAAGCTGGTTGCAACGAATGATGTTCATTACTTGAATCCTGAGGATGCGGAAGTTCAAGATGTGCTGCTGTGTATCGGAACGGGTAAGACGGTTGACGATGCGGATCGTATGCGAATGCCGACGAATCAGTTGCATATGAAGAGTGAGGAGGAAATGGCGCTTCTCTATCGGCATGTACCTGAGGCAATTCAGCATACAGTAGAAATTGCGGATAAATGTCATTTCGAGCTGACGCTCGGTCGAGCGGCACTCCCTGTATTCAAGCCGGTTCCTGCTGGAATGAGCTCATCCGATTATTTAAAGACACTTTGTCAGGATGGCTTGATCGCACGGTATGCCGGACTGCCCGAATGGGCGGCTGATGCTGCCTATCGCGAGAAGGCGCAGGAGCGATTGGATTATGAGCTTTCTGTCATAGATAGAATGGGATTCAGTGATTATTTTCTAATCGTATGGGATTTCGTTCGATTTGCGCATGAACGTGGTATTCGCACTGGCCCTGGCAGGGGCTCATCGGCAGGCAGTTTGGTTGCATATACGCTTAAAATAACAGATGTAGATCCGTTGAAATATAAGCTTTTGTTTGAACGTTTTTTGAATCCTGAGCGAATCTCAATGCCTGATATCGATATCGACTTCAATGATGAGCGACGTGATGAGGTTATTACTTATGTATCAGCCAAATATGGCGATGAGCATGTAGCTCAAATCATTACTTTCGGAACGATGGCTGCGAAGGCGGCTGTACGCGATGTTGGACGAGCGATGAACGTTCCTTTCCAAGAGGTCGATCGTGCAGCGAAGCTTATTCCAAACCAGCTTCATATTACGCTAGAGGAAGCGCTTCGCATTAGCACAGAGCTCCGTGAAGCGAGTGAGCGCCAGCCGAAGACCGCTGCCCTGCTGCGTATGGCTTTGAAGGTAGAAGGAATGCCTAGACATGCTTCTACGCATGCAGCCGGTGTCATCATTTCACAGGAGCCGCTTACCTATTATGCCCCTCTGCAGTCAGGCGGCGGGAGCGATTCCATACCGCTCACGCAGTACTCAATGGAGCATCTAGAGGCAATCGGTCTGCTCAAAATGGACTTTTTGGGATTGCGGACATTATCCATTTTGGAGAGAGCCTTGAAATGGGTAAAGGAGCTCACGGGAAGAGAGATTGATTTTCGTACGATAAGCGACAGTGACCCAGAGACTTATGCAATGCTCGGACGGGGCGATACGACTGGTATTTTTCAACTGGAATCTGCTGGGGTACGTCGTGTATTAAAGGACATGAAGCCGTCTGAATTTGAAGATATTGTCTCCGTGCTAGCCTTGTATCGCCCAGGACCGATGGAATTCATTCCTAAATACATCCAAGGAAAGCATGGCATTGTGACTGTGGAATACCCGCATCCATCTTTGGAAGGCGTACTTGCGGATACGTACGGCATTATCGTTTATCAGGAGCAGATTATGCAGATTGCCTCGCTCATGGCGGGATTCTCGCTTGGTGAAGCAGATTTGCTCCGTCGTGCAGTATCTAAGAAAAAACGTGAGGTGCTGGATGAAGAACGTGCCCACTTTGTTAAAGGCAGCTTGGAGCAGGGCTACACGGAAATCGATGCCAATCATGTCTATGATATGATCGTAAGATTTGCCGACTATGGCTTCCCGCGAGCACATGCAGCAGCATATGGTGTACTCGCATTCCAGACGGCATGGTTGAAGGCTCATTATCCAGTAGCGTTTATGGCTTCGATGCTTGCGTCAGTAACAGGGAACCAGCGCAAGACAGCCGAATATGTGGATGAGTGCCGCCGAATGGGGATGGAGGTTCTGCCGCCTGATGTGAACGAGAGCAGCGTTAGCTTCACTCCTACGGGAGAGGCCATTCGTTTCGGTCTAGCTGCAATCAAAAATGTAGGTACTCAAGCCATAGAAGCGTTGCAGAAGGAACGGAGCAAGCGGCCTTTTGAGAGCTTGCTGGATCTATGCCAAAGAGTTGATTTGCGCGTTGTGAATAAGCGGGTACTGGAGTCGCTCATCCAAGCGGGAGCTTGTGATACGCTTCCGGGTCATCGTGCCCAGCTGCTTGCGGCTTTGGAAGAAACGGTGGAAGCAGCCGTAAAATGGCGCAAGGAACGCGAAGAGCTTCAAATTGAGATGTTTGGCTTTGATGAGGTGCAAAATTGGGATGTCGAGCTTCCAGATATACGTCCTTATACGATTGCGCAGCAATTGGATTTTGAACGAGATTTGCTCGGCATGTATTTGTCTGGTCACCCGCTTGACGATGCGGAGAAATACCTCGAGCCGCTGGGTCTCGACCGGCTTGTGGAGCTAAGTGATGCTAAGGATGGCGCCATTGCAATCGCAGGTGTCATGATCGTATCATTGAAGCCTTTCACGAGTAAAAAAGGTCAAGCGATGGGTTTTCTTGAGCTGGAGGATCGCATTATGAGGGTCGAGGCTGTCGTCTTCCCGACAGTTTGGAAACGAATTGGAAATAAGCTTGAAAAAGGCGGCTTAGTCATCGTTCAGGCAACCGTCCAGCAGCAAGAAGATGATTACAAGCTTATCGTTGAAGACATTGTTCCAATAGGAAATTCAGAATTGGATCTTGCAGCACAAGTAAGTCGTTTGCAGAAGCAAGCGCAAGCACGTGCTGCACGAACAGCCGCTGGCGGTACGGGTACTGCTGCATCAAAAGGGACATCCCCTAATGCGCAAAGCCTCTCTAATCCTCGAAATGAGCCCGGTGTAAAGCGGGAAAATCAAAGCGGGGATCCGCGAGCTTTAGCTGGTCCAAATAAGGAAGCGGCTCCAGAAATAAAACGCCAACGCGTTTATATCAAGATTGCTGCAGCTAATGAGGAACAGCATACACTGAATCAGTTAAAGGAGCTGCTTTCAGGACATCTCGGAGAGCATGATACGGTGCTGGTCTATGAACAGAGAAAGCAGCCAGTGGCTTTAAGTGAAAACTATCGAGTAAAACCGTCGCCTCGTCTAATTGCTTCTATTGAGCAATTGCTGGGAGAAGGCACCATTATAGTCAAGTGACAAAAGCCTGCATAACCAACCTTTCACAAAAACTCTTGAAGTTTTGTATTTCGTATGCACGACTTCGACGTACGGCGCATATGTTTAGAGATACAAGCGGAGTTGACCAAGAGATATAGGTATATCACAAGGTCGCTTCGCCCTGTCTTTGAGACAGCCGTACAAGCAGTTATGGGAGGGATGGGGCTATGACAGGAATTGAGAACATGCTCTTGCAAAGAGGAGTAACCGTCGCGCACATAACAGAAATCGTATTTTCGCTGCAGCGTCCTTATAATGCGGACCTGACGATGGAGGAATGCGAGGAGAGCGTCAGAGCGGTTTTGGGAAAAAGAGAAGTTCAATACGTTATGTATACGGGTATTGCCCTTGATGAGTTAGCAGAGAAGCGTTTACTGCCTGAACCTCTGCAATCTATAATGGAAACAGACGAGTCGCTTTATGGTGTTGATGAGACACTTGCACTCGGGATTACAAATGTTTATGGCATGATTGGATTGACGAGTTTCGGATATTTGGATAAAGTTAAACCCGGTATTATTCGCCAATTGAATGTGAAAGGCGAGCACATTCATGTATTTTTGGACGATATTGTTGCTGGTTTGGCTGCCGCTGCATCTGCTCGAATTGCACATCAGGACCCAAAAGCTATCCGATATGATTTGCCGGATTCCCCATGAATATGATATCATTATGAGATCATATGGCCTGTTACCGGGAATAGCTATGCTTAGTAAGTGGACTTTGCGGTAGCAAAGTTTTCAGGAGGTACCATGATGTGGACGGTCATTTATATCGCACCAACAGCAAAAATCGCAGATAACATCAAGAAGCGGCTTACGGAGGAAGGGTTTTTGGTGAAGATCCGCCCCGTTAATCTGTCCAAACAGCAATACGAGATACTTGTTCCATCAGGCGAACTGGAGGAAGTACAAGAAGTATTTAACTCCATTATGCGTCCATGAGGATGAACTGCTCTATACTATTGCGCCTTGAGAGGTGTCACACGTGCAAATAAAAGATTTATTTACAAAGAAGAAATATGCAACAATTCCTTCGGAGCCTCGCAAGAGAGAAGTTCCGGAAGGCTTAATGAATAAGTGCTCCAAGTGCGGCACGATTCAGTACAGCAAAGAATTGGAAAAGAATTTAAAGGTTTGTTCATCATGCGGCCATCATTATCGGTTAAGCGCATGGGAGCGAATTGCCATTACGCTCGATGACGGGCATTTGGTTGAATACGACGCGGATATGGAATCCGTCGATCCACTTTCCTTCCCTGGCTATGCCAGCAAGCTTGAGCAGCAGAAGAGCAAATCTTCGTTGCGGGAAGCTGTTGTAACTGGAGAAGGCATGATCGGCGGTTTTCCGGTTGTCGTAGCCGTTATGAGCTTTGATTTTTTCACAGGCAGTATGGGATCTGTCGTAGGTGAGAAGATTACAAGAGCAATAGAAGCGGCTCATGATAAGAAGCTGCCGCTTCTTATTTTCTCCACTTCAGGTGGAGCGCGGATGCAAGAGAGCATATTAAGCTTGATGCAAATGGCGAAAACAAGTGCAGCGCTTTCGAAATTCCAAGGCGCTGGAGGTTTGTATATTTCAATATTTACCGATCCTACTACAGGTGGGGTTTCAGCGAGCTTTGCCAGCTTGGGCGATTACAATTTGGCCGAGCCTGGCGCATTGATTGGTTTTGCTGGTCGTATTGTTATTGAACAAACGATTCGTCAGAAGCTGCCGGATGATTTCCAAACGGCTGAGTTTAATTTGCAGCATGGTCAATTGGATAAGGTTGTACACCGCAAAGATTTGAAGCTTACTTTAGCAAAGCTGCTTGACATGCATTGCGTGAAGGAGGGAACATCCAATGGCGGGTGAGCTACCTTTTGAGAAACCGCTAAATGATTTGCGGCAAAAAGTGACTGAACTGAAAAGCCTTAGCGTTGAGAAAGGCATTGATTTCACTGAAGAAATTGTCGCATTAGAGTTGAAGTGCAAGCAAATGGAAGAGGATTTGTACAACGAACTGACTCCAGCTCAAAAAATGCACTTAGCGCGACATCATCAACGTCCGACCTCGCTTGACTACATTCAAACGGTGTTTACCGATTTCATGGAGCTACATGGGGATCGTCTGTTTGCAGACGATCTAGCTATCGTTGGTGGATTGGCCAAGCTTAATGGTGTACCTGTTACTGTCATTGGTCACCAGCGCGGCAAGGACACGCGGGAGAATATTGCTCGTTTCTTCGGAAGTCCTCATCCTGAAGGCTTCCGCAAGGCGCTTCGTTTCATGGAGCAAGCAAACAAATTCAAACGTCCTATCATCACGTTTATCGATACAAAAGGAGCATATCCAGGTAAAACGGCCGAGGAGCGCGGCCAGTCGGAAGCGATTGCGCGCAACTTGAGGGAAATGGCCGGTTTCGGTGTGCCTATCATTTGTATTGTTATTGGCGAAGGCGGAAGCGGCGGCGCATTGGCGCTAGGCGTTGGAAACCGTGTATTGATGTTGGAAAATGCGATTTATTCTGCCATTTCTCCAAACGGTGCAGCATCTATCTTATGGAAAGATGCTTCCAAAGCAGATCAAGCTGCAGAAGCGATGAAGATAACGGCGAAGGATTTACTCCAGTTTGGTATTATTGAGGATATCGTTCCAGAACCTCAGGGCGGATCCCACAGAGATCTAGAGTTCCAAGCTGAGCAAATTAAGGAGAAGCTATGGCATCATTTGCAAGAGCTTATCCCGATGAGCGCTGAACAGCTGATCGAAGATCGTTACAATAAATTCCGTAAAATTGGTCATTTCCGAATTGCTGAGACCGTTCCAGCGGAAGTACCAAGTTCTTCAATGGACGAGTCTTTTAAACAGGATACGGTTGTGGAAACACAAGAGGCAGCTCCGACCATTCAATGATTTATTTGTAAAAATGATATTTTTACTGTACAACCAGTGGGAAGTCATGTCAGTATAGAGTCAGTATAATAGAATATCAGGTATTTAACGGAGGAAACTTAACATGCGCAAAACAAAAATCGTTTGTACAATCGGTCCATCGAGCGAATCGTTGGAAAACACAAAAAAGCTAATTCAAGCTGGGATGAACGTTGCCCGTCTTAACTTCTCTCATGGAGATTTTGAAGAGCACGGCAACCGAATCAAAAATATTGCTTTGGCTAACAAAGAACTTGGTACTTCTGTAGCAGTATTGCTGGATACAAAAGGACCAGAAATTCGTCTAGGCAAGCTAAAAGAAGAGCCTATTGAACTGAATCAAGGTGAAATTGTAGCTCTTACTACAGAAGATATCTTGGGCGATCGTAATCGAGTTCCGATTACATATAGCAACCTTCCGAATGATGTTACAATCGGATCGACTATTCTAATCGACGACGGCTTGATCGGATTGACTGTTGAAGAAGTAAAAGGCACTGAAATCATCTGCCGTATCGTAAACAGCGGTCCTATCAAAAGTAAAAAAGGCGTTAACGTTCCTGGCGTGAAAATTTCATTGCCTGGTATTACGGAGAAGGATGCTAATGATATCGTCTTCGGTATTGAGCAAGGCGTAGATTTCATTGCTGCTTCATTCGTACGGAAAGCAAGCGACGTGCTTGAAATTCGTGAATTGCTTGAGCGTCACAACGCTGGACATATTCAAATCATCTCCAAAATCGAAAACCAAGAAGGCGTAGATAACCTAGATGAAATTCTAGAAGTATCTGACGGCTTGATGGTTGCGCGTGGCGATCTAGGCGTAGAAATTCCAGCTGAAGAGGTTCCTCTCGTTCAAAAAAATATGATCAAAAAAGGTAACCTTGTTGGTAAACCGGTTATCACTGCTACACAAATGCTTGACTCCATGCAACGCAACCCGCGTCCTACACGCGCTGAAGCAAGTGACGTTGCGAATGCTATCTTTGACGGTACTAGCGCGATCATGCTTTCAGGCGAAACAGCTGCCGGAAGATATCCAGTTGAATCCGTTCAAACGATGGCTCGTATTGCTGAGCGTGCTGAGAACTCATTGGAATACCGTGAGATTTTCACTAAACAAGCTAATGCAATGCAAACAACAGTTACAGAAGCAATCAGCCAAGCGGTTGCAAACTCTGCGCTTGAATTGAATGCAAAAGCAATCATCACATCGACGCAAAGCGGCTTCACTGCTCGCATGGTGTCGAAGTACAAGCCTAAATCACCAATCATTGCTGTAACGACTGATGCGAAGGTATTGCGTCGTCTTTCACTCATCTGGGGTGTATTCGCAGTATTGGGTCCCGAAGCAGATACAACGGATGAAATGTTCGAAAATGCTGTAAAAGGCGGCATGAGCACAGGCTTCCTAAGCTTGGGCGACACGGTTATCATTACAGCAGGCGTTCCAGTTGGACGTGCTGGCACTACAAACCTAATCAAAATCCACCACATTGGTGAGCTTTTGGCACAAGGACAAGGAATCGGCAGCCAATCAGCTACTGGTAAAATCGTTGTAGCACGCACGGCTCAAGAAGCTCTTGAAAAAACAACTGAAGGTTCTATTCTTGTGACTGTTTCTACAGACAAAGAATATATGCCTGCATTTGAAAAAGCAGCAGCTGTTATTACTGAGCAAGGCGGTATCACAAGCCACGCAGCAGTAGTCGGCCTAAACCTTGGAGTACCGGTTATCCTAGGTGTTGCTAATGCGACTGATATGCTTCAAGATGGTATGGAAGTAACGATCTATGGCGAAACAGGCGTAATTTATCACGGTCAATCAAAAGTTCTGTAATTGTACAGAATCTTAAAATAACAATTATATAGGGTTCAAAACAAAAAGCGATGGTGAATGCACCGTCGCTTTTTGTTAACCATGGGTCAGTAGAATATGCTAATCATTGCAATAGTGTGGAGGGAACATAACATGCATACGGTTTCAAGCTGGTTTATGCATCCGATTCGTGTCAGATATCAGGAAACGGATCAAATGCGGGTTGTATTTCACGGGAATTATGTAACTTGGTTTGAAATTGGACGTACTGAATGGATAAGGAATGCAGGCTATGACTATAAATCAATCGAAGAGCAGGGATTGCTGCTTCCTGTTATTGATTTGCAATGCCGCTATCTCCTGCCTGCTCGGTATGATGATACTTTGCTTGTATGCACAAGAATAGCCGAACTATCAGCGGTCCGCGTTTCCTTTGAATCACAGATTAGAAGGGTTTCGGAAGCAGATTTTCATGCAGCTGAGCTTTCACAAGAGGATGAATTACCAGGTGAGTTACTTGTTGAAGGCGGAACGAAGCATGTATGGGTAAATGAACAATGGCAGCCTGCTCGTATGAATAAAATCATGCCGGAATTATATGAGCTGATGCGCACAAAATAAGCTTGCGAAGCTAAATTATGATTAGCAAAACTAAGCACATGCTTACGAAGTTAAGTTTTGCATCCGCAAAACTAAGCTTATGCTTACGATGATAAGTTTTGCATCCGCAAAACTTTTTAGGAGGGGTCAACATGTACAAATGGCTGTTAGCTGTATTTATTGTAGTTCCGTTCGTGGAGCTGCTTGGTATTTTGCAGGTTGGAAAGTGGATAGGCGGCTGGAATACATTCTTGATTCTCATTGTTATGGGTGTTGCCGGTGCGTACTTGGCTCGTGCCGAAGGGCGTAAAGTTTGGGCGGAAGCTCAGCGGCAAATGGCTGCTGGACAAATTCCAGGCATTAAACTGTTGGATGGCATTTGTGTGCTTGCCGGCGGTTTTCTGTTATTATTTCCGGGATTCTTATCTGATATCATCGGTGTCACATTGTTGTTCCCTGTAACAAGACCGTTCTATCGTCTATTCATGCTGCAATGGATTGAGAAAAGAATGCGCAATGGTAATTTTAAGATTGGAAGATTCTAATTTTACACTCTCTTAACAAAAGACTTACGTGGAAATAATAGTCATCCTGCATAATGGACATGATGGGTCGATGAGACGACTTATCTTATGAAAACTCATCGCCATTTCTTTTGGAAGGCATAGAGTTAAATATTCTTACATAAATAGAAGTAGCTTAAAAGCTCACAAAGCCAGTTTGCTTTGCATACTTTTCAGGAGGCGTGAGAAATGACTAAGCAGTTGTCCAACTATGTGAACCGAGATTTGAGTTGGATTGAATTTAACCGTAGAGTTCTTCAAGAGGCGCAGGACGTAAATAATCCTTTGCTGGAGCGGGCTAAGTTCTTGGCGATTGTGACAAGCAATCTGGATGAGTTTATGAGTGTGCGAGTTGCTGGAATACAAATGCAGATGAGAGCGGGTCTGACCAAAATAGACTTCACTGGCTATACGCCGGCAGGTCTCTGGAAAAGGCTTATTAAACGGGCAACGCAAATGGTTAATGATCAATATCGTACTTACAGAGAAGTATTGCGCGGTTTAAGCCGCGAGGGCATTTTTATACGTTCATTTGATGAGTTGAATGCAGCACAGACCAAAGCGGTTTCTGATTATTTTCATGAAATTGTATTTCCAGTACTGACTCCAATGGCTGTTGATCAAAGCAGACCATTTCCTCTCGTGCATACGAAGGAGCTGTATTTAGCCGTATTGCTAAGGCAAAAAGGGGATTCCGAGGAGGAAGAGCCTCTTTTTGCCATCGTTCAGGTTCCATCGATATTACCTAGAATTGTTCCTGTACCAGGGAGAATCAACAGCGTAAAAACGGAATTTGTCCTGTTGGAGGTGTTGATCGAGCAATTTATTGACACGTTATTTAACGGTTATATTCCCTTCTCCGTTAATCCTTTCCGATTGACTCGCGATGCCGACATTACACTGAACGAAGAGGACGCCGAGGATCTGCTCGAAGAGATTGAAAAGGAACTTAGACGCCGGCGCTGGGGCATTCCAGTAAGACTTGAGATAGCGAAGGGCATGCATCCTTATGCACTCGAGGTTCTGAGGGATGAACTGGAAATTGAAGATAATTTATTTGAGGTGGATGGACCGCTTGATTTGAGCTTTATGATAAAGTTTGCAGGTGCGTTGACGGGTTATGATAATTTGCGTTACGAGAAGCTGGAGCCTGTCTATCCGCGAGAATTTGACGAGACGGATGATATGTTTGAAGTTATTCGTCAGCGTGATGTACTGATGTATCACCCTTACGAGTCTTTTGAAGCGGTCAATGACTTTGTCATGCAGGCAGCCTATGATCCCGATGTGCTGGCTATAAAGATGACATTATATCGCGTCAGTGGTCAGTCTGCGCTTGTCCAGGCATTAGCTAAGGCAGGAGAGTCGGGTAAACAGGTAACCGTGGTTGTGGAGCTAAAGGCGCGGTTTGATGAGGAACGAAATATTGCATGGGCTCGTCAGTTGGAGAAGGCAGGCTGTCATGTTGTATATGGATTAGTTGGATTGAAGACGCATGCCAAAATCTTGCTTGTCGTAAGACGAGAGCAAGGTACTCTGCGTCGTTATGTCCATGTCGGAACCGGTAACTACAATGACAGTACCGCTACTTTGTATACAGATATCGGATTATTTACTTCACACCCTATTATCGGAGGGGACGCATCGGCGCTGTTCAATGAGGTGACGGGATATTCATCGCCTTATGAATGGAAAGCTTTTGGCGTAGCGCCTTCTGATCTGAAGGAGAAGCTGTATCGTCTTATCGATCGTGAGAAAGAGAATGCACTAGCAGGGAAACCTGCAAAAATCATTGCGAAAATGAATTCCATCTCGAACAAAGAAATGATCGACAAGCTGTATGAAGCCTCTCAAGCCGGGGTGAAAATAGTGCTGATCGTTCGTGGAGTTTGCTGCTTAAGGCCAGGAGTGCCTGGCCGCAGCGAAAATATTCAGGTGATAAGCATTGTTGACCGTTTCTTGGAGCACGCGAGAATCATGTACTTCCATAATGGCGGAGATGAGGAAGTATACTTGTCCAGCGCGGATTGGATGACACGGAATCTGACTAGACGTATCGAGCTGATGTGTCCGGTGTTTGATAATGATCTTCGTCAAATATTAATTAAAATGCTTCATCTTAACATTAATGATAATGTAAAAGCACGGGAATTACAGTCAAATGGTACTTACGAGCATATTTCTAACGAAAATAAACAGCCTTTCCGCAGTCAATTTGAGGCTAAAGTTATTTCATCTTGGAAGGATCATGCTTAACTGAATAATCAAGAATGGGACTTACACCCCAAAGCTTTTTGAATTCAGAGCTAAGCTCATCTACTTCTCTTCGTTCAACCGCAAGCGAGCTTTTTGGCTTAATGGGACGCAGCAGAAGCTGAATGCCGAATAATTGCACATTTAATTGCACTATGGCTTGTGTTTCTGTGCGATCAAGCGCAGCTGAAAGCTGAAGCAGCGTTCCTAACTTGTAAATGAGTTCAAGATCTGATTCCCTTAGCAATTCCTTGTACTCAGCAAGCTGTTGACGAGTACGGCCTTTGCTCTTATAGGATGCAATGGCAGCCGTCATGATGATTTCACGATGAGTCAAACCATTTAGCTGTGAGTTAATGATGAGGTAAAAGGAATGTCTCGCATACTCGTAATAATCAATGGATGCCCCAATACGGAAAAGCTGTGAGGCGGTATTCACTAGCACTCTCGTTTGAGGCGGCAATGGTTGAACGCTGTTCAATACATCATAAAGCTCAAGCGCAAGTCGATTAACTTGCATGACATGCTGTTTCGGCGCTTGGGGATGCAAGGCGCTTATATTTGTTAAGCTATATTTCAGTACATCATCAAGCTTTGGATGGTTTGGAAACCTTGTCGCATGGAATAAGCCATCTCGTATGCCAGCTCCACAAATGCGGTAATTGTCCGCCTTTGTTATGCGAAACAGGACACGCAGTATAGCAACTCCTGGAACGACGACATCTGCACGATCCTTGGACAAGCCAGGAAGCTTGCGTCTTTTGTCTAGAGGCAGACTGCGTATTTGCCCAAAAAGCTCCTCGGTATGCTCGCTGGAAATGGGGTAATTATGCGTTAGCGGAAAAGGATACTTATGTGCAGCTTGATGCATCTTCCCAAGTGCTCGAACGGTGCCTCCAACTCCGACTAGCTGCAATCCCGGCGCTTCTGCAATCCAAGGCTCTGCTTGAACCGCCTGTAAGACATGCGCTTCCAGCGCCTTTAGATCATCATCTTGAAGCAGACCTTTGGAGCAGAAACGTTTATTTAAGCTTACGCAGCCAAATGGAAACGAGACGGAGCGAACGATGGCGCGATTGCGAAATAAGGAAACCTCTGTGCTGCCTCCACCGATATCAATGAGGAAGCCATCTCGGATATTCAAGGAGTTGATCATGCCGAGAAAACCATATGAGGCTTCTTCTTCGCCTGAGAGCAATTCAATACTGAGCCCTGTATCTCTCTTGATGCGATCCAAAATTTCCGAACGATTGGCTGCATTACGAATAGCTGCTGTAGCAACAGCTCGTATATGATCGGTATGGTTATGTGCACATATCAATGTAAAATGGGTAAGGGTGTCGATCAGATCATCCAGTGCAGTGCCTATAAGGAAGCCGTTCTCATCTATTCGTTCACTTAATCTTGCTGGTCGTTTGCTGCTGTCGGCGACACGATGCGCGCCATTAGCGGTTCTTTCATATACGACGAGCCGAACCGAGTTGGAGCCTATATCTATTATTCCGATCCGTTGTCCTGTCATGTAGCGCCTCCGATGCGGTTAGTATGGCGATAGTTTGTTCTTTTGAACATTTTACCACTATATTCGCTTCTCTAAAAATAGTTTTAGACAGAGGCTAAAAAGCTGCGATTCAGGGAAAAATGGGGCAGGAGCATAAGCGGTCTAAAAATGTATAAAAATAGTCGAAAAAATAATTGATGACGGTGATAAAGCATTTTTATGTCTCAATTTGTTCACTTAATTGCCAAAATCATTTATGATTAAAGATGATTGCAGAATAGTACGATCATCATTTACTATTAATGTTTAATGTTTCATGTTGACTATACCCAAGCTAAAGGAGAGATAACGATGACAGCAACTAAGGGATTGGAAGGAATTGTCGCGGCGGCATCTTCCATCAGCTCGATAATCGACGGAGTATTGACATATCGTGGAATCGATATTGACGACCTCGCCGAGAACGCAACTTTTGAAGAGGTCGCTTACCTGCTCTGGTACGGCAAACTACCTAATCGTTCTGAACTTGACGGACTGCAAAAGCAGCTTGATCAATACGCAGCTATTCCGGAAGGCGTAATCGATCAAATCAAACTGTATCCAAAAGGTACAAATTCGATGGCTGCGCTTCGTACTGCAGTATCGAGCCTAGCTCTTTATGATGCTTCAGCAAATGATATGTCTCCTGAATCGAATCAACAAAAAGCGATTAAATTGCAGGCGCAACTGCCTACAGTTATCGCAGCTTTTGCGCGTATTCGTGAAGGAAAAGAGCCTGTTGCACCTAAACAAGGCGTTTCAATTGCTTATAATTTCTTATACATGCTTACTGGCAATGAGCCTGCTGAAGTAGCTGTGAAAGCACTTGATCAAGCTTTGGTGCTTCATGCAGACCATGAATTGAATGCATCAACTTTTGCAGCACGTGTTACAGTTGCTACATTGTCTGATATTTATTCCGGTATTACTTCTGCTATCGGCGCCTTGAAGGGTCCGTTGCACGGTGGTGCGAATGAAGCTGTTATGGTAATGCTCGAAGAAATCGGTTCAACTGCTAACGTTGAGAGCTTTATTACAAACGCGCTTGCCAATAAATATAAGATTATGGGCTTCGGTCACCGCGTCTACAAAAATGGCGATCCTCGCGCAAAGCATTTGCAAAAAATGTCTCGTGAGCTCGGCAAGTTGACAGGCAATATGGAGCTTTATGAAATGTCGATTAAAATCGAAGAGTTGGTTACAGGGCAAAAAGGCTTGAAGCCGAATGTTGACTTCTACTCCGCTTCTGTATACACATCACTTGAGATTCCACGTGATTTGTTCACGCCAATCTTTGCAATCAGCCGTCTATCCGGCTGGAGCGCTCATATCCTTGAGCAATATGAAAACAATCGCTTGATCCGTCCTCGTGCTGATTACGTTGGACCAGTCAATGTGAAATATGTTCCAATCGAACAACGCTAATCGTTCATTGGACACAAGTTATGAGTGAGAAGGAACAGCTGTTCGTTCTCTTTTTCCACGAAAAATAACGAATTCATACTTGCTTATCAGCAAGTAAAATCTAAGGAGGATTTACATTCATGACTCAATTCGAAAAATTCGCACTACCAACTGAAGGCGACAAAATTACTATCGATAACGGCGTACTTAATGTTCCTAACAACCCAATTATTCCTTTCATCGAAGGCGACGGCACTGGCCGCGACATCTGGAAAGCTTCGAAACGCGCACTTGATGCAGCTGTAGAAAAAGCTTACAACGGCGAGAAAAAAATCGCTTGGTACGAAGTATTTGCTGGTGAAAAAGCATTCAACCAATACGGCGAGTGGCTTCCAGCTGATACACTTACAGCAATTCGCGAATACATCGTTGCAATTAAAGGACCTTTGACTACGCCTATCGGCGGCGGTATTCGTTCTTTGAACGTTGCTCTTCGTCAAGAGCTTGATCTTTACACTTGCCTTCGTCCTGTTCGTTACTTCACTGGCGTTCCATCTCCAGTAAAACGTCCTGAGCTTGTTGACATGGTTATCTTCCGTGAAAACACAGAGGACATCTACGCAGGTATCGAGTATCAAGAAGGTTCTGCAGAAGTGAAAAAAGTAATCGAATTCTTGCAAAACGAAATGGGCGCGAACAAAATCCGCTTCCCTGAAACTTCCGGTATCGGTATCAAACCAGTATCCAAAGAAGGTTCGAAACGTCTTGTTCGCGCAGCTATTGAATATGCGATCAAACACGGCAAAAAATCCGTTACACTTGTACACAAAGGCAACATCATGAAATACACAGAAGGCGCGTTCAAAAACTGGGGTTACGAAGTTGCTGAACAAGAATTCGCTAACGAAACATTCACATGGGGCGAATACGACCGCATCAAAGAAGCTCAAGGCACTGACGCAGCTAACCAAGCACAAAAAGAAGCTGAAGCAGCTGGCAAATTGATCGTTAAAGATGCAATTGCTGACATCGCTTTGCAACAAGTACTTACTCGTCCAACTGACTTTGACGTTATCGCTACATTGAACCTTAACGGTGACTACTTGTCCGATGCTCTTGCAGCACAAGTTGGCGGTATCGGTATCGCTCCGGGCGCAAACATCAACTACCTAACTGGACATGCTATCTTCGAAGCTACTCACGGTACAGCTCCTAAATACGCTGATCTTGACGTAGTAAACCCAGGTTCCGTAATCCTTTCCGGCGTAATGCTTCTTGAGCACCTAGGCTGGCAAGAAGCTGCTGACCTTATCTACAAAGGTATGGAAGCATCGATCCACAACAAAACTGTTACTTATGACTTCGCTCGCTTGATGGAAGGCGCAACTGAAGTTAAATGTTCCGCTTTCGCAGACGAAATCATCAAAAATATGTAGTCTAAGGGTCAACCTTATTTTAAATCGATAGCCTACTTACACTCTTTACTCTTTACGTTTTACGCTTTAATCAGTGTGCAATGTAGATCCCGACAGGGATCCATTGCATGCCTTATATCCTAAGTGTGATGTTGGTCCCGCAAGGACCCATCGCATGCCCTATACCCTAAGTGTGATGTTGGTCCCGCAAGGACCCATCGCATGCCCTATACCCTAAGTGTGATGTTGGTCCCGCAGGGGCCCATCGCATGCCCTATACCCTAAGTGTAATGTTGGTCCCGCAGGGGCCCATTACATGCACTTATCCCACTTATAGCGGTCCCGCAGGGATAAAGCGATCCTACTGAAAAGTTACACAGGTGCGTCTGTGTAACGTATTCGTTTGTCCAATTGGCAGGTGTCCAGAGGGCGCAGCGCCTCGGGGTCCTCCCTTGGAAGGGAGGATTTAGGTGGGTTCGAAAACGCTCTTTGGGGTTAAAATAGGGTCAATTAAGGTTTTAAGTAAGGTTTGAGAAAAGCAGTAAATCGGGGGTCAAAGGGGTCTCCCCTTAAAATAAGCTATGTTACGGGAGGTTTTAAACAAGATGGCTATTAGAAGAAATAAAATTACAGTTGTAGGCGCTGGTTTCACAGGCGCGACTACTGCATTGATGCTTGCTCAAAAAGAACTTGGCGATATCGTTTTAGTTGACATCGCTCCGCTTGAAAACCCGACAAAAGGTAAAGCTCTTGATATGTTGGAAGCAACTCCAGTTCTTGGCGTTGATGCTAACATCATCGGTACTTCTAACTATGAAGATACTAGAGACTCTGATGTCGTTATTATTACAGCTGGAATTGCTCGCAAGCCAGGCATGAGCCGTGATGACCTTGTTAACACGAATGCGGGAATCGTGAAATCCGTTTGCGAAAACGTAAAAGCGACCAGCCCCAATTCAATCGTTATCATTCTAAGCAACCCGGTTGATGCAATGACCTTTGCAGCTTTCCAAACACTTGGCTTCCCTAAAAACCGTGTAATCGGTCAATCAGGTGTGCTTGATACAGCTCGCTATTGTACATTTATTGCACAAGAGCTTAATGTTTCCGTTGAAGATGTTCGCGGCTTCGTGCTTGGCGGACATGGTGATGATATGGTTCCACTTGTTCGTTACTCCAACGTTGGCGGTATCCCAATTGAGAAGCTGATCCCTACAGAACGTATTGAAGCAATCGTACAACGCGCACGCGTTGGCGGCGGCGAAATCGTTAATCTGCTTGGTAACGGCAGTGCGTACTACGCTCCTGCAGCATCGCTTGTTCAAATGACTGAAGCGATCTTAAAGGACAAAAAACGCATCATTCCAGTTATCGCATTGCTTGAAGGCGAATATGGCTATGACAATCTGTTCATGGGCGTTCCAACCATCATTGGCGGCAACGGTATCGAGAAGGTGCTTGAGCTTGATCTTACAGCTGAAGAAAAAGCAGCGCTTGATAAATCCGCACAATCCGTTCGTAGCGTTATCGAAATTGTAACCGCGGGCTAATACATTTTTTTGAAAAGCATAAGCATTTCATAGAAATGCGTTTGGGAGGACCCTGACAGATTACTGCCAGGGTTCTCTCTGTTTATTTTTATATAAGGAACAATTAGGGGGGATGCATGATGATCGAACAGGCTAGAGAAGCACTGAAACGGGTGTACGGCTATGACTCCTTTCGGAAGGGACAAGAGGACATTATATCGGGCATATTGAATGGACGAGATACACTCGCTATTTTGCCGACAGGCGGCGGTAAATCGATTTGCTATCAGATACCTTCTATGCTGCTGCCGGGAACATCGCTTGTCATCTCGCCGCTTATTTCTCTCATGAAGGACCAAGTGGATGCGCTTCGGCGTGTTGGCGTCTCTGCTGCATATTTGAACAGCTCACTCGGTGCTGCAGAATACCGTGAGGTCATGCGTAACGCTATGGCAGGTGAATATAAGCTGCTTTATGTAGCGCCAGAGAGACTTGATGCGCCCATGTTCCAGTCCTTATCGGAGCAGTTGTCCATCCCTCTTATTGCCATTGATGAAGCGCATTGCGTATCCCAGTGGGGACATGATTTCCGTCCAAGCTATAGACAGCTCGCAGGATGGATTGCACGAATGACAAATCGGCCGCTCGTTGCGGCGTTTACGGCTACTGCTACCAACGAGGTAGCCATAGATATTGCTGAAATGCTTAAGCTGCGTGATCCCAGCGTATTCGTTACAGGTTTTGCAAGACCGAATTTATCACTGTCTGTCGTAACAGGAGCAGATAAGAAGAAGTTTTTAGAGCCCTTCATAGCAGAACGCAAGGAACAGTCGGGCATTATTTATGCAGCAACGCGAAAAGAAGTTGAGAATGTTTATGAAAGATTGATTCGCAGCGGTATCCAAGCAGGAAAATATCATGGCGGGTTAACGGACACTGAACGTGCAGAGACGCAGGAGAAATTTCGTTTTGATGATATCCGTGTCATGGTTGCTACAAATGCGTTCGGAATGGGTATAGACAAGCCCAACGTTCGCTATGTGCTTCACTGGCAAATGACTAGCGACATTGAGTCCTACTATCAGGAAGCTGGTCGTGCTGGTCGCGACGGTGAAGAAAGTGAATGCATTCTCCTGTTCGAGCCAGCAGACATGCAAGTGCAACGTTTCTTGATTGAGCAAGGCACTGGTGATACGGATCGCAAGTCTATTCAACTGTCGAAGCTGCATACAATGATGAATTACAGCCGGACACAACGCTGCTTACAGCAGTTTATCGTCGATTATTTCGGTGAAACCGGCGTAGAGGCTTGCGGCAAATGCAGCAGCTGTCTCGATAAGAGTGAGCCTGTGAATCGCACGGATGAGGCGAAGATGGCGTTATCCTGCGTTGGCCGAATGAAGGGACGCTTCGGTGTGACGATGGTTGCGAAGGTGCTTAAAGGCTCCCGTGACAAGCGGCTGCTTGAATTCGGTCTCGATCGCTTATCCACATATGGTCTTATGCGTCATCTGCCGGAGAAGGAAATAGCAGATTGGCTGTATTGGCTTGTTGCAGAAGGATTCTTAAAGCTCAGTGAGGGCCAATATCCGGTTGTTTCATTGACGGCGAATGCTCTCCCTGTCTTAGAAGGCCGTGAATCCATTATGCAGCGTGTTCGGGCAACGGTTAAGGGAACGACAAACGCAGATGCTGGAGCAGCATCTCCACTATTCGAGGCGCTTAAGGGATGGCGCAAAGAAAAAGCAGCTGCAGAAGGTGTACCGCCATTTATGCTGTTTTTTGATGCGACACTACGGGAGATTGCTAATGTAAAGCCTCAAACGGTAGATCAGCTATTAGGAGTCAAAGGTATAGGCGCAGCTAAGGCAGATAAGTATGGAGCTGGACTGATAGAACTCATAGCTTCCTTTAGTGGACAAGCTGCTTCTGATGGCAGCGGCCGCGAACATACAGTAGTTTCTACTAAACGATCCGCCTCATCGTCTTCTTCAGATGAACAGCCAAGCCACCTGACTACCCTTCAGTATTTTCAAGCAGGAGAAGAACCGGATTGGATTGCGAAGGAAAGAGGAATGAGCAAGGTTACGATAGAGGGACATCTCATTCGCTGTGCAGATGAAGGGCATGAGCTTGATTGGAGCCGAATCATCCCATTAGAGTATGAGCAGCAAATTGCAGAAGTGGTTCACGAGATTGGGATAGAGAAGCTTCGACCGATTAAAGATGCCTTGCCTGAAGAGGTTACTTATTTTGCTATTCATGGGGTCATTTCCAAGTATGGTTTGAAAAGCTAGTCCATCGCAAATTGGAGCATGACTAAGGAAAAAGAGACGGAAACTCTATAAGTGTGAAAATTTCGGGAACAATCCGTAAAAGAAGAACGGAAATGGATGAAAATATTGCAGTATTGGAGCATCATTATTTGAAATAAATCTTGTTTCTGATAAACTATTTGTAATGCGGTTTTTTGGAAACAATGAGTAATATAATATGCTCTATGAAAACAGGAGGAAATCAAAATGTATAACGTAATGGTATTTCTGCATCTATTAGGTGCAATTGGAATGGGGTTCTATGTTGTGCTTCCATTTATGATTGGAAGAGCATCTAAGCTCGCTGGTGTTGGACAAGGCGGTCTTGCGGACGGTCTGTTGTCAGCTAATCGCATTGCGCAGTATTTCCTTGTTTTGCAGCTAATAACTGGCGGTTATTTGATTTCACAAGGTGATTACACAGTAGCATGGATGATAATCGTTGTGTTGTTGTTCCTTGCGATCGCAGCAATCGGCGGTATTATGTCCAAGCCGCTTAAACTAGTTGTTTCTTCAATTAATGAAGGTAAAAGCGCAACTTCGCATATTAGCAAAGCACGCGTAATGAGCCTGATTATCTTTGTTCTTTATATCGTAATTATTTATTTGATGAAATTTCCTATGATTGAATCTTAATTCTAATAACGATACCTATAACTCGGGGGGACTATAACGTGTCTGAATCATCACCGCAAATTGTAACGTTTGGCGAATCAATGGCCTTATTTATGCCGCAGGGTCATAAGTCCATTGAACGCGCTGCGACGCTTGAACAAAGCTTTGGCGGAGCGGAGAGTAATGTCGCGATTGGACTTGCACGTTTAGGCACCTCAGTCGGCTGGTTCGGCGCACTTGGCGACGATCCTTTTGGCAAAATGATAGTGAAGACGCTGCGCGGCGAAGGGGTAGATGTTTCCCGCGCTCAGCTTCATGGGGATGCGCCTACAGGCATGATGTTCCGTGAGCATGTGGCGGGCAGAATGGCCGTTCATTATTTTAGGAAGCATTCAGCAGCTAGCAAAATGGTGCCAGAACAGCTTGATGAGAACTATATTCGCAATGCCAAACTGCTTCATGTAACCGGTATCACGGCTGCTCTTAGCGAGGATTGCCGCAGAACACTGCGCCGCGCCATTGATATTGCAAAGGATGCGGGTGTGCTTATCAGCTTCGATCCGAATCTTCGACTTAAGCTCTGGTCCATTGAAGAAGCAAGAGAAACCTTGCTGCCTCTCGCTGCCGAAGCGGACTATTTTTTGCCGGGCTGGGACGAGCTTAAGCTCCTATATGATACGGATGATTATGAAACCATTATGGGCCATTTAACGAAGCTGAAGGCCGTAAGTATTATTAAAGGCAGAGGCGACACGACAGTCGTGCTTGATAACGGCAAAGAGGACAGCTTGCCATTCTACCCTGCTGAGCAGGTTGTGGACACTGTTGGTGCGGGAGACGGCTTCTGTGCAGGTTTCCTAGCGGGAATTATGAGAGGAATGTCACCAATCGAGGCTGTGCGCTTAGCTAGCATCAATGGCTCGCTTGTCGTACAAATGCGTGGAGATTGGGAAGCATTGCCAGAGCGTGACATTGTTGATCAACGGTTATCTGCAAAAGCGTGGGTGGAGCGTTAATAATGAGTGAAGCATATGGATCTAAGGGACAGCGCCGCCGAGAGGCTGTACTGCAGCTATTAAAGCAGCAGGGACGCATTACAATCTCGGAGATGGTAGAACGGTTCGGATGCTCAGAAGCGACTGCTCGGCGTGATCTAGAGCAGATGGAATCGGAACAGCCCGTTATTCGTACAATTGGCGGAGCAATGTATGACGGCATGGGGACGGTGCGAGAGCTCCCTTTTTCAGAGAAGGAAGGTCTGTCGATTCTGGAGAAGGAGCGGATTGCTGAGCTTGCTGCCTCTTTGATCCAAGAAGGTGATGTCATTGGCTTATCCGGCGGTACGACCAATTTTTTGATTGCAAAGATGTTAAAGTCACGCAAAGGGATTACGGTTGTAACGAATGCAGTAAACATTGCGATGGAGTTAGCAGGCAGTTCGATTCAAGTTGTAGTAACCGGCGGGATTATGCGGCACAATAGCTTTGAGCTTTGCGGTCCGCTTGGCGAAGAGATGGTAGCTCACTTGAATATTGGTAAAATGTTCATTGGTGTAGACGGTATATCTGCAGCTGGCGGCATTACGACTTACTCGGAGCAGGAAGCGCAAATTGCTAAAGCACTTATTAAACGTTCTCAGGCTGCCTATGCAGTGTTCGATCATACGAAAACGAATCGTACCTCGCTATTTTCCACTGCAGCCTTGTCTGAGCTGCGCGGTGTGATAACAGATGCTCCGCTCCCGGAGGATCTGTCAGCATTAGTAGAGGAGCTCGGCATATCTGTGCATGTAACGGATTAAAGGGTTATAAGAAAAGACGGTATCTCCAGCAATGGGAGATACCGTCTTTTGTATTTCAATTAGTTTAGGCTAGCCTCGTATACGGACCGTCCTTGTACCCAAGTTTGTTGAACGTTTAGCTTCGAATCCACCAAGACAAGATCCGCTTGCTTGTCTAATGCGATGGAGCCTGTACGATCACTAATACCAAATTGTTTGGCTGCATTCGCACTTGCCATACGACTAACTTCAGAGATGGACAGCTTCGTATGCTCTAATATAAATCGAACTGCTCCAATCATTGTCAAACAGCTTCCAGCTAGCGCGTTACCTTCTTTCAAGGTAGCAACGCCATCCTTCATGTTGACGGCGAGGCCTCCAAGACTGTATTCACCGTTTGGCATACCAGCAGCAGCCATTGCATCTGTAATAAGAATAACATGGTCTGTACCTTTTGCTGCAAGCAATAAACGGATAGCCGCCGGGTGGACATGTATGCCGTCAGCGATAATCTCGGCTTTTATGCGCTCATCTGTAAGGACAGCTCCCAGCGTTCCGGGCTCACGATGATGCAAACCGCGCATGGCGTTATACGTGTGAACAGCTTGCGACAATCCTGCGTCAGCAGCGGCAATAATCTCGTCGTAGACTGCATCAGTATGGCCGGCCGCCGTTATAATGCCTTGCTCAGCGAGCCAGGCGATTGTATCAAGCGAACCGTCCTTCTCAGGCGCAAGAGTCAGCTGACGGATGAGCCCTGGCCATTTGGTTGTCCATTCCTTCATCCATTCCAGTTGAGGATCTTTAATATAAATAGGGTTTTGCGCACCAGGCCATTTCTCGCTTATGAAGGGACCCTCGAGATGAACGCCGTATAATGACGTATAAGGCATATCTGTTTTTTGATAATCCGCTACAGCTTGCAAGACGGCCTCAATAGCTTCCTTGGAAGCGGTCATTGTTGTAGCCATCATGCCAGTTGTTCCGTGCGCTGCATGATATTTTGTTATCGTATTAAAGCTTCCTTCATTGGCATCCATAAAGTCAGCACTGAAGCCGCCATGCACATGAACATCGATAAACCCTGGAAGCAGCCAGCCGCCTCCACCGTCAACTGATGTGAACGATGCTGTGTCAATAGCTACTCCCTCGTTTTTTTTCGAAATAATCGCTTTAATTTTTCCTTCTTCAACAATAACACTTCCTGTAACTACTCCATCTTCCAGTACGATGTTCACATTGTGAATGAGCCAGTTAGCAGAGCTTAGAGTCATTTAACCCAACATCCTTCCGGCTTCGCGATCTAGCAAAACAATGACGCGAGCATGTGTTTGCAGCAACGAGGCTGGTACGTTCGTTGTAATAGGACCAGTCAGCGCTTCTTTTACTATTTCCGCTTTGTCCGCACCGCGAACCGCCAATACAATCGTGTTAGCTTTCAAAATAGAACCTACGCCCATCGTTATCGCATGCTGGGGAACGTCATCAAGTGAAGCGAAGAAACGGGCATTTGCTTCCAATGTTTCGTCTTTTAGCTTCACAGAATGCGTACCGCCAGAGAGGTTGATATCGGGCTCGTTAAAGCCAATATGTCCATTATGGCCAAGACCAAGAAGCTGAACATCAACCGGCTGAGCTTCTAGCATGGCATCATAGCGAGTACATTCCGCTTCAATGTTTTCCGCCATCCCGTTTGGCAAATGTGTTCTCTCAGCAGGAATATCGATGTGTGAAAATAAATGCTTGTTCATATAGTAGGCATAGCTTTGATCATTTTCTGGTTTCAGTCCGACATATTCGTCAAGATTGAAAGTTGTGACCTCGCTAAAACTAACCTTATTCTCATTGTATGACTCTACTATTTTGTCATAAATTCCGATAGGTGTCGAACCTGTTGCTAGCCCTAGAACGGCGTTTGGCTTCTTTTTTACCGTGTTTATAAATAAATCTGCCGCATAAGCATCTAATTCTTTTTGTGTATCAAAAATGATGATTTCCATTGATATTGCCTCCCTTGATAGTATGTTTCGCTATCTTTAGTTTAAATGAATTCCGACGGATTAACAATATAAAATGATTGTAAAATTCAAATAAATGATCAAAAAAATCATTTAGAATTGGACAACTTATTGCCCATTCATTAATAAGATAAAGATTATGGGCTTTTGAGTAGGTCACTTTCTTTTCGTTTACAGGATCTAACCGTAAATGTATAATGTATGTATAATATTTGTACAACGAGAGGTGAAGATTTGGACGGTAGAAAAAGTGTAATCATTATCGGAGCTGGACCAGGCGGGTTAGCTGCAGCGATGCTCTTATGCGCACAAGGATATCGTGTTACGGTTTTAGAGAAACAATCCTTCGTTGGCGGAAGAACATCTGCCTTGAGACTTGGGGATTATACCTTTGATCGCGGACCTACCTTTCTTATGATGCCTCATTTGCTGGAAGATCTATTTCAATCGGCAAGTCGAAATATGCATGATTATTTGAAGCTCGTTGAGATAAATCCTTTATACCGATTGCAGTTTGGAGATGTAAGACTGGAGCCGTCAAGAGATAGGGAAGAGACAGCAGCGAAAATTGATGCTGTTTTTCCAGGCGAATCGGAGGGCTACCGTGATTTTATGCGGGAGGAAGGCGACAAGTTTGATCGAGTCATGCCTCTATTGCAAAGACCGTTTGCCAAGCTGAGCGATTATATTCGCAAGGACACGATAAGGGCGCTGCCAAAGCTGCATTTACATGAGAATGTATATGGACGCCTTTCACGTTATTTTAAAGATGAAAGACTTCGGTATTCATTCGCTTTTCAATCGAAGTATTTGGGAATGTCGCCTTGGGATTGTCCGGGAACGTTTACCATTCTTTCTTACATAGAGCATGCTTACGGTTTATGGCATCCCATTGGCGGCGTAAACCGAGTTTGCGGAGCAATGGCCGAGGTGGTTAAAGAATACGGCGGAGATCTTCGAATGCAGACCGGGGTTAAACAGGTGCTTACGGATGGACGCAAGGCAAGGGGTGTTTTACTAGAAAATGGAGAAACACTTGCAGGAGATCACGTTATTATTAATGCGGATTTTGGGACAGCGATCACGAAGCTATTTCAGCCTCAGCAGTTGAAGAAGTGGAAGCCGGAACGACTAGAGAAGCTGAAGTGGTCCATATCAACCTATATGCTCTACCTTGGCGTTAATCGCGAGATTGATATGCCTCATCATACTGTTTTGTTCGCGGATGATTATAGTCTTAATCTTAAAGAAATGGTACAGGGAAAGTTAAGTGGAGATGCATCTATATATGTTCATAATCCAAGTGTATTGGATCCTACATTAGCTCCAAAAGGCAAGTCAGCACTTTATATACTTGTCCCTGTACCTAACATGGATGGCGAGACGGACTGGTCCTCAGCGGAGGTCTTGGCAACCATAAGAGCAGGAGTGCTTTCTCGTTTGGAGCGCGAGCCGGAGCTCGAGGGATTATCGCAATGGATTGAAGAAGAACAGGTTATTTCACCGCTGGATTGGAAAGATTCAATGTTTGTTTATAAGGGTGCTGCCTTTAATATGGCCCATTCTATTGATCAGATGATGATGCTTCGTCCCCATAATAAATTCGAGGATGCTGAGAATTGTTATCTGGTAGGCGGTGGAACACATCCGGGAAGCGGATTGCCTACGATTTTTGAATCAGCGCGTATTAGTGTAAATCTTCTGCTCAATAGTGATGGTCGCTCCATACCGATTAAGAAACTGCTTACTGCAACGAAACGAAAGGGGGTAATGACATGACAGTAGCCATTATTGGCGGCGGTGTTGGCGGAATGATAAGCGCTTTATTGCTAGCAAGAGCAGGTAAGCAGGTTACCTTGTATGAGCGGAAGGAGCAGCTTGGAGGGAGGCTAGCATTCGAGAAAAGCGGTAGCTATCAAATTGACAGAGGCCCGACTATCGTTTTGCTGCCAGAGATGCTGCGTTCCATTGCGCGGGAAGCAGGCATTGCTGATGATGAATACGAATTGCTGCGCTGTGATCCGATGTATCGTTTTCATTATCCAGACGGCCGAATGCTCACAAAATGGAGTGATACGGATCGGATGACCAAAGAGCTCGATACGATATCTGCTTCCGACAGTCTGGAGTTTAGGCGCTATATGCGTGATATGGAGCCCGTGTTTCAAGAGGGGAAAAGCGCTTTTCTGGAGAGGCCTTTTTTGCAGCTTCGTTCCTTTTTCTCATGGGAGAATATGAAGCTGCTTGCAAAGCTTCGCGTTTATTTAAATGTAAGGCAGGTCGCTGAAAGTTATTTTGGAGATAAGCATGTGATCGATGCCTTCTCACTTCAATCACTCTATATTGGTGGATTACCATCTGGCTCACCGTCCTTATATACGTTTATCCCTTATGCGGAGCATGCCTTCGGGATTTGGTATTTAAGAGGCGGGTATGCAAGCTTTGTAGATGTGCTGGAGCGGGCACTTTATCGTGAAAATGTGAGCGTATATAAGGGGGAAGAGGGAGCAGTTAGACAGATCGTGACGTCAAATGAAGCAGTAACGGGACTGCAGCTTGAAAATGGTACGATACATAATTGCAATACGGTTATTTATAACGGTGATTTTCCTTTTCTATCATCCATGCTGCAGGGTGTAAGAGAGCCTATCAAAAAACGTGAATTCACTCCCTCTTCAGGCTGTATCCTAATATATGTCGGTCTCAACAAAAGATGGGAGACGGGGGAGAAGCGTACGACGCATCAGTTTATGATGCCGGATTCTTTCATGGATAGCTTGCGAATGATAGCAGCTAAGCGAAGGTTTCCGGACGAGGATGAACCATTGCCTGCCTATTATATATTTAATCCTTGTGAAATCGATGAAGCAGCAGCGCCTCCTGGAGAAACCGTGCTGTACATGCTTATTCCAACACCGATCCCCGTTGAGCCGCATTCCTCCTATGATTGGGAAAAAGTAAGCAGCGAATTAGCGGATCGTGTGCTAGCTGATGCCGATGAACGTTTATTCCCAGGTCTAATGGATGCAATCATTTGGAAAAAAATAAGAACACCGCAGGACGGAGCAAATGAAGGCTGGTTCATGGGCGGCAGCTTCGGCATTGCGCCAACATGGTCTCAGTCAGGTGCTTTCCGTCCGCAATTTTCACCTTATAAAATTGAAGGCTTATATAGTGTAGGGGCGTCTATTCATCCTGGCGGCGGTGTGCCGATTGTGATGCAGGGTGCAAAAATGCTAGTCAATCATTTGGTAGAGGAGTGGGGGACTTGGAAAGCGGTTTAAAGGGAACGCTCAAAGCTTGCGAGAACATGATTCGTGATGGTTCCACTACTTTTTATAAAGCCTTTGGTTTTTTGCAAAGTCCACGCAGGGAAGCGGTATATGTAATCTATGCCTTTTGCCGCATGATCGACGATGCTGTTGATGAGCCTCATCGCTCACCATACACTTTGGATGAGCTGGAGGAGCACTTCACACAGCTGGAGTCGGCAGAAGGACATTTTATATGGCCGGCACTGCGCTGGCTGTTTGGTTTATTTCCGCTCCCAAAGGAGCCTTTTCTTCGGCAAATGGAGGGGCAGCGCCTAGATTATCATTTGATGCATTATGATTCTATGGAGCAGCTGGAGGCTTATAGCTATTTAGTCGCGGGAACTGTGGGAGAAATGCTTCTGCCTGTTCTTCATGACGCACCGGATGAGCAGGCAACGGAATCAGGCATTTGGATTGGCAAGGCGATGCAAATCGTCAATATTGTTCGTGATGTAGGCGAGGACCAAATCAAAGGGAGAAGATATATTCCGAGGGAGCTGCTGGAGAGGCATTCGTATTCCATTTCGATGTGGGAGAATGGGGAAATAAACGACCAGTGGAGAAATGTGATAAGGGAGCTCACGGAGCTTGCGCATAAATGGTTTGCAAGAGGACTGAATCATGTGAATCAATATCCTCCCATGAGCGGCTTCTGCGTAGAGCTTTCCGCTCGCATGTATGGAGCGATACTGGATGAAGTGGCCGCGCATGACTATGACGTATATAGTCGAAGAGCTATCGTCTCCCCCTTATCCAAAATATCGATTATCAATCAACTGATGCTTCGATACGGGATAAGCACGCTGACAAGCAAGCCCAAAAAGAAAAGCGCCGTTTCATGAAAATTATCCGATATGTTTTTTGGTGCTGGATGGCTATTGGCTTGCTGCTTATGCTTTTCTACATGGTGCCAGAGCCGCTTGGCTTCAGCAATGGACTTTTTCTCGTGTTTTTTGCGCTTTACGCTTACTCATTAGAACAACAAACCAATGGCGGCTTTCAGTACAGCCTTATGCTGCGGGCAATCTTTATTGGCATATTTACTTTTTTACTTGAATGGGTGGGAACAGAGACAGGGTGGCCTTTTGGACATTATGCTTATAGTGAGACGCTGCGGTTTTGGAATGGCGGTGTTCCAGCTGCCATTGGTTTCGCTTGGATCGGGGTCATGTCGAGCGCCATATTGCTGTCTACAAATAAGAGTTATTTTACGAGAGCAATACAGGTTGGGCTTTACGCGGTTGCCTTCGATTTGGTATTAGATCCAGTCGCCTTTGCGCAGGAGTTTTGGATTTGGAATGATGAAGCAGCTTTCGGAGCTTACTACGGCGTGCCGCTGCAAAACTTTGTTGGTTGGTTCATTACAGCAGCTCTTCTCTCCTTTCTATATCCGCTAAAGGAAAAATCCAATGTAGGAGAAGGTTTCTTTTATAAGGAAGGGGTAAGACTGTATCAAGGCATGTATGCGATGTTTGGATTGTTGGCTTGCAAGAGCGGACTTTGGGGTCCATTCCTGATGGCTCTAATCGTCATTATTGCCCTCGAGGGAGGCTTGCACTACTATGATCGAGGCAAACAAGAGCAGATCGTTTGATCGGCTTTTTGGAAAATACAATGAAGCTTATCTGCTTCATAAACATTTTCATTTTGTAGGTTTTGGGGGCGAATTGGACCCCTATCCCGATCGCAGCATCCTGTATGTGATGAATCACAGCTCGTGGTGGGATGGTCTAGTTGCATACCAAGCTTTTCGCACCCGCTCAGCAGGTGATCATTATGTCATGATGGATGAAGCGCAAATGGAGCACTATCGTTTTTTTCGCAAGCTGGGTGCATTCTCCATTAATAAAAATACGCCGCAAAGTATGGTTTCTTCTCTTCGATATACCATATCGCTGCTAAATGCCGGCAAGCGGGTTTGGATTTTTCCTCAGGGAGACATTCATCACTTAGAGGAGCGTCCGCTCCTATTGAAGGATGGAGCAGCGCATGTGCTGAAGCAATGTCCAGGTACAGTTGTCATTCCCGTAACGGCTTATTATTCGTTATTCCACCATCAGAAGGCGGAAGTGACGCTGCTCGCAGGCTCACCGATTACCGCTACATGGAATGAATTTCCTAAGCATGCGATCACCAGTCGTTTGCAAGCTGTATTGGAGCGCCAATTGGATGAGCATCGTTCCCAAAGTATCAGTGGAGAGATTTATTCCAGTGATCATTTTGAGGTGCTTGTCAAAGGCGGTCATTCAACGAGTGAAGCTTTTACCGCTTTTAAGAGGAGGCTGCGTGAATGGAAATTCTTCTTTGGGCGGTAGCACTCATACTTCTTATACAGATGCTGTTTGCAGCATGGAATGTACGTCAACTTCCTACTTTTGAAAAGCTCTATTATGATTCTGTATATCAAGGGAACCAAGGTGTTTTTGAGAATAAGACTGCCGTGCAGCTCTCTATATTAATTCCTGCACGCAATGAAGAGCGAAATATTGCTAGCTGCTTGCATGCCATTCAGACATGCCTAAAGGATGAGCATGCTGTAGAAATTATAATTCTTGATGATCGTTCCCAGGATGATACTTCATCTATAGTGAAGAGATTTGTTATGCAAGACAAGCGTTTTCGATTAATCGCTGGCTCTGAGCCGCCAAGCGGATGGATAGGGAAGGCTTATGCTTGTCATCAGCTTTCTGCTGAAGCACAAGGAGCTTGGTTCTTATTCGTTGATGCAGATGCTACCATGCGGGCAGGAGCTATTGATGTTGTTCTCCAAGCGATATCTGCTCAGGGCAAAGGACTTCTTACTGGCTTTCCCTTTCAGAGAACAGGCAGCTGGCTGGAGAAGCTGGTTGTTCCGATGATGGGCTTTACGATTGCTTGTCATCTGCCTATCAGGCTGGTTTCAACTTCTTCAGATCCTCGGTTTTCGGCAGCACATGGCGCATGGATTATGATCAGTCGTGAAACGTATCATGCCGCTGGCGGTCATGCCGCTCATTTTGATCATTTGGTTGATGATGTTGCGCTCATGCGTGCAGTCAAGGTGATTGGTCATCCTGTCGTATTGGCTGATGTTCGCAGACAGGTTTCTATGCGTATGTACGGGAATGCTTATGAAGTATGGAATGGCTACAAAAAGAATATTTTTTCAGGCGTTGGACGAAGCGGGCTCCTCCTCTTTGTCGTCTTATTCACTTATGGGTTACTGTATGTGCTGCCTATTGCGGCACTAGTTTCAGCTATATGGATGCCTTCTTTACTCATACCTGCACTTATAGGCTATTTGTTTGGAGCAGCGGTTAAGGCGATATCTGATCGAGCAGGCGGACAGCCGGCTTGGCTGGCATTTCTCATTCCATTCAGTATTAGCGCAGTCATTGCAATTGGGATTGCCTCCTGGCTATCAGCAAAATCCGGAAAGGGCTATGTCTGGAAAGGGAGGTCGTATGAGTGATGAAAATCGGAAATAAATCGGTCATCATTATTGGAGCAGGGCTTGGAGGTTTGTCAGCAGCTATTACACTAGCTCATGCTGGTTTTAAGGTTCGTGTAGTGGAGCAGCAGGGAACTGTTGGAGGAAAGCTGCAGCGAGTAACAGCAGAAGGCTATCGCTTTGATCGCGGGCCCAGTACGATTACGCTGCCGCACTTATTCGAAAATGTGTTCACAGCGGCGGGCAGACGCATGGAGGACTATGTGGGGATAGAACGTCTGCAGCAGGCAACACGCAATGTATTTGCGGATGGGACAATTGTTGATTTAACGGATTCCCCCGCCGATACTGCTGCTCAAATAGCATGCTATAGCGCGGAAGATGCTGCTGCATATCGCGCATTCTGTGAGGAATCTGAGAAGCTGTATCGGCTTGCTAATGAACATTTTCTGGGAAGACTATTAGGTTTGAAGGAGAAGCTTAATCCTAAGCTTGCTCTTGCCTTTCTTCAGGTAAAGCCGCTAACGACACTTCATCAGCTGCTTCGGCGATATTTTCGCCATCCCCATACTTTAGCCATGCTAGGCAGGTATGCAACCTATGTAGGTGCATCTCCTTATGCTTCTCCTGCTATATTTGCCATGCTTGCTCATGTAGAGAGTAGTCTTGGCATATATAGTGTACGCGGTGGCACCTATGCAATCGCTGAAGCCTTTGCAAAACTCGCCAAGGAATTGGGCGTTATAATCGAGACCAATGTCTGTGTGAATCAGATTCATATAAAAAATGGTGTGGCTCGCGGCGTCGATACTAGTCTTGGTTATTTCGAAGCGGATGTGGTTCTTGCTAATGGCGACGCTTTAACCATTTATCAGAAATTGATTGAGCCCCAGCATCGTCCCTCTTTTTCGAATGCAAAAATTAAACGCTATGAGCCGTCGCTCTCGGGCTTCGTTCAGCTTATTGGCATTCGTCGTACCTACGAGCAGCTGCTTCACCATACTGTCTATTATCCAGAGCGATATGAAGATGAGTTCAAGGACATTTTCACAGCGTTAAGGCCGCCAAAGGATCCAACCATTTATGTTTGCAACACCGCTGTTTCTGATAGAGACGCTGCACCTGAGGACGCAAGCAGCTTGTTTGTGCTTGTAAATGCGCCTTATGTCTCAAATACATGGAGCTGGGAGCATGAAACTGAAAAATATGCTATGCTAGTACGTAGCCGTTTAGCAGCACATGGCATAGAAGGCTTAGAGCATGGGGACATCATGCTCACTTATACGCCGGAGCAGCTTGAACGAGATACGTCCGCTTATAGAGGCTCGATTTACGGCATTTCATCGAATGGAGCGCGGCAAACTTTTTTTAGGCCGGGCAATCGCGCCAAAGACATAAAAGGGTTATGGTTTACAGGCGGCACGACACATCCAGGAGGCGGAACGCCGATCGTAACGCTTTGCGGTCAGCTTGTTGCTGAGAAGCTTATTAAACAATATCAGAATTGAAAAGATAGAGAAGTAGATTCAAGCTAAATAGCTTTAAACGGCATCAGCCGTTAATGCTTGGGAGGATTAAGCATGACAGAAGAACAACAAGCAGCTACCGCGAAACGCAAGGGAGAGCACATACGCATTTGCTTGCAGGAGCAAGTGAATAGCGTAGGTATTACTACAGGCTTAGAGCGGTACCGTTTCAAACATAATGCGCTGCCAGAACTATCCTTCCAAGAGGTGAAGCTGAATACAGATTGGTTCGGCCGCCAACTAGGAGCCCCACTGCTCGTGAGTTCTATGACGGGCGGAACGGACGAAGCAGGTGCGATTAATCGCCGCTTGGCTATTGTAGCAGAGGAGCGGGGTTGGGCGATCGGTCTCGGTTCTATGAGGGCCGCAATTGAAAATGAACAGCTGGCGGCTTCCTTCTCCATCCGCAAGGATGCGCCGACTGTCCCCGTTATTGCAAATATTGGGGCTGTTCAGTTCAATTATGGTTTTGGTGTAGACTCCTGCCGCAGAGCAGTTGACATTGCGGAGGCGGATGCACTCGTGCTTCATTTGAACAGTATGCAGGAAGTTTTTCAGCCAGAGGGTGATACTGATTTCAGTAATTTGCTGCCTGCAATTGAAGAAGTATGCAAATCTCTTTCGGTTCCAGTAGGGGTTAAGGAGGTTGGTTGGGGTATTGATGGCGATACAGCAGCCGTTCTGATTAATGCCGGTGTTTCTTTCATCGATGCAGCAGGAGCGGGCGGGACTTCATGGAGTCAAGTTGAAAAGTTTCGCTCCAATCATTCGCTTCTCAGAGAAGCGGCAGAAGCTTTTGCTGATTGGGGAATACCGACAGCAGATAGCATCATAGAAATTAGAGAGCGTCTTCCAAATGCTAATATCATCGCCAGCGGAGGGCTTCGCAGCGGAGTGGATGCAGCTAAGTCTATTGCACTTGGGGCAAATATAGCAGGCTTTGGTCGTGTATTACTGCCGCAAGCAGCTAACAGTAATAGTGAAATATCGCTTGATCAGCTGCAACAACAGTTTCAACGCATCGAATTCGAGCTTCGCTCAGCTATGTTCGGCATTGGAGCAGGAACGATTGACGAGCTTCGTCACACGAAGAGGCTTATACGAGTAAATTAAATACTTCACGATGAAATGGCTGGGACTTCTGCACCAATGCAGACGTCACCGCCATTTATTTGTATATTCTTTTTTTGCGGGCAAGGACTAATTCAAGTACAATGAAACGAACCTATACATACATAAAGAATGACCTTATATGAAGGAGTACATGAGAATGAAACCATGGTACGAACAGAGTTTTGGCTCGGATTACATGCTCGTCTATAAGCATCGCGACTGGGAAAATGCTAATAAAGAAGTTCAAAAAATGGTTGATTGGCTAAAGCTGCCTCAACATTCTCAGGTTCTTGATATCGGCTGCGGCATGGGAAGGCATGCGCTTGCGTTATCAGACTTTGGTTTTAGCGTAACCGGAATTGATCTTTCAGAAATTTTACTGGAAGAAGCGCGTTATCAAGACCAGGAGCAAGTTGTAAATTGGGTGCAAGGTGATATGCGCGAGCTGCCGTTTCAAACGGAAAGCTTTGACGCATCCTTCAATTTATTTACTTCCTTTGGTTATTTCTCGCTTGAAGAGGATAATGTGAAGGTGCTTCAGCATATTCGCAGAGTGCTTCGGAAGAACGGTTCCTTCTTAATCGATTTCTTGAATCCTATTTATGTGGAACAACATCTGGTTCCAAACTCCGAAAGGCGTGATGAGGAGACGGGCATTCTGATTGAAGAGGTTCGTTCCGTTGTAGATGGTTGGGTTCAGAAGGAAATCACACTGACGAGTCCAAATCCACAGGACAAGCCTAGACAGTATTTAGAGCGGGTTAGATTGTATCGAAGAGAATGGTTTGAACGTCATCTAGCCCAAAGCGGACTTCACTTAGAGAAAGTTTATGGTCACTATGACGGTTCAAGCTATGATGAATCGGTTTCACCGCGCATGATTATGACAGGAAGGGCGATATAAAAATGACAGAACAACAGAATCAATCAGATTCCAATGCATCACCGTATACAGACATTTGGGCTGATGATTGGATTAGAGTAAAGGTACCACTGCCATTTTCGCTAAAATGGGTGAACAGCTATCTCATTCCTGAAGCTGAAGGGTATACGCTCATTGATCCAGGCTTGCGAACAGATGAGGCTATTGACGTATGGCAAGAGGTACTAGCAGAACATGAGCTGAAGTGGACGGATATTAAGCGTATTATCCTAACCCATCAGCATCCTGATCATGTTGGTCTTGCTGGATACGCCCAGGAGCGAAGTGGAGCACCGGTATTTATATCCCGTCGTTCACACGCTTATATTCTGAGACTCTGGGGTTCTGAGAGTCAATACGCTGAGCAGCTGCTGAAGAGCTACGAGGAGCAAGGGATGCCTGATGATTTAAGAGCGTCAATCGGAGAAAATCTAAACACCTTTACAGCTATGGTTTCACCGCAGCCAGTCGTCACTTACATAGAGCCTGAGAGCCGAATGGAAATTGGCGGAAGGAGCTGGCTATTGATTGACGCACCTGGTCATGCGAACGGTCAGCTCTGCTTCTACCAGCAGGAGAACGGCTGGATGCTTTGCGGAGATCAAGTACTGCCCCGTATAACACCTAATGTGAGCGTCGTTCCCGGCGAGGAGGGAGACCCTCTGGCAGCATTTCTTAACAGCTTGGAAGAACTGAAGCAATACGAGGTGAAGCTAGCCTTTCCTGGCCATCGCGATCCATTCACACTATTTACTGATCGGTTGATAGAACTGCAGCAGCATCATGAGCGAAGGCTGGACCGGATGGTTGCTTGGCTAGAGGAGGAGTCTCGCACCGCTTTCAACATGTGCGAGACTCAGTTTGGAAGCCGACTCAGAAGTAATCCCCATAATTTACGGTTTGGTATGTCGGAGACGCTTGCTCATCTTCTTTATTTGGAAAATAACGGTCGCATTTCTTCAAAGATTATTGATGGCGTTTATTACTACTATCCAGTCAAAGGCTAGCTGTCTCTAAATTCCTGCGGCGTTATGCCATAGCGATCCTTGAATACTTTAATAAAATAGCTTGTTTTCAAATAGCCGACCTTGGCTGCAATTTCGTATATTTTGTCCGGCGTCGTTCGAAGCATATGCGCGGCTGTCTCCATCTTGAGTCGTGACAAATAATCGCTTATGCCTTCGCCGGTTTCAAGCTTATAGATTTTCGAAAGGTAAGAGGGATTAAGAAACACATGGGTAGCGATGGATTGCAGTGATGCATCCTCCAAGTGGTTTGACACATATTCTTGAACCTTCTGTACCATGCTTGAACGCGAGTGCTGCACTTTACTGCTTAGGTGATTTCTGTAAGTTGACAACACATCCGTTGTCCATGATCGCAGCTGTGCTATCGTATGAAAATGAGGGCCGCTGAGCAGTTGATTGAATTCATTGCCCATCACTTCTGCCATCCAATACTTGTTTTTGTGTATGGAGAAGCTGAGTGAGCTTACGATCATGAAATAGGTTTCCAAAATATGCTCATGCGACTCTCCCCATTTCAGCTCCAGCTCCTCGAATACATTGCTCAGCTTCGTATCGATAGCGTCCCATTGTCCCGCCTCCAGCAAATGAATGAGCAGCGGAGGATTGTATAAATGAGACAAGGAATTTGCTTCCCCAGCCTGTGCTTCCTCCGTTAGCGTCAATAAAAACCCTCTTTCACCTCCAATTCGCTGTCTAAAGCTGATAAGAGAGAAATCATAGGTCTCTCTCACATCATGCGGGAATGCATCCTGCATCGTAAGAACAAGCGATACCGTACCTTTCAAATATAGCTTCACATAGTGTTGCAGCTGAGCTGCCTTTTGTTCAATGACATGAAGCATCGAGGAACGGTCTTGATCATGTTCTGCCTTACTCATTATAAGAAAGACAAAGTAGCCATGCTCGTCCTTTGTATGCCAAAGCTTGTATTCATCAGAAAATATCTCATCTGCTATATTGCAAACGGCGTATTGAAGCAAGGAGATGTCTCGCTCGGATTGCTCATTGAAGTAATCTTCCATTCGCAGCAGCATGAGGCAGTAGGGTGCTTGCGGACGAAAGGAAAGATTAAGCATCTCAAGCTTCTCCGATAGCTTTTCTTCGCTATAGACCTGGCCTTGAAGAAGAGACAGCAGCAGATGATTTTGAAGAATAGGCAGATTATCTCTCATAGAGATGAGGGCACTTTGATGGGAGCTGATAGCCTTCCAATGCTCCTCCAGCTGCAGGGCAGCTTTCTTGACCGCTTGCAGCAGCTCTTCGTCCTCAGCAGGCTTAAGCAAATAGTCGCTGGCTTGATGCTGCATCGCTTTTTTGGCATATTCAAAATCATTATATCCCGATAGTAAAATACATTTCACATTGCTCCAAGAAGCTCGGATTTGCTCAATCAGATCGAGCCCGGAGAGTCCGGGCATATGGATATCTGTTATGACAATATCAATGGGGGTGGTATTCATGATCTCGAGCGCCTCATGCCCAGAATGGGCTTGATAAACGGAATCAATGCCAACCGTATGCCAAGGTAAGTTACTTGCTAGATCCTCTACAAGATCAGGTTGATCGTCAACGATTAATAATTGATACATAGCGAACAGCTCCTATAGCTCAGTCTAGTTGGAATAGTTTTCATGCGGCCATGACAGATGAACGGCAACGCCGCCCTTTGCCCGAATACGGAAGCTGATCGACGCTTCCGGACCAAATTGAAACAGCATACGCTGACGGATATTCCATAACGCACAGCCGCTCGTTTCATCAGGAGGATTGATGATTTTCAGCTCAAGCTTTCGCAGCATTTCCTCAGTCATGCCTATCCCGTTATCTTCCACGATAATCGTATGATAGCGGTCATTGCTCTCTCCGGTAATGGTAATGAGCCCATCTCCGTCAAATCGCTCAATGCCATGAAGTACCGCGTTTTCTACGATAGGCTGAAGCAGCAGACGTGGAATTTCAGCGTTTAGCATGGAATCGGGCACATGGATCTCATAGGAAAGATGCTGGATATGGAATTGCTGGATTTCTAAATAGCTTTCGACCAGCTGCAGTTCCTCCTTGACCGTTGCTGTTAGCTTCTCAACTCTTGTCGTATAGCGATAATAGGTAGATAAATGCATGGCAATGCGCATGACTGATTCCTTCTTATCGAGTCTTGCGAGACTGCGAATAAGTGCAAAGCAGTTATATAAGAAATGCGGGTTGATTTGCGATTGCAGCTGCTTCACATTTGCTTCGCGCCGTCGAAGTTCCTCAACATAAACCTTCTGGATGAGCTGCTCGGTATTGGCAGCCATATCGTTAAAGCGCTGAAATAAATAGGTAAATTCATTTTTGGGGTTTGCTGTTATCCTTGCCGAATAGTTGCCCTCCTGCAGCCGCTTAACGCTTCGGATTAATAAGCCGATTGGACGCTGAACATTTCGGTAAAGCAAATATCCAGCCAGCAAACTCATTATAAGGAGCAAGCCGACAGAACCGTAAAATAAGTTTTGACTCGTGACGATGGGCTTCAAAATATCAGCAAGCGGGACATAGTCAATCAAATACCAATCAAGTGTTTTGACATGGGCGGAGGTGACGAGAAAATCATTGCCTTTTATGGTGACAATTTGATTGGATGACTCTTGAACCGTTACTTTTTCAAGTAAAGTTTTTATACTGGCGGTCATTTCCTTGTCGGCTGACTTGTTCTTAATCATGCGCCCATCGGAATGAACGAGAAAGGGGTCGCCCTTTCCAGCAAGTTTGAATGTGTCCAAATCTTTGATCAAATGCTCCTCTGGGAAGGAAATTTCAACGATAATTCCGGCTTTCTCTATATCGGTAATCTTGCTTCTTGGCTTGACGATGTGGCGTACGAATCTATTCTGTTTCATGTTTTGTATCGTCATTTCCTCGTATTTCCATGACGGTGTAAGTATTTTTTTGATCGATTCCAGATCATAGGATAGATAGGTATTGGTAGATACGAGCTGTTTGCTAGCTGGAGCTGTGATGCTATATTGTGTATCCCAGCGCTGAGCGACATTGAGCAGACGAAGCCGCTCAAGAATTCGCAGCTTCTCGTCATTTCGCTGGTAAGCACTCTCGATGAGATGGAGATTTTGCAGCTGCTGGATATGGATATCCTCGCTTAGTAAAAAGCCTAGCGTTGACAGTGTGGTGACGCTCTTATCAATTTCGCTTGCTAGAAAAGTAATGTCCTTCTGCTTTAGAGATTTCATTTCCTCTGTAATGACATCAATGCTCGTCCGAATAGAAAGCGTATACAAAATGATGATTGGAATGAGTAACAAGATGATGATCGTAATCATTTTGGCAAACGTATTTTCGCGTAAGCGCATGCTAATATCCTCTCTTTTTTTGAAAATAGGGAGACATAAGTCTACAAAGTGGCATGCTTCCAAAGATCGTGGTCTATAGAACAGGAGAGAGTGCTGATAAAATTAATCATACAGGAGAGCTGATAAAACTTAAATCAAATTTTGTTTGGAAAGGGGCAGAACAGTGGAAAGTGCGCTAAAAAAACCGCTGCAGCAAGACGATAAACAAAAACCAAAAAAGGAAAATAGAGCGAGAGAAGTACTTAGTCGCACTTGGCCCTTGCATCTAATGCTGCTTCCAGCGGCTATTATCACCTTTATATTTGCTTATGTGCCGATGAGCGGACTGATCATGGCTTTTCAAGATTTTAAGCCCTATGATGGCATGTTTCATTCTAAGCTCGTAGGACTTGAGCATTTTCGCTTTATGTTCGAGTATCCAGACAGCAAGCAGGTCATTTTGAACACTTTAATCATTTCGGGTTTAAAAATTGTGTTCGGCTTAGTCGTTCCATTTACGTTCGCAATCTTGCTGAATGAGGTTCGAAAAGTATTGTTCAAGCGAGTCGTTCAGACTCTCGTATACCTTCCTCACTTTATTTCATGGGTAATCTTGGGGGCTATTCTTACGGACATGCTTGGCAGCAAGGGGATAGTCAATCAATTGCTCAACACCCTTGGGCTAGAATCGGTATTTTGGCTTGGCGAGGGAAATTGGTTCCGTTTTACTGTTGTTGTCAGTGATATTTGGCAAAACTTCGGCTTTAACACGATCGTGTTTCTCGCTGCCCTTTCAGGTGTAAATCCTTCTCTCTATGAAGCGGCGGAGGTGGATGGAGCAACGCGCTGGAAGCAGACGATGCATATTACGGTACCGTCTATGATTCCAATTGCTGTCGTCGTAGGAACACTATCGCTCGGCAATATTTTGAACGGCGGTTTCGATCAAATCTTCAACCTTTACAATGCACTCGTTTATGACAAAGGCGATATTATCGATACGTTCGTGTATCGAACTGCTATTTTGAATGGTCAATATAGCTTCGGTACGGCCGTTGGATTATTTAAATCTATTATCGGCTTGGTTATGATCGTGTTCTCTTATCGGATGGCTTACAAGTACGCAGGATATAGAATTTTCTAGGAAATAGAGGAAGGAGAAGGCGCATGTATCATAAAACATCAGGCTATAAAGCTTTTTCAATATTTAATTACATCCTGCTGGCGGTCATTTGTATATCCTGCATTATTCCACTCGTGCATATTCTTGCAGTCAGCTTAAGTGCAAGCTCACCGGCTAACGCCAATTTGGTTAAGCTTTGGCCTATCGGCCTAAACTTCGATGCCTATGCGAAAACGTTGAATAATGATAATTTTCATAATGCTCTGCTCGTAGGGCTTCAACGTACGGCACTTGGTACACTAGTCGGTATGACATTGATGATTTTGGCAGGCTATGCATTGTCGAAGGATGGACGGGTATTTAAAAGCCGTTCGATCTATACGTGGTATTTCCTCTTTACGATGCTGTTCAGTGGTGGTATTGTTCCTTCGTACATGCTTATTCGTAATTTGGATTTAATGAACTCCATTTGGGCGCTTGTTCTTCCAGGTGCTATCAACGTTTTCAATATGGTATTGCTCATGAATTTTTTCCGGGCAGTGCCAAAAGAGCTGGAAGAAGCATCATTAATTGACGGTGCTGGACAATTTCGAACATTATGGAGTATATTTTTGCCGATATCGATGCCGGCATTAGCAACCATTTCATTATTTACAATGGTTACACATTGGAATTCTTGGTTTGATGGATTGTTATATATTACAGATTATAGAAAATATCCGTTATCAACCTTCTTACAAACGATTATTGTTCAACAGGATTTTAATAAAATAAATCCGGATGTGAATGAGCTAAAACATATTTCGCAGCGGACGGTAAAATCAGCGCAAATCTTTATTGGTACATTGCCGATTTTACTCGTATATCCTTTTCTACAGCGGTATTTTGTAAAGGGTATTATTCTTGGAGCCGTTAAGGAATAGAGCGAGAAAAAGGTATCAATAACAAAATTATGGTCTTTCGAAGCTTGAAAACGGGCTGTATATTGGAAACAAGCGATATAACAAATATCGTAAATAATTACAAAATATAACTTACGGGGGTAAAAGCATGAAAAAGTGGCTTTCAATCTTAATGGTAATATCATTTATGCTCACAATCGCAGCATGCTCTGGAAACAATGGCAACAAAGAAACAGGCAGTCCTGCAGCAACAAACAAAGCGAGCAATGAGCCTGCTAAGGTTGAAGAAGGGAGCAAGGATGGCTTCGAGAATGGGAAGTATACAACACCTATTACATTAACAACGGTTTGGGGACTTAACCAAAACGGATCGATCTTCAAAGAAGGCGAATCCATTGAAGATAATGTTCACACTCGTTTGATCAAAGAAAGACTCGGCATCGATATTAAATACAATTGGGTTGTAACGAACACAAATGACGCTTACAAAACAAAGCTGCGCTTGATGTTGTCATCCGGCGAGGATATGCCTGATGTTGTAACATACCGCGGAGATATGGAAACGGTTAATATGCTGATCGACTCCGGGCAATTTATGCCGATTGGCGATCTAGTAGACAAATATGCAAATGATACTTACAAAGCAGGCTTGGATCTAGATCCAACAATATGGCTGCCAATTAGCCGCAACGGCGAAAAAATGGCATTGCCGATTCTAGATTACGCTTACAATGCGGATCACGTGATGTGGGTTCGTGAGGATTGGCTGCAAAAGCTTAACTTGAAAGCGCCAACGACACTTGCTGAGATGGAAGCGGTTATGGAGGCATTCGTTAAAAATGATCCAGACGGTGACAATAAGGCGAACACAATTGGTCTTGCAACGGGCTTCAAAAATGGATTTGCTAACTGGATGACGGACATCGGCTTCGTATTCGGTGCTCACGGGACAATGCCTGGTCAATGGAATCTGACTTCAGAAGGTACATTGGAGCATGGTTCAATTAATCCAGCTGCAAAAGATGCGCTCTCAAAATTAAAAGAATGGCTGGACAAAGGTTACATTTCACAAGACTCCGCTTTACTTGACGAATCAACAGGCTCAGAGCTGTTCACAAAAGGTGAGGCAGGCATTATGTTTGGTCCTAACTGGCTTCCAGCATGGCCTTTCCCAGACCTTCTGAACAATGTACCTACTGCAAAATATAAAGCTTATCCGATTCCTGCAGGTCCTGATGGCAAAATCGGTTCAGCAGGCGGCAACCCGCCAGCAAACGGTTATGTATTCGTAAACAAAAAAGCAAAAAACCCAGAAGCTATTTTGCACTACTATAACTGGTTCTTCGACAATATGGCTAACCCGCAACCTGGCAGTGAATTTGAGAAGGGCTTCGCGGAAGGCTATGATTACGCAACACTTCCAGATGGATCGATTACAGCAGATATTGCTAAATACCCAGATCTTTTCCCAGGCTTGAAGGATCAAACAGCACCGCCGCTATACTACACGCTTACTTATGAAGGCGCACGTATTCCGACCTTGTATGCTGAAACACATGTTAAGCTTGCTGGCGGCGCAGCTCCGGTTACACCATATGAGAAGCAAGAGTTCAATACACGACTTAAAGAAAATACGGATGCGATGAAGGTTGTTATGGACCAAAATTCAATTCGCATGAAAAACTACTACATGGGTCCTTTGACTGAAACGATGCAAAGTAAAAATGAGCTTCTTAACAAGCTGCTAAACGAAACATTTAACAAAATCGTTTACGGACAACAACCAGTAGAATCCTTCGACACGATGGTTACGAACTGGAAGAAGTCGGGCGGCGAGCAAATTACGAAGGAAGTTAATGATTGGTATAACAGCGTAAAATAATGATTATCAGAAGTGATCCAAAGAAGGTCATAGCAAAAATGACCTAATTAATAGCCTGTCGCGTTGCAGTTGTAGTATTGAGCTGTAAGGGGCAGGCTATTTTTTTAACCTTAAAGAAAGCGTTACCAATATGGATACTCATTCAGAAAGGAAGTTGAAGAGGATGAATAAACGATTGATCTCCATGGTTTTAGTCTTCATGATGCTGACAAGCAGCTTATCAGTTGTCAGCGCAGAGGCGGCAAGTGCAGAAGATACTTCGACCCATTGGGGGGAGAAAACACTGCGAAAGTGGATTGAAAAGGGCATGCTGGGAGGCTATCCAGATGGCAGCATAGCACCAGATCGTCAAGTAACGCGAGCTGAATTTACGAAGCTGATTAATGCAGTTTTTCAGTTCGATGCGAAAACGGACCAGTCATTTTCGGATGTATCATCTGGTGCATGGTACAGCAAGGATATTTCGGCAGTGAAGGAATCTGGTATTATTTCGGGTTATCCTGATGGAACGTTTAAGCCCAATACGCCGATTACGAGAGGCGAAGCTGCGAAAATGACAGCGGAGCTGTTCAAGCTTCGATCCGCAGACCAAAATGAACTGTCGAGCTTTAAGGATTATGACAAGGTACAAGATTTTGCGAAGGTGCCGCTTGAGCAGTTGTTGGCTGGCCATTACATAAACGGATATCCCGATGGAACGTTAAGACCTCGTAACCCGATTACACGTGCCGAAGCTATTGCTTTGTTAGATCGCTTAGCAGCTGAGGTAGTGAATACAGCGGGCAACTACGATAAATGGAACATTGGCGGAAATGTAGTCGTCAATACGGCGGATGTCAAAATGAAAGACATCGTTATCGCTGGAGATTTGTTCCTAACGCAGGGAATCGGTGAAGGAGATGTTTATTTAACAGATGGGGATGTAAAAGGAACGGTGTACATCAATGGAGGCGGCGTGAACAGCATCCATCTCCATAATACGAAGCTTAACAAGGTTGTGGTAAATAAAGCTTTCGGCAAGGTACGCGTCGTATTTTCAGGAAAAACAGAAACGAAGGGGGTAACAATTGAAACAGGAGCTGATCTCGATATTGAGGGGGATGCTAATGTTGATTTGGTAGAGGTGGAGGCAGGTGCAACAGGGACAAAGCTTAATGTAAAAGGAACCGTACGGCAAATCGAAAATAAAGGCTCTGATACGCTTTTAAATGAGTTCAAATTAGGAATGGGTGCCACTGCCTCTGTTCAACACGGTATTGTGACGAATGGACAGTCTTCATCCTCAGGTCAAGGCGGTGGTTCAACTCCGATATCGACGCCAGATTCAACACCGACACCGACACCAACACCAACACCAACACCAACACCAACACCAACTCCGGAGCCAACGAATGGGCCAGAGCAGCCTGAGGACAAATGGAAGCTAATATGGAATGACGAGTTTGACGGAAGCGGCGATAATATTGACTTTAACGGAGTCAATCTAGATAAGTGGGCTTATCAGTTGGGTACAGGTTCACAATATGGACTGGAGGGCTGGGGAAATAACGAGGAGCAATATTACCGCGCTGAAAATATTTCCGTTGCAAACGGAAAATTAACGATTACAGCTAAAGATGATGGTTTTGGAGGCAAGTCCTACACATCAGGAAGGCTGTATACGGAACCAACCTTTGACAAGACTTACGGTAAGTTCGAAGCAAGGATGAGTTTGCCTGTTGGCGACGGTATATGGCCTGCATTCTGGATGATGCCGAAGGATAGTGAGTACGGTGTATGGGCGGCATCTGGAGAGCTTGATATTATGGAGGCGCGCGGCCGCTTGCCGAAAGAGGTTGGCGGAACGATACATTACGGCAGAAATTGGCCGAATAATAAATCGACAGGTGATTCCTATCAATTTGAAGAAGGAACGGATATTACGGATTTTCATACGTATGGCGTTGAGTGGGAGCCAGGTGAAATTCGCTGGTATGTGGATGGCATACTCTATCAAAAGCTAAATAATTGGGATAGCTGGGGAGCTGATCAACCAGCTAAATATGCCTTCCCTGCTCCTTTCGATAAGCCGTTTTATATGATACTGAATTTAGCAGTAGGCGGTAATTTTGACGGAGGACGGAAACCAGATCCAAACATTCTGCCTGTGAAAATGGAAGTGGATTACGTTCGTGTTTATGATCTTGAGAGCAGGCCTTATAGAACGCCGACAGAGCCAACTATTGATTCAGAGCCGTACCCTGATTCCTATAAGGCGCCAATTGATGGCAACTTCGTTCATGATATGGGCTACAATGAGCTGTTTACAACGATTGCAGAGCCTGACCAAGTGCTGGATACAAAATATTGGAATTTTGTTCATGTAAGTACATTCCAAGGAAATGGAAATATTTCTGTTGAACCCTTAAACGGAATGAAATTTGCAAAAGCAGATATTACAGCAGGCGGTAATGCCGTACATGCGGTTCAACTGATACAGAATGTGACGCTCGGCAAAGGAAGATGGTATAAGCTCACTTTTGACGCCAAATCAAATGCCAATCGAAACATGACGGTCAAGTTCGGCGGCGGAGAAAATCGCGGTTGGACCACTTATTCAGATATATTAGAGTCAAAACTTTCAAATACACTTCAATCCTATGAAATGGTATTCCAAATGGGAATGGAGACGGATACGCTCGCTAGGCTGGAGTTCAACCTCGGGCTTAGCACCAATCCAATCTGGCTTGGAAATGTAAGAGTGGAAGAAACCAAAGCGCCAGATTCATTACATGATAATGATCCAAAGGAACCGCTTAACGGCAATCATGTCTATAACGGCACGTTCGATATCGGTCGTATAGACCGAATGACTTATTGGAATTTAGATGGCAGCAGCGCAACTGCCTCAGTAGATGAAACGAAACGAGAGCTCAAAGTTTCTATTAATAATGTCGGTGGTCAGCTAGAAGCAGTTAAGCTATCGCAATATGGCATGAACCTCATTGAAGGCAATGAGTATAAGGTGACATTCAAAGCTAGAGCAGCATCCTCAGCAAGGATTGGAATTGGCGTTCAAAAGCTGGATGGAGCGGCCTATTCTGATACAGAAACGATTGCCCTTACCTCAGAGATGAAGGAGTATACGCTATTATTTAATATGGAGAAGCCTACTGATGTGAATGGTCAGCTTGTATTTAAGCTAGGCGGCCAGCAGACAGATGTGTATTTGGATGACATTCGGATGGTTCGCTTAACGAATAATAATATGGGCGAATTAGCGCTTGCTAATCAATTCCCAGTGAAAAACGGCGATTTCTCGAATGGGAAAACAAGCTGGAGCGAGCATGTGCAGGGGCGCTATGACGGCTGGGGCTCAAGCGCTGAGTTTATGGTGCAGGATGATGAGCTGAAGCTGGCAATAGCTAATGAAGGCAATAATCCATGGGACGTCATGCTGATGCAAACCGATTTTGAACTATTCAAAGGAAATACCTACACGGTTTCACTGGACATACGCTCATCCAAAAATCGGGATATGGAAATCGTTATCGATGCGAATAACAACCGTTATTTATCAGAGAAGGTACAGCTGACGACAACCATGCAAACGTTCAGCTACGAGCTGCCAATTCAGAATGATAGTACAGCTTCATTTAAGCTGCTGCTTGGCAAGTTGGATGGAGCAGCTGCACTGGGCGCGCATGATATTTATGTTGATAATATTCGTGTAGAGCTTAAGGATGCGCGCAGTAAAGCATTCCTGCTGAAAAATGGTTACTTTGATAATGAGATGGGGAATTGGAGCACCCACGTTCAAGGTGTTTATGATGGACCATCAAGCGCAGCGTTTACAGAGGATAACGGTGCTTTAAAAGCGGCTATCGCCAATACGGGCGTGAACCCTTGGGATATTGTTTTGCAGCAGGGCTCATTTGCTCTGAAGAAGGGCAAGACGTATATCGCATCCTTTACAGCAAGAGCGAGTACACCGCGAAGAATAGAGGCTATTGTCGAGAATAGCAGCTATTTCCGTTTCTTAAATGAAGGTGTGCAGCTTGATGATGTAACGCAAACATACAGCTTCGAATTTACGATGGATAAGGACGATGAAGCAACCTTTAAAATGCTCTTGGGGAAACAAACGGGTACACCGACTACAGCGCATGACATATTCATTGATAATGTTCGCTTGGAACTTAAGGGAGCGAAGGAAGCGAGCGGTGAGAAGGCTAGCAGCAAAAATAACATAACACTTCCTATGCCTCCAGTATTGTCTCCAGATGCGTCTGACAATGCAATCGGCCAAGACATCGACATTGCGTTCGCCGAAAATGAAGCATGGAGGAATGCGATAACGGCTGTGCTCGTGGATGGGATAAAGCTTTCAGAGGATACTTATCTCCTTGGTTCAGGAAAGCTCACAATTGATAAGTCTTTATTTATAACGGCCAAACGCTACAACATTGTCATTAAATCAACAGGTTATGAGAACGCTCAAGTTACCCAAGATATGGAGTCGGAAATCATGTGGAGTTTGGTATGGTCCGATGAATTTGATGAGAGCGGAGGGAATCTGGATACAAATGGGGTTAATCTTGATAAATGGGCCTATCAGCTTGGCAATGGCAGTGAATATGGCGTAGCCAACTGGGGAAATAACGAACTGCAATATTATAAAAAAGACAATATTAAGGTTGAAAACGGCAAACTCGTTATTGAAGCGAAGAAAGACGCATTTGGCGGGAAGGATTATACATCGGGTCGACTTTGGACCAGTCCAACCTTCAGCAAAGCATTTGGGAAATTCGAGGCAAGGATAAAGTTGCCTGCTGGCAATGGATTATGGCCGGCGTTCTGGATGATGCCAAAGGACAGCGAGTACGGCGGCTGGGCATCCTCGGGCGAAATCGATATTATGGAAGCTCGCGGTCGTGTATTGAATGAGATTGACGGTACGATTCATTACGGGAAAAATGCTCCCAATAACAAGATAACAGGCTCACAGTATCATTTTCCTGAGGGTGAAGATATTACAGGCTTTCACACCTACTCCGTTGAATGGGAACCTGGTGAGATGCGCTGGTATGTTGACGGGAATTTGTTCCAGACGTTAACGGATTGGCATAGCTGGGGAGCGGATCAACCCGATAAATATGCCTTTCCTGCTCCTTTTGATAAGGAATTTTACATCATTCTTAATTTAGCGGTTGGCGGCAATTACGATGGCGGCATCAAACCTGACGCTTCTATGCTCTCAGCAGAGATGGAAGTCGACTATGTCCGCGCATATGAGCTGACAGGCAGACCATATAAGCTGCCTATCGAGCCAACGCTCGTGAAGGATATGTTCCCAGAAGGCGGTAAGGCGGCGGTGAACGGTAATTTCATCTATGACCCTTCCTACTCGCAAGGTGTGAAGAACATTACTGCCAGCAACAATGTGCTCGATCTAAGCTATTGGAACTTTGTTCACGGCGCTGAGTTTGGCGGAGCAGGTGAGGTATCTGTTGTTACAAGTGATGGAGCGCCATATGCCAAAATTGATATTTCCAATGGTGGCAATGTGCCGTATTCTCTGCAGCTTATTCAATATGTGACGCTTGTGAAGGGGCAGGCTTATAAAATCAGCTTTGATGCAAAAGCATCTGCTCCGCGCAGCATGAGTATTAAGTTTGGCGGCGACGCAAATAGCGGCTGGGGCATTTATTCCGACAACTTTGAGGCTTCCTTGAAGGAGGATGTCGGCCATTATGAGTATCGGTTTCTGATGACTGCTGACACCAATCCTCTTGCAAGAGTAGAGTTCAATCTTGGTCAAAATCTAAATGATGTGTGGATCGGAAATGTTCACTTAGAAGAAATTGAGGAGCTACATGAACCGAACGCTGCCAAAGTACCGCTCGATAATGGTAATCACATTTTTAACGGCGGATTTGATCTCGGCACGATGGATCGGCTGCTTTATTGGAATACGGATGTGCAGGATACAGCTGGGGCTGAAATTAGCGTTGATCCACTGACGAGAAAGCTAAATGCTGTCATTTCAAATGGGGGAGCAAACGAGGCGTCGATACGATTAATTCAGAAGGGGATCAACCTGCTGCAAAGAGATTCCTATGAGCTGACATTTGATGCGAAGGCGTCGGCAGCCCGTATGATAATGATACAACTCATTAGTAAGGATGGTTCAACGAGATATTCAGGACCGCATGCAATCAATTTAACAACAGCTGAAGAGTCTTATAAAATTTCCTTTACGATGCCGGAAAATGTGACGGATGTGGAGGCGCAGCTAGAAATTCTGCTGGGTGGAAATAAAGCGGCTGTGCAAATGGATAATATCAAGCTTATTCGCACGACGAATCTGAATGTAGATTTCACAGGTGTCGATTTATTTCCGCTCAAAAATGGCGACTTCTCTTATGGCCTAAACGGCTGGGAGCCCTTCACACAGGGAGGAGCAGCAGTCTTCACTGAAACGGATGGCGCCGCCAAAATAGCGGTAACGAATGCAGGTGGCGAAGCCTGGAATGTGATGTTTAATCAGTCTTCCCTGAACTTAACGAAAGGGATGACTTATGAGCTTTCCTTTGACGCCCGTTCAACGGTAGCACGCGATATTGAGGTTGCTCTTGAAAATGCCACTTATGCTAGACGTTTTTATTCGGGATCTTTGATGCTGGAATCAACGATGCAGCATTTTGCATTTACGTTCAAAATGACGGCTGATGATAGTCTGGCACTCAAATTTTTGCTGGGCAAAACCGTAAAAAGCGTGTCTAGCCCGCATGATATTTTCATCGATAATGTCGTGCTGGAGGTGAAGGATGCACCGGTGCTGCGGCCGCCTACCTTAATACCGGATTCGTCGCAAAATGTTGTAGGTCAGGACGTCCACATTCAGTTCGTAGACAATGAAGCTTGGAGAAGAGCTATTCATACGGTCACTGTTAATGGTGCGTCATTGACGGTTGAACAGTACTCCGTTCAAGCAGGCGGCATTATTATTGATGAGAGTGTATTTACAAGTGATCAGCTCTTTGCGATACAAGTACTGGCATCAGGTTTTGGGAATGCAAGCGTTAAACAATTGATGTTCTCTGCTGATGGTAATCTTGTGTTGAACGGCGGAATGACGAATGGTTCTGCTAGCTGGGAGCATTGGTTTGGCGATGGCGGTGATTCGAAATACGAGGCAAAAGACGGAGTTGCTCGCATTGATATTTATTATAACGGCGGCATGCACCCGCAATGGAATGTTCCTGTCGGCTGGTCCACGCAATTAAATCAAAGCGGCATAAAGCTGGAAGCAGGTAAAGCCTATGAGCTTAGCTTCAATGCATGGTCTACCGTTGATCGTCCCATTGCAGTGGAGCTTACGGGCTACAACAATACGTCAACGGTGCATTTTAATGTTACAGGAAATTCAGAAGCCAGTTATAAGAGCAGCTTGTTTCCGACAAGCAACGCTAATCTGACATTGAAGTTTTTACTTGGCAATGTTGTGAATGGCGCATTTGTCACACCAGACGGTGAGCATACGATCTTTATCGACAATGTTTCCATTCGTGAAGTAGCGGCTCCGCCAGCGCTAACGGCAGATACGACAGAAAATAAAATCGGGCAGCTGATTGAGCTGACCTTTGCCGATCAGCCTACATGGCGTAACGCTATCACTGGGCTTACCATTGACGGCGTAGCCATCCCTAACAGCAGCTATACGGTAGAAGCGGGTAAAATCAAGCTGGATGCGGCTTTATTTACGTCTATTAAAACGTATGCGATTGCGATCACATCAACTGGCTATGGGATTAGCCAAGTACAGCAGCAGGTGAAGACGGCTGCTGCGAATGTTGCGCTTCATAAGACAGCAACGGCTTCAACGGGCTCACAACCTGCGGCAAATGCGGTTGATGGGGTAAACGGCACAAGATGGGAGTCGGCAGCAGCTGATCCGCAATGGATTGCCATTGACTTAGGAGGCATTTATAAGCTGGAGCATGTCGTTCTCAATTGGGAGGGAGCCTTCGGTAAAGCCTATAAGCTGCAGATATCTTCTGTCGAGCTGCCAGGAGACAATGATTGGACGGATGTGTTCACGGAAACTGCCGGAAACGGTGGAATCGACAGTATTAATTTGAATGGGGAAGAGGCTAGACATATTCGGATGTATGGAACAGGAAGAGGTACGAATTACGGTTATTCCTTATGGGAGTTTGAGGCTTACGGCACATGGGTCAGCGGTGGCGGAGGTGGCACGGACCCCGGATCAGGACCTGATCCGAACCCGCATCCAGAGCCGGAAACGCTAAATTTGGCGCTGAATAAGAATGCTTTTGCATCAAGTTTCGACGGGGTTTTTACATCTAGCTTGTTGACTGATGGCAATAAGGATACTAGATGGTCTGCGAATTGGACGATTAATAATACGTCTCCATACTTAGCAGAATGGGTGTACATAGATTTGACTGGTGTCAAATCTATTAGCAGACTTGTTTTGACGTGGGAAACCGCCTATGGAAAAGCAGTTGACATCCAAGTGGCGGGAGCGGACAGTGATCTCTCAGATGCAAGTGAAGATTGGAAGACGGTGCATGCTCTGAATAGAGAATTGACGGTGGGGGGCAAGCTGGAAGAAAAAATCATATTGGATAGCAGTGCCTCTGCTAGATACGTGCGTATTTTAGTTACCGAAAAAGGCCTTCCGCCTTACGGACCGTCGTTATTTGAAATTGAGATTTATGAATAAACGCAATAGCGTACACATTTTTCTATAACGAATCCTATGAGCGTTCCATAACGGGTCCTATCCTGTGCGGAGCGCTCTTTGACGTTCTATTGCATATAAATGATCAAAACATCCAATATGATGATTGAATGAGTTGATTAATGATGAATTAATGAAAAACGACAATTATATATTGCGACATATATAAATATATGATACATATTAAATAACGGAAATGACCTCAACGATGTACGCTAATCAACTATTCCGTAATAAGAGTTTATAGGGAGACTGAATAATGGAGAGAGAATTGGCATTAGAGCTTGTGCGTGTAACGGAGCTAGCGGCACTCGCATCCGCTCCTTGGATGGGGAGAGGCGATAAAAATAGTGCGGATGGAGCAGCAACGTCGGCCATGCGTTCGATGTTTGATTCCGTATCAATCCGAGGAACAGTCGTCATTGGTGAAGGGGAAATGGATGAGGCTCCAATGCTGTACATTGGTGAGGAAGTTGGCAGCCTGAATGGTCCTGAAGTTGATGTTGCGGTTGATCCGCTTGAGGGAACGGAAATTGTAGCAAAAGGATTAAATAATGCGATGTCAGTTCTAGCAGTCGCTGGCAAAGGACAACTCCTGCATGCACCCGATATGTATATGGAGAAGCTGGCTTTCGGTCCCGCGCTTGTTGGCAAGCTCTCCATTACTGACCCTATGGATGTTACCCTTCGAAAAGCAGCGGATGCTTTAAATAAGAATGTATCAGATTTAACGGTTATGATATTGGACCGGACGCGTCATGAAGCCATTGTTAAAGTGCTGCGCAAAGTAGGCGTCCGTATAAAGTTTTTGTCGGATGGTGATGTTGCAGGGGCGATGGCACCGGCATTCCCAGAGGCTGGCATTGATCTCTATGTAGGCTCTGGCGGAGCGCCGGAGGGCGTTATAGCTGCAGCAGCTTTAAAGTGCTTAGGCGGAGAGCTGCAGGCGCGCTTAATGCCAGCCGATGGCAATGAATACAACCGTTGTGTGGGAATGGGAATTGAAGATCCTTACCGGGTGCTTACAATGGAAGATATGATCGGTACAGGCGATGTTTATTTCGCAGCAACAGGAGTAACACCAGGAGAGTTTTTGGGCGGGGTGCAATACTTCCCAGATCAGAGGGCTGAGACTCACTCCATTGTCATGAGGGCAAAGACCAAGACCGTTCGTTTCGTCCGTGCTCTTCACTATTTACCGAATAAGACGTTTCTGAATAGTAACAACTAAGAAGAAAATGGGGCTGCGCTTAAAGGTCGTAAAGACCGATAAGGAAGCAGCCCCATTATTTTTACACGTACAATGGATTGAAAATGTGTGTTAACGTTATATGAGTCCGAAAAGCGATCACATTCATCTCAAATCACTTGGCAGCTAGCTGCCGCCAGGGATGAACTTTTTCAACCAGGTTGCAAAGCTTTTTGGATTTCGAGATTGTACTAGAACAACGCCTTCTCCGCGGAATCTGCAGACTAAGCCTTCTCCGCTTGTGATGCTGGACAACCAGCCCTTAGAAGCTTTTTCAATCGTATAATTCATATAGCCCGGCCAAGCCACCAAGTGACCGTTATCAACGATAACCTCTTCGCCAGCCCCAAGATTAATAGCGTGAATCGCGCCATAAGAGGAAAGAAAAACGGTGCCTCGTCCACTTATTTCTACGATAAAGAAGCCTTCGCCAGACAATAAGCCTCTACCGAGATTTTGCATCTTCGTATTCACTTCTATACCGCTTGTACCAGCTAGGAATCCATCCTTTTGTACATAAAGCTTAAAAGAGCCGTCAAGCTCTACAGCCTCTATGTCTCCTAGAGAGGGTGGAGCAAGGAGAACTTCCCCTTGCCCCCGAGTAGCGGTCAGCTCTTGGAAAAAAAACGTTTCCCCGCTGAGCATTCTGCCTAGTCCGCGCATGATTCCACCATCTGCAGTTCCTTTAAGATCAATGTTAGGAGACATGGACACCATCGCGCCACTTTCTCCCTTAATGGTCTCTCCGGGATTGAGATTTACTTTAAGCATTGCAAACGCGCCTTTATAAAAAATTTCATAGTTCATGGCATGTCCTCCTAAAGTTTAAGGTTAAGCAAAAGCTTTCTTTAATCGAGCGGGGGCTGCGTAACGCCCTCACGTTCAGCTTGTTTCCGGTGTGCAATTCGACTAGCTGCCGATGCGGCAATAGCACCTACGATGTCATCTAGGAAAGTATGTACTTCACCGCTTTTTTTGTCATTCAGCCTTACCAATATGCCTGGTTTCAGCTTATCGATATAACCAAAGTTAGTAAATCCGATGCTGCCATAAACATTTACGATGGATAGCGCCAAAATTTCATCACAGCCGTAAAGACTTTCATCATGCTTGATCATATCCTGCAGGGGAGCCATAAGCTTACCCTCTTCCGCAAGAATATCGAGCTGAATACCGGTTAATACAGCATTCTGCACCTCACGCTTGGATAGTACCGCATCAACATGCGGCAAGCAGTCCTCTGGCGTTAACCCGGGGAAATAGTCTTTTTGCAAAAAATGTGTGAGATCAGCAATCGCGGCTCTTGTTACTCCGCGTTTCTTAAGCCATTCATCAGTGGCATCAGCTACTTTACGGCTATTCAGGCTGTAAATTTCTGGATTGGACATGTTTTTTATCCCCTTTATGAATTTCTGGACAAAACTGGTCTAAAACAGGTTAGGGCTCGTATACATAGTACTACAAATAAGGAGTTGTACAAAGCCGTCAGGCAAAACTTGATTAGGGAGGAAAGGTCAATATGATTCAAAAAAGATGGATTAGGGGTGCAGTACTTAGTGGTGTTTTAGTTATTCCAATTATGACAGCGGGCTGCGGCCTATTTTCGAAGGAGTCTTCCAAGTCGATCGATCCGCCTCAAGTAGAGATTAAGGATGGAGTAACCGACCCTAAGACTGGACAGGCTGGCAAGCAAGGCTTGGATTCAAAAATGACTGTTTATCTTGAAGACTACAACGGTTATTTGGCGCCTATCTCTATTCAAACAACGCTGGCAGCAAACGAAGTCGCTGGTCAAAAAGCATTAGAGATGATGGTGGAAAACGGAACGTATGCGAGTCAGCTTCCAAAGGATTTCCGTGCTCTCATTCCGCAAGGCACTCAAATCAAATCGTATAAATACGACAGTGAACAAAAGCTTGCAATTGTTGACTTCTCAGAATCATTCACCGATTATAATGCATCGGACGAGCGGAAGATCGTCGAAGCTATCACATGGACTTTAACGGCAATTCCAGGCATTCAAGGGGTAGAGATTTGGCATGAAGGTACCAAGCTTACAGAAATGCCTCAGGATGCTTTCCCGCTTGATAACAAACTGACAAGAGCAGCAGTAGGCATCAACATAGAAGCTGCAGATGGAGTCAACTATTCGCAATCTACTCCTGTTACGCTCTATTTCTCAGCTCAAACTGCGAGTGATGAGCAATATTACGTGCCGGTAACTCGTCTTATTGCCCGCTCTGATGCTCCTGCAAAGGCTGCCCTTGAGCAGCTCATTTCCGGCCCGCTCAATAAAAAGGAGCTGACAGCTGTCATGCTGCCGGATGTTGAAGTCAGTAACGTACTCCAAGAAGGCGATGTCGTCTCGGTTGATTTGAAGGATGAGGCTTATGAGACAGGACAGAAGGTTCCAGCAGAAATGCTGCAAGCACTCGTTCTGTCCATCACTGAAAATACGGGCGCTACGACAGTGAAAATCTCGCTTAACGGAGAAACAAACGTAATGGATGACGCTGATAAATCCTACAGCGAGCCGGTGGGCAGACCTACTTACGTTAACGCAATCAAATCATAATGAGATAAGCTGGTCATAAGAAGAGGTTGTCTTAAAGGTCAAGCGCCTTTGAGACAACCTTTTTTATATTTTTTCCTTTGTGGAGCAGAATAGCATTTAGCTGCAATTCGTATTTTTAAAGCCTGGAAGATGCAATTCGTTCCCTACTTTGGTAAGATAGGAAGGATTGTGAGGTTTTCCTTGAGGATGCTCAAGGGAGCTGTAATCCAATATAAATGCATAAATAAAGGAACACTCAGGAGGAAAAGCATGAGAAACGATGGCCGGGAAACGAACCAGCTTCGACCGATAACCATAACAACAGGTGTAAATAAACATGCAGAGGGCTCGGTCCTCATTGAATTTGGAGATACGAAGGTTATTTGTACGGCAAGCGTTGAGGAACGTGTTCCGCCCTTCATGAAGGGACAAGGCAAAGGCTGGATCACAGCAGAATACTCCATGCTGCCCCGCGCTACTCATACCCGTAACATTCGCGAAGCGGCAAAAGGAAAATTGACAGGCCGGACGATGGAGATTCAACGCTTAATCGGCCGTGCTTTACGTTCTGTTATTGATCTGCAGGCACTTGGCGAGAGAACGATTACGCTTGACTGTGACGTTATTCAAGCTGATGGCGGGACTCGTACAACATCGATTACAGGCGCGTTCATCGCTCTTTCAATCGCAATTAATAAGCTGACTGAGAAAGTGCAATTTGTTCGATATCCGATTACAGATTTTCTAGCTTCGGTAAGCGTTGGCGTTATTCAGGAAAGAGCTTTGCTTGATCTGAATTACGAAGAGGATTCCAAAGCGAAGGTTGATATGAACGTCGTCATGACTGGCAGCGGCAAATTCGTTGAAGTACAGGGTACTGGCGAGGATGCTCCTTTCACTCGTGATGAGCTTAATCAGCTTCTGGCACTTGGCGAAGCGGGAATTAATGAGCTGATCAGCAAGCAGCGCGAGGTGCTTGGACCGCTGGCGGCGCGTATCGGAGGTTAGCAGCATGACCAACCATCCTATTCTGACAGGCGACGTTATCGTTGTCGCAACCAAAAATGGGGGCAAGGTAAAGGAATTTGCTCATGCGCTTCAAAAGCTAGGCAAAACAACGAAAAGCCTACTTGATTATCCAGAGATTCCGGATATTATCGAGGATGGAGATACATTCGCTGCTAATGCGCGAATTAAAGCCAAGACGACGGGTGATGCGCTTGGCGTTCCCGTGCTGGCTGATGATTCTGGTTTATGTGTTGAACGCTTGAATGGTGATCCTGGTGTGTATTCCGCACGGTACGCTGGGGAGGGCGCAACGGACAGTGATAACAATACGAAGCTGCTGGAGCAGCTGGACAAGCTTATTGGTGAAGGTGCTGAATCGGCCTTGGAGAAGCTTCCTGACGGTTCGCGCTTGCTTAGCAAGGCGCAGTTTGTTTGTGCGTTAGCTCTATATGATCCAGCCAGCGGCAAGTTTCTGGAAGCCGAGGGCAGGGTAGATGGCTATATTTCAGACCGAGCACATGGATCAGGCGGTTTTGGATATGATCCGCTCTTCTGGCTGCCAGCTCTGAATAGAGGAATGGCTGAACTGACAAAAGATGAGAAGCAAGAGATTAGTCATCGCGGAGATGCGCTAAGAAACCTGCTTCCACAACTTCAGCAGGTATAGTTCTGCCGAGCTAATGACTAATAAAACACCCCCGTCCGCATCGAATCTGCCGAGCAGAAGCGATGCAGTAGCCGGGGGTGTTTTATTTTGTGGATAGACTTGCTCTGATACAGACCTGTGGTGTTAGCTCCTTAATTAACCAATGACGACTTTATATTGCTTCAGCCATAAATTAACCTGATACAAGTAAGCGAACAGCTGAGGACCGGACATAAGCTGACCGAACCATGGAATATTTGATTTTGCTGAATCGGACTCTGCGAGCTCTCGAACCTTCTGCACATTGATGAGGGAAAGAAGCGGAGAGGTCGGATCGTTTAGAACGTCCAGCAGCAGACCTTTTACAGCAGATAAATAATTAGGATTATGCGTTTTTGGATAAGGACTTTTTTTGCGGGTAAGCACATCTTCAGGCAGTACGCCGCGCAGCGCCTTGCGTAAAATACCTTTCTCACGATCGCCGGAGGATTTAATTTCCCAAGGTATATTCCATACATATTCCACTAAACGATGATCGCAAAAAGGTACACGCACCTCCAAGCCTGCCGCCATACTCATTCTATCCTTCCGATCTAGAAGCGTCGGCATAAAGCGAGTAATGTTCAAATAAGACATTTGACGCATTTTCTGCAGCAAATCAGTCTCTCCATCAAGATGAGGAACCTCTCCTATGGCCTGCGAGTACCGATCACCGATATAATCAAGCGGTTTAATCCATGCAGCGACGTCAGGCGCTAATAAGTCAGCGCGCATCGCAGAGGCAAGCGACCAAGGAAAGGTATTCGCATTAAGCGCTTCTTCACGATGAAACCAAGGATATCCGCCAAATATTTCATCGGCAGCTTCACCAGATAAAGCGACTGTGGCGTCCTTCTTAATCTCATGACAGAACAACAGCAAGGACGCATCGACGTCAGCCATTCCAGGGAGATCGCGAGCTAAGGTGGCGGCTTTTAATGCCCCTACCAGCTCAGGCGTGTCAAATTGTATGGGATGATGAACGGTGCCTAGATGCGATGTCATTCTTTCGATCCAAGGCGCATCGCTGTTGGGCTGAAAAGCATGTGCTTTAAAATGTTTATCATTATCTGTGTAATCAACGGAATAGGTATGCACATTTCCTTGCCCATTTTGGTTGTAATAATTGACGGCAAGCGTCGTTAACGCACTGGAATCAAGACCGCCAGAGAGAAGTGTGCATACGGGCACGTCCGAAACTAGCTGTCTTTCAACAGTGTCCTTGAGCAGCTCTTTTACATGTTCAGCTGTTTCCTCTACATTTTGCTCATGCTGCTTGCTCTCCAGCTTCCAATACGTGATCGTCTTGACCCCGGCGTGGTTCACAATCATGCATCGCCCTGGCCGCAGCTCGCTGATCGCTTTGTATACACCGTGTCCAGGCGTACGAGCAGGGCCGAGAATGAATATTTCTGCTAGACCCTCTGCGCCAACCTCAGGCTTAACTGCCGGATGAGCCAAAATGCATTTTTGCTCTGAGCCAAATATAAACAAGCCATCCTGTGTGCTATAAAATAGCGGCTTTACTCCAAGTCGATCACGCGCTAGAAAGAGCTCCTGCTCCTCAACATTCCAAATGGCAAAAGCAAATATGCCATTGAATCGCTCAACACAGGATTTGCCCCATTCCATAAAAGCGACGAGCAGCACTTCAGTATCGCAATTCGTTGTGAATGTTCTTCCTCTGCCCTCTAATTCCTTACGAAGCTCAGGCGCATTATATAATTCACCGTTGTAGACAACGACGTATTTATCATCGCCAGTATGTCGGATCATGGGCTGTGCGCCGTTTTCCGGATCAATAACAGATAAACGTCGGTGGCCCAAAGCGCAATGCGCCGATATCCATGTGCCGGAAGCGTCGGGACCGCGCGGTGCAAGTGTTTCGGTCATCTTCTCTAAGCTTTCATTCTGCTTAGTCAGATCACGGTTCCAATCGATCCAGCCGGTAATTCCACACATTGATCTCATTCCTCTCTTTTCTGTTCTCAAAGTAGCGATAATATCCGTTATATGCTGAAAAAAGGGATAAAATGTCTGTCCAAAGGGGGATGCTAAGCGGGACTGCAAAAGTATGAGATAAAGGGAAGGAGTGTGCACGAAATGATGGATAACGAGTTTGAGAGCAAGGAACGCAAGCACTATTATGTTTCGGTTCAAGCAGGACAGATATTGGAGGATCCGCAGGCGGCGGCATATGAGCTTGAAATTATAATGAACGAGGAAGAACATGAGAAGCTGCGAGAACTGTTTGATGAGCTTTCCAGCATGGATGAAGCAGAAATGTTCCATTTCGCCCAAAGTCCATTCGGCTCAGCAAGCGATGAGCAAATAAACGTTGGGTACGATGGGCTCATTCAGCGAATTTATAAGCGTCTCTATGATTTGGGAACAGATACGACGAAGTCGCATATTGAATCCATGCAGCTTTTTTAGGAGAAAAAAGACTGTTTCTACCGGCTGTGTAAGAGGCCTTGGAGGAACAGTCTTTTCTTGTGTTATTGAATAGGTTTATTGAATCGCCTTTATATCATGTACGAGTCCGTCAATTTGTATGGATAGCTGTTCCAGCTGTCCTATCGCGCGGGAAAGCTCTACCGTAAGTTCTACTTGCTGCTCCGTTAAATGCTCAATTTTTTTTGTTTCCGTCAAAGACGCCGTCGAGAATTGCACAATCTTATTCATGGTAGAAGAGATGAGCTGCGTACCAGCGGCGACTTGTTCCGTAATAGCTGAGGCTTCCTCCGTTTGAATGTCAACGATGCGTACTTGATTGACGATTTGAGCAAAGGCATCACCTGTTTGTCCCATAAGGGTCATGCCCACTTCCGTTTCCTGCGTCCCTGATGCCATCAAAGCTGTAGAATGCTGTACAGACAACTGCATATCATCAATAATATTTTTTATTTGTGAAGCAGCTTGATTGGACAACTCAGATAATTTTCTTATTTCATTAGCTACGACAGCAAATCCTCTTCCATATTCTCCAGCTCTTGCAGCTTCAATGGAAGCGTTTAATGCGAGCAGTTTAGTCTGACCTGACATTTCGGCAATGAGTATTGCGATGGTACCGATTTGATCGGATTTCATATTCAGCTCATCTATGCTTTTGTTCATTTCTTGCAGATTTTCTGTTATATGATCCATTTGCTGAACGGAATTATGAATAAGACCGCTTCCCTTATCTGCAAGTAGGCTTGATTCTCGTGCATTTTCGGCTGTCGTCTGAAAGGAGCCATTCAGACCGACAATATCTGCAGTGATGAAACCCAAGTCGGCAACACTGCGGTTTGAAGCATTCGTCTGCTGAGCGAGTCCGCTAGCTAACTGCTCGACAGCTGCAGCAATTTGCTTGGTCGAGTTCACGCTCTGATCGCTATTGCGTGTGAGTTGACCAGAGAGCAGCTTTAATAATTGCGAGGTATCAGTCAATTGTGAAACGATGGTTTGAAAAAGCGACTGACTGTTTTTCTGTTGGTGTTCAAGCGTTCTTGTATATTTCAGTTTATGGGCAATTTGCAAAGAGGTAGCAAAGGAAGTAAGGAGCAAGAACACGGCATGGATTAACAACATGCCAAAGCCATAATCCATTGTTCCGAAAACGTAAAGAGGGAATAGGAAAAACCCGATGAGATGTTGAACTGCAAATAGGGCTGTTGTCAGAAGAATCAGCTTGATTTGCTCATAATAGGCCACAATGGCGACAATCATAAAGATGGAAAAGTGGAACTCCACAGAACCCCCAGCACCTGAGATGACGGTAATGCTTGAAAAGGTTAATGTTAAGGTGTTCAAAATGGCTATGCTGCTTTTTGTTGGAGCCTTCCGGTAGATCATTATTCCCCAAAAAAGGGTAAGGATCGGAATAAATAAGAGAAGATTTAATACAGAATCACTCGTTTCCATCATGGTCATCATTCCGCTGTAGCTGGAATGGCTATTCAAATTCAGATGGAACACACGAGTTAATAGATGGATGAGCAAAGCTAGAACGACTGCTCCGCTGCTCATTTGCAGCATAAGCTTGTTTTTCTGAACCATAAAATGACCGCCTTCAACACAAATAGTGTTAATCGTATTTTTGAGTCTTTCATTTTTTTTGTTAATGACATTACAAACATTATATAAACATTTTACAAACTTTGTATACTCTTTTTATTTATTGTCATAATGAGCTTGGGATTCTATTAAAAAGAACGAAATGATGATATAATTCAACAAAAATATAGTGGAGGGTTTACCTTTTGCAGAAGTTAGTTTTTTTCGTAGGCGTAGCAGGAACAGGCAAAACAACGGTGGCTAGAAAGCTGGCTAAACGTATTCCAGCAGCTTTTCTAGATCGGGATACGATAGGCGGTAGATTCGTAGAAGCGATTTTGGAACTGAAGGGCTTGGATAAGCGGGATCGTGATTCGGATTTTTACAAAAGACATTTACGTGATTTGGAATATGATACGGCAAAGGACGTTTGCATTGAGAATTTAGCAGCGGGTCAAAACGTATTTATGATTTCCCCATTTACAGCAGAGCTGAAAAACAGGGAGTGGATTGAAGAGGTTATCTCCGCAGCGGGATTAACGAAGCAGGAAGTGGACGTTAGAGTTATTGTCGTAACGCTGCAAGATATGGAGCTTCAGAGAGATCGGATTATCGGACGTCAGACGGAACGCGACCAATGGAAATTGGATAACTGGGGCGATTTCGAGAAGCGTGTTGCATTCGTACCTCAAATTAATTGGGATATTCCTTCTTCCTCTATTCTTGTGTTTGATAACAGCGGCGAGTTGATTGAAGAGAAGTCAGAGCAATTATTTCAATTTGTAAATGACAAGCAGCCTAGCTTATTGGCATAGCATTTATGAACGTCCCTGCATTGCAGGGACGTTTTTTTATTTTAAGCTATGATTTATTTTGTATAATAGTCTGTTAGGTTTTCAATAAAAGCTCTTGCAGCTGCCTTTGGTTCTCGCGCATGATGTGTGATGATCCCGTGTGTAAGTGTGAGCTCTCGTTCGTAAGGTAGCGACAACAGCTTTCCTGCTGCAACCTCGGCTCTTACATTTGATTCTGGAACGAATGCGATACCCATCCCGCAGCTGACAGTATGTTTAATGAGCTCCATGCTGGAGAATGAGAGCTGGTCCTCAGGTTTAATCGAAACAGCCTGCAGCACATCAAGACCGTATGTGTGGTAGACACAACCTTCGCCAAAGCTGATAAATGCGGCATCATTTAATGCGCCCCAGCTCTCTTTATTCAACCTTTCTCTTAGAGCAGGAGCGCAGATAAGAGCAAGCTTTTCCTCTAAAAGCGGTGTGAATTGCAGATCATCACGCTGAGGATCTTGCGGTACGATACCTAGATCAGCGCGATGATTAGCGACTTGCGAGATAATATCCCCATTAAGCCCAGACATGAGATGCAGCTTTACTTTGGTGTACTGTTTAAGAAACTGGGTTAAAAATGCAGGGAAATGAGAGACTGAAAAAGACTCAAGAGAGCATAAGCGCACCATGCCTGTCGGCGTATCCGTTTCCACCATGGCGTCTTGCAGCGATTGTCCCAATTTGATGAATTGATAAGCATAAGGTGCGAACTGCAGGCCAGCCTCAGTCGGTTCAACGCCTCGCGGCAAGCGGTGAAACAGCTTCTTCCCGCTCGTCATTTCCAAATGCCGAATATGCGATGTAACCGTAGATTGAACGTAGCCAAGCCTGTCAGCTGCACGGCTAAAGCTTTTTTCCTCCAAAACGACGGTAAAGGTAACAAAAAAACGCCCTTCCCATTGCTCAAGCATGGAAAGTCCACCTCCTAGGTATTGATAAATGAAATGGATGATATTCTAAACATTCAATTTTAAAATACCAATTCTCATGATACCATCAGCAAGAATAAACGAGAAGAGGTGAGCGCTTGTTTCAAAAAGTAAATAGTAGTGCGTTGTTGGCTGCTGGCGGGGGCACTGTGGCTATAGCACTTCTGATGACAATTGGTGATGCAATGTCAACAAGCTTATTGATGGCTCCTTTTGGTGCAAGCTGTGTTATTGCATTTTTGCTGCCAGATAGTCCGTTAGCCAAGCCTCGGAGCATCATTGGCGGTCATTTGATTAGTACGTTCATAGGATTGATGATGCTGCATTTTGCAGGTACATCGCTATGGTCACTATCGCTTTCAGTTGGTTTAGCGATACTTGTAATGAGCTATACGCGTACCGTTCATCCTCCTGCAGGCGCAGATCCGCTTGTCGTGATTTTGAGCGGTGCAAGCTGGTCCTTTTTTGTAACTCCCGTGTTGATTGGTGCTCTGATCATCGCGGCGTCTGCGTATTTGTATAGAAGAGTCATTTCATTAAGGAGAGAGAAAGCGAAATTAGAACAATAGAAAATGACTGCCTTCGACATTATGATTGTCGAAGGCAGTCATTGTCGAAGGCAGTCATTTTTTTGTTTTAACATGGATCACAGAAAAGTTGAAGATTATGAGAGCAAGATTTATTGCATAACTGAGCGATATTAAGATTCAGCATAAAAAATGTTATTAAGCGCACTATAATTATTGGTCAACATCGGACTAAAACAATCATTATAGGGGGCTCGCTTTATGGTGAATCGGAATATACAACAGGAAACTGCTGATCTTCAGGCCAATCAACAATTACAGCAAGCTCAACAAGAGGTTCAAGCTGCGCATCAATTATTGCAGGCAGAAAGTCAAGAATTACTAGATGCAGAACAAAAGCTGCAAGCTGAAATCCAGCAAGTATTACAAGCACAGCAGCAAGTGAAGCAAGAACAGCAAGATGTTCAAGCGGCGCAGCAAATACTGCAACAGTCACAAGCCGCTGCAACGACTCTTCAAAATAATCCTCTTCAAGGGTCATAAGAAATAGTAGGCAAGGTGAATAAAGCATGGCAACATAAGCTCTCGGAGTACTCCGCGGGCTTTTCTTATACCATTTACCATACATAAGAAAAACCCGCTGAATTCCTGTTATAACAAGAATTTAGCGGGTTATGTTAATCATTGGTATGATTTGGTTTAAATATTATGGCGTCCTGGGAGGGATTCGAACCCCCGACCGACGCCTTAGAAGGGCGTTGCTCTATCCAGCTGAGCTACCAGGACACAAGAAATAATATAGCATATAGTTGATTGTTTTTGCAAGCTATTTTTTTTATTTAATAAAATCAATCCATTTTTCACCTAAATTAAGGAACTGAATCGCATTAGTTTTTTCTTTTGTCCGTACATGGTATAATCGTACGCAAGATTGGATGAATGATTAAACGGAGTGACCATAAGGCGGTGTTATCATAACGACTCCCAATGACACACAAGACGACAACAAGGATAACGTTTATTTGTTCCCTAGCATGCTTGACCATTATCAGGTTCAGTTAACGCGTATGTTAGAAGCGGAGCAATATGGGGAGGCCAAGGCGTTGCTTCGCTTCTTGCTGCAATGTCAGGGCGAGGATGCTCGTCATTATGAAGAGTGGAATAGTCTTCTGACTTGGCTCGACATGGCGTTTCCCGAGGACGGAATCGGCGAGAATGGCTCTTCTTTTATTATGGACAAGAGAGACGAAGAAGAAGATGAGGCGATCATTCGCGAGCAGCTTCTTAATCCTCCTGACCAGGATGAGGCATATGTGAATCAGGTGCTGTATATTATGCAGCATCACCCGATGATCGACCAGCAAATACTGGCGCTGGAGCGTGCGGCATACATTAAATCGGCTGATGTGGAATTATCCATTAAGCAGTGGCTGCAAACGGAGCAGGTTCACCCCGTCGTTCAGTTTAAAGCGCTCCAATGCCTTCGTAAGAGAGGCGCAACAGGAACGCTGACACTGGAAAGGCTTGGAGAGTCTGTAGAGCTTGATCTAGAGGCTACACCGCTGTCTATGGATGATTTTCCATCGCAGGTCAATCGTATTGTCGAGCGTACGGAGCAGGTGGCAGAAATTAACGATCCCACTTTGCCGCATTTTGCCAGAGAGCTTTGGAAGGAAAGTTTGCAATTTTTGTATGGAACGGCTGCCTACCATTGGATGCTGAGAGAAGATGAGGATACGGTTGATTATTTCGCTGCTGCGCTGCATTTAACGCTGCTTCTCACCGTATACGGCTCAGCAAATGATGACGATATTCGTGATACATATGGCATTACTGAAGGGCTTAGATTTCGTTATGAACAAGCTTGCAAGGCTTTGAGACAGGTTGCACTATTGCAGCAAATCGGGGAAGATGATCCTGAGTCTTGATAATATCGCCCAGCTTGTTTATAATAGAATGGTTTATGATACGTGAAAAACTATAGATGCATGAGCATTTTCGGAGGGGAAGGCATAAAATGAAAGCAACTTGGGAAAAAATAGACAAGAACATCGTGTCAATCGACGTGGAGGTAGAAGCGGAGAAAGTCGCTGATGCTCTTGATCAAGCGTTTAAGAAAGTCGTTCAAAAAGTAAATGTACCTGGATTCCGTAAAGGTAAAGTGCCTCGCGGCATGTTCGAATCTCGTTTTGGAATTGAAAGTCTTTATCAGGATGCAATTGATATCCTGTTGCCAGACGCTTATTCCGATGCAGTAAACGAACACAATCTTCAACCAGTAGATCGTCCAGAAATCGAAGTTGAGCAATTCGCAAAAGGCGAAACGTTCAAATTCAAAGCAAAAGTTATCGTTAAGCCGGAAGTTGTGCTTGGCGACTACAAAGGCTTGGAAATCGCAGCTGTTGAATCTGAAGTTACAGAAGAAGAAACAGCGGCTGAGCTTGAGCGCTTGCAACAACGTCATGCTGAGCTTTCAGTAGTTGAAGAAGGCGCAGCTGAGAACGGTGATATCACCATTATCGATTTCGACGGTTATGTAGACGGCGAAGCATTTGAAGGCGGAGCAGGCGAGCGTTATTCACTAGAGCTTGGTTCAAACTCCTTTATTCCTGGCTTCGAAGAGCAAGTAGTTGGCATGCAAATCGGCGATTTCAAGGATGTTGAAGTAACATTCCCTGAAGCTTACCATGCAGAGCACCTAGCTGGTAAACCTGCTGTATTCAAAGTGAAGCTTCAAGAAATCAAACGCAAAACGCTTCCAGCTCTTGATGATGAGTTTGCTAAAGACGTAAGTGAGTTCGATACTCTTGAAGAGTACAAGGCTGACCTTGTAGCAAAACTTAAAGAGCGCAAAGAAAAAGAAGGCGAGCAAGCTAAAGAAGCAGCAGTGATCGAGCAAGCTGCCAAATCAGCAGAAGTAGAAATCCCTGAGCCAATGATCGTATCTGAAATTGATTTCATGATCAAGGATTTTGAAAACCGTCTTAAAATGCAAGGTATGAACATGGATCTTTACTTCCAGTTCTCCGGTCAAAACGAAACTGTGCTTCGTGAGCAAATGCGCTCTGATGCTGAGAAACGCGTTCGCAACAACCTTGTTCTTGACGCTATTTCAAAAGCTGAGAACATCACGATCTCAGAAGAAGAGTTGGCTGAAGAATTCGCTACTCTTTCCAAACAATACAACCGTCCTGCTGAAGAGCTTGTTGAAATCTTCACGCAAAACGGCAGCATGAGCACAATTAAAGAAGATGTTACACTTCGCAAAACAATTAAATTCTTGGTTGAAAACAGCAAAACTGTTTAATATACCAGCTGAATGGTTTAAAAGACCACATAGAACAAATTGAATAAAAGGCTTCACTCAGGATAAGGCACGTCGTTGATACGTGCCTTATTTTGACCCTACATATGAAATTGTGCTTGAATAGGAGACTAATCTCCGTACATAACGAACGGTTGTCGTCGTATACTGTATTATTGGAAAAATGACATCATCACGATGGCGTGTTACAATAAGTAAGTAACGAAAGTCATAAACGAAAAGAGGTTGGTCGCATGAATCTAGTACCGGTCGTAGTCGAACAAACAAACCGTGGAGAACGTTCTTACGATATTTACTCTCGTTTGCTAAAGGACCGCATTATCTTTCTAGGGAGCGCAATTGATGATGATGTGGCAAATTCCATCATTGCACAGCTGCTGTTTCTGGCGGCCGACGATCCAGAGAAAGACATTCATCTGTACATTAACTCTCCCGGCGGCTCCGTAACGGCGGGTATGGGTATTTATGATACGATGCAATATATTAAGCCCGAGGTATCTACAATTTGTATGGGTATGGCAGCAAGTATGGGATCGCTGCTACTTACAGCAGGTGCGAAGGGCAAACGTTTTGCGCTTCCTAACGCTGAGGTTATGATTCACCAACCTCTTGGCGGCGTACGCGGCCAAGCGACTGACATCAAGATCCATGCGGACTGGATTTTGAAAACCAAACAAAAGCTTAACCAAATTTTAGTAGATCGCACCGGACAGCCTTATGAAAAAATCGACCGCGATACCGACCGTGACTATTTTATGAGCGCGGAAGAAGCTCTTTCCTACGGTTTGATTGACAAGGTAATTACTGCACCGGTATCCACGATTTAATCAAAGGGGTGATTACATGTTTAAATTCAACGACGAAAAAGGCCAGTTGAAATGCTCGTTCTGTGGGAAATCACAAGATCAAGTTCGTAAACTGGTTGCCGGACCCGGCGTCTATATATGCGATGAGTGTATTGAGCTGTGTACCGAAATTGTTGAGGAAGAACTCGGCAATGAGGAAGAGCTTGATCTTAAGGACATTCCAAAGCCGAAAGATATCCGTGCCATACTGGACTCTTATGTCATCGGTCAGGAATTTGCGAAAAAATCTTTGTCGGTAGCCGTATATAACCATTACAAACGGATTAATTCCGGAAGCAAGATCGAAGATGTTGAATTGCAGAAGAGTAATATTCTTCTACTAGGACCAACAGGCTCCGGTAAAACCTTGCTTGCTCAAACAATGGCGAAAATATTGAACGTTCCTTTTGCAATTGCAGATGCAACTTCACTAACTGAAGCAGGTTATGTTGGTGAAGATGTTGAGAACATTTTGCTTAAGCTCATTCAAGCAGCTGATTACGATGTTGAAAAAGCTGAACGCGGCATTATCTACATCGATGAAATTGATAAAGTAGCCCGCAAATCGGAAAATCCGTCTATTACGCGTGATGTTTCCGGTGAAGGCGTACAGCAAGCGCTTCTGAAAATCTTGGAAGGCACAGTTGCTTCTGTACCACCACAAGGCGGACGCAAGCATCCTCACCAAGAGTTTATCCAAATTGATACGACGAACATCCTGTTCATTTGCGGCGGCGCATTCGACGGGCTTGAGTCTCTAATCAAACGTCGTATCGGTAAGAAAGTTATCGGCTTCAGCTCTGCAGGCGAATTGCAGAAGGATTTGAAAGCTGGCGAATACCTAACGATGGTATTGCCTGAGGATCTTTTGAAATTTGGTCTTATTCCAGAGTTTGTTGGACGTTTGCCAATCATTTCAACTTTGGAGCCGCTTGATGAGCCTGCCCTTGTTCGGATCCTATCGGAACCGAAGAACGCACTCGTGAAGCAGTACCAAAAGCTGCTTGAGATGGACAATGTCAAGCTTGATTTTGAGCCGGCTGCACTAGATGCTATCGCGAAGGAAGCAATCAAGCGCAACACGGGAGCTCGTGGCTTGCGTGCAATCATTGAGAGCATCATGCTTGAAGTGATGTATGAGGTGCCTTCACGTGATGATCTAAGCACCTGCTTAATTACTGAGCAGACTGTACAAGAGAAAATTATGCCAGAACTTACTGCTAAGAAGAGTAAGAAGAAGGAAGAGAGCGCATAAAACTGTTTTCAAACGAGCGTTTGCAGCCATAACAGGCTAGAGTCGTTAACGCTTGACTACCGTCATTGTTTCCACCCAGCCGCGCGGTTTTTGACCGCCAGTCAAAGGGTGGACTTTGACGTTCATGGGAGAGATATGCTTATGTACTTACGTCAAGACACGGTGGCGGTTAAAGTCGGCGATCTAACGATTGGCGGCAGTAACGAAGTTATTATTCAGAGCATGTGTACGACAAAAACAGCTGATGTAGATGCAACGGTTGCTGAAATATTGGGTCTAGAGGAAGCTGGCTGTCAAATTGTGCGCGTTACCGTAAACAATAAAGAAGCTGCTGAAGCAATAAAAGAAATTAAAAAGCGCATTCATATTCCGCTTGTTGCGGATATTCATTTTGATTATCGATTGGCTCTCCTTGCTATTGAGAACGGAGTCGACAAGGTTCGGATTAATCCGGGTAACATCGGCCGACGTGAAAAGGTTGAAGCGGTAGTGAAGGCTTGTAAGGAAAAAGGCATTCCGATTCGAATTGGTGTAAACGCAGGCTCGCTTGAAAATCATTTGCTTGAGAAGTATGGCTATCCTACGCCTGAAGCAATGGTTGAGAGCGCGCTATACCATATCGGTATTTTGGAGGAGCTAGATTTCCACGATATTATCGTGTCATTGAAAGCATCCGATGTACCAATGGCTATTGCTGCTTACACCATGGCTGCCAAAGTAATCAAGTATCCTTTGCATCTCGGCATTACAGAAGCAGGTACACTGCATACGGGCACAATCAAAAGCTCTGCGGGTATTGGTGCGCTTCTGGCACTTGGTATCGGGAATACGCTTCGTATTAGTCTCAGTGCTGACACGGTTGAAGAGGTTAAGGTAGCTCGTGAGCTGTTGAAAACTTTTGGACTTATTACGAATGCGGCAACGCTCGTTTCATGTCCAACATGCGGTCGTCTAGATATTGATCTGTTTTCCATAGCCAACGAGGTAGAGGAATACATTTCAAAAATCAAGGTTCCGATTAAAGTGTCTGTACTAGGCTGTGCGGTTAATGGTCCCGGTGAAGCTCGTGAGGCGGATATCGGCATTGCAGGCGCTCGCGGCGAAGGCATGCTGTTCCGTTATGGAGAGCTGGTACGTAAAGTACCGGAAGCTGAGCTTCTAAATGAATTGAAAAAAGAAATAGATGAAATTGTTCGTGTGTTTGAAGCTACAGGAGAAATACCTGGTCGAAAGCATCATACACCAGCATAATTAGAAATGCCCTTATCCGTCTTAGACGGATAAGGGCATTTTTTTATGCGAAAAAGAATAACAAAAGATGCGGTTATTCCCAGTTCCTAGAGGCAATACTATCAAATACGCATGCAAAAAGACGGATAGGTTGATCAAGTATTGCTGTCTCATATAATCAGCAATCGTTTACGCTTGAAATATAAGAAGTTATAAGCTCTGCATCTAGACAAAGCTTATATTTCTACGCGAAACGACTATTGCTGCAAAGTGGAGACTGCTATCGTTTACGCTTGAAAGGAGCGGTTTAGAATGAGTTTGAGTGTTGTATTAATGTTGATTCAAGTGTTTTTTGCTGTTGTTATTGGCTTGTATTTCTGGAACCTACTTCGCAATCAGAAGACGAACCGCTCAGCTGTTGACCGTGAGTCGCGCAAAGAGATGGATAAGCTGCGTAAGCTTAGGAGTGTATCGTTAACGAAACCTCTCTCTGAGAAAACAAGACCTCAGGCGATGGGAGACATTGTAGGGCAACGTGACGGTTTGCGTGCGCTGAAGGCGGCGCTGTGCAGTGCAAACCCTCAGCATGTCATTATATATGGACCTCCAGGCGTAGGGAAGACAGCGGCTGCACGCGTCGTTCTAGAGGAAGCGAAGAAAAATCCTTCTTCTCCATTTCTACAAGAGGCTAAATTTACAGAAATCGATGCAACAACGGCTAGATTTGATGAGCGAGGAATCGCCGATCCACTGATCGGTTCCGTACATGACCCTATTTATCAAGGTGCAGGAGCGATGGGTGTGGCAGGCATCCCGCAGCCGAAGCCTGGTGCAGTCACGAAAGCGCATGGCGGAATATTGTTTATTGATGAAATAGGTGAATTGCATCCCATACAAATGAATAAATTGTTAAAGGTGCTTGAGGATCGCAAGGTGTTTTTGGAGAGCGCCTATTATAATTCAGAGGATGCCAACATTCCTGTTTATATTCATGATATTTTCCAAAATGGCTTGCCAGCTGATTTTCGACTTGTTGGCGCTACGACACGTTCGCCGCAGGAAATACCTCCTGCTATTCGCTCACGCTGCATGGAAGTGTTCTTCCGTCCGCTGCTTGCTGAAGAGATTGGATTGGTAGCAGAAAATGCAGTGAAAAAAATTGGTTTTGCGCCATGCCCAGAAGCAATAGACGTCGTGAAACGCTATGCGACCAATGGACGTGAGGCTGTTAATGTCATTCAGCTTGCTGCTGGGGTTGCATTGTCTGAGAAAAGAGACAGCATAGCGCCAGGAGACATAGAATGGGTCGTGAACAGCAGTCAAATACCTCCGCGTCCAGATCGCAAAATACCTGAGGCACCTCAGATTGGATTCGTCAACGGTCTAGCTGTATATGGCCCCAATATGGGAACGTTGCTTGAGATAGAGGTGAGCGCCATTCCTGCAGAGGCAGGAAGAGGTTTGTTTACGATTACTGGTGTTGTAGATGAAGAAGAGCTGGGCGGAGGATCTAGAACGCTTAGAAGGAAGAGCATGGCGAAGGGATCTGTAGAGAATGTACTCACCGTGCTTCGCCGGATCGGTCTCAACCCTCAGGATTTCGATCTGCACATTAATTTTCCGGGCGGTACGCCTATCGATGGTCCGTCAGCGGGAATCGCAATGGCTACGGCTATCACATCTGCTATTAAAGGCATTCCGATCGACAATAAGTTAGCCATGACCGGAGAGGTTGGCATCCATGGTAACGTAAAACCTGTTGGCGGTGTTTTAGCTAAAGTGGAGGCTGCCTTTCAAGCTGGTGCAACACAGGTTATTATACCAAGAGAGAATTGGCAAGCGATTTTCGCTGATCTTGAGGGACTTAAGGTTATTCCAATGGATCGTGTCGAAGAAGTTTTCAGCTACGTATTTCCAGGCGCAGAAGTTGCCCCGAGCCATGTAAATGCACCGCTTAGCGCAGATCTTTTTATTGCATCCAGCGTTCCGTATTTGCAGGCTGATTCCGTAGAATGATAAACTAGGGTAGACGTTAATATTTGGAGGTGCTGGTATGGGACCTAGTAAATCGAAAGGTCGTCGGCTGCCCTTGCTTCCGCTAAGAGGGCTACTCGTTTATCCCAGCATGGTGCTCCACCTTGATGTGGGTAGGGACAAATCGGTTCGAGCGCTTGAGCGCTCGATGGTCGAAGATCATATGATATTGCTTTGTTCACAGTCTGAAGTGAACATTGAGGAGCCGACTGAGGAAGATATATATAAAGTCGGAACCATTGCGAAAGTAAGGCAAATGCTGAAGCTGCCGAACGGCACAATCCGCGTGTTGGTGGAGGGTGTTGTTCGAGCAGAAATTTTGGACTATTTGCCAAACGATGAATTTTATGAGGTGTCGGTCAAAGAATTGCCAGAGCAAGAGACGGATGATCCTGAAGTAGACGCACTTATGCGCTCTGTGCTTAATCAATTCGAGCATTACATTTCTTTATCCAAGAAGGTAACGCCAGAGACGTACGCAGCTGTGTCTGATATCGATGATGCAGGTCGTCTTGCAGACGTTATTACAAGTCATTTGTCGCTCAAAATCAAGGATAAGCAGGATATTCTTGAGACGGTTGATGTTGGGAAGCGCCTAGAGAAGCTTCTTGATATTTTGAACAATGAGCGTGAAGTGCTGGAGCTAGAGAAAAAAATAAACCAGCGCGTCAAAAAACAAATGGAAAAAACGCAAAAGGAATATTATTTACGCGAGCAAATGAAGGCTATTCAAAAGGAGCTTGGCGAGAAAGAAGGACGCGCCGGCGAAGTGGAAGAGCTCAGAAATCAGCTTGCTGAAGCGAAGGTTCCAGAGCAAGTAAAGGAGAAGATCGAGAAGGAAATCGATCGTCTGGAGAAAATGCCATCCACCTCTGCGGAAGGCGGAGTCATACGCAATTACATTGACTGGCTGCTCGTATTGCCTTGGAATAAGCTGACAGAAGATGACCTAAGCTTGAGCAAAGCAGAGGCTATTCTTGATGAAGATCATTATGGACTAGAGAAGCCTAAGGAACGGGTGCTTGAGTATTTAGCGGTTCAGCAGCTCGTGAAAAAGCTTAAGGGCCCTATTTTATGCTTGGTAGGACCCCCGGGGGTTGGTAAAACTTCACTAGCTCGTTCGATCGCTAAATCGCTCGGACGCAAGTTTGTGCGAGTATCGCTGGGAGGCGTGCGTGATGAGGCTGAGATCCGAGGGCATCGTCGAACTTATGTAGGAGCAATGCCAGGTAGAATCATTCAAGGTATGAAAACGGCTGGCTCTTCCAATCCGGTATTCCTGCTTGATGAAATCGACAAAATGGCTATGGATTTCCGGGGAGACCCAGCTTCAGCTTTGCTCGAGGTACTCGATCCGGAGCAAAATAATACGTTTAGTGATCATTTTGTTGAAGTTCCGTTCGATCTTTCGAATGTCATGTTCGTTACAACCGCAAATACTATGCATAATATTCCTCGTCCGCTGCTTGACCGGATGGAAGTCTTGTATATTCCAGGCTATACCGAGCTTGAGAAGCTCCAAATCGGAAATCGCTATCTACTGCCTAAGCAAAAGCGGGAGCACGGCTTAACAGTGGAGCAACTTCAAGTATCTGAAGAGGTACTGCTGAAGTTGATACGTGAGTATACGCGCGAGTCTGGGGTTCGAAATTTAGAGCAGCAAATTGCAGCAGTTTGCCGAAAGGCTGCCAAATATTTCGTATCTCAGGAGGGTATAGAGACGCCAGAACCGCTTGAGCTTCAAGCTGATCTGCTTAAGGAATGGCTTGGGCCTTCTAAATTCCGTTACGGACTTGCTGAGAGCGAGAACCAAATTGGGGCTGTTACGGGCCTTGCATGGACTGAGGTTGGCGGTGATACGCTCGTAATTGAAGTGACTGTCATGCCTGGAAGTGGTAAGCTTACTTTAACGGGTAAGCTTGGCGACGTTATGAAGGAATCTGCGCAAGCAGCTTTCAGCTATACGAGATCGAAGGCAGTGGCGTTAGGTCTTGATCCTAGCTTTCATGAGAAAAACGATATTCATATTCATATTCCGGAGGGTGCCATTCCTAAAGATGGTCCATCCGCAGGCATTACGATGGCAACAGCACTTATTTCTGCTTTGACGAATCGCTATGTAAACAAGGAAGTAGCGATGACAGGTGAAATAACGTTAAGAGGCCGTGTGCTCCCGATTGGCGGCTTGAAGGAAAAATCGCTGGCGGCACATCGAGCAGGCATAAGAACGGTGCTGTTTCCGAAAGATAATGAGCGGGATTTAAGGGATATTCCTGAAAGTGTACGCAATGATATGCAATTTATCCCAGTAGGTCATATGGATGAAGTGCTCCAGCATGCGCTGCTCCCCGTTCAAACGTAGAAGAAGGCAGGTACATCGATTTTATGAAAATTACACAAGCAGAATTCGTTATTAGCGCAGTAAAGCCTCACCAATATCCAGAGGACGCCTTGCCAGAGATAGCTCTGGCAGGGCGTTCGAATGTCGGGAAATCATCCTTAATTAATAAGCTGATTTTACGAAAGAACCTAGCTCGAACCAGCTCGCAGCCAGGTAAGACGCAGCAGCTGAATTATTACAGAGTCAATGATATCATCTATTTTGTTGACTTTCCGGGATATGGCTATGCAAAGGTTTCCAAAACGCAGCGGGAACAGTTTGGTGAAATGATCGAAAGATATATTCGCGATCGGGAGCCTTTGAAGCTCCAGTTACTTGTCATTGATATCCGTCATGAGCCGTCGCAGCAGGATCAACTCATGTACAAGTGGCTGAAGCATTATGAAATACCGACCTGCATCGTTATGACGAAAGCAGATAAAATTCCGAGGTCAAAATGGGACAAACACATTAAGATGATTAAGACGACGCTTGAAGCGGATCCTAGAGATTCAATCGTGTTATTCTCATCTGAAACAGGTCTTGGCCGAGAAGAACTTTGGACTGTAATCTCTGAAGCGATTGCAACATAAGGTAGCAAGTGCTGTAAGTTCTTATATAAATCAGAGGATACAGTGAAATAGTCGGCTTTCCTCGTGAATTCCTCCGTTATTTTGTGGAATATGGGAGAATATCGGGAACGGACGACAGGAATAAAATGTTGAGATCACGTATAATATACTTAAGCAAAACGTAGAGGAATCATTGAGAAGAGAAATATGAGGGCATTTGTGAATCTTGAAGATCGCTCTTGTAAAGATCTAAAATCTAAAGCGTGCAAGTTCAAAGAATTGAGGAGATTTTTATGGCTAAGCGGCTAGCCACAGAGTATGTAAATGCCAAACTGCAATTGACGAATGAAGAGATGGCTGAGTTTATCCGACTGTTTGAAGAGCAGCAAATATGCCTTCAGGTATTAGTGCTCGACAATGGAAACCAGGAGCTCGTTCTCGAAGATGTGGCAGGGAGGGAAGAAGTCCGATTGACCTTTGAACGTCATCAAGCTTATTATGTATGCGAACTTTCTTGCCGTCTTGTTGGACCAAGGCTGACCAATGCAATGCGCAAAGCAGTTACTGCTTTCCGAGGCAACGCGATCGTCAACCGAATCTACAGTCATTATACGATGATCTATCATTATAGGAACGGTTCCGTTCTAAAAATTGTTGAAAGTTCCAACACAGGTGAACGTATCGTATTTGAATTTAAAGATACGCTCGGTCAGCTGGAACGTGTATTCAAAAGTCGATTGATTGAGAGAGAAATCAATCTGATAAACAATGCTGTCAATGAGCTTCTCGATCTTCGCAACCAAATGAAAAATGCGAAAGAAATCGAAGAGATTGACCTGCGGTTGAAAGGCTTAACGCATAAATTATTTGTGCTCGAGGCTTAAAAAATGAAATAAAGGGGGAGCCATTCCAAATGGCTTCTCTTTTTTTTTGGACTTCATTTGTGTGTCAAATCTCCTCTTTTCGAAAAAAGTGCAACTAATTGAATCCTTTAGCAGTTAATAAAGTTGTAGGATGGATGAGCCCTTCTTAGATGAGAGACACCTTAGAAAATAATGGGAGATGATTTATTATGAATCAAAAACAGCGGTTTAAGCAGTTTGCAGTAGGCATTACGTTTGCTCTTTCCTTGTCATTGACAGCGTGCAGCAGCAATAATGAAGACCCAGCTGTTCAGCAAACCCCGCCAGCGATTACAGAAGCTCCGACAGCACCTAGCACTGAACCGACCGTCGAGCCTTCCATAGAGCCAACTAAAGAGCCTGCAGAAGATAAAGATGATGATAAAAAAGAAGATGAGCGTTCGGAGACAGCCGTTTTAATCGATTCCATTCATGATTTAGCGAAAAAAGGGAAGGTTCCGAACTGTAGTTATGCCGCATCAACAGCTTTATTTGACGAAATTGAGAAAAATTGGGGCAAGCCTGACTCCAATGAAACGGCAGGAAAAGGCATCTATGCGGTATATGAAAATAAAGGAATTACATTCGGTTATAACAAAGGTTTAATTGTTTTCGATGTCAGGTCATACGAGAGCAAGCTTCAAAAAATAACGCTGAAAGATATTGAAGCTCAGCTTGGTAAAGGGGATGAGAAGACGGTTAATGGGAAAGATGACATTTATATGTACGAGGTTAACGATCAATTTCAATTAAAATTTATTATTCCGCAATCGAGCGGCAAGGTTGATCATATTTCAGTCTTTAGTCCAAAGGACGCCAAAAATAATATGGCGGGTTAGTTCGCTAGTTGTAGCGGGATAAGCTCGCCTGTCATACATTGAGAACGGGGTAAATGAGGGAATGGTTGGAGTTTCTGTTGAGAATAACCAAAGTATAAGCATGTATGATTCGTTTACTAATATTTGAAAAAAAACTATTGCATTTATTGCGGATAGATGTTATTTTTATTCTCGTTGAAATGATTCTTAAAAACAATAATAGGAACCAGGATTCACTCAGGACATAGTTATGTTGCGAGAGATTTATCCCTCGAGAAGTGAATGACGTAGGTCCTAGCGGATGAAATTTTTCAAACATTTTATTCCTAGGAAGGGGGAACCGGAAGATGGAATACTCAACTTTCGGAAGACACGTTGCTGTTGATACTTGGGGTGTAGACTTTGATCTACTGAACAGCGCTGAATTTTTGCAATCACACATGGTAGAGGCTGCTGAAGCATGCGGAGCTACTGTAATGTCGGTTCAAGCAAAGCAATTCGATCCTCAAGGAGCAACTGTGCTCGTGCTGTTGTCGGAGAGTCACCTCTCGATTCATACGTATCCAGAGAGAGGCTTTGCCGCTTTAGACTGTTATACCTGCGGTGAAACTGTTGATCCTCAGCTTGCGATCGATTACATGCTAGCTGTGCTGAAACCAAAAGCAACTTACGCGAAGAAGCTTGTACGCGGTATGGGCGAATTGCAAGTAGAAGAACCAAAAATGAAACAAACTGAGCTCGTTTAAGAGCTTTAAAATTAATTAATCATAAAGAAATAACCATGGATTACATCCATGGTTATTTCTTTGCTTAAATAGGGAATAATGAGATTGTATTTTTCAAACATTATTCATAAATGAACATTATCTGAATGTTTAACTATGCTATACTTATCGTTGACATTAGTAGCTGAGACACACTAGAGAAGGAGGCAGGTGACCGCGCATGCACATTATTTCGGTAGGACTGAATTATCGAACGGCTCCAGTAGAAGTAAGAGAACAGTTTGCGTTCGCGGAGCGAGATCTACCAGAAGCGCTAAAGCAGCTCTTACAGACACAAAGCATAATGGAATGTGTTATAGTAGCGACCTGCAATCGCACGGAATTATACGCCGTTGTAGACAGACATCACTTATGCGGGCATTATATTCGCAGCTTTATGGAGAAATGGTTCAAATTGCCGAGACAGGAATTTACGAATCATTTATATATGTATGAGGATGAGAAAGCGATTGACCATCTATTTCGTGTAACAAGCGGACTTGATTCTATGGTCATCGGTGAAACTCAAATTTTAGGACAAGTGAAGGATGCTTTCATGCTGGCACAACAGCAGAAGACTACTGGAACGATGTTCAATATGTTATTTAAGCAGGCTGTGACGATGGCGAAGAGAGCCCACACCGAAACGTCCATCGGAGAGTCAGCGGTCTCTGTCAGCTATGCGGCAGTTGAGCTAGGCAAGCGGATATTTGGCCAATTCAACAAAAAAAGCGTTATGGTAATAGGCGCAGGCGAAACGAGTGAGCTTACAGCGAAGCATTTGTATTCAAATGGTGCGGAGCGCGTCATTGTCGTGAATCGGACGTATGACCGAGCAGTGAAGCTTGCAGACAAGTTTAATGGCGTTGCTTGGTCGATGGAAGAAGCGGCTGAGAAACTGCATGAAGCAGATATCATAATAAGCTCGACAGGCTCAGACGGATATGTACTGAAACGTCAACAGGTCGCTGCGGCTATGCAAAAGCGCAAAGCAAAACCTTTGTTTATGATTGATATCGCGGTGCCACGTGATTTGGATCCTTCCATTGCGGCGGTCGATAACGTGTTCCTATATGATATTGATGATTTGGAGGGTATTGTGGAGAGCAATCTAGAGCATCGCCGGATGGAGGCTGCTAAGATCGAAGCCATGATTACCGAAGAGATTGATTTATACCAACAATGGTACAAGACACTGGGTGTCGTTCCATTAATTCGAGCCTTGCAAACGAAAGCAGCAGACGTTCATGAGGAAACGATGAACAGCTTAACGAATAAGCTTCCTGATCTTGGAGAGCATGAGCTCAAAGTCATTCGGAAGCTAACCAAGAGCATCGTGAACCAAATGATGCAGGATCCTATATTGCGCATTAAGGAAATGGCTGGTGAGAAACGAGCTGATGATGCGATGGATATGTTTGTGAAGCTGTTTGCGCTGGAGGATCAACTCGCTACTACGCGTCAAGCAGAGCTTGAAGCGGCAACAGAAACTGCCGTTGCAGCCCATAAGAAAAATGTTCAATCCCAAGCAGCTGCGGTGTTGTTAGCACCCATTACAAGATAGAGGCGGCAATGTGGAGGAACTATGGCAATGCAAAACTGGTTATATGATGCGATAATTTATATCTACGCCCTGAGCCTGCTGTTTTATTTCTCTGACTTCATTAATGCGAGTCAGAGAGCGAAACGGATGGGTACAGGGCTGCTTATTTTTGTTTGGATGTTGCAGACTGGTTATTTGGTTTTCAGGATTGTTTCTCATTTACAGTTGACATCCGTTACGTCTTTTGAGTATTGGCTAGGTTTTTCTTGGCTCCTCGTTACGATTTCCTTGGTGCTGAGCAGGTTCTTTAAAATCGAATTTATCGTCTTTTTTGTAAATGTAATTGGTTTTGCAGTGTTAGCGCTCAATTTATACAGCAATCAGGGCCGCGGCGAATCATTGGCCGTATGGAAAACGACGAGAGAGCTATTATATATACACATTAGTCTCGTTCTATGTGCCTACGCTGCCCTTACGATAGGAGCGCTATTTGCGGGTATGTACTTATTCCTTCATAATCAATTGAAACGGAAACGCTGGTCTAATTTTGTACGCAGATTGCCAAGCCTTGACATGATTGAGCGTTATGGTGATCGAGCAGTCATCATCGGTGTACCGCTTCTGGCTATGTCGCTGGCAATCGCTGTTATTTCTTTGATTGTTGAAGACCGATTGTCATTGCTGCTGGATTGGAAAGTGCTTACTTCCTTTGCGACCTTAATTATGTACATCATCTATATCTACCAGCGGGCCATGCTGCGACGTCCTGGCATGCAAATTGCTAGGCTCTACATCTTTTCCTTTGGTATGCTGATATTAAATTTATTATCTAATTACTATTCTTCCTTTCACTAAAGGACGCACAAGGCAATTTGCAGAGGAGCCGATCGTATGAATGGCTATTATCCGATTATTTTACAGATTCGTGACAAAGCTTGTGTCATAATTGGTGGAGGAAAAATTGCAGAACGCAAGCTGCTTGGCCTATTGGATGCAGGGGCGAATAACGTATTAGTGATAAGTCCTTCCGTTACTCCGAAGATGGTTCAACTTGAAGCGCAAGGAAAGATTAGCATAGAGCGACGTGAGTACATGGAAGAGGATGCACGCGACGCATGGTTGATTTTCGCGGCTACGGATGACAAGTTGGTCAATGAAGCAATTGCAAGTCATGCAGAGCGATTTGGCACATTGGTTAATACCGCAGATGAGATGGACAGGAGCAGCTTTATATCGCCTTCTGTCGTACGAAGAGGTGACTTGCTGCTTGCGGTTACGGCATCCGGAGCAAGTCCAGCGTTGTCTAAGCGGATTAAGCAGGAGCTCGAAGCACAATATCCACATCGCTATGAGGAAATAACGGCACGTCTGCGAAAACTACGTCAGCTTGTAATGGCAAGCATGTTGGATGATGAAGAACGGCAATTGGTGTTGAGGCTGGCGGCAGAAGAGTCCGAAGAGCTGACTCGAACTAATTTTGATATCGATGAATGGCTTCAAAGCCTGCAGCATCGTATACATAGGGGGCGTGCATAATGGCGGCAACAAATAATGGGCAACGAGTAATCGTAGTAGGAACAAGACAAAGCGCATTGGCATTAACGCAAACGGGACAAGTGATTGATGAATTGAAACGCATCAGTGAGAAGCATGGCTTTGATTATACGTTTGAAGTGAAAAAGATCGTAACAAAGGGTGATCGTATCCTTGATGTTACATTGTCAAAAGTAGGCGGAAAAGGGCTGTTTGTAAAAGAAATCGAACAAGCACTGGTTGATGGCGATATTGATATGGCTGTACACAGTATGAAGGATATGCCTTTTGTACTGCCGGAAGGTTTAATAAACGGCGCGATTCCCAAACGTGTTGATCCTAGAGATTGCTTAGTCACGCGCGATGGGGGAAGCTTGGGAGATCTACCGCTTGGCGCACGCGTTGGAACAAGCAGCTTGCGTCGTTCTTGCCAAATCAAGCATGCAAGACCTGATCTTAAGCTTGAGTCGATAAGGGGCAACATCGATTCACGCATTCGCAAGCTTGAGACAGAGGGCTTTGATGCGGTTGTACTTGCAGCGGCAGGGCTTACTCGTATGGGCTGGGAAGATCGGATATCCGCACTTATTCCGGTAGATGTATGTTTGCCTGCTGTCGGTCAAGGTGCGCTTGGTATTGAGTGCCGCGAGAGTGATGAGGGGATTCGGGAGCTGCTTGCATTATTCAATGATACGGATACAGCTCTTACTGTACGTGCAGAACGAAGCTTCCTAGGTGCTCTAAATGGCGGCTGCCAGGTTCCGATTGGTGCGTACTGCGTATTAGGGGACGAGAAGGAAGTTTCAGGAAATAAAGAGCGCCAGCTCATTATGACTGGTATGGTTGGCTCTCCTGATGGAGCAGTATTGCTGAAGGAAATGATGCAAGGAACGGATCCTGAGCAGCTTGGACGTGACGTTGCGGATGCTCTGATTGCACGCGGAGCGGATCGTATTCTAGCGGAAATTGGGGGCTAACCACTTGGATAAGGGGAAAGTATACTTAGTAGGTGCAGGACCCGGTGATCCCAAGCTGATTACCGTGCGAGGTCTGGAATGCTTAAAGCTATGCGATGTGGTTGTATATGATCGGTTAGCTAGTCCTAGATTGCTAAGGTATGTTAAGCCGGGTACTGAGAAAATCTACGTGGGCAAGCTGCCTGATCGCCACACCATGAAGCAAGAGGAGATTAATCAGCTTCTTGTAGATTTGGCTTTGGAGGGCAAGACTGTAACCCGTCTTAAAGGCGGTGATCCAACTATTTTTGGACGAGTTGGTGAAGAAGCAGAGCTCTTGTATGATAATGGCATTGAATTTGAAATCATACCTGGCATAACGTCAGCAATCGCTGTACCGGCCTATGCAGGGATTCCGGTTACTCACCGAGACTTAGCCTCTTCCTTATCCATTATTACCGGCCATGAAAGTCCGGACAAGCTTGATCGCTCTATTCACTGGGATAAAGTAACGAATGCGACGGGTACACTTATTTTTTTAATGGGTGTGGCCAAAATTGGCTATATTGCGGACCAGCTAATCAAACATGGCAAGCCGCCTCAGACACCTGTAGCGTTAATCCGCTGGGGAACAAGGGTTGAGCAGCGGACGATTGTTGGCACACTTGAGACAATTGAAGCAATCGTTAAGGCAGCGAATTTTCAGCCGCCTGCCGTTATCGTTGTAGGCGAAGTTGTCCTGCAGAGGGAGAAGCTGCAATGGTATGAGCGCAAGCCGCTCTTTGGTGTAAGAATACTTGTTACACGCGCAAGAGCGCAGGCAAGCGAGCTAGCAGACCAGATCGAAGCGCTTGGAGGCGAGCCTTGCGAATTCCCTGTTATTGAAACGAGGGAGCCTTCTGAGGCAGCGGCTGTCGAAAATCTTCGAGTGCAGCTTGAGGAAGCAGAAGCCTATCAATGGATCATTTTTACAAGCGTAAATGGCGTAGATTACTTTTTTCGCTGGCTGCGTAAATTTGGAATTGATATTAGAAGATTTCACTCCGCAAAAATTGCAGCTGTGGGTCCGAAGACAGCAGAGGCGCTTATACAGCGCGGTTTGACTATAGAAGAGCTTCCCCTTAAGTTCCACGCAGAGGGATTGCTGGAGAAGCTCGATAGCGAGCTCATACAGGGTGAACGTGTACTGCTGCCGCGTGGTGATCTAGCTCGTGAAGTGCTGCCGCGTGAACTGAAAGCCAAGGGACTTATACCTATTGAAATAGATGTTTATGAAACCGTACTAGCCGAGGATCAGGATGAATTTGCACTGGAGTGGCTGCGGGAGAAAGAAATTCACATGATCACATTTACGAGTTCATCTACTGTAACGAATCTGCTTGAGGTATTAAGACGGAGAGGGATCGCAAATCCAGTCGAGCTGCTCTCTGATATACCTATCGCCAGTATCGGTCCGCTAACGTCTAAGACTGTAAGAGATGCTGGCTTATCTGTAAGCATTGAACCTGAGGACTCTACACTGGATGCTTTACTGCTATCACTCGTCCAATTTCAGCAAACAAATAACCATGTATCGTAAGGAAGGAAGAGATTTTCATGCAATTTCCAACAGTTAGAAATCGTAGATTACGCCGATCAGCAGCACTTCGGAGTCTAGTAAGAGAAACGGTTTTGAGTGTAAATGATTTAATTTATCCGATCTTTGTTACCTATGGTCAAAATGTTAAGGAAGAGATTCCTTCCATGCCGGGAATTTATCATTTATCAATGGATTTGCTGGAAGAAGAAATCCGTGAGGTAGTCGCATTAGGCATTCAGTCCGTTCTCGTATTTGGCTTGCCTGAGTCTAAGGATGCTATCGGAACTTCTGCTTTCGATTCCAATGGCATTGTGCAGCAAGCCATCAGAGCTATTAAAAAATGGGCTCCTGAGCTTGTTGTCATTGCAGATACCTGCTTATGTCAATTTACGGACCATGGCCATTGCGGAGTCGTTCATGTGCATGAAGAGACAGGAGCAGCTGAAATTGATAATGATTCCTCATTGGATTTGTTAGTGCAAACGGCTGTTTCTCAAGCGGAAGCCGGCGCAGATATTATCGCTCCATCCAATATGATGGATGGCTTCGTACTCGCTATCCGCCAAGGTTTGGATGATGCTGGATACAGCGATATTGCTATTTTGTCCTATTCTGTAAAATTCGCTTCGGCCTACTATGGCCCATTCCGTGACGCAGCGCATTCAGCGCCTCAGTTCGGTGACCGGAAGACGTATCAAATGGATCCTGCTAACGTTCGCGAAGCGCTTCGCGAAGCAGAATCAGATATCGCAGAAGGCGCTGACATGCTTATGGTAAAGCCGGCTCTAGCGTATTTGGATATTTTAAGATTGCTTAAGGATAAATATAATTTGCCCGTTGCCGCTTATAACGTGAGTGCAGAATACTCCATGGTGAAGGCTGCAGCTGCGAACGGCTGGATTAATGAGCGTGATATCGTGCTCGAAACGTTGACTGGAATGAAGCGCGCCGGAGCAGATTTGATTATAACGTACCATGCCAAGGATGCAGCTCGCTGGATCAAAGGAGAGGAGTAAACCAATGAGTGAAAAGTCTACCCTTAGAAATGATGAACGGTCAGTAGAGGCATTTGCGAGAGCCAAAAAAGTAATGCCTGGCGGAGTGAACAGTCCAGTTCGTGCTTTCAAATCAGTTGGATTGAATCCCGTATATATGGATCATGGTATTGGCAGTCGCATCTATGATATTGATGGCAACAGCTATATTGATTATATTGCTTCTTGGGGTCCGCTTATCATGGGCCATGCTCATCCTGAAGTCATTGATGCGATCAAACGGACAGCAGAGAAGGGAACAAGCTTTGGCGCTCCAACCGAGCTGGAGACATTAATGGCGGAGCTCGTAGTTGAGCGTGTCCCTTCTGTTGATATCGTAAGAATGGTTAATTCCGGTACGGAAGCAACGATGAGCGCACTTCGTTTGGCGCGCGGATATACGAAACGGAACAAAATTTTAAAATTTGAAGGTTCTTATCATGGACATGCAGACAGCTTGCTCATCAAAGCGGGATCAGGGGTGGCCACGCTTGGCTTGCCTGACAGTCCGGGTGTGCCAGAGCATGTAGCTGCTCATACGCTGACTGTGCCTTACAATGATATCGAATCCGTAAAGCTAGCATTTGAAAAATTTGGCGAAGAGATCGCATGTGTTATCGTAGAGCCGATTGCAGGCAATATGGGCGTTGTGCCTCCATTGCCAGGTTTTCTTCAAGGGCTGCGCGACATCACAACGAAATACGGAACCATTCTTATTTTCGATGAGGTCATGACGGGCTTCCGCGTTGGTTACAACTGTGCACAGGGTCTGTACGGCGTAACACCAGATCTGACTTGCTTTGGTAAAGTGATCGGTGGAGGCTTACCTGTAGGTGCTTACGGCGGCAAGAGAGAGCTGATGGAGCAGATTGCACCTAGCGGTCCAATCTATCAAGCAGGCACGTTGTCAGGCAATCCGCTTGCGATGGTAGCGGGTTACACAACCTTGAAGCTGCTTACACCTCAGGTTTATGAGGGATTGGAGCGTCAAGCGACTAAATTGCAGCTTGGTTTTGAAGCAAATGCTCGCAAGCATGGCATTGCAAACACGATTAACCGTGTTGGGTCCATGGTTTGCCCATTTTTCACCGATACGTATGTCATTAACTTCGAGACAGCAAAAACATCGGATCTTGAGCGATTTAAGGCTTATTTTGCATCCATGCTTGATTTGGGTGTGAGTATAGCGCCTTCACAGTTTGAAGGAATGTTCGTCTCAGCTGTCCATACGGATGAAGATATTGAAGCAACAATAGCGGCGCATGATATAGCGTTCAGTCGTTTGTAGGAAGGTTGTTAGTTATGATAAATGGTGGAGTAAAGCGGAACGGGCAGTGGCTTGAGCTAGTATGGTCAAGTCTTGCTCTCTCGTCCCATACAAAAGCCATTGATCCTTATACGGAAAAAGCTTCGGCTCATACGCCGGAGCTTGCTCAGCCGCGGGCTGGCAGTCATCCGCATCTTGTGCGGCAGTGGCTGCTGGCCCGTTCTTTATTTCCGCAGAAATGGATCAATCGGTTGTTTTCAATTGGAGGCATTCAGCTCGAGGATGATACTCTTCGATTACTAGCTTTCCCAGCAGTAGATCCGCAGAAGGATCCTCTGTATCGCAAGGCGCTGATACCCTCTAAGCTAGAGGCACCTCAGGTGCTGTATGAGGATGATTTTTGCATCGTCTTCTTTAAGCCCGCAGGGATGCCTGTCCATGAATCAGTCCCTGGGGAGCTTGGGACTTTGGATGAAGCTGCTGCAAGACATCAGCTTCAGATTGGCGATCCCTTAACGGTTCGACATATCCATAGGCTGGATGATGATACGTCAGGTCCTGTTTTATACGCCAAAAACGATTTGGCTCAGTGGAAGCTTGATGAGGCTATGCGATTTAAAAATATTGATAGACATTATATAGCTGTCGTACATGGCAAAGGTATGAAGTCCTCAGGAACGGTTAATCTGCCCATTGGTAAAGATAGGCATCATCGTTCAAGGCGTCGTGTAACGGAGAGCGGCGAGCAGGCTGTTACCCATTATGAGGTTGTAGAAGTAGGTTCAGCCTTCACTTTTCTTCGAGTAAAGCTAGAGACAGGACGAACCCATCAAATACGTGTGCATATGAGTCATATCGGACATCCTCTCGTTGGTGATGCCTTGTATGGAGGAGATTCTCGTCTGCTTCCGCATCAAGCGCTGCATGGTGAAAAACTGCTTTTTCCCCACCCTTGGACGAATGAAATGATCGAAGCTTCAGCACCATGGCCGGATTGGTTGATAAAGCTTGCACAAAACGCTAATATCCGATCAAATTGATAGTCATGCTCCTGCCCTTCCAGCCATATAGATAAGTAGTGAATGTAAATGTTAGCCCAAGCATTCAGTATGAGAAGGGAGGACTTAGACGTGTCGGATCAAACGAACGGATTACGCTTTGATGTGTATGAACGCGTCCATTTGCCCGATGATGTTGCGGCAATCGACGAGTTGGAGGAGATTGAGCTAGTTCCGCGTATTCAAGTCATCGATCAAGGAGATCATGCTGTGCTGAAAGGGCAACTGCTCTTAAGCGGAGTATATAGAAGTCAAAATGATTTAGAAGCACCGCTTACGCTGGAGCACTGGATTCCCGTCGAAATTACGCTGCCTATGAATCGAATTACTCGGTTGGACGATATTTCGATTGAAATCGATAATTTTGATGTTGATTTATTATCATCTCGTACATTAAACGTAACAGGTGTCTTGTCCTTGCGTGGTATTTCGGCTCAACCCGTCCTAGAACAGGAGGAGGCATGGCGCGAGGAACCATTCACTGTGGTGCATCAACGTGAAATGAATGAGGATGCTGAAGGTTCAGAAGATGCAGAAGAAGCAGAAGAAGCAGAGGAAATCAACAGACAAACCGTCTACAATGAACAATCTTACATACCGGAGGAATTATACATTGCTGAGGAAGAGGAAGCCGAGCTTTCTTATCAGCAAGAACCGGAACCGTCGGATGAATCAGAGGCGATTGTCAAGATTTCATCAGCATCACCGGAAATTGGCTGGTCCTCATCAAATTTGTTTGCTTCAAATTCAGGTCGAAACAATGAAGAAGAGGCGACTGAAGAGGAAATCGAGCAAGCTGAGTTCCCAGAAGAGGAAGCCGTTCAAGAGGCAGACCGTGAAATCACAATAGCTTCACAACAAACAAGCAATGAAGGGTGGTTATCCAGCTCCTTTGGCGATATATCACCCGTGCAGACCGAATCTTTCAGCTCTCAGGCTGATGATAGTGAAGTGGATGGAGCTGCGTTTGAGAGACAAGAGCAGGAAAGGCAAGCAGCGCAGCTGCAAGAAGCAGAGCTGAGTCAAAGCTTTGAACAGGAGCAGGAACGGTTGCAGGTAAAAGAACCTGTAGTGGAGAAGCAAGAGCCTCGGATTGCGATTGCCAGCAAGCAGCCTGAACAGAGCGGAACGCCAGCACCAAATGTGGGTATACAAACACTGCTGCAGACGAGTAGGAGAGAGCAAGCTGCCCGTCAAGCAGCGGAGGATGTCGTTATAGCCCAGCAGCTTGCAGCCGAGGAAGCGCGAGTACAAGCATCGGGTGATGAGATTGAGTGGAAAAATCTTTTTCTTGGAAAACGGTCCGAGGATAATGAATTTAAGAAAATTAGGATGTGCATCGTGCAAAGAGACGAGACGCTTGATCTCATTGCCTTACGCTACAGCTTAAATCCAAGAGAGATCATATCTCATAACCGCTTGCAGGAATCAACTGTATCTGAAGGTCAATTGCTTTATATTCCATAGAAGCAAACCAGCTTCATTATTGTTATTGGAAAAGGTCCTAAAGCCTCGTTGGCTTTGGGATCTTTTTTTATAAGCAGGGATTTTAGCTTTACAGTTGTATGAAACACACAGTCATTTCCATTATTAAGGATAATGATGGAAAATACTGACCATAATGCTTATTAGAGCATGCAACTTAGGTTGACTAAGCCGTGCAACAATTGTATGATTAAGCATATATGTGTTTTAACGACGTTGAAGGGGAATAGTACGCAGCGAAGCCTTCAGAGAGTGGAACCGTTACGCTGAGAGGTTCTGCAGGATGTGACTGCTACGAGTCGCCCCGGAGTTGCCTGAACCAAGTAGGAGCAACCTGTGCTCCGCCCAATTTAGGCCGGCCGCAGCCGTTATCTGTTTGAGTGTCATGCGAATGCTTTTCGCATGGAACAAAGGTGGTACCACGGAAGCTAAACCTTTCGTCCTTTATGATAAGGGCGATAGGTTTTTTTTGTTTTTGTAGATCGATCTATGGAGGATGGAAATCATGTCAGAAAATCAAACGACAACGGCAATGCCGACGACTTATGATCCTAAGGCAGCTGAGCAGAAATGGTACGATTACTGGATGCAGGGCAAATATTTTGAGGCAGGAAAACGCCCAGAAGCAAAGCCGTATACAATTGTTATTCCGCCGCCGAATGTAACGGGCATGCTGCATATCGGGCATGCGCTTGATTTTACGCTGCAGGATATTTTGATTCGTACAAAACGGATGCAAGGCTTTGATGCGCTTTGGCTTCCGGGTTCGGATCACGCTGGTATTGCAACACAAACGAAGGTTGAGCAGAAGCTGCGCGAGCAGGGGATTACTCGTTATGATCTTGGGCGTGAAGCATTCCTTGAGAAGGTTTGGGAGTGGAAGGATGAATATGCGAATACAATCCGCCAGCAATGGGCCAAAATGGGCCTCTCTTTGGATTATTCAAGGGAGCGTTTCACATTAGATGAAGGTATGTCTAAAGCTGTACGCGAGGTGTTCGTTCGTCTTTACGAGAAAGGGCTCATTTATCGCGGTAAAAAAATAATTAACTGGGATCCAGCAGCACGTACTGCACTCTCGGATATTGAAGTTGAGCATAAGGAAATTAACGGTCATCTCTATCATTTGCAATATCAGCTTAAGGATGGATCTGGTTCCATTACGGTAGCGACAACTCGTCCGGAAACGATGCTGGGAGATTCCGCAGTAGCTGTTCATCCTGAGGATGAACGCTATAGTCACTTGATCGGAAAAATGATTGTTTTGCCGGTTGTTGGACGTGAGATTCCGATTATTGCTGATGAGTATGTGGAGAAGGAATTTGGATCAGGCGCTGTGAAAATAACACCGGCTCATGATCCGAATGACTTTGAAGTAGGACAAAGACATAATCTTCCTCAAATCATCGTCATGGATGAGACGGGAACGATGAACGCTGAAGCAGGTCCATACCAAGGACTTGATCGCGCTGATTGCCGCAAGCAGCTGGTGAAGGATTTGCAAGAGCAGGGTGTTTGCATTCGCATTGAAGACCATGTACATCAGGTTGGTCATAGTGAGCGAAGCGGTGCTATTGTTGAGCCTTACTTGTCAACGCAATGGTTTGTAGCCATGAAGCCGCTTGCCGAAGCTGCGATTGCCGCACAGAAAGCAGGCAAAGGCGTTAATTTTGTGCCGGAGCGCTTTGAGAAAACGTATTTGAACTGGATTGAAAATGTTCATGATTGGTGTATCTCCAGGCAGCTATGGTGGGGTCATCGTATTCCAGCGTGGTATGACGATGCTACTGGTGAAATGCATATTTCTCGTGAGGATATGACAGGGGATAATCTTCATCAAGATAATGACGTGCTCGATACTTGGTTCAGCTCTGCGCTATGGCCATTCTCTACACTTGGCTGGCCGGATCAGACTGAGGATTTGAAACGCTACTATCCAACGGATGTACTCGTTACGGGTTATGACATTATTTACTTCTGGGTTGCGCGCATGATCTTTACGGCGCTAGAATTTACGGAAGAGCCTCCGTTTAAAGATGTGCTTATGCATGGGCTTGTTCGTGATTCAGAAGGACAGAAAATGTCTAAGTCATTAGGTAACGGTGTTGATCCGCTTGAAGTTATCGAGAAATACGGCGCGGATGCCATGCGTTATATGATTTCGACGAGCAGCACGCCAGGGCAAGATTTGCGTTTCCGCTGGGAGAAGGTTGAGCAAGCTCGTAACTTTGCCAATAAAATATGGAATGCGTCGCGTTTCGCTCTTATGAATCTCGAAGGCGTTGAAGCCAAAGATGTTAATATCAACGTTGAGCTGGGCACAGCTGACCGCTGGATTTTGCATCGTTTGAATGAGACCGTTCGCGATGTAACTCGTCTAATAGACGGCTATGAATTTGGTGAAACGGGACGTGTACTCTATAACTTCATCTGGGATGATCTTTGTGATTGGTACATTGAATTCGCGAAGCTTAGCCTTTATGGTACAGATGAAGCAGCGAAGAAAGCGACACAATCGGTACTGGCTTATGTGCTTGACCGGACGCAGCGTCTTATTCATCCATTCATGCCGTATATCAGTGAAGAAATTTGGCAGCATTTGCCGCATGAAGGCGATACCGTTACACTTGCTGCATGGCCGGTATACGATACCGCTCTAGAAGCGCCTAAAGCGGTTAAGGAAATGGAATTGCTAATGGAGATTATTCGCTCCGTTCGTAATATCCGTGCTGAAGTGAATGTGCCGATGAGCAAAAAAATCGAATTGCTTATTAAGCCTTCTAGTGAAGCAGAAGCAGCCATTTTGTCACGAAATGAAGAGTTCATCAAACGTTTCTGTGGAACCTCACTTCTAGAAACGGGGATGCATATCAGCGCTCCTGAAAAAGCAATGACAGCAATCGTAACAGGAGCGGATCTATACTTGCCGCTTGCTGGCCTTATCGATATCGCACAGGAAATTATGCGTTTGGAGAAGGAGCATCAACATCTAAACACAGAGGTTGAGCGTGTAGAGAAGAAGCTTAGCAATCAAGGCTTCGTTGCAAAGGCACCTGCCAAGGTTATTGAAGAGGAACGCAGCAAAATGAATGACTACGCTGATAAACGTGATAAAGTTCTTGCTAGAATTGCGGAATTGCGCGGCTAGCATAGAGAAAACGGAAGAAGGATCGATAAGAATGACGGATCAAACAATAGAGCAGCGGCCACTTGAGCCGCTGCATTCTTACGCAGAAGCGGTTGATTGGATTACGGGGCTTATCCCATTTGGCATTCGCCCAGGACTTGAACGTATGGAAAAGCTGATGGAGCTTATGAACAATCCTCATCGCAGACTGAAGTTTATTCATGTTGCAGGCACGAATGGAAAAGGCTCTACTTGTGCGTTTCTAACAAGCGTGCTGCTTCGCAGCGGTTATGATGTAGGAACGTTTACCTCACCATACATTACGAAATTTACGAATCGCTTTCAATATAACGGTGCTGATATTGAAGAAGAGACACTGCTGAAGCTTGCAAATGAGCTTAAGCCATATGTGGATGAAGTAGCTGCAACAGATTTGGGATCACCAACGATGTTTGAAGTATCAACAGCGCTGGCGATACTATTTTATGCGACGGTTACCTATCCCGATTATGTGGTTTGGGAGACAGGGCTTGGCGGGCGTCTTGATGTAACGAATATCATTCATCCCGTTGTATCGGTTATTACGAATATCGGACATGATCATATGGATCGTCTTGGAAATACGATTGCTGCCGTTGCAAGCGAGAAAGCTGGTATTATTAAGGCTGGCATTCCGGTAGTAAGCGGAGTAACACAGCCCGAAGCGGTTGAGGTTATTAAACAAACGGCTGCGGACAAGAAAAGCTCGCTTTATTTGCTAGGCGAGCAGTTCCATGAAACAGAATTATCAGTTCGCGAGGATGAACAAAGCTTCCGTTTTGATAACTTGTTTCGCACTATCGAGCCGTTAACGATTACGTTAAACGGTGCACATCAGCGCACGAATGCGGCTGTTGCCGTCATGACGCTTGAGGTGCTTCGTCAATACAATGCTCTTGTAGTTGAAGATGAAGCTTTGGAAGAGGGACTTCGGCTTGCAGCATGGCCTGGCAGACTGGAAATGGTCTCGCAAACACCACGTATTCTACTGGATGGCGCCCATAACCCAGAAGGTGCGGAAACATTAGTGGCTGCGCTTAAAAACACATACAAGTATGATCGTTTACATCTAATGATGGGTATGCTGGAGAATAAGAATCATCAGGATGTGCTCAAGCATATACTACCAATAGTGGATACGCTAATTGTGACCGAGCCTGATTTTCGGATGAAAAAAGAAGCAAACGCTATGGCTGATTTGGTACGGGAAATGCGTCAGCAGCAGCCTGATGAGTATTCTTTCGAGCTGATAGTGGAGCAGGATTGGCATACAGCGTTAAAAAAACTACAACAGTTAACCGGGGATACGGATCTTGGAGTTGTGACAGGAACGCTATATTTGATAGCGGATGTTCGCTCTCGTATTTTGTATAACTCGGATTCTGAAAAAGGTTGGTGAACCGTCTTTGAATACGGCAGAACACGTTCATTTCATCGGAATCGGCGGTTACGGAATGAGTGCCATTGCCCGCGTAATGCTGGAAATGGGCTATAAAGTAACGGGGTCCGATGTCGCTCGTCAAGAATTAACAGAGAAGCTTGCAGCTAATGGAGCTAGTATTTTCATTGGTCATCAGCCAGAGCATGTGAAGGGTGCCGATTTGGTTGTTTACTCTACGGCACTATCTAAGGATAATGTTGAGCGTAAGGCAGCTGAGGAGCTTAACATTCCTGTACTTCATCGCTCGCAAATGCTGGCTAGGCTAATGAATAATGGCAAAGGAATCGCGGTTGCTGGTGCTCATGGCAAAACAACGACCTCTTCAATGATTGCTCTTGTCATGGAATCCTGCGATGCAGATCCCACTTACATTATCGGTGGAGAAATTGTTAATGTAGGAACAAATGCAAAAGCGGGGAAAGGTGAGTATGTCGTAGCAGAAGCAGATGAAAGCGATGGTTCTTTCCTTCATTACCATCCAACGCTTGCTATTGTTACGAATATTGAACCGGACCATCTCGAAAATTATGACGGCGATTTCGGCAAGCTTAAAGCAGCATATGTGCAATTTCTACAACAGGTAAAAGCGGGCGGGAAAGCGATTGTGTGCGCGGATGATGAGACGGTTCGCGAGCTGATTCCACAAGTGTACAAAGGAAATATCGATTTGTCACAGCTTGTTACGTACGGAATTGATGGCGATGCGGATTATAAAGCAGAGAATATTGTGCTTGGTGACCGCAAAGTATCCTTCACCATGACGTATAAAGGCTCATTGTTAGGTGAACTGGAGCTTTCGGTTCCAGGCCTTCATAATGTGTATAACGCTATGGCTACAGTCATTACTTGTCTAGAGTCCGGCTTATCCATTGAAAAGATTCAAGATGCGATTAAGCTGTTTAGAGGAGCTAAGCGTCGGTTCCAAGTGCTTGGTGAAATCAATGATATTTTAGTTATTGATGATTATGCTCATCACCCAACGGAAATCAAAGCGACGATTAGTGCTGCCAAAGCGACAGGAAAACGCATTATTGCGGTATTCCAGCCGCAGCGCTATACACGCACATTTTTCTTATTTGACCAGTTCAGTCGTGCATTTCCAGAGGCGGATGAGGTTATTATAACCGATATCTATTCGCCCGCAGGCGAGCTGCAAATAGAAGGAATCAACTCCGGCAAATTGGTGGAGCTAATCAAAAATAACAGCAACACCAATACGACGTATATTCCGACTAAGGAAGAAGTGCTGGCCTACTTGACCGAGCATGTAGCACCAGGCGATCTCGTGATCACAATGGGCGCAGGCGACATTTGGAAAGTAGCCGATTCACTCGCCAAATCCTTAAAGTCAAATCAATAAAATAAAGAAATACCCGAAATCCGTAATACCAAAATGCCCGATGATTCCCACATGGAATCGTCGGGCATTTTGTTTGATTGGATTGAGGAGGAATGGATGAGATTGGTATTATTCTGTCCTGAAGATAAGTGCAGAGAGCAGAGAGCAGAGAGCAGAGAGCAGAGAGCAGAGTGAAAAGTGCTACGTGCTACAAGTTCAAATAACTTCACATTATGAAACTAAACGACTCTAATGGGGTTCCTAAACTAACGCAGATTCAATTTATGAAACTAACAGTGAAGAATACAGAACGCTCCCCATAAAAATGACCAATTAACTCCAAACAATGAAACTAAACCTGAACATCCGCCTCGTTCTAAGGATTTATCTTCAAAAAATGAAACTAATAATGTCCCCAGCTACCTATAACCAACTAACCAACTAACCAACCACAATGTACACAAAACAGTAATTCCATAAAACTAACCTTAATACTTTAATCCCAACCACTCATAACAACAAACATCAACCGCCAACCACCATCCGCCAACCGTCACCGCCACCGGCAACCCCCACCTACTCTCATGCGCCCAGTAACTAATATATAAACGTTAAGCGTAATCCCGAAGGGATGCAGCGGTCCCTAGCAAAAGGCTGCTTAAACCCCGCGTCTAACTTCAACGTTAGTCCAATTGTGGGAGTCCAGAGGGTGCAACCCTTGGAGCCCCCTCTTGGAAGGGAGGGTATGGGTGGGTTCGAAAAGCCTTTGAAGGTTTGGTAACTAATATACAAACGTTAAGCGTAATCCCACAGTGTTGCAGCGATCCCTAGCAAAAGGCTGCTTAAACCCTACGTCTAACTTCAAAGTTAGTCCAACTGTGGGAGTCCAGAGGGTGCAACCTTTGGTGCCTTCCTTAGGAAGGGAGGGTTTAGGTGGGTTCGAAAAGCCTTTGAAGGTTTGGTAACTAATATATAAACGTTAAGCGTAATCCCGCAGGGATGCAGCGGTCCCTTGCAAAAGGCTGCTTAAACCCTGCGTTTAACTTCAACGTTAGTCCAATTGTGGGAGTCCAGAGGGTGCAACCCTTGGAGCCCTCCCTAGGAAGGGAGGGTATGGGTGGGTTCGAAAAGCCTTTGAAGGATTGGTAACTAATATACAAACGTTAAGCGTAATCCCACAGGGATGCAGCGATCCCCAGCAAAAGGCTGCTTAAACCCTGCGTCTAACTTCAACGTTAGTCCAATTGTGGGAGTCCAGAGGGTGCAACCCTTGGAGCCCTCCCTAGGAAGGGAGGGTTTGGGTGGGTTCGAAAAGCCTTTGAAGGTTTGGTAACTAGTTTACAACCGTTAAGCGTAATCCCGCAGGGATGCAGCGGTCCCTAGCAAAAGGCTGCTTAAACCCCGCGTCTAACTTCAACGTTAGTCCAATTGTGGGAGTCCAGAGGGTGCAACCCTTGGAGCCCTCCCTAGGAAGGGAGGGTTTGGGTGGGTTCGAAAAGCCTTTAAAGGTTTGATACGAAAAGCCTTTAAAGGTTTAACGAGAAGCCTTTGAAGGTTTGGTAGCAAGCCCTCTTAGGGCAACCCGGTCTAAATCTCTTAAATGTCTCATAGATTAAGACTAGAAGAATGGGACAAGGAGAGATTGATATGAACCAAAAAAATCGAATTACTTATCGTTTTGACCGAAAAGGACAGTCCATTCCTGAAAACAAGCCTACTTCTGATAATCAGCAGGAAATTGATTGGAATACAGCTGATTCTCATGCAAAAGATAATAGTAACACCTCTAATAATGCCGCAAAACAAAATGTGATTCCTCTTTATCCGGTTAAAGAACAGAACATTATAAGTGATGTAAACCCATGGAATAGTCCATTTCAAGAAGATATAGGTGCTTTAGAGCAGCTTATTCGGAATACAGACACCGTCAAAACAGACACCATCAAAACAAATGATTCCCTTCCAAAGGAAACAACTGCAGTAGAGGAGCCTTATTCTATCCCTTCCAATTCTAACAAGAAGAGAAGTCCGCTTATTCAAATCGAGGATCATAAATGGAGCAAAGAAGAGCGCTTCAAAATAGATTATTTGCCAAATGTTGATCCGACCTCGGATCATACCTATGAAATTGAAGATGAGTATAGCGAGGAACCACAAAAGAATCGTTATCAGCCGATGAGAAGAAAAACTTCAGCTAGAGGTGGCGCCTCATGGTTTAATGTGTTTTTGTCAGTTACAGGCGCACTGGCTACAGGCGCTTTGTTTGGTTATTTGCTTTTATCCCTATTTACAGGAGCGTCTATCTTTCCGAGCGGGTCGAAGGATAAATCCGATTCATTGCCTGTCATAGGGGGTTCTATAACCGATAATAATGAAACAGGTGCTAATGCAAATGAAAACGGAAAGGGTCAATCGGTGCAAGTGGATGATGTAAATAATGGGAAATCAGAACCGAATCCTAATACGCCGACCGTTGCTCTTACGGGAATTGATAAAACCTATTATTTTCTACAATTTGGAGTATTTAGCAATACAGAGGGTAGAGATGCAGCGATCGCTCAGCTTGCGGATAAGGGGCTTGCTGCCGCTGCATTAAATGGTGCTAAGGATTATCGTGTCTATGCAGGCATGGGAAGTGATCGAAGCAAGGCACAGGCGCTCAAGGTGCTTCTACCCGATATAGATCTATATATTAAGGAAGTAACGATTGCCGCACCAAGCAAGCTCTCTTACAGCGGAGATGTGAAGGATGCACAAGCCTTTTTCGAAGGGACAGGGGAGCTTGTTCAAATGCTTGATGAGTTGACGTTGGCACAGCTAGAGGGTCCTGCATTGTCAGCACTTAGTGAGGCAGCTGCGACTGCATGGGGTGAGAAATATCAAAAGTGGACTGAAAAGGCAGCTACGGTGCGAATAGGTTTAGAGGCGAGCGGTAAAGACCAATTTGACAAGCTTGTACAATCTATTAACGCAGCGGCTAAATCCATGCAAGAATATGACAAAAATCCGTCTAGTGCTCATCTTTGGAAGACGCAATCTAAATTAATGGAAGCTATTGTTATTCAAAAAAACTGGTTTGAGCCGTTAAGCGCATTGTAAACGAATAGTATCATGCGTATAATAGATTCAGGTGTCATATCATGGCGAGAGGCGTTGAAAGATGAAGAAAAACGGCTGGTTTCTTCTCATTTTTATCATATTGGGATTATTGGCTGGCGCTCTAGTAGCGCGATGGCTTACTCCAATACCAGGTATTTCTTTTTTGACTAAACCCATTGAAGCTTCATGGTCTCCTGCCATTGATTTATATGTGTTGAGCTTCAATATGTCGCTTCATCTCCAAGTTAGTTTGTTTAGCTTGATTGGCGCAATTATCGCGATATGGTTGTACCGTAAAATGTAGATCGTTTGTCGTTAACAGACAGACGTTCGTTAAGCATGAAGGAGCACAGTAAATCATATATGGAACCGCTAAAAGCACGCATTGAAACGATAAGCCGGCTCGTTCTGGCTTCTTCGTCACCGCGCCGGAAGGAACTGGTCGCATCTCTTGACCTTTCCTTGCCGGTTTATATTTTGTCCACAGACACAGATGAGTCTACGGAAGAAGGCTGGTCGCCTCTGCAAATCGTTGAACAGCTTAGTGTCCGCAAAGCAACAGCAGCTTTAAACCTGCTGAGGCAACAGAACGATATAGAGCCGTCGCTTATTATTGGTTCAGACACGATCGTTGTATTGGATGGAGAGGTGCTCGGTAAGCCCTCTGACGCTGAAGATGCGAAAAGTATGCTGAGACGTTTGCAAGGAAGAAACCATGAGGTATATACGGGCGTAGCCTGTATACAATCAACAAATGGAGAAGCCACTGTAGCTCATCGGATGACGAAGGTACAAATGAAGTCGTTAAGCGAAGATCAAATTGCTAGGTATGTTGCGACAGGGGAACCGCTTGATAAAGCAGGTTCATATGGAATACAGGGACTTGGCTCGACACTTGTCGAGCGTATAGACGGTTGCTATTTCACTGTTGTTGGACTGCCGCTGTCACTTCTTTCGGACATGCTAAGCCAATATGACATTCATGTTTTTTGAAAAATGAGGAAGTATAAGAAAACGATGAAATTTCGAAAAGGCGGGATTGGGACATGGAGCCGCAATATATGGTTTTGCGTGATGTCCCCCATGAAGAACGTCCAAGAGAGCGCATGATGAAATATGGGGCAGAAGCACTCAGTCACGCTGAGCTGCTTGCAATATTGTTACGTACTGGAACACAGCGGCAATCTGCCGTTCATTTAGCTGGAGCAGTATTAAAGCAATGCGGCAGCCTGCGTAATTTAATGGACATGAGCATGGAAGAACTGACAGCCATTCGAGGAATAGGGCCAGCAAAAGCGATTCAGCTTCATGCTGGGATCGAGCTTGGGAGACGGATTACGAGGAGCCGATTAGGTGAAACGGTTACCGTTCGCAAGCCGCAGGATGCAGCGGATTTTGTGATGGAGGAGCTTCGATATTTGAAGAAGGAGCACTTTATGTGTCTGTTTTTAAACACTAAAAATCACATTATTGCCCGGGAAACATTGTCAATGGGCACGCTTAATGCGTCCTTGGTGCATCCTCGCGAAGTATTTCGCGCTGCGATTCAGCGAAGCAGTGCATCTATTATTTGTGTTCATAATCACCCGAGTGGTGATCCTACGCCTAGCCCGGAGGATATTTCGCTCACGAAAAGGTTGGCGGAAGCCGGGCAATTGGTTGGTATTGAAGTATTAGATCATTTGGTTATCGGAGACGGATGTTTCGTCAGTTTGAAGGAACAAGGATATATGTAATATAATATAAAGGTATTGTGGCAATTAGAAGGGAGCAAGAACATGTTTGGTAGTTTTTCAAAGGATCTTGGAATTGACTTAGGGACAGCGAATACGCTGGTATTCGTAAAAGGTAAAGGTATTGTAGTGAGGGAACCTTCAGTGGTGGCTATTCGCACAGATACAAAAACAATTGAAGCAGTTGGTGAGCAAGCTAAGAAAATGATCGGTAGAACACCTGGTAACATTCGTGCTGTTCGTCCGATGAAGGATGGCGTTATTGCTGACTTCGAAACCACTGCGACAATGATTAAATATTTTATTCGCCAAGCGCAAAAGCAACGGTCATTATTCCCACATCATCCCAATGTTATGGTATGCGTACCATCCGGCATTACGGCGGTAGAGAAGCGTGCCGTTGAGGATGCGACTAAGCAAGCAGGCGCGCGTGAGGCTTATACCATTGAAGAACCATTTGCAGCAGCAATTGGTGCTGATTTGCCAGTATGGGAGCCTACAGGCAGCATGGTAGTTGATATCGGCGGCGGTACAACTGAAGTTGCAGTCATCTCACTTGGCGGTATCGTTACAGCTCGTTCTATTCGTGTAGCTGGCGATGAGATGGATGAAGCAGTCATTCAGTACATCAAACGTCAATACAATCTGATGATTGGCGAAAGAACCTCTGAGCAATTAAAAATGGAAATCGGTTCAGCGTTGCCGCTTGATCCTCCAGAAAAAATCGAAATTCGCGGCCGTGATCTTGTATCTGGCTTGCCGAAAACATTATCTATTTCTTCTCACGAAATTACAGATGCTTTGACAGATACGGTAAATGCTATCGTTGATGCTGTTAAAGTTACACTCGAGAAATGTCCGCCGGAGCTGTCAGCTGACATTATGGATCGTGGAATCGTGCTTACTGGCGGAGGAGCGTTGCTCCGCAACATGGACAAGCTATTGCAGCGTGAGACTGGAATGCCTGTCATCGTGGCAGAAAACCCACTTGATTGTGTAGCGATCGGAACAGGCCGCTCTTTGGATCACATTCATTTGTTTAAAGCGAGAGGCACATCTCGTTCGAGACGCTAAGAGAAATACGGGAATAGGATAGGAATGGGCAGGTGATCTAGCTGTTAAAGCTAATGCGAAATAAGCGAATGTTTATGCTTATGATCGGGTTTATACTTTGCATTGCGGTTATCGGCTTCTCACTCAGTAACCGCAAAGAATTGACTTGGCCCGAAAAGTTTTTAAAAGATACGTCCGCATACGTGCAACAATGGTTCTACAAGCCCGCTGGCTATATAGCGGGTTTCTTTGAAGATATTGGCAATTTACGTACTATTCATGAGGAAAATGAGCAGCTTCGTATTACAGCAGCAGCTTACGCACGTGATAAAATGGCGTATAACTTTATTGAAAAAGAGAATAAACGATTGAAAGAAGAACTGTCCTTCACAGAGCGGCAGAAGGAAATGTATAATTATAATTACTTAATCGCTCAGGTTGTTTCCGTGAGTAATGATGCTAACAATCACTCACTGAACATTAATTTGGGTTCAAAAAACGGCATTAAACCTAATATGGCTGTAACGACTATTGACGGATTAATTGGACTTGTAACTTCCGTAACTCCTTTTTCAGCAACGGTAACGCCTATAACAGAATTGAATGAAGCATCACCGACTTTCAATTTAATAGCAGCTACGATAATGGGTCGTGAAGATGATTCATTTGGTATTTTAAGCAGCTATGACAAAGAAACATCAAGAATTCTTATGACGAGAATTCCGGAGAATGATAAGATGCAGGCTTACGATACTGTTATTACATCGGGTCTCACCAATATTTATCCGCGAGGACTCGTTATCGGAACGGTAGAAACCATTCAAGTCGGTGATTTTGGACTTACTTCAACAGCAACGGTGAAGCTGGCTGCAAGTTTTGATCACTTAACTGAGGTGTTTGTGGTACAAGTTCCTGAATTGGAGGAAGCAGGGCAATGAGTATGAACCGGATCATTGCGATTATGCTGCTTTTATTCGTGATTGAAGGAGCGGTCATGCCGTGGGTTATTCCAGCTGGCTTCGGCAGTCGAATCATTCCGCATTTTATGTTCGTAATGATCATTTTCTCTGCGCTCTACAGCGGTCGTCATAGAGCTTTATTTCTCGGTGTAAGTTTTGGTCTTCTACAGGATATTGTTTACTTTGGTCATTTGCTTGGCGTGCACTCATTTGTAATGGGATTAATCGGCTATTATACAGGTGTACTGATGGAACGTCGACGTTCAACGCTTATGATGGCAATATCGATTATCGGATTCGCTTGTATACTTTACGATAGCTTCATATTTTTTATTTATAAAGTATTTCGGATAACGAATGAAACCTACGCTTGGGCTTTGATTGATTATATTCTTCCGAGTTTGTTCCTACAGCTCGCGTTCGCACTGCTATGTTATGTTCCTCTTAGACGCTGGTTCGAATCACAGTCGAAAGCGAGTCCAGAGAAGCAAGAGGAATAAAATAACAGGTTCAGGCAGGAATATGTCAGACTGAGAAAGAATTCAATAGGTTGGGGAGGGACGAACGTGACCGAGAGGCAGCATATTATTATTAAAGGCGTTAAAGAAGGTCTCGTGTTCCTTCTCGACGATAAGTGTGAATTCGCGACGCTGCTGGACGAGCTTCAGTATAAGCTAGAGAAAACGCATCAGCAGCTGCTGACTGGACCGCTTGTTCATGTCCAAGTGAAGCTTGGATCCAGACTTCTAGAGGATGAGGATAAAGACCGGATTAAGAGTGTGATTAGATCACAGGGCAACTTAATGGTGCAGTCCGTAGAATCGGACCCGCCGCCGATAGATTCTCTTCAGCAACAGCAGTCCAATCTGCAAGTGCTAACGTCAATTATTCGCTCGGGACAAACGTACGAGCATGATGGAGATATACTATTAATTGGCGATTTAAATCCAGGTGGTACAATTCTATGTACGGGGGATATTTATGTCCTCGGAGCGTTGCGCGGTGTTGCGCATGCTGGCATAGGAGGACGAACGGACGTCATTATTGCTACATCACTCATGCGGCCTACTCAACTTCGAATTGCGGATGTCATTAGCAGGCCGCCAGAGGAATGGATGAGCGGCGATGCTGCAATGGAGTTTGCTTTCTTGAGTGAAGGTAGAATGCAGATCGACAAGCTAGCGCAATTATTCCGCATACGTCATAATCCTATTATGTTTAAAGGAGTGTAGAACATGGGAGAAGCGATAGTTGTGACATCGGGCAAAGGAGGCGTCGGCAAAACGACGACCTCAGCAAACCTAGGCACTGCGCTAGCCTTACTAGGTAAAAAAGTTTGTATGGTGGATACGGATATCGGACTTCGAAATCTGGACGTTGTTATGGGTCTAGAAAATCGAATCATATATGATTTGGTTGATGTAGCGGAGGGGCGCTGCCGTTTGAATCAAGCATTAGTAAAGGATAAACGATTCGACGAGCTTTACATGCTCCCAGCTGCTCAGACAAAAGATAAGGATTCCGTTAAGCCTGAACAAGTGCGTGATATGATATTGGAGCTTAAGAAGGATCATGATTATGTCATTATCGATTGTCCAGCAGGGATAGAGCACGGATTCCGCAACGCGATTGCAGGGGCAGATCGTGCTATTGTCATTACGACGCCGGAAAATGCAGCAGTGCGGGATGCAGACCGCGTCATTGGCTTGCTGGAGCAAGAGAAAATTCCTTCAAAGCTTATCATTAATCGCATTCGTCAAAATATGATGAAAAGCGGCGAAATGCTGGATATTGATGAAATTTGTCAAGTGCTCGCTGTTGATTTAATTGGAATTGTACCTGATGACGAGAAGGTTATTTCTGCGGCAAACAGTGGGGAACCAACGGTTATGAATCCATCCTCGCGCGCGGCTATCGCCTACAGAAACATCGCACGCAGAATTTTGGGTGATATGGTTCCCTTGATGCTGCTTGACGAGAAGGCGGGAGCGTTCAAACGTTTTCGTAAGTTCCTGGGAATAGGATGAATGCGATTTGCTTAACAAAATAAAAAAGCTGGACTGGGGAATATTAATTATTTTATTATTCCTCATGGTAATCAGCATCGTTGTTCTTCATAGTGCCACAGCCAATTTCCCTAAATATGCAAGCTCTGATACGCGCCAGATGATGTTTTATGGCATAGGTTTTTTTATTGCTATTGCTGCAACTCTGTTTGATTATCGGATCGTATTAAAGAGCTGGTATGTCCTTTATGGTATTGGGATTATCATGTTAATTCTCGTTTATTTCTTTGGTGCACTCATTAATGGCGCCAGAGGCTGGTTTGTTATAGGTCCTTTGTCCTTTCAACCGGCGGAAATAGTCAAAATCTTTCTCATTATCGGGATTGCTTTCTTAATGGGACGTCGGCGTGGAGAACGCTTGACCTTTACTCAGGATTTGCTTCCGATAGGCGCTTTCTCTTTTTTACCCTTTTTACTTGTCATGATTCAGCCCGATCTCGGTAATGCAATTATTTATGTCGTTATCGTAATTGGCATGCTGTGGATTGGGAACGTGAAATATACGCACGTTATCGCAGGTTTAACAGTCGTCGCTGGCGGACTGATCCTTTTTGTTTCGCTGTTCAATACCTTTAATCAAGAAATTTATGATTTCTTGGATGAGAATGGAATGGGACATTGGCATACAAGGATCAATACGTTTATCAATCCTGAAGATGCTTCCTCTGATGCAAGGCTGCAATCCGAAAATGCGCAAATTGCTATTGGCTCGGGCGGATTGAGCGGAGACGGCTATATGCAGGGTGAGATGAAGAACGGCGGCTTTATTCCCTATCCGTATTCTGATTCCGTATTTGTTGTTATCGGAGAGGAATTTGGTTTTCAGGGGTCTGCAATCTTGCTGCTGCTATACTTTTTGCTGATATACCGCATGATCATGATTGCTTTCAAATGTTATGATATGCGAGCCTCGTATATAGTCATCGGTATAGTCTCCATGTACGTGTTCCAAATATTCCAGAATATTGGAATGATGATCGGCGTAATGCCAATTACAGGAATTACTTTGCCCTTTATAAGTTATGGCGGAACTTCGCTCCTGCTTAATATGTTGTCGATTGGACTCGTATTTAGTATTAAGGCTCATCAAGAAGTATATGAAATGGCTGAGTAAGCGCAGCAGTCGAGAAGCCCTCTCCAAGACGGATCGTATCCGTCTTGGAGAGGGCTTCTTTTTTTGATGGAGCCTCTCCCGCATACTTGTCTTACTCGCTACATATTCATGTATAAAGGAACAAGCTATCGACAGCGCCGATGGAAGCGGGGGAACGAGAATGAATAATAGGAATGATAAGGAAATGAAGGACAGCGTAAAGCAGCGAAGACAACAAAAAATTAAACAATTGCTGGAGAGGCAATCGGCAACGACAGAAACGGAGAACGTCTATACACCAATATCTTTACCAATATCGGAATCACTTGAGCCTGGTCGACCGCAGCATGAGGAATTTATCTATGAGTTAGAACGAGAGGAACTCGACCCAGAGGCTGCTTGGAAAAAGAATCCTAATCCTTGGGCAGGCTGGAGTGAGAACAAAAGCTTCGGAGATAAGCGCAGCTATGTGAAAGGACCAGAGCTTTCTTTTGACAGAGATCCATCCTTCAACCAAAAGAAGCATACTCTTCGACGAGAGCTGCAATGGAAGTTTGCAGTTGCTTTATTGATATTCGCAGTCGTTTGGGCTATGTTCCGTTACGATAATGAATGGACGCAGGGCGGACAGGCTGTGATAAAGGGTGCATTGACTGATGAAATCAACTTTGCAGCAGCTGCAGCCTGGTATAAGGAGACGTTTGCAGGCGCTCCTTCGTTTATTCCTATTTTTCAAAATGAATCCCAGAATGCGGTAGGAGCAGACGGTACGGTCAAGCTTCCCATTGTAACGCCATTAGAGAGTGCTTCACTTATACGCACCTTCGCCGAGCTGTTGAACGGGGTTGAACTGGCTGGTGAATCGGAGCAGCATGTAACGGCAGTGGAAACGGGTCGTGTACTGGTCGTTACTAGTCAGGAGAAAGAAGGTTCAACCGTCGTTATTCAGCATGCCAATAAACGTGTGTCCATCTACGGGCTCCTTGGAAAAACAGAGGTTAAGGTAAATGATTGGGTTGAATCGGGTGATGAGATAGGAAGCCTGCTTCCATCGGAAGGCACACAGCCAAGTTTGCTCTATTTCGCTGTGAAGCAAAATGACATTTATATCGATCCAGTGGGTGTGATACCGATTGATTAAATGGAAGGGGATTAGCTGGTCGATCCATCCGTTGTTCGTTATCATTATGCTAGGGTCTGCGATAACCGGCTATTTCGCCGAGCTATTTACTTTGTTTCTTCTCGTATTCGTTCATGAGCTTGGTCATGTTCTTGTTGCAAGAAGCTTTGGGTGGACGGTAAGGGAGGTTAAGCTGCTTCCTTTTGGCGGTGTTGTTGAGGTGGAAGAGGCAGGCGGCGTTCCCGCCAAAGAGGAAGCACTCGTTGCAATAGCTGGTCCGTTGCAAAACGTATGGATGGGACTTGCTGCTTTTGCCCTAGGTCAACTTGGACTTTGGGATTCAGACTGGTCGGAGTATGTGTGGAAAGCCAATCTTATCATTGGTTTATTTAATTTATTGCCTATTCATCCGCTTGATGGCGGCAAGCTGCTTCAGGCGGCTTTGAGTTATCATGTTAATTACTATAAAATGCTCATTTGGTCTGCAAGAATCAGTCTTCTATTTAGCGTGCTTATGATCATTTCCTCTCTTATTCCTCTGTTTTTTTATCGAGATGGTGTACAGCTCAATCTGCTTATCGTAGGTGTTTTTCTCTTCATGACGAACTGGACGTATTATCGAAATGTTCCTTTTTTATTTTATCGTTTTTTGATGTATCGCGAACGAGTCAGCAAGCATGTGCTGTTAATGGGTCAAATTGCGAGTCCTTTAATTGTCAGCAGCAGACAGTCCATTCTATCCGTTGCTAAGCTTTTTCTTAGGGAACGATATCATCTTATCTATATGGTTGAGCCGGGGACGAATGAAGTGAAGGTCCTGCCTGAGCAGAAAATAGTGGAGGGATGTTTGTCGGAAAGAAATCCTGGCCGTGCAGTATCGGAGCTTTTCAGGTAAAATAGATAAAAAGCTTACTGGCAGGTGAGAGCAGAAGATGAAGCAGATGCTACTTCACGTTCAAGGTGAAATGCTGCAAACCGCAGTACTGGAAAATGGACGGTTGGTTGAATTTTTTATGGAGACATCGAACGCCAGCAGTCTGGTCGGGAATGTCTATAAAGGTCGCGTCGTAAACGTGCTGCCTGGTATGCAAGCAGCATTCGTTGATATTGGCTTATCCAAAAATGCTTTTTTGTATATTGATGAGCTGTTAAATCCTCACTTAGAGAAGCAGCCTAAGCAGAAGCCGTCTATACAGGATCTTGTAACGCCTGGACAAGAACTGCTTGTACAAGTAATGAAAGAGCCGTTAGGCGGCAAAGGAGCGCGTGTAACCACACATTTCTCTCTTCCTGGTCGCTGGCTTGTGTATATGCCGAACGCAGATTATGTTGGCGTCTCCAAGAAGATCGGTGCTGAGAGTGAACGGACGCGCCTCCGAAATATAGGAGAGAAGCTGCGTAAAGGCGAAGAAGGTATTATTTTGAGGACAGCAGCTGCTGGCGAGACCGAGCTCGCCTTAAATAGCGACGTCTCTCAATTGAGGGAGCTATGGGAGTTAATAAGCGATAAGATTGCTGTTGCTGAAGCCCCGGTAGAGCTCCATAGAGAAGCAGGTCTTATGAGACGAGCGGTACGTGATACATTAACGATGGATATGGACGAAATTTGGATTGATGATGCCTCAAGATTTGTTGAGGCCTCTGCTTTGCTTGAGGAGATGACTCCTCTGCTTGTGAAGCGATTAAAATCATATGAACCAAAGAAAGGCATTCCTTTATTTGACGCTTATCGTGTAAGGGAACAGATAGAGAGAGATTTTGAGCGCCGTATTCCACTTAACTGCGGAGGGCATTTGATTTGGGAGGAGACGGAGGCTTTAACGGTAATCGATGTGAATACCGGAAAATTTACGGGCTCATTGGATCTGGAGGATACTGTTTTTCGGACGAATATGGAGGCTGCCGATGAGATAGCAAGGCTGCTGCGAGTTCGGGATGTCGGTGGCATTATTATTATTGATTTTATTGATATGGGCGAAGAAACGCACCGTGATCAGGTGATGCAGAGACTGACGGAAAAGGCTCGCAATGATCAAACCAAGAGTACGATTTTAGGTTGGACAAGACTGGGCTTGCTTGAGCTGACTCGCAAGAAAGCTCGTGAAAATGCTGTTCAGAAACTTACGGATCGTTGTGCGAGCTGTGGTGCTACTGGGAAGCGAAGCTTATCTGAGATGAAATAGTTTTCTTTTTTTAGCATAATGAATTGATATAGCTTGCATAGTATGGTAAACTCATTGGGTGTGTGTCTCGTACCTCGTGAGGAATGAGATGTACAAGTACCGCTCCGATTGGGTAAATAAGCGTTTGCGGCTTGGCCGTAGGCCACCTGAATTAGGCGAGTCTTCGAAAATAAGGAGGTGCACCAACTATGTTCGCAATCATTGTAACTGGCGGTAAGCAATACAAAGTTCAGGAAGGCGATGTTATCTACATCGAAAAACTGGACACAGAAGCAGGCGAGAGCGTAACGTTTGATCGTGTTTTGGCAGTATCCAAGGGTGACGGTCTTGTGACTGGAACTCCGGTTGTTTCCGGCGCTACTGTAACTGGTAAAGTCGAAAAACAAGGTAAAGGCCAAAAGATCATCGTTTACAAATACAAAGCCAAAAAGAACTATCGTCGTAAGCAAGGTCATCGTCAACCGTTCACAAAAGTAACTATCGAGAAAATCCAAGCGTAAGAGGAATTTCTATGATAACAGTTACCTTTGTACGGAGAGCCGCTGACAGACGAATCGTATCATTTGCGGTCGAAGGACATGCTAAATATGCGAAGCTCGGCAAAGATATTGTTTGCGCGGGTGTGTCGGCTATATCGGTCGGCACCGTTAATGCCATCGAGGCGCTTGCAGGAGAAGAGCTGCCTTACGTGATGAAGAACGGCTGGCTTTCATCGGATATTCCGATACTTGCTGACGATGCTTCGGATGGAAGGATGCAGCTGCTGCTTGAATCGATGGCGGTTATGCTGGACACTATTGCAAAATCATACGGTAAGCATGTCGTTATACATGAACAGCTTCATTAAGCGTATGCCAGTGAAGCGGGCTTGTTTCACAGGTCTTTTGCTCATGCTTTCGTAGTGGGTTTGCTTCATAAACCTTAAAATCATGCTTCCGTAACAGGTTTGCTTACAAACCTTAAGAAGGAGGGAATAACTATGTTGAAACTGAATCTTCAGCTTTTCGCTTCGAAGAAAGGTGTTGGTTCCACAAAGAACGGACGTGACTCGCAGTCGAAACGCCTTGGGGCGAAACGTGCTGACGGTCAAACCGTATCTGCAGGAAGCATTTTGTTTCGCCAACGCGGAACAAAAATTCACCCAGGCACCAATGTAGGCATCGGGAAAGACGATACGCTTTTTGCTTTAGTAGAAGGCGTTGTGAAGTTCGAACGTTGGGGACGCGACCGCAAAAAAGTGAGCGTATATCCAACTGTTTTGGCTCCGGTAGCTGCTGCAGTAGAAGCTTAAATCAAACTTATATGTGCACCAAGCCCCGGCCTGCATTGCTAGGCCGGTTTTTTTTGTTTCAAGGCTGATGACCATAGGATTGACGCGTGGTATACTGGATAAGCTAGGAAATACGAAGAAAGTAGGTTCAATCGATGGGACGCTTAACAACGGCGAAGTATTATGCAGCGGCAACTATTTTGCTGCCATGCGCTGCTGTACTTATTTGGCCTTCTAAAGTGTGGTTAACTGCTGTCTTTCTCGTTTGGCTTATTGCTGCTGCGATTTACTGGATTGGAACGGAACGCAAAGAATATGCGCAGCGTACGGACCGGACGATTCAATCATTACAAGTTTCAAGTATACGAACTCTCAATCATCATCGGCATGACTGGATGAACGACTTGCAAGTCGTCTTTGGATACATTCGACTGAAGAAGTTGGATAAAGCAGCCGAGTATGTGGAGAAAATAAGTGAAAGAATGCAGGCGGAGAGTAATATTTCTAAGCTGGGTGTTCCTTCATTAATTAGTTACATTCAATCTTTTCGCACGATCTCGAATTCGCTGGAGCTGCAAGTCGTTATAAAAGGCGATATTCATATAAATGAATTGACGGCAGACGCCGATGGGATAGCTGAATCGCTCATTCATACGATAAACGCATATCGGTTTGCGGTGAAGTCGGGTTATGGTAATGCTGCTGTTCTTACCCTAGAGCTTTCTCGGGATGATGAAGCGCTCTATGCTGCTTTTTATTGCGAAGGTGAGCTGATGAATGAACAGCAATGGAAACAAAAAATACAACAGCAGTTGGAAGGCGCGCTAATGCAGCCGATCAACTTCGAGCAGCCGTATTCAAAAATGCTGCTGAGGGCGGAAATGCGCGCGTGAACGGAGGCAAAACATGTTTGTCGATAAAGCGAAGATATTTGTAAAAGGCGGCGACGGAGGCGATGGTATCGTATCCTTTCGCCGAGAGAAATATGTAGAGCAGGGTGGTCCTGCTGGCGGCGACGGCGGTCGCGGCGGCGATTTGATTTTCCAAGTGGACGAAGGCCTTCGCACATTAATGGATTTCCGCTATCAGAAGCATTTCAAAGCAGACCGCGGAGAACGCGGCAAAGTGAAGAGCATGCATGGAGCAGGAGCAGAGGATACAATCGTACGCATCCCTCCAGGCACAATTATTGTAGATGATGATACACAAGAAATTATTGCGGACATGACTCATCACGGTCAGAAGATCGTTATTGCTAAAGGCGGACGTGGCGGACGTGGAAACATTCGCTTCGCTACGCAAAACAATCCAGCTCCTTACATCTCCGAGAACGGTGAAGAAGGACAAGAGCGCTGGATCGTGCTTGAGCTTAAGGTTATGGCTGATGTTGGTCTTGTAGGCTTCCCGAGTGTTGGTAAATCCACATTGCTTTCAGTTGTATCCGGCGCGAAGCCGAAGATTGGCGCTTATCATTTTACAACGATTACACCTAATCTTGGTGTAGTTGATGTAGGAGATAGCCGCAGCTTTGTAATGGCTGACTTGCCAGGTCTGATCGAAGGTGCGCATGAGGGTGTTGGACTTGGACATGAGTTCTTGCGTCATGTTGAACGGACACGGGTTATTATCCATGTGATCGACATGTCTGCATCTGAAGGACGTGATCCTTTCGATGACTGGCAGAAGATTAACGAGGAGCTGGTACTCTATAATGAGAAGCTGGCTGATCGTCCGCAAATAATTGCCGCAAACAAAATGGACATGCCTGACTCTGCGGAGCAGCTTGAGTTATTCAAGCAGCAGCTGGCTGAAGTAAGCGGTGATCGTCAATACGAGATTATGCCAATTTCTTCTCTAACGAAGCAGGGTATTCAAGAGCTGCTTTACAAAGCGGCTGACGTTCTTGATACCGTATCCGATCAAGTTGAGATTAATGACGTGAAGGATGTATCGGAACGGAAAATCTATACCTATGAGAAACGCGATGAGACAACATTCGCTATTCATAAGGAAGATGAAGTGTATGTTATCGTCAGCGAAGGCATCGATAAATACATGAAGCGCATGAATTTAACTTCATACGATGCAGTCATGCGTTTTGCGCGTACGATGCGTAAAATGGGTGTAGATGCGGAGCTTCGTAAAATGGGCGCCAAAGACGGCGATCTCGTTCAAATAGGCGACTTCTCCTTCGAATTTTTTGAAGGAAGCGACTATAACCCTAACGGCTAGACAACAAACCCAAATAGTTAATAAGAAGACGGCGAAAGCCGTCTTTTCTTGTTTTGCCTATTGCTCCAACTCGTTATTTTGTATATAATGTCCACTATAGATGAACAATTGTCTTTGTAGGGAGGACTAATAGTGACTAAACGCTATTTTGTCGTTCGAGAGGACATTTTACCCGAAGCGATCATGAAGACGCTGCAGGTAAAGGAAATGCTCAGTCGGGGCGACGGGTTAACAGTCCATGAGGCGGTTGAACGAGCGGGAATCAGTAGAAGCGCCTTCTACAAGTATAAGGATGGCGTCTTCGCGCTTAATGAGCTGGAAAGAGAACGAATCGCTACGATATCGATGGATTTGGATCATCGTTCCGGCGTGTTGTCGACTGTGCTCAGCATGGTTGCCAGCTTGAATGGAAATGTACTTACGATGAATCAAAGTATTCCACTTCAAGGTTTTGCTAATGTCGTCATTTCTGTCGATATTTCACAGCTTGCAGGGGAATTGTCAGCACTTGTAGATTTGCTTCGCAGTCAAGCAGGTGTGAGAAAAGCTTCGGTCATCGGTCAAGGATAATGTGAACATAAGATATGGAGGGTATATATGAAGCCGGTTAAAGTAGGTCTATTGGGTTTAGGAACAGTTGGAACAGGTGTTGTTCGTATTGTAGAGGGTCATCAGGAGGATCTGGTCAGTCAAGTCGGTTCACCTATCGTTATTGAGAAGATTCTTGTACAAGACAAAAATAAATCGCGTAATATTGCGATCGATTCGAATAAGTTGACTGAGGATCCTTGGGAAATTATACGTCACCCTGAAATTGATGTGATTGTAGAAGTAATGGGCGGAATCGGTCTTACTAAGGAATACATTATGGAAGCATTGGCTCTAGGCAAGCATGTTGTTACAGCAAACAAAGATTTAATGGCCTTGCATGGACCAGAAATATTGACAAAGGCAAAAGAAAATCGCTGTGATGTCATGTATGAAGCAAGTGTTGCCGGCGGTATCCCAATCATTCGTACACTGGTTGAAGGTTTCTCTTCAGATCGCATTACGAAGATCATGGGTATCGTCAACGGCACAACTAACTATATTTTGACAAAAATGAGCCAAGAAGGCGCATCCTATTTGGACGTTTTGAAGGAAGCACAGGATCTAGGCTATGCGGAATCAGATCCAACTTCTGATGTTGAAGGGCTTGATGCTGCTCGCAAAATGACTATTCTTGCTACAATTGGCTTCCGTGCCAACGTAGCGCTTGAGGATGTTTCTACACAAGGTATTTCTGCAGTTAGCAAAGAAGATATCCTTTATGCGAACCGCCTTGGCTATGAATTGAAGCTGCTTGGCATTGCAGAGCGTCAGGATGACCTCATAAGCATTAGCGTACAGCCTACGATGGTGAAGAAGTCTCATCCAATCGCATCGGTTAACGGCGTGTTTAACGCGGTTTATGTGTATGGTGAAGCTGTAGGTGAGACCATGTTCTACGGCGCAGGCGCTGGTGAGCTTCCAACAGCTACTTCAATTGTATCCGATCTTGTTGCTGTAGTGAAAAACCTGAAGTTGGGCGTTAACGGCATGCAGGGAAGCTTGGCTTACAAAGAGAAAAAATTGAAGACAGACGAGCAAATTTCTTCTAAATATTTCTTGCTGCTTCAAGTAGCGGATCGTGCTGGTGTTCTTGCCCGCATTACACAAGTGTTCGCTAATTTCGAGGTTAGCTTGGAATCCGTGCTTCAGCAGCCAAATCCGACTAATCCAGAAGCAGAGATTATCGTCATTACACATGATGCGAATAAAGCTGCTATTCAAAAGGTACTTCAAACATTCGAATCATTGGATGTCGTTCATCAAGTGAAGAGCGTCTATCGCGTAGAAGGTTAATCGGTATGAATAATCGAAGAATTATCGTTAAAATACCAGCAAGCACAGCAAATTTAGGTCCAGGCTTTGATACGCTTGGGATGGCACTCTCGTTATATGCGTGGATCGAAATGAGCGAGGCGGAACAAACGGAATTTCATCTCTATGGCGATCAGATGAAAGGCTTGCCTCGTGACAAATCGAATCTGATCTATAAGGTCGCTCAGCTTGTTTTTAAAGAAGCTGGCGTATCGGTGCCAGAGCTTTCTATTTCCATGCACAGCACTATTCCGTTAACACGTGGATTAGGCAGCAGTGCGTCTGCCATTGTAGGAGCTCTAGTAGCAGCAAACGCACTTATTGGCAGCCCGCTCTCTGATAACAAGCTATTCCAAATGGCAACGGCACTTGAAGGGCATCCAGACAATGTAGGCGCTTCGCTGTTTGGCGGAATTGTCGTTTCGGCTTGGGATGGTGAACAAGCGGATTATGTCCGCATACAACCGCACATCAAGCTGGAGACGCTGGTTGCCATACCAGCGTTCCAGCTCTCTACAGAGAAGGCGAGACATGCTTTGCCGACGCAAATTAGTATGGCAGACGCTGTATTTAACGTCGGACGCAGCTCTTTGCTCGTCGCAGCGCTTGCCAGCGGTGAGCTGGGTATCATTCGCCATGCCATGAAGGATCGGCTGCACCAGCCTTACCGTGCAGCCTTGATTCCCGGCATGACAACGATTCTGGAGAGCGCAGTCGAATATGGCGCGCTTGGCGCTGCACTCAGCGGAGCTGGACCGACGCTGATTGCTTTTGTTGATGCGGATTGCACTACGAAACAAGAGCTGGAACAGTTCTTGGTTCAGACGTTGAAGAAAGAGGGCATCGAAGCCGAGACGTTATGGCTGTCGCCATGTGCTCAAGGTCCGCAAGTGATTGTCGAGGACATGACAGATCAACCGGCATTATCGTTGATGGATAGAATTAAAGGGGACGTTAAGGCATGAATACGGTAGCAGTATTACCAGCCGGCTCTGTTTCAGATGAGGCAGCTAGACGTCTGTTTCAGGGAGAAGAAATAAATTGGAAGCATCACCGGCTGATTTCAGATGTCTTCTTGTCAACGGTTAACGGAATAAGCGACTACAGCGTTATTCCCATTGAGAATACGATTGAGGGCTCTGTTAGTCTGCATATGGACTGGCTTGTACATGAGGTAGATCTTCCCATTCAAGCGGAGTGGATTTATCCCTCTATTCAAAACCTTATTGGCAGACAATCTGAGTTTTTAAATGACTCAGGCGAGTTGGATTACTCTGGTATTACTAAAGTAATCAGTCATCCGGTAGCAATTGCTCAATGCTTGCAGTTTTTGCGAACTCATCTCCCGCATGCGGAAACGGAGCATGTGAGCAGTACAGCTGAAGGCGTTCGGATTGTGCGAAATAATCCCAATACCGGCCTCGCTGCGATCGGTACGATGACGGCTGCTACAAATGAAAAGCTGGATGTGTTGGCAAATGGCATTACAGACCACGACAACAATTATACGCGTTTCCTGTTAGTAGGTATGAAGCCATATACAGCTCGTCAATCGGATAAAATAAAAACAAGTATATTAATTACGTTGCCTGAAGATTTTCCAGGTGCGCTGCATCAGGTGCTTTCTGCTTTCGCTTGGCGCAAAATCAACTTGTCTCGAATCGAATCACGCCCAACGAAGAAGAAGCTTGGCAATTATTATTTTTACATTGATATTGAAATGGCGCTGGATACCGTGCTGCTGCCTTCAGCTATTCAAGAAATTGAAGCTATTGGCTGCCAGGTACGCATTTTGGGCAGCTATCCTAGCTTTGAAGATTACAAAACCTTATAAAATGGTCTTACAGCAGAGTAAAAGCCGAGTTCACTCCAAAGTGTGCTCGGTTTTTACTATTTTTTTTGTGAAATAGGAGACACCTGCCTATGTTCTGCATAAGATGTAAGGATTGATAGCAGGCACATGCCGTGCCGAGTTATTCAGAACGTGACAGGAGGGTATCAGCGAGTGAAAATCCATATTGTCAAAAAAGGCGATTCACTATACTTTATCGGGCAAAAGTATAACGTATCGTTGGAAGAAATTTTGAAGCTGAATCCGGGAATTACGAATCCGGATGTCATCGAAGTTGGCACAAAGCTCAAAATCCCATCAAACCACTCAGGAGGTTCACATGGTGGCGGTGGCGGTGGAATGGACATCATGCATCAGCATATTGTGAAGCAAGGAGATACGCTTTGGAAGCTATCCAAAGCGTGGGGAGTGCCGCTTGCGGATATGATTAAAGCAAATCCGCAGCTTAAAAATCCAAACGTGCTGCTTACTGGCGAAATAGTGAACATACCTAAGGCTGGCAGTGAGATTCCAGTAACGCAGTCTCAGCCGGGAACTGCTGGACAACATCACGCCCTACATCCTACATCCATTATGCAAGGGGTGCAGGGTTGGGTAGGAAAGCTATCTACAGCTCCGATTATCGGTAAATCGAATACGGCGCCTGTAGCTCCAGTTGCACCTGTTGAAGAGAAAAAACCGACTGCACCGATCGAGAAGCCAGTTGCTCCTATTCAAGAGAAAAAACCAACTGCACCGATCACAAAACCAGTTGCACCTATCCAAGAGAAAAAACCTAATGCACCAATTGTTAAGCCTGTAGCACCAGCACCGTTGCCTGCTCCAAAGGCAGCCGCTGTAGAACCAGCGAAAAAAGCGCTGCCGATCGAAAAGCCCGTTGAGAAGAAGCTTAATCCGATTCATTCTGAATATAAGCCTAACGTTGATCTATTTAAGCAATACGGTATTCCTGCAACAGAGGTTTTGTCCTTGTATGATTTGCCTAAGACACCTGAGGTGAATGCTCCAATTGCACAGCAGTCTAATGCCGGCTATGGTTATGGTCAGCCAATGGCAATGCCAGCTCAAATGGGTTACGGACACCATCAACCTATGACATTGCCTGCTCAAACGGGCCATGGTTATGGCGGATGGCAGCAGCCAACTCCTTTTGGCAATATGGTTAGTCCGCAGAACACTGGAAATGAATCACCGTATGATTGTCCTCCCGGAACGGTATATGTAGGCAGTTATTCTACTCCATCCGTTATGCCGCTTGGCGCAGGAGCAGGCTGGGGCTATGGATATCCTATGGGCAATCCAGTTCAAGGCCAAAGTGAGAACAATAATATGTTAGGAGGGACTTCGGCATCTCCTAATCAAGGTCCTATATCTCCGCTTTCGGCAAATTCAAATGCAAGCAACCTTTCACCGCTTGCAGCTGGACCGAACCAAGGCATGGTATCGCCAATGTCCAACATGCCGAACTCAGGCATGGTATCACCAATGTCCAACATGCCGAACTCAGGCATGGTATCACCGATGTCCAACATGCCGAACTCAGGCATGGTAGCACCGATGTCCAGTATGCCGAACTCAGGTATGGTATCACCAATGTCCAACATGCCGAACTCAGGCATGGTATCGCCAATGTCCAGTATGCCGAACTCAGGCTGGTTGTCTTCAGAATCAAATATGCCAAACCAAGGCATGGTGTCGCCAATGTCAAATATGCCGAACCAAGGCTGGGTATCGCCAATGAGCAATGAGCCGAACCAAGGCTGGGTATCGCCAATGAGCAATGAGCCGAACCAAGGCTGGGGTTCGACATTGGGTATGCAACCGAATCAAGGCTGGGTGTCCCCGCTGGCAACGGAGCCAAACCAAAGCATGCTCTCACCAGCCAATATGAATGATTATAGCTATTATGGAAATGGATACGGTCAAGGAATGGCATCCCCTGCCAACATGCAGCATGAATATGGTTATGGTCAAGGCCACGGTTATACTTCCGCAGCTGCAGGCTTTCCTCCTTATCCGCCATACCCGCCATATCCTGCATGGCCGCAAACGGCAGGCGTAAGCAATAAATCCGATTGCGGCTGCAAAGGTGATCGCTCAGAGCCTGCTCCCGTTAAACCAGCAGTTGCAGAAACGTCTAAAGCGGTTAAATTAGCAGCGCCGAAAAAAAATACAAAGAAAGCAGTTATCCGCACGGTGGCTTCTCGTCCAAGTACGAAGAAGCGCGGTAATAATCCGTGGATTAATCGCTAATCCAGCTTTGTACAAAAGCTTCTGCACTCTCCTATATGGAGGTACAGAAGCTTTTTTTTATGAAGAAAAATGGAGAAAATGCTATGAATCATACAAATAGAATATTTATGTAACATTGGAGCATACTATCAAAAAATCTAATGAAGGGGTCTTCCTCATGATGGAATTCAGCCTTTGGAAAAACCTAAGGAAAAGACTACGCCGCAAACGTCGACCTATGTGGATGCTCGGTTGTATGTTATTAAGTCTGCTGATTGTTTGGCTGCTACAAATCAATTCTTATAAGGCAATGGCTGCTTCACCTGACGAAGAGAGCCAATCCCTAACGGTACAGGAGCTGAAAAATCAAAAGGAACTATTGTCTGTGAAGCTTCATCGCGTTTACGTCTGCGGAGATGAATATAAACCGATGGGCTTCATGATGGCGGACCAGCTTTTGGAGCTAATGGTTGTTCATCCAGAATGGAAGGCAATGCTGGGAGCTCAGAACAACACTGTTTTTTTAGAAGAAAAAGTAGAGGACCTCTCTGAGCATTGCAAAGCGAACGCATATATGGGCTTAGATAAGGAAGGGAATTTAACGCTGTATGATGGCGTGCCAAAGAAAGAAAAGGTTGTTCGGACTTTCTTTCAGCTTGATGTTGATTACATGGAGAGCAGTCTTCCGCAAGAAAAGCTAGATCGGCTTGCCAAAGGCATTCGCATTAGCGACATGGATGAATACAATAGCGTCCTGTCTACTTATAGCGACTATGCGAAGGAGCTTAATCAGAAGGTTATGAAGCCAACCTATTAACAGGTTACTGTAAAAAAGAGGACATGCTGTCGCAGCATGTTCTCTTTTTTATGCCTATTTGCCAAAATATCAAACGCGCGTTCTCATTCCCGCCAACTTTTGCTATAATGGTTGAAGCAACTTTTGCTTCGCGCAACGATTTAACCCTTTTCGAAGCAAGATTCACCATGTAAATTTTTAAGGAGTTGGCGGTTTGCGCGTTCTTGGCATTGATCCTGGTATTGCGATCGTAGGTTTTGGATTTATAGATAAAGTCGGACATAAGCTTATTCCTGTTCAATATGGAGCGATTCAGACGGAGGCTCACACGCCGCCTGAACAGCGATTGCTGCAGGTATATGAGTCTACGTGCGCATTGATGGATAAATATAAGCCGGATTCAGTTGGCATTGAGAAGCTGTTTTTCAATCGAAATGTAACGACTGCTTTTGATGTGGCTCAAGCGAGAGGAGCCGTTATTTTGGCTGCTGCACAGCGGGGCTTGCCCATTGGTGAATATACACCTCTCCAAGTTAAGCAAGCGGTTGTCGGCTATGGTAAGGCTGAGAAAAAACAAGTGCAAGAAATGGTTAAAATGTTTCTTAAGCTGTCTGCCGTTCCAAAGCCCGATGATGTAGCAGATGCGCTTGCCGTTGCCATATGCCATGCTCATTCTGCTGTCCTGACACAGAAAATAAATGAGGTGAAATAGTATGATTGATTTTTTAAGAGGGCTTGTTGTTCATATTGAATCGGAATATATTGTTTTGGATGTAAGAGATACAGGCTATCGTGTCTTCACCCCCAATCCATACGCATTCGCCAAAAAAGAAGAACCAATTACCGTATATATTCATCATAATGTCCGTGAAGATGCTATTTTATTGTTTGGCTTTGAGACGAGGGAGGAACAGACCTTGTTCCGTAAGCTGCTTGAGGTATCTGGAATTGGACCTCGTGTTGCGTTAGGCATTTTATCTGGCGGACGGCCTGATGCTGTTATAGCGGCGATACAGCAAGAGAATATAGCATTCCTGACGAAGCTGCCGGGAATCGGGAAGAAAACTGCGCAGCGCATGATACTGGATTTGAAGGACAAGCTGATTGGCGCTGGGCTGGACGGCGGATTGCTTACAGCAGCAGGCGTAGCACTCGATCTTTCATCGAGTCGTCATTCCGGTCAAGGAGCAGGAACAGCATGGTCGGAAGCACGTGAGGCGCTTGCCGCACTCGGCTATACAGCAGCAGAGCTGGACAAGGCATGGAACGGTCTACAGAATAGCGTTACAGCAGAGGAAACGGTCGATTCGCTAATGAAGCGGGCTTTGCAGCAGCTGTTTAAAGGCTGATCGGAAGGAGATGAACGCAGGTGGATGATAGAATCATTTCCGCAAACCTGATGATGGAGGATCAAGCGGTAGAGCTTAGCTTGCGTCCTCGTTATTTGGCTGAATATATTGGGCAGAACAAAGCCAAGGAAAATTTGAAAATATATATTGAAGCAGCGAAAATGCGCAAGGAAGCACTGGATCATGTGCTTCTTTATGGACCGCCGGGACTAGGCAAGACGACGTTGTCCAACATTATTGCGAACGAGCTTGGTGTAAGCTTGCGAACAACGTCTGGACCCGCAATTGAACGTCCTGGTGATCTTGCTGCTTTACTGACGAATCTGCAAGAGGGCGATGTGCTGTTTATCGATGAGATTCATCGCTTGCATCGTACGGTTGAAGAGGTGCTCTATCCAGCAATGGAGGATTTTGCTCTCGATATCATGATAGGCAAAGGACCAAGCGCACGCTCAGTTAGACTCGATTTGCCGCCCTTTACTTTGATAGGCGCTACTACGCGTGCTGGATTATTATCCGCACCGCTGCGTGATCGTTTTGGAGTCGTTAGCCGTCTTGAGTTTTATACAATAGACGAGCTTGCTTTTATCGTGGCAAGAACCGCTGAAATTTTGGATGTCAGCATCGTCGGTGAAGCCGCATCAGAGATTGCGATGAGATCTCGCGGAACCCCGCGTATTGCGAACAGGCTGCTGAAGCGTGTACGTGATTTTGCGCAGGTACGAGGCGACGGGGTCATCACGCATGATATCGCTCGTTCGGCGCTAGAGCTGTTGCAGGTAGATCCAAGAGGTCTTGATAATATCGATTATAAAATGCTGCAAGCCATGATGACTACCTTTGCAGGACGTCCTGTTGGTCTTGATACGATCGCTGCAACAATCGGGGAAGAAAGTCAGACGATTGAAGATGTGTATGAGCCCTATTTAATGCAAATTGGCTTTTTACAGCGCACACCGCGTGGGCGAATAGCGACTGACAGCGCATATCAGCATCTCGGATTGCCTATTCCGGGAAGATAAGTTTATAATCTTATATCAAATTTTTCGATTATGTTTTTGATTAATAGATAAGCGCAGTTATCATCTAAAGGGGGAGTACGGAGTTGAAAGTGAAGAAATCGATTAAGCGACTAATGATCATGACTATTGCCATTTTGCTGCTAGCGTCAACGTGGACAGCTTCTCCATCACAAGCGGCCGTTCCTAAATTGGAGGACATACGCATCGCTTTATTTATGCAGTTACCAGGTTATTATACCGAAACAACTCCTATGGCAACATTCTCATCAGCTGGGGGTTTAGGGATAGGATTCAGGCAGCCGGATGGAATAAGTCAGTTGATTAGCGTACCGGCGAATTCACAAGTTCGTTTTACTCTTGACGATTACAAGGTGAAGGTTTATGAGTCTACGAACTTCTCTACTGCATTAGCTGTTTTGAAAAGATTACAAGCGGCCAAAGGGTCGGCGTTCCTTACTTCACTTTCCAAGAACGGAGCCATTACTTATGTGGTAACGGAAGGTACATATGGGACAGCTGCTGAAGCTGCTGCAGCACAAAATAAATGGCAGGCTGACAGCGAATTAACGAAGCTTGTTGCTGGGTTTAAAGCGGTAGCGCAAGGTCCTCTTCATCTTGAGACCGCGCCTCTTGCAAGCAAAGAGGCTGCTGTAGCTGAAGCCAGTACATTCGGTGCAGTTGGTTTGGATGCTTATGTAGCCGTTCGCGAGCTGCAAAAGGGTGTAGCAAGCTACTCCGTAATGGTTGGTGCAGCTGTAACGGCTGCAGAATTGCAAATCGTTAAGGCCGCAGCTGCAAAAGCGCCTAATGGCGGTAATCTAGCTGAATCTGATACGCAGGGCAGTTATATGCAGCTTCGTTATGATCATACGGTTAGTACAACGGCTGAGAAAACTTCCGAGCTGTACTTTTATGGAGGCACTGCTGTGAAAGTGGCTGTATCACCTAGCAGCAGCGAACCGATTAAGTTTAACGAAAGAAGCAATCGCACTTATCGCGGATCCTTTGAGCTTAGTGCTCTTAATGCAAAAATGGCTGTAATCAATGAGCTTCCCTTTGAGCAATATTTATATTCCGTTGTCGGTGCAGAGATGTATACGACATGGCCGGCAGAGGCTCTTAAGGCACAGGCTGTTGCAGCACGTTCCTATGCTTTAAATAAAGGATTTGGATTTAAAATCGCTCATGTTGTAGATACAACATTAAGCCAAGTTTATTACGGTACAGGCTATGAACGCCCATCGACTATCGCCGCAGTAGAGGATACAGCTGGAGAGGTCGTATTGTATAATGGGAAAGTAATTGAAGCTATTTTTTCATCAAACGGCGGTGGAATGACGGCTGATGCGAAAGAGATTTGGAATAACTCGGTTGCCTATTTGCAGCCTGTAAAGAGCCCAGACAGCTCATCTGAAGTTGGATTGAAATATTGGTATAGAGTTGTTCTGCCAAGCGGAGCTATTGGATACATTCGAGAAGATTTACTTGATGATACCAGCCGCAAAACGGAAGCTGGAAGTCGTATTTTACAAGTCAATACGAATGGTACTAAGGTACGGAAGCACCCTATTATTCAAGATACAGTGGCAGTTGTAGCGCAAGCAGATAGCGGAACGCAGGTAGTCGAACTAGAAAAGACAATAGAATCGAACCCTATGTCGTGGGTGCGAGGTCCTTTCTCTTCGCTCGAGATGCAAACAGCTATTAATGCAAAGGTGAAAGCGAAGCTTGGATCAGCTGTTTCATCGTTAGTGGTTAGTCAACGCGGTGCCTCTGGCCGTGCGACTGAAGTAACGGCGAACGGTCAGATTCTGGATGTTAAATCGGATGCATTGCGCGGAGCACTAGGTGTACAAGGTTCATTGCCGAGCACGTTATTCCAAATTGAAGAGACGGCAAAGGTTGTTATGGTTGGCGGAGGTTCCGCTACAAGAACAAAACCGTCTAACAGTGCCCCTGTATATACGATTGGTGCAGGCGGTAAAGTGACAGAAGCTGCCAATGCTAACCTCTTTATCTTAGATGGTAAAGGACAGCTTCGTGCAGCAACAAAAGAGCCTTCATACCGCTTTGTAGGTACAGGCTACGGTCATGGCGGCGGCTTATCGCAATACGGAGCGCTAAGCTTGGCACAGCAAGGGTATGACTATCAATATATTTTGAAATACTACTATAAAGATGTAACCATCGCTAAGGAATGATTGATACGATATGAATGTAAATTGGTTTGATTTTGAATTGCCGGAGCAATTAATTGCACAGACGCCATTGTTGGATAGAACAGCATCAAGAATGCTTGCTTTAAATAAGCAAACAGGTGAATTGACGCATAACACGTTTACGGATTTAGAACAGTATGTCAAAGCCGGCGATGTGCTTGTATTGAATGATACAAGAGTCATTCCTGCAAGACTTACTGGCATCAAGAGTGACACAGGAGCTAAGATTGAGCTTCTTCTCTTAAATCAACTGGACGGCAACCGCTGGGAGGCGCTTGGGAAGCCTGCCAAACGGTTGAAGAAGGGGACAGAGCTCTCTTTCGGCGATGATGGTGCGGGCAATCCTTTGCTGCGCGCTGTTATTGAAGAAGAGGGAGAGATGGGCGGAAGAACGATTAGCTTCCAGTTCGAGGGCATATTCCAGGAACTGCTAGACCGATTAGGCGAAATGCCATTACCGCCCTACATTAAAGAAAGACTAGAGGAGCGGGAGCGCTATCAAACCGTTTACTCGAAGCATGCCGGTTCGGCAGCTGCACCTACTGCCGGTCTTCATTTTACCGATGAATTTCTGAAGAGGCTTCAAGCAAAAGGCGTGCAGCTAGCTTACGTTACCTTGCATGTTGGACTCGGAACCTTCCGTCCTATGTCCGTCGATCTCGTTGAAGATCATGACATGCATTCGGAGTATTATGAGTTGAATGAGACGAATGCTAAAATAATAAATGAAGCCAAAGCAAGCGGAGCACGTATTATAGCTGTGGGGACTACTTCTTCGCGAACATTAGAAACATTGGCTGCTCGTTTTGAGGGAATGCCGCTTCAGGCATGCAACGGTTGGACGTCCATTTTTATTTTCCCTGGCTATACGTTCAAGCTTGTTGATGCGCTGCTTACCAATTTTCATTTACCGAAATCAACGCTCGTTATGCTCGTGAGCGCACTTGCCGGACGTGATGCTGTCATGAAGGCATATGGGGAAGCGATTGCTAACGAATATAGATTCTTTAGCTTCGGCGATGCAATGTTTATTTACTAATTAGGAATGGAAGCGTGAATTGTGGCAATTAAATACGAATTTATTAAACAATGTAAGCAATCGGGAGCACGTCTTGGACGTATTCATACTCCACACGGTATTATTGATACACCAACTTTTATGCCTGTTGGAACGCAAGCTACCGTAAAGACTATGAGTCCTGAAGAGCTTAAAGCAATGAATGCCCAAATCATTTTGAGCAATACGTATCATCTGTTTCTACGCCCTGGACATGAAATCGTAAGAAACGCTGGCGGACTTCATAAGTTCATGAACTGGGATAGACCCATTCTGACAGACAGCGGCGGCTTTCAAGTGTTCAGTCTCAGTGAGATGCGTAAAATAACGGAAGAGGGCGTACATTTTCGCTCCCACCTAAATGGAGACAAAAAATTTCTTTCACCAGAAGTGGCGATGGAAATTCAAAATGCGCTAGGCTCCGATATTATGATGGCGTTTGATGAATGTCCACCATTTCCTGCTGATCATGACTATGTGAAGAAATCACTGGAGCGTACGACTCGTTGGGCGGAAAGATGCTTAGAAGCGCATGCAAGACCTCATGATCAAGGACTATTTGCGATTGTTCAAGGCGGAATGTACAAAGATTTGCGCATTCAGAGCGCAAACGATTTGACTTCCATGGATTTCCCGGGGTATGCTATTGGAGGACTGAGTGTAGGAGAGCCTAAGCATTTGATGTATGATGTGCTTGATTATACCGTTCCCATCTTACCTGCGAATAAACCCCGTTATTTAATGGGAGTCGGTTCACCGGATGCGCTGATTGAAGGCTCTATCCGTGGTATTGATATGTTTGACTGCGTTCTTCCTACCCGTATTGCTCGGAATGGGACAACGATGACAAGCCAAGGCAGACTCGTTATTCGCAATGCGAAATATGCCGAAGATTTTGGTCCACTGGACCCTGAGTGCACATGCTACACTTGCACGAATTATTCAAGAGCCTACATACGGCACTTAATAAAAGCAGATGAGACGTTTGGCATGAGGCTGACGACTTATCACAATCTGCATTTCTTGATTCAGCTCATGAAGGACGTTCGGCAAGCGATTATGGATGACCGGCTGCTCGATTTCCGGGATTCTTTCTTCACAAGCTACGGCCTTTACGATAATGAGAAAGGATTTTAAAAGGAGGGGTCTCTATGTGGCTAGCAGCAGAAACAACGGGTAATGGAATTTTTGGAATGATTTGGCCTTTTGTTCTTATGTTTGCGGTTTTTTACTTCTTACTGATTCGTCCGCAACAAAAGAAACAAAAACAACGTACTAACATGCTTAGTCAATTGAAGAAAGGCGATAAAATTTCAACAATTGGCGGTTTGCACGGTACAGTTGTGGAACTGACTGATGATACTGTTGTGCTTCGTGTCAATGATACAACAAAAATGACTTTCGAACGCAGCGCAATCAATCAAATCCTTACATCTTCACCAACTGTAGCATTAGAAAAAGAATAATAAGATAGAAAACGGCTGACATGTTTCCATGTCAGCCGTTTTTTTATGCTTTTTAGATCCTCGGAGTAGGATCAATTAAGATTTTCGCTTCATATTTACACCGATCATACCGCCAAAGGCACCGATTAGCAGAGCTATAACCAATAGCCATACGCTGTGTAATGTCAGTGAGGCGTTTGACGCTAAGAAACTGACAAGAATTATGGTGATGCCATACAGAATTCCGAGTAAGGAGCCGTTATACCAGCCTTTGCTTTCAGAGCGCTTGCCAGCAGTAAAGCCGCCTGCCAATGAAGCCATACCATGAACGAGGAATGCAGCTGTGGGAAGGCTACTTTCCTTCATTTCCGTAAAATGCAGGAGCAGTGAAAGCAGCAGGGCGCCAGCTGCGAGCCATACAATCGAAAATAAAATACCAGCAAGCAAAGGTGATGCGATTAATGGCGGTTTAGGAGCTTGTTTTACCGAACTCATCAATTTCCCCCCAATGTTAGGTGCGTATTACTTAACCATATGGTCAAGCTAGTTAGAATAGTACAACTATAGAAGAACAGTAAGGAAATTTATTCTTCTAAATACATTGCCATAAATTCGGGTAGAGCATTTCGTATGATGTTCGTTGACATAGGTCAGAATAGCTTTACGCACAAAAGCAGATGACAACATTGCTGTGACTAAGTCGAGGAGGCGGTTTCATGGAATTTTGGAGCCTGTTGTTCCGGACATTGATCATTTATTTCGTCGTATTTCTGATCATGCGCTTTATGGGCAAGCGAGAGATCGGTAAGCTTTCCGTATTTGATCTTGTTATTTCCGTAATGATTGCTGAAATTGCGGTTATCGTGATTGAAGATATGGAACGATCGATGTGGAGCGGTATTATGCCAATGGTCATATTATTGCTGATTCAAGTCGGCAGTGCTTTTATGACAATGAAAAGCCGTAAGCTAAGGCTGCTATTTGACGGTAAGCCCAGTGTTATTATCGACAAAGGAAAATTAAATAGTGATGTCATGAAAAAGCAACGTTACAATCTAGATGATTTGATGCTTCAGCTTAGAGAAAATAAAGTCAGTGCAGTATCTGACGTAGAGTTTGCTATTTTGGAAACAAGCGGCAAGCTATCTGTCATCCTTAAAGAGGAGTCGGGCTCCAGTGACTCAGACGAGGACTCGAGTGTCGAGAATATGGAGGCACAGGATGATGCGCCAGGACAAAGGCTTAAACAATTTAGTCATACCAGAATTATCCCTCCCAAATATCGGTTTGAAATTTTACCGATTCCACTTATTATGGATGGTAAGGTTCAGGATAATAATTTGGAAAAGTTAGAAAAAACAAGATTTTGGCTCAAAAATGTACTTCAAGGCGAAGGCGTTACTGATTTTAAAGATGTATTCTTTTGTACAGTGGATCACAAGGGGAAGCTATTTGTTGATTTACATGAAAGAAAACCGCGTACCTAGGAAGGGGAATATCCCCTTTCTTGGCAGCGGTTTTTTTGTATACAGGAGAGAATCTTATTATTTAAACCATTGACCAAACAGTGGGATACGTTTGATATCATGCCGATCAATGATTTTCATGATAATCATAAGTAGTAAATAAAGGATGAGACTTGCTGCACAAGCAATAATTAAATTAATCCATTCTTGAGGAAGAGGCTGCTGATTCATTGTGAAACGTGCGGCTGCGCCCATGATAACCATGGCAGCGCCAACCTTAACGAAATCAAGAAATTTCATACGAAATCCAATAAATCGAAGGACACTAATGCCATGCAAAATGGTGACAAGCGCGATATTGACGTTAATAGCAATGAGTGCGCCGTATATGCCAAAATCAGGATTAGAGGCAAGAATAATAATAATGACAAGCTTGACAATTGCTCCGATTAACGTGTTGATCAAAGCGGTGCCAGGCTTATTCAATGCTTGTAAAGCAGCTTGCAGCGGAGCTTGCAAATAGATGAATATTCCAATGGGTGCCATCAGTTGAAGCATAGGAGCAATGTCACTATGGTTATATAAAATACGGCACAATGGTTCTGCAAACAAGGTCATCACGACAACGAAAGGTGCGCCTGAAACGAGTGCAAGCCGCATGGATTGATGCATCCGTTTATGGATAAGCGGGGTATCGCCGCTGGCGGCGGCTTCCGCTAAAGAAGGCACTAAGGATACAGCAAGTGAATAGGTCAGTGCTGTTGGCAGAAGCAGCAGCGGAATGATCATGCCTTGGAGCATGCCATACTGAGCTGTTGCAACGCCAGATGCTATTCCTGCGACCGCTAAGCTGCGTGCTGTAAAAATGGTTTCAAGCAAATAGGAAAGAGAACCGACAAGACGACTTCCTGTTACCGGAATGGATATGCTTAATAGTCGCCGAAGTACTGGAATTCGTTTTCCCGCAGGTTTAGAGGCTGGAGAGGAAGCATGTTTACTATGATTCTTGTCCTTATCCCGGTAATATTTCCACATGATTACGGCTAAGCCGCCAATTTCTCCGATTACGACACCCAGCATGGCTCCAGCAGCAGCCCATGCAAGTCCGTAGGGCAAGAGTAAGTAAGAGAAGGTGAGTGAGGCGATAATTCTAATCACGGTCTCAACCGTTTGAGATACAGCACTAGGTATCATATTTTGCTTTCCCTGAAAATATCCGCGATAAACAGATGCAACACCGTTAATGACCAGAAGAGGCGACATGACAAGAAAGGTCTGATAAACTCGGGCATCAGGTAATAAATGCTTAATGATCCAAGGTGCAAACAGGAGCATTAATGAGGTCATAATAATCCCAATAGCAACAACAAAACTCATGGCAGCTCGGAAAATATTTTTTACTCGAGCAGTATCCCCCTGTGACTCTGCTTCGGCAACCCATTTAGCAACGGCAAGGGGAATGCCTCCTGTAATAATCGTCAACATCACAATTAGAAAAGGATAACTAAGCTGGTATAAACCAACACCTTCGGCACCAATAATGCGTGGTAGAGCAATACGGGGCACAAAACCAAGCAACCGATTAATAATACCGGCAGCGAGCAAGATCATTGCACCCTTTATAAAGGTTTGCTTCGTCATAGGGATATCCTCATCTCTTTCATAAAATAGCTGAACCGCTCCTGTTTTGAATACATATTTAGAAGTTGGAAGACAGGCTGTTACTATCATCTTTATGCGTGGCATGTCCTGTTCCATGTCAGTCATTTTTAATAATCTACAGAAAGGGGCAGGAAATTAACGTAACGATAGCGAATAGTTGTACGTAGACAATATGTTTTATTCTGTAACACTTTCAGGAGGCACAGCATGGCAGATGAAGACGAAGCGTTTAGCCGTATGATCGAGGAGCTATGCAATAGCAAGGCAGAAGAGTTTCATCTCATCGGATATGAGCATGTTACAGGCAAAGAAGTTTGGGAATGTGTCAGTGAAAAATATCCCAAAACCGGTCAGCCGGAGCTGCACCAGTTAGTGAACGATATTTTATCGCTTAAAACCATGAGATTTATGAATTTTATGACGATAAGCGCATACAAAGGAACCCAATTTTAATGGATGGGTTCCTTTTTTTGTATGTTCAAATCAATAAATGCGGCAAATGAATCCGATATATTGAGTCAACTAGAATAAATGACGCTATATTTTTTTTGACTCGATTTTGTGCCATCTGTATAATATGAATATTGAGATCATAAGGGGGATTCAGACGTATGTTTGGGAAGAGAATATTTGCCTTCCTTGCGATCGTGGTCATTTTGTTTGGCGTTATCGCTTGGACAAGCCCTGCACTAGTAAAAGATGTTCGGCTAGGTCTAGATTTAAAAGGTGGATTTGAAGTTCTGTACGAAGCAGAGCCGCTTGAGGGCGGACAAGCTGTAACACCTGAAACCTTGAAGGAAACAGCAAGAAGTTTGGCATCACGTATCGATGAACTCGGTATCGTAGAGCCGGAAATTACAACTGAAGGAACAAATCGTATTCGCTTGAGATTGGCTGGCGTTACAAATGAGGATGAAGTTAGAGAGTTGCTGGCTAAGCCAATCAACCTAACTTTCCGTGCCCCCGACGGCACTATTGAGCTGGACGGAAGCGATTTTGTTCAAAATGGCGCAGGCGTTGGCTATGACAATCTAGGAAAGCCATTCGTTAGCATAAAATTGAAAAATGCCGATAAGTTCGAAGAAGTGACTGGAAGACTTGTAGGCCAATATTTGGCTATTTATTTGGATGATGAAGAGCTGTCGAGACCAGGCGTTGAAAATGCGATTCCAGGCGGATCTGCAACGATAACTGGTAACTATACGAATGACGAAGCAAAAGAATTAAGAGATACGATTAACCTTGGATCTTTGCCTCTAAAGCTAGTTGAAAAGTATACCCAAAGCGTTGGCGCCAGCCTTGGACTTGCATCCTTGAAGGATACAGTTGAAGCGGGCGTTATCGGTTCTGTTATTATTTTGGTGTTTCTCGTTATTTTGTTCCGTATTCCAGGTGTTATCGCAGGAATTACGGTCATTACGTATGTATGGCTGTTGCTCATTGTATTTAATTTAATGAATGCTACGCTGACGCTGCCGGGTATTGCCGCCTTTGTTCTTGGTATCGGTATGGCCGTAGATGCCAACATCATTATGTATGAACGGATTAAGGAAGAAATTCGAAGCGGAAAAAGCTTACTATCCTCTTTGAAAGCTGGATCGAAAAACTCCATCCGTACAATCATGGATGCCAATATTACAAATATTATCGCGAGTGCGGTATTGTATTATATCGGTAACGGAGCAATCCGTGGCTTTGCCTTGACGATGATCTTCAGTGTTCTCATCAGTATGGTGACGAATATTTTCTTCTCTCGTTTCTTAATTATGTTGATTATTAAGAGTAACTTGTTCACCAAACCTAGCTACTACGGCGTAAAGGAGGCAGAAATCCGTGAACTTTAATACAAAAATTCGTTATGACTTCGTAGGAAACCGCAATAAGTTCTTTCTGTTCTCAATTGCGTTGACCGTAGCAGGTATTTTATCCTTGCTTATTTTCAATCTTAATTTCGGCGTTGATTTCAAGGCCGGCACGAATATGGATATTTCAGTAGGTAAATCAGTAACGCAACAGCAAGCAAAAGAGATTCTCGCAAAAGCAGGTATCGAAGGCATCACACCAACTGTAGGCGGTGAAGGCAATAAACGTGTCTCTGCTCGTTTCGATGAGGTTCTAGCTCAACCGAAAATTGTAGAAATTCAAAATGCATTTAAAGCGGAATTCGGCGACCAAGTATCGGCTGAGGTTAACGTTGTATCCCCAGATATGGCGCAGGAGCTTGGGATAAAAACAATCTGGGCGATTCTTATTGCCAGCGTTGCTATTATGCTTTATGTCATGATTCGTTTTGAATGGCGGTTTGCGTTAGCTGCGAATATCGCGATTCTTTATGACGCATTCGTAGTAGTAGCAGTGTTCTCCATCTTCCGACTGGAGGTTGATCTTCCGTTCATCGCGGCTGTATTGACGACAATTGGTTATTCCATCAATGATAAAATCGTTATTTTTGACCGGATTCGGGAGAACCTTCGTTTTGGTCAATACAAAAATAAAGAGCAGCTTTCTGAAATGGTTAATGCGAGTATTTGGCAAACGATGGAGCGTAATATTTATACCGTGTTAGCCGTATTGGTAGTAGCAGTAAGTTTGTTTGTATTCGGAAGCGAATCAATCAAACTGTTCGCACTTGCGAAAATTATTGGTCTATCAAGCGGTGCTTACTCTTCCATCTGTATCGCAAGTCCGCTTTGGCTTATGCTTAAGGGCAAACAAAAGCCAAAATCAAAAGTATCCGTTAAATCATCAACAACTTAATGGTTAGCAATGCTTACGAAGTAGGTTTTGCATTCGCAAAACCTAAGGATATGCTTACGAAGTAGGTTTTGCATTCGCAAAACCTTGTAGGAGGTACAAATGTCAACCACACAGCGATATGCAAAAGCAGAGTCCGCAAGCTGGGCCGGCTTATGGGGAAACATGCTGCTGGCACTATTTAAAGGTTTGATAGGTTGGTTGTCAGGTAGCAAGGCACTGCTTGCAGATGCATTTCGTACGGCGGCAGAGGTTGCGGGCGCAATGGCTGCCGTATCAGGACTGCGAGCGAGCCGTCGCCACAAATCGGTTAAACATAATGCCGTTGCAGAGAATGATGATAGACAAGGAGAGACGGCGACAACGATTATGTTGTCAGTCGTCCTTCTCATCATTGGACTTGAAATCGGAATTTCAGCAATCAGAGACATTTCAGATCATGTTACAGAAGCCCCTCACTGGAGCTCAGTAGCTGTCATTGTAGGAGCGTTGCTTTTGCAGCAGCTTTTTTTTCCGTCCAAGGATCGATTAAGCGGACTGTATTGTGCTTTGGCTTCACTAATTGGTGCAGGAGTCGCGATTATTGGGAAAATATTAACGATACCCGCTCTTTATTATTTTGATCCAGCAGCAGCACTCGTCATAGCGGTTATCGTGTTGTTCAACGGTTTCCGCATAGCAACAGGCTCCACGCTCAAAGTGGGGAAGGAATCAGCAGAAGAGGAAGACTCGGATGAGCTGATGCAGCTTATACAGCGCGTGGAGGGTGTAATAACCGTTCAATCATTACGGGCAAAAGAGCATGGCCACTATGTCATTGCTGAGATCGTTATTAGTGTCAATCCGCGCTTGTCTGTGCTGGAGGGTCATGAAATAGCTAAGCGTGTAAAATTTCTTGTGATGAAAAGATTTATACATGTGACAGACGTATCCATTTATGTTGAGCCCTACGATCCTGGTTATCCGTATAAGTCCAATCATGATCCTAATCAGGAGCAGATGCCGACACTGCTGCAATAAGAACTGCAAACAGCAGGAGAGGAGAATGCACCATGATTAAAAGAAAAACGCGCTGGGCGCTGGCGCCTTGGTCTCCTAACAATGAAGACATTGCGAAAAATTTAGCATCGAAGCTAAACCTTCCGCCGCTCGTATCCCGGTTACTCGTACAACGCGGATTTGTCGAGGAAGAAGCGGCAGAACAATTTTTACGCGGAGGCCATGAGCTATTCCATGATCCTTATTTATTGTTAGGCATGAAGGAAGCAGTCGATCGTATCCGACTTGCCGGAGCTAACCATGAGAAAATAAGGATATATGGCGATTATGATGCTGACGGTGTATCCAGCACATCGTTGCTTGTATTTTTGTTTCGTTCTCTTGGCTATGATTTTGATTATTATATTCCTCATCGCTCTATCGAGGGCTATGGCTTAAATCGCAAAGCAATTGAGCTTGCTGCAGAAGAAGGCATAGCTTTAATTGTTACAGTGGATACAGGAATCAGCGCAGTAGATGAGATCGCTTATGCGAATGAATTAGGCATCGATGTGGTCGTTACGGATCATCACGAGCCTCCTGAACAACTTCCCAGTGCCTATGCAATTGTAAATCCCAAGCAAAAGGACTGCACATATCCATTTAAAGGATTAGCTGGCGTAGGGGTTGCATTTAAGCTGGCGCATGCTATGCTTGATCGTCCGCCTCTCGAATGGACGGATATTGTGAGTCTGGGAACGATTGCCGATCTTATGCCGCTTGTTGATGAGAATCGAATATTGGTTCGTTACGGTTTGGAGCAGCTGCACAGCAATACACGAACTGGATTCCGTGCATTAGCCGAAGCCAGCGGAATTGAAATCGAAGGGTTAACCGCTTCTGGAGTAGCTTTTGGAATGGCGCCGAAGATTAATGCGGCAGGTCGATTAGATCATGCCAAGCGAGCGGTTGAACTGCTGACAACAGAAGACTATGATAATGCTATTCTGGCTGCAGCAGGCTTAGACAACTTGAATAAAGAACGGCAGCGCATTGTGGAAAGCATCGTTAAGGAAGCTGAAGAACAGTGGGCACTCAAATGCACGCAGGCTGAAGAAGCCGGGAAGGCATCACCTTCCGTCATTGTTTTGGCGGGTGAAGGCTGGAATGTAGGTGTAATTGGCATTGTCGCTTCAAAGCTGCTGGAGAGGAATTATAAGCCTGTTATTATTCTTGGCATCAATGAGGAGACGAGCATGTGCAAAGGCTCTGCCCGTTCCATAGAGGGCTTTGATCTTCATGCTGCTCTTACTGCTTGTGAGGAGCTTCTCGCTCATTATGGAGGCCATCAGGCAGCGGCAGGAATGAGTCTTCATCGAGAGCAGCTTGCGTTGTTTGAAGCAAGGCTTTGCGAATTGGCTGAAGAGTGGCTGACACCTGAAGATTGGATTCCCAAAACTTCGGTTGATCTTATGTGCTCTGTAAGCGAAGCAACTCTAGAAACCATTACGGAGCTGTCACAGCTAGAACCATTTGGGATGGGTAATCCTTCACCGCGTCTTCTGTTTCAAGGAGCAGAGCTTGCTGATCGCCGAGCAATCGGTAAAGAATTCAAGCATTTGAAGCTTTCACTGGGCAGCGGTCGCCGATTGCTGGACGGAATAGGCTTCAGTATGGGCATGCTGTCAAAACAGCTTCAACCGGGAATCAAAATTGACGCTATTGGTGAGTTGTCGATAAATGAATGGAATGGTCAGCGCAAGCCGCAGCTTCAGCTCCATGACCTTCATTATGATCCTGCGGCGGAAGATCTTTTTCCAAAGCGTGAGCAATTTGGCGGGGTCTATCAGCAATTGAAGAAGCTTGGGGAAGCGCCGCTTCAAGGCTTAGAAGAACGTTTATCGCAAAATAGTGGTTTACCTCTGGAGATGGTACAGCTTATGCTGGATGTATTCGAGGAGCTGCAATTTATCGAACGTTCAAACGGCATCATGATCGCAGCGGCTGCGCCGCAAAAAAGAGATCTGCAATCTTCACAACGCTATCAGCTGGCGAAGCAACAGTCTGAGCTGTCGCGAATAGGAATGTAGCACAAAAAACAAAACGAAATGTTGAAATGGAAAGGGTTGACAGACAAATTATGTCGAACACAACATACAATTATAAAGATTACATCCGGGTTATCCATGATTTCCCGCAGCCAGGCATCCGTTTCAAAGATATCACTACACTGTTGAAGGACGGAGGAGCTTATCGCGCAGCTATCGAAGAGATGCGCGCAGCCGTTCAACATCTGAAAATTGATATTATTGCCGGACCAGAGGCTCGCGGCTTCGTAGTAGGAGCACCTTTGGCATTAGCATTAGGTGTGGGCTTCGTTCCCATTCGCAAGACTGGCAAGCTGCCAGGCGAGACGATTACAGCATCTTATGATTTGGAATACGGTAATGATCAGCTTGCTATGCATAAAGATGCCATTGCACCTGGTCAACGCGTACTGATTGCCGATGATTTGCTGGCAACAGGCGGAACCATTGCAACATCCATTAACCTAATTCGTCAGCTTGGCGGAGAAATTGTTGGTGCAGCTTTCTTAATCGAGCTTGCTTATCTGACTGGCCGTGATAAACTAGATGGTATAGAAGTATTCTCGTTGATGACTTACAAATAAGAAGTTCGGCGAAATCCGACTCATAAAAAAGACCGCCTTTCGCCTTTTACGCTATCTGCGTGGGGGAATGGCGGTTTTATTTTATTGATGAAGGGCTCCAGCAGTTGACGTAGTACCGTTATTACAGGCATAATATTATAAAAACTCGGAAAACGCATGAATGGGATCCGCCAGGAGTGTATTCAGAAAGGGACGTTTCATGGGCATTGAGCATTTACTAGAGAAGGCATCCGCCTATATGAAAGAGCAGGACCTTATACGCATCCAGGAAGCCTATGACTTTGCGGAACAAGCCCATCACGGACAAGTGAGGAAATCGGGAGAGCCGTATATATTACACCCCGTTGCGGTTGCTGATATACTTGTTGATATGCAAATGGACGTGCTGTCGATTATTGCGGCATTGCTTCATGATGTCGTCGAGGATACGACGGTGGATCTGAAGATGGTTCGTGCAAAATTTGGCGAAACCTGTGCGATGTTGGTAGACGGTCTGACAAAGCTCGAAAAAATTCAATTTCGTTCTAAAGAAGAGCAGCAGAACGAAAATTATCGTAAAATGTTTGTCGCGATGGCGCAGGATATTCGCGTTATTTTGATTAAATTAGCGGATCGTCTGCATAATATGCGGACACTCAAATTTCAATCAGAGGAAGCGCAGCGTCGTATCGCTTATGAGACGCTGGAAATTTTTTGTCCGATTGCTCATCGTCTTGGTATATCTGCGATCAAATGGGAAATGGAAGATATCGCTCTTCGTTATTTGAACCCGCAGCAATACTATCGCATCGCGAACCTGATGAAGAAGAAGCGTGCGGAGCGCGAGCAGTTCATTGAAGATGTCATTTCTCGTATTACAGAGAAGATGGAAGAAATGGGTATCGAAGGCGATATTTCAGGACGTCCTAAGCATCTATACAGTATTTACAAAAAAATGACCGATCGTAACAAGCAGTTCACGGAGATCTACGATTTGCTTGCTATTCGCATCATTGTAGAAAACATTAAAGATTGCTATGCGACGCTCGGCATTATTCATACGCTCTGGAAACCGATGCCAGGCCGCTTTAAGGACTATATAGCGATGCCTAAGGCAAATATGTACCAGTCGCTTCATACGACGGTCATAGGACCAAATGGAGAGCCTACAGAGGTTCAGATTCGAACAAGTGAAATGCACAGAACTTCGGAGTACGGCATTGCAGCTCACTGGGCTTACAAGGAAGGTACTCTTGTGCCAAACGGCAACTTTGAAGACAAAATGTCCTGGTTCCGTGAAATATTGGAGCTTCAGCATGAAGCTCGCGATGCTTCAGAGTTTATGGAATCGCTCAAAATGGACTTTTTTGCTGATTTGGTGTTCGTATTTACCCCAAGCGGTGAGGTTATTGAGCTGCCTGCCGGATCTGTTCCGCTTGATTTTGCATACCGAATCCATACAGAGGTTGGTAATCGTACGATCGGCGCGAAGGTGAACGGTAGAATTGTACCGCTTGATCATAAGCTGAAGACCGGTGATATTGTTGAGATTTTGACATCTAAGCATTCCTACGGTCCAAGCCAAGATTGGATTAAAATCACACAGTCCTCTCATGCGCGGAGCAAAATACGTCAATGGTTCAAAAAAGAAAGACGCGAGGAAAATGTAGCGAAGGGCAGAGAATCGTTAGAGCGTGAGCTTAAGCGTCTTGGCCTGGAGGCATCAGCCTGGCTGACTGAGGATAAGCTCCAGGAGGCTGCAGCAAAGTTTGCTTTTAATGATATCGAGGATATGATGTCGGCTATAGGTTTTGGCGGCATTACGGCACCTCAGGTTTGTTCGAAGCTTACCGAGAAAATGCGCAGAGAAGCTGAGCTAGCAAGCCAGATCGAGTTAACGAATGAAGTGAAAGAAATTAAATCACCGGGCAATCGGAGAACGAGACCGAATCAAGGCGTTACCGTGAGGGGCATAGATAATCTGCTTGTTAGATTTGCTCGTTGCTGTAACCCAGTGCCTGGCGATGAGATTATCGGCTATATCACCCGCGGGCGAGGCGTTTCTGTTCACCGCATGGATTGTCAGAACATTCCTTTTGGCGATCAGGGTGAAGAGGGAGAACGCGTTATTGAGGTAGAGTGGGAAGATTCCATTGAGGCGAATTACAGCGTAGATATTGAAATTACGGGCAGTGATCGCAGAGGGATTCTTAACGAGGTGCTTCAGGCGGTTTCTGAAAGCAAAACGAACATATCTACCGTTTCGGCTCGTTCTGTAAAAAATAAAATGACTTTAATCCATATGACAGTGCTCATCAGCAATATTGATCATTTGTCGTCTGTTGTAGAAAAAATAAAACGTGTTCAGGACATTTATACCGTGCAGCGTATTATGCAGTAAAAATTTGCAATCGCATGTAATAATGGCTGCTTCATGCAGTTGTAAATGTCCTCAATAACGGAGGTCTATAGTAGTGAAGGTTGTTGTGCAGCGCAGTAAAGAGGCAAAGGTCATCGTCGACGGTGATACTGTTGGTTCTATAGATTTCGGACTCGTGCTTCTTGTAGGATTAACGCATGAGGACACGGAGTCGGATATTGCCTGGATGGCGGATAAAGTAGCTAACCTGCGTATTTTTGAAGATGAATCCGGTAAAATGAACCACTCTGTCACCGATATAGGCGGTCAGCTGTTGTCGATATCGCAATTCACCCTTTATGGGGATTGCCGCAAGGGCAGAAGGCCGAACTTTATGAAGGCAGCTAGACCTGAGCAAGCAGAGGAGCTATACGACAAGTTTAACGAGGCTCTTCGCGCGCTTGGACTAGTCGTTGAAACGGGGCGCTTTGGTGCCATGATGAGTGTTGAGCTGGTTAATTCAGGTCCAGTAACGTTAATTTTGGAGAGCGGCGCTTAAGAATGACTTCGTGGGAAACAATATACAGTAAGCTGCGCTGAGCTATGACTTAGCTGATGCGAGCCTTATGCTGTATGGGAGGTATTCCACGGATGCATCAATCTCGCAAGGAACAAGGAATGGAGAGAGCTTCTAGAAGACTGCTCCATCCCGATCGCAGAGAGGCAAAGGTTTTCTCAGAGCTTGAGGATGATATTGAAGCTGCTGAAGAATGGGCAGGTTTTCCTCAGCAGCCCCGACGCGATAATCAAGGTCATCTATAGCTCAAGGAAAACACCGTCTAAGCATTCGCTTGGACGGTGTCTCTGTTTTCAGGACAAAAATTAGCGCAGCCAACTTTCTAATAAAGCTCATAATATAAAAACGCTTTCGAAATTGTAATATTACTGTAATCATTTTCTAACTTTCCTTTAACATCGTTAACCTATAATAGAACTCGACCCCCTTTTTAAAAATATATTACTTATGGACCTACAAACTGGTTTTGTAGGTTTTTTTCTGCCCTTTTTTCCGAAGCCTGAGATGTGACAACCCCTCTAGGCAGATGAATCTTGACTTTAAGCATTGCGAAGGGTAGAATTAATAAACAATAATGATTGTATGATTTGATTCGTTGATGGGACAAAGTAATTCTTCACGCTATACTCAGAGAGGGACGTCAATTGGCTGCAAGCGTCCTTATATCGGTGGAATGAATAGACCTCCCGGAGAACATACGGTGAACAGGTGAGCGTAAAGCATTAAGCTTGTACGAGTACTCAGTAGCTGTAATGCGAGTGACGGGCGTTAACCGTCTTGAAGCGAGCTTATGCATCTCATGCATACTCGGAATGTGGGTGGTACCACGGGAGCTACACTCTCGTCCCTTACGGCATATGCCGTTAGGAACGGGAGTTTTTTGTGTTTTCTGAGGTTTATTCTAAGCAGAAATAAGGGGTCAGGAGGGGTTTGCATATGGCATTTCAAAAATCACCGGGAACACAGGATATACTGCCTGGTGCCGTTGAGAGATGGCAATTCGTAGAGCAAAAAGCGCGTGATATTTGCGGACGTTATAATTTCCGTGAAATTCGGACGCCGATGTTTGAATCGACTGAGCTATTCCAGCGCGGCGTGGGTGAGACAACGGATATCGTGGAGAAAGAGATGTATACCTTCATCGATCGAGGCGATCGCAGTCTAACGCTTCGCCCTGAGGGAACAGCGGGCGTTGTAAGATCCTATGTAGAAAACAAATTATACGGAGAACCCGATGTATCTAAGCTTTATTACATTGGACCGATGTTTCGTTATGAGCGTCCGCAAGCAGGTCGTTATCGCCAGCTGCATCAGTTCGGTGTTGAAGCAATAGGTTCAGTCGATCCGGCTATTGATGCAGAGGTTATTGCTTTAGGCTATACCTTCTATACCGAGGTTGGTTTGAAGGGTGTTCGTGTCGAGATCAATTCCGTAGGCACGCCAGAGGTGCGAGCGGTGTTCCGGGAGCGTCTGCTTGCATTCCTTGAACCGAAGCGCTCCTTGCTTTGCAAGGACTGCCAATCTCGGATGGATCGCAATCCGCTGCGCGTGCTGGACTGTAAAGTGGATCAAGAGCATTTTACGGATGCGCCATCTATCTTGGACAGCTTGGATGAGGAATGTCAGCTTCATTTCGATAAGGTGAAAATGTACTTGACGGATATGGGCATTCCATATGAAATCAATCACCGGCTTGTTCGCGGATTGGATTATTACACGCATACCGCTTTCGAATATAAAGCGGAAGGCATCGGCGCCATTGATACCATTGGCGGCGGCGGCCGTTATAACGGGCTCGTAGCAGAAATCGGCGGGCCAGATCAGCCAGGAGTTGGTTTTGGACTCGGTCTTGAGAGAACGATACTTCTGCTTCAGCATCAGCAAACTGAGCTGCCTGTAACAAGCGGAGTGGACGTTTATCTCGTAGCACTTGGAGATGCAGCTGATCGTGAGGTTACGAAGCTTGTGTATCAGCTTAGAGCGCGCGGCATTCGTGCAGAACGTGATTACCTTGGTCGTAAGATGAAAGCGCAAATGAAGTCAGCAGATCGGCTTCAGGCTCGTTTTACAGCGATTCTTGGTGATGATGAGCTTGAACGCGGTGAGATTGCTTTGAAGGATATGAGCAATGGCGAGCAAAGGAAAGTAGCTCTAGAGAAGCTCGCTGATGAAATTAGCGGTTCAGATTCAAATCATAACTAAACTAACTAAATGAGGAGCATGAAAATTATGTTGTTAAAAACACATCACTGCGGCCGCTTAACAAAAGCGGACGTAGGTCAAAGCGTCATCCTTAACGGCTGGGTACAACGTCGTCGCGATCTTGGGGGCGTCCTATTTATTGATTTACGCGATCGTTCAGGTATCGTACAAACGGTATTCAATCCAGATTTCTCCGGTGATGCGCTTGCTATCGCTGATCGCGCTCGGAACGAGTTCGTTCTTGCGATTCAAGGTACAGTCGTAGAACGTGACGCTGAAACTTATAATGCTAACCTTGCAACAGGCGAGATAGAAGTTCGTGTTACAAAAATCGAAGTTTTGAATGCTGCAAAAACACCTCCATTCCCAATTGAAGACGGCGTTGAAGTGGATGAGTCGCTGCGTTTGAAATACCGTTATCTTGACCTTCGTCGTCCGGAAATGCAAAAAACTCTTTTCCTTCGTTCGAAAGCAGCTAAAGTATTCCGTGATTTCCTTGACGGAGAAGGCTTTATCGATGTAGAAACGCCGATCCTTACGAAAAGCACGCCAGAAGGCGCTCGTGACTATTTGGTGCCAAGCCGTGTGCATGAAGGCGAGTTCTTCGCATTGCCGCAATCACCGCAAATTTTCAAACAGCTGCTTATGGTAGGCGGTATTGAGCGTTACTATCAAATCGCTCGTTGTTTCCGCGATGAGGATCTTCGTGCAGACCGTCAACCGGAATTCACACAAGTCGACATTGAGACTTCATTCCTCTCACAAGATCAATTGCTTGCTATGATGGAAGAACTGACTGCTAAACTGCTTCGTGAGACGGTTGGCGTTGAGCTTGAGCTTCCGTTCCAACGCATTACGTATGCAGATGCTATGAACAAATACGGCTCAGACAAACCGGATCTGCGTTTCGGTCTTGAAATCGAAGACATTACTGACATCGTATCCACTAGCGACGTAAAAGTGTTCGCAAGCGTTGCTGCTGGCGGCGGCGTTGTTAAAGCGTTGAATGCTAAGGGCTGTGCAAGCTGGAGCCGCAAAGAACTTGATGAATTGCAGCCGTTTGCTGTCCGTTACGGCGGTAAAGGCTTGGCTTGGATTACGGTGAAGGATGGCGAATGGCGCGGTCCGATCGTTAAATTCCTTAAACCAGAAGAAATTGCTGCTCTGACTGAGCGCTTGCAAGTAGAAGATGGCGATTTGCTCACTTTCTCTGCTGATAAGAAGAAGGTAGCTGCAGATGTGCTTGGCAACCTTCGTTCAAAATTGGGTAAAGATCTGGGTCTAATTGACCAATCTAAATTCAAATTTGCTTGGGTTGTAGATTTCCCACTTCTTGGTTGGGACGAAGATTCCAAACGTTATGTTGCTGAACATCATCCGTTCACTCGTCCAAATGAAGAAGATCTTCACTTCTTCGATACAGATCCAGGTCAAATTCGCGCACAAGCGTATGACCTAGTACTGAACGGTTATGAAGTAGGCGGCGGCTCCATGCGTATTTACAAACGTGAAGTGCAAGAACAAATGTTCAAAGCGCTTGGTTTCAGCATGGAAGAAGCGCAAGAGAAGTTTGGCTTCTTGCTCGATGCATTCGAATACGGAACGCCTCCACACGGCGGTATTGCTTTTGGTTTTGATCGTCTAGTTATGCTTCTTACTGGCCGTACGAACCTTCGTGAGACGATTGCATTCCCGAAAACAGCAAGTGCAACGGATCTGCTTTGCGATGCGCCGTCTGAGGTTGAACTCTCTCAGCTGGAGCAGCTTCATATTCGTACTGTGCTTAAACCAAAACCGGTTGCCGCTGCAACTGCAGCAGCTGCTGCTTCTGAATCAAACGAAAAATAAAACATCAATGCGAAAGGGGCGGCAGCCTGATGCTTCACCAATTTTCACGAACTGAACTGGCTATTGGACCAGAGGGACTTGCGCTAATGAAGGGGAGCACGGTTGCCGTGCTCGGCATTGGCGGAGTCGGCGGCATTGCTGCTGAAGCGTTGGCGCGAACTGGCGTTGGACGGATCATCCTGGTCGATAAGGACGTTGTGGATATAACGAACGTCAATCGTCAGGTCCACGCGCTTACGACAACGGTAGGACAAGTGAAAGCAGAACTTATGCGCGACCGGATTAAGCTTATTAATCCGGAATGCGATGTGATCGCGCTACGGATGTTCTACACAGAGGAAACGTATGAACAATTTTTCGAGTATCCACTCGATTATGTTGTTGATGCTTCAGACACGATTTCGTACAAAATTCATTTGATCAAGCAATGCTTGGAGCGGAAAATTCCGATCATATCCAGCATGGGTGCTGCGAACAAAATGGATCCAACGAAGTTTCAAGTGGTTGATATTTCAAAGACGCATACGGATCCTTTGGCGAGAGTTATTCGCACAAAGCTGCGTAAAGAAGGAATTAATAAGGGAGTAAAGGTTGTGTTCTCAACCGAGCTGCCGATGAAACCCCGTGAGGATGTAACGAAGCGGATCGTTCCTGAAAATGCGCCGGAAATTCGTAAAGCGAAACAACCTCCTGCGAGCAATGCATTCGTTCCTCCTGTCGCTGGCCTTATTATGGTCAGTGTCGTTGTGAAGGACTTGCTTGAGACAGGCGGCATTGAGCTCTAGCTGAAATACAAGAGGTAGAATAACCTCTCAAACGTATACTTTTATTTGAAAATAGCCGTTTCGAGCCAAGAGAGCATATGCTCTTCAGCTCAAAACGGCTATTTTTTATGAGCAATGATCAGTGTCGTCTCATCAACTCGGATACTTGAGCCAGTTAAATGAGGACATACGCTGATACATTTGTTGGGTATCGAATAAAACGGGCACGACGTAGTCGCCTTTATAATAGGTCTCTTTGCCTATCTTCTCCATGGGGATCTGAAAGCTGACACGAAGCGCGCGATAAAAAACAGGCTCTAACAAGGAGACGAAGTAGCGATAATCATGCTTATCTGCAAAAAAGATGATGGAGGAGAGGAGGTCGGAGATATAGCCGCCGCGAAAAGATTTCAATAGAGCGATTTTGTCGATTTCGGCGACTAAACCCTTATCAGCCGCGGCAAGGATATGCTTTGGAAGAGTAGTCACATGCAAGACCGAGCTGTTTTTTTTGTCAAAAAGGTTAATTTCAGCGGTGCCTATATGATCGCCTTCTGGGGTGACAATCAGATACCTAGCAAGCGAGCATTCACTATATTCTAATTCATAACCCTTTTCCTTCCATACACTAGTCCAAATATCATTAAATAATGCGGTTTCTCTTGTATTTTCGACACGTTTAAACAAAATACTTCAACCCCCATGACTTTCGACTCATTAATTGCAAATAATAACCTTATATGACAAAAAAATAATGTTCGACAGCGATATTATACTCATTATACCAATTTTTGTAAACCGTTTTTTTTGTGAATTAATAATGTCCTTTTTATGAATCTGGCGAACAAATGTGCTTGTATGCTATGATCGAGGTAACAGAGGAAAGAAGGTTGGGGAGCGCAAATGGATTTATTTAATTATCAGGAGGAAGAAGCGCCGCGTGCACGGCTGCTGGCTGACCGGATGCGGCCGCAAACTTTGGATGAATATATTGGGCAAGAACATATAGTAGGCAGTGGGAAGCTGCTTCGGAGAGCGATTGAGGGTGATCAGGTTTCGTCTATTTTGTTATATGGACCTCCTGGCTGCGGCAAAACGACGCTGGCACATATTATTTCACTGCGTACCGCAGGCGAATTTGTGAAGCTTAATGCAGTTGATGCATCCGTTAAAGACGTGCGAGAGGTGATTGATCGTGCTCGGACTAATAAATCCATGTACGGGAAAAAAACGATCCTATTCTTAGATGAGGTTCATCGATTTAATACAGCAAGACAGGATGCACTCTTGCCTGCTGTAGAGCAGGGAATTATTATCTTTATTGGTGCTACGACAGAAAATCCATTTCATCATGTGAATGGGGCTTTATTGTCACGTTCTACGCTCTTCCAGCTTCAACCGCTCGACGAAGAGCATGCCTATCAAGCGATGAAGAGAGCGATAGCCGATGCTGACCGCGGTCTAGGCTTTATGGATTTGCATGCGGATGAAGAGGCGCTTCGCCATATTTCGACTATGGCAGGCGGAGATATTCGTCGTGCGCTTAACGCCTTGGAGATTGCAGCGGTGACAACACCCTCAGAGATGGATGGCTCCGTTCATTTAACACTGGAGGTAGCGCAGGAATCCATAAGGAAGCCGAGCATGCGTGCAGATCAGTCGACGCAATACGATGTGCTCTCAGCCTTTCACAAAAGCATTCGCGGCTCAAGCGATGCGGCTTTATTCTGGTTTTTTTATGCAGTGGAGAAGTTAGGAATGGACCCTATGACCTTCCTTAGGAGGCTTATTGTTGCCTGCAGCGAGGATATCGGTCTTGCCAATCCGCAAGCTATGATTCAATCGGTAACGGCAATGGATGCTTATCATAAGATTGGCTGGCCAGAAGCCAAATACAACATATCACAAGCGATTCTATTCGCTGTGGAGAGCCCAAAATCGAATGCTACAGCAATTGCTATCGGCAATGCAGAAGCGGCAATAGAGCGGGCAGGGGGAGCGGAGGTGCCGCTTCATCTGCGGGACACCCATTACCGCGGCGCGTCACAGCTTGGTCATGAGGGATATAAATATCCGCATGATTACCCGAATCACTTTGTGAAGCAGCAGTATTTGCCGGATACGCTGGGAGGCATGACTTTTTATAAGGCAACCGAGCAAGGCATGGAGGATAAGATTAAACAAAATCAGCAGAAACGAAAAAACAATCATTGATCTTGAACATGTTTTTGTGAAAAAATAGGCTGCCCTTAGTCCGAAGACTAGCAGGGCAGCCTATTTATGTAGTATCACATTTAAATAGCGATGGAGAACATCAGTGCGAAATAACCGAAGACCGCAACGAAAATACCCATAATCAATGCAGGCAGTATGCGGTTAGCGCGATACATCATGATCAGACCGGCACCCATTAATACAGCAGCTGCAAACATGAGAATACTCTCCAAATGCAGCGTGAAATGCAAGGTAATATCTGGGCTGAACGGCCCCTTGTAAAGTGCTGTAAACAACGGTGAAGGAGAAACGGTTTGAAGTGTTTCCTTGACATTATGCGGTGGCGCTTGCTGCCCAAGTACTGCAGTTGCTGCGAGCACAAGAAGCGCGAACAAGCTTTCTGCGCGCATCCATCGTTTCGGATTGAAGGATGAATGGATTCCATTCAGCTTTTTGAATAGGAATCCATTTGTGTATGCAAACAGCAGCAAAGGAATGATGAGCAAATGCTTCATAAGGAGCATTTGACCGTATGGAAGCATCCAAGCCTCTACATAGTTGGAGGTCGTAAATGTCATGAGCAACAAACCGGCTACCAGCGTCACAACGACACAGACGATAGCTACTGGAGAAAACCATTTTAAGAAGGGTGACCAGTTCGCGTCATCTTTGGAAAACCAGCTTACAACGAATAAGATCCCGATCCATATGCTCACAGCAAGGAAATGCGCTGAGTGTGTTACTAAGCCTTTAAATCCGTATAACGCTGATGCATGGCTGGCGTAACCGAGCCATACGATTAAGAGAAACGTAACAAATAAAGCTACTTTAGGCATGTGCTTGTCATTGCGAAATGATTTGAGACCGAGTAAGAAAGCAAGGCCGCCAGCTCCAATCGCTGTCCAAAGCCAAGCTTTACCCATATTGATATCAAGCAAAATACTTTTTAACACTGCGTTGTATGACATATCAAAGTCTTTTGCAAATAATAAAGCATTTTGATGAATCGGCACGTAGGATAAAATGGGAATGGCTATCACACAGGCTAGCAGTATGCCGTTCGGAACGTCTACTGTGGGCCTTTTTTGCTCCGGCACAAGCCGGAGCAATAGGGCTCCTGTCAATATAGCGAAGCAAATATAAAGAAGGCCTTCGCTAACGTATATCATTATTTACGCCTCCGGAGCAGCAATACGACTGCAGCTGCAACAATAATAACGCCGATTACGACAGCAGGTGTATAGTTTGTATCTTCTTTGTCTCCAGCAGTTGCCTCAGTATCTCCGTTATTATTCGCAGAATTGTCTGTCGGTGTGCTGACTTCAGGAGCAGGCGTTGCTGTTTCAGCTGGCGTTTCTGCTGTCGGCTCAGTTGTAGGCTCTGTAGAAGGCGTAGTCACAGGTGCTTCAACTGTAAAGGCATAATCTCCTTCTACGGAATGTCCATCCGCACCAATAATCGTCCATTTTACGGTATAAACACCATTAGGCAGTTCGGCTGGAACAGCGCCGCTCAGTGTGGATCCGCTGACCTTCGTTTTTTCAGTGGTCACTTCTTCACCAGCTGCGTTATAGAGCTTGAAATTGCTTAGCTTTTCAATTTTTGTGTTAAAGGTCATTTCAATTTGCTCTGGCGAGACATTGACCGTCGCATCTTTTGCGGGCGCAGATACTTCTATTTTCGAGTGCGCCAAGGCAACACCGGGTATGAGCCACAAAGCAGCAAGGCAAATAAATAAAATTCTTTTCATCATGTATTCCTCCTAAAAAGTTTTGTGAAGCAAAACTTGCTCCGTAAGCAGCCACTAAAAGATTTGTGAAGCAATTTTCATCCCATGCTGATTGCATTATAGCAGATTCAGAGGTGTGTAATCTGCATCATAAGGGGACAATTCGTATCGGCTTTATGAACTTTTCGGATGACTTCAAGGAATGCTTCCAAAATGAAGGAAATACGCCTCCAAATTATGTATATTGGATAGCCTATGTCGAATACACATAACTACAGTCATGAAAACGGCTAGTGCGATGATTGGATCGTATGATTCGGCGCTTAGCAGCAAGAAGCGTTCACACATTAAACAAAGATTGCCGTATCTTTGTTTCCAAAGGAGGTGCACCTGTTATCGCTCTCGCCATAGAGTGATGGACAGGGAATCGTTGAGTGACCCTTTACCGCTTGCTTTATCATTAATTCTCATTCTGATTTTAGTCCTGCTGAACGGTTTTTTTGTAGCTGCGGAATTTGCGATGGTAAAAGTCCGCGGAAGCCGAATACAGATGCTTGCCGCCGAAGGAAATTACTTAGCAAAGCTATCTATGCAATTATCAAGTAATTTGGATGCTTATTTATCCGCTTGCCAGCTCGGCATTACGCTGGCTTCCCTAGGTCTTGGTTGGATCGGTGAACCGATTATTGTGAAAATGATGGAGCCTTTGTTTGTTTGGATTGGTATACAGAACGAAACCTCCATTCACATCGTTTCTTATATCCTTGCATTTGGTTTTATTACGGTGCTCCATATCGTAATAGGAGAATTAGCGCCGAAAACGATTGCTATTCGCAAATCGGATGCCATTTCACTGCTAACGGCTGCGCCGCTTGTTCTATTTTACAAGCTGATGTATCCCTTCTTATGGCTGCTAAACGTTTTTGCAAATCGACTTCTTCAGTTAATAGGTATAGAGCCGGTCACGGAGAAGGATGCTGCTCATACCGAGGATGAGATTCGGATTTTGATGAAAGAAAGCCACAAAAATGGACTCATAGACAATACAGAGCTCACGCTTGTAGATAATATCTTCGAATTTACGGAAACAAATGCACGCGAGATTATGATACCGCGAACAGAAATGATTTGCTTAAATACGAGTCTTGCACTGGATGAAAATAAAAAAATCGCATTGGAGCAATTGCTGACTCGCTATCCTGTGTGTGAAAACGATAAAGACAATATCATTGGCTTTGTTCATATTAAGGATTTGCTGAAGGATACGTCACACAGCCTGCGTGATATAAGGCAAATAACGAGACCCATAACGACTGTGCCGGAATCTATGCAAATCAGCACCTTATTGAAGCTTATGCAGAAACGTAAATCGCAAATTGCCATTTTGATTGATGAATACGGCGGGACATCTGGATTGGTAACGCTGGAGGACATCATGGAGGAAATAGTCGGAGAAATTCAAGATGAATTTGATGAGGAGAGAGATCCGCTCGAAAAAAAAGATGATGACTCCTATTCCATTAGCGGATTGATGCTTATTGAGGCGGTAAACAGCTTTTTTGGTCTTGATATCGAAACGGATGATTGCGATACGATTGGGGGGTGGATTTATTCGAAAATAGATATTCCGCCTGTCGTTAATCAAAAAATAACTTACCCTGGCGGGTATGAATTCATTATCGAGGAAACGGATCATTTAAGAATCACACGTCTTATCATTAGGAAGCATGGCGAAAGAACGGAAGGTTCCAGATCTGTGGAGAAGCGGGCGGAGGGGTGAGACCTGCATTTTGGATAATTGTTATTTCAAAATAAATGAAATAAGGCTGTCCTATCGCATTACGCGACGGGACAGCCTTATTATTTGAATCGTGTAATTAAGCTTGCATAGCTAGAAAAGCGTCAGAATCAATCTTCTGAACCGCATCGATTGTTCCGCCTCCGAGACAAACCTCACCATCATAGAGCACGACTGCTTGTCCAGGTGTAATCGCCTTTTGAGGCTTATCAAATACAATTTGCGCTGTGCCATCCTCTTGGATCGTAACGGATACGCCTTGATCCGGTTGACGGTAACGGAATTTTGCTGTGCAGCGGAGCGGTGCGTCGCTGTTAATAGGCAGAATCCAATTCATGCCGCTAGCCGTTAAGCTTACGGAATATAAGCTAGGATGCTGATCGCCTTGAACAACATACAAAATATTGCGCTCTAAATCCTTGTCAGCTACAAACCAAGGCTCGCCTGAGCCGGATCCACCGATGCCAAGCCCTTGACGCTGACCCAGCGTGTAATACATCAAGCCGTCATGACGGCCTTTTTTCTCACCCGTATGAATATCAATCATATCGCCTGATTGTGCTGGCAAGTAGCCGCTCAGGAAGGTTTTGAAGTTCCGCTCGCCAATAAAGCAAACGCCGGTGCTATCCTTCTTCTTAGCCGTATATAAACCAGCTTCTTCAGCAATGCGGCGCACCTCCGGTTTAGGAAGATGACCGATTGGGAACATAGCCTTTTCCAATTGCTTTTGGTTAAGGGCACTTAAAAAATAAGTCTGGTCCTTGTTGGAGTCAATCCCTCGAAGCAGCTTGGTCTCGCCATCCTCTGAACGTTCAACCCGTGCATAATGCCCAGTCGCCAAATAATCAGCGCCAAGTTCCATTGCACGCTGCAAGAAATCGCCAAACTTAATTTCACGATTGCACATGACATCGGGATTAGGCGTCCGTCCGCGTTTGTATTCATCTAGAAAATAAGTAAAGACCTTGTCAAAATATTGCCGTTCAAAATTAACGGTATAATAGGGGATGCCGATTTGTTCACAGACGCGGCGAACATCTTCTGAATCTTCTTCCGCCGTGCAATGACCGAATTCATCGGTATCATCCCAGTTTTTCATAAATATGCCGACAACGTCATAGCCTTGCTGCTTGAGCAGCAGCGCAGTGACGGAGGAATCCACGCCACCGGACATGCCGACGACGACTCTTGTCGAAGAAATTGGTTTTTCCATCATAAACACCACCTTGTTGAATCAAACACGTATCATTGTAACATACGCGGAAAACTTTTTCATGAAGATGTCAACCTTTTTACACACGATGCCAGTTTGATATGTTAACATATAAGGGATATGGGAATACAGTGATTTAGAGAATCATTAGTAAGAGACATATAAAACTCAAATAATATATAAAAGAGGTGCCAATTTGAAAATATCGACGAAAGGCCGTTACGGCTTAACTATTATGATGGAGCTAGCGGCTAAATTTGGTGAAGGGCCAACTTCGCTCAAGAGTATCGCTGAACGAAATAACCTTTCCGAGCACTATTTGGAGCAATTGGTAGCACCGCTTCGCAACGCAGGTCTAGTGAAAAGTATTCGGGGCGCTTACGGCGGCTATATTTTGTCAAAAGATCCGGAAAGCATCACTGCGGGTGACATTATCCGTATTCTTGAAGGGCCGATTTCACCTGTCGATTTTACAGAAGAGGATGATCCGGCAAAACGTAATTTATGGCTCAGAATCCGTGACAGCATTGCAGAGGTACTTGATTCTACAACGTTAGCTAATCTCATCTCCTTTGAAGAAGAAGGAAAACCTGACAGCTATATGTTCTATATTTAAAGGATGTTGACCGATGAAAACCTATTATTTTGATCATGCTGCCACGACGCCCATGCATCCCAATGTTGCGAAAGCAATGCTGGCGCAAATGCAAGGGCCCGGCGGCAACTCGTCGAGTATGCACTCATTTGGAAGAACTGCAAAGCAGCAGCTAAATCGTTCGAGAGATCGTATTTCAGCTGTCCTCGGTTGTAAACCCACAGAGCTTATGTTCACCTCAGGCGGCACGGAAAGCGATAATACCGCTATAATTGGCGCTGCTAGAGCGCAGCGCAAGCTAGGGAAAAACCATATTATTACATCAGCAGGTGAGCATCACGCCGTTTTGCATACATGCCAATGGCTCAGCAAGGAAGAAGGCTTTAGTCTGACTGTTTTGCCAATTGATAGTACTGGAATAACTGCGCCAGAGCTTGTTGAAGAAGCGATGACGCCGGAAACAGGTCTAGTCAGTATTATGCACGGGAATAATGAAATAGGTACTTTGCAGCCGATTGAGGAAATAGGACGCATAGCCCAAAGCGGCGGTGCGTTTTATCATGTTGATGCTGTACAGACGCTCGGGTCGGTAAATTATCGGCTAAATGAGCTGCCTGTTGATTTGATGAGCTTTTCTGCTCATAAAATTAACGGACCTCAAGGTGTCGGTGCATTATACGTAGCGAATGGAACACTGCTTGAATCTATACAGCACGGGGGCTCACAGGAGCGGAAACGCCGTGCCGGCACAGAAAACATAGCCGGAATTGTCGGTTTTGCAGAAGCTGTTGAAATTTCTGTGAACGAGCGGGAAAAGAAGCAACTTTTTATGATTGAGCTTCGTAAGAGATGGGTAGAGTTATTACAAGAACATGTTCAAACACCCATTATTGTGAATGGAAATGAGCATCACCATTTGCCGCATATCGTAAATATCAGCTTTATCGGGATTGATACCGAAACGATGCTGATGAATTTGGATATGGAAGGCATTGCGGCAGCAAGCGGCTCTGCCTGTACATCTGGTGCGCTGGAACGTTCTCATGTTTTACGTGCCATGGAGCTTCCGGAGGAACAAATTCATTCGGCTGTAAGATTTAGCTTCGGTTTGGGGAATACTCTAGAGGAATTAGAAGAAGCCGCACAGAAAATTGGAACGATCGTGAGGCGTATTCGTAATAACTACTAGGAGGGCCCCGGTTAAGCGTGATTAAACTTCAACAGCTTATTGGACTTCCCGTTATTGTGATCCATTCCGGCAAGCTGGTCGGAACGGTAAAGGATGCTTGGTTTGATGAGCATTGGAAATTAAATGGTCTCATACTGGAGTATACGAAATGGTTTGCTTCATCTGTGAAAATTGTGGCGTGGTCCGATGTATTAGCTTGTGGAGAGGACACCGTCATCATTGCAAGTGAAGAAGCGATCACTCGGATGAAGTCAAAGCAATTGCTGCGCTCTTTTTACACAGGATTGGTGAAATTAAAAGATTTACCCGTTGTAACTGTTCAAGGTTTACAGCTCGGACGCATATCAGATGTATATTTTTACCCAAATGAGGGTACACAAATAATAGGCTACGAGCTTACGGACGGTTTTGTTTCGGATTTGATGGAAGGGCGTAAATGGCTGAGAGCGCCTAGTGATCCGGATGCCGTATTACTAGGGGAAGATGCGATTATTGTTCCTGCTGTCAGTGAAGCGGAATTGGAGCCTGTCGCAGTTTCCAATTTCAAAGGATAGGGAGAAATTAAATATGATGAGATGTCCGAATTGTAATTCCAAAGATATCGGAAAGATTGGTTCCCATCAGTTTTATTGCTGGGGTTGCTTCATCGAATTAACAGTGAACGGCGAGAAAATGTCGGTTTATCAAGTGGAAGAGGACGGTACGTTAAGCTCGCTTGACGATTTGTTCTTTGAAGAGGAAATAGCTGACGTTCATGAAATACACGTAAACTGACGTGACTTTTCTATAAATATGCGAAATCAAGAGACGGTCGTCTTTGACCGTCTTTTTTTGTTTATATAAGGATGAAATGGACCGCTTGTACATATACTGAACTAGTTCTCTTTTGCCCGTGGCAAATAAGTGAAATAGCTAGTTCGGAGGTGGGGACGGTGGAGAGATTTACGAAGAGCCGTCTATTCGTATGGCTCATTTACATTATATTAAGCTTAATCGCGATCTTATTGCTGCTGCAGATTAAGCCATTGATCGTAAATGTGTATGTATTTTTGAGGGCTGTTCTTGCTCCTTTCATCATCGCTATGATTATCTCATATGTCCTCAATCCGATCGTTACTATGCTGCATGAGCGGAAAGTGCCGAGAACGATTGCGGTATTATTGATTTATGCCGTGTTCTGTGCGGTCATAACCGTTTTGCTCGTAAATATGATTCCCATGTTTGTTGAACAGGTGCAGGAGCTCAATCGACATGTTCCAGAGCTGTCCATGCGTGCGCAAAATATTGTGACGGATATTAACAATACATCGTTTTTACCGGATAGTATTCGAAGCGGGTTGAATAAAGCATTAGTGAATATTGAGAAAATGCTGTCAGAGAGCTTGTTTAACTTTGTTAATAATATCGGATCTATGCTTAACGCTGTTTTTATCGCGTTTATCATTCCGTTTCTTGCTTTCTATATATTAAAAGATTTTGATGTATTTGAGCGTACCGTTATCACCTATGTACCGAAGTCGCATCGGAAAAATACGGTCCGGCTCCTGAAGGACATTGATTCTGCGCTTGGCAGCTATATCCGAGGGCAATTTCTGGTTTGTGTCATTGTCGGTGTTCTTGCCTATTTCGGTTACTTAATTGTAGGGATGCCTTATGCCTTGCTTCTCGCCGGCATTGTCGCGATTACGAATGTCATACCTTACATGGGACCATTCTTCGGTGCTGCGCCTGCGCTCTTGATGGCTTCCACGGTTTCTTTGAAAATGGTCGTTCTGGTTGCGATTATTAATGCGTTGTGCCAAATACTGGAAGGGAATGTCATATCGCCGCAAGTAGTGGGTCGAACATTGCACATGCATCCGCTTTCTATTATTTTCGCATTGCTGGTTGGCGGCGAAATAGCAGGTATAGTCGGCATGATCTTGGCAGTCCCGATCTTCGCCGTATGCAAGGTCATTGTTCAGCATATGTTCGCTTATTATGTAAGGAGAAAGATTATTTGACAGGTGACAAGGCTCTAGCTATAATTTTGGAATAGTCTTGTATACATCTGATTAAAACGTTGACGAATTGAAGTAAGCCATTGCCCGTTAGCCAGAGAGAAAGCTTCTTCACTGCAGCTCCTATTGGGGAGTGCAGCGTTGGTTGAGAAAGCTTTTATGACGAAGGGTGGCCGAAAGCTCTTTTCGGAGTGTGAATGAACTTCACCGGTTGGACTCGTTATCGTCTAATGAAGGCGATTGCGCATGCTCCAAGAGAGACGCAATAACCAGGGTGGTACCGCGAATTTATTCGTCCCTGTCTATGACAGGGGCGTTTTTTGTGTTTTATAAGCTAAAGGGGGCTCCTAATAATGAAAGCTAGTGAAATTCGTGCAAAATGGCTTGCTTTTTTTGAAAGCAAAGGCCATAAAATTGAACCAAGCGCATCGCTTGTACCTCATAATGATCCGTCATTGCTTTGGATCAATGCAGGTATGGCGCCATTGAAACCATATTTCGATGGTCGTGTCGTTCCTGAAAACCCGCGTATTACGAATTCTCAAAAATGCATCCGTACAAATGATATTGAGAATGTCGGTAAAACACGCAGACATCATACGTTCTTTGAGATGCTGGGCAATTTCTCAATCGGGGATTATTTTAAAGAGGATGCTATTACATGGGGCTGGGAGTTCCTAACTGATTCGAAGTGGATCGGCTTTGATCCAGAACGCTTGTCGGTTACGGTATATCCTGAGGATGAAGAAGCTTTTAACTACTGGAATAAAAAAATCGGTCTTCCTGCAGAGCGTATTTACAAGCTGGAAGAAAACTTCTGGGATATCGGCGAGGGTCCATGCGGTCCTTGTACAGAAATTTTTTATGACCGCGGTGATAAATACGGCGACTTGTCTGATCCTGAGTGCTGGCCGGGCGGAGAGAACGAACGTTTCCTAGAAGTATGGAATATCGTATTCTCGGAATTCAACCATAACAAAGATGGCAGCTACACGCCGCTTCCTAACAAAAATATTGATACAGGCGCTGGACTTGAGCGTTTTACATCGATTTTGCAGGATGTTGATTCAAACTTCGATACGGATCTGTTTATGCCTATTATTGAGCGTACTTGTCAAATTGCAAAGGTAAGCTACAAAACGAATGCAGAATATGACGTGGCGTTAAAAGTTATTGCTGACCATATTCGTACCGTTGCATTTGCTGTTGGCGATGGCGTTATGCCGTCTAATGAAGGCCGCGGCTACATTATTCGCCGTTTGCTTCGCCGTGCGGTTCGTTACGGAAAAACAATCGGTATAGATCGTCCTTTCTTGCATGAGCTGACTTCTGTGGTTGGTGAAGTAATGGGCGTATACTACCCAGAGGTAGTAGAGAAACGCCAGTTTATTGAGCGTGTTATCCGTACGGAGGAAGAACGTTTCCATGAGACGCTTTCTGATGGTCTAGCAATGCTGTCAGATCTTGTCGCAGCAGCGGGCAAGGCAGGAAACAAAGAGATCAACGGCGATGACGCATTCCGCTTGTATGATACGTATGGCTTCCCATTCGATTTAACGGAGGATTTTGCCTCTGAGAACGGAATGACTGTTGATCGTGCAGGCTTTGATGCTGCTATGGAAGCGCAGCGTGATCGGGCTCGTTCAGCTCGTCAAGATACAGGAAGCATGAAGGTTCAAGGCGGTCCACTGGGTGATTTTACGGTTAAAAGCCAATTTATTGGCTATAATGAACTGGAAACAGAATCGCAAATCATTGCTATTGTTCATGATGAATTGTCAGTGGAATCTGCTGGAATTGGCAGCAAAGCGCTTGTTATTCTTGATCGTACACCGTTCTATGCAGAGAGCGGCGGACAAATTGGCGATCGCGGAATCATCGCAGGAAATGGTTTCACCTTGCAGGTAGAGGATGTTACGAAAGCACCGCATGGTCAAAGTGTACATCATGTTACCGTAACGGAAGGAACAGTACGTACAGGACAGACTGTGAAAGCAACAGTAGCAAGATCGGTTCGCGATGATGTCATCAAAAACCACACGGCTACGCATTTGCTTCATAAAGCATTAAAAGAGGTGCTTGGCGATCACGTTAATCAAGCTGGCTCTCTTGTTGAAGGAGAACGTCTGCGGTTTGACTTCTCTCACTTCGGCAGCATTACAGCAGAAGAGCTTGTAGAAATCGAGCGCCGTGTAAATGAGCAAATTTGGCTCGGTATTCCAGTAGTGATTGATACGAAATCACTTAATGAGGCAAAAGCTATGGGTGCTATGGCACTCTTCGGCGAAAAATATGGCGATGAGGTTCGCGTCGTACAGGTTGGCAGCTACAGCTTAGAGCTGTGCGGAGGCTGTCATGTTGGCAATACTTCGCAAATCGGACTGTTTAAGCTTCTGAGCGAGAGTGGAATCGGCTCTGGCGTGCGAAGAATTGAAGCTGTTACAGGCAAACATGCGTATCAGTATTTAGAAGGCCAGCTTGATCTTCTTAAACAATCGGCTGCATTGCTAAAATCGAATACAGCTGACGTGCCGAAACGAATTGAAGCATTATTTGGTCAAACCAAAGAACTTACACGTGAAAATGAATCCTTGCAAGCGAAGCTTAGCCATATTGAAGCAGGCTCCCTAGAAGAAAATGCGAAAACGGTAAATGGCGTAACGATCTTATGCGCAAACGTGAATGCTCCTTCGATGGATGCGCTCCGCGGTATCGTGGATGAGCTTAAGCTGAAGCTTGAAACTAGTGTAATCGTGCTTGGTGCTGTTGCAGACGGCAAAGTTAACCTAGCAGCAGCCGTTTCGCCTGATTTGGTTAAGAAAGGCTTCCATGCTGGAAAAATCGTGAAAGAAGCTGCTGTACATTGCGGCGGAAGCGGCGGCGGAAGACCTGACATGGCACAAGCCGGCGGTAAAGATACGTCCAAGTTAGATGAAGCGCTGAAACTTGCGGAAAAACTAGTTTTGGAACAAACAACTGTGGTATGATAAGAAGGAATAGCGGTTTAGAAAGTGAGGTGCTGGCGATGAGTTCCATGGACAATACTATGAAATTTAACGTGAAGGCGGAGGGGGTTGAATCTTCTCAGGACATTTTGCTGTCAGTGCATGAAGCACTTCTAGAGAAAGAGTATAATCCGATTAACCAGATCGTTGGATATTTGCTGTCCGGAGATCCCGCGTATATCCCGCGGCATAACAACGCCAGAAGTCTAATTCGCAAGAAGGAAAGAGACGAATTGATTGAAGAGCTTGTCCGGTTTTATTTAAACCACAAGAAACAATAATACAGTAGGCAGGAGCCGGACAAGACATGAGAGTAATGGGACTGGATTACGGCGATCGCAGGATTGGTGTAGCCGTCAGCGATGCGTTTCGCTGGACCGCACAAGGCACCGAAGTCATTGACCGCAGACGCGATGGCGGGGAAATGGACCGCATAGCTGAACTCGTGAAAGAACATGAAGTCAGTGAAATTGTTATTGGTCTGCCAAAAAACATGAACGGTACTGTCGGTCCGCGAGGCGAGATTTCAAAAGTATTTGCAGAAGAAATAAAGCAGAAACTAAACATACCTGTTCACCTTTGGGATGAAAGGCTGACGACAGTTGCTGCCGAACGGACGCTGATTGAAGCGGACGTCAGCCGGAAGAAGCGAAAGCTTGTAATAGACAAAATGGCGGCAACGCTGATTTTGCAAAACTATCTCGATTCTAAAACGAAAAGGTGAGGGTTAAAATGACAAACGAAAACTTGGAATACGAAGAGCCGGAAATTATCTATATTCCCGATGAAGAAGGCAATGAGGAAGAATTCGAAGTTATTATGAAATTCGAAGTAGACGGTTCCGATCAGAAATATATGATGGTTGTTCCTTTGCACAGCGAAAATGACGAGGAAGATGAAGTATATGCTTTCCGTTATGAAGAAGAGGGCGACGACCTTAAGCTATACACCATTGAAGATGAAGAAGAGTGGAACATGGTCGAAGAAACGTTTAATACGTTGCTCGGCGAGATGGAGGAACAAGACTAATGTCAGGCAATGATCAACAAGCGCCAAAAACGCTGGACAGCTTGAAAAAAGCGTTCGGCAATGAGGTAGAGCTAGAAGCGGAAGACGGCAGCGTTGAAGTGTATGACATCAAAGCTGAATTCCAGCTAGGAGATCGTATTTATGCAGCACTTCAATCTGATTCTATGCGTGGAGAGGATGAGGTTGAATTGTTCCGTGTTACACAAGCGGACGGCGAGCCTCAACTTGAAACGATCGAAGATGATGAAGAATGGGAAGCAGCTTCAGAAGCATACGATGATTTATTGTTTGCGGACAATGAACAACCGTAAGCGTCTAAAGAATAGACAAAAGGGCGGCTGCTAGTCGCCCTTTTGTTCAAATTATGGTGCATGCAGGTTGGGATTTATATTTTTTTATGTAAAACATAAGCTGAGCCGCCAAAGGATGGTCTCAGCATTTTCGCTTGCTTAAATCGAAAGTATACATCATAAAGAGGAGGTCTAAGATTGGATCATTCATTTCAGCAGCCAGAGCATCGCGACCACGGTCCGAAGCGAAGCCGCATTACGCTATGGGTTATTTTAAGCTTACTTGGCATTATGATTGTAGGAGCAGGAAGCGTAGCTTTGTATATATGGAGCAGCTTAAAGCCGACAGCCGCAGGCGAAGTTCAGAAGATTGAGATCCCTTCGGGGACGTCTGCTAATAAAATTGCAGATTTACTAGAAGATCAAGGCATTATTAAAAATGCATTTATTTTTAAATATTATATGAAATTCAATGATCAAGGCGCTCGATTTCAAGCGGGAGTGTACGAGCTTAACCCTGGCATGGACAACGACGCGATTATCGCTAAGCTAAACGCCGGAGAAACGGTGGCAGCCGAGACGATTCGCTTCACGATACCGGAAGGTTTTACGTTGCTGCAAATTGCGGACAAGCTTGCTGCTGATAAACTGATTGATAAAGCAAAGTTTATGGCGCTTGCAACGACTCAAAAAAAATGGGGCGATGTCGAGTCTGTTCTCTCTATTCCTGAGGTGGATAACTTGCACCAACGACTAGAGGGCTACTTGTTCCCTGAAACATATGAGATGAAAAAGGGAAGCACAGAAGAGAGCATTATTAAGCGTATGCTCGCGGAGCTTGACCTGAAGCTAGCTACACTGCCTGAGGGCTGGCAAGATGTGCTTGAAGAAAAAGGATTATCCTTGCATGAATTGCTGACCATCGCATCTCTTGTTGAGCGAGAGGTGGTTGTTGATGAGGAGAGGGCGCTCGTTGCAGGTGTTATTTATAACCGAATTGCCGATGGCATGCCGCTTCAAATTGATGCAACCGTGCAGTACTCTTTAGATAAACCGAAGGAAAGATTGTATGAAAAGGATCTATTGATAGATTCTCCTTATAACACATACAAGATTAAGGGATTGCCGCCTGGACCGATTGCGAGTCCAAGTCTAGATTCCATTCAAGCAGCTCTGTATCCGGAGAAATCGGAATATTTCTTTTATGTGACCAAAAAAGATGGCAGCCAAACGCATTTGTTTGCAAAAACCTATAAAGAGCATCTACGAAATATAGAAAAAAGCAACGAGACAGCTGGTTAAGCTTCTTGGCTTAGCTAGCTGTTGTTAAAGGGGGATTTGAAATGGCGTACAAGCCGGAATTGTTAGCAACTGCCGCTTCATTAGAGGAGCTTCAGAGACTTATTGCTGCAGGCGCAGATGCTTTTGTCATCGGTGAAGCACGTTATGGCATGCGTTTAGCTGGAGAGTTCAATGTGGATATGATAGCCGAAGCAGTGAAGATTGCGAAGCCAAAGGGTGTTCGTATCTATGTCTCTCTTAATAATTTGATGGATAATGATACGGTAGAAACGTTAGGTTCCTATATAACGGCTATTACTGAAGCGGGTGTCGATGCCATCGTATTCGGTGATCCTGCCGTTCTCATGACAGCAAGAACATATGCGCCAGGGATGAGCTTGCACTGGAACGCTGAAATGACATCTACTAACTATGCAACGGCAAACTATTGGGGACGCAGAGGGGCGACAAGATACGTGCTCGCTCGCGAGCTTAATATGGAGCAGGTAGTTGAAACAACGTCAGGAACCGAGCTTGAGCTGCAAGTACAGGTTCATGGAATGACCAATATTTATCACTCCAAGCGCTCGCTAGTAGAGAACTATTTAGAGCATCAATCAGAGACTGAGCGTTTGTCGGACAAGGATAAAGATCGTGGTCTCTATGTAATGGAAGCAGAGCGTCAGGACGAGCGGTATCCGATTTATGAGGATGCAAACGGAACGCATATGATGAGCTCTGATGATTTATGTATGATAGAGAATCTGCATGAGCTGATGGAAGTTGGTATTAGCAGCTTGAAGGTAGAAGGTATTATGAAATCTATTGAATATAACGAAATCGTTATCCGTGCTTATCGTCAGGCGATTGATGAATATACGAAAGATCCGCAGGGTTATGTCTTTCAAGAGGAATGGTTAGAGGCGATTCAAGCTGTGCAGGATCCCAGCCGTGAGCTAAGTTATGGTTTCTTTTACAAAGAGCAAGTGTATTGAGAAGTAGGAGGTTTAATAAAGAATGACAACGACAGAGAAGACGACTCCGCGCTACCAAGGAAAAAGAAATCGGCTTGAAAGACCTGAGCTGCTAGCTCCTGCAGGAAATTTAGAGAAGCTGAAGTTTGCGGTTCATTACGGTGCGGATGCAGTATATATTGGCGGCCAAAAATATGGCTTGCGTTCAAATGCAGATAACTTTAGCTTTGAGGAAATGAAGGAAGGCGTAGAATTCGCGAAACGTTATGGTGCTAAAGTGTTCGTTGCGACGAATATTTATGCGCATAATGAGGATATTGAAGGCATTGAAGAATATTTACGTCAATTAGAGAATGCTGGAATAGCGGCGATTATTGCGGCAGACCCTGCAATTATTGAGACAGCTCAGCGTGTTGCGCCAAAGCTAGAGGTGCATTTGAGTACGCAGCAATCAACGCTGAACTGGCAGGCCGTACAATTCTGGAAGGAAGAGGGCTTGCCGCGTGTCGTACTAGGCCGTGAAACTAGCTTTAAAGATATCGCAGAGATCAAGAAGCATGTTGATATCGAAATTGAGGCGTTCATTCATGGCGCGATGTGTTCTTCCTTCTCTGGCCGTTGTGTTCTTTCTAATCATTTTACCGATAGAGATTCCAATCGCGGCGGCTGCTGTCAGTCCTGTCGGTGGAAGTATGATCTGTTTGCTGATGATTCTCCTATGTATCCGGAAGAGGAAGATAAGTTTACGATGGGCTCCAAGGACTTATGTATGATCGAATATATGCCTGAGCTGATTGAGGTTGGGGTAGACAGCTTCAAAATTGAAGGCAGAATGAAGAGCATTCATTATGTGGCAACTGTTGTTAATGTGTACAGACAAGCCATTGATGCCTATTTTGCTGATCCAGAGCATTTTGAACTGAAGCGTGAATGGGTCGATGAGATCAATAAAGCTGCAAATCGCCCATTGAACACAGGGTTCTTCCTGGACACGCCTGGCGTTGAGGATCATATCTATGAGCCTGAGGAAAAGGCGGCTCCTTATGATTTTGCAGGTATCGTGCTAGAATATGATGCGAAATCAGGCTTTGCTGTTATTCAGCAGCGCAATCACTTCAAGTTGGGGCAAGAGGTTGAATTCGTAGGACCGCAAGGGACGTTCTTTAAACAGACCGTAACGGAAATGACCGATGTAGAGGGGCAGACACTTGATGCAGCGCGTCATCCGTTGCAGCATATCCGACTTCGGACCCTTAAACCGGTTAAACCGATGGACATGATGCGCAAAAAAATAGGTAAGAAGTAAAAAGGTAATGGGGCAAGAGTCTTATTTTTCTGAGAAAAATAAGACTCTTTTTTTTATTTATTATTACAAATTGACAATGGTATGCCGATATAAAAGTATAGAATGTGAATACATAATTCCTCATATTTCGCTAGCTATTAATAAACCATATTAGATTTACAAAAGTAAAGGCGGTGTCTCTTCTAATGAGCAAAGAAAAGAATAAAAAAACAAAGATGCCAGAGCAGCAAAAGGATCAGAAGGGGCTGAGAGATATAAAAGGGGAACAATCTAACACGATTTTGAAAGCGCAATCAAAGATGGACGCGATCAAGCAAGCAGCTGGAAGCATAGCGGATAGAAGAATATCGAATCCATTCAAGTCGGTAGGACTAGTTCTATTTCTCATCATTTTTTGCAGTATTATTGCATGTGTTTTGACTGTAGGACTAATGGCATATTCAAAGTCTAAAGCCATCATAGAAAGCAAAGTATCGGAATCAAGCTATCAAACGGTCGTTCAGGTCTCAAATAACCTAGATATCATTTTTCAAACGTATGAAGATCTTTCGCTTCAAATGATCATTGATAAAAGCTTCCATGAGATTGTTAGAGAAAGACTCGATAGTGTAGATGACTTCTCTAAATTTGAGACAACACGTAAACTAAGTGATAAAATGCAAACCTTTGTTATGGGAAACAATGCAATTACGGGAGTTATCTTATTGCCAGTTGACCCTAAGCTCGATGTTGTAACGGCGGGACTATCCAATGCAACCAATGCAGAGAAGCTAATGGCTTCAGACTGGTATAAGGATGTAGTTGAGAAGAGCGGTAAAACAAGCTGGCTCAGACCGTCGCCAGAAGGTTATGCAGGTTCGGCGGCAACGCCAACGATAGCGATAAGCAGACTTATTAAAGATAGCACGACTAGCAATGCTTCCTATGTCATGTTATTGGAAATTAATCTAGAAAGCTTAAAAAGCCGCTATCAGGATGTTGTGCTAGGCGAAGGCAGTGAATTATCAATTATTGATGAAAAAGGCAATTATGTTACGAATGGGGATGCTGAATTAGTTGGACAGCCCATTACGGTTGCACTTCCAACTGAGGGCGAGAAAGCTTTGAAAGGATCTACTAAAGCTAAAAATGAAAAAGGGCAGTCGGTTCTTGCCGTCTACAAAACCTTTGAAACAGTAGACTGGAAGCTGGTAGGCACAATGCCTGTCCAAGAGCTTGTGAGAGACGCCAAATCGATTCAAAACATGACGTGGATTACGGTGTTTGTTGCTGCTTTAATCGCAATTGCAATAGGGGTATTAGTAATTCTAAGAATTGCTCAGCCTTTGGTGAAGCTGCGGAATTTGATGAATGAGGGAGCAAGCGGGAATCTGATGGTTCGTTCTACGATGCGGAAGCGGTCAGATGAAATCGGAGAGCTCAGCGAAAGCTTCAATCTCATGATGACTCAAATTAAGGAGCTGGCGCTTCAAACGACAAGATCTGCTGAGGACGTGCTTCTCACAGCATCGCATCTAAGTGATGCTTCGAAGAAAACAGCACTGTCCGCACGTGAGATTGCAGTAGCTACAGAAGAAATTGCAGGCGGAGCAACAAGCCTCGCAGTTGAGGCAGAGAAAGGTACAGACTTGACCTCGAATATCGATGTTCAAATGCAAAAAGTAATCGAAGCCAATGGGCTGATGGTACATTCAGCAACCGAGGTTGAGAAGGCAAGTGAGCAAGGAACCGCTTATATGGGCGTCCTTATTCAGAAAACAGGCATGACAGAAGAGATGACTCGTTCCATGGTAGAGAAGGTTGATAAGCTAAAAGAAAGCACAGTCTCTATCGTTAAAATATTAGAGGTTCTCAATAGTTTGACGAAGCAAACGAATATTTTATCACTGAATGCGACGATTGAGGCTGCACGTGCAGGCGCAGCCGGCAAGGGCTTTATGGTCGTAGCGGATGAAATTCGGAAGCTAGCCGATCAATCTCGTCAGTCGATTGATGTGGTTGGACAAATCACGGAAAAAATTAGAGGCGAAATTGATGAGACCGTACTCGTATTATCAGACGCCTATCCGCTATTCCAAGAGCAAATTGGTTCGGTTAAAGAAGCGAATCAAATTTTCTTAACCGTACAAGGCCAAATGGGACAATTTGTTGAGAAGCTTGATATGGTTACGGATTCAATCGGTCAGCTTGATGAGTCACAATCGATGCTGGCAGCTGCGATGACGAATGTGAGCGCGGTAGCAGAGGAATCATCCGCTACATCTGAGGAAGTGGCATCGCTAAGCTCTGAACAGCTTAGCATCAGTGACAATATGGTTGTCCTTTCTGATAAGCTGGATACGGTATCTCGAGAGCTGCAAGATTCTCTTTCTAAATTTAAAATTAATTAATTTGTTTTCAAATAGGGCTCCTCAGCGGATCATTGCTGAGGGGCTCTTTTTTTTGAGTGGCATACTGATGTTTGATGGAGAGGCAAGGATGGAGATAATGGGTAATGAAAGGTTGAGATGGATCAGATGAGTCATAAATAGAGAATGGTTTGGCGTGATAAAAGGGGATTACTATTATGAAGAGCGGTATGTATAGACGAATAGGGATAGCTGCTGTGGTTATCAGCGTGGTCATGGCGGTTTACATATTACGATTAGCATGGCTCCAGCTCATGCCAAACAGCACGACGACTTCTATCTATTCCAGCGGCGCTGGACGTGGAAGCTGGCAAAGATTGTCGGTCATCCAGCGACAGCGTAATTTAGTTCTAGATACAGGCAGAGGTGATTTCTATGACCGCTTTGGTCTTCCTATTACGGGCGAAACCTATTCAGCGCTTGCTTTTTTTCCTGTTCGAGCGGATGTACGCGGTGATGATCAAGCGTTGACTAAGCTTAGCAAGCTGCTTGGTGTCACGAAGGAGATGCTTCTACAGACATGGGATAAGGTGAGAGAGCCCATTTTTTGGACGCTGGAAGGGAATGCACTGCCCATGCGATTAACAACGGAGCAAAAGGAGGCCGTTGAAGGGCTGAAGCTTAACGGCATCCGTGTGCTTCCTTACCGAAATCGTTATCTGGAGCAGTTTGAAGCGAAGCATATCATTGGCTTTACAAGCCAGCATCCTGAGTGGCTGCAAGCTCAGCATGCCAAAGAGCTCGCTAGCGGGAAACGCAAGCTAACAGAACAAGTAGGCGGCTCCGGACTTGAGAAGTCGCTGGATAAGCTGATGCATGGGGTGGGCGCAACTTCAGTGTCCTATTTTATTGATGGGCAGAATGCTCCCCTGCATGGTCTGGATATGCGAATTACACAGCCTAGCAATAAGTACTATCCCTTGCAGACTATGACGACTATGGATTTAGAGCTGCAAAATGAAATAGAGGCTTATGCGGATCGAATGGGGATGAAAGAAGGCGCGATTGTTGTGCTCGATGCCAAAAATGCGGATATTGTCGCGATGGTCTCTCGCCCGAAGCTGAAGATTGGACAATTTCAATCTGCTGACGGTACAGAATGGGCTAATCATGCTTTGAAGGCGGTCGCTCCCGGCTCGGTGTTCAAGCTTGTTACCGAAGCAGCAGCATTGGAAGCGGGCGTCGCGGATCGGCGCGAAACTTTTTTTTGCGATGGCGAGTATGGCAAATATGGCTTGTCCTGCTGGAAGGAAGGAGGGCATGGTCTGTTGACCTTGCAGGAGGGGCTGGCTCAATCATGCAATATCGTGTTTGCAACGATTGCAGAGCGGCTAAAGGCTTCACAGCTCCAACGGACGGCGGAAGCACTTGGTATAGGACAAAGGATCGGCTGGCATCGCGAGAGTGCCTTCGGTCCGTTTACAGCCCCTCTAAGGCTGCTGGAGGAAGAAGAGGCAGGGAGAGTATTCGCATCTGTAAAAGCAGCTGAAGAGGGTGCAGAGCACGGACAGAGCGCGAAGCAGCGAGGGAAGGAAGTGCAGGCAGGAGGAACAGCAGGAGGCGGTGCGGAGCAAAGAGTGAGCGGGAAGCAACGAGGGAAGGAAGCGCAGACTGGGGAAGGAGCAGGAGGCGGTGCGGAGCAAGGAGTGAGCGCGAAGCAGCGAGGCAAGGAAGCGCTCCTGCGGGAGCAGCGCGAGCGAGCGGCTGCCCTTGCAGCCGTGGATGGCGGCGTGCTCGCGCAGAGCGGAATTGGGCAGCGTGATGTCAGGATGTCGCCGCTTCAGGCGGCAAATCTCATTGTAACGCTGCTGAACAATGGGCGCGTGATGGAGCCGCGCCTGGTCAGTGAAATCCGCTATGCCAACGGCCAGCGGATGGCGAAGCTGCCCGCGCAGCGCGCGCAAGTCAGCAGTGGCCGGATCAAGCCGGCCACTGCGCATGCGCTGCTGCGCGGCATGGAGGCGGTCGTCGACCATGGTACTGGTCGATCGATCCGCCAAGGGCTGTGGCCGGTTGCCGGGAAATCCGGCACGGCCGAAACGATGCGGGCCGGAATCGCCCGCAACCACCAGTGGTTTGCCGGCTACGGCCCGGTGAAGCAGCCTCGCTATGCTATTGCGGTACTCGTCGAAAATCAGCCGCCTGGAAGTGCGAATCAGGCGACCAAGCTCTTTCGCGGCGTTATGGATATCGCCGCAGGGAAATCCAAATAAAAATAGTCCCATAAGGTACATGAGTACCTTATGGGACTATTTTGCTTTAGATGGTCTGCTTTTTTAATCCACCTTGCTGCTGTCTGGATGAACAGTACCCCCGGCAGGAGTACTCGCCGGCGGACTACTAACTGGCGTATCGAACTCGCCTAGCGGAGCATGAATCCAGCGATGGAAGTAGCCTTGGTCATACAACGCTTTAATCAGGATGATAAGGATTGGCGATAAGATTACGCCGGCAATACCGAACAGCGATAATGAGATAATCATAAAAGCCAGCATGGTGAAGGCGGATACGCCTAAGGAATCACCTGTTATTTTCGGCTCGAGAATTTGACGTGTGAGCACGACGACTAGGAACAATGCGGACAGCCAGATCGCGAGTGATATTTTTCCAACAATAATCAAATAAATGATCCAAGGGATAAACACAGTTCCTACGCCCAGCAACGGCAAAATATCGAATATAGCTGACACGACTGCTATGACAAAAGCATTTTCTACCCGAAGCAGCAATAGAGCGATTAATATTACGACAAACGTAATACTGATCATTTTAGCTTGAGCCTTTATGTAAATAGCTATACCTTTAAAAACATTATTGCGAAGGAAAAAGAACGCCGTTTTAAATGTTCTTGGTGTTTTGTCCTCGGCTGTTTGTTTCCATGTCGTAATTTCAATACTTAAGAAATAAGCTAGTATAATTCCGATTGCAAAATTGATGACGAACGTGGAGAAAGAGGAGACATAGCCTACTAGGTTCATCAGCACCGATTTCGCAAAGACTTGAATGGTGGCTCCAGCTCCTTGGATAAGATCCTGAGCGCGTTCGACCAGCTCTAAGTCAGAAGGGACAGAGTCAAAGCGCTGCTGAAACTGTTCCGTAATGTTCGCAATTTGTATCGCAAGCATATCTTGGTAGACTGGGAAGTTGGTTATTAGTTCTTTTCCTTGTTTTGTAAGAAGGTAAGCCGCTCCCGAAAATGCAGCAAGAATAAGCAGTGTAAATAGAAGAACTGATATGCCGGAAGCAATTGATTTTTTTATTCCCCATTTATTCAATCGTCTTGCCAATGGCTCGATACATAAAAAAATGACGAATGAAAAGAATATGGGGGTTGCAATTCGGTACACATAGCTGAAAGCAAACATAATTAAGTATACAGTGAGTGCAATTAGCGCGATGTCGAATGCGGTTCTCCAATATTTTTTGTAAAATGGCAGCATGTCATACTCCTTCTATTTCCATAATCATATTTCCATAAAGATTGTACTATAGTTTTTAAAAAGATGCCTATTTTTTATTATGATATGTTACAATTAGAGTTATCGTTGTTGTTTTGTACCGCTATTTAATCGTCGAATAAATCATATACGGTGGGGAAAACAAAATGGAAAATTTACTGATGTGGGGACTTTATGTCGTTACGTTTTATGCCTTTCTCCCTGGTCTTATTAGCCGCACCTTTGGTTTCCGTGTTTTCAAAAAAGGCCGCGTAGACAATGAGATTTGTCTGACCTTCGATGATGGACCGGATCCTGTTTATACGCCGCAGCTGCTTGATTTACTCGCTCGCTACAACGCGAAAGCGACCTTTTTTGTCGTGGGCATACATGCCGAGGCGCAGCCTGAAATACTGCAGCGAATGAAGGCGGAAGGACACATAATTGGCGTTCATAATTACGTTCATAAATCCAATTGGGTTATGCGTCCCCGGACGGTTAAACGTCAAATAGAGCGCACGATCGATATTATTGAAAATGCTACAGGCGAACGCTCAACTTATTATCGGCCGCCTTGGGGTATCGTAAACGTATTCGATTATGCGAACTTAGGTTATTTGCAAATTATTTTATGGTCTGCCATGTTTAGCGATTGGCGGATTCGTGTAGGTGCGGAGCGGCTTAAGAAAAGGATGTTCAAGAAGCTTAAGCCAGGCGAAGTATTGCTGCTGCATGACTGCGGCAATACGCTTGGAGCTGATATGGACGCACCCAAAAATATGCTTATAGCATTAGAGGCTTACTTAGAAGAAGGAACGAAACGCGGTTACCGTTTTATCGGTATTGATGAAATGCTCAAACTTACCGATGCTGCAAAAGCTCTCCATACACCAATATGGAAGCGGGGAATGATTTCACTTTGGTTGTTGTGGGAAAAAGCCTTCCATGTCGCTTTCCGATTAAAAACAGTTGGTGATTCCAATGATCCAGCGTTTCATTACCGTGTAACGACTTACAATGGCGAGTTGATTCAATTTGCAGAGGGCGGAAGTGTGGCAAAGGGAGATCTTATTGCAGAATTGCATTTTGATAATAAGATGCTGTCTACGATTGCCGCAACTTCCAGATCACCGGTAGCAACGGGAATTCGAATGCTTCGTGAAGTGGAAATGGCACTGCCTCAATTAGCGGATCAACTGGCAGATGATGCAGACGCGAAGAACATTAAAGCCGTGTACGGCGTTACGATGATTCACCGCGGAGCAGATCGGCTTGGTTTTGAAATATTTCAATTGCCTGAAGGCTGGTTTGCCAAATCTACACGTATTTATTTACGGATCCTCATTCGAGTGCTTACCAAAAAACAGCCTTCATCTAAAAACAAAAAGAAAAAAGCGTCGATTTCACCGCGCATGCTTCTCATGCCGGCAGCGACAATTAGTCGTTATGCTTCCGTTCAGTTGAATAGAATTCATGAGGAAGCAGAGCGGATAACGGATGTCGTAGAACGGAAACTAAGCGCAGCGACCGACGATGCTGCTCAACTTGGTACGAAAACAACGGCTATTTAGAGCAAACATCTACTTATATAATATTTGCAAGCAGCTTAGTAGTAATATGCTAAGCTGCTTTTATTTATATAAAAACAAAAAAACCTGCAAGCTGAAACAGCTTGCAGGCTTTTTTATTACTACATTTTCATTACGCCGCCAGTGCTTGCGGAAGTAACGAGATGAGCATAACGGGCAAGATAACCGCGTTTGATTTTTAGTTCAAAGCCTTTCCATTCGGAACGGCGTTTCTCGAATTCTTCATCGCTGATGAGAAGATTCATCGTGCGGTTGTTCATGTCGATTTCTACGATATCATCATCATGAACAAATGCGATTGGGCCGCCCTCAGCAGCTTCTGGTGATGCATGACCGATACTAATACCGCGAGATGCGCCAGAGAAGCGTCCATCAGTAACGAGTGCTACCTTCGCGCCAAGTCCCATACCTACGATTTGTGAGGTAGGAGCTAGCATTTCCGGCATACCTGGACCACCACGAGGTCCTTCGTAACGGATGATAACAACATGGCCTTCTTTTACTTTGCCGTTTGCGATGGCATGAAGAGCTTCATCTTGTGAGTCGAAGCAGATAGCAGGACCTTTGTGGTAGCCGCCAACTGATTTGTCGACTGCGCCTGTTTTGATAATTGCGCCGTTAGGAGCAAGGTTACCGAAGAGGACAGCCAAGCCGCCGCGTTCTGTATGCGGGTTATCAATGGTGCGAATAACGTCCGTATCTTGAATTTCGCAGCCCATTACGTTTTCACGCAATGTTTTGCCGGTAACAGTCATACAGTCGCCGTGCAAAGCGCCTTCTTTTTTAAACAACTCGTTAAGAACGGCACTGACACCGCCAGCATTATGCACATCTTCAATATGGTAATCAGAAGCAGGAGCAATTTTCGCAAGATGCGGTACGCGCTCTGCAACTTCGTTAATACGTTCGATTGGGTATTCAATACCAGCTTCATGTGCGATAGCAAGCGTATGAAGAACGGTATTTGTTGAACCGCCCATTGCCATATCAAGTGCAAAGGCGTTGTCGATGGTATCTTTTGTTACAATATCACGAGGTTTAATACCTAGATCAATGATTTTCATAAGCTGACGAGCAGCTTCTTTAACGAATTCTTTACGTTCTGGAGCTACAGCAAGAATTGTACCGTTACCAGGAAGCGCTAGGCCAAGACCTTCAGCCAAACAGTTCATGGAGTTTGCTGTGAACATACCAGAGCATGATCCGCAAGTAGGGCAACCGAATTGTTCAAGCTCCATCAATTCATCATCATTAATTTTGCCGGCTTGGTGAGCGCCTACGCCCTCAAATACGCTGGAAAGCGAAATGGAGCGGCCGTCAGATGTTTTACCAGCTTTCATAGGTCCACCGCTGACAAGCATAGTCGGGATGTTAACGCGAAGTGCGCCCATAATCATACCCGGTGTGATTTTGTCACAGTTAGGGATACAAACCATGCCGTCGAACCAATGCGCATTAACGACTGTTTCGATGGAATCGGCAATGATTTCACGGCTAGCGAGTGAATAACGCATGCCGATATGGCCCATAGCGATACCGTCATCTACACCGATTGTGTTGAATTCGAAAGGTACACCGCCGGCTTCACGGATTGCTTCTTTAACGAGCTTGCCGAACTCCTGCAAATGAACGTGACCAGGAATAATATCAATATACGAGTTACAAACCGCGATAAACGGCTTATCGAAATCTTCTTCTTTAACGCCTGCGGCGCGCAGCAAACTACGGTGCGGTGCGCGGTCGAAACCTTTTTTGATCATGTCCGAACGCATTCTTTTGGTCGCCATGTAAGTGCCTCCTATTTGCCTATTAGCTTATTAAATTATCAATAGTGTCAATTTTATCACATCGAACAAGCGTTGGCTATAATCCTGCATGTTATAACACCCTTTGCTTTGCAAAAGTTACTAATAAAAATGTCCCATATGGGCTTGTCCGTTTGACTGAATCCTTTTATAGTGAATACAAAGATCTTGGATAATATTAGAAAAGGGAGTAGCTTATGACTGCTATGCGCATGGAAGAAATGAACAGTGATCGAGCTTATTGGCTGCAAACGATGTTTCGGATAGCGGATCCGGTTCTGCATGCCTTATCCAATGAACAATTAAAAAGCTTAATGCCGGTTGAAGGCAAGCAGAATGATCGAGGGGACTATACCCATCTGGAAGCCTTCGGAAGATTGATTTCCGGCTTGGCGCCATGGATCGAAAGCGGCCCTAAACAGGGGGATGAAGGAGTCGGCAGAGAGGAATACGCAGCGTTAACGAGAAGATGTATTGAAGTATGTACAGACCCGGACTCTCCCGATTTTATGAACTTCGCTACGGGGCATCAGCCGATTGTTGATGCAGCTTTCCTCGCGCATGCAATCGTTCGAGCCCCTAATGAGCTTTGCGGGAAATTGACGCCTAAGGCTAAAGAGAATTTGGTTAAAGCACTTCAAGCAACACGCTCGCGTATGCCTTGCTATAATAATTGGCTGTTGTTCGCTGCCATGATTGAGACGGCTTTGTTTGTATTGGACGAGGATTGGGATAGAATGCGTGTGGATTATGCACTTAGACAGCATGAGCAATGGTATCTTGGCGATGGTGTATATGGTGACGGCCCTCATTTTCATAATGATTATTATAATAGTTTTGTCATACAGCCTATGTTGGTTGATATTATCGAGACTGTTGGCAAAGAATCATGGGATTGGCAAAATATGAAGGAAAGCATTGTTCAACGAGCGATAAGATATGGTGTTATTCAGGAAAGAAGCATTTCGCCTGAAGGCACATTCCCTGTAGTGGGAAGATCTATCGTTTATCGGTTTGGAGCCTTTCAGCATCTGGCACAGATGGCTCTCCAGCATAAGCTTCATGAGAGTCTGCAGCCAGCCGCCGTTAGATGCGCGTTAACAGCTGTTATCCGAAGAATGATTGAAATGCCGGGTACGTTTGATAAGGATGGCTGGCTGCGGATTGGCTTTTGCGGCAATCAGCCTGAACTCGGTGAGGCCTATATTTCAACGGGCAGCTTGTACTTATGCGCAACCGTGTTTCTTCCCCTTGGTTTAGAAGAGAATGATTCATTCTGGCAAGGGGATGGGGAATGGACGTCTAAAAAAGCATGGTCGGGTAAAACTGTTTCGATCGACCATTCCTTATAGGGATAGGCAATCGGCATCAAATACTCACGCTGTATGATTAGAAAGTGCTTGAAGGGGAGTTAGTACCCGGCAAGCGCTTTTTTGTGTCATTTATTGGATAAAAGCTAATACTATTTGCAGCGAGCCGCCGCAAACGTTAAAAAAACATTAAGAAAGACTTAAACATTCTGATATTGCGTCTAATGTCAGGACATACGCTTTGTATTTCATGTATAGTATGCTCATCAGATATTTTTGGAATTTAGGAGGCGAATGTAATTGGATAGACGTGTGTTAATTGTAGATGATGAACGGGAAATTGCCGATCTTATAGAGATTTATTTGAGGAATGAAGGCTTTATTACAGCGAAGGCATATGATGGCGAACAAGCGCTGCTCGCTTATGAGCGAGAGCCGTTTGATTTGGTTATTTTGGATATTATGATGCCGAAGGTGGATGGACTGGAGGTATGCCGTAAATTAAGGCAAACACAGTCTGTGCCGATTCTCATGCTGAGTGCAAAAGCGGAGGATATGGATAAAATTATGGGGCTAATGACAGGCGCTGATGATTATATGATCAAGCCGTTCAATCCGCTGGAGCTGATTGCTCGTATTCGTTCTCTTCTCCGCCGCTCCTATCAATTCAGTCCGCAGCTAGAGAGTGGAAGCTCAGCGCGTTCGGACAAGGAGCTGCAGCTTGGAGCTCTTCGTATAGATAAGCTTAGTCATACGGCAGAGGTTGACGGCAAGCCGCTTCATTTGACATCCACGGAGTTTGGTATCTTGCATCTGCTTGCAAGTCAGCCAGGCAGGGTGTTCAGCGCCGAGGATATTTTTAGACAGGTATGGAAAGAGAAATATTTTGATTCCAATAATACCGTTATGGTTCACATAAGCAAGCTGAGAGATAAGCTTGAGAAGGAGCTGGACGATAAAATGATTGTTACGGTATGGGGGGTAGGCTATAAAATTGAAGGATAACATTGCCATGCGTTTATTTGGGCGTACGATATTGAATCTTTTGATCAGTATTATACTGGTCATTATTGCAATAGGTGCAGTACTTGTATTTAGTGAATTTTTCTTGAGAGTATTAGGCGTTTTAGGCGTTCGTTCGCTTGTTACAGGTATTATTATTGGAATTGGAGAACAAACGATTCTCACAGTTATTGGCTTTTTTTTGTTTTTTCTTATCTTTTCTTGGCTGCAGTGGAGACTATTCGGCTATTTCAACAAAATGAACAGAACGGTCAGAGATATGGCGGAAGGTCGATTGGATTTGAATCATAAAATGGAGGTGCGAAATAGTAATCCATTTGGAGATATGGCCGGCAACGTCAATCGATTAGCTGGCAGGCTGTATCTCGCATTAGAAGAGGAACGGCGAGCAGAGCAAACCAAAAACGAGTTGATCACAAATGTTTCCCATGATTTAAGAACGCCTCTTACGTCGGTGCTTGGTTATTTAGGTCTGATTGAGCAGGATCGTTATCGAGACGAGGTCGAAATGCGGCATTATGTGCAAATTGCATACGAAAAATCGCAAAGGCTGAACGTCCTTATCAATGATCTATTTGAATATACGAGGATGAGACATGATACGACGGCTCTCAAAGCAGCACCGTTCAACCTTGTCGAAATGCTTGGACAGCTGCTTGTGCAATATCATATGCCCCTTCAAGAAGCAGGCATGCAAAGTAAGCTAATTACGCAAGAATCGCTCATTATGGTTAAAGGCGATACAGCAAAGATTGTGCGTGTATTTGAAAATCTGATTGCCAATGCGATGGTGTACGGCAGAGAGGGCAAGTACGCTGTGCTAAATGTGAAAAAGAATGAGAAAGAGGCAATCGTAGAGGTTATTAACTATGGGGAACCGATACCGGCTTCAGATATACCGTTTATTTTCGATCGATTTTATCGTGCAGATAAATCACGGACGAAATGGTCAGGCGGCTCAGGGCTTGGTCTTGCTATTTCGAAGAGCATTGTTGAAAAACACGGCGGTACGATCTCGGTATCCAGTGATGACGATGAAACCTCATTCCGTGTAACCATACCAATCGTTAAGTGATATTTAAGAAATTCTTATGATTTGTTTACAGTCTCCTTAAACTGCTGCTTCTATACTTAGTCTTATAGAAGAGAAGCCGAAGGGGAATGGTTAGAATGAACAGAAGAGAACGAACTAGCGATAGTAATAGTAATGGTACATTGAAATTTTTGCTGCTTGCTGCAGCAGTCGTTTTTTGCATACCTTATTTAGCTACTTTTAAAGGAACGACCAAGCTATCAGAGCTGGCTCCAGATGTGAGTGCAGCGATATTGATGGATTTAGATACAGGCAAGGTGCTCTATGAGAAAAATGCGGATGAATCACTGCCTCCTGCCAGCATGTCCAAAATGATGACGGAGCTGATTGTTCTAGATCTTGCGAATGAAGGGAAGCTGTCATGGAACGAGCAAGTGGGAACGAGTCATTATGCCGCAGAGGTGCCAGGCTCCCAAATCGGGTTCGGGGAGGGAGAGCATTACACGGTAAGAGAGCTGTTCGAGGCCATGACCGTACATTCCGCAAATGATGCAGCTATTGCGCTTGCTGAGCATATTAGTGGAAATGAGAGAGATTTCGTAATACTAATGAACAAACGGGCATCGAAAATCGGTTTATCTGACCATACAGAATTTGCGAATGCTACAGGCTTAAATCATGAGGATTTGATAGGTTTTGCCGAGGCATCTGGAGATCGTGATACCGTTATGACGGCAAAAGATACCGCTGTATTAGCGGGTCATTTGTTGAAGAAATATCCAGAGATACTGGATGTTTCAAGACGAAGCAGTATCAAGCTGACCAGCACGATGAAGACGCTGCCGACAACGAATTTGATGCTAAATGGGATGCCATATGCTTATCCGGGTAATGATGGCTTGAAAACGGGCTATACAGAGCAAGCCGGCTATTGTTTTACAGGGACTGCCAAACAGGATGGAAGACGGCTAGTTTCTGTTGTAATGGGCGCAAGCACACCGGAGCAGCGCTTTACGGAAACGGAGAAGTTGTTCCAATACGGTTTTCAACCTAAGCGATTGGACAGTCTAATTGCCCAGATTGGGAGCAAATTCGGAATACAAACGGCGTAAGGGTATATTTCTATGCCTATACAATCAATGATGTTAGTTTAATGTTATAACCTGCAATGTCGAATGATGACGGAGCAGGTTTTTTTGTTTTTAATGTCATTAAATCTAACATAAAAACATTTACTTCACAAAATTTCGCCTATATAATGGAAGTGACGAGAAGGAGAGGAGTGAAAGTATGCATATAACTGAACGTGAAAAAGAAAAGCTGCTCATTACTATCGCTGCTGATTTGGCAAGACGTCGAATGAAACGCGGTGTGAAGCTTAATTATCCTGAGAGCATCGCGCTCATTACCTCTGAAATAATGGAAGGCGCACGTGACGGGTTGACGGTTGCGCAATTAATGGAGCAAGGCACGCAAATATTAAAACGTGAGCATGTCATGCCAGGCATACCGGAAATGATCCACGAGGTTCAGGTCGAGGCAACTTTCCCAGACGGAACGAAGCTGGTTACTGTTCATAATCCGATAACGAGCTGATGCTCTCTCATATAGATTTATTTTAGAAGGGGGTACGTCAGGTGATACCCGGAGAATATCGGACGGCAGCAGGCGATATTGAATTGAATATTGGCCGCAAGACGGCGCAGCTAATCGTTGTTAATACTGGAGACAGACCCGTTCAAGTTGGCTCTCATTTTCATTTTTTTGAAGTGAATCGCGCATTGAAGTTTCATCGTGAAGCTGCATTTGGTATGCGTCTTAACATTGCAGCTGGAACCGCTGTACGTTTCGAACCTGGAGAAGAAAAACCGGTAACGGTAGTTGAGCTAGGTGGTTCTAAGCTTTCCTATGGATTAAACGGTCTTAGCCGAGGGAAAGCAGAAACGGGGAAATGGACTGCGGAAATTAGGGAGCGTCTAGCTGCTTGGGAAGGAGCAAGCTTATGACGAGAATGGATCGTCGAAGCTATGCAGCCATGTTCGGGCCGACAACAGGGGATGCGGTTAGGCTTGCAGACAGTGAGCTTTGGGCGCAGATCGAGTATGACTATACGGTTTACGGTGATGAATGCAAATTTGGCGGAGGCAAGGTAATACGGGATGGCATGGGTCAGTCCAGCGGTGCGCTGCGTGCTGAGGGTGTGCTGGATACGCTTATCACAAACGCCGTAATTATTGATCACTGGGGCATCGTTAAAGCAGATATTGGAATAAAAGACGGACATATTATCGGGATTGGCAAAGCGGGAAATCCAGATATTATGGATGGTGTACATCCCCATATGACAGTAGGCGCAAGTACAGAGGTTATCGCAGGCGAAGGTAAAATTGTGACGGCTGGCGGCGTCGATTCTCATATCCATTTTATTTGTCCACAGCAGATAGAGACTGCACTCTCATCAGGGGTAACGACCATGATCGGCGGCGGAACAGGACCTGCAACGGGCACGAACGCAACAACCGTTACGCCGGGTGCTTGGCATATGAGTCGTATGCTGGAAGCCGCTGAGCATTTCTCAATGAATATTGGGTTTACAGGGAAAGGAAATGCGTCATTTACTGCGCCGTTGATTGAACAGATTGAAGCGGGTGCAATCGGGCTAAAGCTGCATGAGGACTGGGGTACGACACCGGCAGCAATAGATGCTTGCTTACAGGTTGCGGATCAATTCGATGTGCAGGTTGCGATACATACCGATACGCTTAATGAAGCTGGTTTTGTTGAGGATACCTTGTCAGCTATTGGCGGTAGAACGATACATACATACCATACAGAAGGAGCGGGCGGCGGTCACGCGCCGGATATTATTATCGCGGCAGGCGAGCTTAACGTTCTTCCATCCTCCACGAATCCAACACGTCCTTTTACAATTAATACGATTGAAGAGCATCTAGACATGCTTATGGTTTGTCATCATTTAGACAGCAGCATACCGGAGGATGTTGCCTTTGCAGACTCTCGCATTAGGCCGGAAACGATTGCTGCCGAAGATATCCTGCATGATATGGGCGTATTCAGCATGATTAGCTCGGACTCACAGGCAATGGGCCGTGTAGGGGAAGTCATCATTCGAACCTGGCAGACAGCTGATAAAATGAAGAAGCAGCGAGGACCATTGTTGCCGGATGATGAGCAAAATGATAATTTTCGAATAAAGCGATATATTGCGAAATATACAATAAATCCTGCTATTACGCATGGCATCTCTCATTTGGTCGGCTCACTTGAAGTAGGTAAATTTGCAGATCTGGTTCTATGGACGCCGATGTTCTTTGGTGTTAAGCCGGACTTGATTCTAAAGGGTGGAAGCATTGCTTATGCACAAATGGGCGATCCCAATGCTTCTATTCCAACACCGCAGCCCGTATCTGGACGTCCGATGTTCGCTTCCTTCGGTAAATCAGTATACAGCAGCTCCATTACATTTTTATCACAGGCAGCCTATGACTTAGGTGTTGCCAAGGGGCTTGGACTCCAGAAGCGGATTGAACCTGTTAAGGGATGTCGAGCGATTACGAAGAAGGACATGATTCACAATGATGCGACTCCCAACCTCAAGGTTGATGCGGAGACCTATCATGTGATGGTTGATGGACAGCATGTGACTTGCGAGCCGGCTGACGTTCTGCCGATGGCGCAGCGCTACTTTTTATTTTAAGAAAAGCGCAGGACGCTAGTATTTAAATGATGCTTCTTGCTAGGGGCAGGAGGGAGGGCAGGGTATTGAATGAGAATATTCGATGGCTTGCTATGCAGCAGCTTCTAGATTCGGCACTCCCAATTGGCGGCTTCTCCCATTCATTTGGTTTAGAGACGCTGGTTCAGGACGGTAGAATGAACCATTCCGCTCAATTACATACCTATATATCAGCCATGCTGCTGCAATGCTGGGCAACTTCCGACTCCATGGTTATCAAGGCAGTTTATAGGGATGCTCCGATTGGGAATTGGGATCGCCTTTGGTCTATTGAAAGAGTTGTGCATCTGCAAAGAATGGCATCCGAAAGCCGCAGCGGCATAGAGAAGATGGGGCGAAGATTGCTGCAGCTAGCGGCAGCTATCCATCCGAATCTGAATTGGACGCCATTAAAAGAGGCAATGCGGAGCGGACAATGCTTTGCATCACATCCTCTCTCTCATGGCTATGCATGCTGGTTGCTGGGTATTTCGGAAGAAAGAGCAATTCAAGGCTATTTATATACCTGTATTGTGACTTGTGTGAACAGTGCGCTCCGCTTAATGTCTATAGGGCAAACCGAAGGACAATCTCTCATTGCAAGACTGGTTCCACTAACGGAAGAGGCGCTTCAAACCGTACAAGAGTTAGTGCCTGAAGAAGCGTATACCAATATGCCGATGGCAGAGCTTGCGATGATGCGTCATGAACGTCTGTACTCCAGATTATTTATGTCATAACCATATAAATGAGGGGGAATGAAAGATGTGCCAAGGACAAGGACATACGCATCAAGAATGGGAAAGTCCGGCTATTGATACCTCACGGCCTATTCGTATAGGAATTGGTGGGCCTGTTGGATCGGGCAAAACGGCGCTTGTCGAGCGATTGACACGAGAGCTCCATACCAAATATAGCCTCGCGGTGATTACAAATGATATTTATACGAAGGAGGATGCGAGAATTCTGTTCCAAACAGGCGTGCTTCCTGAGGAGAGAATTATCGGCGTAGAAACAGGAGGCTGCCCCCACACTGCGATACGTGAGGATGCATCTATGAATTTCGAAGCCATTGAAGAGCTTGAAAGGCGATTCGAGAAACTGGACCTTATTTTTATTGAGAGCGGCGGGGATAATCTAGCAGCGGCATTTAGCCCTGAGCTTGTCGATCGATTCATTTATATTATTGACGTCGCACAAGGAGAGAAAATTCCGCGTAAAGGTGGACCTGGTATTATGCGTTCTGACTTGCTTGTCATAAACAAAATTGATCTTGCGCCTTATGTAGGTGCAAGCCTTGAAGTTATGAAAGCTGATACGATCAAAATGCGCGGAACTCGTCCATTTGTTTTTTCAAATCTGCATGGCGGCGATGGCGTGGATGAAATCGTAAACTGGCTCACGCATGAGCTGGCTCATGCGCGAGGAACAGCTCACTCACATATCATTTCATTTACAAGCTTGCCGTCTATAGGGCAAGGCTTTAACTCTTAAATGGGGGATGGAAGGTTACTAGGCAGTAAGACCGATGAAGCACAAGTTATACGAAAATCAGTGCTGTCAGCTTCATTTGCTTGTAAGAGCGGTCAAACGATTCTGGAGCACAAATACCATACAGCACCGATTAAAATAGCAAAGGCTTTTCCCCTTGATGATCAATTGGGCATTATCGTAATGGATGTTTCACCAGGGCTGCTTGACGGTGATAGGTATGAGCTGACCTGGTTGGCAGGTCATGAGTCTCAGCTCATGATTACCAATCAATCCTTTTTGAAGGTGCATCCAAGCGGGTCTAAAGGCGGAGCCTCGATGCTTCAAAAATTTGATCTTGGTGAGCATGCATTAATCGAGCATATGCCAGAGCCGGTCATGCTGTATAAAGGTTCTCGCTTTTTGAATGAGACAGAGGTTCGATTAAACACGGGATCGATTTGGATGCAGGCGGAGGTGCTGTGCCCTGGTCGGACACTTCGAGGTGAGCGATTCCAATATGACTTCTATGAGAACGCACTATCTGTCCTTTATAACGATGAGCTTATCTATTCGCAGCGACAGCGAATTGAACCTCATAGACAGCATATGGAAGCGCCAGGATGCTGGGATGAAATGACGCACTGGGCTACTTTTTATGTGTTCACTGATCGCATTAGCGGCGAGCATTTGGAGATGCTTCATCAGAAATTGGAGAGCTATCAAGGTCCTGAGGGACATCCCATTATTACGGGTGTCTCTCTGACTTATCGATATGGAATAGCTCTATCCGCTGCTTCAACTGCTGCGTGGCCGATACAGCAGCTGCTGCGTGAAGTGTGGCATTTCATGCGGGCTGTCTTGCTGGATAAACCCCCTTTACGTTTTTTAGATTGATGAATGGCATGTAAACATAATTGCATCAATGGAGGTCAGCTGAAATAGGGAGCTGGCCTTTTTGGGCTGTGTAAACCACTAAAATATGAGATATAGAATGTATATGAAACCATTATTTCGTTTAAATAGTAGAAGTAGTGCGTGACTTCAGTTATCATTCTAATGTACGCATTGCGAGCATTGGGGCGGTCTAACAACGATAAAGAACCATTTTTTAGGACAAGTGGAGGTGATCGGATGAGCGAATTGAATGAGGATAAAATGGAATTGATGAAGCGTCTGGACGAATCCTTTCGTCAGGTAAGAAGAGCCATTACGACGGAGTGGAACAAGTATAATGTGCACGGGCTAGGTATGACGCATGGCAGGATGATTAGTATCTTAGCAAAATCTGGTCCACAGAAAGTGTCGGCTTTAGCTGAGCAGCTGCACATAACAAGCGGAGGCGTAACGGGAATTGCGGATCGGCTTATTGAGCTTGGTTACGTAAAGCGTGAGCGAGGCGAAAAGGATCGTCGAGTCGTGTTGCTAGAGTTAACGGAAGAGGGCTGGAAGAATGTTAAGCTTATCGAATCCATTAGAAAAAATCTGATGCTAAAGCTTTTCGATGGCATGTCCGTTGATGATATGGAGAGAGGCGTAGCTATTTTTGATCATATGAGTAGAAATATGGATGTGAATGTTACAAATTGATGAAAAAATGCAACAAAAGTATGACTTACATGCTGAGATGTTGTAGAATTAACAAGAATTATGTCGAATGAATAATGTTGACAAATCCCGATAAAACAACTAGGATTAAGAGGGATTAAAAATATACAATAGGTTTAGGGGAGATTACTATGAAAAAGGCTATTGCTTTGGCTCTATCGCTAGTTCTTATGGTTGCAATAGTTGCAGCTTGCGGATCTAACAAAAACGATAATACTGGCGAAAAAGTAGAGAAGAAAAAAATCGCACTTGTACTTCCTGAAAAAATTGGCGTAAATAAATTTTTCGTATTGATGGATGAAGGCTTTAAAAAAGCAGGTAAAGAATTTGGCGCTGAAGTGAAAACGATCGAATCGACTGACCCTGCTGGTTTTGAACAAAACCTGCGCGCTACAGTAGCAGAAGATTATGACTTGATCATTACAGCAACTTTCCAAGCGGAGGATGCATTAAATAAAGTGGCTGCTGAAAACCCAGACAAATCTTTCGCAGTCATTGATACAGTTGTTGACCAGCCGAATGTTCGCAGCGTAAATTTCCGTGAGCATGAAGCGTCTTACTTGATGGGTGCATTGGCCGGTCTTGTAACGAAAACAAACATTGTTGGAGCAGTAGTTGCTATGGATGCACCGCTTCTTAGCAAATACACATCCGGCTTCGAGCAAGGTCTGAAAAGCACGAACCCGAATGCACAATTCCTTATTAACTATGTAGGCGGCTTCGCTGACCCGGTTAAAGGTAAAGAGCTTGCTTTGCTTCAAAACTCTAAAGGTGCAGACTTTATCGCAGGTATGGCAGCAGTTGGCGACAACGGCGTCTTCGAAGCGGCGAAGGAAAAAGGCTTCTACACTTCCGGTCAAGATACAGACCGTACGGAAGAGAATCCTGAGAACATCGTACTTTCACAATTGAAAGGTACAGATGCTGTAGCTTATGAAACAGTTAAGAGCTTCGTTGAAGGAACTTTCTCGTTCGGTATTGCTGATTACGGCTTGAAAGAAGATGGTGTAGGTCTTACATTCGTAACAAGAGACAGCACTTCTCCGCTTAGCCCGTTTATCGGTCAAGAAAATGTAGATAAAGTTAAAGCTATCGCTGAGGATATTAAGTCTGGTAAGATCGTAGTAGTAAATCCGCTAGCAAAATAGTTTAAAACGCCGGCTGCTGCGATGCAGCCGGTTTGCTTGTTGCGTTGACAGAAGCTTCCTCTGAGTTAGAGGAAGCGGTTTTTTTGTTTAAAAACGAGTATACGTTTAATCGGCTATGGAAGGTGAGGGCAATTGCATGTTGCTGCAAATGAAAAGTATTACAAAGTCCTACGGAAGCGTAACGGCTAACAGCAATGTCGATTTTTCTCTGAATAAAGGGGAAATTCATGCGTTAGTAGGCGAGAATGGAGCGGGCAAGACTACGCTCATGCGCATTTTATATGGGATGGAAAGCCCTACAAGCGGAGAAATATTGCTTAATGGCAAGCAGGCTTTCTTTGAGAATCCGGCTGATGCTATTGAACATAAAATAGGAATGGTACACCAGCATTTTATGCTGTTTCCTACCTTCACCATAGCCGAAAATATTGTTATCGGACGCGAGCCCTCTAAAGGGATCGGTTTTGATCGTAAGTCCGCCGCAGCGGAAACGGAACGTCTTGGCAAGCAATTTGGGATGCCGATTGATCCATGGAAAAAGGTTTCAGATTGCTCATTAGGCATGCAGCAGCGTGTTGAAATTTTAAAGGTGCTCTATCAGGGTGCAGAGATTATTATTTTGGATGAACCGACTGGGGTGTTGACTCCCCTCGAAGTAAAGGAATTGCTAATTGCGATTAAAGGTTTAGCAGCACAAGGAAAAAGCTTCATACTAATAAGTCATAAGCTGCAGGAAATTATGGATGTGGCTGATCGCATTACTGTGCTTCGCGATGGCAAAGTTACAGGCACCGTCAATGCAAAGGATACTGACGCTGAACAATTATCACGCCTTATGGTTGGTCGTGATTTAGTGCATATATCACGGAATGGATTAGATGCAGGAGAGCCCGTTCTTGAGCTTGCTGACATTTCCGTACATGGCGTAAAAGCAAAACCGTTACTGAGTGATATTAGTCTTCATGTCAATGAAGGAGAAATTGTGGGCATTGCTGGTATTTCTGGCAATGGTCAGTCTGAACTCATACAAACGATATCTGGTTTGATGAAGCCTGACAAAGGAAATGTGAAGCTGCTTGGACATGATGTGACTGGGGCGCCGGTTGGGGAAATTCGCCAGCGCGGACTTGCACATATCCCAGAGGATCGCTATCAGTGGGGTGTCGCTAAGGATGCAACCGTCATAGAGAATGGTTTGATGGGGCATACAGGTAAACATCAGAAATATGGGGTGTTAAAAGGAAGCGGCATACGCCAAATGGTAGGCGAGTGGGTTGAGAGATTCGGTATTAAAACAGGTTCCTTATCTACGAAAGCACAGTACTTATCTGGCGGAAATTTGCAAAAGCTGATTGTTGCCCGTGAACTGGCACAGAAGACGCCATTTCTTATAGCGGCTGAGCCGACACGCGGTGTAGATGTTGGTGCTATGGAGATTATTCATGGCGAGCTGCTGAAGAAACGCGAGGAGCGAGGAGCGATTCTGCTTATTTCCTCAGAGCTTACGGAAATATTAAAGCTGTCAGATCGCATTTTAGTGATGTTCGAAGGGAAAATTGTCGGCGAGCTGGATGCGGAGAATGCTACGGAAGAACAGATTAGTCTATTAATGGCGGGAGGAAAAGCGGTTGGATAAGCTGGTACAATTCGGACGTTCGATGATTCAACCGCTGCTGGCTATCCTAGTTGGTTTAGCGGCTGGCGCGATCGCTATCGTCATAGTCGGAGGCTCCGTCATGGACACCTATGCAGAGATGTGGAAGGGTGCCTTCGGAAGTTTTTATTTCTTTACAAATACGCTTAGCAGAGCAACACCTATTATACTAATTGGGCTTGGTGTTGCGCTTGCTTTCCGTGCTGGATTTTTTAATATGGGCTCTGAAGGACAAATGGTGCTGGGTGCGTTAAGTGCTGCCCTAACAGCTATTTACTTGCCGGGTCCAGGATGGTTTAAGCTTGTTGCTGCCATTTTAGCTGGAATTATTTCCGGGGGAATATGGTCAGCTTTTGCAGGCTGGCTGGATGCCAAATATCGAATGAATCTACTTATCACAACTTTATTGCTAAATTATATTGCGACTCTCTTTGCAGGATATCTTGTGTCTTATCCGCTTAAGGATAAGACAGGCTCTGCTGCAATGGCGCAAACGGTTATGATCGACAAGAGCGCATGGCTGCCAAAGCTGTTCCATGGTATGAGCGTACATGCAGGATTTATTATTGCAGCTGTCGGAGCCATACTTCTCTTCTTATTTATGAAGTATACGGTTAAGGGCTATGATATTAGAATGCTTGGCGGTAATCCATTATTCGCGAGCTACGGTGGAATTAAGCGCGGCAAAATGATGCTGCTCAGCATGTTTGTCAGCGGAGGCTTTGCGGGTCTTGCAGGCTCAGTTGAGGTGCTTGGCACGCAATATCGTTATTTGGATGGCGCTTTGACATCGCCGGGTTATGCATGGTCGGGCATTATGGCTACGCTTCTTGCAGGCTCACATCCGCTTGGCACAGCCGTAGCCGCTATTTTGCTAGCAGCTTTGCAAACAGGCGGGATGGGTATGGAACGGAACACAGACGTCCCGTTAGAAGTTTCAAGCATCATTCAAGCGGTGCTCATTTTATTCGTTTCTGCTAAGCTATCCTATTCATTTATTAAGCGTAAGAAGGCGAGGTCGTAATATGGATCAAATATTTGATGTCTCGCTGTTTGCCTCGACACTTCGTATGATTACACCTATATTGCTGGCTGCGCTTGGCGGAGCCATATGTGCACGCGTTGGCTTGTTTAATGTAGGACTAGAAGGGCTTATCCTCATCGGCGCATTCTCAGCAATTGTAGGCAATCATTTCACGGGAAATGTTTTCATGGCTGTATTATTTGCCATTCTTTGCTCTCTATTATTTTCCGTCATATTCGGATATATGAGTATTCATTTGAAGGCGAATGTCATTGTTGTCGGTATTGCCCTTAACTTTCTAGCCTTAGGGCTTACAACCTTCTCGTTGCGAGCAGTGTTTAATGTGAAAGGCGCATACTACAACAAGGATATGGTAGGACTTCCTAAATGGGATATTCCTTTATTAAAGGATATCCCATGGCTCGGAGATGTATTATCCGGACATTCGCCGCTTGTCTACTTATCGCTAGTGCTCGTTGTGTTATTGCAATTGTTCTTGTTTAAGACGGTTACTGGCTTCCGATTGCTTGCTGCCGGCGAGAACCCGACTGCTGCAAGAAGCTTAGGCATTAAAGTAACACGCATTCAGTATGGTGCGGTGCTCATGTGCGGCGTATTATGCGGATTAGCAGGTGCGCAGCTGTCACTTGGCAATGTGACTATGTTTACTGAAGGCATGACTTCCGGCAGAGGATTTATTGCTCTTGTTGCGACGATGCTTGGACAGTCCAATCCGCTTGGCGTAGCTGCTTCAAGCTTGCTATTTGGTTTTATGGACGCACTGAGCATAAGGCTGCAGGGCTTCGCACTGCCAACTCACTTTACGATGATGCTGCCTTATATTTTCACAATTGCGGCTATGCTTTTCTTCAAAGACAAAGGTTATATGCAGGAAGCGCGCAAGTCGAATGAAAGCTCAAGATAGACGGGATATCATGTTTTTGGATAAAAAATGTGAATAGGAGTTGCAATTAATCATGCATAAAAAAGCCGAACGTCTTAAAAAAGTTACTGCGGTTAGAAAAATAGAAATAGCACCCGAGTTAGCGCATCGCGTACCGCCAGGTCAAACGGTGACGGATCGGTTTCCGATTTTACATGAGGGAGAGATTCCTCGCTATGATTTAAAAGATTGGTCGCTTCGCGTTTTCGGAGAAGTGGAGGAGGAACGGACGTTCAGCTTCGCTGATCTGCTTGCTATGCCGCAGACGAAGATTACATGTGATATTCATTGCGTAACGCGTTGGTCAAAGCTTGATACGGAATGGGAAGGTGTTCGATTCTCCGAGTTCTTGAAGGGGCTGGGCGTGAAGCCAGATGCTCGTTACGTCATGATTCATGCGGATGAGGATTATGATACCAATATACCGTTAGAGGACTTGCTCCATGATGATGTCATGCTTGCGCATCGCTTTGACGGTGAGCCGTTGACAGATAAGCATGGATGGCCGCTGCGGCTTATTGTACCCCATTTATATTTTTGGAAGAGTGCGAAATGGATAAGAGGCATTGAGTTTATGAAGGAAGACCGTGAAGGCTTCTGGGAACGCAACGGCTTCCATAACTATGCTGATCCGTTCAAGGAGCAGCGCTTCACAAGTAAAGATAATACGATGCCTGAGGACGAATGGCAGACGAAGGAGTTTGATTAAGCGATGTTGTCTATTTTACAAGTAAATCCGGAAGATTTGCCGGCATACGCGATTGTATGCGGTGATCCAGGACGTGCAGAAGTCATTTCAAAAAGACTAACCAATGTTCGTGAGCTTGCTTTTGCCCGTGAATATCGTACTTTTGTTGGTGAGTTTGAGGGTGTTAAGCTTGCAGTTGTCAGCCATGGCGTAGGCTCACCGGGTGCGGCAGTATGCTTTGAAGAGCTTATTCGCGGCGGTGTGACAACATTAATTCGAGTGGGTACAGCTGGCTCTTACTCCGCAGATCATCCAGCGGGAAGCCTAATTGTAAGCACGGCTGCTGTCCGTGCAGAAGGCTTAACGCATCAACTAGTGCCTGCTGGCTTTCCGGCTGTTGCAGACAGTTCGGTTACAGAAGCGCTATATGAATCAGCGCTTGAGAGCGAAGGTATTGTAAAGAAAGGAATTACGGTAACGCTCGATGTATTCTTCTCTGGCGTTGTTGATATTCCGCATCGCCAGTACAAGGCAGCTGGAGCTTTGGCTGTTGAGATGGAGATTGCAGCATTGTACATCGTAGCAACCCTTCGCGGCGCGCGTGCTGGAGCTATTTTGGCTCTAGATGGATATGCTGATTCTGATCTTGCAGGCGAGTATGATCCGCATACGGATGTAGTGGCGAAAGCGATTGAACGGGAAATTGATACCGCACTTCGCGCAGTGGTTAAGCTTGCTGCTCAATAAAGAATCAGACTGCTGAACAGGAGGAAACATTCGTGAGCGAGACGCTGTTTAAACAGGAATGGATGATTGGCGATTTGTATCCGCATGTTTTTGCTTATTATTTTAAGCAGTGGTCGGACTACACCATGAGCTTTCATACTCATGATGCCATTGAAATCATGTATGTCATTTCTGGCGAATGCGGAATCGAGGTAGAGGCTACCGAAACGGCTGCGGCATGTGCAATGACGCTGGGAAAAGGCGAGTTTATTCTTCTTGATGCCAATGTTCCTCATCGATTAATAGTAGATGAGCGAGGGCCTTGCCGAATGCTTAATGTAGAATTTGACTTCAGGGAACGTCAAACGGCGTTTCCTTCTGTAAGGCAGCTAGCTTTGGAGGACGATTATGTGGCGAACTTGATCACAGAACCGTTCTCCTATTTGTTTTTACGTGATCAAAGTGAATTATATCCGGTTTTGAAAAGTTTAGTTTTAGAGCTGGATAGCGGCGGAAAGCATGTCAGCGTCAAGATGGAGCTTTTGTTTGCTCAGCTTATGGTGACCATTGGGCGGATTCGACATGAAGCACGCTCCGCAGGTGTGAATCCAGCAAACCTTTATGTGAAACAATCAATTGCATATATGCATCATAACTATGACCGAGATATTCAGGTGAAAGATATTGCGGCAGCTGTTAGCTTGCACCCTGGTTATTTGCATCGTTTATTCCGTGCACAGCAAGGAAAGTCATTAACTGGTTATTTAACTGAGCTGCGTATGGAGAAGGCGAAGATGCTGCTGCGAGAGACTGACATAGCCATTGCGGACATTTGTGATTATGTTGGAGTAGGAAGTCGGCAATATTTTCATGCTATGTTCAAAAAATATACGAATCAGACGCCAATTGCTTATCGTCATTCTGTTAATACTCAGTATTTGGATAGCCGTGGCCAAAATACAGAAGTGAGAAGTGACGATTTCTGACACTTGAGTGAAGAGTTAGTCACAATATTGATAACGCTTTCGAAATATCGTTGCTACAATATAGAAGAGATTAATCATTCTATATAACGATTTTTGGAGGCTGATTGGCATGTCTACTTTTAAAATTACGTTTATCGGTGCTGGTTCGATTGGATTCACACGTGGTCTTATGCGCGACCTGCTTGCGGTTCCAGAGTTTCAGAACATAGAGATTGCTTTTACAGATATAAATGCCCATAATCTTGAGATGGTAACGGCGCTTTGCCAAAGGGACATTAGGGAGAATGGATTATCCATCAACATTCAATCTACAACCGATCGGCGTGAGGCGCTTGCCAATGCGAAGTACGTAATTTGTACAATTCGTGTTGGGGGACTTGAAGCCTTTGCAACGGATGTAGATATTCCTCTCAAATACGGAATTGATCAATGCGTAGGAGATACGCTTAGCGCTGGCGGCATTATGTATGGACAACGCGGCATTTCAGAAATGATGAATATTTGCCGTGATATCCGTGAGGTGGCTGCTGAGGATGTTCTCCTGCTTAACTATGCGAATCCAATGGCAATGATGACTTGGGCTTGCAATAAATACGGCGGCGTTAGAACGATTGGACTGTGTCACGGCGTACAAGGCGGCCATTGGCAAATTGCTGAGGCATTTGGGCTGAAGCAGGAGGAAGTCGATATAATTTGCGCTGGTATCAACCATCAAACCTGGTATATCCAAATTAAACATAACGGCGAGGATTTGACCGGCAAGCTGCTTGAGGCGTTCGAGAACCATGCTGATTTCAGTCGTACGGAAAAGGTTCGCATTGATATGCTGCGCCGCTTCGGTTACTACAGTACAGAGTCCAATGGCCATTTGAGTGAGTATGTGCCTTGGTATCGTAAAAGACCAGAGGAAATTACGGATTGGATTGATCTGAGCTCGTGGATTAATGGTGAAACAGGCGGTTACCTGCGTGTATGCACAGAGGGACGGAACTGGTTCGAGACGGATTTTCCAAACTGGATGAAGGACCCTGCGAATGAATTCAAAAGCGAGCTTCGCAGTCATGAGCATGGCTCATACATTATTGAAGGGTTGGAGACGGGAAGAGTCTATCGTGGTCACTTTAACGTTGAGAATAAGGGTGTCATTGCCAATCTGCCAGCTGATGCAATCATTGAGGCGCCAGGCTATGTCGATCGAAACGGTGTATCCATGCCAACTGTAGGTGACCTGCCGCTTGGCGCTGCAGCCGTATGCAATGTTAGTATTTCTGTGCAACGACTCGCGGTTGAGGCAGCCATTCACGGGGATGATATGCTGTTGCGACAAGCATTCATGATGGACCCGCTCGTAGGTGCGGTATGTAATCCAAAAGAAATTTGGCAGCTCGTCGATGAAATGCTGGTAGCGCAGGAGCAATGGCTCCCGCAATATACGAAATCCATTGCCGCTGCGAAGAAGCGTCTAACTGATGGTCCGCTGCTCCCAACACGAGACTATCAAGGCGCAGCGCGCCTCAAGGTGAAATCGGTAGAAGAGATGCAACAGGACCGTGATGCAGCGAATAAAAATGCTGGTGAATCGGATAAAGGAAAAGAGCGCGTCTAACGCGGCGCATATTTCAATTCGATAGCTTCGAGCCTTGCCCCTGGCGGGCTCCAAGCTGGCGGACCGAATTTCTTCAGATAAGCCAGGGTATTCAGCTTGTCGGCAACCGATTGTTCTTCATCAAGCTTCTGAAATAGCTTCCAGCAAGCAATGACATCATTGAGAGCGCGATGACCGCCTATCAACGGTATATCGTATCGATTGCACATATCCCCTAGCGTATGCGGATATACATGTCTATCTCGGCTTAACGTTAGCGTATCGATAAAGCTGTTATTGAAGGATCTTCCTGCGATTCGAAGCAGGGAATGATGCAAGAAGCCAAGGTCAAAGGCTGCATTATGCGCAATTAATATGTTGTCACCAAGCATGCGATTCAAAATGCGGAATGCCGTATCTTCATCCATGCCTGTTGCGGTCATTTCATCCGTAATACCTGTTATTTCAGTAATTTTCGGGGACAGTTTGCCGTCATATTGGACAAGCGTGCTGAATTCACTAGCGATTACGCCATTGACGCAGCGGATCGCGGCCATTTCAATGACACGGTCTTTCTTCGGATCTAGTCCGCTTGTCTCGAAATCGATAACAGTATAGGTATTTGAAGGATTTGAATTCATAGTTGGTTCACCACTTTTTCTAGTAATTAGTTGCGGGCTCTTATGCTTATATTCTACAAAAGGGGCTGTAACCCTTTTGAAAATGACAATTTAGCTGTAAACAGAGAAGAGTGAGGCACTAGCCTCACTCTTCTTTGCGTTCATATTTTGGATGATTTTTAATGCTTATCTTGAGTGGATCATGATGAGCATCATAATCTATACGGTATAATGAGCGAATACCTCCATTATGAAATTTTGCTGTGAAGCTGTATTATTTTTATAGCTGGAGAAAATAACTGAAATGAGACTATTTATTGAAGAGGTCAAGCAGCATGATTATTTGAGCAGAAGGAGAGTAAGATGGTTTGAAATTGAAATTTGTATTTACACGTGCATTATTGTTGAGCTTTATTGGGGCAATCGGATTTATTTGGCTTGCTATATGGATTGGAGATCAGCGTATTGCCAGATTTGACAGCGTAATTATAGAGTGGATTCAGGGCGCTGAGTCTGCAAATCTTACTGTATTTATGAAGTTTTTTACATTCATAGGTTCAGCACTCGCTGTAGTTGTGCTTGCTATTATCATGCTGGGAGTATTAGCAAAGCTGCAATATAGGAGAGAATTATACTTTTTCATAGGTGTCATTCTCGGTTCAGTGGTATTGAATAAGGTTCTAAAGACGCTATTTCATCGTACAAGGCCTACCTTGCACAGAATTATTGAAGAAAACGGATATAGCTTTCCAAGCGGTCATTCCATGGCTGCCTTCACCTTATATGGGATACTCATCTTCCTGTTATGGAAGCATATTTCAAGCTTCTCTGCGAGGATAATCCTTATTTCAATTGGAGTCGTAATGATACTGGCGATCGGAATCAGCCGGATCTATTTAGGTGTCCATTTTCCAAGTGATATTGTGGGCGGATATTTGGCGAGTGGAACATGGTTGGCAGCTACGATCGGCTTATATCAGCATGTACTCCATAAACGAAGCCGGAAGTAGAAACAGATTGGATGATTCGCCTAATTCAACCAATGGATACAGGTCTATACATGCGAACAAAGGACCTAAATAGCGAATAGGTTTGTTTATGTGCATCACACGCAAGGAGACAGACAATTTTGAGGGAGAGAGCGCTTTCTTGAGTCAGAGTGTTAACGTTCGTATGTGATAAAATAAACAGAAAATACAACGTTAACCAATTGGCGTGCAACGGGAGATGCAGCTTATGCGGATGGGATCAAATGTATGGACGAGATTAAGCATGCTAAAGGGAGTCGCTCTTCCTCAAGAACAACGATTAGGAAAAGATGCAGTAACCGCACTATGGATTCATTGCTGTTTCCAATTCGGTGCATCCATGTCAGGCTTATTTCTTAATTTATACTTATGGCGTTTGACACAGGATTTGGTCGTGAATGGGGTTTATAACATTGTTGTCTTTATACTAACCCCATTTGCGTTTGCAGCTGGCGGCTGGATTGCCAAGCGAAGAGATCGAATGGTTACTTACCGGTTAGGCATCGTCATGATCGCTATCTTCTACTTAATGGTTGTCATTGCACAAGAACAGGTTGCACAATATTACATATGGTTTGCTATATTTAATGGAATTGCATCTGGATTCTATTGGACGGGTTACTTAGTCATACAATATGATGTATCGACGGAAGCGAATCGAATTCGGTTCTTGGCTGTTAATATGATCGTTTTTAATACAGCGGGGCTTGCGGGACCAGCACTTGCAGGTTCGATCATTCAACGCAGTACGGGGTTAGAAGGCTATATTTTCATTTTTACAATTGCATTCATCATGTTTCTTATTGCAGCGCTAGTCAGCTTTCGTATTCCGATGATTGCTTCGCATCACAAAGCCTATTATCTCAAATTTATGGGCATCGTTATGCAAAAAAACAGACGATGGTTGAAAGCGCTTTTTAGCTTCCTTGTACTTGGATTGTTTCAAGGGATTATGCTGTTCTTACCGAATATCATGCTGTTTCAAACGGTTGGGCGTGAAGATTGGGTCGGTTACTTTGGCGTTTTCTTCTCCTCACTTACCGTTGCTACAGGCTATGTTATATCACGAAAAGCGCAAAAGGAGCATGTCCGCAAATATGTATTACTCTCTACAACTGGAGTTGCGCTAGCTTCATCATTACTATTAATCCAAGTTGAGCTTTGGTCGGTAGCGGTATTTATGATTGTCTTCTCTATTTGCAATCCGCTTGCGGTCAATACGCTAACCTCTTATTATTATCGATTAATGGGGACTTTGCCGCTTAAGGGTCAGCTTCGCGTTGAATCAGTCGTTATGCGGGAGCTTTTCCTTAATGTGGGTAGAGTGCTCTCGATCACGCTGCTTATTATATTGGCTCAGGACTTAAAATCGATATGGCTGCCGATAGTTTTGTTCGGCATGGCGGCGCTGCAGTACATCTCTGTGTTTCTTATTCAAGAGCAGCAAAATAGTGAACAGTAATCGTCATTATAAGCATATTTATCCTAACAAAAAGATCGCTGCCATTTCGCATTTGAGCGAGTGGAGCGATCTTTTTTTTAGGCTGCCTACTATAGGCGTTTGCGCTTGTAAAATACGACGAATGCGCAGGATAGAAGCAGAATGATTAGTGTTATTCCAGTTGTAGCAGCTTCTTTGGCGCTGCCCTGTGGTTGTTGTGCAGTTTGTCCGCCAGGGAAGCCGCCCATACCGCCGCCACCGCCCATGCCGCCACCCATTTCTGGTCTCGCGCCACCGCCAGGGAAGCCGCCTTGCATGCCATCCGGCATTTCTCCATCTGGCTGAGCCATGCCTTCAAACCCACCTTGCGTGCCTTGTGCATTAGGAGCTGTAGCAGCAGCTCCGTTTTGCGTGCCTTGTGCATTAGGAGCTGTAGCAGCAGCTCCGTCTTGCGTGTCTTGTGCAGTGGGAGCTGTAGCAGCAGCTCCGTCCTGCGTGGTTGGTAGTGGTGCTCCGGCTTCACCTTGTGGTGGTTGACCGTCTGGCGGAGTCATCACCCCGGCACCGCCAGTATCTTGCCCTGTTGAATTAGATGCACCTGTGTTGTCTTCTGAAACTAGACGATTCGATGAAGCCGCATCGCCATTAGAATCAGCTGTTTGAATAGCGCTATTAGTTGCAGCATTTGTTCGAGAATAGGCTGCTGCAGATTTTGTACCATCCGTTTGACTCGCATCGCCTTGGCTGTCACTAGGCTTGGTTTTTTGCTCTGCACCAGTACCTTCTTGCTGCCCCTCAGTGCCAGGTTGTGCGGGCTGCGTTTTTCCTTGGTTGCCGCCCATTCCACGTCCGCCACCGCCCATGCCGCCACCCATACCACCGCCGCCGCCCATACCGCCGCTTACAGAACCTGAACCATCACCTGAAGAAGGGATCGTTCCATCAAGCTGCTGGGCAATGGAGGAAGTTTGCTGCGTATTATATGAAATGACCTGCGTAACACCTTGTTCAAATTGGTCATAGGTATAGAACGCGGAAGGGTCCGCTTTCACATAAGCAGAGATCATTTCTTTAATTTCTGACGTTCTCGCTTGGAATTGGTCTTGGGATAAATAGCCTTCAATCATTTCTTTAATGATCTCGTGATATTTCTCTTTATAAGCATCTACCTTAAGAAGCTTATCGATAAGAGGTCTATCCGCAAGCGTGCCTGTAGTGGGCTCATCTATGAGTAGGCCAGACCCTCCGCCAAAGCCGCCGAAGGACATATTATAATCCCATGGTAGAATGTTGAATTTTCCATCATCTTCATATAAATAATAATTATGCTTTTTCTCGGATAAGTAACTGTCGAAGTTGCCAGCTACCGCATTCAACGCAATGAACTTCAAGGCTTCCTCAACATCGAGTACACTCTCATAGTCGGTGCCGTTATTGAGCTCATCAACCATATCAAGCAGAATATCATTATTTGATTTATCGGATTTCAGATCGAGACCTGTGTAAGACTCAATGGTTTCAAGCCAATTAAGCTCACTGCCGTTGCCGCCGTTTGCTTTGTAAAGCGCACCGTAGCTATTGCCGAAATTACGTTCTAGATAAGCATCGCCAATCTGTTCAATCGCCAAATAAAATCCCCAAAGCTCATCGTTTATATAAACATTCACATACGAGTATTTTGGAGTAGGGAGACCCATTTGCTCAGCCAGCTCATAAGAGAGAAATTCCCTCATATAAGAGGCATCGCTGTAATTATTATTTAGATTGACCTTGCTTATCCCTTGCATCGTTTGATTCACATACTCATCAAATGAAATTTTCAAGCTGTAGCGATCAGAATCAGCCATATTAACCACGCTGTTCAGACTAAGATTTCCTTTTGTCCGTACAGCTACGTTATCAAATTTCTGTCCGTTGTATTCCACTGATGCAGTCTTAAATTCTTCTGCACTGGCGTTATCCATCATGTCTTGAAAATCATCTTTATCAATCGTGATTTTAACGTCGACAATCTTATCCTTCGGAAAATAGGTTTCATCGAGCTTTTGCTCATCCACTGATTTCTCGGTTACTGCCGTTCCTGTTCCCGAGCTGCTGCCTGAGGATGTACCGCCTGAGGCACATCCCGTGAGTCCAATAATCAGGAGAATGGAGCAAAAGCATAGCAACCAAGTATTAGCTTTCGCCTTCATTTGAACACCTCCTGAAAATTAGGATACATAATCACCGCTGTAGCTGATGAGTACGGCAGTGCGAACACCTGCCAATTCCGTCAATTGATTAACAAATCGTCCTGTCTCATCACGCAGACGCACTTCCAGCGTCATTTCGATATTGCCTTTTGTTACTGTTTTTTGCTTCACATTATAGCGTTTGACAAGCGTGCCGACTTGCTTGTGGACAAGCTGCTCTGCTGCATCAGAATCGCAGTTGATGACAAGCAGGTAAGGTGTTTCGACAGAGCCGCCTTTTACGAAGAAGAATAGAATAAGACCGATAACGATAGAACCGATTACGGCAAGTGTGAAGAATCCGGCACCTGTTACGATACCAGCAACCGCTGCCCAGAACAGGAAGATGAGATCAGTTGGATCTTTGATTGGTGTTCTGAAACGTACGATAGAGAGTGCGCCAACCATACCAAGTGATAGAACGAGATTAGAGTTAATCGCGATAATAACGGTTGCCGTAATCATGGTCATACCAATCAATGAGACGTTGAAGCTCTTAGAATAAAGAACACCGCTGAAGATTCGTTTGTAAAGCAAGTAGATGAAGAAACCAAGTAAAAAAGCAACACCTAACGTAATAAGTATTTTGGATAAACTAATATCAGAGGTAAAGTTGTCTACCACCGAGTTTTTCAATAAATCTGCAAAGCTTGAAGTTGTTGTTTCGGCAGCGGCAGTCGTTGTCGTCGTGTTCGTTTCCATTTTAATAATCCTCCCAAGTGTTGAATTTCAAAAATTTTCGGCAAATGACATACTTCGAAGCGGATTGCCGATTGAGCCCTTCGAGCTGCAAGGCAATTTTGATATAAGCGGGTAAATATTCGTCATATTTAACCTCAAGAATGATTAGATCATTATCAATCGCTCGAACAGGCTTTAATGATTTATCGAAAATATCGATAGCATGAAGACCGGTTCGAAGATCTTTGTCAAAGGTTATCCGAACGTTGCCGTTGTCACAGACATAAGGCTCACGAACGTAGTCGACAATAACTTTAGGTCTAAGGAGATTATGTTTCATCTCATTATGAATTTCATTGAGAAGCGGCTTGTCAGCTTGTTTCAGAACATCAAAATTGCCGTCAATGAGCTGATCGTACATCTCTCTCGTAAGCGGCTCCTTTACTTTGGCGATATAATCTCTAAATTTGATTTTTTTCTCAAAATGGATGATCTTGTCGTCGCCGTTATAGATGCGAATCCGATATTTAGAGCGATCTCTTATACCCCCGAGCTTCTCATGCAAAGCTTTGTTGTTGATATCATCAAAATATAAGCTGCGGATCAGATATTCGCCATTTGGACCGACATGCTTGTCCTGATGCATCAAATCTTTGAGCCTTTGGCGAATAATAAAATATTGATGATAATTAATAAAAAATTTAAGTTCATTTCGATAGGTTAGGTTCGTATTCATTTCACACCTCTTTTCCAATGCTCTTTACTCCAGTAATTGTACTTGCCTTTACTTATTCTTAACTTAAGGCTGGCTGAAAGATTGCTGAATGCGCGATTAGTCGATTTATTGTTAAGATAGAAGGAAGTTTTTACGAGAAAGGAGAGACTTCATGTTAAGGAGACGTAAAGATATGATCCTGTTGGCTGTATGTTGCTTATTGCTTGTTATTGGTTTAGTAAGCTTTGAATGGTTCAAAGAACAGGAGTCAATTAAACCGACTTCGATTGTGACGACGTTCAATGGCGATCCTCATAGCAGCCGCGCTTTTACATGGCACAGTACGAATACAGGTGCCCAAGCAGTCCTTCAATTGATTAAAGGTAAGGCAACTAGTGACTGGAATAGTGATGCGGTTATCACGGTTACTGGAACGACAACGACACTATCTCTTGATAATGGAAAAAAACAAGGAGTGCATAAGGCTGAGGCTGCAGGATTGGAGCCAGGAACGATTTATACGTATCGCGTGGGAAGCGGTGATGAGAAGGGCTGGAGCGAATCCGCCGTATTTCAGACCGAACCGGAAGGAGAAGAGGATTTTACATTCATTAATGTAACGGACTCACAAGGTGTAACGGAACAAGATTTTGCGCTCTGGGGTAATACGCTAACGCGAGCATTTACTGTTTTTCCTGAGTCGGCATTCATTATTCATAATGGAGATTTCACTGAAAATCCAGAGGACGAGGAGGCTTGGGCGAATTTATTCGGAAAAGCAAAGAAGTGGGTGACGACGGTACCGCTTATGCCAGTCACAGGCAATCATGATGAAGTGGATGATAATGCAGAGCCTTTTGTATCCCATTTCAACGTTCCCTCTAATGGAGCAGAAGGTTCCATACCTGGGACGACATATTCCTATGATTATGGATCGGCTCACTTCATCATGCTGAATACGGAATCCAACATAAAGGAGCAAACGAAATGGCTGAAGCAGGATCTGGAGAGCACGAATCAACAATGGGTAATCGTATCTCTTCATCAGGGTTCTTATGGCGGCAATATGAATAAGAAGACGAAGGATTGGACCGAGCTGTTCGATGAATACAAAGTAGATTTGGTGTTGCAAGGACATAATCATGAATATTCAAGATCGTATCCGCTGCGGGATGGTGAAATTGTAGGCGATGGGGAGAGTCCTGTTCTTAATCGAGAGGGAACCGTATATGTTGTCACGAATGCATCGGGACAGAAATTTAATGAGAAGAAAGAGGATAAGTTTTATCATAAGGTGCATTTTCAAAATGAGAAGCAGATGTTCGCGGGTATTCGGGTAGAAGGAGATAGGCTGACCTATCAAGCGTATGATGTCGAGGGTCAAAAACTGGATGAGTTTGTGCTTCAGCACTAGGGCAGTAAGCTCACTCTCATCCAGTGTTGATTTATCATTCATGCAGAGATTGAACGGAATCTAACGGCAGATATATTGAAAAGGCCGTTCCTTCTCCGGCATGGCTGATTACTTCGATCCTGCCCAAATGTGCATCAATAATGGATTTCGTAATGGCAAGTCCTAAGCCGGCTCCTCCGTTTTTACGTGTTCTAGATGATTCACTGCGGTAAAAGCGTTCAAACAAATGAGGGAGATGCTCCTCTTTAATACCGATACCGTTATCAGTAATTGATAGTTCTGCCTCTTGATTAGTGCTAGTAAGAGCAAGTGTGATGATACCGGATTTGGAATCGGTATGCTGCACAGCATTAAGAAATAGATTCAATATGACTTGCTTGAGTCCATCGGAATGGTAATAGCCTCTGACACTCTGTGAAATGACGAGCTTAACCTGACGCGTACCCGCAAGGATATGCAATTGAGGCTCCATTTCGAGCAGCAGCTCATCAAGGCTTGTTTCGGTTAACTGAAGCTGAGGGTCTTGATCCAGCTTAGCCAGTGCAAGCAAATCCTCCACCAGCTTATTAATACGTTTGGATTCCAGCTGCATACTGTTCAGCGCCCGATAGAGCTGATCGGAATTCGTTGCGGCACCGCGCAGGAGCACCTCAAGAAAACCGTGAATCGACGTCAAAGGCGTTCGAAGCTCATGTGAAGCATCCGCTACAAATCTACGCATTCGTTCCGTTGTTTTCCGTTCTTCCTCGAAAGCAGTATCCAATCTATGAAGCATTCCGTTGAAAGCCTCTGACAAGCGATCAATTTCCTCTTGGCCTTGATCAACGGGCAGTCGTTCTGTCAAATTGCCGGCATCAGTTTCTTGTGCGGCTTGCACGACCAGAGATAGAGGCTTAAGCGTGCGTCGCAGTAATGGTAAATAAAGCGCTAGTCCCGCTGCCAGTGCGAGAATCGACAGACCGGTAAAGATCGCTAACTGCGTCATAAGCACTTGCTGAAGCGATTGTGTTTCTGTACTGACCTGAATAATGCCGTTAGCATTATTGGGCGGACCTGCAAGTCGATAGACAACAAGCTGCTCGACACCTTCCGTATTGTTAATTATTTTGTAATCCACGGATTTTCGATTTAATAGATCGTTTTTGATGGCTTCATACTGCTCCTTTGAGAGCAAAGGAACGCTTGTCTCACTATTTTCGGTAATGTTAGTAACGACACCGTTCAAATCGATAAAGACGAGTGATAGGCCTGGTTGAAAAAATATGGGCGATTCACGGCGATCTCGGTCTGGTCTTGAACTATCAGATGCAGCATCCTCAAGAGGCGGTGCTGGGTGACTAGCAGGAGCATCGCTGTCATTGGGATTTGTAAACCAATCTTTTGGCATAGACATAATCTGAGCACTAAGTGATTCGGCTTTATTTTTGTAAATAAAATCCTTCATCAATACATATTGAAGCACCCCGATGAGCAGAAACAGGGCAGCAAGAATAAGCAAGGAACGATTTAAAAGCTGATAACGAAGAGAACGAGGAACAAAGAAGCGTGAAAACCGGGATTTTCGGAGCTTACTCATGACAAGTCCATCCGATAGCCCGCACCCCGAAGCGTTCGAATCAGCCTATGATCCTTATCATTGAGTTTGTCGCGCAGTGAGCGGATATACACCTCGACAATATTTTCTTCCCCGCCAAACTGATAGCCCCATACCTTGTCCAATATAAGCGATTTACTCAAAACGACACCGTTATTCATAATAATGAATCGAAGCAGCTCGTATTCAGTCGGAGACAGCTCAAGTATTTGTTCCTTATAAATAAGCTCCTTGCGCCGATCATCAAGGCGAAACGGTCCATACACAACCTCTCCAAGCAGATGAGGGAACTGATTGCGAAGTCTCGCACCGATCCGAGCAAGAAGCTCACTGAAGTTGAACGGTTTGACGAGATAATCATCTGCCCCAAGCGTCAGCCCTTTTACCCGATCATTCACCTCGTCTTTGGCTGTAAGCATAATGACTGCGATGTTGTCACCTGTTGCACGCAGCGCTTGGCATACTTCAAAACCGTTCATACCGGGCATCATCACATCCAAAATGACAACCTGGGGCGAGAAAGCCGCAGCTTCTTGAAGCGCCGACTCTCCATCATAGGCAACGCGTATTTCAAAGCCTTCATTTAGGAGACCGAGCTCCAAAAATTGTACAATGTTGGGCTCATCATCGACTAGTAGTATTTTGATCCCGTTGAAGGATTTCATTTTATGTGCCTCCTATAGCATGATTTCATTTCTATTATCAGCTTTTTCTAGAAAAGATGCACCGGGGTAAGAGGATTCTTCAGTAAACTTTCAGTTTGAATTAGTTTTATACACTTATACCTTAGTTTCGTCCATCGCTATAAAAGGAATGCACTTCTATAATCGGAGTTGAACTTTAGTTGGAGTAAGCTGCTCTGTAATTTGTTGGCGTTAGACTTGTTTCCTTGCGGAAAAATTTTGAGAAATGATTCGTTTCTTTAAAACCGATCTGATTTGCAATTTCTTTGATACTCAGCGGGGTAGTCGTCAATAACAGCTTTGCGCGATCGGTTCGTTTTCGGTAAACGTATTTAAGAGGAGAAACGCCGAAATGCTTTTTGAAATAGCTGATGAAATAGTTGGGGTGGAGATGGACGGATTCTGCCATTTGATCGATGTTTATGCTCTCATGGAGATGGCTGTCCACATAGTCTTGAATGATGGTGAGTCGATTCATTTCCTCCGTACGATGCTGAAGCACTCGAATAGGCAATGACTCCAAATAGTAACCGATTATTTCTAACAAGAGTGACTTTTCGCGAAGCCGAGCTAGAAGGGATGTCTGCTCATGACAAGCAATCATTTCTTGAAAGAGGCGTGTCAAATGAGAAGGATCGCCAACATCGATAAACAGAGGAACGCCAATCCATTGGAACAGATCGAATGGTCCTGCCTTCAGATTGAAATGGCACCAATACTTTAAGTAAGGTCTATTATTTATAGCTGAAAAGGATATTTTGGTTTGAGCGGGCGTCAGAAACAACTGTCCCGGCTTAGGATAATAATCATCATCGCCTATTCGAATCCAGCCTTCGCCTTCACAAATGAAATAGAGCTTATTGTAAGCAGGAACGGAGTTTGTTTCTCCCCACTCATCGGACACTTGTGTTTTGTGGGCTATCAGCAACTCAATCTCCAAGGATTGCAATAAATCGGATAAAGTATTGCTTTCGCTTATGCTTGACATCTGCGGTCACCTGCATCCAATTGTTTTTTTGATATTATTTCTATCGTAATAGATTATGTTCGTAATGAAAAGGTTTGGAGATGAAAGGGAGATGAAAAAAATGATAACCGAATTAGAAAATAAATTATGGTATAAGGGGCCTGCAAAAGCATGGGAGGAAGCGTTGCCGATAGGGAATGGTAAGCTCGGCGGGATGATTTTCGGAGACCCGATGCAGGAGCGTATTGCACTTAACGAGGATAGTGTATGGTATGGCGGGCCTCGGGATCGAAATAATCGGGATGCGCTGCCTAATCTGGAGAAAATCCGTAAGCTGCTGAAAGAGGGGAGATTGCAAGAGGCGCAGCAATTGGCGGCAATGGCCCTATCAGGCATACCCGAAACGCAGCGTCATTATATGCCTCTAGGTGATATCCAGCTATCATTTCGCTATGAAACAAATAGTGAAGCAAGCGAATATGTCCGAGAGCTTGACCTGATGAGCGGGATTGCAGCCGTAAGTTACCAAAAGGGCGCTGTCCATTATCGAAGAGAGAGCTTTGCCAGCTATCCGGATGAAGCGCTTGTTACTAGATTTACAGCAGATACACCAAGGAGCATTAGCTTCACAGCTCGTTTGACACGAGGCAGCAATCGTTATTATGAGAATATCAAAAAAGAAGGAACCGATACCATTATTATGAGTGGCCTCTGCGGCGGAGCAGGCGGTTCAGCATTTCAAGCAGCTCTGCGTGTCGTCGCACAAGGAGGTAATGTTTCGATTATCGGTGAACATCTTGTCGTTGAGGGTGCTAACCATGTAACGCTGCTTCTGACTGCTGCCACAACCTATCGCCATGAGAACCCGGAGGAATATATTATTGGAGCGATTGCGGAAGCAGCTAAGTTTGATTATGAAGCATTGAGAGCACGGCATATTAGTGATTTTGAATCGTTGGCGAAGCGGGTCCAGCTGCGTTTGACGAGAGGTTTGCCGAAAACAGCAGCTTTGCCAACGGATGAACGGCTTAGACGCGTACAAAACGGGAAAACAGATGAGGAACTTGTGGCGCTTTACTATCAGTTTGGCAGATATTTATTAATTTCGAGCAGCCGTCCGGGGTCATTGCCCGCTAATCTGCAGGGCATATGGAATGAGCAGATGCTGCCGCCATGGGATAGCAAATACACGATTAATATTAATGCTCAAATGAATTATTGGGCGGCGGAAGCGGGTAATTTGGCAGAGTGTCATGAACCGTTATTTGATTTAATTGAGAGAATGAGAGAACCAGGAAGAATAACGGCAAAGGTCATGTATGATAGCGGAGGATTTGTTGCTCACCATAATACAGATATTTGGGGAGATACGGCACCTCAGGATATTTATTTACCGGCTTCCTATTGGACGTTGGGTGCCGCTTGGCTTTGTCTGCATTTATGGGAGCACTATGAGTATGGTCTTGACCAAGCTTTTCTCGCACGGATATATCCGACCTTAAAGGAAGCTGCGTTGTTTTTCGTGGACTACTTAACAGAAACAGAAGATGGCTTGCTCGTTGGGAACCCATCTGTTTCACCTGAAAATACATATATGTTGCCGAGTGGAGAGTCGGGCACCTTATGTATAGGAGCTTCAATGGACAGCCAGATTCTGCATGAATTGTTCACCGCATGCGCAGAGGCTGCGAAAGTGCTTGGTATCGAAGAATCGGAACAGCTGCTATGGGAGCGAATGCGATCCCGTTTGCCACAGCCTGTAATCGGTAAGCATGGACAAATACAAGAGTGGATGGAAGACTACGAGGAAGCCGAGCCAGGCCATCGCCATATCTCACACTTATTTGCACTTCATCCAGGCAAACGATTCACAGTAAGAGACACACCGGAATGGGCTGCAGCTTCCAGAGTGACTTTGAATAGAAGACTAGCGAGTGGAGGCGGTCATACAGGCTGGAGCCGCGCTTGGATTATTAATTTTTGGGCTAGACTCGAAGACGGGGAGAAAGCATTCGAGAACGTACAGGCACTTCTTAGCCATTCTACACTTCCGAATCTGTTTGATAATCATCCGCCATTCCAAATTGATGGAAACTTCGGAGGAGCAGCTGGAATATCGGAGATGCTGCTGCAAAGCCATGCAGGAGAGCTTCATATTTTGCCCGCTTTACCTGCTGCCTGGCATGAGGGAGAAGTAACGGGTCTGCGTGCAAGAGGCGGCTTTGAGGTAGATATTCGTTGGTCGCAAGGAAAGTTGGAGGAATTGCGCATTCGTACACAAACAGCAAAACCATGCAAAGTTAGAGTGAACACTGAGGCCGTCTTATCTCATCGTACGCAGGGAGCTGATCGTTTCACTGTGCTTAATGGGACACTTGCATGGGACGCAGCTGCTGGCGTTGAATATGGATTATTTTTCGAATGATATAAACGCTCAATAAAAGCGAATTCGAGATAGAAGATCTAATCTATGAAAATAAAAAAGGTGCGGATTGTTTATTTTTTGCTATCATAGAGAAAAAAAACTAATCGAGGTGCACAGCTCATGTCTAACGTAATGAGAATTGGTATGATCGGACTTGATACTTCGCACGTGCTTGCCTTTACACAACTATTAAATGACTCTAACCATGAATTTCATGTTCCAGGCGGGAAAGTAGTAGCTGCTTTTCCGGGTGGTTCATGGGACTTTGAACTCAGCGTATCGAGAGTTGAAGGTTTTACGAATAAGCTTCGGGATCAGTTTGGCGTTGAAATACTAGACAGTCCAGAGGCTGTTGCTGAGATTTGTGATGCGCTATTGCTTGAATCAGCAGATGGACGTGTACACTTGGAGCAATTCCGGAGGATCGCCCCGTTTGGTAAACCTATATTTATCGATAAGCCGCTTTCCATTCGCTCCGATGAAGCTAGAGAAATAGCAGATCTTGCTAAACAGCATAACATTTCCATTATGAGCACTTCAGCTCTTCGCTTCGCAGAAGGCTTGACGACAATCTTGCATGCACCTCATCAATCACCTATTATTGGAGCGGACACCTATGGTCCTATGGCGATAGAGCCCACACAAACCGGTTATTTTTGGTATGGCATTCATTCAGTAGAAATGCTGTTTGCGATACTGGGAAGAGATTGTGAGAGTGTTACAACGTTCGCTACTGCTGATCATGATATTCTTGTAGGAAAATGGCGAGACGGCAGATTGGGGACAGTTCGCGGCAACCGAGTCGGCAATGCTCATTTCGGAGCGACCATCCATCGAGAAAAAGAATCGTATAGTGTTGATGTGTCATCGCATTCAAAGCCGTATTATGCCAGCTTAATGGAGCGAGTGATGAAAATGTTTCAAACGTTGGAGCCGGAAGTGACTATGGAAGAAACATTAGAGGTTATTCGGTTTATAGAAGCCGCAAATGAAAGTGGCCAAACAGCAAAAACAGTTATGCTCTAATCTCTAAAAGCCTACCTAACCTTCCTACATGGGAGGTTTTTTTTCATGGACATGCCTATAATGGGATAAGGTCAAGGAGCTGGACTCACGTCTCGTTGTTTCATACCCCCAAGGTATGGGATAATTATGAAGATAATGATAATGAAGAACGGAGTTTGCCTATGAATAGGTTCAGCATGAAGAAAAAAGCGGATATGGCATTACTTATCTCAGCAATCGGCATTTTCGTCGCCTTTCCCTTTCACGAAAGCTTTTTGGGAGGATTATTATTTTCTCTGTTTAGCGCAGCGACAATAGGCGGATTGGCTGATTCCTTTGCAGTCAGTGCGTTATTTGGGAATCCACTGCGAATCAAATGGCCGGTATGGATGGGAACAAACATTATTTCACGAAATCGTGAGCGATTAATTGGCGAGCTCGTGATGATGGTTCAGAATGAACTGCTTACCGTTCCTAATATTAAAGAGCGTTTGGATGAATATAACATTTCAGACGTCATGATGACCTATTTGAAGGAGCAGGGTGGAGAAGAGGGCATTAATGATATTTTACAGCAGGTGGCTGATGATATCATTCAGACCATTGATTTGCAGGAATTAGCGAAAATGCTGCAAACCTTTCTGTTTGAGCATGCCGATACGATCCAGGTATCCGACTTAGCTGCGGATGTTGGCGATTGGACTCTTCGAAATGGCTATGATGATCGCATTATCGAATTTATGATTCCTGAGTTGATTAAGATCGTCAAATCGCATGCCTTCCTTTCCATTATCGATCAAATTGTTAATTCAACGATTAAGTCGTATGAGGGAGACAAGTTCCGCAGGAAGCTGATTGATATTACAGCGGGATTAGAGACAACGAATATAAGCGGAAAAATTCAGGAGTTTCTCGTATCGTTTCTGCATAAATTTCATTCAGAAACGCATCCGCAGCGAATAAAACTTAAGCAAGGAATAGCTGGTTTTGTTTCAAGGTTAAGAACGGATGAAGAGCTTCGTTCTCGCATTGAGGCAGGGAAAACCAAGATTATGGGTACGATAAAAGAAGAAATCAAGCTGGAGGACTATATTCAAAAAGGCTTGGAATCAATCAGGCAAGCAGCTGCTCAAAATGCAGAAGGCCAGTTGAATCGATATCCTTGGATTACGGATAGAATTCGTCAAGGTGTATTGTATATGGAGAGCCACTCAGAATGGCTGATACGTATTGATACGTATGTGAAATCAACCTTGCTTAAGTGGCTGGAGCAGAAGCATTCTTATATTGGCAAGGTAGTGACTGAGAAGCTGAACACTTTTTCGGAAGAGGAGCTTATTTCGTTAGTAAAAGAAAAAGCTGGCCGGGATTTGCAATATATACGAATAAACGGAATTGGAGTCGGAGCGCTTATCGGAGTTATACTGCATCTGGCAACCTTTTGGATAGGGGGTTAAACCGATATGGCGATGAGAAAAAAAGCAAATCGAAGTCTCGTGATATTGGCTGTTCTGTTTGTGGGCGCTGCATACTGTGTATATGCATTTCCGGATATGTGGTGGTCCCGTATGCTGCTTTATACGACTGAGGCAGGGCTTGTCGGTGCTCTGGCTGATTTATTTGCTGTCACCGTTCTTTTCCGACACCCATTTGGCTGGAAATGGGTTCCTCATACCGCTATCGTGCCGAAAAATCGTGATAAGCTGATCGACGGTGTTGCTGCTATGGTGGAAGAGCAATTGCTTAGCCGCGATATGCTGAAAAATAAAGTAAAAGAAATTTCGATCGTAGAAATTGCTATTGCTTGGATAGATCGGCGTCCGCAAGGCGCTTTATTGGAGCAGGGATGGACATTGCTCTCAGGTCTGCTCTCCAAAGTGGAAACGAAGGGGTTGGCTATTAAGCTGGATGATGAGGCCCGGAAGGCGCTAAGTAAGCTTGATACTTCAGCCTATGCCGGTAAGGCGCTGAGGTGGGTTCTGGATAAGGGTAGTTTTCAAAGTTGGCTGAGCCAAGTCATTGCGTTCGCTGCTTCCCGAGTTTCAGAGGAAGAAACCAAGCATGCGATAAGAGAGCTGCTGGCGAAGGAGAAGGAGAAGTTCGTTAATCAGGGAAGTGTGTTCTCGAAATGGCTCAAAAAAATGGCAGTAGAAATTGCAGAGTCAACGAATGCTCTTAACTTGGATGATGCGACGGATGCCTTATATGAGGATTTGCTGACATTTATTAATGATCTGCGAAATCCGCAGCATGAGCTTCGTGTATTATTAGAAAAAATGCTCTATCAGCTTGCTGATAATCTGCAAACCCGTGAGGATGTTGCAGCAGCGATCGGTGAGTGGAGAGATGAAATGCTGGAGAAAGTAAGCCTTCTACCTTCCATAGAGGCTTTGCTGAGCAGCTTTAAAGCTTTACTCGTTGAGGATTCGAAGTTGCAGCTTGCCTTGCCGGAGAAGCACTCTGTAAATTCCAATGATATTAAAGGGTTGATTAATGAATTCGTAGTAAGTTATTGGAATTGGTTCAAGGCGAATCAAGAAACGAAAGACTGGTTGGAGCATTATGTTCAGAGCTTTGTTCATAAAATAATTGAAACACAGCATGCGATTATCGGCATGATCGTCCGGAAAACACTGGCCGATTTCACAGAGCAGCGGCTGGTTGAATTTATTGAGAGCAAGGTAGAAACTGATCTGCAACGGATTCGATTAAACGGTGCCTATATTGGAGCCGCGCTAGGAGCGGGTTTTTATACGATATTGTACGGTGTTTATGAGCCTCTGCTAAATCTGCTATAACAATAGAAAGGCTTCTCTAATTCAATTATTAGAGAGGCCTTTCTTTATTTGTGACGAAACTGCTTCACTTTCTCTTCTGCTTCCTAATGTTCATTTATTTGTGACTTTTGTCACAGTTTGTAAGTCGAAAAATGGATATTATTGAAATAATAACACGAGGAGGAACTGGCATATGAGATTTAGCATACATTCATTGACGAATAAATTTTTGATTGTCATGGCCGCTGCGCTGATTGTAGTTGTCGGGACTATAATGGTATATGAATGGCAAGCAACGAGGGAGTCTATAGAAGACAGACTGCTTACAAAGGGTAAGGATCTGGCCTTATCGCTCTCTCACACTCTTCAGAATGTATCGGAACAGGATATGAAAACAGGTATTGTATTGCAGGATGGAACAAAGTGGGAAGGAAAGACTCTCGCGAAAGATTTATTTAATAGTGAGTTGACCGTCAATTCAGGAAGCCAGCTGAGTATGGAGAAACGAGCAGAGGACTCAGCGTATGCATCGCAGAAGGTTCAAATATATAATGGGTCTTCCATTCCAATGTCTCAGTACGAGTTGAAATACGACAGTCTATATGATAAATACACAGATGAGCGCTGGCAAGGCATTATAGATAGCTTTATAACAGATGCCGATGTCATCTATGCATTTGCGACATCCTATTCGGATAATCCGAATTATGTCGGCTATATAAGTACCCATAATAGTATCTTCAGTGCTATTGGTGAGGAATCTGTTGATGCTTGGGGATTTAAAGATCTTCAAAGCCAGAACAATCGTGCTAATCGAATATTTAATGATTCTACAGGCTATAACGCCGCAATGAACAGCAACACAGAGGATGTCCTGCTTCAAAAATATGATCGTTTGATTAATGGCGAAACGGTTGAAACATGGGATATTTCTTTTCCCCTTATGATTGATGGCAAGCATTGGGGCGCTGTTCGAATTGGGCTCTCCAAACAAAACTCGGACGCGCAAATGGTTACGGAAAGAACGGAGACCATGCTGGAATTCGGAGGCTTAATGATCGTCGTACTGGTTCTCCTCTATATATTGGCTCAGTCCATGGTAGGGCGCAAGCTTAGAGAAATCGTGAATGCGGCGGTAAATCTAAATTCAAGCGAAGCGGATCTTACATACCGAATTGCAATAAAGGGACAAGATGATATATCTCGATTAGGACAAGAAATCAATCGATTTATAGCGCATATGCAAGTATTGATGGAAGGGATTCGGAATAATGCAACAGCCGTAACGGAGCATGCAAGCAAGCTTAGCGAAGGCTCCACCAAGAGTCGTTCGCGATCTTCCCAACTAGCTTTGACCGTTAATGAAATGGCGGCAGGTGCGGAGAATCAAGCTGATGGTGCATTGGAAGTAGCACGTTCAATGGAAGAGATGGCGGAAAGTGTGAGCCGGATTGCTCACTCCTCTAATATAATGGCAGAAGCTTCAGGCGGTATGCTAACGGTTGCTGAGCAGGGAAATGAAAAGTCAGGCCTTGCAGTTAATCAAATGGAACGTCTTGCTAGTGCCACCTCCATGATAGCTACTACCATCGGAGAGCTGAATGAACGTTCTGCCGAGATTCAAGAAATGGCGGATACGATAACGGCTATCGCAGCACAAACGAATCTGCTTGCTTTAAATGCTGCAATAGAAGCTGCGCGAGCAGGCGAGCATGGACGTGGCTTTGCTGTTGTATCCGGAGAGGTCAGGAAGTTGGCTGAACAGGCTTCCTTACATGCAGGACATATTAAGGAAACGATTAATGGAGTACTTGCATTAACTACGGATGCGGTACATGCTGTCCATTCCGGCGAGATCGAGATGGAACATAGCAAACGAATTGTTGGGGAGCTGAAGACGGCTTTCGATACGATTGTGAATGAAACGCGTGAAGTAGCAGCACAAATTCAAGATGTATCTGCTTCAACAGAAGAGATGGCTGCTGGCAGTGAGCAGGTCAGCGCTTCTGTTGATGCGATGGCACAGGTTGCGAAGACGACTTCCCATCATGCGACGCAGTCAGCGGCAGATACTGCCATCCTAGATGAGCTTGCATTAGATACTTTAACGTTATCAGCCTCCGTTAACGAGCTGGCTGTTGAGTTGCAGAAGTCCATTTCACGTTTCAAGCTTGAATAGTGAGATCATTTGAAAAGAAGATCGCCTTTATCCGTAGGAGGATAATGGAGGTCTTCTTTTTTGATTGCATGTCATTTGTTTGAAAAAAGTATCGGTTGTCATAAAAAGATCCCTCCTTCTTAGGAACAGGGAACCATTTTTCTGGGAATAAGGCGATATAGACGGCTCTGTTCTTTATTAAGAATGAATACAATGGTATATTAAGGTAATTGCAAGGAATGGAGGGAATCATGTATACCATTGTAAAATTTGAAAAAAGAAAGAGGCGTAATAATATATGATAAAAATATTGCTGTCCATGCTGCTGGCGACTCAGCTCTCGTTGCTGCCAGACCAGTCTGTACTTATAAGTAAGATAGTGAAAAATAGGATAGACAACATAACACAGCTAGTTGCCAAAGAAAGCTCGACTTCAAATACAACGGTTCCTAATCAACTTGCTGCTGTTTCCGGTGCTGATCCTCAGGAAACTTATCTCATTGATCTAGTGAAGTGGGGGATTTATAAAGATGGCACACATCCAATTGAAACAACAAAGGGAATTAATAATGCATTGAAATGGGCGAGTAAGAATGGAAAGCGGGCGACCTCTCTTCCAACCGGTACTTATCTCATTGATAAGAACAGTCGGATTGATATGGTGAGCAATATGCTCTTTGATCTGCCAATGGATGCGGTGCTGAAGAAGGAAACGAATGCAAAAGAGGGCTACCAGCTGATGTATGTGGGCTACGGAGTCAATAATGTGACGCTGAGGGGCGGCACCTATTATGGAGACAAAGAGACGCATGATTTTTCTAAGAAAGACAATAAGTACAGCTCTGGCACACATGAAGGCGGTTATGGCATCATGATTGCAGGTGCCGACAATGTGACCATCGATGGTGTGAAGTCCGTCAACTTTACTGGTGATGGTCTCATATTGAACGGCTATGGAACGCTGGTAACAGATATTTACGAGAATCATTTTGTATCGGGCGACTTTAATGAAAAGGGGAAAAATATTAAGGACGCAAAAAAAATAAGATCGAAACAGCCGATTCAATTGAATCATTCGATTTTCAAAACGGAACGAGAGTTTGAGATATCCAATCCCATTCATCTGCCGCGCACATTCGATATATATTTCTACAAGGCGAATGGTGAGTTTGTCCAAAGGCTGACGAATAAAAAGGCAAGAGATAAGATTCTCATTCCGACAGGAGCGACACAGTTCAATCTTGTATTTAATCAAGAAACAAAAGCAAAAGCTTATGTGGAGATTTGGAATCGGAAAGCTACCCAAAATGCGGTTGTGAAGAACTCTGAATTTGCTTTTAATCGCCGGCAAGGTATTACGGTAGGCGGTGCCGATGAGGTTCTTATAACGAATAATACGATTCATGATATAAAAGGTGTTGCACCGCAAGCAGGTATTGATGTGGAGGGCGGCTTTGAGGTAAACGGCTATCTCAACACAAATATAACGATAAAAGATAATAAATTTTACAATAATAAAGCCTATGATGTCATATTATTCGACGGTCATGATGCTGTTGTGGAAAATAACCATTTGGCTTCAAAAGGAGCTATCGGGCTAGCAATATCGGCACCTTTTAAAACGGCAACGATTAAGAACAACCATTTTGACGGAACACGGCTGATTGCTGCGCATGATGCTACCTTTATAGGCAATAAAATGAATGATTCTTACACAACCCTGGAGGGGCCGAATATAAGCATTGACGGCATGGAATTTACTGATTCTGTGTTCTCGATCAGCTCAAAGGTTCCATTCGGCATAACGGCCTCCAATATAACGATGTACAACAACAATAAAAGCGAATCAGGCTTATCGATTTGGAATAAGCCGATTCATTTGAAAAATGTAACGATTATAGGCGAATCCAAGCTGCGGTCTGTACAGGGGGGCGTTGCGGCGGGGTCAATTTTTGATAATTTAAAAGTAATCGGATTTAATACGAAATATGGATTAGCACTTCCGCCGGGCACCTATAATGGCTGTGAATTCGAAGGCAGTGAGGGTGGTTCTTTTGGCGGAATCACCGTTGGTGCCGCAGGGGAATATGTATTTGATGATTGTACCTTTAAATCTCCTGCATCTCTTGGCATCAACTTGCTAGGCGATCATCCTAACTTGAATCTGACGATTAAAAACTCTGCGTTCGAGTTGCTTGGTGATACGCAGGCAATAAGCATTCAGGCTGCAAAAAGCGTCCTTTTGGAGAATAATACGGTTACCGCAAATGCTTTGACAAAGAAGACCGTTGAACTGATTCGTATTAATGATTACTGGAAAAGAGAAGAGAAGCATGATGTCTTGAAAGCTGTTATTCGCGGTAATACGATTAAATCTAATATAGAAGCAATCGGTATTTCTACGATTTACGCAGGAAAAGGCGCACCGGCGTACTTGATCGAAAATAATACTCTCTACAAGGCGAAATTAGCCTTAAAGAAAAATGACAGCATTAAAAATAACGTAACCAAATAATACTCATGAAAAGAAGCTCTGACGGGCAAAGTCAGAGTTTTTTTTTGTTTGAAAAGCGAATTTTTCTCTTGAATAGAGGCTGCTCCATTCGACTAGGGGCAGGGTGATGCGTATAATGAAAATAGGTGAAGGAATCGCCTGCGCTTCGAAGCATCTAACAGGAAGAATAGGATGAATGAGTATGTTTCAACTATTTATGAGAAGTATTCACGATTTTCGCTCTACATATAAGAAGCATTTGGTGTTCGAGTATTTATTCATGCTGCTTACGAGTTTTGCTATCATCCCGATTATTTCATTTATATTTAACCGAATGATTCGTGTATTTGGTTCTGGCTCTATATTGAACGGTGAAGTATATAAGCTTGGACTTAGCTACACGGGGATTATGGGACTCATCGCCATTTGCTTAGTAGCTGTTCTCGTATTGTTTATTGAATTTGGCGTCATTATTACGATAGCTCAACAGCATTATTTTGGGAAAAATATATTGATTATTGACGCCCTGCTGACGACGCTGAGCAAGACACCTAAATTATTCGGCTTTGGCTTCATTCAGCTCATCTTTTTCTTGCTCTTTCTTTTGCCATTTATCGATTCTCCGCTTTCCTCGTCGTTGTATTCTTTATTTAATGTTCCAATTTTTTTGAATCGTCATATACTAGGCTCTTCTTATCTAATGGTCATTTTATTAGCAGTCCTTCTTTTGATATCGGTGTACACTATTTTGCGTTGGATCTTTGTATTGCATTTCATCATGATTCAAGGTCTATCGATTCGCAATGCAATCAAGGGCAGCCTTATCCTAACAAAAGGGAAGCGCATGTCGATTTTCATTTATTTGTTTCTGCTAAATGCAGTTGTATTTTCTCTCGCCTTCTTCTTAATCTCTTCAGTCGCTTATTTGCCGTCATGGCTTAATATGAATGTTCTCAAAATATTTTCAGCTCACTATTCTTTAACGCTAACGACGGTACTAACCTATATGTTTACGCTGCTGCTCATCCCGATCAATATGATTTTTTTGACGAGGTTATTTTATAATTTCAACCGCCAGCGCGGCGTGATGCCGCAGGATGATCTGCATATTTACCGCAGTCGCTGGGTGGGTGTTTTTGAGAAGCAGGCGCTTGCCTTTTTAAAAGGTAGAACACGCAAGCGTACGCTATATGTATCTATTTTGTCCGTCTATTTAGTTCTTGCTTTGTTTGTGAGCTATGCAGCTAATGATAACTTGGTTTATGTCAAATGGAGCGTTCTTTTGTCCGCACACAGAGGCGATACGCTAGCGGCACCAGAAAACTCGCTTCAAGCCGTACAGAGCTCCATTGATCAAGGCATTGATGCGGTTGAAATCGATGTTCAGATTACGAATGATGGCGTTGTTGTTCTGCATCATGATTATAATCTTCGCCGGATGACAGGCATTGCCAAGCGAGTCAATGAGCTAAGCTATGATGAAGTAGAGAAGCTGGGCATCAGCAACCGGAATAGCGAAGGGGAGGAAGCGGTTCGCATTCCGATGCTGTCTGAGGTGCTGGCAGCAGCACAAGGGAAAGCAAGAGTCATCATTGACCTCAAGCCATATGGTTCTGGCGAAGAGCTGGTTAAAGAGGTTGTGAAGCTAATCCAACAATTTGATATGGTGCAATATTGCTATATTCAATCGTTTGATGGGGCAACATTAAAGCAGATAAGAGAGCTTGATCCTGACATTAAGATTGGTCAAATCTTGTATTTTGCGGTTGGCGATTTATCACAATTGGATGTAGATTTCTATACGATAGAACAGGTTATGCTGACGAAGCAGCTTGTCGATCGCGCACATAAAAACGGCAGAGAAGTATGGGTTTGGACGGTCAATAGCGAACGGAATTTGAAAGAGGTTTTGAAATTTGAAATTGATGGCATCATTACAGATTATCCAGCTCGCGCGCATAGTATGGTTGAGCTGAAATAGGCAACTGAGGTTAGGAGGTAGTTGAGAGATGAGTCAAATGGAGAAGTATAAGGATTTTATTTTGACACTGCCTCCCGGCAGTCTATCCAAAGAGCAGTTGTTTGTAAGTGAGCTGCTTTTATATGAGCAAGGGGACATGACGATCTATTACGTCCCCTATGAATATGTGAATGAAGCAGCAAAAGTGATGATTATCGGCATAACGCCGGGCTTTACCCAGATGGAGCTGGCTATTAGAAGTGCGCGGCAGGATCTGCTGAAGGGTATACCATACGATCAGATCGATAAGAATGCGAAAATAGTTGCCAGCTTTGCCGGCTCCATGAGAAAGAACCTAATCGATATGCTTAATCAAATCGATCTGCCTGCTGCAATAGGAATTGAAGACAGTGAATCATTATTTGCAGAGCGTAGAGATTTGCTTCACACCACTTCTGCCATTCGATATCCCGTGTTTCTAAGCGGCAAAAACTATACGGGGCATACTCCCGCCATACTGAAGTCGGATAAGCTGTATTCCTATGCAGAAAATATTCTCCTTCCAGAATTAATGGCTGTAAAAGATGCTTTAGTTATTCCTCTAGGCAAAGCAGTGTCTGAGGTTGTACAAGCATTCGTAGATAAGGGATGCATAAAGAAGGAGAGATGTCTATTCGACATGCCGCATCCCTCAGGTGCTAATGGTCATCGAAGAAGGCTCTTTGAGGAAAATAAATCCATCCTGCAGAAGCAGGTTGAATCATGGTTCAACCTTGAATAGCGAGAGGAGTGAATGTATTGCAAAGCAAGAAGGTTCGAGTCCTTACCGCTTTTGCCGCGGTGACCTGTCTCCTTTGGATCTTTGGTTTGGGCTGGGCGGTAAAAGACTATTTAGTTGGTACAGAGAAGAGTATTTCGGTTCCACCGGTAACGGATGAAACAGCTGTCGCTAATCAACTGAAAATTATTGCTCTTGGTGATTCGTTAACGAGAGGCACGGGAGATAGTGAAGGAAAAGGGTATGCCGGTTATGTGAGCGATCAATTGAAGGAGACAGGCACAGACGTTTCCTTCATTAATCTTGGTATCAAAGGACTCACCTCTGAGGAATTGGCGAAGCAAATAAAGGAGAAGGAAATAAAGCGCCAAATCGGAGGGGCAGACATTATCTTGATTACAATTGGCGGTAATGATCTGTTTCTTGGCGGTCAGACGCTTTCGGATATTTCGGAAGAGAGCACGAGCAAGCTTGAGGATGCTTTTATCATTCATTTAAAGGAGATAGCAGAGTCGATTCGAGTTGTAAACAGCGAAGCAACCGTATATTTATTAGGCCTATATGATCCGTTTAATGCGTTTCCTGAAGGGATGTTAACGTCTAGCGCGGTTAGGAGCTGGAACAACAAAACGATGGATGTTTTAGCGGACTATTCCAAAATGGTATTTGTGCCGACCTATGATTTATTTCAGCTGAATGTGGATGATTATTTGTTTACGGATCATTTCCATCCTAATGAAATCGGCTATCGACGGATGGCTGACCGAGTGGCTGGTTTGATTAGCAGCGGAGGTGTAAAAGGATGAGCGATATCACCTTGTCTGTTCAAGGGTTGCGGAAGGTCATTGGCAAGCGAACGATTATTAAGGATTTAAGCTTTGAGTTGAAACGCGGTGAAGTGTTTGGTTTCCTGGGACCAAACGGCGCAGGAAAGACAACGACAATCCGAATGCTTGTCGGCTTAATCAAGCCGACATCAGGGACTATTCATATATGCGGTTTGAATATCGCTAAGCAGTTCAAGGAGGCAATGAGTCACATTGGCTGTATTGTTGAGAATCCGGAGCTGTATCCTTTTCTAACGGGAATGGAAAACCTGCGTCATTTTGCCGTTATGCTGAAGGGGACGACTCAGGCACGAATTGATGAGGTTGTTGCTTTGGTTGGCATGGGGGAGCGGATAAATGATAAAGTAAGCACCTATTCCTTAGGGATGCGCCAGCGGCTTGGCATAGCGCAAGCGCTGCTGGGGAAGCCGGATGTGCTCATTTTGGACGAGCCTACGAATGGATTAGATCCGTCCGGCATTCGAGAGATGCGCGCCTTTATTCGTTTTTTGGCAGAGGAAGAAGGCTTGACCGTTCTCGTATCCAGTCACTTGCTTCATGAAATTCAATTAATGTGCGATCGTGTGGCAATCATCTCAAAGGGTGAAATCATCCGCGTGGATTCTGTGAAAAACCTATTGTCCAGCGAAGAGAGAATCGTATGGCGGCTCGCCCCATTTGAATTGGGTAAATCGGTATTAGGCGGATTAACGGAGCTGCTTAATCAGCAGGAGGAGACGGTGACAACGATCTATTCGGAACAGCTCAGCGGGGGATGGAACCGCACGCTGGTTCAAGCTGGTGTTGACGTGCTAGAGATGAATCGAAAGCTGCCGGCTCTCGAAGACCTCTTTCTGGAGCTGACTGGAGGCGAATCGATTGATTAATCTCGTACAGAACGAAATGACAAAGCTGCTCGGCAAAAAGCGGTTTATTATTATCTCGGTCATTATTATCGTTCTTCTCTCTATGTTCACGTACGCACAGGCGAAGCAGGCTGAGACGATTAAAGAGCGGCTTGGAACGGTCGATTGGCGTACGGAGCTGCAGCAAAAAATAATTGATTGGCAAAATCGGCTGAGCAGTGCGGGACAATGGCGTGAACAGCTTCAAATCCAAATCGAACAATCACAGTACTATTTGGATAATGATATTAATCCCTCACAGCCAGGCGCTCCTACGTTCATTAGAGGATTTGTAGAAAACTCAGCAGAGCTGTTCTTGCCGCTATTGGTCATGATCATTGCTGTCGATCTTGTGTCTTCCGAGCGTGGCATGGGAACGATTAAGCTGCTGCTGACTCGGCCGGTGAGTCGCTTTCATATTTTGCTAAGCAAGTATATCGCTTTGATCTTGTCGGTGTCTTTGATCATATTCATCTTTGGGTTATTATCCTACCTGATCTCTGCCATCATGTTCGGCAATCAGGGCTGGGCGGCGCCCGTATTGACCGGATTTAGAGTGGAGGGAGGAGAGCTCAACATCTCCGAGGTGCGCCTAGTCTCGCAGTGGCAGTATATCCTGCAACAGTTCGGACTCGCGTGGTTCATTTCGCTTGTTGTTGGAACGTTGTCCTTCATGCTGTCCATCTTAATGAGAAGCAGCGCCGCCGGTATGGGAACGATGCTGGCTTGCTTAATCTCAGGGGCGATACTGAGCAATATGGTATCTTCATGGACCTCCGCCAAATACTTATTTATGGTCAACCTTGGTCTCATGGACTATGTGAACGGATCGGCTCCGCCAATAGAGGGGATGACGCTAGGCTTCTCTCTCACTGTTCTAGCGGTGTGGATGCTAGGATCGTTAATCGTATCATTTGGCGTGTTCATGAGGAAGGATATTTATTAGAATAGGTTTAGTTTAGAGGGGCGTCTTGTCCTAAAATCATACTCTGACGCATAAGGATGTAACAGAAGAGGAGAGTGATGACGATGGATAAGACTGTCCGAAGGTATTATCAGCAAAAACAAAAGCAAAAAGAAATAGAGCAAGAACTAGCAGAGCTTCGTCAAGAAATTATGACTTATGTTGATGAGCAGAACACGAATGAGCTTCAGATCGGAAGCCACAAAGTGAAGATTGTTACGCAAGAGCGGAGAGAATATGATGATAACAAGCTGTTTGAGGCGCTGCCCGATCAAGAGCTTTGGCGTATGTTATCTAAATCAGATTCCTCCAAAATTTCAAGCTTGCTTAAGCTAAAGGTCATTACCGATGAGGTCATTAAGGATACCTTCTCGACAAAGACAGTAAAGCTTCTGCAAGTGGATAAAAAGTGACAGGATGAAATGAAAAAGAGCTTCCACAAGGCGGTATTAAACCGCATGCGTGGAAGCTCTTTTTTATGCTATACGCAATATTATTAGGAAGATGCAATGGCTTTCCAATAGTCCCATGCCTTTCATAGCGAATAAGACCGACAATGGAGTAAGAAGTATTTTTACTTAAAAAATTGATTTTACTCGTTTTGAATATCTAAAATAGAAAATCCAAACTGTCCCTAGAAGGAGAGCAAGCATGAGTTCCAGTACTTCATCTATTCTTCGATTTGATAAGAAAAAATCTATAATTCCAATTAATATGGCTATTATTTCAGTTAGGATAACAACAAGAGGTCCTTTTTTGTTTTTCGTTAATAAATATACAAGGGATAGGATAATTAGAAACTCAAGTAAAATGTAAGATCCAACATCATATATTTTTTCTGCATTCCATTTCAAAGTATGTATTAGTTTCAAGATGTAAAATTCATTAAAAAGACCAAATAAATTGACTAGAAATTCAAATGTTGAAATACACACATAGAAAAGAAGCCAACCTTTGATCCCGCTTAGATCTTTTGAGTTTTCTAGCATATTGCCTCCTTGATATAAGGAATAACATCAATTGGTAATATAATCCACATTACCACATAACCATTCCATGTACGACTAATATTTTTTACATGTGATATAGCTTATAGGCAATATAAGCGGCAACGATCCAAATGATAATGGCAGAAATTTTATTTATGATGAGCATGATTTTACCGTTGGTATCTAATTGTCCTACTATTTTCCCCGCTAAAGCAATACTAAAAAACCAAATCCATGAAACGACGATAGTGGCACAAGCAAACATAACTTTATCTAGTCCTGAATAGCTAAGAGAGCTAGTGCCAATGACGCCAATGGTATCCATTATGGCATGCGGATTTAATAAAGAGACTGACAATGCAAATAAAATTTGTTTCTTTGATGATAAGGGAATGACGTTTTGCTCTAGCTTTGAAGGTTTACTTTTCCATATCGACCATCCCATATACAACAGAAATAAGAAACCAATACTAAATAGGGCGATTTGCAATGCCGGTATTGCAAACACAATAACGGAAACGCCTAAAATAGCTAATAATATGAGAATCGAGTCACATAAAGCCGCAGTTATAATAACTGGAATTGCCTTTTTGAGATGTGATTGAGATGCCCCTTGATTAAAAACAAACACATTTTGTGCGCCAAGCGGCAGGATAAGGCCAAAGGCTAAAGCGATTCCGTGAAATATGGCAGTTAACATCGTTTGTTCCTCCGATAAATGAAAATATTTTCCCCTTAAAAAAATTCGGTCAATGATAGGAATCCTGATTATAAAGCTGTTTAACCTGTACATGCAACAAGAGTTGAGAACAACCGCCAAACGGGAACAAGTAATTCCTTGTTTGATAAGGCAAACGTTTGTGTGCTTCGTATTTAGGGTATATATAGATAGAAATAGGAGTGGATCAAAATACATAGCTAAGTTTTTTTTGAAAGGAGAATCATTGGTTGGAACTTTTTATATCGGTATTGGTTCTACTTGCTCTTATAGGAGTGTCTAATGTTATCAATCGACAGCTCCCGTTTATTCCTGTTCCGCTTATTCAAATCGCGCTGGGCAGCGCTATAACGCTTATCCCGCCGGGTATTCATATGCAATTGGAGCCAGAGCTATTCTTTCTACTATTTATCGCTCCACTTCTCTATAACGATGGAAAGCATACGCCTCGAAGCGAGCTGTGGCGACTACGCGCGCCTATCCTTCTGCTAGCGGTAGGCCTTGTTTTTGCAACTGTTTTTCTTATTGGCTATGCCATTCATTGGATGATTCCTTCTATACCGCTTCCTGTCGCATTTGGACTAGCAGCCATTTTATCGCCTACAGATGCGGTAGCGGTAGGCGCAATGGCAGGGAAACTGCGTCTGCCCAAAAGCTTGATGCATTTGCTTGAAGGCGAAGCCCTAATGAATGACGCTTCTGGACTTGTCGCGTTTAAATTCGCAGTAGCTGCTGCTGTGACTGGTTATTTCTCATTGCCCAAAGCGAGTGTAAGCTTCCTGATTATCGCGATTGGAGGCTTGGCAGTGGGCGCCCTATTGGCATCCATTATTACGGGGTTGCGTTTCTTGCTGCGCCGATCGGGCTTAGAAGATGAGACGATGCATATGCTCATTCATATTTTGACTCCGTTTGCGCTGTACCTGACTGCTGAGGAGTTAGGTTTATCAGGCATTCTTGCTGCGGTTGCCGGCGGTGTTATGCATGCGGTTGAACGTGATCGAAGCCAAAAAGCAAAGCCGAGAGCATACGAGGTGTCGGACAATACGTGGTCGGTTATTCTATTTCTGTTGAACGGACTTGTATTTGTCATTTTAGGGTTACAAATTCCTGATGTGTTCAGTACGGTGATCGAGAGCCCCAACTTTAATAATTTGAAAGTGTTCGGCTATGCATTCATTATTTTTATAATGCTGATCGTTCTCCGTTTCCTTTGGACTCTGGCTTTTTCGGTGAAAGGCAGAGTATTCGGCGGCACTAAAAATAAGGAGAAGCTGTCGTTTAAAATACTAGCCCTGACTTCTATATCCGGCGTTCGCGGTGCAGTAACACTTGCAGGTGCTTTCTCCATACCGCTCTTTATCGAAAATGGTGATCCCTTTCCTGCGCGGAGCTTGGTCATATTTCTAGCCACAGTCGTTATTCTGCTCTCGCTGCTGACTGCAAGCATCCTTCTGCCGCTTCTTGCTAAAAATGATGGTGGAAAAAATGAAGGGGAACGCGAGGAGAAAGAGCGTCAAGGTCAGTACAAGATGATGAGCGCGGCCATTAAAGCGATTAATCAGGCTAAGAATGATGATAATGAGAGTGAATCAACGGCAGTCCTTGCAGATTATCATCGCTGGATTAGGGAGTTCCGACCGAATGGTCGAAGACCGGAAAACATGCGTTTTCAAAAGAAAGAAGCGGGATTACGCATTGAAGCGATTGAAATTGAACGTGAAGCTGTAAGAGATATGCTTGCAAAAGGAGAGATAAAGAAAGATCATGCTGCTATATTTCTAAGAAGTTTGGAGCAGCTTGAGCTGACTTTATCTCGGTGGACGAATTTATGGTTTATTATGATAAGAGTCACAGCAAGAGGGATCAGGGGAATCTTCTTCAAAGAGAAGTCGAAGTTTTCCCATAAGCTATCCAAGACCGATCGGGAAGCTATGAGGAAAATGAAACTTCAGACAAGCCATGCTGTTATTGAAGCTTTCGAGAAGCTTAAATCGGAGTCGAATAAAAAGGAAGTATCGAATATCATTAACCATTATCATCTTATTATAGATCGATTATCTAAGCCCTTCCCGACAAGAGAAGACATAAATGAAGGCAATGAAGAAGTCAGAAGGGATTTGCACTGGATAGCGATTCAAGCGGAGCGTGACGAGGTTCAAAGGCTGTACGAGAAAGGCGATATTTCTAGAGAAATTGCCAATGAACTCAGACGAATTATTCGGGATCGTGAGGCTTCGATTTTGGAACAGGAGTAAATTGGCTTGACAGGAATTAAGTTTAGATACTAAACTAAGGCATGGATAAAAATGAGAACCTACACACTAACCAACTGAATAAAGGAAGTCATATTCTCGGTCGTTTGTTTCTCCAGCTTCGTCGTCTTGAACGCCAACCGCAAACGTTTGGTAATGCCGGGTCTTTGACGCCAAGTGAAATTCATACGATCGAGGGGATTGGTTATGAGGGGGGCATTCTGATGAGTGAGCTTGCCGCCCGTCTTGGCATTACAAAAGGTGCAGTCTCGCAGCTTATTGTACGTCTGGAAGCCAAGCAACTTGTAATCCGCACGGTATATCCGCATGATTCGAGAGGAGTATTGCTTTCACTTACTGAAAAAGGGAAGGATGCTTATACAGCACATGAGGAGGTTCATGTCCAGTTTTATGATCAGCTTCGATCGCAGTTAAGCGAACAGGAAATTGAAATTTTCGAGAAATGTGTACAAAAATTAAATGATTTCTTACAAAAATAAAAAAAATTTGCATGATAGTTTAGTAACTAAACTATATGATGCATACAACCGACAGGAGGCGTTACCTATAAAGGATTATATAGTTGTAATTGGCGGATACGGTCACGTAGGGCAAATGATAGGCAGGGAATTAGGTGAGCTGTATCCAGGTAAAGTATTTGCGGCGGGGAGAAGTCTTGAGCGAGCTAAGAAATTCAGCGGAGCAACGGAAGGCAAGGTCAGACCCCTTCATATCAATATGGAGGAAGGTTTCGATTTTAACATGATAACTCGTGTTAAGCTTGTCATCATGTGTTTGGATCAAACAAATACGGCATTTGTTCGGACTTGCATTTTAAATGGCATTCATTATGTAGACGTTTCTGCACGTTATTCCTTTTTGACTCAGGTAGAAGAACTAGGGGAGGACGCTAGGGAGAATGGTGTAACGGCAGTGCTTAGCTTGGGGCTGGCACCTGGATTGACGAACTTATTGTCACTTGAAGCGAAGAAACGAATGGATCATATGGATACATTGGATATCTCTATTATGCTGGGAATGGGAGATCAGCACGGGAAAGCTGCAATTGAATGGACGGTGGACAACCTAGGCACTACGTTTGATGTCATGAAGGATGGCCGCAAAGCAGAAGTTGCAAGCTTCAGGGACGGGAATCGAACTGATTTTGGAGGAGGGCTGGGATACAAAAAAGCATACCGATTTAACTTTTCAGATCAACATGTACTGCCTCGTACGCTGGATGTACCAACCGTATCAACCAGGCTATGCTTTGATTCTTCTAGTGTAACGAGATGGCTGGCGGGGCTGAGAGCGACTGGTCTGTTAGGACTCATGAAAATAAAACCTATCCGCGATATTGTCGTTCAGCTATTTGAGAAGATCCGTTTCGGAGAGGACTTATATGCACTCAAAATCGATGCCCAGGGAAGGAAGGATGGGAAAAGGATTGAGGTTGAATATTTTTTGCAAGGCAGAAATGAAGCCTATGTGACCGCTAAGGTTGCTGCTTCTGTGGCAGATATTGTATATCGAACTAAACTACCGCATGGTGTTTATCATATTGAACAGTTGTTTGTACTGGACGATATTTTGCCCACCATACATGAGGCAATGACCATTGAAACACGAATCAATGGTCATGATGCTGAGTAAAAGATTGAAGCACGAATGATAACCTCTCAATCCCTATTGCAATCTTCTCCTCCGTTAGATTTCCATAGCCGAGTATAATTCGATTCAGCTGCTTCCCTTTGCTAATGGCATGTATTTCAACAGGATATACCTTTACACCAGCTTCCTCGATTCGTTCTAAAAGGCTTGGGGTAAATTGAACATCCGTAAATTGTGCAATGAGATGAAGACCGGTGGAATGCCCCATAATCATTACGTTATCGCCAAAGCTTTGCGTCAAGCAATGGATTAGAAAATCTCGACGTTTGCGATATAGCTTTTTCATTTTTACAATGTGACGCTCTAAGTACCCTTTCTCGATAAAGCGGGCGAGAATCAATTGCTCCAATGAAGGGGTATGAAGGTCTGTAAACCACTTTAGCTGCCGTCCGCTTTCTATAAGCGTTTGGGGAAGAATCAAATAGCCCATTCGCAGAGCTGGGGATAATATTTTGCTAAAGGTTCCAATATAGATGACTCGATCTGGATCTAATCCCTGCAGGGAGCTGACAGGTGAGCTCTCATAGCGGAACTCACTATCATAGTCATCTTCCACAATGTAGCAGCCTGTTGTTCTAGCATATTGAATGAGCTGTACACGGCGTTGAATAGGTAAAATGCCTCCAATCGGATATTGATGGGAAGGAGTTACGTAAATAAAATTCGGCTTTTTGCTCAGCGGGAGAAGGTCTGTTTGGAGTCCATGTTCGTCTACTGGAATGGGGTAAAGAGAAGTGCCTGGTTGTGAGAAAATGGTATGTATTTCATACGTGACCGGATCTTCAACAATGACCTCTGTCCCTGGTTTGTAGAGCAGTCTAGCAATCATTGATAACGCTTGTGTGGCACCAGTTGTAATCAGTAATTGTTCGGGTGTACAAATAACGCCTCTTGTTCTACGCAAATATTGGGCTAATACGGATCTCAATTCTAGACGGCCTTCAGGCTTACCGTATCCGAAAGTCTCATCAGGGGCGTTGGTGCAGATATAATCAGACAGCCTGCCCCATGTTTTACGCGGGAATAGATCGAGTGCCGGTATACCAGCTCGGAAATGGATGAGGTCATTATGTTTGTCATTAGATTCTCTTGCATATTCGATAGGTGTGGAGGTTTGTTGGGTGAGATGCTCCAAATAGGTTCCTTCTGCAACAAACGTGCCTGAACCATGCCGGCCTTCAATGTAGCCCTCTGATAGGAGCTGGTCGTATGCCTCAACAATGATGTTACGAGAGACAAGCAGGCTGACTGCAAGCTCCCTTGAACTGGGAAGCCGCTCCCCGCTTTTCATTTCGCCTTGCAATATTTTGCTTCGGAAGCTGTCATATATTTGCCGATATAATGGAATGCCAGATGTCCGATCCAGATGAATCCATGTCATTCGATCACTCCTCATGTGAAAGTGGTACATTAAAAAACGAGATAAAATGGATCTTTTGTAAACCACTTTAACACGATAAGTTTAGAGATGAAAAGCTTAAACTTATAATGAATGGAGAAGATTCAGGATGAATGAGATGGAATTGCAAATTTCGGCTTCACATGCCCTTAAGTCTATCGCTCGCAATGAAGAAATCAAGTCGTTTTTCAAAAATGCCAAGGAGCTGTATCCGCTCATCCTTCGGGCCGCGAAGAGATATGTTGCAGGTGAAACAAGTGATGAGGCTGTTTCGGAAGCACTCGCGCTTCGGACTAAGGGATATGAAGTGTCATTAGAATATATTGGAGAGAATATTCGTGATGAGAAGGAATGCGAAGCGGCATTAGATGAATTTTTACAGCTTGCTCGTAAGGTAGGGACAGCTGGAGGCGGAGGAACGATAAGCGTTGATTTATCTCATATCGGGCTGACTATCAATGAGGAGCTTGCTTTTCAACATCTTGTTGAGCTGGCAAAAGAGGCGGCTTTGTATGGAAATACGGTTATGATTGGCGCAGAGGAGTCAGCAAAGACAGATCAGATTCTTGAGCTATACAAAAGAACAAGTGAGATGTATCCGAACGTCGGAATCACCTTGCAAGCTCAGTTAAATCGTACGGAAAAGGATTGGAAGAACATCGAACGCTTTCCCGGACGAATTAGATTGGTTAAAGGCGCCTATCAAGAGCCGAAGGGAATTGCAATTCCTCGGTCAGAGGAGCTAAGCGATAGATATCTTCATCTAGCAGAAATGATTCTCTCATCTGGCAGACAGCTCTCAATCGCTTCCCATGACGAGACCCTTATAGAGTCTGCTCGGCAGCAGGGATTTTTGAAGGGTCCAAATGTAGAGGTTGAGATGCTTTATGGCATTCGGGGGGATCTACTGAAAAGGCTCAAGGATGAAGGATATTGTACAAAAATTTATGTACCGTATGGGACAGAGTGGTATTTGTATTTCTGCCATCGACTTGCCGAATACCCACCTCATATCTACAGGGCGCTTGCGGATATGACGACACCTGACTCTGCTAGAGAATCGTTATACTAAGTAGAGAGGGTTGAGCAAGTATGAGAGTGGAATGTTATAATGGATCTTAACTAAAGAAATATGTTTTTCGACTCGAAGGAGGATGAATATGTTAGCAGCTATACAACAAATGGAGAATGGATATACGGCTCGTTTTGAGCGTATTTTTTCGCATTCCGTTGATGAGGTTTGGTCCTACTTAACAGAAAATGATAAGCTGGCTAAATGGTTCTCTGAGCTTCGGGTCGAAGACCTTCGTGAAGGCGGGACAATTAAGTTTGATATGCGGGATGGTTCATTTCTGGATATTGAAATCATTGCGCTTAACCATCATTCGGTTTTGGCATATACATGGGGCGAGGACAGCGTTAGATTTGAGCTTTATCCGGAGGCGGAAGGCTGCCGATTGGTCTTAACTGAAGAGCTAAGTAAAATTACGGCACATACGCCAAAGGATCTTGCTGGTTGGCATGTATGCTTAGAAGTTATTTCAGCATTATTGGATGGCAGGGTGCTGGAATCACGCAAAAACGAATGGGAAATATGGTATGAACGGTATTCACAGCTTACGGAGAGCTTTTCATAAAAATAAAATAAATATATTGCTGATGCAAACCTGCAACCGCCTGAATATGGCGGTTTTTATTGTTATAATGATAGAAACGATTTCTGATAAATACAAGATGGATTTATAACATATATCACTCATTTAAGAGACCGTTTAATAGAGTTATTTCGAGGAGTTGATCATATGCAGCTAATTAAAGGGCAGAAGGTAGACGTTACAAAAGGGCGGAGCATAACAAATCTTAGCCTGCAATTTGGTTGGACAACTAGTGATTCTGCTATGAGTATTGACGCTGCTGCTTTTATACTATCTGATCGCAACCGTTGCGATAGAGATGAGGATTTTATCTTTTACGGTAATCCGCAGGCTAGAAGCGGCGCTATCGCTCATATGTCTGGTCTCCCTGCCGATAAAGATAGCATACGTATATCATTTCCTAAGCAATCGGCTAGTACTTCGAAGATCGCTTTTACGGTAACGATCCATGAGGGAGAGAAAAAAGGTCATTATATGCAGGGTGTTTCCGGCTTGTACGTTAGGCTGCTGAACGCGGATACAGGTGAAGAACTATTACGATTCCAATATGGCTCTGAATTATCCAAAGAGACGGCTATCGTAGTAGGTGAGCTGTACAGGTATAACGGGGAATGGAAGTTTAACGCAATCGGGAGCGGTTTTTTTGGAGGACTGGAGGCGCTATGCACAAACTTTGGATTAGAGATTGAAGAGTCTATACCAGAGGTTGCGGCAGCGGCAGCGGCAGCAGTATTAGAAAAGCCCGTCCTATCGAAAATTGATTTGCGCAAGAACCTTGTTCAAATCACGTTAGAGAAGAAAAAACTAACGAATGTAGTAGCTAGAGTTGGCATCGTTCTTGATATAACAGGCTCAATGCAGACATTGTACCGAAATGGAACCGTGCAAGAGGTTGTCGAGCGGATACTGGCAGTTGCTTGTAAATTTGATGATAATGCGACCTTAGATGTATGGGTGTACGATACCCATTTTAGCCGAATGCCTTCGGTTACCGAGAAGGATTTTGACCAGTATGTGCAAAAGCATATACTGAATAATAATGACATTCATAAGTTTGGCCGCAATAATGAACCTCCGGTTATGGAGGATGTCATTCGTAAATACACAGAGGAAGAGGATTCGCCAACACCTGTCTTTATTATATTTATTAATGACGGGGGCGTTGTGAAGCCGATTAAGAAGGTCATTACGAATGCAGCGATTCAGCCTATCTTCTGGCAGTTTGTGGGGATTGGAAATTCTGATTTCGAGGTACTGAAGCAACTGGATACGATGGAGGGAAGAATCGTAGACAACGCGAACTTCTTCCATTTGGACGATATTGGCGCGATATCAGATGAGGTTCTTTATGACAAGCTGCTGACTGAATTCCCATTGTGGATCAAAGAGGCGACGGCGAAACGGATTTTGCGTAAGTAATGGTTGAAGGTTACGGATGAGAGCGGTACGAGAATTATTTTAGTAGAATAGAAGGAGCTAAACCTATAAATGAATATTGGCGTTTCGGTTACACAAAAAGAATTGATGGACCTGCTGCTAAATGTAGCTGTCGTCCGTCCTGTATTTATTTGGGGACCTCCCGGCATTGGGAAATCCTCGCTCGTTGAACAGTTTGCTGCTGATTTGGGTTTACCTTGTGTGTCACTGCTCGGCAGTCAGCTTGCCCCCGAGGATATTATCGGCGTACCGCAAATAAAAGATGGCGTAAGCGTATTTTGTCCACCGAAGATGATTGCGCGTGAGGAGCCTTATTGCTTGTTTCTCGATGAGCTGAATGCCTGTTCTCAGGAGGTTCAGAAAGCCTTTTACAGCTTGATCCATGAGCGTCGAATTGGCGAATATCATCTTCCAAAAGGCTCAATCGTAATCGGAGCGGGCAACAGGGCGCAGGATAGCGCGATTGTGAAACCGATGTCTTCAGCGCTCATTAACCGTATGTTCCACGTCCAGCTTAAGATTTCACCTAAAGAATGGTTTGATTGGGCTTATAGCAGCGGCATTCATTCTCATGTTATCGAATATCTTTTGGCGCGTCCCGATCATCTCTGGACGCAGCCGCCAAAGACGGAGGAGCCTTTCTCGACACCCCGCTCTTGGCATATGCTGAGCGATGCGCTCAATGAATATCATAATGAGCCATCTCTTGAAATGATTGAAGTGCTGGCTAGAGGCTGCCTATCACCGGATCATGCGCTGCAATTCAAAGCATTCCACAAAAATATTAATGGTAAATTTCAATTAAATAAAATCATTAGCGGAGATGCAAGATTCCCAGCAGATGCAAGCGATCGTGACCTGCTTTATTTCCTCGCTCTTTCCTTCCGCGCGCAAATCATTAAGACGCTTCCTGAAAAGAAGGATCAATTGAAGGAGGATCACCGAAGCTTTGCCCATCGTGCTAAAGCGCTCATCAAGGATCTGAGTGAAATTAGTCTGGAGATGGCACAGCTTGTCGTTGCTGACCATGGAGAAGGGCAGATGCTGCCGGGCTGGTTAACGGTTGAGATTATTCGTGATTTGCCGCGTTTGGCTAGCAGAGATAAATAATGAAAAATAAAAAAAAGCTAAATACACTGGATATAGCTACTCAGAACTATGACAAGGCAGTGGATTATATTCACACACATCCTATGTTTTCTCCGCTTGCCAGCCACACACACTTTCGAAGACAACAGGATAGCTTTCAACTTTGTCCCGAGGATGGCTGGGCAATTGTAACGCAAAATGGTTCCATTCATGCACATCCCAAGCGGCGTGCTGAGGTGGAGGAGTGGATATACGTGCTTGCGCACTGTCTGCTGCATCTCGGATTTGGTCATTTTCAGCAAAAGGAACATGCAATGCTCTGGAATATCGCTTGCGATGTTTATGTTTCCAAGTTCCTATATGATATGAAGCTTGGGAAGCGACCGGATACATTTGGTTTTCAAATTGATATGCCGGTAAGCAGTGAGCAAAAGCTGTATGAGCAATTTCTAGAGAGAGGTGTGCCCGAGGCACTGAAGTATCATGGCACAGCTGGAGAAAAATCAGCGGATATGATCTATCAAGCGCAGGAGCCGACCTATTATCGGGGGAATAGAAAAATAGAGTGGGAAGCCGCTTTCGCGACTGGTCTTTCTTTGGCCGTCACAAAAGCGGTAAAGGTAGCTGCGGGGTATGAAACGACGATCATGGGACATGAGGGTAAATTGACACCCAGCGCGAAGGCGAGAAACTGGTTTATTGATCATTATCCGCTGCTTGGTGCTCTTGCTGCTGGTTTTAAACTCATTGAGGATGCAACACTTTGTCATCGCTTCGATATTTCCATTGCTGCCATTGACGTAATCGATAAAGAGATTTATATGAATCCAGCAGCAGGTTTAAATGAAGAGGAATGTAAATTCGTTATGGCGCATGAGCTTCTTCATGCAGGGCTTCGACATCACGAGCGCTGTCAGGGCCGTGATCATCAGCTATGGAATGTTGCTTGCGATTACGTTATTAACCATTGGCTTGTAGAGATGCGAGTTGGCGAGTTTCCACAAGTCGGCATTTTGCTTGATGATTCTATGAAGGGCTTATCCGCTGAATCTATCTATGATCGAATTGTTACGGATATACGCACCTATCGTAAGCTTGCTACGCTTCGCGGTGTTGGAGGCGCGGATATGCTGGATAAGGGTCGCAAGGATTTTTGGGATCCACGAGATGGAACGAGTATAGATGACTTTTGCAAAAATGCCTTGCAGCAGGGGCTGATCTATCACGAAGAGATGAATCGTACTCTGATTCCCGCAGGACTAATTGAAGAGATTAAGGCGCTAGGACAACCGGCAATCAAGTGGGACATTGAATTGGCGAAATGGTTCGATAGTTATTTTTCTCCCCTTGAGAAGGTGCGCACGTATGCCAGAGTAAGCCGCAGACAGTCCTCAACACCTGATATTGCTAGGCCGAAATGGGTGGATCATGGTGGAGAGGATGACGGCAGAACCTTTGGGGTTGTGCTGGATACTTCGGGATCTATGGATAAGAAATTGCTTGCGAAGGCGCTTGGAGCGATTGCCAGCTATTGCATGTCGAGGGATGTATATGCGGCAAGGGTCGTATTTTGCGATGCGGCGGCTTATGATCAAGGCTATATGAAACCAGAGGATATTGCCGATAAAGTACGGGTAAAAGGTCGTGGAGGAACGGTGCTCCAGCCGGGCATTGATCTGCTGGAGCGGGCGGAGGATTTTCCGAAAAACGGTCCGATTCTCGTCATTACGGATGGTTACTGTGACAAGGTCTATGTGAGACGTGAACACGCCTATATGATACCGAAGGGCCAGCATCTGCCTTTTATACCGAAAGGGCCGATATTTCGATTGGATTGATCGTTTTGTTATCAGTAGCATCTGTTTCACTCCGAAAGGAGGGGGATGGGTGCTATTTAAGTTTTTTTATTTTTTGAGCCAATGCCTGAGCAGGATAGGACTGATCAATGCCGCCGTCGATGGCAATACTCACGTGATCTCCGATTGCTAAGGAATTATATACACCTGTGCTTTTTATAGTTAACCATACTGCATCCGGCTGAGCTTCTTCCAAGAGCTGTGCGACAGTTTTACTGTTGATTTTTGAGGCATCGGTATCTCGAACGACTAACACGCGATTATCCTCTTTGGAAATGATGTAGCCTTCCTTGTAGTTCCATCGCTTCTCGGATAGATTATTGCTGTTCCCTTTCGCTGAACAGCCTGTAATGAAAACCAGTATTGTAGTTAGTAGAATGAGATATTTCATCGTAGGATGTCTCCTTTGGTTGGGGGTTAAATTAGGTGTTTGATATAGGTGGTAATTTTTGAGTTCGTTTTAAGTATTCGTATGCGTTCTTTTCTTCAAGCAGTCTAGTTATTTCTTGTGATATGAGCTGTGTTGCTCGTATTAACTTTGACGCTGCTGCATCCCCTATTGTTGCGCTAACAGGGTGGTTAATGGGAGGTGTAATCGGCATGAGGAGCACTATAGAGAAGCGAATTATTCAGCAGTAAAGCTCAGGTTATAGGCAGGAATGGCGACCGGCCTTCTTCTTTCTACATATAGTATGGGGGAAGGAGGTACAGTGATGAAATATAAAAGCAGTTCACTTAAAAGCAAATGGATAAAAACGAGTTGGTTGTTGAAGCAGCCGAATCTACGCAGATATGTTCCTCGAACGATGCTTTTCAATAGGAAAAACCTAGTCACAATGCTATCTATGTTTTCTACTGTATTCTTCAAGCCAACGGGTGGTACAGGCGGAGCAAATATCATTCGAATTAAGAAAAAAAACAGCGGTTACCAAATTCAATACAATACGGTCAAAACGTATTACTCATCCATGAATGACTTATTTCAGAAATTGAAACGATTTTCCAATCGAAGATCTTTTTTGCTGCAAAAGGGTATTCACTTGGCGAGAACAAACGGAAATCCGTTCGATCTTCGTGTGATGGTCCAAAAAACAAATAACGGAAATTGGAAAAGCACAGCTATCTTCGCGAAAATAGGCAGTCCGGGAAAGGTAGCCACAAATTATAATCAAGGCGGGAAAATAGGTTTTCTCCGTGAAACACTGTCAGGCGCAGGATATAGTGATGCCTCAACAAAAAAAATGAAGAAAAAATTATTGAAGCTAGGTGTTTCCGTTGGGAAAAATTTCGAGCGCCGCTTAAAAGGAATGAGGGAGATCGGCCTCGATGTAGCGTTGGATTGGGATCGACATCCATGGATTCTTGAAGTAAATACGAGACCGCAATTTTATCCGTTAAAGAACATGAAAAATAAGAAGCTTTACCGACGAATTATTTCCTATTCCAAGCAATATGGCAGATACAAATAAACAATCCGGCAGCATTCGTATTTTTCTCTGCCTATGTTGTCGTACGTGCACTTCTAGGCCTTTACCCACATACACTAAAGAACGGACTTTAGTTTGCTTAGATAAAGCTTAATTGAGCTTATCATCTAAGTAAATACAACGTGGGGGTGTACGGTAAATGCCTGGACTGTTCTCAGCGATTGCGCTTTTTATTAAACAGCTTTCACTTCTTGTCTCTTATGTCAAAAATAATGCTTTTCCCCAGCCTCTTCAAGAGGAGGAGGAAGCAAAGCATCTACAATTAATGGCCGAAGGTAATCAGCGTTCCCGTAACCTGCTCATCGAACATAATCTTCGGTTGGTCGCTCACATCGTCAAAAAGTTTGATAATACTGGTGAGGATCTGGAGGACTTAATTAGTATTGGTACAATCGGCTTGATTAAAGCAATTGAGAGCTTCCAAACCGGGAAAGGCACGAAGCTTGCGACATTTGCAGCTCGTTGTATTGAGAACGAAATACTTATGCACTTGAGATCATTGAAGAAGACACGTAAGGACGTATCGCTTCATGATCCAATTGGAACGGATAAGGAAGGCAATGAGATTACGTTGATTGATATCCTTGGCACCGAGGCGGACGATATTGTGGACCGGGTGCAGCTAAAGATCGAAAAGAGTAAGATTTATAAAAATCTTGATATATTGGATGACCGCGAGAAGGAAGTTGTCATTGGAAGGTTTGGTTTGGAGCATGGCGGGGATGAGCGGACGCAGCGGGAGATTGCGAAGGAGCTTGGGATTAGTCGGAGCTATGTTTCAAGGATAGAGAAAAGGGCGTTGATGAAGCTTTATCATGAGTTTTATAAAGTGAAGCGGTGACGTGCTATTTATTTTTATTGTTCGAATAAGTTCTTTTGTACACTTAATGGCCACGTCTTCGTAACGTGGCTTTTCTTTATGTAATTATTACAAATGTGTTGGTTGAAAAAAATAACAAATCATAACGAAGGTTGAATTTGTTTATTAGGTCATATTATTGAGATAGCAAAACTTGGAGCTATCTGCTAATGAAGGTCATGCGGAAGTGGCCGTAATGGTAAAGAGATTCTTACAGTATATACAACTTGTTAATTAATCGTTTGTTTATGTAAAGCGATAAGACAAAAGAAACAACTTTGCATCCTATCCACGACAATATCAATTATGAATTTATGGTTTACATTATTTATCAATCCAGTTATGCTAATGATTGTGTCTCTTTTTGAATTTAATAGATGCCGTTTTTTATTGCTGATTTTATCCGATTTGCCATATAATGAAAGCACTTTCATAAAAAATCAGATGTGCAAGGTGGGGTACAGTTGCAGCGTAGAGTTTTTTTCAAAAACAGAAATTATTTTAAAGGAATATATCTATGGATCGCGGTTGTAATATGTCTTCTAGTGACTATTTTCTCGGTCACGATCTATTATAATGTGAAGAAAAATGTGGTAGAGAACAATTATTCATTGAATAAACAAACGTTGTATCAGATGAAATATAACATTACCTACATGAACGATACCGTTAAAAATCTTATTTCTTCGATATACTTTAGTGCGGAAGCGGACTATTTGCTAAATGTAAGCGATACAGAGAATAAAATTTTTGATATCAATCAGACCTTAAATAAAATGACTACGTCAATCATTAACAATAATCCGCTAGTGCAATCGATCTATGTCTATAACCCGCAGGATGATCTCTACTTCTCTACCTACAATGGAATGTTTTACGAAGATGAGGAGTTAATGAAAACGCTTAATAGCTATAAGACTGTTCCAATGCTGGAACCGATTGCGAGGAAAGGACCAGATTCTAAAAGCAATGACAAGGTATTTACATATGTCATGTATGAGTCGACCAGTCCTAATGGTATCTTCGACGGCGCCGTTTTTGTCAATGTTAGTGCGGATTTGGTTATTAATAACTTGGAAATTATTAATACTAACGATGCGAAAGGTGAACTTTTCCTGCTTAGCGATAAACGTCAAATCATTAATCACGACAGCATTGACCAAAGTTTGCAAGTGCCAATCCAACAACTGTTTGATAGTAAAATTGAAAAGTCGATCGAGCAAGGTGAGCAATACGGCTATCTAATCGACCGAATCGGGGGTCGCAATTATTTCGTTACTTATATGTACATTGAGGGGGCTGACTGGGTCTTAATAAAAACTCAACATCTCTCGGATGTATTAAAATATATGAATAAAATTCAAATAAGTATTGTGATCATGACGATCATTTTTCTGGCATTGAGTATTCTCGTTTCATTTACATTATCGAAACGAATCTACAGACCAATTGGAAGTCTTGTTCAGAGAATGCGTTCTGAGCAGTTGATTGTAGACGAGGATGATGATACTAATCATGATGAGATTGGTTTCCTTCATAACTCTTATAGTAAGTTCGTTGAACTAGTAACTATTGCTCAAAGCAACGAGCAGGATAACCTGCTGACATTAAAAAATTATTACTTAAGAAATTTGCTCATTGATAGTGAAGCTGCTAGTGAAAAAGAGTTGAACATTTTAAATGAGCATAGCCGACTTTCATTAGATTTGGATGGAAATTTCGTTGTTTGTGTAGTGAAAATCGACAATTATCAATCGTTTAAAGACAGTAATAGCAGTAGAGATATAGAACTGTTCAACTATGCTATCGTCAATATTTCTTCAGAAACTACTTCCGAGCGTTTCATGAATGAATCATTGGACATGAAAAGAGATCATTTTGCGATTATTGCTTATTCCAAACTTAAGGAAAATGACACCATATATCAAAATCTTCAATTATCGATGAAAGAGCTTCAAACTAACATTGCCAACTATCTGAGGCTCTCAATAACAGTGTCAATAGGGTCGGTCGTTGAAGAAATACACGAACTATCCCAGAGTTATCATATCGCGCTGAATAATTCGAATTATCGTTATGTGATGGGTAAGAACACGATTATTACTCCGGATTTGGTTGATAAGCAAAACAAAAGCCAAGAACTAAACTATTCTGTTCAACTGGAGAAGAAGTTTGTTGAAGAGATGAAATCCAACAATATCGACGCTGCTGAAAAAATGTTGTTTTCCATTCTACAGGAAATTTCCGGACAAGCGGGCAATCACATTCCATTTTCGGTCATGTTATTAATCAGAACTATTTTTACGACTGTATTCGAAATGAATGATTTCAAATACAATCAGTCTTCAATCGACTTCAACACGGTATATAGCAAATTTGTCGAGTTGGAAACGATAGAAGAAATCCATGACGAGATGAAGAATCTACTTCGACGGATAATTAGTACTGAGAAATATCAAGTTCATGAAAAACACAACGTCATTGTGGAAACGATTAAGGATAGCGTTCAAAAAAATTATTCTGATCTTGATTTATCGTTGCAGAAGTTAGGAAGCTTGTTTAAGATGTCACCAGCATATCTTGGGCAAATTTTCAAAGGGCAGATGGGAATGTCTGTCGCTTCTTACATTAACGAAGTTCGAATTGTACGCGCCCAGGAGTATCTGGAAACCTCTAATTTAAGTGTTATGCAAATTATGGATAAGGTCGGAATTGCGAACGAAACTAGTTTCTACCGATTGTTCAAAAAAAGATTTGGTTGCTCTCCTAAAGAATATGTTTTTATTAAATCCATTCAAGAAGAATAAGAGCATTAAAAAGTGGATAACCAAGCGCGAATTGAGCGCAGGTTGTCCACTTTTTTTGTGTTTTGGCAGTTTTTCTATAAAATGATAGTCCAATTTTTCGCATAACAGCAGGGAAAACTGCACTTTTGTCAGTTTCTAAGATGAATATGATCCGATATATTTATTGGTGTAGCCGGCAAGGCGATCCAATACATTATAGGCAGGTGAACAGAGTGAAAGCTTTACGTACTTTCCGCAAGAACAAGGAGTTGTTCTATTTGACAATTCCAGGCGTGTTATTTATTTTCATTTTCAATTACGTTCCACTCTATGGTTTGATACTGCCTTTTAAGGAGTATCGATTCGATCTAGGTTTTTGGAATAGTTCTTGGGTTGGATTTCAAAATTTCCGTTTCCTTTTCTCAGGTGACGATGCATGGCGAATTACTAGAAACACAGTAGTATTGAATGCGTTCTTCATTATCATATTACTTGTGTGTTCCATTGCTCTTGCGTTGATTTTATATGAGATGTCACGTAAATTTGTGAAATTTTATCAGACAGTTATGTTTTTCCCGTATTTTCTATCTTGGGTTGTCGTCGGTTATGTGTTTTTGGCCCTGCTAGATATGGATCACGGTTTTGTAAATGCGATGCTTCTGAAGTTAAATATGGAACCGATTCTGTGGTATAACGAAGACTCATATTGGCCATCGTTACTGGTTAGTGCGAATACATGGAAGAATGTCGGTTATTATACGATCATTTACTATACTGGCTTATTGGGAATAGATAGTGAATTGTTCGATGCCGCTGACATTGATGGCGCCAATAAATGGCACAAGATCAAAAGTATCTCACTTCCGATGTTAAAACCTTTAATTACGCTATTGCTACTACTACAAGTCGGAAAAATATTCTATGGTAACTTTGATCTTTTCTTCAACTTGACACGGGATTCTTCGCTACTGTATGCAACGACAGATGTAATCGACACCTATGTCTATCGTTCGCTTAAAGGTATGGGAGATTTAGGAATGTCCTCCGCTGCTGGCGCTTACCAATCCGTCGTTGGATTTGTACTTGTTCTCGTTACAAACTGGATTATTAAAAAATACGACAGAGAAAATGCACTGTTCTAAGGATGTGAAATGAAATGCGGCTTAAACTCTCTAGCATAGCTATGCATAGTTTAATGGTCATCGTTACGTTATTGTGTGTAGCACCAATGTTCCTAGTATTGTCTGTTTCGTTAACTAGTGATGCGGATATTATCAGTAATGGTTATTCCTTTATTCCAAAGAGTGTTGATTTTTCGGCTTATCGGTTTATTTTTGAAAATCCCAAGCAACTTTTTACATCTTATCTAGTAACCATTACCGTTTCGATTGTAGGTACGATAGTCGGATTATTGATCACAACGATGCTGGCATATGCCATATCTAGAAAAGATTATGCTTATGCTCAAAAAACTACGTTCTTTGTGTTCTTCTCGATGCTTATTACCGGGGGTTTAATTCCATGGTACATATTAATAGTTAATCAGCTTCATATGAAGGATACAATTTTTGCCTTAATCGTCCCATATTTAGTTAGTGCGTGGTTTGTTATGCTCATGAAAGGATTCTTTTCAAGCATATCACCAGCTATTATTGAATCCGCGAAAATCGACGGGGCAAGAGAGTTTGGAATCTATCTCAAAATTGTGCTTCCAATCGCTAAGCCAGGTATTGCTACTGTAGGATTGTTTTACTTGCTTACCTATTGGAATGATTATTATTTGAGCTTGATGTTTATTCAGAACAATACCGACATTATTTCCTTGCAATATATGTTGTTCAAAATCCAATCGAATATGGACTTTCTTAAGAGTGCATTTGTACCGCCTTGGATGGTTAGCAACGTATCGTTGCCTGAATTATCGGTGAGAATGGCGCTTGCTGTACTGGCTGCTGGTCCTATGATGTTTGTATTTCCATTCTTCCAAAAGTACTTCGAAAAAGGGATTACGGTTGGCTCAGTAAAAGGATAGTCATCTAGTCTTGGTTGTTACTGCAAATGCAGTTTCAATAGATATTATTATAGGGGGAAAAAAGAAATGTTTAAAAAACAATTTCTACTTTGCATGACCATGATCCTGGCTGTATCTTTGCTCATTAGTGCATGTGGCGCAAAGACTGGAAATTCCGGTGAGTCACCGAAAGCAAGTACAGATCCATCATCAAATGTAAGGGAAACAGACTCAGATTTAGAGCCAGTTGAATTAACGTGGTATACAGTAGGTACGGTTCAACCGGATCATAAGGTTGTTATGGATGCAGTAAATAAAATTTTGAAAGAAAAGATCAACGCAACACTGACATTAAACGTCATCGATTGGGGTGCATTCGATGAAAAAATGAAAGTAATCACTTCGACGAACGAAGCGTACGATCTTGCTTTCACGTCCTCGTGGGCGAATAACTACGCGTCCAATGTTTTGGGAGGCGCTTATGTACCGCTAGATAAGTTACTAGAGAAGTATGGTAAAAACATATTAGAGCAAGTGCCTGCAAAGTATTGGGACGCTACTAAAGTAAATGGTGAAATTTACGGTTCTTTGAACTATCAAACGTATTTCATTGCTAGAGGTCTTGCTTTTAATAAAGAGCTTGTCGACAAGTATGGATTCGATGTGAATAGTGTGAAAAAACCAAGTGATTTGACTCCATACTTAGAGCAAATTAAAAATGGCGAACCTGGAATAGCTGGATACTTGCCAGCAATGACAAGCTTCCCTGAATTATTTAATATGGAAACTGGCTTCACGATCGATGCTGTTCAAGGTAACAGCATGTACCCATTAGTAATCAATGTGGACGACAAAGATATGAAAGTTTATAACGGTGTGGAAAGCCCAGAATTCATGGATCTGATGAAAGTATACAGAGAGTGGTATGAGAAGGGTTATATCAAGAAAGATGCAATTTCTAGAAAAGATTATAAGGCTGAGGCTAATTCTGGAAAATATGCGATATGGACTCGTGGCGGAGGTCCAGGCGCCAGTCAAGGGGCTACTGTTGAACAAGGCAGTCCAACTATCGTAATTGACTCGGCTCCAGCTTATGTTAATACCGGTGGAGTTATTGCTACAATGACGGCTATTTCTAGAACAAGTAAAAACCCAGAAAGAGCAATGATGTTACTTGACTTGCTGTATAGTGATAAAGATTTGTATCGTTTACTTAATAACGGTATCGAAGGAACGCACTATAACAAAGTAGACAATGATATTATTGAGCTTATTCCGAATACCGGGTACTTGCCTGCAGTAAATTGGGAATATGGAAACGTATTTAATGATTACCAGCTTAAAGATTCGCCAGTGTCTATGGATGAGCTGAAATCATTAAATGATACATCTGCTACATCTCCATTACTGGGCTTCCTATACAACCCGGATTCGCTAAAACAAGAATATGCTCAAGTTAATGCGATCATGGGGGAAATGGTTCCTGCGATGATGACAGGAACAGTTGATCCTGCAGAGATGCTACCTAAATACGCGGATCGATTGAAGAAAGCAGGCATGGATAAGCTGATAGAAGATGCTCAGAAGCAGATCGACGATTGGAAAGCAGCAAATGTTAAATAATTAAATACACATATTTTGCAAGGAGCCGTCCCAATCCTGAATGCCATTTTTATATGGAGTAAGACGGCTCTTCTTAATGAATAGGGATTGAAAAGAGGGATACCGATGAACACAACTCCAAGAACAGTACAAAACTTCGACTCCGATTGGATGTTCCATTTAGGTGATCTACCTATCATGCATGCTGTAAAAGGAGGAATGACAGGTGGATTAACCGACTGTGAGCAGATCGCAGAAGGGGAATGGCTGAAGATCGCTTTTTTCGACGAAAGAGAACAGGCTGTAATGAACGAGCGGGATTGGAAGGCTGTCGATCTTCCACATGATTGGTGTGTGGAAGGGAATTACGTATATGACGGGGATAAAGTTAAACATCATAAGAGCCACGGTTATCTACCTGTTGGAATTGGATGTTATCGTAAAGTTTTCGAGATTCCTTCAGTAGATCTTGGCAAGAAGCTATCGATCGAGTTCGATGGTGTTATGCGTAACTGTACCGTATGGGTTAATGGGCATTTAATGGGAACTCATCCAAGCGGATATACGGGATTCAGTTATGACATTACCGATATTGCACGTTACGGTGATGAGGGGAAAAATGTAATTTTCGTTAAAGTTGATGCCAGTGATTATGAAGGCTGGTGGTATGAAGGTTGCGGTATTTATCGTCATGTCTGGTTAAACAAGACGGAAAGACTTCACGTAGGAAGGCACGGAACGTATGTGACCACGTCAAAGGTAAGTAAAGAAGAGGCTGACGTTACTGTAACGACAACCGTATGTAACGAACAACCTTATGCCGTTAATTGTATGATCAAGACTTTAATTGCGGATGGAATAGGGAATGTGGTCGCTTCCAGCTCGGAGAACATCACCATTCAAGCAGACAGTCAAGCAGATGTTGAAACTACGATGAAATTGATGAAGCCGGTGCTCTGGTCGCCTGAGAATCCTTACCTTTACGATGTTATTACGAGAATTTATGAAGCTAATGAACAAGATGTGGTGGATGTATATAGGACCCCATTAGGTGTACGAACAATAGAGTTTACCGCAGATAGTGGATTTTACCTAAATGGTGAACGGTATTTAATTAAAGGGACTTGCAATCATCAGGATTTCGCTGGCGTAGGAGTCGCTCTGCCTGATCAAGTAACTGAACATAAAATCAAGCTTCTTAAAAGTATGGGATGCAACGCATACAGATGCTCGCATCATGCTCCCTCACCTGAGCTTCTAGATCTATGCGATAGAATGGGTATGCTCGTTGTAGACGAAAACAGGAAGCTCGATGTATCCCCAGACGGAATCGCGGACCTGAAAGAGATACTATATCGAGATCGAAATCATCCATCAATCATTTTGTGGAGCATGGAGAATGAGGAAATATTAGAAGGAACGATTATGGGAGCGAGAATGCTTGATACGCTGTCAAGAATTACGCATTCTATTGATCCAACTCGCTTTACGATTTCATGCATGAATCATGGGTGGAATGACGCAGGATACAGTCTTTCCGTAGATATAACGGGATATAACTACGGCCAAAGAGAAGATCAATATCTTGTCGATCATGAAACGTTCCCAGACCGAATCATGCTCGGAAGTGAGAGTACGAGCTGTACGACTACACGTGGCATCTATGAGAATGATGATGTTAAAGGATACTGTTCAACTTATGGAGATCAGATTCCGGAGTGGTCATGTTCGCACGAGAAATCATGGCAGGATGTAGTGAATCACCCTCATTTGACAGGCATATTCGTTTGGACCGGTTTTGATTACAGAGGAGAACCAACGCCTTATCAATGGCCTTGTATCGGTTCACACTTCGGGATCATGGATAGCTGCGGATTCCCGAAAGATGCTTATTATTACTATAAAGCTGCCTGGACAGAAGAACCGATGGTGCATATTCTTCCTCACTGGAACTGGTCGGATAAGATTGGACAAGTGATTGATGTGTGGGCTTATAGCAATTGTGAGACGGTGGAATTATTTATTAATGGTCGTACTCTTGGCGAAAAGACTGTTGATCGAAATTCGCGAATCGAGTGGAAGATTGACTACATTCCCGGTGAATTGACAGCGATAGGGAAAATAGCTGGGAAAGAAATAGCAAGAAAGACTGTGACAACAGCAGGAACCGCTCATCATATTAGGCTAGAGCTGAATAAAACAGAAATGAAAGCGAATGGTACGGATATTGCGATGATTAAAGTATCCGTATTAGATGCTGCTGGTGAAGTTGTTCCTACGGCAGATAACGAGATTATGTTTACAATTGAAGGTCCCGGAAAAATTGTTGGTGTTGGAAATGGTGATCCAAGCAGCCACGAACCTGACAAAGCAAATCTTCGACGAGCATTCAATGGACATTGTTTAGCAATTGTTCAAGCTAACAAGGAACAAGGGGACATTGTTATACGGGCAACTTCGATTTCTTTGCAAGAAGCTGTTGTCGTAGTACGTTCGGAGTGAAGCTGTACGGGGGATATTAGAGGCAAAGTAGAAAATGCTGAGCCTCTAATATCACTTGCGAGATGCTGCGAGTATACGAAAAGATTCTTAAAAATGTGAGGAGACGTTAAAATGAGTAAGTCTATTTATAAAAAAATAATCACTGTATTATTAATGTTTACATTGATTTTCAGTTCTATTGGCGCAATTACTCAAAATGTAAGCGCTAACACATCGGGGAATAATATTTATGCACAGTTTTTTGTATCTCCAACAGGTAGCGACGATAATGAAGGGACTTATGAACGTCCGTTTCTAACTATTGAAAAAGCTCAACAAGCTGTTCGTCTAATCAATCAAGCAATGACTGGCGATATTTATGTTTTTGTAGAAGAAGGTGATTATTACATCCCTGAGGGAATGAATTTCAACGAAGCGGATTCAGGGTTTAATGGGCATCGCGTTCATTATAAAAGCCTTGGAGCACCTGGAAGCGCGCATTTAATTGGTGGCGTTCCTATTACAGATATTACAACTGATTGGGAGCAGACGAGTGCTGCCGACGTGGATACTACGGACTACTTAAGATATTTACCAGCATCTGCAGTCGGTAAAGTATATAAAGTTAAACTTGATCCTGAACAATACAACTTTAACCAACTTTATATTGGCACTCAAGCAGATACTAGCTTTAATAAAGCGATTATGGCCCGTACGCCCAATAAGGTAGAGGATTCTGAATTCCCATCGTGGAATGGCCCCTATTTCTTGTCAACTAAAGGTTCAAACAAAGATATGGGTTACAAATCGAGCGACCTGACTCCGGCTCAAATTGATGCTCTAGTAAAAGCTCAAGCAGCAAAGGTTGCAGAAATTGCTCAACTTTTTGTTTTTGACTGTGGAGGATATGCTTTCGAGTCTAACACTCTTCCTATTAACAGAATCGATACAGCGAATAATGTGATACATTCACCGTTCGATTCTGCGCATCCTGAAATGTATATTACAAAATACAACATTAATGCTAATGCTCGTTATTTCATGCAAGGAAATATTTCCTTCTTGGATACAGCTGGCGAGTATCACTATGATAAACAAACAGGCTGGCTTTACTACTATCCAACGGCAGCTGAGGGAGTAACAAGTGCTCAGGATATGAACAACTTGAATATCGTAGTTCCGACGACGAAGGAGATTATTCGTTTACAAGGCTCTGATAAACCGAACATTGCGGATTGGGGAAAAGCACCGGATCTTGCAAAACAAGTTAGCCATATCACTTTCGACGGATTCACTCTCGAAGCTACAGAATCAGATAATTATATTGTAGATGGCTGGAGCTATGGTGAAACTTGGTATGCTGGTGGTACAGCAATTCCATACCCACCAGCAGAGGCAGCGGGAAGTACACAGCCATATTATTCTGACTACGCTGTTCGTCCTGCATACATGCATGGCGGGTTCACATTGATTAATACTAATAATATTACTATTCAAAACAGCAGGATCACTAATATGGGGCTATTTGGAATCGTTGTTTGGCGCGATAACTCATACAATACGTTCCAGAACCTTGTTATCGAAAACACGGGTATGGGCGGTATCAATACGGATGGCGGTTATCCAGGAGTCGGTAAATACAATAACAACCATACGTTCTATAATTTGTCCATTCACCATGTTGGACAAGTCAATGCTTTTGGTGCGGGATTGCAAGTAATGAATACAGGTTTTAGCACTTTTAAGAACCTCGAAATTTACTATGCTCCACGACGTGCAATTTCGTTTGTTGGTCAAGCACAAACTATGCCTGGTGCAAGTCCAAACTTTGACCCGGTGAGAGATGTGTATAACTACGGCAACCGTTTCGAATATATTTATGTGCATGATGCGGAACAAGATACTGCGGAGGATAGTGCAATATTCATTGGAGCTCTCTTCAAGGGCGGTGATGTACAGAGATTACACGGCACAAGGATTCCGGCAGAGGCTATTAATAAAGAAACAGGTCAACCATATGGTGAATTAAAGGCGGGTAATGTCTTTAATCAAATTGTAACTTCAGATATTGGTAGTGCACCTGACGTTCGCGATCCTAATACGGTTCATGGTATGGACTTGGCTATGGGCGCTACGGGTACTTATCTTTCTAATATTGAAGGTATTAACAATCAGAGTGCTAACTTACGTGTGGAACCGACGCAAAATGGTGATGTGTTTTTTGTAGATAACGTAAACAGCGATTATCCAACATCAGCGTATAATCCGCGACTATATTATTCGTTTGACAATTCGAAGATGGAATATGACCGTATCGGTATTAACCGTCAAGATTTCCCTTTTACTTCCGAATTGTATAATCCAAACACGCCGAAATTACGTTCGGACAGCTATTTTTCGGATGATTTTGAAGGCGGGAAGATTGACACAACAAAATGGTCAATTGAAAAAGGTAATCCTGTTATTTCTACCGCGTATACAGCTGAAGGTCCGTTCAACGGTCATTATTCTCTGTTTATTAACGGCGGTGCAAAAGGAAATTCAAACGGGGTCGCAATCAGTAGAACTTTTAAAAACAACTTAAACAAAACCGTAACCGGTTGGTTCTTCGATAAACGTCGTGATTATGCCGGTAATGACCACAATGAAGGATTGAATGATTCGGATGTTAGAGGTCAATCTTACATGAGAGTAGATGACAATACTTCTGCCAACCATGTTGGGCTTGGAATTAACGGTTATGCTAGCAGAGACTATTTCACTTATCTTGATGGTACGGCTGAAAAGTTAACGACAATACCGCGTAGTTTTGGGTGGCATCAGTATAAGTTTGACTACTCTACTGCCGGCAAAGTTACACTTTATATTAATGACCAAGAAGTAACAACACTCGATAGAGCGTCATTCAATTATATTGGAATGGGAAATTACGATAGCACTGGTGCTCCAGGCAAAAATACTGGTATGTCCTACTATGATCTAATCGATGTTTACGGTGGTGTAGACGCTGATCCAGTAGTGCAGCTTCAACCGGGTGCGGGTTCAGTACCACCTTATACGCCACCAGTAGTAGTAGACCCTGTTACATTAATCAACAACTGGGATTTCGAGAAAGGAATGCCGAAAACCGAAATTGCAATTACGGGTTCTGGACAGTCTGCAACATACAATAATGATGGTTTTACAACTTTCTGGGGAACTAATCCGAATTTGAAAGTTATAGCGAACCCGAAAACTGATGAGACAAATGGCAGTGCGAAGGTCATGATCGTCAATAATGAACCAGCTCTCTATTATGAAAAGACACCTGCGCATGAATGGAGCAATTACACGCTTGATTTGAAATTTGCGCTTGATAGTGATTATACAAGCACTGCACAACCATTACGATTCTTTGTTAATACGCAGCCGATTGCCAAATCTGGTACTCACTCCGGAAAAATGACCTACCAACCGGCTGGATACAATGTAGCGTTTAATAAAGCTACCAATAAAATGGAATTATACCGTGCTGATCTAACTAGTGAAGCTACCAATACGCATACCTTAATAGAGGGATCGACTAGTGCTGTACTGCCTGCAAATCTATTTAAAGCAGTTAAAGCTGGTGGTAGCTGGCATACATTATCGATCACTGTTGTAGATGGTACGGTATCCGCAACACTTGACGAAACTATCACGATATCTGGACAAGACTCAACCTATACAAGCGGCTATTTTGCTTTTGTTCCTTATGATGGTAACTCAGCGAAGTTTAACTTGGCCGTAGATGATATCAGTGTTAAGACAAACTCAAGCGCACCGAATATGGTATATGACGCGAATCTTAAGTTTGGAAACGCAACACTGAATGGAAATTTCAACCCTAATCATACATCATATCAGGCGTCAATTACCGATCCAACTAAAGACGTTACGCTGATTATGCCAACTTCAGAACATGGCGCAACATTTGCCATTTCATTGAACGGCACAGATATTACAAGCGAATTCGTGGATATGACGGCGCAATCTTTACCGTTAATCTTCGGTTCAAATACGCTCACAATCGCTCAGACATCAGCAGTGGGAGCAAAAATTAACTATACTGTTGGTATTTATAAGTCCTATACCAATGCAACAATTGACACGGTTTCACCGGTATCAACAACGGTTGGCACATCACCAGCGCTGCCGAAAACGGTTAATGTGACCTTTGATGGAAGTCATGCCCAACCTATTGCAGTGAAATGGGATATGATGAACAATACAGATCTTAACACCCCGGGAACATACACGGTAAATGGTTCCTTGGTGGGGATGTATAGCAAAGTGAGCATTACCGTTTATATTAACGGGGTAACATCAATAGACTCATTAGCACCTATTTCAATATTGAATACGGAATTGCCTGTATTACCAACATCAGTTTCGGCGCAAACGATGGAAGATGGTGTACTTGGAAGTAAGACATTACCAATTACTTTTGTTGAGGTTGATCCTTCTGTATATACAAAAGTAGGAACAGTAGTACTTGTAGCTCATGTTGACGGACGGACTGAGACATTATTGCAGCAGATTATTGTCTCAGATGCAGCTGAATCACAAGTTGATAGAGCAGCACTAGAAGCAGCAATTACAGAAGCACAAACGATAGTGGGTGCGGCGCAAGCAGGCACAGAGCCAGGCCAATATCCGCAAGTAGCAATTGATGCGCTAACAGCAGCGATTGATGAAGCAACAGTAGTGAAGGAAAACACTTCAGCGACGCAAGTGGAAGTGGATGCAGCAGAATTAGCTCTTAAGGATGCCCTTGCGACATTCGAATCAGCTAAAATTCCAACACAAGGCATCGATACAACTGCACTAGAAGCAGTGATTACAGAAACACAAGCGAAAGTAGAAGTAGCGGAACCAGGC
>NZ_JBWDNR010000004.1:0-655480 GCF_056269295.1 Paenibacillus sp. J31P13
AGAGATGCAAGCATCTCTTCAACTCCGCTCGACTTGCATGTATTAGGCACGCCGCCAGCGTTCGTCCTGAGCCAGGATCAAACTCTCCAAATTGGTGTTTGACTTGCTCAATAACTAAACTAGCTATTTTAAAACTTATTATCAGATCGACGTGATCCATTTGTTCAGTTTTCAAAGAACTTGTTTGTCACAATTTGTCGTGACAAGAAATTATTTTATCATCTTCATTCCATCTTGTCAACAGCTTGTTTCATTTTTATTTATGAAGCATTTCGTTGTTTTCCGATGTGTCCGAAGCGACAAGAAATAATATACCACTTAGAAAAGGATAAAACAAGTTGTAAAATTTGACAATATGCATTTATTTTATATGTCCCTTTTGGAAGCGATTATCCTCACAACTAAAAAGGTGTTCATGCAGCTGCATGAACACCTTAATGATCACTACTTCACTTCACCCAATAGTCTCAGCAACTCCGCTTCTTCTTCGATTACTGTAATACCAAGTTCACGGGCCTTAGTCAGCTTACTGCCTGCACTTTCTCCTGCAATGACGAAGTCGGTCTTCTTGGACACACTGCCTGAAATCTTTGCACCGCATGCTTCCAGCAGCTTAGCAGCTTCATCTCTAGACATCGTTGGAAGTGTTCCCGTTAAAACAACAGTCTTCCCACTAAAGATACTATCTTGCCTGATTACGGTTTGTTGCTCTGTTTCTGCCTTAACACCCAGTTCACGCATACGAGCAATGCTTGCAATCTGTATCGGATCATTAAAGAATCCAACTATGCTCTCCGCCACAATGCCCCCGATATCCGGCAAGACGATAAGATCTTCTGCTTGCGCCTTCATAATCTCATCTAGACTGCCATAATGCTCAGCAAGCATCTTAGTCGTTGCTTTACCCGTATTCGGAATACCTAGTGCAAACAAAAAGGATGCTAATTCACGTTCCTTCGATTTCTCAAAAGCATCAAGAAGCTTGCGTGCTTTCTTCTCTCCAAAACGATCTAGCTTGATAAGGTCATCATAGCCTAGCGCATACAAATCAGCTGGATCACGAACCTCGCAATCCTTATAAAGCTGCTCTGCGGTCATAACGCTGAATGTATCAATGTCCATAGCATCACGAGAGGCAAAATGTGTAATGCGACTAATGATTTGCGGCTGACAGCCAAGCTTATTGTTGCAGAACAAATGAGCGCCGCGCTGTTCAAGCTCTGTGCCACATGAAGGACAGACATTTGGGAATACAATTTCTTGACCCGGTTCCTCGTCCGCCTTGCCTAATATTTCTGGAATCACATCATTTGAACGTCTAATCGTAACGAGTGTTCCTAATGCATTTTTTAGATTTTTCCGTTCAATATCGCCAATATTGTTAAGCGTACAGTTTTGAACGGTTACACCAGCAAGCTCTACCGCTTCCACACGAGCAACCGGCGTTATTTTGCCAGTACGACCAACCTCCCAGGATACCGATTCCAGTATCGTAGTCGTTTCTTCCGCCTCGAATTTGAAAGCAACCGCCCAGCGCGGGAATTTATCCGTAAAGCCAAGAGCCTCTCGAGTACGCATATCAACAACTTTAATGACCGCTCCATCAATTAAGAAATCCAATGTCTCACGCTGCTCTGTTACGAGAACTAATTCTTCCAGTACCTCTTCGATGGTGTTCTTGTAAGTCACATAAGGATTCACTTTAAATTGATTGTCACGTAAAAATTGCTGCATTTCGCGATGGTCTGCAAAGCTAACGCCATCCGCATAACCGACATTATAGAAGAAAGCATCCAGCTTCCGTTCAGCGGTCACCTTCGGATTGAGATTGCGTAGCGCGCCAGCTGCTGCATTACGAGCGTTTTTGAGCGGATCAATGGCGGTTTCATTATATTTAGAAAGAACAGACAGCCCCATGATCCCTTCACCCTGCACCTCAATAATCCCATTATTAAACGGAATCACGAGCGGAACCGAACGAATCGTACGCACCTGCTGCAAAATACCTTCTCCAACCGTACCGTTGCCGCGTGTCGCTGCTTGCACAAGCTGTCCATCCTCATACGTAAGGTTCAATGTTAGACCATCAAACTTTAGCTCTACTACATAAGTAGGCTGCGGCAATGGCTCCTCATTAGGATGCTTCGCGTTATAATCAGCGACTGATTTCAGCAAGCGAGTATTCCATGTCAGCAAATCCTCAGCGTTTTGCGCTTTATCGAGACTCCACAAGCGAGCACGATGACGATAAGGCTCAAAGCCTTTTAAAAGCTCTGCCCCTACCCTTTGCGTCGGCGAATGCGGAAGAGTGACACCCGTACTTGCTTCCAGTGCGACAAGCTCATGGTAGAGCTTGTCATAATCCACATCATTTATGGTTGGCTGATCCAGAGTATAGTATTGATAATTATGCTCTGATATTATCGCAACAAGCTGTTGCATCCGTTCTAATTGAGCGTTCACGGGAGGCTCCTCCTTCTAATCGTCCAAAATAACTCATAAACCTTAAACTTTTGTTATTGGTGCAAAGCCTGCTAATAGACGCTTTATCCCTATCGGTGCAGGGAAGGCTATATTAAGCTCCATATCCTTACCTGTTCCTTTAACGGATACTATTACACCTATTCCCCATTTGCCATGCGATACTCTCTCACCTGATGCAAAACCTTCAGATGGGGCACCGCTTGCTGCGCCGCCGCCTTGAGCAACACGAGCAGCATCCTGCAGCGGTGTACTCACTCGAACTCCGCCTCTGCCGCCAGCAGCCGGTGTTCCTGTCATGCCTGGTGAGCGATTTCCTGCACCAGGCGTACTGCCCGCTGGTCCTCGTCCCGTTTGCATACCTCTACCTTGAACTGCCGTACCACCAGCGCTCGCACTAGAACCACTGCGTCCAATAGCACGTGAGAAACCGCCTCCGCCTCCGGAGACACCTTCCCTTACACTCTCAGGAATCTCCTGCAAAAATCGAGAAGGCATATTACTGCTCGTACGTCCAAACAAGGTGCGCATCCGAGCACATGTCAAGAACAACTGCTTCTCAGCTCGAGTGATGCCTACATACGCAAGACGGCGCTCCTCTTCAAGCTCCTCATTATCAGCAAGCGCTCTGCTATGAGGGAAGACACTCTCCTCCATACCGATAATGAAGACAACCGGAAATTCCAAGCCTTTTGCGCTATGCATCGTCATCAACGTAACGGAATCTTTGTTTTTCTCTGCTTCCTCTTCATCCTTGTTCAAGGAATCGATATCAGCGATTAACGCCAAGTCAGTTAAGAACGCGACAAGCGTACGATCCTCGTTACGTTTCTCAAAGTCCATGGTAACCGACAGAAACTCATCAATATTTTCAAGACGAGCTTTCGATTCCAAAGTATTCTCTTGATGCAGCTCCATCCGGTATTGCGATAGCTCAAGCACTTTCTCTGTAAGCTCCGTTACGGACAAATACTCTACCATCCTTGTTAGGTTGTCTATGATATCGTAAAACTCACGCAGCAGCGTTCTTGTCCGACCATTAACTTCAACCTCACCAAGATCATTGAGCACTCTATATATAGAAGTTCCTCGTCTTCCCGCTTCATCTGCCAACTTACCTACCGTTGTATCGCCAATTCCCCGCTTCGGAACATTTATGATACGAACTAAGCTAATATCATCATCTGGATTAGAGATCAGCTTCAAATAACCAAGCAAATCCTTGATCTCTTTGCGATCATAGAACTTAATGCCTCCGACAATTTGGTACGGTATATCCGATTTAATAAGAATTTCCTCTATAACCCGGGACTGCGCATTGGTACGATACAAAATCGCATGGTTCGAGAACTTCTGCCCTTTGTTCACGTTTTTACGAATCTCGCCGGTTACAAAATAGCCCTCATCATGCTCCGTATCCGCTTGATACAGAGAAATCGGATCGCCTGCGCCTTGATCGGTCCATAGTTTCTTAGGCTTGCGTCCAGTATTCAGCTTAATAACCGCATTGGCAGCATCTAGAATGTTTGCAGTCGAACGATAGTTTTGCTCCAGCATGATCGTCCGTGCCTCAGGGTAATCCCCTTCAAAATTCAAAATGTTCGTAATATCTGCGCCCCGCCAACGATAAATGGACTGATCGCTGTCACCTACTACACATATATTATGATGTTTATCCGCCAGCATGCGAGTCAGCATATATTGCGCTCTATTCGTATCCTGATACTCATCGACGTGAATATAACGGAATTTGTTCTGATAGAATTCAAGCACCTCAGGTACATCCTTGAACAACTGAATCGTCATCATAATGAGATCATCAAAATCGCATGAGTTGTTAGCTCTCAGCTTTTTCTGATACTTCGTAAATACTTGAGCTACAAGGCCTTCAAAATAATCCCCAACCTTCTGCTCATATTGCTCAGGCGTGATCAGTTCATTTTTCGCTCCGCTAATAGCAGCTTGAACAGCCTTCGGTTCAAACTTCTTCGTATCGATATTCAAATCCTTCATACAGTTGCGGATAACCGAGAGCTGGTCCGAGGAATCCAATATGGAGAAGCTTGATGTGAAGCCGATCCGATCAATATCTCTTCTTAAAATACGCACACACATGGAGTGAAAAGTTGATACCCATATATCCCGTCCAGATGGACCAACAAGCGCACTCACACGATCCTGCATTTCTCTTGATGCTTTATTGGTAAAGGTGATGGCAAGAATGCTCCATGGCGCCACACGCTTCTTCTCTATTAAGTAAGCAATTCGATGTGTCAGCACGCGCGTCTTGCCGCTGCCCGCTCCAGCCATAATAAGCAATGGACCGTCTGTCGTTTGGACGGCATCCCGCTGCGGCGGGTTGAGCTTTTGAACAGCTTGTTCGATGCTAATTTGATTAAACATGCTCCGACTCCTTTGTTCGCATATGTTCGCCTTTTAATAGTGTAGACAAGGACCTGCCCACATGTCAATTACGTATATTTCCTACATGATGACGGTTCACTTCACCGCCAGTTTATAGGTATCAAATACCGCTAGCAAAAGGCTATTAAGGCTGTAAAATTTCGATAGTTTCATACTTAACAAAACCTATTTCGGTGAAAAATGACGTTGTACATCATAAGAGAACAGTATCTCCAACAGTGAACAGCGCCATTATATTCGTTATCCGTATTAAATATTAGTTATATAAAAGGAAAGCTCAGTATTTCAAACCATTAGCCTCACGAACGGCTTCAACAGTAGACAATGCTGCCTTCAAATCACTATAGATCACATTGCCAACTACGACGGTATGCGCAGCTTCGGCTGCTTGACGTGCTTTCTCAGCATTATCAATACCGCCGCCATAAAAGAGCTGAGCTTGAACAGTCGCTGCTTTTGCACGCTTCACTAGCCCCATATCTCCGAATCGCCCGCTATATTCCAAATAAATAACTGGCAAGCGCATTAAGCGGTCAGCCATTCGAACATGGGCTATCAGTTCTATCTCGCTAAGCTCGGTTTGAGCTTCCGTCACTTTGGCCGCAGTAGCCTCCGCATTCAATATAATGTAGCCCTGAGCCGCTGTCTCTTCCCATGGAACAAAGGAGCCATACTCCTGCAAGCCCTCTGTCTGGCGACCTGTTATCCACTCCGCTCGATTCGTATTGAGGACAAGTGGGATAAAATAGCCGTCAAAGCCAGGAACTGCCCCCTCCAGCGTCGACACCTCTAGCGCACAATCGACTGCATATCTGCGTATGCGAGCCATGAGATCGACTGTATTTTCAAAAGTGACTCCGCTGGAGCCCCCTACAATAATAGCATCGGTTCCAGAGGTACAAATAAGATCGAGCTCTTCATCGGATAGTTCACGATCAGGATCAAGCTTAAATACATGTCTCCAGCCAGAAAACCAAACATCATTCATGATGATCAAGCCTCTCTTTTAAACAAAAATGGTTTGCCGTACAATGGCGTTATTTCTCTATGCTATGTCACGTCCATTAACGTGTCAAACGATCTCTCCCTTTGAAGGTCATACTTCCTAAAAAACACGACCAAACAAAAAATACCGTTCCCCCAAACCGCAGAGAACGGTACATTCATTTCACTCTATTTATTTATTGACCAGTTGACCGCGTGTTACACCCAATTGGTTGATCGCTTTCAGACTGCGCCATACTTGCGTTCCTGTGATACGTCCATCAAGAGCGTCTCGGTATAATGATAATACTTCAAGCACCTTCTCCGGCGTTTCTTCCAGAAACTCAACTCGGAAATTAGATACGCCAAGTCCGACGAAATTACGAATGTACTCCGCACCCGATTGCTCGACTGCATTATACACGGTATTGCGGCAGCCTTCATCAACGCGAACCGGATGAGCCATGCCGATGCGATCCTGCAAGGAAGCACGTTTCTCTTCACATGGTCGTCCGCAGTTTGTGAAATCCGTTCCTTCGCTCATAAAGGTACAATATACACAATGCTCTGTATGGAACATTGGCAAATGCTGATGAATGACCATTTCCAGCATCGACGTATCTGAACTCTCCAGTAAATCAACCATTTGCTGAATATTCAAGTCATACGATGGCGTAATAAGATCAAGACCTACCTCTGTGAAAAGTTTAACAGCTTTATGGTTAGCCACATTAAGAGAAAAATCTCCAATAAGCTTAGGGAATGGCTTATCCGGATTAGCAGCTTTTGCACGCAAGTAGTAATAAAGTGCGCCTGTATTTCGAACAAGAACAGCATCCGGCTCCAACTTCAAAATATTTGCGTGATAGCCGTTCTCTCCCGGCATATGAATACGCGGCGTTGCCAGAGCAATAGGCTTGCCAGCTTCTCGAGCAGCAGCAACGGCGGCTGGGAATTGTTTAATAAATTCAAAGTCGGCATATACATACGAAACATCGGTTTTCACCGCTGCTTGCACCTGTTCCAAGCTCCGGCACAAAGCAGTCAGCTTCGCATCTTTTCCACTTAGCGGCGTTAATATGTTAGTATCCGTTTCTTTCGCTTGGAAAGCATCCGCATGAGCATTAACAGCATGCTTCACATAAACAGGAGGCTTAGGACGCTCGCCTGCCAGCAGATCTACCGCTTCGCGACGAAGTCGGTTAAGCTCACGAATCGGTACAATGAGATCGCCCTGAAGCTCAACTTCAAGCTTCTCAAGCTGATAGACTGTACCGCCTAGACGGCCAAGCTGATCCTCAAGCAACGCGGCATCCATTGGACGCTTCTGCGCTTGCTCTAGTTCGAGCTCAGTAGCTACTTCAACGGTTGTTCCTTTCTGAACATCCGTCCACCATGTGCGCATCGGTTGACCAAGCGCACCGGTAACTCTAACATGTAGCGGAAATACGCGATATGGTTTTTCTGTTTCAAAGGTAGCTCTCAGACGCTTATCCAGCGCAGGATCACTTGTCTTCCATACACGGTCGCCTACATGAACCTTGCGCAAATCAACATCATTCCGGCCAGCAACCAGCTCAATCATCGTGCCTTCCTGTGCTTCGCCTTCCATCTTCGTGCCTTGACGGCGTATATCATAGACGCGGCCGCCCTCTTCCTTCTTCGTTGGGTCGCCTGCGTCAAACACAATACCGTCGCCGCGTTTTAGCGGAGCTTCAATACGCAGCGTAACCGCATCGCGCATAATGCGCTCTACACGACCGAGGTATACGCCTCGGCTCTTCGGGAACGTTCCTTCAACAAGCTGCTTGTTGTTCGTTCCCGACAGGAAACCATGCGTGAAGCCGCGCGAAAAGCTTTGCTGCAGCTCACGCACATCTTCAACTGACGGCTTCGATAGATCGCCGTCAAAATATTTATCGATCGCGCGCCGATACTTGCTCACGACATTCGCGACATATTCAGGGCTTTTGAGACGCCCTTCAATTTTAAATGATGTAACGCCCGCTTGGATGAGCTCCGGCACAATATCAATCGCCGCCAAATCCTTCGGCGATAGCAAATAGGCGATGTCTCCCATCGGCTGAACCTCGCCATCGACCATCAAATCATAAGGCAGACGACAAGCCTGCGCGCATTCGCCGCGATTCGCGGAGCGTCCTCCCCACATTTCCGAAGTTAGACACTGACCTGAGTAGGATACGCATAACGCACCGTGAACAAATACCTCCATAGGAAGCTTTGCTTGCTCACCAATTTTTTGAATCTGCTTTAGATTGTTTTCCCGTCCTAGTACAACCCGCTCGATTCCAAAAGGCTTCGTAAATTCAACCGCTTCCGGCGAGGTAATCGTCATTTGTGTCGATCCGTGAATCGGGAAATCAGGCGACAGCTCTCGGATAAGCTTAACCAGGCCCAAATCCTGAACAATAACCGCGTCCACTCCCGCGTCGATACACATTTCAATAAGCTCCTGAGCGTCTCTTAATTCATTCTCAAATACAAGAATATTAAACGTCAGAAAGCCTTTCACACCATACGTATGAAGAAACGCCATAATTTCCGGCAATTCCTCACTGCGGAAGTTATTTGCTCTCGCGCGGGCATTAAACTTCTCCACACCAAAAAATATCGCATCTGCCCCGTTTGCAACAGCAGCACGCATACAATCCCAATCGCCAGCCGGAGCTAGCAGCTCTATGTCCGATCTTATTATTGAATCTGTCATATTGACTATCAATCCCTCACATTCTTGAAACTTGCTCCTCTTATATTAACAAACCGCGACTATCTATTCCACCACACATTACTCCCAGTAAATCGCTTCTCCCTAAAAGAGAGTCTCTACTTCCCCTGCAATACACTTTATTTGCTCTGTTATTATGTGATTTTGTCAAATATGATTTCGTTCATATCTTCCTATTATAGAAGTGATATACTAGCTATGACTGCTAAAACAATCCATGTAATGGATTCGGGAGGTAAATGATAAATGAAATTAGGCGTATTTAGCGTACTCTTCGCACAAAAATCATTCGAGGAATCACTCGAATATATTGCTTCCAAAGGACTTAATGCAATTGAAATCGGTACAGGCGGCTATCCAGGAAACGCACATTGCGATCTTGACGGGCTGCTTGCAGATGCCGGGAAACTTAAAGCTTATAAACAAGCAGTAGAGTCACGCGGCATTATGATCAGCGCACTTAGCTGCCACGGTAACCCGCTTCATCCTCAAAAAGCAATTTCCAGCGAGCATGATGAGGTTATTCGCAAAACGATTGAACTGGCTAACCGCCTTGAAGTACAGGTCGTTAACACATTCTCCGGTTGTCCAGGCGACCATGAGGATGCTAAATATCCGAACTGGCCGGTTGCGCCATGGCCTAATGATTATCAAGAAATTCTAAAATGGCAATGGGAAGAAAAAGTTATTCCTTATTGGACAGAGATTGGCAAAATCGCTACAAACAGCGGTGTGAAAATGGGACTTGAGCTTCACGGCGGATTCTCTGTTCACAGTCCAGCGACAATGCTTCGTCTTCGTGAAGCTGCAGGAAATGCAATCGGAGCTAACCTAGATCCAAGTCATATGTGGTGGCAAGGTATTGATCCTGTACAAGCCGTTCATATTCTTGGCCGCGCAGGAGCGATTCACCACTTCCACGCAAAAGATACTACAATTGATCCTATTAACGTCAATCATCATGGCGTTACAGATATGCAATCTTATGCTCTCATGCTGGATCGCGCATGGCAGTTCCGCACAGTCGGCTACGGTCATGATATGAAAACATGGGCAGACATCCTTAGCGCGCTTCGTTTGGTCGGCTATGACTACGTTGTAAGCATTGAGCATGAAGACGGCCTAATGTCCGTTGACGAAGGCTTTACGAAGGCTGTTCAAAACCTTCAACAAATTCTTATCACAGAACCGCTTGGCGAGATGTGGTGGGTATAATCCTCACAAAAAAAAGATCTGTCGGACTTGTCCGACAGATCTTTTTTTATTCGACTGCTTAAGCCATCCATACTTTCGTGATCATAATGAAATCGATCAGCAGGAACAATGCCAATGAAACAGTAGTGAAACCAATTGCAAAAATGTTTTTCTTTGGAGTAACTCTTAAAAGCCGAACAAGACCGATCGCAATCAATACCGTGAAGGCAAGCATAAACCAATCGAAAGTGCCAATCTTGCTTGCTTCTGTAGCTGCTTCTTCTGCCAAAAACATGAAGGGACCCCCTTTTTCTTCGCACGTAACCTAATAATACTATATGTTAGCTTTAAGTTGCCAGAGACGCAAGTCCGAAATGAGATTCGTAACAAGTTTGTCACGATTTCATAATATTTCCTTCAATTTTTAAAAAACAGTTGACTCTTACGGGTTTCATTTTCCTATATTTCTTATATATGATATCTACAATCGCATAGAATCATACTGAGCTCTTGGATATCTTCAACCCGTTGTTCGCCTATATATTGTCCAACTTTGGCATTATCTATAACATTTAAAAGCATGAAATCATTCCAGTATAAACAATCTCTTTTCAAACTCCATACAGGATCTGAACAGAGAAAAAGCAAGCCGCTATATCGCTAGCGACCTGCTCTTTCCTTATTCTTATTCTGCCGCAGCAGCTACCTTTTCCTCTGCCTTCTTGTGAGCGGCAAATGTACGTTCGCGATCACGCTCTAGAATAGGCTTTAGATACTTGCCGGTATATGAACCGTCCACTTTTATAACCTGCTCCGGTGTTCCTGTGGCTACGATTAATCCACCGCCATTACCACCTTCAGGTCCTAAATCAATTAAATAATCAGCTGTCTTGATAACATCCAAATTATGCTCAATGACCAATACGGATTCACCTGAATCAACTAAGCGATGCAGAACCATCAATAGCCTGTCGATATCATGCACATGCAATCCCGTAGTCGGCTCATCCAATATATAAAGCGTCTTGCCTGTAGAACGGCGATACAGCTCAGCCGCCAGCTTCACGCGCTGCGCCTCGCCTCCAGATAAAGTCGTAGCAGGCTGACCCAGCTTCATATAACCAAGACCAACATCCAACAGCGTCTGTACCTTGCGAAGGATGCGCGGGATGTTCTCGAAGAAGATGCAGCTGTCTTCGATTGTCATTTCCAGCACTTCTGCTATATTTTTTCCTTTGTATTTCACTTCCAGCGTCTCACGGTTATATCGTTTGCCCTTGCAGATCTCGCACGGTACATAAACATCAGGAAGGAAATGCATTTCGATCTTGATAATCCCGTCACCACGGCAGGCTTCACAACGTCCGCCCTTCACGTTAAAGCTGAATCTGCCCTTCTTATAACCACGTACCTTCGATTCATTCGTACTTGCGTACAAATCACGAATATCATCGAATACACCCGTATAAGTAGCCGGGTTTGAACGCGGCGTACGCCCAATTGGCGATTGGTCGATATCGATAACCTTCTCTAAGTGCTCGATACCTCTGAGTTCTTTGTATTGACCTGGGCGAGTTTTGGCTTTGTTTAGATCACGAGCCAATGTCTTGTAGAGAATCTCGTTCACAAATGTCGACTTTCCTGAACCTGATACGCCTGTCACCGCTGCGAACACGCCCAGCGGGATTTTGACATTCACGTTTCTCAGATTATTTTCCTTCGCGCCTCGAACCTCAAGCCACTTCTCGCTTGTCTTTCTCCGCTCCAATGGAACCTCGATAAACTTGCGGCCGCTCAAATATTGACCGGTCAATGAATTCTCATTCGCCATGACCTCTTCAGGTGTTCCTTCGGCAATAACCTTGCCTCCGTGGATGCCTGCGCCTGGTCCAATATCAATAATGTAGTCCGCTGCAAGCATCGTGTCTTCGTCATGCTCTACGATTATAAGCGTATTGCCTAGATTACGCATATGCTCAAGCGTCTCGATCAAGCGATCATTATCACGTTGATGCAATCCGATGCTCGGCTCGTCCAAGATATAGAGAACGCCCATCAAGCTGGAACCGATTTGGGTTGCTAGTCTAATACGCTGTGCTTCACCGCCAGATAGTGTACCGGCAGCGCGGCTTAATGACAAGTATTCCAAACCTACATTCACAAGGAAGCCGAGACGGCTGTTAATCTCTTTCAATATGAGACTTGCAATCGTCATTTCCTTCTTAGTGAGCTCTAGTGAACTGAAATAGTTCTGTGCATCACCAATCGAAAAGGATGTAACTTCAGAAATATTTTGGGCGTTAATCGTAACGGCAAGTGTTTCCTTCCGAAGTCTATGACCCTTACAGCTTGAGCAAGCCTTTGCACTCATATAATTTTCAATGTGCTCACGCATCATATCCGATGCTGTATCACGATAACGGCGCTCCAGATTGTTCACGATACCTTCGAAAGGCACATACGCCTCTTTGCGATGACCGAAATCATTCTCATAGAGGAAACGAACACGCTCACCGCCAGTACCATAAAGCAGCTTCTTTATCTGCTCTGCAGGTATTTCTGATACGGGTACGTCTTGAGGTATGCCATAATGCACACAAACTGCGCTTAGAAACTGCGGATAATAATTCGAAGTACTGCCCGCCCATGCAAGGAATGCTGCATTTTCAATCGATTTGCTCCAATCAGGAACTAGCAGATCCGGATCTACAATCATTTTAAGACCAAGACCATCACATTCTGGACATGCTCCGTATGGGCTATTGAATGAAAACATACGCGGTTCCAGCTCTTCGATGCTGAATCCGCATTCTGGACAGGCTAGGTTTGAGCTGAAGAGCAATTCTTCCTGATCGATGATATCAACGAGCACACGTCCTTCAGACAGCTTGAGCGCTGTTTCCAGTGAGTCAGCTAGTCTGCTCTGAACGTCTGCCTTCACGACAATACGGTCTACTACTACTTCGATGCTATGCTTCTTATTTTTTTCAAGCTCGATTTTCTCACTGAGCTCACGCAGCTCGCCATTCACTCGAACGCGAACGAAGCCTTGTTTCTGAATGTCCGCAAGAAGCTTGGTGTGCTCTCCTTTACGGCCAGAAATAAGCGGCGCCAAAATTTGCAGCTTCGTTTTCTCTGGATATTCCATAATGCGGTCAACCATTTGTTCTACCGTTTGTGATGTAATTTCAATGCCGTGCTCTGGACAATGTGGCTTGCCGATCCGTGCAAATAACAGACGTAAATAATCATAAATCTCCGTTACCGTTCCGACAGTGGAACGCGGGTTGCGGCTAGTCGTCTTCTGGTCAATTGAAATGGCAGGAGACAGACCTTCAATTGAATCGACATCAGGCTTCTCCATTTGCCCTAGAAATTGACGTGCATAAGCAGACAGAGACTCAACATAACGCCTCTGGCCTTCCGCATAAATCGTGTCAAATGCAAGCGATGATTTTCCCGATCCGCTTAGTCCTGTAAGTACGACAAACTTATCACGCGGAATCGTCACATCTATATTTTTAAGATTATGGGCACGAGCGCCCTTAATTACGATTTTATCACTAGCCAATCTATTCTCCTCCTACTTATCCCATCTCAGCGCGAAGCTCAAGCAATGCATCACGAAGCTCTGCAGCGCGTTCGAACTGTAAGCTCTTTGCTGCTTCCTTCATTTCCGCTTCCAATCTCTGAAGAAGCGCTAAACGATCCTTCTTCGACATTTTCTCGGCTCCAACGCCGGTTAAGTAATCGGCCTTTTGCTCCGCTACCTTTGTCGCTTCAATTACATCATGGACTTTTTTGCGAATCGTCTGCGGTGTCACTCCATGCTCTTCATTATAAGCAAGTTGGATCGTGCGACGCCGATTCGTTTCTTTAATGGCCCGATCCATAGAATCGGTAATTTTGTCTCCGTACATAATAACGCGGCCGTGACTATTACGCGCTGCACGTCCAATCGTTTGAATAAGTGCACGATCAGAACGAAGGAAGCCTTCCTTATCCGCATCAAGTATCGTCACGAGTGAAACCTCGGGTAAATCCAATCCTTCTCTAAGCAAGTTAATGCCGATAAGGACATGGAATACACCGAGCCTCAGATCACGCAATATAGCTAGCCGCTCCAGCGTCTTAATATCGGAATGAAGATATCGCACCTTGATGCCGATTTCCTTCATATAATCAGTGAGGTCCTCCGACATTTTCTTCGTCAGCGTCGTCACGAGAACACGTTCATCCTTCGCGATACGGTCACGAATCTCCTCCAATAGATCATCAATTTGTCCTTTGGAGGGACGCACATCGATAATAGGGTCGACCAGCCATGTCGGCCTAATAATCTGCTCAATCATTTTGTCTGTGTGTTCAATCTCATATGGACCCGGTGTAGCCGAAACATAAACAAGCTGTTTCGCCTTCGCTTCAAATTCTTCAAAACGAAGCGGACGGTTATCCATAGCTGATGGCAGACGGAAACCATGATTCACCAGCATTTCTTTACGAGCACGGTCACCATTGTACATCGCGCGAATTTGCGGGAGAGAAACATGTGATTCATCAATAACGATCAGCATATCATCTGGAAAATAATCGAGCAGCGTATATGGAGTAGCTCCGCGCTCCCTAAAGGTAAGCGGTCCTGAATAGTTCTCAATGCCTGAGCAAAAGCCCATTTCCGCCATCATTTCCAGATCATAACGCGTTCGCTGTTCCAGTCGCTGCGCTTCCAGCAGCTTGCCCGCTTCACGCAGCTCAACGAGACGCTCCTCCAGCTCTCTCTCAATATTTACGAGAGCCACCTTCATCGTTTCCTCATGGGTTACGAAGTGAGAGGCTGGAAAAATAGCAATATGTTCGCGTTCTCCAATAATTTCTCCGGTGAGCACATCAATCTCCGATATCCGTTCGATCTCATCTCCAAACAGCTCAACCCGAATCGCCCGCTCATTATTAGCTACTGGGAAAATTTCAACAATATCGCCGCGCACACGGAACGTTCCGCGAGTAAAGCTGATATCATTTCGCTGATACTGAATATCAACCAGCTTATGCAAAATTGAATCACGAGGCTTCTCCATGCCGACCCGGAGAGAAAGGACAAGGCTTCCATACTCGATCGGTGATCCCAAACCGTAAATACAGGAAACACTGGCTACGATAATGACATCACGACGATCAAACAAAGCGCTCGTCGCCGAGTGTCTCAATTTATCAATCTCATCATTGATGCTTGAATCCTTCTCAATAAATGTATCCGTAGAAGGGATGTAAGCCTCTGGCTGGTAGTAATCATAATAGCTAACGAAATACTCAACCGCATTATCAGGAAAAAACGTCTTGAATTCGCTGCATAGCTGAGCAGCTAATGTCTTATTATGTGCAATGACAAGTGTAGGACGGTTAAGCTTAGCTACCATATTTGCAATCGTATAGGTTTTCCCTGTTCCCGTTGCACCTAGAAGCGTCTGATGCCGTTTGCCCTCGCTGATACCTTCCAATAGCTCCTGAATAGCTCTTGGCTGATCACCCTGCGGGGTGTAATCCGACTTCAGATCAAACAGCTTACTATCCTTCATAAGCTCACTCATATCGATATCTACCTCCTGACTTTCCAAATGCTCTTATCATTATAGTCAATTATATGAATTTCATTTCATCTGTCATTATAAAAACAAGAATGTTTGTTCCCCTATATTATAGCGTTATCTAGGAATCGACGCAATCATCCATATTGCTATACAAAATAAAAATTTTACTAATGCTGGCTGCTCATACATTTCTTAATTTTCAAAGCAAAAAACTGTTCCAAGGTTTCACAAACCTCTAGAACAGTTTTCAATTAGGTTGACGTAGTATTTTTAACAAGGGGCGTTTCTGATGCATCGCCGTTTCCGCGGCGATTGGAAGCACGAGAATGACGAAGCAATTGAAGAAGGGATACCGGTCCCGACGCCGCGTAAAAATTCGCTTCTTCATCTGGAGCAAGAATAACACCAAGCTGGTGATGCTCCCCTGCATAACGTGCCCGCTGAGCAAATTTTAGTTCACCATCTAAATTTAATATCTCAAGCTTACAGAATGCCGAATTTAATACGAGCGCCTCATAAAGCTCTTCTTTTGATTTCACTCGTATGCCGTTAACCTTGTGCAGCACTTCGCCTGTCGCCAGCCCCATAGCTGCAGCAGGTGTACCCGGAACAATACCTAATATGCGCAAGCCTCGTTGATCATTTACATAGAGAGGTGATTGTGCTGCTTCTTTGGCACGACTGCGCCATATGATCGCCTCATGCAGCAAGAGAGAAACCAATGCAGCTATAGGAAGCAGCCAAGGCTGCCACCAAGCAATGATCGCAACTGCCGCAAGGCATACACTATAAAGGAGAAGTCCTTTTGCTGCATGCTTCGCTTTTTCTTTCGGGAGCATGGCCCGAGTCATTTCAGTAAAGCCAATGATCATGGGAAGCGCGACGATTGTCCAGCCCTGTGACCAGTCTGCTCCAAATAACGGTGTCCAAGGCAGTGCGATCGTTGACACCCCTTGACCTGTTGCAGGCACAAGCATGAGCAAAGGAACTGGCCAGAACCCTTGCAGCATATATCCTCCTACTAGCTTACCGCGTTTGCCTTCTAAAAATAGAGGTGTAGCAAGACGATCTCCTTGCCAGCGAACAAGTAAAGCTTCAGCCAAATGAAGCAGAGCGACGAGTACCAGCAGGCCTGCCGCATCTATTTTTGCAAGTGACAGAGCTAATGAACCTAACCAATCCGTACGTTCCGCAAGCGTTGTCCAGCCAAGCAACCACTGCAGCAAAGTAATAACACCCGCACTATATGCGAAGCATAAATAACGAATACGAACCAACATAAGCAAGGCAGCTGTTGCCCAAAGCCAAATAACCGCCTCGGCCGTCAGCGCAACGCCAATAAAAGCTCCTGCAAGAGATACAGCTAATCCGATTAATAAACCAGCTGCCATTGCTTTAACGACTAGCATTGGCCAATTATGCAGCTTTACTGCAAACAATTGCCGCTCCATACGAATTTGTCTTGTATACTGCAAAACAATAAATAAAACCGCAATATAATAAAATGGCTGCACCACTAGCTGGGCTGCCGCATCTCCAAGAATTCCGAGCACTTCCATCGTCGTATCCAAAGCTCACACTCCTTCGCTCATGCCACGTTGATTCCTCAAAAAAAAGAATAAAAGGCTGACCCCCTACTTCGGAGTCAACCTCTTATTCATTCGACATACGCTTATTATTTCCTGCCTACAGCCTTAATTGCTTCATCCAGCTGGATATCATTCGCTTTATCCTGTATCCATTTAATGACTGCTTTCTCAAGCGCATCTCCGGTGAGCTTATCAACCTGTCCCGTAGCTGATAATCCGTGCTCCGCTTGAAACTTATGAACAGCCTCTACGGTTTCAGCACCAAAATAACCATCCTCACGCTTCGGATCATAGCCAAGCCCATGAAGCATAATTTGCACGCTTTTCACTTGCTCACCAATGGCATCCTGCTTTAAGGTATCCGTTATGTTCAGTCTGGCTACTGTATACAGAGCAGGCGGCTTTATCGCGATATCCGGCTTAATGCCTGCCTCATGAATCCAATTGCCCTTTGGTGTTAACCATTTTGCAATCGTCATCTTCACAAGACTGCCGTCGCCTAAAGCTTTGTTATAGCTTACTTGTACGGTACCTTTGCCAAATGAGGTCTCACCGACCAATTTCGCACCAGCACCCTCTTGAAGAGCCCCTGCCAGTATTTCGGACGCGCTTGCGCTGCCGTTATTCATCAGCACTGAAATAGGATAGGTCTTACTTTGTCCGTCAGACAGCGTCTTCTCCCGTCTGCCTTCCCGATCCTCTACTTGTACAACCGTTGAGCCTTTGGTCATAAAGTTCTCGGCAATATCTACAACAACCGGCAGCACACCGCCAGGGTTATTGCGAACATCAATTACGAGACCCTTCATCCCTTTCTCTTCTAGCCTTGAAAGCTCTTGCTTAAATCGCTCTGCAGTATGCAGCGAGAACTGACGGATTTCAATTATGCCAACGCCGTCTGGACGCAAGCTTCCATATACCGTCTCCACATCGATATCGTCGCGTATGAGAACAAGCTGTATCGGCTCAGAGAAGCCATTTCTTTGCACCTGAATTTTCGCTTTTGTACCCTTTGGTCCACGAATTTTCCCTACAGCCTCCTGCAAGTTCAAGCCATCGAGCTTGGCCCCATTTACCGAAAGCAGAATATCCTTAGCCAGCAAGCCTGAACGTTCAGCTGGTGAGCCTTTAATAGGAGACACAACGACTATCCGTCCATTCTCCAGCGTCACCTCAGCTCCAATACCTGTGAACGAGCCTTCTATGGATTCAGAAAAATGCCGAGCTACATCCTTCTCCATATAGACGGAGTACGGATCATCGAGCGAAGACATCATTCCGCTAACTGCACCGTCCAAAAGTTCAATGCGATCAACTTTGCGATAGTATTTCGTTTCAATTAAATCCAGCACTGCGTTAAGCTTTGACAGCTCTTCCGCTCTCAGCCCGCCTCTATCTTTCTCTGAGGACGCTGCCGTCAGAGCAGGCGCTGACAGGTTGTCCGGTTTTATTAATTGATCCGCCACCGTTAGGGTTACAATGACGGATGCAAGCATGGACAGTATTACAAAAGCAAATACTGTTTTTCCTTTGAAAAGCACCTGTCTACACCACCTTCTCATCTTACGCGGTCTTATTTTTGACCACAATAGTATATGACAAGCGGCTTACAATTATTTGTCTTATACGGTAAATATAAACGAACGTTACCTTATTTACAATTAGAGGCAGCCCGTATGGGCTGCCTCTAATTGGTATGGATATGATTTATTTATTATTTCAAATAACCGCTCGGGTTAACAGGAACTTCGTTTTTCCGCACTTCAAAGTGCAAGTGAGGTCCCGTCGAGTTGCCGGTGCTTCCTACTTCAGCAATTTTTTGGCCCTTCTTAACGGTTTCACCTTTTTCTACTTTAATTCCGCCATTCCGAATATGACCGTAAAGGGTCCACAAGCCGTTACCATGATCGATAATGACACAATTTCCGTAACTGCTCCATGATTGTGCAACGAGAACGACACCATCCTCAGCTGCATAGATATCTGTACCTTGTGCAGCAGCAAAGTCTATCCCTGTATGTGTATGCTTCTTGCCGGAGATTGGATGTGTACGTGTACCAAAGCTAGAGCTTATCCGGTAATTACCTGAAATCGGCATTCCTAGCTTACCACCTGAGTAAGGATTGGCAATACGGTTTTTCTCGGCGTTCAATTTAGATACCTTCGACGCGAGCGCAACCAATAGCTTCTCTTGCTCTTCGCTAATATTCTCGTATTCCTCAAGCGCGCTGTCAATCTTCTGAAGCTGATTATCAAGCTGCTTGATATTCGAATTGTAGCTGGCAATCATAATCTCTTTTTCTTTTTCCTTTTTCATCAAATGCTCTTCATATAGCTCAAGCTTATCGTAGATCGCTTTTACTTCAACAAGCTGTGCATCTACTTCAGCTTTTTTGACAATAACAAGCTCTTTCTCTTGCTTTTGCTCTTCCAAAATATCTCGATCCTGCAAAAGAATCGATTGAAGAGCGTCAAAGCGGTCTACAAAATCAGTAAAGCTTGTTGCGCTAAGCAAAACATCCATATACGAAACAAATCCATTCGTATACATAAGGCGCATACGCGATTGAAGAAGCTCATCACGTGTTTTCACACGCTCCTCAGCCTGCTCCAGCTCCAAACCGGTCTGCAGTACTTCTTCTTCCTTCGTTTCAAGCTGCGCTTGTGTTTTTGTTTTGTTAATAACAACATTATCAATTTCAGCCATAAGGTTAGCTATGGATGCTTGAGCATCCTTTTTCTTACCTTCAATATCTACTTTCTCATTCTCTGCTGATTTAGCTTCCTGATGTGCAGCATCTGCTTGCCGCTGCGCGTTAGCAGCCCTCTTCTCAGCATTCTTCATTTCTTGTTTTGCTTCAGCTAGCTGCTTCTTTATTTCACTGAGTGAAGCCGCTTCTCCATCTGTTGGCTGAAGAACAAATACCGTTACCATAATAACGACAACACACCATAGCCATTTTTTCTTTTGCACGTTAGCCCTCACCTACACTTTCAAATACTTTCGTACAGAAATGGTGCTGCCCCAAATGCCAATCAATGTACCAAGACCAATGAGCAGTGTGGCGGTCAGCAGGCCAGACTCCTCAATCGTGACGAGTTTTATCATCATTAGAGATAGACTCATCTGAGTAAATTTCACAAGCTGCGAATAACCTACCAACACCACAACTGTCGTAATGACAGAGCTAATGATGCCGATCAATGCTCCTTCAATAAAGAAAGGCCACCGTATAAAGGAGTTTGTTGCACCTACAAGTTTCATAATGCCAATCTCACGACGTCTAGCAATAATCGTCATTTTAATCGTATTGGAGATCAAGAACATTGCCGTAACTCCTAATCCAACTACAACGATGATGCCTATGTAACGCAAAGCATTGGTAATTTTGAACAGCGTCTCTACGGTGCCTTGTCCATATTTGATTTTGCCAATCGGCGCCAGATCATCTGCTTTATTGATAGCGTCAATCTGTTTTGCTGCGACATCTATGGATTGTGGATCATAAACTTCAACTGTAAAGGAATCCGGTAGTGGATTCTTCTCTTTTTCATAGCCATCTAGCAAATCCTTATTATCCTCGCCTAAGTTTTTGCGAAGCAGTTCAAGTCCTTCTGCTTTGGATACGAAGGTTATTTTTTTGACTTCTGTTAAATTTCCGATTTTATTCTGAAGTTCTGTTATTTTTGCTTGATCAACATTCAACTGCAGAAATACTCTAATTTGTACTTGGCTCTCAATTTGAGCAGCCATTGAATTCACGTTCATTGCCAGTAATAAGAAAATACCAAGTATGAGCAAGGAAATGAAGATCGAACTCATGGATGCAAATGACATCCAGCCGTTTCTAATGATGTTTTTGAATCCTTCTCTTAAGTGGCGGAGTACCGTTCTAAGCTTCATACCCGTACTCCCCTCTTGCTTCATCGCGAACAATATTGCCATTCTCGATTGCGATGACGCGCTTGCGCATGGAGTTTACGATATCTTTATTGTGCGTTGCCATCACGATAGTGGAGCCCCTGAAGTTGATTTCCTCCAGCAAATGCATAATGCCCATCGACGTTTCAGGATCAAGGTTGCCCGTAGGCTCATCGGCCACAATGACAGATGGATTATTGACAATGGCACGTGCGATGGATACTCGCTGCTGCTCACCGCCTGATAGCTGCGATGGAAGACTAGCATGCTTGTGTTTCAAGCCTACGAGGTCCAGAACTTCCATCGTACGTTTCTTAATGACGCGTGTTGGAGCTTCAATAACTTCCATAGCAAAAGCGACGTTTTCAAATACGGTTAATTTGGGTAATAATCTGAAGTCCTGAAAAATAACGCCTATATTACGTCTAACAAATGGAATCTTACGCGGCTTCAGCTTGCCAATGTTAAATCCATTGACAGAAATCTGGCCCTTGGTTGGTACTTCCTCGCGATAAATCAGTTTCATGAATGTTGATTTTCCTGCGCCTGATGGACCTACGAGATATACAAACTCGTTTCGATCTATACGAACAGACACACCTTTTAGTGCATGCGTTCCGTCGGTGTACGTTTTCCATATGTCTTGCATTTCAATCACATTATCACATCCTGTTTATAGTCAGTACTACTATTTCGACAGTTTGCGCCGAATTCCTTCATAAGTGGATTGCATTCCTCATTTTTCACAAATCTCATAATTCGTTCCAATGTCGAATAAACTCCCGGCAAAGCAATAGGCAAAATGACATAACAGGTCGCATATACATATAAAACCCGCTTATTGTTATTGTTTTGAAAGGAGTGATTGTTATCGCAAAGCGGATACACATCGGAATTATTGTCATCTCATCGCTAGTGCTCATAGCCGCTGTAGGCTGGGGATTCTTATGGAATTATGCACAACAAGAAACCGTTCCCGATGGGGTTGAAGCAGGAGGTATCCCAATCGGAGGCATGAAGATCAATGAAGCCTTGAAGCAGCTTGAAGGAATAGAAAAATCACTGCTTCAGCGCACGATTACCATTCATGCATCTGCTGGAGAGAAGGATAGCAAGCAGTGGACGGTTAGTGATTTCGGATATAAAGCCTCGTTTTCAGAAGCTCGCGATGCTTTGCTAAAGCTGAATGATGGTGACACTTGGCAACGGGCAAATTACCGCTATCATTTCCAAAAATCATTTCAATTTACACAGAGCTGGAATCGTGAAGCCTTTGATGCTGCACTTCGCAAGCAATGGAGCTGGATTGAAAAGAGCGAGACCAAAAATGCTTCCTTCACGATTACTGATAAGGATGAGGTGATTTATGAGCCTCATTTGGATGCCTACCGCCTCGATACGGGAAAATTAGTAGATGAAGCAGATAAGTGGGTCATTCTGAAAGAGTCAGAAATAGGCAAGCCAGTAGAATCATCATTGGAAGCTGATCTGCCGATTCGCATAATTCAGCCTGAAGTTACGCTTGAGCAATTAAAGGATCAAGGCATCGATCGTAAAATTATGGAGTTCTCAACCGATTTTTTAACTAGTGCGGAGGGACGCGCTTACAATGTCACCGTAACAGCAGAAGCGCTGAATGACTGGCATCTTGCTCCTAATGAAATATTTGATTACGGCAAGCTAATCGCTAGAGCAGAAGAGCTTTATGATTATCGCGAGGCTCCCGTCATATTGAACGGCAAGCTGGTGCCTGGGATTGGCGGGGGCATATGCCAAGTATCGAGCACCCTCTATAATGCCGTGCTGCGTGCAGGGCTCGAAATTGTAGAACGTCGCAATCATTCTCTGCCGGTTGCTTATTTACCGATTGGGCAGGATGCCACCTATGCAGGGGGCGCAATAAACTTCCGTTTTAAAAATACGACAGGTAAAAACATGATTATTCGGACGGTTGTTGAGGATCGCAAGCTGACTATTAAGCTATTTGGAACCATGAACAAAAATGAGCGATACGATATCGAGTCGATCACACTCAAAACCATTGAACCAACTGTACAAGAAACACTAAATGCCGGCTTATCTCCTGGTCAAAAGGTAACCTCCCAGCAGGGTAAGCAAGGCTATGTAGTCGAAACCTATCGTACACTTGTCCGGGATGGGGAAACGATATCCCGAGACCGCTTATCACGCGATACGTACAAGGCACAACCAACGATTGTTGAAGTGGGTCCGATGAAGGGTGAGCGTATCAGTCCTTCCCCAACACCGACTCCTCCAGCGACTGAGCCGTTGCTCGAGGATGGCGTATAGTCGCCACCACATCTATACAACAAAAAAGCAGTTCAGCAATTAGCCTGACAGGCTGCTTGCTGACTGCTTTTTTTAATATATTGCTTGTCTTATCTACTGCGCTCTAGGTATTCGGTCACCCAAGCAGCTGTCGCTTCAAGCGATACAACTGCACGGCCGATTGCAGCCTCTACCTGCGTTCTAGCCGTTCCGCCGTATACATTACGAGCATTAACGACCTGCTCCGGTTGAAGTACCGCATAAATGCGTTCATCAAACAGAGAAGAGAATTGCTTGAATTCATCCAGCGTAAGATCCAGCAAGTACTTGTTCTGCTCGATGCAGTACAAGACAGTTTTGCCGATAACCTCATGCGCTTGACGGAAAGGAAGCCCTTTGCCGACTAGGAAATCTGCAATATCTGTTGCGTTTGAGAAGTCTTGGTTGACTGCTTGACGCATACGATCTTTGTTCACCTTCATCGTAGCAATCATTGGAGCGAACAACTGAAGCGCGCCTTGCAGCGTCTTCACCGTATCAAACATGCCTTCTTTGTCTTCCTGCATGTCTTTGTTGTAAGCAAGCGGCAATGATTTAAGTACAGTTAGCAAGCCGACAAGATCACCGTAAACTCGTCCAGTTTTACCGCGAACAAGCTCAGGTACGTCTGGGTTTTTCTTTTGCGGCATAATGCTGCTTCCTGTGCAGAATGCATCATCCAGCTCAACAAAATGGAACTCTGTGCTCGACCATAGGATAAGCTCCTCGCTGAAACGCGATAGATGCATCATGATAATGGCCGCATCTGCTAAAAATTCAACGATAAAGTCGCGGTCGCTTACCGCGTCCAGACTGTTCTCATATACACGGTCAAACTTAAGCTGACTAGCTACGAAATGACGATCGATTGGGAATGTTGTTCCGGCAAGCGCGCCAGCTCCCAGAGGAAGCACGTTAATCCGTTTGTAGCTGTCTTGCAAACGCTCGATATCGCGGCCAAACATGGACACGTATGCCATCAAATGGTGAGCGAAAAGGATGGGTTGCGCACGCTGCAAATGCGTATAACCAGGAACGATTGTATCCAAATTGGCCTTCGCTTGTTCAATAAGCGCAGATTGCAGCTTATAGAGCATGTCAACAAATTCAACCACGCGCTTGCGAAGCCATAGATGCATATCTGTTGCTACTTGGTCATTTCGGCTGCGGCCTGTATGAAGCTTGCCGCCAACTGATCCAACATCATCAATCAGCGTTTTCTCGATATTCATATGAATATCCTCATCGCCGATCGAGAATTCGATGTCATCACGTTTGATGCGTTGTAGAACACGATGCAGTCCATCTTTAATTTTATCCACATCTTCAGCAGGCAAAATACCTTGCTTGCCAAGCATCGTTACATGAGCCAAGCTGCCTTGAATATCTTCCTCAGCAAGCTCTTTATCAAACAGAATTGAAGCTGTATATTCTTCTACCAATTGGTCCGTTTTTTTTGTAAAACGACCGCCCCATAATTTACTCACTAGTTCGTAACACTCCCTTGTAAAGCTTACTTATTCGTAACTGCAGATGATACTTTCAAACGCAAAGCATTCAGACGGATAAAGCCCGTTGCATCGCCTTGATCATAAGCTTGCGAAGGATCTGCTTCCATCGTTGCAATGTCAGGGTTGTATAGGCTGACAGGACTTTGTACGCCTGCTCCGATAACGTTACCTTTGTATAGCTTCAAGCGAACTACGCCGCTCACATTTTTTTGTGATTCGGTTACAAGTGCTTGCAGAGCAAGACGTTCTGGAGCGAACCAGAAGCCGTTATAGACAAGCTGGCTGTATTTTGCAATTAGTGAATCACGAAGATGCATAACTTCGCGGTCCATTGTCAATGATTCCATTTTGCGGTGAGCTGTAAATAGGATTGTACCGCCCGGTGTCTCGTATACGCCGCGGCTCTTCATACCAACGAAACGATTTTCTACCATATCAACGCGTCCAATACCGTGCTTGCCGCCAAGCTCGTTCAATTGATCCATGACTTCTAGCGGGCTAAGCTCTCGACCATTAATAGCCGTACAATTACCTTCTGAGAAAGTAAGCTCAACGTACTCTGCTTTATCAGGCGCATTCTCTGGAGATACGCTAAGCACATACATGCTCTCGTTCTCTTCAGAACTTGGATCAAACCAAGGATCCTCAAGCATGCCGCTCTCAAAACTGATATGCAGCAGGTTGCGGTCTGTGGAATACGGCTTAGCTGCTGATGCTGTTACTGGAATGTTATGTTTCTCCGCGTAAGCAATCATTTCTGCACGGCCAGGGAACTCCTCACGGAATGCTTCTAGACGCCATGGTGCGATTACACCGATCTCAGGTGCGAGAGCTGCAGCTGTAAGCTCGAAACGAACTTGGTCATTTCCTTTGCCAGTTGCGCCGTGTGCGATATAAGCTGCGCCTTCAGCACGTGCGATATCAACCATACGCTTAGCGATAAGCGGACGAGCAATTGAAGTACCAAGCAGGTATTGACCTTCATACAATGTACCAGCTTGGAACATTGGATAAATAAAGTCGCTTGCAAATTCATCACGAAGATCATCAATGTACACTTTGGACGCGCCTGTTGCTAGTGCTTTTGCTTCAAGACCATCAAGCTCATCCTTCTGTCCGATGTCTGCTGTGAATGCGATGATTTCTGCGTCATAGGTTTCTTTCAACCATTTGAGGATAACGGAAGTATCCAGGCCGCCTGAGTAGGCTAGCACGATTTTTTCTTTTGCCATAGTAGAATATTACTTCCCTTCGATTGTATTTATTGATGGTAGATCAATTAGGACATGATTGCAGCCATGATCGCTTTTTGTGCATGAAGACGATTTTCTGCTTGATCAAAAATAATGGAACGATCGCCGTCAATAACGCCCTCGCTCACTTCTTCACCGCGATGCGCTGGCAGACAATGCATGAATAAATAGTCTTTTTTCGCGTATTTCGCTAATGCTTCATTCACCTGATAAGCAGCGAAAGCAACCTCGCGTTCCTTCTGCTCTGCTTCTTGACCCATGCTTGCCCATACGTCTGTATACACGATATCCGCATCAGCAATCGCTTCCTTCGGATCACGGCAAATATGAATTTGCGAGCCTGTCTCTGCAGCGTGGTCCTTAGTTTGCTTGATGATATCAGCATCTGGTTCATAGCCCTCAGGCGTTGCTACGGACATATGAAGACCCAGCTTAGCCGCACCCATTAGAAGAGAATGCGTCATGTTGTTGCCGTCTCCGATGTATGCGATTTTCAAGCCTTCCAAACGGCCCTTTTGTTCTAGAATCGTTTGATAATCAGCAAGCGCTTGGCATGGGTGTGAGAGATCAGTCAAACCGTTAATAACCGGAATAGTCGCTCCACGAGCCAATTCAACGACTTTGCGGTGAGCAAACGTACGGATCATAATACCGTCTAAGTAACGAGACAACGTCTGCGCTGTATCCCAAATCGTTTCACCGCGGCCGATTTGCAGGTCATTTCCGCTTAGGAACAATCCTTGACCGCCCAATTGATACATCCCTACTTCAAAAGACACGCGTGTACGAGTAGAAGATTTCTCGAAAATCATACCAAGCGTTTTGCCCTTCAAAATATGATGCGTTTCGCCTGCCTTTTGCTTCTGCTTCAAATCAATCGCAAGATCGATCATATAACGAATTTCCTCTGGACTAAAATCAACCAGCATGAGAAAATCGCGTCCTTTTAGACTCGTTGCCAATTCTTCGTTTACCGTTCCTTGCATAGTAAAGTCCTCCTTCATTTTGAAGCTAAACTTCTCTATCTCCTAAGCTACAGGCCGCTTTGCATCTAATAGATCTGCAATAATAGCAACCGCTGTATCTATTTCTTCATTCGTGACCAGCAAATTCGGCAGCAAACGTATAACGTTTGGTCCTGCAGAAATAACAATTAGTCCACGCTCCTGCGCTTCATTCAAAATGCCGGCAATCGGCTCTGCGCACTCTATCCCGACAAGTAACCCAAGTCCGCGAACCTCATGAACGAAAGCATTGCCCTCCAGCTTCTCACGAAGCTGTGCCATTAAATACTCGCCCTGCAGCGCTGCTCTTGCAGGCAGCTCTTCACCAACAATGGTCTCAAGCGTCGCTTTTACGACAGCTGTTGCGATCGGTGTGCCTCCAAAAGTTGAGCCATGGCTGCCGGCACTAAAGCCTTCGCGAAGCTTTTCTTTCGCTCCCATCGCGCCAACTGGAAAACCGCTGCCCAGTCCTTTTGCCATTGTGAAAATGTCCGGCTCAATACCGAAATGCTCATACGCGAACAGCTTGCCTGTACGTCCCATGCCTGTTTGAATTTCATCAACAATAAGCAAAATGCCTTCCTTCTCGCATAAAGCGACAAGCTCCTTCAAGTATGCGGCATCAACCGGATGAATGCCACCCTCAGCCTGCACCATCTCCAGCATAACAGCGGCTGTCTTATCGGATACGGCAGCTTTCAATGCTTCCAGGTCATTCAGAGGAATCGTCTTGAAACCTTCCGGCAATGGCAGGAAGCCTTCCTTTACCTTTGCTTGGCCCGTTGCTGTAAGCGTCGCAAGCGTGCGACCGTGAAAGGACTGCTCAAATGTAATAATTTCGTAACGTTCATTATTCAATACTTTCTGGTTATAACGACGAGCGAGCTTAATCGCCGCTTCATTTGCTTCCGCTCCAGAATTACAGAAGAAGACAGCATCAGCGCAGCTGTTATCAGTAATCAGCTTTGCCGCCTCTGCTTGATTTGGAATATGAAATAAATTGGATACATGCCATAGCTCATCCAGCTGTTTGATTAGTGCCTCTTTAATTTGCTTCGGTGCATGCCCTAGGTTCGTGACAGCAATTCCGCTCATAAAATCAAGATATTTCTTACCTTGATCATCCCATAGCCAGCTGCCGTCACCTTTAACCAAAGCGAGTGGATATCTCGCATAGGTTGGAAATAGAGATTGATCAGCGCTTGCTGCCGTTTTTGTCTCGCTCATTCCTCTTACACCTGCCCTTCGCTCGTTTGAACAATACGTGTGCCGACGCCACCCTCGCGAACAGCCTTCGTCAACACGCCCGGCTCCTCGCCGCTTACGATAATAACCTCACGTACACGACCCTGAATACAAGCAATAGCCGCCCGCACCTTTGGAATCATACCGCCATATATTTCACCGCTCACGATCATCTCTTCGATTTCTTCCACCGTCACAACCGGCAGTACCTGCTTCTGACCGTCTATGGTTTTCAAAATGCCAGGAACATCCGTCACAACGATCATACGCTCTACACCAAGATGAGAAGCAACCGCTCCGGCAGCTGTATCTGCATTAATGTTATAGCGTTGACCTTGATCATCGATGCCTATTGGTGCAATGACCGGGATAAAACCCATGCCCATAATACCCTCAATAATAAGTGCATTAACATCCGTCACATCGCCAACGAAGCCAACTTCATCAGCGTTCGCAACCGGTTTAGCTTGAATGAGCATACCGTCTACACCCGAGAGACCTATCGACTTCGCTCCGTTAATTCCAATTTTACGAACGATTTCTTTATTGATACGACCAGCAAGCACCATTTCGACTACATCCAGAACATCTTCGTTTGTCTTGCGAAGCCCATTCACGAAGCCGCTCTCAATGCCCAGTTTACCGAGTGTCTCTGAAATAGCTGGGCCGCCGCCATGCACAATGACCGGACGAATGCCAGACTGCTGCAGCTCTCTAAGCTCATCAAAAAAACGATTAGGAAGCGCCGCTAACGTGCTGCCTCCGCATTTCATTACAAAACGTTGCTCCGTCACTGTTCCATACCCTCCAAGGTCCATTACTTACGTGCGGTATGCCGCATTAATGCGCACATAATCATACGTCAAATCACAGCCCCAAGCCGTAGCCTGGCCTTCTCCGTTATGAAGATCAACTCGAATCACAACGGTATCACCTTTTAAATATTCCAAAGCCAATTCTTCGTCAAATGCAACAGGACGAGATTGCTCCAATGTCACAATATCACCAAGGCGAATATCTACTGTATCAGGGTTAACCGGTTGGCCTGCACGCCCAACAGCTGCAATAATACGGCCCCAGTTCGCGTCTGCGCCAAACACGGCTGATTTTACGAGTGAAGAGCCAATAACGGTCTTCGCAATAGCTTGTGCGGAATCATCGCTGATAGCGCCATTAACCTGTACCTCAACGAGCTTTGTCGCGCCTTCGCCATCTCTCGCAATCGCTTTTGCCAGCACCTCGCATACATGACGCACAGCAGCTGCAAAAGCTGCCCAGCCCTCATGCTGCGAAGTAAGCTCTTCATTCCCTGCAAGACCGCTAGCCATAGCAACGAGCATATCGTTCGTACTAGTATCACCATCAACTGTAATCATGTTAAAAGTAAGATCCGTTGCTTGGCGAAGCAGCTGCTGAAGCGCTTCGCTTCCAATAGCCGCATCCGTTGTTACAAAGCCAAGCATGGTTGCCATGTTGGGATGAATCATACCTGAACCTTTGGCCGCTCCAGCAACATGAACGATCTTTCCATCCAGCTCAAGCTTCACACATACCATTTTCTGAATGAGATCCGTCGTTAGAATGGCTTGACAAAAGCCATCCGCACCTTCGCGATTTCCATCCAGTCGTACAGGGAGTCCGTCAATACCGCTGCGAACCTTATCCATCTTAAGAAGCTCGCCTATTACGCCCGTGGATGCTACCGCTACTTGTTCCTCTGGAACAGCAATCGACTGGGCAAATCGTGAACGCATCTCATAAGCATCCGCTTCACCTTGCTTGCCTGTGCATGCATTCGCGTTGCCGCTGTTAACAATTACTGCTCGAAGAACGCCGCCTGCTGCGAGGCTCTCGCGTGTTACTTGAAGCGGTGCCGCTTGAAATACATTCGTCGTATACACGCCAGCTGCCGTTGCCGGCACTTCGCAGACAATTGCACCTAGATCGTGACGAGTTGTTTTCTTCAAACCGCAATGTAAGCCTCCTGCCTTAAATCCAATAGGCGTTGTTATCGAGCCGTCTTCGACGATCGAGAATAGTGATGCCGTATTCCCCTGTTCCATGGTAGAATCGAATCTCCTTCACGTGTAAAAGTATAGTTATAAGTCCATTTTATATAAAATTTATGAATATAATTAAGGATAAACGGGAACAAACTGCAAGCCTAGTGTCTCATCCCAGCCGAACATTAAATTCAGGTTTTGAATGGCTTGACCAGCCGCACCTTTAACAAGATTATCAATAACCGAAACGATCGTTAGGCGGCCCGTACGCTCATCTACCGCAAAACCGATGTCACAATAGTTTGAACCCCAAACTTCTTTCGTTGACGGAAATTGTCCCTCTGGACGAATCCGTACAAAACGGCGACCTTCATAATAGGAGCGATATAATTCAATAAAATCCTTGGTACTTCTCTCGCCTTTTATCGAAGCATACATCGTCGACATAATACCGCGCGTCATGGGTACGAGATGGGTACTAAAGGTTGTTACAACCGGCTTATTAGCGATATCAGAAAGCACCATTTCAATTTCCGGGATATGTTGATGTTGATTAAGCTTATATGCTTTTAAATTTTCGTTCAGTTCGGAGTAATGCGTGCCTAATGAAGCACCGCGTCCTGCGCCCGATACACCAGATTTGGCATCGATTATAATAGAAGACGGATCAATCCAGCCCTCTTTGACAGCAGGAATAAGACCAAGCAGGGTAGCCGTCGGATAGCAGCCAGGATTAGAGATAAAAGGAGCGTTATGTATCTGATCGCCATAAATTTCAGCGAGACCAAATACCGCTTGCTTCAAGTAATTTTCATCGGCAGCTGGCTTCTTATACCACTGCTCATAAAGCGCTGGTGATTTCAGACGGAAGTCACCGGATAAATCTATGATTTTCAGATCTGCCTGAAGCAATTGCGGTACGAGCTTGGAAGCTACACCCGCAGGTGTCGCTAGAAATACAACATCTGCTTTCGCTTTGATTGCAGCAGGTTCCACATCATCAAGCAGTTCCTCACGAATACCAATCATATGCGGGTAACCATCCGTAAACGGCGTTCCTGCGCTGGAGGATGAAATGACAGAAGTCACCTCTACCAGCGGATGAGAGGAAAGCAATCGAAGCAGTTCTACACCGCCGTAGCCCGTCGAACCGATAATTGCAACTTTCACTTTTTCGCTCACATTAATCTCTCCTCAAAACTGGACACCGCGCTGAATTCGCCCATGCTGGCAAAGCTTCACTGCAGCTCCATCTATTACTCTTTTCACTTGGAAAAGGTTGTCTTCTACTACAACTTATTATTGTACATCATTCAGCAGGTGATGGAAATATAGAGTTTGTTTCGTATTATTATACATTCCTATTCATAAAAATACAATGAACAAATGGTGTGGATATATACCGAAAATCCGATCAACTCTCGACCTTAAAGCCTTGCCCCAGCACCTCTGCCGTATTGCTAATGATGACAAAAGCGCCCGCATCAATTGCTTTTACAAGCTGCTTCAATTTGGGCACTTCATTCTGACCTACAACAACCATTAGAACGACACGTCCTTGCCCCGTATATCCGCCATGCCCATCAAGCCGTGTCAAGCCGCGATCCAAATCATTCAGAATGGCTGATGCAACCTCATCCGTATGATCGCTTATAATGAAGGCAACCTTTGAGAGCTGCAAGCCGCTTTGCACAAAATCAATCGTTTTACTCGTTACGAAGAGGCCAATTAGCGCGTACAAGGATGTCTCCGGTGAAATAATAATTCCCGCCGCTATAATGACTAAGCCGTCAAAACATACAACAGCTAAACTAAGGGGCAGCCCTGTATATCGATGCAGGATTTGTGCAGCCAAATCCATGCCGCCTGTTGATCCGCCACCGCGAAATACAAGTCCTAGACCAACACCGACTCCAATCCCTCCATAAATGGCAGCGAGCAGCGGATTATGCGTTGGCGTAGGCCAGCTGCTTGTAAGCAGCACAAAAAGCGGCAGCAGCATCGAGCCAAGCGCTGTTTTTGCCGCAAATTTCTTTCCTAGCAGCCATAAGCTTGCTATAAATAACGGAATATTAATAGCCCACTGCGTAATCGCCGGCGTAATGTCGAGCTTTCTTTGAACGAGGATAGATAAGCCCGAAACGCCTCCAGAAGCAATCCCGTTCGGAACCATAAACAAATTAAAGCTGACAGCTATAACGACAGTACCTATGAGAAGCTGAATAATATTCCAAATGGACTGCGTACGCGGACTATAGCGCCGTTCTCCCTTTCTCCGTTTTGCTCGGCTTCCGTCTCCCATAACCTCTATCTCCCTACAACATATTTTCGCAAAAAGAAGAGCCCCACACCTTAAAAGTGATGGAACTCTTCAAATAAATTATAATCCCAGCGGAATCCGCTCTTTAATCATGATGAATCTGGTGACGCAGGTAGCCATCAATAAACGCATCGATATCGCCGTCCATTACTGCTCCTACATTCCCAGTTTCCACTGATGTACGGTGATCCTTCACCATACTGTAAGGATGGAACACATAAGAACGAATTTGGCTGCCCCAAGCAATCTCTGATTGGTCGCCCCGAATATCCGCCAAATGCTTCTTCTGCTCCTCGATCTTACGATCATACAGCTTGGAACGAAGCATCTTCATCGCCCGCTCGCGGTTCTGAATTTGTGAACGCTCTTGTTGACAAGCAACAATAATGCCTGAAGGCACATGCGTAATCCGAATCGCTGATTCCGTTTTATTGACGTGCTGACCGCCTGCTCCACTCGCTCGGTACGTATCTACCTTCAGATCCTCTGAACGAATTTCAATTTCAATACTATCGTCAATTTCCGGCACAACATCACAGGAAGCAAACGAAGTATGTCGACGGCCTGCCGAGTCAAAAGGAGAGATGCGAACAAGTCGATGTACGCCCTTCTCTGCCTTCAGATAGCCGTAAGCATTATGGCCCTTGACCATAATCGTTACACTCTTGATACCCGCTTCATCACCAGGCAAATAATCAAGCAGCTCAACCTTAAAGCCGCGCTTCTCTGCCCAGCGTGTATACATTCGGTACAGCATCAAGCCCCAGTCCTGAGACTCGGTTCCGCCTGCACCAGGATGCAATTCCAAAATGGCATTGAGTTTATCGTAGGGCTCATTGAGCAGCAGTTGAAGCTCGAATTCACTTACCTTGCGGAGAAGCGCCTGAACGCCCGTCACAACATCCGCTTCAAGCGATTCATCATTCTCTTCCTCTGCCAGCTCCATCAGCATCTGCAGCTCTTCCTGCTCGTTATTCAGCCCATCATAATGATCAACGACTGACTTAACAGCATTAAGCTCAGTAATGACACCCTGCGCTTTCTCGTTGTCATCCCAAAAATCAGGCATCGTCATCTTCTCTTCGAAGTTAGCAATGATCTCTTGCTTAAGATCTAAGTCAAAGAGACCCCCTAAGCTCTTGGAGCCGCTTAGCCATTTCACGCAGGTCTTGTTTTACCGTTATGTCTATCATAGCGTCAGCTTCACCTCAAAATATTGGTATGATCTCTTACTTTATGCCGTATATCAGAGCGCCGTGACTTACTTGCCGTGGCACTGCTTGTACTTCTTGCCGCTGCCGCATGGGCAAACGTCGTTACGTCCTACACGCACTTCACGCTTCGCTGGACGCTTCTCCATCGCTTCTCCGCCGCCGCTAGTTGTTGTCGTTTGACCTTGAGCTACTTCTTGACGCTCCAGGTTGCTCTCAACGCGAGCCTTCATGATATATTTCGCGACTTCCTCTTGAATGTTCTCGATCATTTCCTTGAACATTTCAAAGCCTTCGAATTGATATTCACGAAGAGGATCTGTACCGCCGTAAGCGCGTAAATGGATACCTTGACGAAGCTGATCCATAGCATCAATGTGATCCATCCACTTGCTGTCTACAGCACGCAGTACAACAACCTTCTCAAATTCACGCATCGTTTCTTGTCCAAGGCTCTCTTCGCGCTCATCATAGCAAGCAACGACCTCATCAAATATATAATCGATAATCTCATCTTGCTCTTTACCCGTAATTTCTTCCTTCGTCAAAGCACCTTCAGGCAGGAATGTAGCATTCGCATAATCGACGATCGCTTGCAAATCCCACTCCTCCGGAATATCCTCCGAGGTATGAGCTTGTACAATACGATCCACAACTGGCTTGATCATATCCATAACTTCCTGACGGATATCATCGGAGCCAAGAACGTCGCGACGCTGCTTGTAAATAACTTCACGCTGTTGATTCATTACATCATCGTATTGCAATACAACTTTCCGAATATCGAAGTTGCTGCCCTCTACACGCTTCTGTGCGGATTCAATTGCTCTTGAAATCATACGACTCTCAATCGGTTGATCCTCATCAAGGCCAAGCTTATCCATCATGCCCATGATGTTCTCAGAACCGAAGCGACGCATCAACTCATCCTCTAGAGATAAGTAGAATTGTGTAGATCCTGGATCACCTTGACGTCCAGCACGTCCACGAAGCTGATTGTCAATCCGACGGCTCTCGTGACGCTCTGTACCGATAATGTGCAAACCGCCAATATCAGCAACAGAATCACCAAGCAAAATATCCGTACCACGACCAGCCATGTTTGTAGCAATGGTTACCGAGCCAGCTTGTCCAGCGCGTGAGATGATTTCAGCTTCTTCCGCATGGAACTTAGCGTTAAGCACCTTGTGCGTAACTCCTCTGCGCTTCAGCATATCCGAGAGCTTCTCCGAGTTCTCGATAGAAATCGTACCTACTAGTACCGGCTGGTTTTTGCTGTGGCGCTGTACAATCTCCTCCACAACAGCTTTGAACTTGCCATTCTCTGATTTATATACAACATCCGCAATATCTTGACGGATCAAGGCACGGTTAGTCGGTACTTGAATAACATCCAGACCATAAATCCGTTTGAACTCTTCTTCCTCCGTCTTCGCAGTACCTGTCATACCAGCTAGCTTGCGATACATACGGAAGTAGTTTTGGAACGTGATCGTTGCAAGAGTCATGCTTTCGTTTTGAACCTCAAGCTGTTCCTTCGCTTCAATCGCTTGGTGCAAGCCATCGCTGTAACGGCGTCCAGACATTAGACGACCAGTAAATTCATCGACAATAACGACTTCGTCTTCTTCCACAACGTAATCGACATCGCGCTTCATTATAAAGTTGGCTTTCAAGCCTTGTTGAATATGATGGTTAAGCGTTACATTAGCATGATCAAATAAGTTTTCGATTCCAAAAGCTTTCTCTGCCTTCGTAACGCCCGCTTCAGTCAGCATGACGCTGCGTACTTTAATATCGATTGTGAAGTCCTCTTCCTGCTTCAAACGGCTTACAAACCGATCTGCGGCAAAGTAAAGCTCTGTCGACTTCGCTGCTTGTCCGGAAATAATAAGCGGAGTCCGCGCTTCATCCACGAGGATGGAGTCTACTTCATCAATAATGGCAAAATAAAGCGGCCGCTGTACCATTTGTTCCTTATACAGCACCATGTTGTCACGCAAATAATCGAAACCAAATTCATTATTTGTACCATACGTAATATCGCAAGCATAAGCTTCTTGTTTTTGCTCATGAGACAAGCCATGCAGGTTGCAGCCTACAGTCATGCCTAAAAAGTTGTAAAGTTGTCCCATTAATTCACTATCACGTTGAGCCAAGTAGTTATTGACCGTAATGACATGAACGCCTTTACCAGCAAGAGCATTTAAATAGACTGGCAATGTTGCCACGAGCGTCTTACCTTCACCCGTTCTCATCTCCGCTATTTTACCTTCGTGAAGTACCGTACCCCCAAGGAGCTGCACGTCAAAGTGACGCATGCCAAGTGTACGTTTTGAAGCTTCTCTTACCGTTGCAAAAGCCTCAGGCAATAGCGCGTCTAAAGACTCGCCTTTTTCAATTCTTGCTTTAAATTCTTCAGTCTTCGCACGCAGCGCCTCATCAGATAGAGCTGTGAATTTTGATTCGATCGCATTAATTTCATCAACCGTACGCTGGATCCGTTTGACCTCGCGTTCGTTATGGTCACCGAATATCTTTTTCACTAGTCCGAGCATGGTTTTCCCCTTTCGTGATTACGCCTCTTTGCCTTAAATTGTATCAGTTTGTAGACACCGCCGCAACGCGTCTATATGGAAAAGAAAAAGCCTTTCCCCATTAATGAGAAAAGGCTCTTCGTTTTAAGTATGATAGCTGCTAGCCCTGTTCAATTAATCCATACTTTCCGTCGCTTCTTTTGTATACAACATTTACCTCTGTGGTATCCACATTAGCAAAAACAAAGAAGCTGTGCCCTACCATATTCATTTGCAAAATCGCTTCTTCTACATCCATGGGCTTCAAGGCGAAGCGCTTGGTTCTAACAAGCTCCAGTTCGTCTTCCTCTTCATCCAACACGCCCACTGCTGAGCCGGTTTCTGCGAATAAGGAGTGTACACTGCTTGCTTGACGGAATTTTCGATTCACTTTCGTTTTATGTTTACGTATTTGACGTTCAAGTTTGTCCACCACTACATCAATGGAAGCGTACATATCCTCGCTTTTTTCTTCGGCTCTTAGCAAAACACCGATGAGCGGGATAGTCACCTCAACTGCATGTATTCCTTTGGTGACGGATAGTGTTACGTTAATGTCGGAGGCGACTGGTGTTTCAAAATACTTATCCAATCGACTGAGTTTTTTTTCGACGTAGTCTCTCAATGCGTCTGTGACCTGAAAGCGTTGACCTCGAATGTTGTAATTCATGGGGAACTCCTCCTTTACATACTCTTATTATACCATAGAGTGATGGGCAAATCAAAACTGTTTTCAATTTATTCGGAATATTCAGATAAATCATACTTAAGAACTAGTCTATTTCTATATTGTTTTTGTAAATAGCTTCTTTACTATATAATCATTTAAACCCATCTCAATGAATAGAATCATTCCTTGATATAATGAACTCCTTATCATCAATTAATTGCGAATATTTTATTTACATATAAACAGAAAAAAGCCCCGGTTTCCCGGAGCTTTGTGTTGTTTGCTTGGTCATTAATCTGTATTATAGGGTGGCCAATTGTCCAAATAATTACAGTTTTACTACGTTAGCTGCTTGTGGACCACGAGCACCTTCAACAATATCGAATTCCACGGATTGGCCTTCTTCAAGTGTTTTGAAACCATCAGTTTGGATCGCGGAGAAATGAACAAATACGTCGCCGCCTTGCTCAGTCTCGATAAATCCATAACCCTTCTCTGCATTAAACCATTTAACTTTACCTTGCATGTGCAAACATTCCCTTCATCTTCAAATACTGTGAGAGATCTCTTCGTATAACCCACAATTTGACTATAACACCCACTTAACGGAATTGTCAAACAATTTGTTGTAAGCGGATTCATCGTTAATGTAATGGGCTATTTGACGATCTCATTTTTAATTAAAAGTGATAAATGTCCCATGGTATCATATTTCTCTTCTTTAATTTGATTACAAACACTTTGTAGATAACCACTATTATGTTCGTAGTTTTTAGAAAAAGACTGCATAAATTTAACTATAAGTTCATCACTCAATCCTTTATGATGTTTAGCTATTCCAATTAGATGCATTTTAATTAGTGCAAAATTTACAGCCAACAATAGATACTGATCAAATATCCCTCTTTTTCCTGCTACGGGGAAAACGGTATGATATACATGATTTACAAGATAATTTTCTAATACATATTCATGTTGATTCATATAAGGTAAATAATACTCTGCATAACCCTTTGTATAATTAGCTATTATGCTCTGAGTATCTCCGTCTGAACTATTGATCCCGTCTATATAATCATTCAAACATTCTCTGTACCTAACGTTCCAAATTCCTTGTTCTGCACGATCCATAATGAGTTTATTTAGAAAAGTCAGTTGGAATTGTTGATTAACTGGAAAAATTTTGTAGTTTCTTAAATCCTTATCATTTTCCAATTGATATTTAAATTTTTCAATTTCATCTTTCACTGTTGAAAAATCGCCATTCTTCGTAACTTGATGGATTTGGTCGCAAAGCCATCCCAATATTAATACTCGATGAGATACTTCGAATTCTCTATTTTGTAGAATCTCAATAGCAGCAATCCGAACGTCCCATAAATATGTTGAAAACTCACCTTTTTCAGTAGATATCTTTCTATTCATTTGCATATTTTTCTTGCGTATTGGAACACTTTGAACAAATTCAATACCATCTGGATCAAATAACATCAATCTAGTAACCTCTGGACAAGATGGCGTCGCAGATACCTCTTGCACTCCGTCAATTTCATTGATTTTACGTGGATAAGTAGCACAAGTAGGACTTAAATAATCTTCTCCAAAGGTTGCTTGAATCGCACATAGACCACCACTCATCATCGTGCAATCACCAGTTTGTTGATCTAACTTCATCGAAGCATAATGGGAATCCGTAGCATTATTATTTACTTTTGTAACGCTTGCTTTAAAGCGTTGACGCCAAGTTCGATCGGGTATCTTTGTATACGTGTTATAACTCTTCTTATCTATTGATACATTCCAGAGTGCGCAGCATGTGTCTTCACATTTAGCTCCAATGCATTCAAATCGTTCCATATATTTTGGAATAAGTGCATATTCTTTTGACATATGATCCTCCTTATAATCCTGTTTGCTTCATATAGGTATCTTCTTCCTTTATCGGATTTCATTCTGAATAAAATAATAGAAGTCGCGTGGAAATTAATCCCAAGCGACTTCTATTATTTATTATTATTTTTTTTTATCAAAAAAATAGCTGCCTTCAGAATGCCCTTGATCGTATGCATTTTTTTGTATTCGAGAGATTTGGATTTTTTCAAGTCCAATGGAAGCTTCTTCTTTAAGTTCATTCATTCTTCCAACAATCTCTACATCATGTTTCAAAATTTCAGATAGTATTTTTCTATCCGTTTGAGGAATATTAGTACTGGCTTGAAGCGTATCTAGAACCTCATCACGGAGAGCGATTAACTCTTCTAAATCTTCTTCCGTTAGGACGCTTACATTTTCTGACATATACAGTGTAAGATCATATAGCTTACTAAGCGTCATACTCAGCACCTTGTCTCTGCTGAGTAATAGAAGGAGAACTTTTAATGACGTCCTTCCAGGTCTCCCTGAGTTCTTCAAGATAACCAAGCACTTCTTCAGCGCTCGATACCTCCTTCTTAATGTTAGCTTGGATTGTTAGATGCAACATATACTCATAAATTGCAATCAATTCTTTTGATACAGGAAAATCCATATTGAGAGAAGCAATAAGCTCATTAATAATGGATTGGCATTTTTGAAAATTATTATTTGCGTGCTCAAAGTTACCTGTTTGTACACCACTTATACCAGCTTTAATAAAACGGATAGCTCCATCATACAACATTATTATTAACTGTTCTGGTCCAGCTGTTTGGACAGATGCTTGCTTATATATCTGATATGGAGAATTAGTCAATGTAATTCACTCCTTTAACTCGAGAAACCCGCTAAACTAGATGACTGAGAATTAAACTTATTGATTGCCGTCTCCATTGCTGAAAACTGTTTATAATATTGCGTTTCATATCGGTTTAAGCGCGCTAACATGTTGCTCTCGTTTTGTTTCATATCACGTACCCGGCTACCTAGTAATGAGCTTTCTAATAATGTCCCACTCAGACTCGTACTAGTAAGCGATGTACCTGCTTTAGTGGCTAAGCTTTGTAACGACAGCATGGCAGATGCAGATATTTTTGCAAAAACACCAGACTCTTCACTAGTAGGCGAGACATCCGTTCCTCTCTTTGAAAACATAGCAATAAGCTTATCAGGATCGGCTTCTAGGGCATTTCGAAGATCGGATTCCTTCAGTACTAGTTTTCCTTTTTCAGTATAAAGCCCTGTAGAAATACCGATTGACTGAAAGATTTTCGAACCATCATCTCTAACTTCTCCTGTATCATAGCCGCCAACAAGTGAAGTCGTGGCAATACGCATATCTGAAACTAGTTTAGTTAAAATATCATCATTTTTAATGAGACCGCTTTTTGCTTTTTCTTCCCACTTCTTAATTTGACTTTCATCCATTTCTTCTCTTTGCTCGTCAGTCAAAGGTAGAAAGGTTCTGTATTTTTCCTCGGAGAGCTTTGCATGAATATTTTCAATTAAGCTATTATAATCATTAACGAACGATTTGATCGTGTCAATAATTTTATTAGTGTCGGTACTTGCGGTAATGGTTGTTGTACCATTCCCCCCTGAAACAGCCTTAGCGTTGAAATCAAAGCCATTTACATTGAAACGATTGCTTTCTTGCTCATAAGATACGCCATTAATACTCACTTTAGCATTCTGACCTTGATTAACTCCCACGGATGTCGCACTTTGTGAGATACCAGTTATAACAGGTTGCTTGTTTACACCAGTAGTAGTAGAAGCAATAACAAGCTTCCCAGATGCTGTGTCAAAACTTGCACTTGCTCCTGTAGAGGCATCAGCATTTATGGCTGCGGCAAGATCACTTAATGAAGCGGTTTTCAATAAACTAATCTCTTTTCCATTAACATTAATGACGACTTTGCTCGGATCACTGCCCTCTTGGAAACCTAATTGTCCTAAATTTCTTGACTCGTTAGGAGAATAAGAATAAGCAAGATTAGATAAGGTTGCGCCTTCAATTTTCAGTTTACCTATGCCTGTTTGCGTTGCTGCAATCGAGAATTGACCCGATGACTCGTTATAAACAGCTGTAGCTTTGACGGTAGAAGACTGCGTATTTATTGCTGCTGCTAAATCACTTAATGAAGCGGTTTTCAATAATGAAATTTCTTTGTCATTAATTTTAATGACAACTTGGGTTGGATCAGCGCCTTCCTGAAAACCTAATTCCCCTAAATTTCTTGTTTCATTAGCTGAAAATGTATATAAGCTGTTAGCCTGAGAAGCTAATTGATCTACATTAACAGTTAATGCCCCCGCAGCTGCAGATGTAGTACTATTAATCGAAATGGCATTTGTATTCCCGCTGAGTTCTGATTTTTTCGCATTAATCGAATCTGTTAAATTGTAGGATGACAGCTTATTATTTCTGAAATCAATAATTTTGCTGCTTATTTCTCTGTAAGTCTCTCTCTGATATTCTATAGATAACCTTTTCTGAACCATAGTATTATATGATGTCCGTTTGGCCTTCATTAGTTCTTTGACCATGTTGTCTATATCCATGCCTGACGCTAATCCTGTAATTCTCATTATCCACTACCTCCCTTTAAACTCTCTTATCGATTAGTATTCCGTTTATTTCCATAAATTTCGCTACAAGATCCAACGTCTTTTCCGGCGGAATCTCACGTATTAATTCACCTGTTTGTTTGTTTAGCACTTTGATTGTGATTACCTTAGTTGCTTCGTGTACTGAAATATTAAATGTCGTTTCAGGACCTTGAATAGCCTTTAATACGCGGTCAAGCGTTTTTACTACTTGCATGTCTCCAACCGAAACCTTTTCACCTTTCAATTCTGCTTGTTGCAAAGCATTAACTCTCGTTATACCTGAAATAGATCCTTCCATTGATGAAACTTGTTCCGTAACTGCAATTTTTTCCGGTTTATACGGTGATGACTGATTTGTCGAGGAAATATTCATAGACAACCCTCCAATTCCGTTGAAATATCTATTATTATTATCGGTATAATCTTAGGTCTTTATTAGAGATTCAACAAAAAAACAGCCTGCTGGTGTAATCAGCAGGCTGTTTTTTATAATGAAAATTAACGAAGAAGAGATAATACGCCTTGCGGCTGTGAGTTTGCTTGCGCAAGCATTGCTTGTGAAGCTTGAAGAAGAATGTTATTCTTCGTAAGTTCAACCATTTCCTTCGCCATGTCTGTATCACGGATACGAGACTCAGCAGCAGTAAGGTTTTCTACTGTTGTGCCAAGATTGTTAGATGTGTACTCCAAACGGTTTTGTGTTGCTCCTAATGTTGCACGCTGTGTTGATACACCTTCAATTGCTGTCTCAATAAGAGCAGTTCCCTTAGTGTTATCAAGCCCAGAGAATGCAGTATTAACAACTGCTTTAATTGTTATAGCTTGAGTAGAGTCATTCGAACGAATAGTAACATCGGCTGCCGTTAAACTAATTCCATTGAATTTTGTTTCAGTCATGATTAGATCGATTTGTTTACCCAATTCATCTAGCTCAAGATTGATATTAGCTTTATCAGCTGCTTGATATGTTCCGTTATCTTTTTGAACATTTAGTTCTTTCATACGTGTAAGCATGGAGCTTACTTCGTTCATTGCGCCCTCAGCTGTTTGTACGAATGAGATACCATCTTGTACGTTGCGTTGTGCTTGCTCAAGACCGCGAATTTGTCCACGCATTTTTTCCGATACTGCTAGTCCTGCTGCATCGTCTGCTGCACGGTTGATTTTAAGACCTGAAGATAGTTTTTCCATTCCTTTACCTGCTGCTGTGTTGTTAAGACCCATGTTGCGGTGTGTGTTTAAAGCTGTAATATTGTGATTAATACGCATTAATAATTCCTCCTTGAATTTTAAGTGATTTCCACATCCATGTGGTAAGCTATAATAAGTCTGACGACTCCTCAGCTTTAACATAAGTATCGACAAAATGATAAAGATAGTTAATAGTATATTTAAACTTTTTACTCGATTTGTATCTAGATAATCAAAAAGACAGCCTGCTGATATATAGCAGGCTGTCTTTTAATGTAAAAATTAACGAAGTAACGACAATACGCCTTGTGGCTGCGAGTTAGCTTGTGCAAGCATTGCTTGCGAAGCTTGCAGAAGAATATTGTTCTTAGTAAGTTCAACCATTTCCTTCGCCATGTCTGTATCACGGATACGAGACTCAGCAGCAGTTAGGTTTTCTACTGTTGTACCTAGGTTGTTCGATGTGTATTCCAACCGGTTTTGTGTTGCTCCTAGTGTTGCACGTTGTGTTGACACACCTTCAATACCTTTTTCAATGTTTGCTAGAGATGTACCCTTAGTTAGACCTGTAAAAGTAGCATTATCAACTTTAGAAATTACTATCGCTTGAGTAGAGTCGTTCGAACGAATGCTAACGTTTGCTGCAGTAAGACTGATACCATTGAATTTTGTTTCAGTCATGATTAGATCAATTTGTTTACCCAATTCATCTAGTTCAAGATCGATATTAGCTTTATCAGCTGTTTGATATGTTCCGTTATCTTTCTGAACATTTAGTTCTTTCATACGTGTAAGCATGGAGCTTACTTCGTTCATTGCGCCCTCAGCTGTTTGTACGAATGAGATACCATCTTGTACGTTGCGTTGTGCTTGCTCAAGACCGCGAATTTGTCCACGCATTTTTTCCGATACTGCTAGTCCTGCTGCATCGTCTGCTGCACGGTTGATTTTAAGACCTGAAGATAGTTTTTCCATTCCTTTACCAGCCGCTGTGTTGTTAAGGCCCATGTTACGGTGTGTGTTTAAAGCTGTAATGTTGTGATTAATACGCATTAATAATTCCTCCTTGAATTTTAAGTGATTTCCACATCCATGTGGTAAGAAGTATTAGATCATTAGATCTAATCAACTATATTATAATTATCGGTAGCTAAGTAATTATAGTTTATAGTTTGTGAATTTTTTTCTTTTTTACCATTAATTTTGTTGAGGGATAAATCTATAAAAAAACAGTCTGCTGATATAATTAGCAGACTGTTTTTTAAGAAAAATTTAACGAAGTAACGACAATACGCCTTGTGGCTGCGAGTTAGCTTGTGCAAGCATTGCTTGCGAAGCTTGCAGAAGAATATTGTTCTTAGTAAGTTCAACCATTTCCTTCGCCATGTCTGTATCACGGATACGAGACTCAGCAGCAGTTAGGTTTTCTACTGTTGTACCTAGGTTGTTCGATGTGTATTCCAAACGGTTTTGTGTTGCTCCTAGTGTTGCACGTTGTGTTGATACGGCTTCAATTGCTGTTTCAATAGCAGCAGTTCCCTTAGTGTTATCAAGTGCAGTGAATGCAGTATTAACAACTGCTTTAATTGTTATGGCTTGAGTAGAATCATTCGAACGAATAGTAACATCAGCTGCCGTTAAACTAATTCCATTGAATTTTGTTTCAGTCATGATTTTGTCGATTTGTTTACCTAATTCATCCAACTCAAGGTTAATATTACCTTTGTCTGCAGTTTGATATGTTCCATTATCCTTCTGAACATTCAACTCTTTCATACGTGTAAGCATGGAACTTACTTCGTTCATTGCACCCTCAGCTGTTTGTACGAATGAAATACCGTCTTGTACGTTGCGTTGTGCTTGCTCAAGTCCACGGATTTGTCCACGCATTTTTTCAGACACTGCTAGACCTGCCGCATCGTCTGCTGCACGGTTGATTTTAAGACCTGATGATAGTTTTTCCATTCCTTTACCAGCCGCTGTGTTGTTAAGGCCCATGTTGCGGTGTGTGTTCAAAGCTGTAATATTGTGATTAATACGCATTGTTATTTCCTCCTTGAATGTCTCAAATAGTTTCCCACATCCTTGTGGTAAGTGAATCTAGGTCATACGACCTAAAAGTTCACAAATTAGATATCGGCAGAAAACAGAAAAAGTTTATAGCTTTCTCGAACTATTTTTATTCTAATTTCCATTCATCTGATTTGAGAGGAGAGAAAAAAAAACAACCTGCTGTTATAAGCAGGCTGTCTTTTAAATTGAAAATTAACGAAGCAATGACAATACGCCTTGCGGTTGTGAATTTGCTTGTGCAAGCATCGCTTGCGAAGCTTGCAAGAGGATATTATTTTTCGTAAGCTCGACCATTTCCTTCGCCATATCTGTATCACGAATACGAGACTCAGCGGCAGTAAGGTTCTCTACTGTTGTTCCTAGGTTGTTAGATGTATACTCTAAACGGTTTTGTGTAGCACCTAATGTCGCACGTTGTGTAGATACACCTTCAATACCTGTTTCGATTTCAGCCAACGTTGTATCTTTATCCAAAGTTTTGAAAGTAGAGTTATCTACTTTAGAAATCACTATTGCTTGAGTAGAATCATTGGAACGAATACTAACATCATTAGTAGTCAAATCAATACCATTGAACTTTGTTTCTGTCATGATTAAATCGATCTGTTTACCCAATTCGTTAAGTTCAAGATCGATATTATCTGTATCAGCTTTTTGATATGTTCCGTTGTCCTTCTGAACATTCAACTCTTTCATACGTGTAAGCATGGAACTTACTTCGTTCATTGCACCCTCAGCTGTTTGTACGAATGAAATACCGTCTTGTACGTTGCGTTGTGCTTGCTCAAGTCCACGGATTTGTCCACGCATTTTTTCAGACACTGCTAGACCTGCTGCATCGTCTGCTGCACGGTTGATTTTAAGACCTGATGATAGTTTTTCCATTCCTTTACCAGCCGCTGTGTTGTTAAGGCCCATGTTGCGGTGTGTGTTCAAAGCTGTAATATTGTGATTAATACGCATTGTTATTTCCTCCCTGAATTATAATGTTTTGTCCCACATCCCTGTGGTAAGCATATTGAGACCATCCTCACAAGCTCTAATTATATTATCGGAATTTTCATCTAATTGTTTATAGTTAATCTAACTATTATTAATCTTTTTAAATTGATTTTTTAATTCGTTAGCAGTTATGCTGGAGCTTCCTGCATATAAATTCATATTTTCAACTGAAACATAAAGCTCTTTGCGTAATATCCCAACGTCCCCAGGAGCCTTAATGCCTATTTTAATACTGTCCCCCATTACTTCCAAAATGCTAATTTCAATGTTGTCTCCTATGAGCAAAGACTCACCCTTTTTTCTTGTTAAAACTAGCATTTCATTCTCCCCCTGACGATAAATTCTTAGCAAACAACCGTTGATGAATGGAATACGTGCTATTAGGCAATATGTGCTGTATGCCTGTCTTATCTATTTTATTAATAATAATTGGAGCCGCAAGGTTCATCGTAGCTGCAGACAGTTCTCCCTGTACATTGACTATATTATAAACTTGAATATTTTCACTACTATTTATGTTCATTTCGTCCATCAATTCTCCAGACAGTTCAAATTCATACTCCGGGAAAAAATCAAAAGGGGAAGCAATAATAAACGCCAAAGAAGGCTCATCCAAAGATTGCAGATATTGAAACGGGCTATCTTCAATTTCTACGATTATATATTTTTTATACTCTATAAATCCAGGTATTCCACTAGAAAATATCACTATTTGTTCTTTATTACATTCTAATTCTCCAAATCGGGTTGTTTGAATCAATATGTTCACGCTCCAATGAGTTAATTAATAAAAGAAGCTATAGCATCGTTACCGATCCCATAGCCTCGTTTTTACACCTTACTATTATATCAATTATATAAATAACTATATGTTGTTTTAGCGTAAGAAATCAACCAATGATCTGCTAATTACCTTTGCTCCTACTGATAGTGAAGCCTCATAAATAGCTTGACTAGTTGTCGAATTAATAAGAACTTGCTCCAAATCAGCATCTTCTACCTTCGACTGCATATCTGTCAGGCTGAGTTTAAAGTCTGCTAGTCTGGCTTGCATCAACTCTACTCGATTAGTCTTTGCACCAATTTGGGCACGAGCATTAAGCATCTTATCATAGCTGTTTTCAACATTTGAGATTTCAGAAGATATACCGCCATAGTTTCCATTCGTCAATGCAGTCGTAATACGATCAAGAACAGCAAATACATTATCAGGTGAATTCGCGTCTCCGAATACTTGATTACCAGTTAGACTGATACCTACAGTTACATTCGTACCAAGCGCATATGCGACTTGACCAGTATCCGTTGAAACGGTTTTAGCGTCAAAGAGAGGATCGGTTGTATCATATGGCATTTTATCAAACGTTTCTCCATTAAAAATATATTTACCATTCATTTTACTATTGGCAATATCGACAAGTTGATTTTTAAGCTCTGCTAATTCACTTTTAATTGCGTCGAGTGCTTCTTGTGGATTCGTACCGTTTCCAGCCTTTGTAGCTAGTTCTTTCACACGCTGCATAACGTCGCCAGCTTGACTAATTACAGAATCTGTAAAATCTAGCCATGAGAGTGCTTGATCGGTATTTTTCTCGTATTGCTCGTTTTCTGCTAATTCCGAGCGATAACGAAGGGAGTACGTAATACCAACCGGGTTATCTGATGCTTTATTTAATTTCAGCCCTGATGATGCTTGTTGCTGAATCTCTGCCATTCTATTTAAGTTGTTGTTTATATTCCGAGTAAGCTGAGAATGCATCATACCTTGCGTAATTCTAAGCGCCATAACAGATCCTCCTTTAAGTTCTAGTACTTATATTCGAAAAAAACTATATGAATTCAACTTACTTAACGACCTACTGTTCCTGTGCCATTAATCAGTTTATCAAGCATTTCGTCAAAAGTAGTCATAAAGCGAGCGGAAGCTGTATAAGCATATTGGTATTTAATCATATCTGACATTTCCTCATCCAAAGATACACCGCTGATGGACATTCTGCTGCTGTTCACTTGAGCCAGTTGTGCTTCGGCATTAGCATTTTCACGCGTAGCAGACTGACTTTTAACACCTAATGCTCCAACGACTGCGCTATAGAAATCACCTACAGTAGCACTCTTTACAGTACCTCCAGAAGCTGTATCATCAAAGGTAAACTTCTTATCTGATAACTGTGACATTAGCAAGGCTAAATCATTATTCCCTCTTATTACAGAAGTTACACCGTTACTTGTCGTTGTACGCATAGATGAAGCAATATTATTTGAATCATTGGAAATCTTCTGATTCAATTGAATACTAGCAGCTGTAATACTAGTTCCGCCGTTCTTTATGGTAAAAATATCTTCGCCTACAGAAGCAGGGTCTGACAAGGTATACCCCAGCTTATGAAGGCCATTTATCCCTTTTACCATCATTTTCTGATCAGCCGTTATTGGCGCAGTCGTACCTGGAAGAATGGTTCCAGCAGGAATAGTAACTTCAAACTCACCGTTAGCAATAGTATTGGCTAGTGTATCTAGTTGTTTAACAAAATCTGAAACATCTTCTAAAGACACAAACATACCGTGTATTTCTCCGCCGGTCAGCGTTCCTGAGGCATATGCAGTTCGCAAAGTGTTGGCGTTAAAAGGTGTTGATAGCCCACCTTCTACCAAAGGCGCTCCGCCCATCGTGATGGAGTATCCATCATTCGTTTCTGTCACTTTTATATTGACTATCTTTGATAACTTATCAGTAAGAAGATCTCGCTGATCACGCAAATCATTCGCATTATCACCAAGCATTTCAATGTTTTTTATTTGATCATTAAGAGAAGCAATTGAACTCATCATCGTATTCGCTGATTCTGCTGTTGTTTCAATGGTCGTATTTAAATCGGCATCCAAGTCCGATAATTGCCCACTTAAAGAGTTAAACGTATCGGTCAGCGCTTGCGTGCGCTCGACTAGAATTTCACGAGCCGTAACATTTTCTGGATCCTTGCTTAAATCTGACCAGGCGCTCCAAAAGTTTGATAAAACTGTACGAATACTCGTATCTGACGGTTCATTAACAAATGATTCTAGCTTACTAAGCGTATCTGTCTGAATAGAAGTGCTTCCTGCGATATCCGATTGTCCGCGGTATTGTGCATCCAAGAAAGCATCTCTTATACGTGTAATGGAAGTATACTCTACACCCGTTCCTATTTGACCAGGCGCTGTTGATTTGGACATGCCGTAAGCTTCAATAGGTCTTGTCGCAACCATTGTAACCTTTTGCCTTGTATAGCCTTCTGTATTTGCATTCGCAATGTTATGGCCCAAAGTGCTCAGTGCAACTTGCTGCGTAATTATGCTTCGCTTTGATGTTTCTAATGAATGAAAAGTTGAACGCATTGTTTCATCTCCTTATCATGCTCTTGAATCATACATCATCTTGCGTTTATTACCAGACATTTGATTCATAGGATGCTGATAAGTAACATCTTCATTAGGATCGTCCATCATTAAATCGATCGAAAAATTAATGAACTCTAACGACTGCTGAATTAATTGCTGGTTCAAGCCATTGACTTGCTTAAGCTCTAACAACACGCCTGTTAATGTATCATGCATGTCCATTAGCATCTGCTTTTCTTCTGAGTTGCTAACTGACTTAATAAGATCAGACAACAGCCCGCTGCGGTAACGAAAGCCGATATCTATAAAATATCGTGCGGTCATCAGCATTCTGTTTTGCTCTAAAAGTTCAGCTTGTCCCGTTAGTATTTTTTCCTTCTGAGTAACTACATTAAGCTGAACGACATCATTTACTAAAATCAGCGGCTTCTTGCTCACTTCCAATTCAAGAAGCTGCTGATAAAGCTTATGCTGCTGTTGAAGCGTATCTATAATCTTCGCGATAGACATGCTGCGTCACCTATCCTTACTTCTATTAATTATCTTTCAGGTATGGCAACAGCTTCTCTGCAATCTTGCCCGCTTCCACATGGTAAGTACCCGATGCAACTGAATGCTTCAACTGCTCGATTTGTTGCATTCTCTCCGCACTGCTCGCTTTACTAGTAGATAGCATTTCTTTGGCTGCGTCTGAAATTTGGACCTCGTCCTTTTTCCGTGTCTTGTTCGTTTCACTCAAGCGAGACTCATTTTGTTTATGATAGGAATTCAGTCCGCCTATACGATTCGTTTCATTTATTTTCAATTTATCCACCTCATTATTTACGGATAATAAAAAAAGCCGATTACCTTTACAAGTATTATCGGCTTCGCTTATGTGAAATTTTATAGTCAAGTAAATATTAGCATGATTTCATTTATTTGTTTTTATATTGATCTAACCCTTTATAGACGCCAGATTGAGTTTGCGAACTCTTTTCTCCCTGTTTCCTCGACAAATCATCCAGCATTTGACTCCTGTCTTTATCGAATCGTTTACGACAGCTGTCACAGATATGGTTCTCACGAATTAGGGTGCCGCAAGATTCACAAGGATAGGACATATTTGGCGCATTTACCATAGAAATACGACCTTCACGAATAAATTTTGTGATTTGTTTGATTGAAACACCGGTTTGATCGGAAAGCTCCGTAATAATGGCACCTTTGAATTCACGTAAATAGTCCGCGCAAAGCTGATACTCTTTATCAATATCCCTCATGCACACCGGACACACATCTCTAAAGTTTTTAGCAAAAAGCTTTCCGCAACGAGGACAATTATCTAAATTCATCACTCTGCGCCCCCTTTTATTATGAAATCAAATCCAGCTATTAGTCCCATTCTAATCGAAAACGACAAATTTATCACTAGTAATCTATGAATTAGGACTTTTGCTCGATTAGTTCTCAGGAGCGAGCCCATGTTAACAGGCATATTTGCAGCTCCTTCCCTGCCAGCTGGCAGAGTGCCTGTGAACAGGCTTCCCCTGTACTTCCTGTTGTATAAATATCATCAATTAGCAGCACTCTTAGCACACTATCATTTCGTTTTGTTTTCTGAGATTGTTGCTGAACCATTTCCTGAAGCTTGCCAATTTCTAAGAGATTCACCTTAAAAAGCTGCTGTGTATCCCGCATTCGCTGGGATCGCGTTTTAAAGCTTTGCTTCTCCGTATGACGATCTCTGACAAGTAGATTCATGATCGGAATACGATAGTGCTGAGCCACATGGCCTGCAAGCTGCTCCGCCTGATTAAAACCGCGATCAAGTGCTCGTTCTGGGCTAATGGGAACGAATGTAATCGCATCCCAATACGAAGAGATATTTCTGCTCGTATATTTACGAGCGGAAGAAGGTGCATAACGAGTAGAAACCTCAGCAGTCATTCGCTCAAAAGCTGGCAGCAGCATATCACCGAGCAGCGGAGCAAGCTGCTCATTGCCTCGGTATTTGTACTGCGCAAGCAACTCGCGCATGGCTGGATTATAATGAACCGCGCTACGGTTCATTATAAATGAGCGCTGCGGAACGCGTCTGCAGTCATCGCAGCGGATGCCTCGCCCGCATCTGGGACAGATGATGCGGGTAAGCCATGGTATAGCGGAGAGGCAGCCTCCGCAAAGGGATTGTCGAAGCTGGGCTGTCAGCTTCGATTGGTTTGAGGCTGTTGCGCTGCTAGCTTGGATTTGCGATTTGCCGCATAAGAGACATAGGGCAGAGTGTGGGGCGAGCAGCTGCACAGAGCTGGTGAAGGCGGATTGCAACCGCTGAAGCCAGTTGGCGAGTGAGGGACTCATCGAGCTCGTCCTCCTTTATTTGAAGGCAATAAATAGCCATGCTTGCGAGCCATTCGATTCATGGTTTGGATATGGTGCACCGCTGCTACCTGTGATTGATTGCGCTCCTTGCTGCAAAAATACACATTGCCAAATGGATCATCTGCGGAGCGTCCTGCTCTTCCTGCCATTTGAACCAAGGAAGCTTCATCAAATAATCGTCCATCTGCATCCAATATATATACGTCACTTTTGGGGATGGTAACGCCTCTCTCTAATATGGTCGTCGTAACAAGCACCCGTATCTCTCTAGCTCGAAACTGTTGTACCTTCTCTGAGCGTCCAGCATCCTGTGATGAGGTAGCGGCTATGTAAGGATGTCTAAGCACTGCTTGAAGCAATGCAGCCATCGGTTCTGTCTGGACGATTTTTTGAACGAACACAAAAAGCTGAGCGTCCCGCTCCAAGGATTTCTTTAATGCACTCAGCAGAACTGGTGATACCCTTTTCTGCTGGAGCATCTGCTGCACGGTTAATGTTTGCAGCAATCGCGGAACAGGAAGTGGATGCCGATGATAACGTACAGGAACTCTCGCATGAGACAGCTTTCCCTTCCTCGCTGCACGCTGCAGCTCACTTGGAGGAGTCGCTGAGAGAAGTAATCGTGCTGACCCCGGAGCACAGCTTTTATCTGCCGCATAGTGGAGAATTGGATCTCCATGGTAGGGAAAAGCATCAATTTCATCGACTATCACAAGATCAAAGCCTTGATAAAATCGAAGCAGTTGATGGGTCGTGGACAGTGTAATATCCCCGCTCTCCCAGCGCTGCTGGCTTCCGCCGTATAGCGTTACCACTGAAGCCTCGGGAAAAGCCTTCCGAATACGAGGATCCAGCTCAATGACGACATCACGGCGCGGTGTTGCGATTAAAGCTTTGCCTCCTCTTAGCAGTACAGATTCCACAAGCGGAAAAATCATTTCCGTCTTGCCAGCTCCAGTTACCGCCCAAAGTAGAAAATTGCAAATCGATTCCTCCTTCGATTGGTCTGCTTTCAAAACCGGCTTCGCCTTCCCCTCCGCGATCCCCCGCTCCACGAAAACAAGCGCCTTCGCCGCCGCAGCAGCCTGCGCCGGGCTCAGCTTCCACTTCACAAGACGCTGCTCTACCGTCAGCGTCTTCCCAGCCCTACCCGAGCTGCTCCGAACCGTCGCAGCTCCCAAAGCCAAACCCATTCGCTGCCCTCTAACCAGCAGCTCACATTCCCGGCTTCGCCCCATCCCAATGCACGCCGTACAATAGGCGCATTCACGACCGCACGCCGCACAGCTCGTGCGTTGCAGCAACGCCTCCCCGCTCCCGCAGCGCAAACAGCTGCGCTCGCGCCTGCTGCGCCCCAAAACGTTCATCCCCCCGCCATTACCGGCGACGACCGATCCGCTCAGGCGCACACGCCCGAGCAACGAAGCAAGCTGGAGCGCTCCGCTCCAGCCAGCCTCGGCACCGGGCTCCGTCACGCCCTCCAACAGGGCGTGCACTTCGCTCCGCAATAGCGCACGTCCCTGCAGCAGTTCCGCTGCAAGCTTCGCCCCAGCCGCAATCTCCCCCAGCTCCGCATCGCTAAACGTATCATTCAGTCTTCCATGCTTCTCAGTCGCTTGCGCCCTACCTCCAGACTCACCTTTTGAATATTCCATTCCATACATTTCGCCGAACTGTTCATCATCTCTCACCTCCTTTTTCAGATAACCTCCCCTCTGATCCCATCGTTCCACCTTCTCAAGCAAACCGCTCTCCTCGAACCTCCAATCATATTTACTTTCCTTTCGCCACCGCAGCCACCAACGGTTAGTATCCTTCCCAATACCCTCTTGTCCCTCTTTCAAAGCCTTTTCCACACATGCAAACAACTGTGCGAGTTCCTTATACTGTTCTCCTGTTCTGCTAAAGCTAGAACCTTTATTCCACAACTCCACCACTCGACACGCATCACCTAACGGCAAAGCCTCCCTCCACAGCCAGCCTGAAGAAGCTAACCCATTATTCAAATACCCTTCCGAGCCAAAATAACCGCTGAGCCAAAACACCTTATCTACGGCTGGCTCAATGGTCATTTTTGCAATCCAGCACCCCTCATACTGCACAATATAAACATATGCCTTCATTCCCTAACACCCCTTCCCTCAGCATGTATCCCAAATTAGACAAAAAAAAGCACACCAACAACGCTTTATGCGTCATTAAGTGTGCTTCACTTCATGAGTTCTATTGCTGCAGATTATATACTAAAAAGGCATTTTCGACAAATCTTCCGGGTTTTGCAAATCAATCAATACGGCATGGTCGCCATGCGACACAATCCCCTTTGACTGCAGCAGCCACAGCAGCCCTGTTGCATCGTTCGGCATAAATTGAGAACGTTTACTATCTGAATTGTCCGTTTCGGGCTCATCCTTGCTCGGATGTACCTCCAGCGTATCCGCATCTCGAGCCAGCCGCTCAACGATAGCGAGCGTTTCCTCCGATGCTCCGCGGTCAATAATCGTCAAACGAACATCCCTGCCCATCTTACGAGAAAAAGAAAACAGGGAACGCATATACCATTCCATATTTTTTTGACCAACATCAGCGACTAGCACATAGTGTTTACTTTCTTGCAGACGTTTTCTTCTAATACGATATGCCAAATGCACAGACAAAGCTGCCAAAACATAGCAACCGATGACCAAAAGCAGAAGCTCAAACATGGCGACCACCTCCTCTTTGCAACAATATATGCCGCGAAGAGCCCACTGGTTCCGACATTCGTGGACAAGATGACAAATTGTACACAAGCAAAGAATGATCAATTTCCACTCAATAAAACTAGTCAAATTGTGACAAAGAAACACCCTTGAGCATTTTACAGTATATGTTATTATTTTACTACACCATGGCTTCACTTCATTATAGCGTGTCTATTTTCCCTATATACAAGCTCGAGGAATCAGAAAGGGTGGGAATCATTCGATCAATGTTTAGGGAAGCGATGAAGTTTGATCTGTATATGGACACTTGGATCATACGGAGCTAGTAGTGTAACCGGCCCTCTTGGACTTCAATACCTATTCTAAGAGGAGAGTGAGAAATGAGGTTTTTCAAGAAACAAATTTATTTCAGCTTAGCTATGGTATTGCTTCTTTCTTTATCACTGGGATCATTAACTTTTGCTCAAAGCCAAGTGAATGACAACGCCGTGCAAAGTTCATTGCAGAACGTCAATGATAACAGTTGTTCGCAATATTCTTCAGACCCTCAATTTATTACTGCCGGTCATTCTAACATTGTGGACAATGGAAACGGCACCGCTACTGCTACCTTTAGTACAACTAAAGATTGCGTACGAGTCAGCTTTTCTTCCTACGGCTTTCCTAGTGATTGGATACCAACGAGTGGCGGTCAGCCCTATGAGGTTCAAATATACAAGGATGGCGAATCCAACATATACAGTAAATTGGGAACCTACTCCATAACAATCGACATTCCAACTTGTGCACCCTATCAGCTTGATATTTATGCCGGGGATGAACAAAAAAAACTTGGAGTGGGCGGTCATGCCGGTTTCATTAAAGCTTATAAAGTAAAATCGGTTAATGTCTGCAATGGAAAAATCATTATAAATAAAGTACTCAATATTGGTGATAATCAGCCTCATACAGGCATTACTTTTGAGCTTTGGCAAAATAATGTACTCTTCAAAACCGGCGTAACCAATTCGCAAGGCGTTCTTGAATTTCTAGATTTGCCAATCGGAACTTATGTGCTGAAAGAGGTTACGAAGTCAGGCTTTACCACAGATCTGACTGATAACACTGAAATCAATGTTACCAACAATTCAACTCAACTTAAAGTTGTCACGAACTCACCGAAGCTCACTTTACTATCTGCTTGCCTAGAAAGTCCAACCGCGTCTAAAAAGTGGACCATTAAAAACGAGAGCGACGTTGATGTGCCTTACTCTTGGAAGGTTCCAAATACAGTATCAACCGGTAACGGAACTATTTTAGCCGGCTCTACCACTGCACTAACAACGAGTACTGAAGATGCATTGGAAGTTCATTGGGGATCTAACAAGGAAATTACAGCCGTCCATAATGGAGACATCTGTATAGTACCAACACCGACGCCGATTTCTACTCCATCGCCTACTCCGGATACTACACCGACGCCGATTTCTACTCCATCGCCTACTCCGGATACTACACCGACGCCGATTTCTACTCCATCGCCTACTCCGGATATTACACCGACGCCGATTTCTACTCCATCGCCTACTCCGGATACTACACCGACGCCGATTTCTACTCCATCGCCTACTCCGGACACTACACCGACGCCGATTTCTACTCCATCGCCTACTCCGGATACTACACCGACGCCGATTTCTACTCCAAATTCGACACCAACGCCATCAACTTCACCATCTGCTACACCAGTTACTACACCGACGCCGACCAGTTCTTCAACACCGATCCTAACTCCTGAACCTACCCCAGAAGCAACCATTTCCGTTGAAGTTGATGATGAGGACGTACCGATAGGCGGAGTTGTATCTGGAGAGGAAGAAACCGTTCCTTTAGACAAATTGCCTAAGACCGGTGAGACCAGCGCTGTTCCTTACTATCTCCTCGGAACGTTTGCAATTACAACGGGCTTCATCGCTCTTCGCAGACAGAGGCTAAAAAAATAATTTTCGTGTAGCAGCGTCAAGCATACACAAAAGGCCCGTATCCTAGGATACGGGCCTTTGTGATATGTAATGTTACAGTGTAACCCAACCAAACTTTATGGAATGAATAACAGCTTGTGTACGATCATCAACTTCCATCTTCTGAAGGATGCTGCTAACATGGTTTTTAACCGTCTTTTCACTAATAAACAAAAACTCTCCGATTAGCTTGTTGCTTTTTCCTTCAGCCATAAGCCGCAAAACTTCAGCTTCGCGTCGCGTTAATGGGCTTTCATCACCTGCTACAAACTTAACACCCGGTTCTTGAGCCGCCGCGGCACCTGACACAATCCCCATCTCATCCAGGTAAGTCATACGACGAAGCTGATTAATCAGCTTGCCAGTTACTTTGGGATGAATATAGGCATGTCCCTGAACAACAGAGCGTATTGCATTTATAAGCGATTCTGCCTCCATGTCCTTCAGCAAGTAGCCTGTAGCACCTTTGCGAAGTGTTTCAAACACGTAGCTTTCATCATCATGAATGGAAAGAATAATAACTTTTACGTCTGGAAACATATCCTTTAATCTTTCGGTTGTTACTACACCATTCTCGATTGGCATATTAATGTCCATCAGAACAATTTCAGGAATCGTATGATTGCAAAATTCTAATACTTGAATGCCGTCTCCGCACTCTCCAATGACTTCCAGGTCGTCTTCCATATTAAGAATACGCTTGAGGCCTTCGCGAAATAGCTGATGGTCATCGGCAAGTAAAATTTTGATTGTATGGGAACTGCTTGCAGGTCTCTGGATCATCATCATCTTACTCCTTTCTAGATTCGGCAGTAGTAGGTATATCTATTATAATCTTCGTCCCACGTCCGGGATTTGAGTCTATATCCATCCTCCCCTCTATCAGTTCGACCCTCTCTCTCATTCCTACTAATCCAAAATGTTCATTTCGGCTAGCCGCTTCTTCAATGATTTCGCTATTAAAGCCTATTCCATTGTCACTAATTAAGAGCGAGATATGCGAAGGCTGATAGTTGATTTCCAATAATACATGAGTAGCATTCGCATGCTTTAACGCGTTTGAGAAGGCTTCCTGTACCAAGCGGTATATCGCCGCTTCCATAGCAGACGGCATTCTAACCTCTTTGCCGATAAGCTCAAATACAGTGTGTAATTTTGTTTTCTCTTCAAAATCTTGCGTAAACTTGCGAAGTGTAGGGACAAGTCCCAAATCATCTAGCGCCATCGGACGTAAATTAAATATAATTTTACGTATTTCCTCCAGTCCAGATCGAACCTGCCCTTTTAAATCTATTAATTCTTCCTGTACCATTACAAATTCCTGCTTGATTAGCATTCGTTCTGCAATTTCTGTCCGCATGACAATATTGGCAAGTGATTGTGCCGGTCCATCATGAATCTCTCTTGCGATTCGTTTGCGTTCTTCTTCTTGCGCCAAAATAATTTTCAGCCCTAAAAGCTGTCGGGTCTTGGCAGATTCTACAATTCGGGTCACTTGGTTTAGATCCCCTGCTAAATATTCAAGTACAACATTTATTTGCGAAGCAATGGTTTCAGCGCGTTCTATGGAGTTCTCAACATTACGGACGCGTTTTTGCAAATCATCTCGCCGCGTTTTTAAATAAGACTCTTTCTCACGGTAAACGGTGTGATCCAGCTGAATTTGGGTAGCTTTCTCATATGCCGTTTTAATATCTTCTTCTTTGTACTTAACGAAATCTCGACTGACTTCCGTTAAGCGAATACGCGCGCGACGATAGTCTCGCTCAAGCTCATCCACTTTTTCAATGGTTTTTCTTGTCTCTTGAAGCACAATCTCAAGCTCCTGCTCAAGCAGCTCCAGCTCCGAGCGCGCGGATTCACAGATTTCATAGATTTGATATTTGCTGTCTTCCATCACTTCAGTTGCGTTTTTTATTATTCGGTTTATATCGACTGTTAGATGGTCCACAATAGCTCGGCAACCTTTCTCTATTTAAAGGTTTATCTGTTCTATCATACCAAGATTTGTTATGTTTCGTCTATCGTTATTGGATGATAATCTTTTTCGTTTTACCGTCATAACCTACCGTTAAACCTAGCTTCTCTGAGAACAATCGAACGGGAATCAATGTTCTATCATTACGAATAATCGGCGATAAATCAGAGGCTTGAAGAACACCATTTAGATTGTATTCTTTCTTGCCTATCGTCATTTCCATCATTTTATTCCCACGAAGGACAATAATTTTTCCTGTTTGACCATTAAACATAAGATTCAAGCCCATTTTGTCTGCTACAAATCGAACGGGTACATAGGTCGTTCCATTCAATACTAGCGGCGCTGAGTCCAATGTTACCGCTTTGCCGTTTACTACTGCAGCTGTTTTTCCTACAGTCATCTCTACCTTTGAAGCTGGAGGAACAGTCGCTGACGGCGGATAGTTCAGCTTTATATTATCCAGTCCGATTGATCCCGAATAGGTACGCTCATCCTGTCCTTCTGCAATCGTTACAACGTAGATGCGTTTCAGCTTAACCGGAAATTTCATGCCTGCTGATGATAAATTGACTTTGACATTTTTCCAGCCTGTCCAATCCAGTTGCTTCGCTAGATCAAGCATATATGCTTTTCCATCAGCGTCGATAAATTCAGCACGGACCCAATTCAAGCTGTTATCACTGTATAGATCAACGTTCATAGCAGTTGGCGAACCCTCAATAGCGAGCCCAGTTGAATTAAACACTGCGTAAGATGCTTTAGTTCCTGTACCATTGGTGAAGTCATAATCAATCTTTAAAGCTTTTGGAGAGGCTTGACCTGGCAGATCAGAAACCAAATTGACAGCTCCAGTGGTTGTTGTCGGCGTTACCTGTGAGGTAATCGCGTAGGTTGATTTCTCAAAATCCTCAAGCGTCTTAACTGTTTCTCCCTTTGTGAAAGGAATCATAGTCGAGAACCCATCATATCGTGCAATGGCGTATCCAGTCGTAGTACCGGCATTTACTGATTGTACAGTCAAGGTACCGCCCTTTTGTGTAGCTTTGAAGCCGACAAATTCCCATTTAACAAGGTCTCCGCTAAGTTTATAGCTTTTGCCATTCTTGAGTTTTGCCGTAAGCGGAACAGATACCGTTGCACCCGCTGCAAGCTCTCCTGCTGCCGTATCAATCGTTAATGATGCTATTTGATCTTGGCCGATCACTTCAATGTTATAGGCAGTCGAGATTGAGCCTGATTTCACGCTAATAGATGTTTTGCCAGCTTTCGTAGCGGTAAATTCATTTCCTTGCATCGTTCCAAGCGGACTAGCAACCTTCCATACAGCTGAACCGTTTCCTACTTCCATCGGATTATAGTATGTATCATAACCTTTAAGAGAATAGGATGCTTTTTGACCGATGAGCATCACATTCTCACCACTAACCGTAATACCTTTTAAAGCGCCCTGCGGTGCAGATGTGAATACACCAATACTATTCGCGATACTTCGTTGCGTTGTTCCATACTGGGTAGGATGTGACAACTGTAGTGAAAAGCTTCCAAGCGGACGTTCGATCATTGTAGTCGAACCGCCTCCATCAAGATTAACGCCTTTGTATACGCCAAGCTTCAGCATAATTTGCTGTAACTCTTTTAAATTAACACCTGTGTTGTTGTCGCTTCTCTCACTCGTAATCAGATAAACCTTTGTGCCATCCTTAGAATAGCCAACTGCCGAACGAGACGTATAGGACGAACCGCTTACCCCTGTAATATCACGCGAGAACGCTGCTGCTGCGCCCCCGTCTACGAGCAACGTATGTCCGCCCGCCATCATTTGAAAGGCAGCAGGATCAACTTTTGCACCCGTCGTTTGCGAGACGAGAGAGTAGTTCGCTGTGATAGGTTGTCCGATTTGCAAATGCTCCTTCACATAAAGAGCCGCTTTGCCATGCGTCCGCAAAATATAACCGTCGGCAGGTATTGCTCCAGCAATGGGTTGGTCGATCGAGATTTCTTCAATAACTCCGTTGCGTACTAGTACTTCTGTAGGTGTTGTGCCGGAATTTTTTGGACGCTCGCCTCCTCCCCAAGCACTTGTATAGATATACATCATATTAACGTGACTATAATTGGTGCCTGTTGTTTCAGGGACATAAGCCGATTGATTCAAACCTGCTAGAGAAAAGGTAGAACCATCTGCTGCTGTCACCATACCATCAAATGTATAGTTATCGATCATCGGCTTTTTGTCCTTCGAGATAGAAAAAGCGAACATGCCTTTCAAGCTTGCTGGGCTAGACATGAAAATGCCATTTGACACTTGACCGCCAAGCGGAGCTCCCTCATTCCCCATAACGAATACATCCGCATTGATTGCAGCTACAGCCCCATTTTCTTTGGACATATTAAGCGTTGTATTCAACTGACCAATACTATTATTTTTACCGCTCATCGCGTTTAAGGATACATAGGGATTGGTTAAATCAATTTCAATAACATGGACATCAGTCTGTACCTTTGCATTTCCTCTTGTCGTATGCCATACATAGTCAAGTCTCTTAGCACCCGAGGTTACAATGGACTCTTGTGAAAGTTTAAGAACTGGATCACTTACGGCTGCTGCCTCTGCTCTATCAATGACTGCCGTGCTCCAGCCGACTGGTAACAGGGATGATACAGGTTGTATGAGTAATGCACTGCCCAACATGATGACAATGACTCTTTTTCCTATGATTTCCGACTTCTGCCCGATGATGCTCTGATTCTTACGCATTATTTTAGCAACTCTCCCATTCTGCAATCTAATCTATTAGTAATAGACTACAATAATGTGGAAAAGTTACGAGTGATAGCATATTCTTATAATCCTCATAATTATGAAAGATATTATTTATTTACTATAGTGGGCATAATAGCTCCATCCACGCATAGAAACAGTGGATGGAGCTATATTTTTCCTGCTATACAGTCAAAAACTTAACTTTTTGCAATAAACGCATAAGCATTACTGTTCCTTCTGCGCGAGTTGCATTGGTTAATGGGCTAATGGTATTAGCTGTTTTGCCATTCATGACTCCAATGTAGACAACCTTAGCTACATCTGTTTGAGCCCATGTACCGATTTTTGACCGATCCGTATACTTTTGCAGGTAGGATGCTGTCGATTGCGGCAATTCAACCGTTAATCCCGCAAACTTCGCAGCTCTAATGAGCATCGATGCCATTTCCTGTCTTGTAATCGGATTGTTAGGCTTAAATGTTCCGTCGGTATTTCCGCCTACAATGCCTGCTGCTGATGCTGCGCCAATATAGGCTGCCATTGCCGTGCTTGTATTTACATCCTTATATTTGGCCGCTGAGGATTTATCTCCGCTCAAACCAAGCCCCTTTGCAATGTATGTCGCAAACTCGCCTCTCGTAATTGGTTTTTCCGGCTCAAACTTTGACGTCGTTCGACCTTCCACAATAAACTTGCGGGCTAAGGAATTGATAGATACAGCTGCCCAGTGCGTAGTTACATCCGTAAAGGTCTTAGAGTTTTTAATGAGTGCATAGGAACCATTGCCTTTACGCATAAAAGTAGCTGTTGTTTTACCGTTGCTTGTTGTGAGCACTGTCGGTACGTAGGATAACGCACCTGTTGACGGATCAAACCACACCACTGTTGTTCCTTTGAAATCTGCAGTTTGGTAAGTTTGAATCGTGCGGGAAACATAACCGCTAAAGTCATTAAAAGATTTCTGAATAGATCCATATACAGCTGTGACATCAAAATAATAAGGTCCTGCTAACAGCTGTGAGCTCGAGCTGTTGATCTTTGTGCTTAAGCTGCTCGTTAGTGTGGATAGCCCTTGATCGATTCGAATAATGAGTTGTCCTCCGGAGCTGTTGCCGCCGAGCAAAGCACTTAATTTCAAGTAATCTGTTGCATTCAGTTTCAGCTCATAGCTGGCATCGCCATATTGAACTGCAAACACGGAATTCGTATTTAAGCGATAAGCAGCTTCCAACGTGCTTATAGAAATGGCTACTATAGCAGCCCGTTCTGTGCTAGGTACTTTGAAAGTAACACGTGGACTTGTCATCCCCGATGAGCGAGCTGTCTGGAATGCTGTAAGAACCTTTTCGCTCGTTACGGTATAACGATTAGCTTGAACGCCAGCTGGAGTTACGTCTGTGACTGAGGTTGCAGCTGTCGTCTTTAGAGCTATGCCTCCGCCGTCAGCAGCTTCATAATCCCCTGTTAAGCTGTCTAGCAATGTTGTCTGATTAGCTACACTTACATTTGAAAAACTATTAATCGTTGTACCATTTATGGTACGAAGTCCGTAGGTTGAAGAAGTATAGGTAATAGCTATGCTCTCCCCAACTGCAACTGGCGCTGTTAAGGTTAAGATTACAGATGTACCGCTTATTTCTACATTCGATACGGATTTCGAATCATTGCCTCTTACGAGAAATTGAACAATGGAGGGCACATAGCTGCTATAGAGCGTGTCTCCGAAGGTTAAGGTTAGCTTATTTCCTTTTACTATAGCCCCATAGATGTTGCTATTTCCCCCGCCAATGCTTCCTCCACCTCCAGAACTCATATTGTTGAAGGATGGTGCAGCATTGCCCGCAAGATCAGTAACTAAGGTTACAGATGCTAAGTAAGACACGGATACCACCTGCCCTGCTGTTACAGAAGATGCTAACAACAATAGTACCGAATCACCAGAGATTTGAACCCCAATAATTCCTCTTGTAATATTATCGGCCACAACGCTGTATTGTCCGATTGTAGGCACATTCGATGGATTTAAAGCTTTGTTATATTTTAATGTAACGACTGCTCCGCTAGCCGTAATAGATTGTAAGCTCGGTGTTGCAGTGTCTGGAGCACTGTATAAGTTATAGTTTTCAAAGGCAGTTAAATAATTACCAGCCTTGTCTCGAACCTGATAGCTTCCAGGTGTATACGCAACTGATACCGTTTGATAGTTTTGAATCGTTCCATTTACCGTAAGCAGTATGCTGCTGCCCGTGCTGGATATAGAAGTGGTTCTGTAGTTCACCCCGCCTACATTCACACTAAATTGTAAATATGCATAGCTGTTAACCGGCATTAGCTCTTTATTAAACGTTAATGTGATGGCACTGCCCGAGACGGCGCCACTCAAAATAACAGGTGGATTAACATCTTGTGCACCGGTTACTTCTAGATTATTAAAGCTTGCTGCTTCATTGCCTGAGAGGTCTTGAATGAGTCCTATAGCAGCTTTAGAATAGGAGAGTCTTACAAGCTGTCCTGACACAATGGGAGCTGATAACGTCAAAATAACAGCCTCTCCTTTGATCTGAACACCCGTCACTGCACGCGGTGCTCCATTGACCGTTACATAGAAGCTTCCTGCTGATGGGATCGAAGATGCTTTTAATTCTTCGTTATAATTAATCGTAATCGTTGAACCGCTCCATGCCAGCTTGCTTGTTATTGGCGCAGTGCGATCTGAACCTATCGTTTGAAACATCCATTGATATTCATTGAGGATGCCGGCAAATGAATTGTCAGCTAGATCAGTCACGGCACTTGCGTCAATATAGATGTAGTAATTCGTATTCTCAGCAAATGGTGTAGTCGGCGTAATATTAATTTTATGATTATCACGACTGTCTACCGAAAAGCTTGCTGGAATCGATTGTCCATCTTTTGATGGGATAAAAGTAATCGAACCTGTACTCTTCTTAACCGGCTCACTAAAAGTCGCAGTGAATTTTTGATTCAATTCAACAGCAGTTGCATTATTTACAGGATCCAATACCGTAAGCGTTGGTCGCTCTGTATCTTGTGAAACAGTGAATGACCATTGGTTAGAAGCAGAGATACCCGCATAATAATTGCCTGCTGCATCCCGAATAGCTCTGTTTCCGATTGTTACATAATATTTCATATTATTAACGAAGGCTTTTTCCGCTTCACCAACAATTGCTTTATTTGGATCAATTGTAATTTGGTAGCTCCCGCCGCCAGTTACTCTCTCTGATGTAATCGGAATGGAACGAAACAATGATCCGGTAGAAAGCTCCCGTACTTCAATCGCTCCGCTGCTAGGAAATACAGGCTCATTAAATGTAATCTGCAAAAGTGAATTCAGATTGTTAATAGTCCCATTGGATCCTGGATATACAGCAGTTGCAAGAGGTGGAATCGTTTCATAGCCGGGGTCTGTACTGAAGTTCCAGACAGAGGCTCCTGAAATGCCGTGATACCACTTATCGCCATTTGGATCAAGCTGTGTGAATGCACCGGCATCAATTAATATGTAGTAAGCGGTATTGGCTTCTAAATTGCTGCTGGGCGTAATTCGCACTTCTTCATTTGTAACGACAACACGCCAAGACTGTGCATCGAAACGCTCAAATGTTGTATTATTGCTTACTCTTCTTATTTCAATATATTTACCTGGACGCGCTTGGACCTTTTTATCAAATGTAATGGTTAGTGCTGAATTTACAGGAACCGAAGTCGCATTATCTGTTGGAGAGAATGCCGTAGCATTAACAGGTGCTATATCGGTTGTAAAACTCCACGTTGTTCCGGCATATAGATTGCCTGCAGCATCTTGGAATGCCGTGTTTGGAACCACTACGGTATACGTTGTTTTAGGCTGAAGCGCAGCGGGAGGCTGAATGATAATTTTATTCGTACCGCTGCCTCTAACTGAACTTGAAGTAACAGGGATCGTTCTGTTATCCTCCGTTGAATTCAATTGAATGCTCCCGCTAGCTACATAAACGGGTTCATCAAATGTGATTGTAATAGGAGTCGTAACACCAATTGGAGCGTAAACCGGCTGTACATCCGTATGTAAAGGACTTTTCGTATCTACTTCAGCTACAGTACGGAAATTCCAGCTGGTTGCACTATTGATACCTGCATAACCCGCACCATTCGATGTGTTTAGGAAAGCCCCTGCATCAATAAGTACATAATAGCTCGTATTTAAAGAAAATGGCTGTGTAGGATCAATGGTGACCGTGCGCTGGGAAGAATCTATGGATATGCGACTAGAGGACATACTAATACTTTCCACCAAATTACTCGTTGCATACTCATAAATGGAAATTGAGGTAGAGCTTGAGCCTTTCACAATGTTTTCGTCAAAGGTCATTTTTAGATCTGCCGTTTGCGGCACATTAATAAGATCGTCTGCCGGGCTTAAACTTAATACTAACGGACCGGCTTGGGCAGCATTAGCTCGCTGTGGTCCCGCTGGCCAACTAGATAAGCTCAATTGCAGCAATAGCATGATGGCGATGAATAAAGACAGCTTGCTCGTACGATTCATTTCTATTCACTCCTCAAAAATTACACTCGTACCTTATTTGTCGGTTTGTGGGAATGATTTATTTAGATTAAACGGTATTTTATCTCCTTGCATACCAAAAAAAGCTGACCATCAAGCAGAAATTCTGCTTAACGATCAGCTTTATATGCCCAGATTAGGCGTTGTTATAATCGAATTGGAAAGAGCAGCTTATACGGCGCTTTCTACGCCTGCTTCTGCTTTCAGCTTATCTGCTTTGTCAACGCGCTCCCAAGGAAGATCAACATCTGTACGGCCGAAATGACCATAAGCAGCTGTTTGTCTGTAAATTGGACGACGAAGGTCAAGCATTTTGATAATACCTGCAGGACGAAGGTCAAAGTTGTTTGTGATTAGCTCAACGAGCTTATCTTCACCAATTTTGCCTGTTCCATAAGTATCCACGCTGATGGATACCGGTTGAGCTACACCAATTGCATAAGCCAATTGGATTTCGCATTTGTCTGCAAGTCCTGCAGCGACGATGTTCTTCGCTACATAACGAGCAGCATATGCTGCTGAACGGTCAACCTTTGTAGGATCCTTGCCGGAGAATGCGCCGCCGCCATGACGAGCGTAGCCGCCATACGTATCAACGATAATTTTACGGCCAGTCAAGCCCGCATCACCTTGAGGTCCGCCGATAACGAAACGGCCTGTAGGGTTAATGAAATATTTTGTTTCCTCATCAAGCCATTCCACAGGAACCACTGGCTTAATAACATGCTCTAGAATATCTGCTTGAATTTGCTCAAGTGTGATTTCTTCAGCATGCTGTGTGGATACAACAATCGTGTCAACGCGAACAGGTTTACCGTCTGCGTACTCAATTGTTACTTGTGTTTTGCCGTCAGGACGAAGGTAAGGAAGTGTTTCATTCTTACGTACTTCAGCCAAGCGACGAGCGATACGGTGCGACAAAGCAATTGGAAGAGGCATTAGCTCAGGTGTTTCGTTTGTAGCAAAACCAAACATAAGACCTTGGTCACCTGCGCCGATATCTTCATTCTCTTGCTTCATGTCTTTACCATCACGTGTTTCAAGCGCTGCATTAACGCCTTGAGCGATATCTGCAGACTGCTCATTGAGAGATGTCAAAACAGCACATGTGCTGGAGTCAAAGCCATATTTGGCACGAGTATAACCAATTTCTTTAATTGTGCGACGAGCAATAGCAGAGATATCAACATAATCTGCGCGACTGCTAATTTCACCAATTACCAAAACAAGACCTGTTGCTACAGAAACTTCACATGCGACACGCGCATAGGGATCTGCTTCCAAAAATGCATCTAAGACTGCATCAGATATTTGATCACAAATTTTATCGGGATGACCTTCTGTAACTGATTCCGATGTAAACAAGTGGCGTCCTTTGACCGACATCCGTATCAACCTCCTATAACCTAAAAATAAATGCTTGGACTCTACATAAAAAATGAACCTTTTCCCATAGGAAAAGGTTGTTTGACAACTCTTCTAAAACAGTATGATACCGAAAATGTCGCTTACTGTCAATGGACGCCGGTAATTGTAAAATTATTGGTATCCGCCAAGAACAGATTCTGCTTGAGCAATTAGCCGTCTTGTAATTTCTCCGCCTACCGAGCCTGCTTGGCGGGTTGACAGAGACGACCAGTGAACGCTGTGACCGCCGCCAGAGCCCGATGACGCTCCGAGTTCACCGGCAAATTCCGTGTCCGCTCCGAAGCCTTCATAGCCGCCTGACGTTAATCCAAATTCAGCAGCAATTTCATACTTAAGACTATTTAGCGCCGCCTTGCTTGTCGGTACTATAACTTTATTCGAACGACTCATAAAATGACACCTCCAAATGATGTTGGAACACAAATATATTGTGTATCCAAAAGCATCATTTGAAGCGTATAATCTATTGTCAATTCGGGTAAATTATAGGCAACAATCCAGCTTATTGAATGGAATATTTTCCGATTACCAATACGGTCAAGCCATTCTTCTGTGCAGGGTCTGGCAAAATGCCTCGGCCCTCACGAGGAAATAGCAGTAAATGATTCGTAGGAATAGCCTTGCCTTTAACTAAATCAGTACCGCCAGTTAAATCAGCAATTCCGCTCGCATCAGAACTATAAGCAATCGCTTTGCCTACACGCACGATAACCTCAGTGCCTTGACCAGCCATCAGAGTCTGGCCTGGTAGTACGTTTACTACTTCAAGCGCAGCGCTTGAACCAGCACCCGTTCCGCCTCCTGTGGAGCCTCCTCCGTTCAGTGCAGCAAGCTTCTCGTCTACATAGCTCTTCGTTACGACCGGGTCTTCAACAGAGCCCGGGGTCAGCGCATTTGATTCTGCTTCTAGTGGAGAAGCAAAGTTCACGCCGGCCCACACGCCTGCTCCAACTAATACAACCGCGGCTAAAACTCGTAATCCTTGTTTTTTCACTTGATAGTCTCTCCTCTCAAACTCGCATCTCTTATAAAGATACTAGATTTAAAGAGGAGACACCAGTTTTTTGGTATTATTTTTTATCTTCAAGCCAGTTCACATAATTTGACCACTTAATATCTACGGATGCAAGCTTCTTCTTGTTGCCATCTAGCAACTCATAGAGATTGAGCGTGTAATCATCAAATACGGATACATCCGACATATCTTTTTTCACTTGCGAGAAGTTATTGCCCAATTTCCAAAGCGTACCTGCATCGGTTTTTGTTTCAAGATCGATTGTATGTGTAAAGATAACCTCGTTTGTTGCTTCTTTCTCCAACGCAATCATTAATTTGTTAGATTTGAAGTCATCGTAGCTGCGATCTTTTGTTACAGCTGCGCCCATATCAATAGCAAGATTATTTTCAAACATGTAAGCAGTGAAATAAGACATATCAATCGAATAAGGACCTACTTTAATTTGTTTGAAGCTTGATAGATCCGTTTTCTCAGCAGGAAGCTCAAGTTGCACAGCGCGTAGATAGCCTTTTGCAGTTCCTTCGCCTTTGAGCATTCCATTGTCATCAAAAGCTTCGCCAATCATCAGCTTCATACCTTCTCTATTCACATAAGGAGGAAGATCTGCATAAACGAGCACTTGTTCTTTATTAGTTGGTTTGATCGTTTTGTTGGCTTTCACCACTTTAGCTTCATAATAATTGCCTTCTACGGTCTTAAAGTAAGCTACCCAGATTGGCAAAATATTATTTCTCGTTTGCGTATTTGTAACATCTACATAGACTGCAAACAAATCGGTTTCTTCACCTTTATAGCTAGCTACGTTATTTATTACCGCAGTAAATTTGGAGCCAACATTAGAAGGTGTATACACTTGGCCTGCTTTAAATACAGGCATTGCAGTGATGGCGGATTTCGTCAATTCTGCCAATGTAGTAACATCTTCTCCCGTTCCTTTATTTAATTGAAGCTTAAATTTTTTCCATGTATAGTTAGCAGGTATTTCACCAATAAAATTAATGACTGTCGAAGTCCCTGGCGCAAGTCCAATTTCATCGACACCATTTAATTGTTTGGAAGATAATGTGATATTATCATCAACAATAAACTGTCCGTTTAAGGTAGGCAATGGCAGGTATACTGATTCTTTGTTGTAGATAACCATTTCCGCAATAACCTGATCCTTCGTTCCCCATGGCGATCTTTGAACATTTTTCAATTCAACATCATACGTACCAAAATCATTGGTAAACGTTGTTGCTGCTGTACCTGTGGAAACAGTAGAAAGCTTAAATGGTATATCAAAAGTTGCAACAGGAAGCTCTATTTTGCTTGTTTCCGATCCTGCATTGTTTGTAATCACAAGCTTCCACCCAGTAGTTGCGAGCGTTGACGGTATACTGCCTGTCAAACGTACCGCGTTCAATACAGCCGGCTCTAAGAGCAGTGTTTCATCTGTTTTATTTTTTAAATTCAACTTATATAATCCAGCTGATGTTTGCACATAATAGTTGTAGGTTGGTAAGGCTACGCCAAACTGACTCGTATTGCGCGCTACATAGCTCAGGTTGAAGTCATAATTTTTATCTTTTTTCGTTACATTAATTTTATCTACTCTTACATTAATACTAGAATTGTTAATTTGAATTTTTTTAAAGCCGCCTGCTTTTATAAAGTTAGTATAACCCTTAGGGAAGGTATACTTCGCTACAGAGCGTTCATAGCCAGCAACAGAAAAATCAAATTTGATAATATTAACCACCAATTGATCAAGCGTCATCTTAGCTCCAACTTGGCTGTAAAAGGTTAGCGTTGCTGAAGATTTGGGAGCAATTCTTTTCTTAGCTTGATCTAATAGAGTAAGTGTATATTTGGTTCCTCCAGTAGAATTCAAACGAGCCCAATAATCATTAAGAACAAGGTCTTTGCTGTCACCATTATAAAAAGTGAAAGTAAAGCTTGCTGTTGCTCCACTGGAGCTTGGAATGATGTTGGCGTCAATTAATTGAACGTATGATGCCCCGCTTATGTACACTTTCTTGTTTACAGCATCTGCTGTCGTGCTAGCTGCAAAGCTAACCGGTATTGCACTTAGCATTACGATTAAAGCGACGAAAGTAGATAAAAATACGGATGCTTTTCTAAAGCTGTGTCGCATGGAAATAATCACTCCTATTTTTTTAGCGTTTGATAATTAGACGCAAGTAACCTGGTAATAGTTTCACTTTTATCTAAATTGCTTCAAGAGAAATCATCAATCAATAGAAAAGTATAATGAGGAGGCCTCCTAACCTACCGAAAGTAATGCTTTCTTCTATATGTAAGTATAGCGATATTATGTGAACAGCATATGAACAAAAAAAAGAGCCGTCGATAAACGACGGCTCTCTTCTTTGTATCGCTTAGGAACTAATGGTTATTAGTTCTTTTTAACGATTACCAATGCAGCTTCGTTGAAAGTGCCACCGATTGAAGTGTCACCATTAATTACGGAAACTGTGTAAGAATTTGCAGTATCTTCTTTAGCACCAACGATGTCAGCGAAGTTACCAACGCTAGCTACGTTAGTAGCAGAGATGTAGAATACTTGAGTGTTGCCAGTTACGATGTAGTTAGCAGCACCGATTGCGAATGTGTTGTTGTTGCTGTTAGTTACAACTGCTGAACCAGCAGAAGTAGCAGAAGCTGTTACAGAAGCAACATCATATACCGCGTTAGTTGTAACAGTGTCAGTCAATTTCACCAATTGGTTAGCTGATGTACCGATTGCATTGTAAGCAGCTTGGCTAATTGGGAATTCTTTTGTTTCACCTTTAACGTTCAATTTAACGGAGTAAGTTGTAGTACCTGTAGTACCAAGAGTAGCTTGTTTCTCTACCAACAAACCAGTAATTGCAGGCATAGTTGTGCTTACAGCCTCGTTATCAGTGATCAAAACGATGTAAGAAGCTTTAAGTGATCCATAAACTCTAACTACGTCAGCTTTAGTGATATCAGCAATTGTTCCAGCTGAAACTTTATCATTAGCAAGATCAGTAGCATTCACTACCACTGTTGCGCTGTCGTATTGAACCGTTGTGTAAGTTGCGCCTGTTACAGTAGTCAATGTAGTAGCAGTTTTGCTGTCAACTACAGTGTTAGCACCAGGGTTAGCTACAGCAGTTACGTTAGAAATTTTACCATCAGTGTAAACGAAAGTTACCAGGTTTTGAGCAACGAGTTGTGCAGCGTATGCTGGAGTTTCGTTAGCAGTTGTATCTGGGTTGTCTCTTGGAACAAGAACTGTTTGAACAGCTTTGTCTTTCACTGAGTAGTAAGTGATTTTTTGTTTGTAAGCAAGAATACCGTCTTCGATAGTTGTTACATTTTCAGCTTTAATGATGAAAGCATCATTAGAGTTAGCACCAACAGTCGGAGCAGAAGCATCTGCTACTTTACCATCTTTGTTAAGAAGAAGCGTGTAGCTGTTGTTTACAGTCAATGGAGCTACGTTAGCAAGCAATTGGTATTGGTTGCCATCGATTGTGTAAACTGCAGTACCGTTAGTTGTTGTTTGACCAACTACTTTACCAGTTACAGCTTTGCGAGTAGCTTCAATTTTGATAGCGCCTGCAGAGTTTGAAGCGTAGCTTACGATATCGTTAGCAAGAAGATCGCCAACTTTAGAAGCAACACCGTTAATTGTTACAGAAGCAGTTTCAGGAACAGTTACTGTTGCAGCTGAAACGTTAGCACTGCGATCGATATCAACGTTCAAGCGAGCTGCACGGTAATCCGTTTTAGCATCAACGCCAGTTACACGAACGTCTGATTGATTCCATTTAGTTGCTTTAACGAAACGAACAGCGCCGTCTTTGTTAAGGAAGTATTCAACTTCGTCGTCAACTGCCAATGTAGCATTAGCGTCGCCGTTTACATAAGAAAGAACAGCATCAGTTGCAGAGTATTGTTTAGTTACTAGCTCAGTACCAACTTTAACAGTTAGGTAAGTGCTGTTAGCAACAGTTTGTGCTACTGATTTAGTACCTTTAACAACTTTAGCAGCTGCTTGGTTGTCAGAGATTACTACGATTTTGCCGCCTTTAACGATGTAAGAAACTTCGTGACCGAAAAGATCAGCCAATTTTTTGCCGCCAGTAACAATTAGATCGTCGCTAACAGTAACGCCTGTAGCAAGACCAGAAATGTTAAGGTTTTTGTTTGTGTCAGCAGCAGTTGCAAGCAGAACGCCTGTTGCAGGAGCGCCGATTTTACCTACAAGTGGATCGCCCAATACTTCAGCGCCAGTTGTAGCATTGTAAGTTACAGTTTTTTGACTAATAGTAGCAGAAGTCAATTGTGCAACTGTACCACGAAGTGCATTTTTACCTACATCAACAGTAGAAACGTTAGCGAACAATTTCAGTTCGTCAGCTTTGATTAGGTAGTTGTATGGCCAAGCGCCAGACAGGTTAGCTTCTTTGTATCCAAGAACGCGAAGCAAGATTGCTACGACTTCTTCGAATTTAACATTGTCGCTAGGACGGAATTTACCGTTGTAACCAACGATGTATCCTTTTTGTGCTGCAGCGTTGATATAACCTGAATACCAAACGTTTGTTTTAACATCAGAGAAAGATGGTTTAACACTTTGCAAGATGTTAGCAGCTGATTCATTACCGGATGCGATGATAGCCATTTTTGCTACTTCAGCACGAGTAATTGCGTTACCAGGTTTGAAAGTACCATCCTCGTAACCACTGATTACTCCTAGTGCTACTAGTTCTTCTACTGCCGATTGCTCAGGCTTGCCTGCTACATCGGAAGGTGTTGCTGCAAATGCTGTAAGAGATGTTGGAAGTACTAGCGCGGACGCCAATACAAGAGTTGCTATTTTTTTCTTCATAACCTTTATTTCTCCTCCTCTAAATACCTTCGGTTGTTGAGAGTTTTCTTTAACTAATGAATTGCTCTTTTCCCTCATAGCCGATTCACCCCCTTTCCAGAGTTGAGCATGGATTTAATATAAATGATGTCTACGAGCATGATAAACCCTTTGTAAGATCATGTCGCAGAAACTTGTAAACGGTGTATGTAAAATGCTAGAGTTGCTCCGCCACTATAATATTATACAATGGGCTACCCCTACCGTAAAGAGGAACTTGTGAATTCATTCCAATTCATTGGAAAAAGAGTAGGACTAGAGCAGCATTTTACTCTTTTGTAACATTGTCATGTATTTAAACGCACAGCAAACTAAAAAGTTGCGATGTTTTGAAAAAACTTTTGTTTTTTTAAAAATAAGTTCTTAAACGCTAATTTATGTAAGGCATAGCATCCTAGGCGGACTCCTAGTAGCTTGTTCTTCTATAAAGCTAGTATAGCTTGTTTTGAATCAGCAAGTATATACGTAAGTTTTACCATGGATAATGTTTCACATGATCCATCCATACTTACCCATTCAAAGTGAAAACCGACCGCAGAATGCTCCGCGGCCGGTTCTGGAAAGTACTTTCGATATTAACCTATGCTAGGCAGCTTTTTCAAGCTAGTTAGTATACGAGCTACGATAATAGCTGCATCTGAACGAAGCAGGAATGATCTTGGTTCAAACACGGAACCCGCTTTTGGATTGGCAGGATCCACATAAGCACCTAGAATATACTTTTTCTTCGCAATAGCTAGTACGGAGCTCTTAGCATAGTAATTTACGTTTCCAGCATCCTTAAATGTCTTCTCAAGCTCTTTTGTGATTTTTGCTGCGTCTGTATCCAGCTTCAAGTCCAGCGCTCTCGCGATAATAACGGAAGCTTCTTCACGAGTAAGGTTAGCACTCGGCTGGAACGTACGCGGACCAGTTCCGCGTATGATGCCCTCTCGCGCTGCCGTTTCGACATAGCGATAATCCCATAACGCGTCAGGATTAATAATGGCAGGCACATCATCGAAATGCGGTTTGCTTAGCTCGTAATTGAGCGGAATATCAAGCGCCTTGACCATCATTCTCGCGAACTCGCCGCGTGAAATGTAGATGTTGGAGCCGAAATCGTCAAAACCAGCTGCATTCATAATACCTTTGGCGTAGATCGCCTCTAGGAAGTTCCTCGCGTACGGATGAGAAGTCATATCTGTAAACGAGTAAACCATTTTACCAACCACATAATAACCGAATTTATTGAACGGAACGGTAACGGTATTTTTCTTAACGTCAACTACTCCGCCGATATTTTCCCAATATTTCGCTTTAACATCATAACGGTAAACCGTGATAATGGTACCCACGCTGTCCATCATTTTTGGATCAAATGCTAGAGTCAAGCTTCCTGTTTTTGATGTGATTAACTCACGATCATCAGGACGGTCATCATAAGATGGAACTTTTGTTCCGCCAGTTCCTGTCGTACCTGGGAATTGATAAGGGTCAACACCCATCGTTAACGGATCATAGACCAGTGTAGATGGATCATCCGCAAGTCCGGCATCAATCCAGTATACAGGGCTCGCTTTCGTGAATCTCGTTGGATAGGAAAGTCTGAATCTTGTTCCGAAGCTTTCCATAATGATGTTGAAGTTAGGCGGCCATGCTTCCAGCTCGCGGCGATCAACTACACCATCTTCAGGGTTTGCAATGGAGAAGAGCAGATTATGTCCGGTAAATACTTGGTTTTTCAAGTTTGCCGGTACATTGTAATCGGTACGAATCAACGTTGTTCCTTTATCGAACTTAAGTGAAAGCGCGCCATCGAAAATTTTATGGCTGCTTGCCATGGTCTCCAAGTATTGTGCGCCTGGAATATTGGTTGGAGCGTACGTGATTTCAATACTGCTTTGAACCTTATCGTTCGCACTTGAAATGATAAAGTCTATTTTGTTTTTGCCGACCTTCAATTTATTCACGTATACACGATACGTATTCTTGTACAATAATTCGATTGTTGCCGGATTGTTATCGGAATCATAATCAATTTTCTCTGCTACCTGTTTGTTAATAACGACGGAGTTTGCTCCTGGCGCATCGATAATGACCTCAACAAAGTTTTGGTTGACGATTGCTTTGTTTGGCAGAATCGGACGAAGAATCGTATACGGCAGGGAGGTTGGATCAACCTCTAGACGATAAGATGCTTTCGGACCAGTCTCGCCGTTATTGTATACGGTAAATGTGTATACGCTGGAGCTGCCGTCTGGGTTAAGCTTTTGACCGCTTAAAATAAATGAGAACGTTTTGGTCAATATGTCGTATCTGACTGCAAGCACGCCATCGTTTACGTTAGATGTACCTGGAACCGTACCAAGCACGTCATTGCCTCGCATAACAATTAACTGATTAGACAAGTTCCAGCTAATTGGTGTGTTAAATGCGCTGCTCTCAATTTTAAGAATATATTTACTTGGATGAGTTAGCTCAGCCGAGCTGCTCATTTGTGTTATTTTATCTTGAATAGATTTTACAATATCCGAGTTAGAGCTGCCTGATGCAATGAAGTCGATAAAATCGAAAGTACCATAAACCTTCATGTTCGCTTCATTTGTTGTGTATATACCGCCACGGTTAACAAAGTTCGGATCATTTGGAAACGGCTCTGTATACTTGCTTCCATAAGGATAAATTGTCGTTCCCTCTACTGGAATAACCGGCAGGTTTGTTGGAATAACATACAGCTTGATCTTCTTCTCGTAAGAGTTTTTGCTGCCTTGGAAAACAAATTTAATTTCATTCTCTCCAGAGAACAACGCTTCGAATGCCTTTGTTTTCTCCGTCGGAACAATTTCAAAGTTAGAAATGGCTGTAGAACCTGCCAGCTTTTGCAGCTTAATCGGCGTATTATTCACATAGAAGAAAATGGTTTGCGCCGCGGTCCCGTTAAAATCATATCGAATCTCCGAGGTATTGTTGATATTGTTGATAATACCTTTAAAATCGCTTAACGCACCCGTGATTACTTCATTAATACGGTCGGCTTTTAGCTTATTCGTATCATCATAAACAGTCATATTATCAAATATGCTTGTGTAATTCACATACGGTCCGAACAGCATTGTAAATTTCACTTGTTTCGTAACGGCGGTTGCGCCCGTTCCAACACTTAATGTTATCGTTTGTGTACCTTCAAAAGGAAGTTTCTTGAAAACGAGAATTTCTCTTTTGTAAATTTTTCCATTGACGTTTACGAATTTGTTTACAAGACCATTAGATACGTTTGTATATTCATAGTTTGCAGGTGCTGCCGATGCATTCGAGACGTTCTTGATATCTGTTACCGTTACCAGATTAGCTACGCTAGACAAGTCTGGATTACCGACAAGCACTTCCATTGCGAATGGCACGCTGTACAGATTCGCGCCCTCCAGCAATGTTCCTGTCAATGTTTCTTCATTGCCTGGTTGATAACCGCTTAAGTATTTAATGGTATCGATATACTGTGCTCCTGCATTTTGCAGTGTAAAGCTCATAAGACCCGTTCCTTCATCATCATCTGGAACAGCGAGAGCTGTTTTCTTCGCATTTTTGGCCGTTAATTTAATATTATAATTTTTATCAAAAGCAAGAGTGTTTGCAGCGCCGATAGGTGCTGTAAACGTATAAATGAAAAATGCATCATTCGGCGTAAATGTGCCAACAGCTGGCGGAGCAGCGAAAAGCTCTACTGTATTCGCTGTAAGGCCGCTTCCAGAAATCGTATATTTATATTTCATTGGTTGTGTAGGATCCGGATGCGGCTCTAATGTGCCGTTACCATCGTCATCCTTCAAATAGTTAGGAACAATAATTGTACCAGTTACGGTAGTCAAAGCCGGATTTGTTACTAATAGATTTGGATTATACTCCAGCGGCTCAGAGCTTTTAACTGCAGCGTTTCCAGACCCAACTTCTCCATTAAGATTCACATCATAAAAGGTTACCTCTCCATTGTAAAACGCTACCTCGCGCGTCGTTTCTACGACTTGGCTTGCATTTTTCACCTTGATAGTAACAAGGTTTTTCCCTTTTTGAAGGGTAATTGGTGAAGCTGCAAATTGATAATTGTTCGCACTATTAACGGAGTACGTTTTGCTGTTTCCATTAACATCAACCGTCACTTGCTGCGCATTAGGCGCAAAACCAGTAATACTGATGTCTGCTGATGGACGACCAGCTGATGTAGGGGAATGAACAACAGTCGTTCCATTCTCTTCGATATTAAATTTATTACCATCTAGTTGTGCAACCAGATCATAAAAAACAGGCCCGTTGTGATATTCAACATAAATTGAATTCGTAACTTCTCCGCCGCCCTGTACGCCTCTGAACGTAATGCGGTTTAGACCAGGGAATAGCTCGACGTTATAAACCTGAATGTTAAAGCCATTGATATAAATGTTACTCGTAATGTTCTCACGTTTAGATCCGATTTGCTCTTTTGAAGGATCATCATTTTTTTTGACAATTTGTACAACGCTGTATGATACCGAGCTTGGGTCTACACCCGTAATTGAACCCGTCAAAGTTAATGAGGGATCGGTCGTTATCCGCGCTTGCGCGGCAGTATCTTTCTCAGAAGGGAAGCTGAAGCTGCCTGTAGCGGCGGTTACAATTCCTGAAGAGCCGAACGGCGGCAACAATGTGATCAACAAAGCTAACGTAATGACTAATGAAAGTATTCTTTTCAAAACAAAGTTCCTCCTTTATTTATGTAACGAGCCTGGGTATTAGTATAGTAGTTGATTCGACGACAGCGCGGCTTGCTTGGGAATAAACCTTCCTCCTTATTCCTCTTTAGCCAGCATCCCTTGTTCCAGATGTACATGCGCTGACCGCAGAAAAGTTCTGTATCTTTGTTATCGGTTCTGAAGCCTTATTTTTTTAGCTATTTACACAATTTCGCACCCGTATTGATATAAATAAAATAAAACCCCGATTCCTAAACGGATTCGGAGTTTCACTTTTCTCTCTGCTTTCGTAGTTCGTATATAAGTTTCGTAAAAAAAGCCTCGACTCCCTGCTTCAGGGAACCGAGGCTTTCTATTATTTTGAACGAGAATCCGTATCCACCTTAATTCGAAGACGCATTTTGTTCAAAAAGTTAATTAGCGGTTTACGTGTTTTGTCTACTATTCCTGTTAGCTCTGCGCCAATTTGCAAGAAGAACATGAGCATGCAAATGACAGCAAAGGTAATCCAGTTCGCTGCGCTGGATTGAACGACTGCCGATTGTACGATAGCCAGCCCTCCGAATAAAGCAGCCACTCCCCAAATGATAAGAACAGTACGACGATGACTGAAGCCAAGATCGCGCAACCGGTGATGCAAGTGGCCTTTGTCCGGTGCAAAGATCGGTTTCTTGTTAACCAAACGGCGAACAATAGCAAAGAAAGTATCTGAAAGAGGTACTCCGATAATGAGCAACGGAGTTAAGAATGATACCATCGTTACTTGTTTGAAGCCAAGCATAGACAAGGTCGCTAAACTAAAACCGAGAAACAGCGAGCCTGAATCACCCATAAATATTTTTGCAGGGTGAAAGTTAAATACGAGAAAACCGACAATTCCGCCTAGCAGCAAAGTGCTGAGCAGAATAACGGGCTGAAAGCCCATCAGAGATGCCATGACTACGATCGTAGCGATTGCAATGCCGGATACACCAGCTGCAAGCCCGTCCAAGCCGTCAATCAGGTTGATTGCATTCGTCACACCGACGATCCATAGAATCGTAAGCGGAATACTCAGCCAGCCTGCAATCGGCTGCATCGTTTCCCCGAAAGGAATGTTCAGCAGGTCAATCTTAACGCCAAAGCCGAACACGACAACACATGCCGCAGCTAATTGACCGAGGAGCTTCACTTTCGCTGACAGCTCAAAGCGGTCATCGAAAGCGCCTAAAATGATAATAATGGTTCCACCGACAAGCAGCGCGTTGATCATGTTGGAATCCTGCGCACGAAGCAAGCCTTCTGGAATAAATGGAGACAGAATAAAGAATGAACCTACGAATGCAATATAAATAGCTAGACCGCCAAGACGCGGCATGATGCGCGTATGTACCTTGCGGTGATTCGGTTTATCTATTGCGCCTACTTTAAACGCGAATTTCTTAACAAGCGGTGTCATTGCAATGGCTAAAATAAGAGCGGTAATAAATCCAATCGTATACAGCAAGCCAACTGGCATGTGTGCAACTCCCCTTTTTTCTCTACCGAAGTGAATTATACTCCGATTGAAAAAGAAACTCCAACCCCGTTTTCAACCGATTTTCACGGTTTTAGGGACTATTTACGGTGTATGGTGTGGTTTTGTTACGTTTTCCTTGTCGCGAAGCACTTTCACGACGAATTTCGGCAAAACGAGCATCCTTTTGTAACGTTTAGGCTCTTGCAGCAGGCGATACAACCATTCCAGCCGAAGCTTCTGGTAAATTTGCGGAGCCCTCTTCAGTTTGCCTGAAACGACGTCAAAGCTTCCGCCAACGCCCATGATGAGCGGGACGCCAAGCCTAGCTTTATACTTCACGATCCAAGGTTCCTGTGTGTCTGCGCCTCGTGCTACAAACAGCATGTCGGGCGCTGCTTCAATAATCGTCTTCACTACTTCTTCGTCCTGTTCTGGACCAAAAAAACCATTACGGTATCCAACAATTTGCACCTGAGGGTATTGCATCTGCAGTTTCTCTGCTGCCGATTCGATAACCTCTTGGGAAGTACCTAGCAGATAAGCCTTCCATTTGCGGGCTTCCCCTTGTTGAAAGAGTCGCTGCATCAGGTCGAAGCCTGTTACTCGCTCTGCTACTGGATTACCCACATGCTTCGCAGCCCAAACAACTCCCGCGCCGTCAGGTACAATTAAGTCCGCTCGCTTCATCATCTTGCTGTAATTGGCATCTTCCACAGCAGACATAATCATGATGGGATTAGCTGTAATGATATGTGTAGGCTGTCTCTTTTCAATTGCGGATACTAGGTAATTAACCGTCTCATCCATGCTCATTTTTGAGAATGGGATGCCGTAGATAGATACGGTTGGTACTTGTTTTGACAAGTCGAAGTCACCTCAATATGGTTTGACGCATTAACTGAACAATTTGTTGCGCAGGTTTTTGCGATTGTTGTTTTAAAAGGTCGATAGCTGGCTTATGCTCGGCCTGCCAGCCGGCTTTGTCCTCAAGCAGCGTTAATGCCGCTGCTGCAAAGACTTCGGCATCGAGCTCTTCCGTCGTGCCGATGGCCTTTAACCCCAATCGATGGAGAAACTGATCGATCTTCGGGTCGTAAGATAAGCCAAGCATAGGTACCATTTGATTGGCGGCATAGATCAGCGCATGGAGGCGCATGCCGAACAAAGCGTCACACCGGCTGACCTCCAGCAGCATTTGCTGGGGGTCGTCGCCGGTAGCGGCAAGCTCGGCGGTGCTTCCTTCGCCGAGCTTATTGTTCAGCCGTTGCAGCATATCCTCCGACGCTTCTGTGTCGGAGGGTGTGTGGAACGGCAGGAAGCGAAGCCGTACAGGCGTCCGCTTCGAAAGCGCGATCAGCGCATCGGCGGCACGAGCAAGGTCGCCGCCATCACTGCGCCAGCGGCGCAAAGAGACGCCAATCAGCGGCGGCTTGTCCTCGCGAAGCGCTGAGAAGGATTGATCATCAACCATTCCTTCGTTCAACGTTTCAGGTGCAGGCAGGGGCAAACCCATAACAGGATCTGGAACAACCTGAATTCGGCTCTGCGGCATGCCGATTCTTCCAAGCAATGCAGCAGATTCCTCATCGCGTACAGATACGTATGCACTGCTCTTCATTACGCCGCGAATAAGCGGATCCATCCAGCGACGATTAACAGGGCCAATGCCCTGAGAATAAGCGAATGTCGGCTTGCCAAGAAGCTGAGCAAGCTTCATGACACCCGTATAATACGGTATGGTCTTCGCGCTCGTTGCATCCTGCAGAAGGCTTCCGCCTCCGCTTATCAATCCATCGCTGCTGCGCAGTGCTTTAAACAGATCTCCTGGATGCATACGACGAACAGACTCGACGCCATACATTTGGCTTGTCCATGCAGGATCAGCCGACAATACAATCGGCTGTATTTTTACACCCTGTGCTTTTCCCTCTTCTTCTAATGCAAGCAATATCGACTTTAACACCGCTTCATCGCCGCTGTTGTGAAAACCATAATAGCCAGAAATGACTATGCGACGAACTTGCGAATGATTGCTGGTGCCCATTTACGAACTGCCCCTTCCAAAACCTGCCACGCCAAAATAAAGATGCAGCCAATAATTAATCCAGTACCCCAACCTAGCAGTAATCGTATCACCGAAATATGAAGCGGTGTATGAATGTGTGCGAATGTATCCACCATCGTCAATTGTCCAATTGCTCCTACGATTACAAGCAGCCAAGCTGCACGATACCGAAGAGCCAAGAACAAACCTAGAATAAGCGGTGGATGGCCCAGCATAAATTCTTTAAAGCGCGGACGCACGCCAAAAGTCGATTCCAACCAGCCTCGAATGACAAGTTCAATATATGGCGCTTGACCATTATTGCCTGTTCGTGACAAATAGTAATAACCTATAATGCCAATAACACCTGCAAGGATAATCCATGTCAGAGTGATTGGCTTTGTAAGCAAGGAACGAAGCTTGCCTACTGACATTTGCCCATTGTAGAAAAATACATATACTGCAACAAGTGCGATTGGAGCAAGATGCAACAAGCTCACACCGCGGAACTGTTCGAGTACAAGACTGTACGTAATGTTGTTCAAAAGTCCAAATATGATAGGTACGGCCATTAGTGAAATTAAAGAAGCCGAAACAAACCAAGTTAAAGCTAAGCCAAAGCGTCTGCCCATTGATGCAGCTGGGAAGATCCACTTCATTTGAGTGCCGTTATCGTAGATAGCGCCCGGCTGATGCGGAGCTTTGTTAGAAGCTTGACTGCGGCCAATGGACCAATTTTCTCCTCCAACAAAGCGACGTTCTCCAACTGTTCTCGCATAAATCCGGTTCATAACCCAAACAAGTGCTAAAGTCGGCGCACTGATCGATGCCCCTAACGCGAGAGCTTGCTCCATTAAAGAACCTCTGCTCGTTAGGTACAATCCTGCACTTCCAATAATGCCTAATAGGAAAACTGGAATGTAGACACCTGGAATGAATGCCCCCGCCAGTAAGGAGATCAACGCAACTGCTCCTAAAGCAACAATGCCGCGAAGCGCTTTTGCCCATGATGGCTGATCATATACAAACGGCTCTGGATCACCTGGTGCAAAACCTGCTTCTGACAATCTAGTTACAATTCCATCATCTCCGCTCATCGCTTCGCTCAATTTATCGAGAGAATGAACTACTTTTGCTTTCTCTACACTGGATTGAGCGGTGCCATTAAGGAAGAACATACGAATATTACGATCTTTCGCAGCTAATAAGAAACGGTCAACAATCGATTCCTTTGACATATCCATACCGTCTTTATCAGACAGCGAGTATAACCTTACTACATTATAATCTGTAAGATAGGCTAATTTATTTATGCCTTGCTGAGGTTTCTTCAGATTTTCAATTGTAGCCAGGCCAATGTCATACTTATTAAGTAGAGCTGCAAAGCTGTCTAAGCTTTTTTGAGCCGCTTGATCCGATGCGCCCTTTACTTTATCACCGTCAAACAATACACGGTTAACGCCAAGCTCTTTCATCTTGCCCAGCAATGTATCCATCGCTTCTTCATTGTATGGTCTCACACGATCAGAGAAGCGAGGCAATATTTTAAAGCCAGCATCATGAATCGTCTGCAAGGACATCGGATCAAAGTCCATCGTTTTCATGATAGCTTCAGAAATCGGCACTTCAACAACTAGACCATTGCGTCCGTCATATGACCAATCACTATATTTGATCTCATCACGATCAAAGGCTTCTTTGACGATAGGACCAATCTTCTCTTCCTCTTGTTTTCCATTGTATAAAATATAAGTAAAGTTTTGTCCTACAGGTTCAAACTTACTTTGCAGCAGTGCCGCATCTCTTGAGCTATAGTAAGTTAGTCTGCCTGAAAGCAGCAATTCCTTCAAGGTGCTCTCATAAACAGACATCGTTGTAATACCCGATTCCTTCAGCAGCGCCAGTTGCTCATCCAAAAAGATTTGCGGTCTAGTCTGCTTCTCAGCGACCTCTATAATATCCCGGTAATCAAATACATATTCCACATGCTTCGAAGCTTTTTCCATATCCATACGTATAGCGCCAAGCGGCAGAGCCGCTAATACGCCAATTAAGGCAATAACCCAAAGTGCAAGCTTTACTTTCCGATTCCATTGCAGCCAACGTGAAAACACATAATTCCTCCGTCCTAAACAGGTGATTAAATATTTATTCGATGCGGTCTACCCGTTCCATAACGGCTGTCTTTAATGTTTGCAGCGTAGAAGCTGCAACAGCTTGGGACTGGCCCTTAACAGCAAAATAGACTTTAATTTTCGGTTCGGTACCAGAAGGCCTCAAGCAGAACCACGAGCCGTCCTCACGTAAATATTTCAATACATTTTCCGGACGAAGGCCTTCAAGACCTTTCGCATAATCCAGTACTTCTGTAACTTTTACTCCACCGATTTCAGCAGGCGGATTCTGACGCCAGTCATTCATAATAGCGCCAATCTTCTGAACGCCATCTAGACCCTTAAGCGTGCGAGACTCAAGCGACTCTAAATAAAAGCCGAATTGACCGTAAAGCTCAAGCAATACATCATACAAGGTTTTACCTTGACTGCTATAGTATGCCGCAGCTTCGCAAATCAATAACGATGCAACAACCGCATCTTTATCGCGTGCATAAGTGCCCGTCAAATAGCCATAGCTCTCTTCATAGCCGAACAAGAAGGAGCGTTCCCCATTTTGCTCGTATTGCGTCATTTTTTCCCCGATATATTTGAATCCAGTCAGTGTATTCTCAACAGCTGCACCGTAAGAAAGCGCAATGTCTGCACCTAGCTCACTGGTAACGATTGTTTTAATGACGACGCCGTTTTGAGGCAACTGACCGCGCTCTTTCAATTGACTAAGTACATAATGGACCATCAAAGCACCGGATTGGTTGCCTGACAGCACAACATATTCACCTTCATTATTTTTCACAACTGCACCCATGCGATCTGCATCCGGGTCCGTACCGATAATAATATCGGCATTTACCTCTTGAGCAAGCTTGATCGCAAGCGTAAATGCTTCGCGTTCCTCTGGATTAGGCGACTTTACCGTACTGAAATAGCCGTCTGGCTGTTCTTGCTCAGGTACAACATAAACCTTGCTGAAGCCTGCTTTTTTGAGCACTTCACGAACTGGCATATTCCCTGTTCCATGAAGCGGTGTGAACACAACCGTGCACTTTTCACCCAAACCGCCCTGCAGCAATTCTGTGTTTAAACTTTGAGCTACAACGGTATCAATGAATTTTTGATCAGCCTCATCGCCCAGCCAGCAAAGCAGCCCTTTTCCTTCTGCTTCCTCACGGCAAACCCGTTTAATTTCACTAAATGCAGCGATCTCTCCAATTGCCGCAATAACTTGCTCTGCTTCCTCCGGAATGAGCTGGCATCCATCTGAGCCATATGCTTTATAGCCGTTATACTCAGGGGGATTATGACTTGCTGTAATAACGATACCACTTGCCGCATTAAGCTCACGCACTGCAAAAGATAGCTGCGGAGTTGGGCGCAAGGAATGAAATAAATAAGTCTTGATGCCGTTAGCAGCCAATACGAGTGCTGCATCCAGCGCAAATTCAGGTGAGTTGTTACGAGAATCATGCGCTATGACTACCGAAGGACTTCCACCTTCTGGAGCCGCACTAGAAAGCAGCCAATTTGCTAGTCCTTGTGTAGCTTTTCCTACTGTATAAGCATTCAAACGGTTCGTGCCCGCACCCATAACACCGCGCAGACCTCCCGTGCCGAATTCTAAATCACGATAAAAACGATCGGTTATCTCTTTTTCTTGCCCTTCAATAGCGCGAAGCTCTTCCTTAGTTGCAGCATCGATAAGTGGATCATTAAGCCACGCATTATATTTTACCTGAATCGTATCAGTTGCTGGTTTCTCCATAGTTAGCAGCCTCTTTCATCAATGTATTTTTTAGGAAGGATTAGAAAGAGCAAACATAAGCTCACCCTCAGCGACAATCTGATCGCCAACTCTTGCTGTGCCTTGACCTTTACCAATAGATCCTTTGAGCCTTGTGATTTGCACTTCAAGCGTCAAAGTATCGCCAGGCTTTACTTGTCCACGGAAACGGAAACCGTCAATGCCCGCAAAAAAGCCCAGCTTGCCGCGATTAGCTTCTATCATGAGCATAGCTACCGTTCCTACTTGAGCAAGTGCTTCTACAATAAGAACGCCCGGCATTACCGGATAGCCAGGAAAGTGTCCTACAAAGTAAGGTTCGTTCATCGTTACATTTTTGAGTCCGACTGCTCGTACGCCTGGTTCTACCTCCAAAATACGATCGATAAGCAGAAACGGCGGACGGTGCGGTATAATTTCTTGAATTTGATTAATATCCAACATAATAATATCTTCCCTTCTCCATGTTAGGTCGTATAAAAAGCTCTCAAATGGTCAAAACTATTCCTATCCCTCATAAAACTGCAGTTTATGAAGGTTAAGATAAGGGGCTTGGTTGGCTGGACTCGATATGTCCTGCTCCAAGCCCCTTTGTTTATATGAAAGAGGCTTTATGTCATGTTTGTCCGGGTGGTCTAATCGCCTTTGGCTTATTCAGCTCCCTGAACATAACAATGTACATAATAGAAGTAGCAAACGAAAATACAATAACTGCCCAGAGATATGCATGAGCATGTGAAGCTTCAAAGAAAATCATCATAATCGCTAGATAAAATAAAACCGTTGTCAATTTCCCCATCCAATTGGAAGGAACCGTCTGTTTACCCCTGAAATGAAAGTACAGACCCCCTGCAATCATAGCCAAATCGCGCAAAAACATCGCTGCAGCCGCCGCCCAAGTAATATGACCGGAAAGGAGCAACGATACAATCACCGTAATAAGCATAAGCTTATCAGCTAGCGGATCCAGCATCATACCAACCGTTGTAACTTGACCACTTCTCCGTGCGATATACCCATCGAGCACATCCGTAATGCCAGCAGCGACCATAATGAGAAATGCAGGGATCATATGCCCGTTTACAAAAACGGTTATGTAGACTGGAATTAAAACAAATCGCAATGAAGTTAATAAATTCGGCAGATTCAAATATATACACTCCTCTACCTATTGCTGACTGTCCACGATGGTTCCCAACTATTATACAACTACCTCCCCTAAAAATAAAACTATCACTGCTCTCGAAAAAGGTTGAAAGCAATATCCTATCCCCCTATTTAACGTTTCTGAGAAAGTTTTTATATACAATATATGCGCTAGTTATTCATTTTCGGTTGCTTTTGACCGTTAAAGATTAGAAGATCAAAAAAACTTTTAAACCAGAAAGGACAGGGATGTAGTGAATTTTAGTTTACGATCCAACATGTCGTGGAAAGAGACTCGTAGATGGATAGCGGCTGCGCTAGCATTCATGCTTGTCATGATGTCAACAACAGGAATTGCACGTGCTGCAGATGACACAGTGACTGGCATTGAATTTGATTATGAATCATCCGATTACAACAACAGCACGTCATCGCTCCAAGCATTTGTGGAGGATGACAAAGTCATTGTTAATGTTTCAGCATCCTTATCCGGCTCATCGTCCAAAAAGGATGTTACATCGGAGGCTACCTGGAAATCTTCCAATACCTCATACGTTAAAGTAGAAAAAGGTGTCTTGACCGGCGTTGGTAAGGGAACCGCGACGATAAGCGCTACTTATAAAGGGTTTACAATCAACATTAAAGCTTCTTCTGATTATGTTTATGACTCCGTTACGCTCATGCAAAGCGGAACAACGGCTCCTGCCAATATGGATATCGAGATTGGACAGTCACTCGCTTTTACGCTGAATGGAACCAAGTCAAGCAGCACGAAAGACATCACTACAGATGCTGTTTGGACAACTTCCAACTCAGCTATTGCTACTGTAGATGATGGATCGATTACACTATTAGGTGTGGGCGCTGTTACGATAACAGCAAAATTTAAGGGGAAATCGGACAGCATCATCCTCAATGTCACTTCTCCATACAAATCCATCACCATAGATTCAGGTTCAGCTGCAAGCAATAAGCTGCTGGAGCTTGAAATTGGCGCAGATGACAAGAAACTTACAGCTTCAGCTGATCTAAAGACAGGCGGAACTGATCCGATTACAGACACAGCGACTTGGACCAGCGGTAACGAAAAGGTTGCCACTGTTAAAAAAGGCGTTGTATCGCCAGTTGCTGCAGGCACAACCTTTATTACGGTTTCACATAAAGGCGTGTCCGCGAAAATAGAGGTTGTTGTGCGTGCCGCATACCAATCCATTAAGCTTTCTCCTGAGAAGGAGTACCATATGCTACTGCAAGATAAGCCTTTGGAAATTGATGCGCAAGTACTCAACAACTCCAACGTTGCCTCTCCTGTAACGTCGTTGGCAGAGTGGACATCTTCCAATGTTGTTGTTGCAACTGTATTTAACGGTACTGTAACACCAAAGGCTGTTGGTACAACAAGAATAACAGCAAGCTATAAAGGCGTAAGCCGCAGCATTGAAGTTACCGTATATCCTAGTATTACTAAACTTAAGGTAGAGACGAAGACGATTGACGGATATAACGGATTGACCGGCGATCTGCCAAAAGTAACAGGAACGACGTTTGACGGCACAGAGGTCGATGTATCCAAGCTTGTAACCTGGACTTCTGATGATGAGACCATTGCGGTCATTAAAGATGGCACATGGTCAGCAAAAGCAATTGGAGAATCTATTCTTACAGCTGAAGCTCAAGGCTACGAAGCTGAGACCAAATTAATCGTTCATGTAAAGCCGTTAAAGCTGATTGTAGAAAACACGGATATCAGTCTTATTCTCGGTAAAGAAACAAATCTTCCCGTCGTTACGGTTGTAAATGAAGACGGTGAAGAAGAAGACGTAAGCGCGAATGTAACATGGAAGACTACTTCTGACAATATCGTATTGAAAGAAACTTCGATGAAGGGCATCGAAATATCCAGTATCACACTTACCGCTACTTACTTGAATAAAAGCGTTACGGTAAGAGTGAAGATCGAAGAAGAAATTGTTAAGCTCGTAGTAGAGCCATCAAGCATCGACATCTATCCAAACAAATCGAAATCGATCAAAGTAACCGGCTATTATAAAAGCGGCAAACAGGTTTCACTTGGTTCCAAAATGAATTGGGAGATTGGCAATCCTAATCTCGCTAACGTCAGCGGAACGTCCGTAAGAGGCATTGCAGTCGGTACAACGAAGATCTCTGGTTCTTATCAAGGCAAGAGCGTCATCATTCCAGTGATCGTCTCACCAAAGCTAAAATCACTTGTACTCTCCAGCAAATCGGTTCAACTCGGTATTGGAGGTACATATTCAGCCAAGCTGCAAGCTAATTACACAACTGGCAATCCAGTTGTCGCAACTGAAGATGCCACTTGGACAACCTCAAAGGCAAGTGTGGCTACCGTTAAGGATGGCAAAATCACTGCTGTAGGCAAAGGCTCAGCTTCCATTAAAGCAACCTTCGCCGGCAAAACCGTAACAATACGAGTTACTGTAAAGTAAAAATAAGCACAACAAAAAAGCAGAACGAAGGATTACTCCTACGTTCTGCTTTTTTTCTATACCTATTAAGATTCTGCGAAAACCAAGTCATAAAGGTGCTGCCAGGTAGACCATTGAAAAACATCATCTTCAGGCTGTTTCCCAATGACAACATAACCTACATACAAACCAACTATAAGCATGATAAGCATTATGAGCGGTACGATGCTTTTGCGTAACAACCACAACAGCACTCTTACCCCTTTGGGCCGTTGCTTCTTTTTGGCGCTCACGTCAGTCTTCGCGCGTTTGCCGCGTTTCTTCTTATCGGAGCCGCCATCTTCCGCTTGACTCTCGAAACCGCTAGCTTCACGGTCGATTCGTTCATCGGCCATACTCATTCACATCATCCTATCCTTAAGCGCGCAATCCATTTGCAAGGCTCATCATCGTATCACTGGACGATAAAGCTCTAGCTGCCAATTGATAAGCGCGCTGCACATTAATAAGCTCAGTCATCTCATCCGTCAACACGACATTGGATTGCTCCAAGTATCCTTGACGCAATGAAACAAGATTATCTGAATCTGGGACGATCTCCTGCACCACATCGCCAACCTCAATTCCACCTGCAACAACAAACAAGTTGTCAGAAACCGCAGACAATGCGGCCGGACGAGAAGCGTGAAGCAGCTTAATGCTTCCAAGTTCAATGGTTTGCTTGGAGGATACGCCTAGCACCGTTCCATCTGGATTCACCCGAAGACTGTAGCCTTGGGGCATAACAATATTGCCGTCAATCAATCTACCCGTCGTCGCATCTCTTACTTTCGCTACAACCGGATATCCATCTTGCGTTGCCAAAATCGTATCACCGTTTCCATCTACCGTCAACTGGAACGCTCCATTACGTGTATATCCGCGATTTCCTGCGGCATCTACCTCAACCTCAAACAATGCATTGCCTTCGATCGCAAGATCCGTGTCTTTGTCAGTTCCCTGCATTGGGCCTTGAGACAAATTCGGCTGAACCATCGTCATCTTGGCGCCCCAGCCTTGCGTGAAATCAAGGGGAGTTAGCCGTCCTGGCTGATTGAATTCGTTCTCCTGCTTCTTCACATTGTTAAGGAGATCTTCAAAGGTAGCTTCCTTGCGCTTGTATCCAACCGTATTCATATTCGCAATATTATCAGCAAGCAAATCAAGCTTCTGCTGAAGCCCATTCATCGATACCATTGCATTGATCATTGAACTATTCATGCTTCCTGCACCTCCTCTGCTTCATCGAAGTTATACGCGGCCGACTTCATTGACTGCTTTACTTAAGCTCTGATCGTAGAACTGAATAACCTTCTGATTCGCCTCATAAGCGCGCAGCGCGGACATTAGGTCTACAGCAGCCTGAGCAGCATCAACGTTGGAACGCTCCACATAGCCCTGTTTCACTTCTATACGTTCGTCTGCTGCTATCGCTACCGCTTGCCCATCCTCTGTCGCAAAGCGAAAATTACCATTTCCTTCACGAACGAGCTGGTTTGGATTATCAACCCGGCTGATAAGCAATTGAACGCCGACATCTGTCCCATTCGCGTCAACAAAACGTTGATCAGCAGTGAGCATCAAACTATCAAGTCCTACTCCCGCAGGCATTTGAATCGGTTGACCATCCGTTCCCAGTACGCTGGAGCCATCACTTGCAACGAGAAGACCTTGCTCTGTTAGTGTGAATTTGCCGCCCCTCGTGTATCTAACTTCACCATTTGCATCTTGAACGGTAAAAAATGCTTGCGGCTGAAAAGTGACCTTTCCATCGGCTCCAATGTTTTTACCAGATGCATCGAACGCAATACCATCGAGATCGATATTAGAAACAAGCGCAAAATCAGTCGCATTATTCGTTTGCGTCAAATCACCTTGCAAATGAATAGCTAGGCTTTCTTCGGCAAAAATACCAGTCGTCAATTTCCCGACCGTTGTTGCATTTTCAGGACCTGCACCGGTTAAGGACAAAAGCATATCCGGAAATGAACGCGTCACAGCATTCGCCTGTTTATATCCAGGCGTGTTTATATTAGATATGTTATTCGTTACTGTATCATGTCTGCGTTGCTGAGAAATCATGCCTGACGCTGCAGTATATAATCCTCTTAACATAATCCTTACCCCCTCGGAAGCTTACAATCGATCTTACTTACCTTTATTTATTATCGGTTGAAAGCGAGGTTGCTTGTATAGCTTGTCCATGCGACCTTAGACTCATTTCCACCTCGGCTACGCCCCCCTAAGGCTCCCTACCCGCGCAAATGAGTCTATCAGCACTATTATTTAATCTTCTTACCGAGCTTGTCCAAGTGATCGAGCAAGATACCAGTCCCTTTAACAACGCAGTGCATCGGATTGTCAGCAATTAATACAGGCACCTTAAGCTCATCTGCCATAAGGCTGTCCAACCCGCCAAGCAAAGCGCCTCCGCCAGTTAAAATAACCCCGCGATCAATAATATCCGCTGAAAGCTCAGGCGGTGTGCGCTCAAGCACAGACTTAGCTGCGGATACGATGGACATAATGGGATCCCATAACGCCTCGCGAACCTCACCGGAACGGATCGTAATCGTAAGCGGCAATCCCGAAACCATATCTCGTCCACGGATATCCATCTCTTCCTGACGTCCGCCCTCAAGCACAGTACCGATCTTGATCTTGATGTCCTCACTTGTTCTCTCACCGATAAGAAGCTTATATTTGTTCTTAATAAACTTCATAATCGCATCGTCGAACTTGTCCCCTGCAACTTTAATAGAAGAGGCGGTCACGACGTCGCCCATAGATAGAACGGCTACATCCGTCGTGCCTCCGCCAATGTCTATTACCATATTGCCGCTGGGCTGGAAAATATCCATTCCAGCCCCTATTGCAGCTGCCTTCGGCTCATCTTCAAGAAATACTTCCTTTGCACCACTGCGTTCCGCTGCTTCGCGGATTGCCTTTTGCTCAACCGAAGTAATATTCGTTGGTGCACAAATGAGGATACGAGGACGGCTGAACCATTTTCTGCCATCAACTCGATTGATAAATTCCTTGAGCATAATTTCTGTAATTTCAAAGTCCGCAATAACACCGTCGCGCAAAGGGCGAATCGCCACAATATTGCCCGGCGTACGACCAACCATTCTATGTGCTTCCTCACCAACTGCCAGTACCTTCTTCGTATCGCTTTCAATTGCTACAACAGAAGGCTCATCAAGAACGATGCCTTTTCCTTTTACATGAATAGACACATTGGCTGTACCAAGATCAATCCCAATATCCTTGCTCAACATAAGGCTTAAGTCCCCCAACGAATAATGTTTGCATAACGTACGATTAGTTCCCATGTCATGGAAACCGCTAACGTTCATTATTCGCCAAAAAAGACAAAAACCCTCTATGATTCGCGAAAAAAGTTCATGCTTTTCCAGCAGCTAAAACTTCCCGCTTCTTGGAGCCCGTTTTCTTATATTTTATCTTGGTTGCTTCTCCCCCTCTCAAGTGCCGAATTGATTTGTGGTACTCGAGAATGTGCTTAACCTGATCGGCCAAATCGGGGTTTATTTCAGGAAGCCGCTCAGTCAAGTCCTTGTGCACCGTGCTTTTGGATACACCGAACTCTTTGGCGATCGTTCGCACCGTATGCTTCGTTTCAACGATGCAGCGGCCTATTTTAATGGTTCGCTCCTTAATGTAATCGTGCACGTTCCCGCCTCCCTACTCGAGATAGTTTGGTACATTATATGAGTGGAGTGGATAGATATTCGTTATGAACAAGCCTGACAAGCCTGAATGTTAATAATTTTTCATAAAAACATAAAACAGGCAGGGGATTGACCCCTGCCTGTATGTCTAAAGACCTATTTTTTTGAAAACCAAACGGTTCTTTCACCGCGAACTCCTATTACTTCACCATCAATGAGCTTGGGTTAATTGCCTTGCCCTCATTGCGTGTTTCATAATGAAGGTGAATACCCAGATCGCGTTCAAGGTCATTCCTGCCTGCTACTGCGATTTTCGTACCTTGTTCAACATCATCACCTACTGCAACCTGAACGTCATTCACACTTTGGTATACCGTCACTAATCCGCCTTCGTGTGTGATTTCAATGATGTTCCCGTTCGTTGGATGCTGCTGTACAAGTGATACTTTACCCGACAGTGCGGCAAGCACATCGAATGCTTGACCTTTCGGGTCAACAAAATCGATTCCCATGTGTGCAGCAAATGTATCGCCGTTTTGTACCACTGCGGCTTCACGCTCTGCATCGCTTGCTGTCTCATCATAGAACTTCACTTGATCTTGAAGAGCTGCTTTGTCTGCAACCGGCCATGCCATTAATTCGTCGCCAACCACAACTTTGTTTGGTTTCTCATTTGTGTCTTTCGGATCGGCTTTTTCCCCTTGTGAAACTTCAGTAGAGTCGGGTTTTCCTGTAGTAGGACTCGTTTTGTCCGCTCCCTGATAGATCCACATTAAGGTTACGATAATTGCTGCCGCGGCCATGAAGATTGCTGGAGAAACCCATCGCTTTGCAAAAAGGTTCTTCCATCCACTGCTAGATTTGGCGGCAGACGTTCCTCCCAGAACAGTTTTGGGAGTTTCTTCTGGTCTTTGCTTCGGTTTGTTTTGATTTTGATCATTCATTTTCTATCACCTCACTAGCCATTGTTACCAGATCTGCTAGGTTTATACGTGAGGCAACTAGTAATTTTTAAGATTTTAATTCATAGCTTTTATGACTTCCATTTTAATAGCTTCGAATCTTTTTCAATCTTCGTTCCCGTATAGTAGTGCGTGATAATATCTTTAGCCGACTTCCCTGCTAGACCCATCCCGTTTGCTCCCCACTGGCTCATGCCCACACCGTGCCCATAGCCGTAGGTTGTAATGCTGATAGAGTCTTTCTTAATCGCCCACGTAAACTGAGAAGAAGCCAGCCCAAGACGCTCTCTTACCTCTCTACCTGTAAATTTTTTTCCTCCAATAGAGATCAGCCCTATTCGATTGCCTTCTGTCTTCTCCAAAATACGAATAGAAGAACTCTTTCTATCCTTCTTCCTTACATCTAGCTTATTGAAAAAATCATCCAGGTCTAGTTGAATTGTTTCCTTATATTTCGGAGAAATCGCCTCGTCCCACGGACTTGCGACGCTTCTTAAATAAGGAATTTCCTCCTGCCAATAATCCTCTGAGTTTTCTGTATAACCGTTGCTCGTAGAGAAGAAGGTTGCTTGAATCGGTGCGCCGTCATACGTTATGATCATTCCCTTTGTTTGCTCGATAACTGCATCCAGCTTCTTCATAGCTGCTTCCTGCTCATCCTTCGGCCATTTATGTGAAAGCTCATCTAGCGGAACATAAACCTGATGTTGAATCGTATCCGTTACATCTGCTTGATTGGCTGGCATATCACTTCTATCGTTCAAACTCATTCTTCTAACAATGTAGGTCCGTGCTGCTATGGCCTGTGCTTTTAACGCTTCCTGTTGAAAGCCGATCGGCATCTCTCCAGCTACAACGCCTCGAACATAAGTCTCCAGCGGAACACTCTCAATTCGCTTTTCCTTCGTCAAATAAATACGTATAGTAGGCTGATCTAGGGGATCTTCCTTTTTGCTACTCGTCCCTTTTCCTATTGGCGCTTGACGATCAGCTTCACCCTCAGCTCCCACAAAGCCTGGTTCACTATCTCCGTTTTGTTTTTCCGCTTCCTCATACTCATTTCTCTGAGATTCATCAGCTTCTATATTTGAAGCCTCTACCATTCCATTATTGGAGGTGGATACCGCTCGAATCTCTTTCAATGACAATTGAAGCATGAAATAGAAGGCGCCTAACAGCAAACCAATAATAAAAATACTAAACCATCTGCTTGTCCTCAAACGGTTAATAAGCATAATACTTGAAGTTCTCCCTATCCTTCGTCTCATGAGCTCTCCTTCCATCGCAACCGGAGGGAGTCAGCTAGCTTCGGCTCAGCCGAGCTTCTCTCTCAAACCGGCTTTAATGGTTTATTCTATGAGCAAAAATGATAGGGTAGAACCTCTTTAATCATATCGAAGCGCATCAACAGGTCTCAAACTAGCTGCTTTATTGGCTGGTAAATAACCGAATACGACGCCAACGAAAGCAGAGAAAGCAAATGATAGTAAGACCGTATCGCCTGGAACCTCGGTATCCGTCCCCATAAACATTCCGATAACAAAGGAGGCAATATACCCAAGTCCGATACCGAGAGCGCCGCCTAGACCGCTAATGCAAACCGCTTCAACTAAAAATTGAAACATAATATCTCGTTTTTTTGCTCCTAATGATTTTCTTATTCCAATCTCTCGAGTCCGTTCTGTTACAGAGACTAGCATGATATTCATAATACCGATACCGCCAACAATTAATGAGATAATCGCAACATAGATAAGCTGTCTATTCATCGTTTCATTTACAGAGTTAAGAGTCTTCATGGCTTCCTCTTGATTAAACACACGATATGAGTTTTCATTCCCTCTAAATTTCTCGTAGAGAACCGCTTCTATCGCAGTTACTGTCGCGCTCATTCTACTTGTATCCGTCACCATTAAATTAACAGTAGAAACGCCGTTTGATTGAAATATTTTTTGAGCCGTTGTAATAGGAATTAATATTTTCTCGTCATTCGACCCTGTTAGGGAGCTGCCTTTGGATTCAAGCAGTCCCACAATCGTAAAGGTGTAGCCGTTTATCGTAATTTTTCTCCCCACTGCATCAGAAGGATCTACTCCCTCGTCCTCGAATAAGTCTGCCGCCGTAGCTACTCCGATAAGGGCAACCTTTGTTCCATTACTAATATCAGGAGCGGAGATGTATCTCCCATCCTGTACCGGGAATTCCTTCACTTCATCATAAGCTGGCGTTATTCCTTCTACCGATACAGATACTTGTGTTTTTCCATATTTCGCATATGCCGTACTGCTGGTTATCGGAGCCACGCCCGCTATATTCGCAACTTCCTCTAGTGCATTTGCTTCGTCTACTGACAGCGTCGTTACTGTTCCTCGTCCTGTAATTGTAACGGAGAGCGAATTGGGGCTCCCTAATGAAGAAACCTGCTTGGCAACCTCGTTGGAGGATGCCTTGCCCATAGCAACTAAAGCAATAACCGTTGCTACGCCTATCAGAATACCAAGCATCGATAATGTCGTTCTAAGCTTGTTGGATAAGACACTCTTGATTGCCATCTTGAGGCCTTGCGAAAGTTTCATTTCCAGCCCCCCTTTCCTGCTCCGTTAACACCCCATCCCGTATAATAACGGTACGGCTGGCCCTCACGGCAACCTCCATATCATGAGTGATTAACACAATAGTCTGACCAGCCCTGTTGAGTTCCTCCATCATATTAAGGACTTCCATTCCCGTCTTGGAGTCAAGAGCGCCTGTCGGCTCATCCGCGAGCAGCATGGGTGGATTTGTAGCTAACGCACGTGCAATGGCAACCCGTTGCTGCTGTCCGCCCGAAAGTTCACTTTGGCGATGATTTAAACGATTCCCTAGTCCTACCCTCTCCAGTGCTTCCCTCGCGATTCGCTTGCGTTCTTTGCCAGACATGCCTCGATAGATAAGAGGAAGCTCGCAGTTCTCAAGTGCAGTTAGTTTCGGAAGCAGATGATAGCCTTGGAAAATGAAACCGATTTTCCGATTTCGCATTTCAGTCAGCTTATTATCACTCTGTCCGGTCATCTCTAGACCTTCGAGCTTATAACTTCCCTCACTAGGCAAATCCAAACATCCGATTATGTTCATCAGCGTCGATTTGCCAGAACCCGACGGACCAACAATGGCTAGAAAATCACCATGAGCGACCTTTAACGAGACCTCATGCAGTACAGTCGTTTTTTCTCGTGCCATTATATAAGATTTCGATACATTGGTCATTTCGATTAGCGGAACATTAGCGTGTTGGCTCATCGCATGCCACCGCCGCCCATTCCGCCACCCATACCGCCGCCGCCCATGCCACCACCGCTAGGGAATGCCATGCCGCCGCCAGGGAAACCGCCTTGCTGTTGTATCGTTACTTCCGTTGTGCTGCCCATACCGACTGCTCCTTGAGCAATAGGAACAAGAACGCTAGCGCCTTCTTCAAGACCAGATACAATCTCCACAAATGTCTCATTGCTAAGGCCGGTTGTAACCTCTACTAGTTTACCGCCAAGCGCATTCGGCGTCCGTCCGTTTTGACGGCCAGTTGCAGCTTGATCCCCTCTAGCTCCTGTTCCATTTGCCGTTGCTCCACCTTGAGCGCCTGCTGGCCTTTGTCCACTTGCAGCTGAACCCGAAGTGCCTTGTTGCCCGCCTCCGCCAGCCCAATTTTGATTAGGTGTTCCACTTTGCTTCCCGCCACTTGTCGTTCCATCCTGACCAGTTGCTCCGCCTTGCTGCATGCCACCCGTTGCTCCATCTTGTCCAGGTGCCCCGCCTTGCTGTACTACACCACTTGTATCGGATGTCTCGCCGTCTTCAGTTGGAACACGCACGAATGATTTTCCGCCCATTTCCACGACTGCATTTACCGGTACAAGAATGATATCTGACTTGGATTCTATGGTAATAGCCGCCTCACCAGACATTCCAGCCATAACACCATCAATATCTTTCAGAAGTATGCTTACTGAGAAGGAGGATGAGCCATTGCTAGCTGTGCCTTCCTTTGCAATTTCTGATACCGTTCCTTCAATCGTCTTATCCGTAATCGCGCTTAAAGTAAGATCTGCCGTTTGACCGAGTGAAACCGAAGCTATATCCAGCTCGTCAACCGATGTGACAAACTCAAGAAGCGTATAATCAACAATGGTTGCAACTGTCGTATTGGACTGTACTTCATCGCCCGCCTCAACGGTCATGGTTGTAATTTCTCCATTAATTGATGCAAGTACTGCTTTATCTTCCTTTGCCAGCTTGTCATTAATATCTTGCAGCTCATCTTCATAATCAGAAATTTCTTGTTCGGCTTCATCCATGGATTTCTGCAAGGAGGCTTTTGTTTCATCCTCCTTCTCCGTCCCTGTCGCTTCCTTGTACGATTCCTGATAGCCTGTAATCTTAAGCTTTGCATTCGCTATGCTTTTTTGAATCGAGCTAATTTTATCATCATAGTCATCCGTAGCTTCGAAAGTAACGAGTACTTGTCCTGCTTTTACCTTGTCACCTACTTTGAAGTTAACCGTCTCGATTGTACCGCTCTTGCCGGCAGTCACCGTCTCCCGAGAATTTGCCGCTACCGATCCTGTTCCGCTTATTTGATTAACAATTTCACCTTTAATTGCCGTTACTGTTCGTGCCGTTGGACTTTCTCCAGCTGTTTCTGTCTCTTTAACAAAATAATAGTAATAGATGCCTGCACCGACTGCAGCTAGTATTATAAAAACGCTGAGCCATATTATCCATTTCTTCATCTGCTCTCATCCACCCTCCATCGGTCTTAGTCCGGTAGACTATAACACTTTAAAATGAACGGAAAATGAACAGGCCTCCCCTAGTAAATAAAAAAAGAGCATCTTCCCTTCTCCCGCTTAAGCGAGAAAAAGAAAAACACTCTTTGGATTTACTTAGATGCCAGCAAGCTCACGTAGGATTGGCAGCGAAGATATCGCACCTGCTCTTGTCGTCGTGAGGGCCGCAGCTGCATTTGCAAAGGCTATAATTTCTAGAGCTTTATTGGCTTCAACACCTTCAAGATCACCCTCGTTCAATTGAAGCTGATAAAGCATGGCTCCTATAAAAGCATCACCGGCACCTGTTGTATCAACGACCTTCACCTTCTTACCCGGAACAGATACTTCATAAGAGGATGTATACCATGTCGCTCCTTCAGAGCCCTTTGTATAGACAACAGCTTTGACATCACCAACAAATAAAGAGGAGATTGCCTCCTGCTCATTCTCAATCCCCGTAATAAAAGTGAGCTCGTCTGAGCTTATTTTCACAAGGTGACTGAGAGGTATAAATTGCAATATCGTTTGTCTGCACTGTTCATGATCCGCCCATAGCGGAAGACGAACATTGGGATCAAAGCTAATGAGACCGCCTGCTGCCTTCATTGCATGAATAGCTTTAAGATGAGCGTATTTCACAGGTGCTTCTATAAGATCAACGGAGCAGTAATGAAGGATATCTCCTTTTACAAACCAATCGCCGTCTATCTCGTCTTCTGTTAAGAGCATATCTGCGCTTGGATTTCTATAGAAGGAAAAATCTCTGTCCCCATCCGATTTCAAGCTGACAAAAGCGAGTGCCGTATTGGCCTCAGTCGTACGAAGCACATGCTGAGTGTCCACACCCACTTCATTTAAAGTGTCCACTAGAAAATCGCCAAAGGCATCCATGCCCAGCTTACCTATGAAAACACTGCTGCCTCCCAGTTTCGTTACTGCGCAGGCAACATTAGCGGGTGCTCCGCCCGCCTCCTTCTTAAAGCCGACAACATTTTTCAATTCCACACCGCGCGTATCCGGAATAAAATCAATAAGTGCTTCACCGATCGTATATAATTTCGACAGCCTAATCCCCTCCTAATGGTAAAAAGCCACTATGTAAGCATGTATAAATACTCATTCTTATCCTAACTATTATAGCTAATCTTAGGACGTAATCCTATCCATCCATGGTTGAGCATATAAAAAGAAGCTGTTTCAAATAGGCCCATGATAGGCTTATTTGAAACAGCTTCTTTCTTTAAAACCTTTGGTTCAAGCAATTAAGCCCAAGTCGGCTGTACTTTGAGAACAGCAACTTCTTTCTCCCGTTTATAAGAAGGAAAAGAATCACTCTCAGAAGATGCTGAAATAGCTGCTACTGCAACAGCATCCCTAACCGTTGGTGAAACTGTGCTTGCACCTTTGACCTTACCCGTCGATGAAACCGTTTCTGCTCCGTTATCTTCCCCGTTCTCAACACGGTAGATATCAGCGCCAAGCGCGGCAAGCTTGCCAGTAATATTGACGTAACCGCGATCTACATGATGAAGTCCGGTCAATTCTGTTTCACCCTCTGCACGCAAGGCTGCACATATCAGCGCTGCACCTGCTCGCAGATCGGTTGCGCAAACCTTCGCTCCCATAAGAGGCAGTCCGCCGCTAACAATCGCTGTACGACCGTCAACCTTGATCTGAGCATTCATTTTTTGGAATTCCTCAACATGCATGAACCGATTTTCAAAAACCGTCTCCGTAACGACGCTAGTACCTTCAGAAACAAGCAATAAAGCCATCATTTGCGATTGCATATCTGTCGGGAAGCCTGGATGAGGCAATGTTTTGACATCAACTGATTTCAATACTGCTCCAGACTGTACACGAACACCATTATCGCTTGCCGTAATTTCTACGCCCATTTCTTGAAGCTTAGAAATAACGGGAGTCAAATGATCAGCAATTGCTCCTTCAACAAATACGTCCCCACCCGTGATAGCGGCAGCAATCATATACGTACCCGCTTCTACTCGGTCAGGAATCACATTATGAACTGCGCCATGCATCCGGTCTACACCTTCTATCCGAATGAGGCCTGTTCCCGCACCGCGAACTTTACCGCCCATTGCATTGATATAGTTAGCTAAATCAACGATTTCCGGTTCTTTAGCTGCATTTTCAAGAATAGTTGTGCCTTCTGCCAAAGCAGCAGCCATCATAATGTTTTCCGTAGCACCAACGCTTGCGACATCGAGGTAAATTTTCGCGCCTTTTAGACGTGTCTTCGTATTCGCCTCAATAAAGCCCTGTCCTAGCGTAATCTCTGCACCCATGGCCTCAAAGCCCTTCAAATGCTGATCAATAGGACGAGTGCCGATAGCACAGCCCCCTGGCAGCGAAATCCGAACCTTGCCAATACGTCCGAGAAGCGGTCCCATCACAAGGAAGGATGCCCGCATTTTACGAATAAGCTCATATGGTGCTTCGAACGACGTAATATCTTGCGCTGAAATACGCATGGTTTCATTATTATAGGTTAATTGTGCGCCTAAAGAAGCCAGCACCTTCTGAATGGTCATAACGTCGTCGAGGAGGGGTACGTCATTGATGACGCTGTCTCCTTCTGTCGCCAATAATGAGGCCGCTAATATAGGGAGTACTGCATTTTTAGCTCCGCTAACACGAACCGTTCCCTTCAAACGCTGACCTCCGCGGACAATAATTTTGGTCATCTTTGGTTCCCTCCGCGAACTGCAATTTCTATTTCCTATTCGTGAATAAATTGGTATTGAACACTTTGTCCAAACTTCATCTTATCATTCAATTACATGAATCGACAAGGGCTAAATTATTGATAAATTTAACAGTGAAATTTTGGACGTAAAATGACAATATTCGTTAAAAACGACGGGTTTTGGCCCCTTAAAAAATGCGTTTTCAACTCACTGGGCTCAGATATACTACTATTCGTGAGCATGTTGTATTTTGAGTCCATCATGTATTACCCATTGTTGACATATTTCGCTTTTGTTATTCGACAAAGCTTTTGAGCAGCACCGTGTAACCCCAATAATCCAAAAGGAACTTTGCTAATAGATTACCCATAATGATGGCTAAAATAACTTGAAAAATTCTCGCCTTTGGACTATTCGGAAATTTAAAGAATGTTTCCCATTTAACTTCTTGCAGTACAAACCATACAAATATAATACAAAGAATGACGATTACGATGGATAGCAGTCCGGTCATGCCGGTATAGGTCTGTAAATCGCTGTAAAGCTCATTATCAACGTTCATGAATCCTCCTAAGTGATGATCTAACTAAGCGTATTGATTTTCTTTTTGATTATTGAAGAAATACGCGGTACAGCAGTACAGAAAAATCAGCACGACTAGCCTGAAGCTTAGGCTTATAAAAATTGGATTGTACCCCTTTTATTTGACCATTTTGCTTCATGGCATACAGCATAGGGGCAGACCAGTCTGTTCTTGATACATCATCAAACGGATTAGAAAGGGGCAATCGAGGCTTTACGCCTTCTGCCATACCAATAATGCTTGCCATTTCTTCTCGCGTTATCGGCTTATCAGGCTTAAAGGTTCCGTCAGGGAAGCCTTTTATCCAGCCCTGTTGAACAGCTTTCATAATAGCGTCTGAAGCCCAGTGGTTAGCTAAAACATCCTTGAACCGCTTCATTTGAGCTGTACTTTTCGAAGCAGGCTTATACGCTTTTACGACCATCGCAACCGCTTCTGCCCTTGTAATAGCCCGCTTAGGTTCAAATTGATTTTTACCTGTACCGTTAATGATGCCCCGTTTACTTAATTCAACGATCTCATTTGCAGCCCAATGGTTTCTAATATCACGAAATCCGCCAATAAGACCCTCCGATTTTATTTTTAATCGATAGTACTGCGTGTCAAAGGAGGCATTAGCCGTTAGCTTCACATAGTATACCCCTGCATCAAGTAATTGTTCTGTCGATTGAAGCTTGCCGGCGGAGCCTGTATTCGCACTCGTTAGCTCTTTCATCCTTTTGTCATACACTATAAGCTTCAAATCAACACCAGTCGGAACCCCGCTTACGGTTGCACTCACGCTGCTTGGGCTGGCAATACGGAATTGAAACCAGTCGACATCGGACTTCGTTCCAATAACACCAACATATTCTGTTCCCGGATTAACCATAAATGCCTCATATGATTTATCATTTGGTTCATTAGGATCATCAAATTTCGGAAAATATTCCATCTTGAGCGTGTATGTACCCATTACTGGACTAGCTTCTGAGGAGATCGCATTGTGAACACGAATATAATATTTACCTGGAGTCACAGTTATGACTGGTGAATATTCTGTTGCCCCTTCTCCTTCATCGTCGTAAATCAACAATTGCTGTCCCGCTCTTTGGAGTGCAAGCCCAGGATCTATTCTCGCCGTATTTGTGCTAAGCGTAAGCTTGAGCTTCCCGCTTTGGGCAAACGTTACGACAAACCAGTCACGATCGGCTGTCTGATGAAAATTACCGCTTATAGATTGTGTACGTGGCTGAAGCGTATAGGCTTCATAAGATTTATCATTTTTTTCGTACTCATCCGGCTTAATGGTGAAGGCAGAGGTCAGCAAATAAGGAAGATGATCATTGCTGCTTTGGTTGATAAGCTCCAAACGGATCAAATGCTGCCCTTTTTTCACATTGAAATCAATGGATTTGCTCCCCAGTTTCGTGTCAATTACACTTTGCTGAATACCTTTTGTGTATTGTGTCATTCGTACTGGCGGTACAATTTCTCCGCTTTCCACGAGACCTTCGTAATAAATAGTCAGGGTACCGTCATATGGTGTATCAATACGATACCAATCCTGATCAGACGTTCCTTGCAGCACGGCCGAAATTTGTGTATTGAGCGGAAAACGTGATGCTGTACCACTGCTGTTGTTTGATTCGAATCCATCAGGCTTCAAGTCTTTATGAATCGCTTCACCAATCTGAAGCATGCCGTAACCTGAGCTGTTATCTGGTCCCGTCTCTCCAATATCTTTGGCTGTCTGACGAAGAAGCTCTCGAATTTGATAAGGCTTCATGTCCTTATTGCGAGCCCACACCAATGCGGCTGCTGCGGCTGCTTGCGGCGCTGACATTGACGTACCTTCATCTTTCTTATATAAGCCGCCTATTGCCGTCGTATATACATTCCAAGGTGCGACCAGATCCAGCTCTGAACCTCGATTAGAGCGAGGATCTACCGTGTTATTCGCTTTAACGCCTCCGACCGCAAGTACAGTTGGATATGCAGCTGGGTACTTCACCTCTGCTTGCTGCCCCAGCGTCTCGCCATCATTGCCTGCGGCTGCGACAAGCAGCACGCCTTTGCCCTCCGCATACTGTACGATATCCAGCATATAAGGAGAATAGCGATGTAAACCAACTGACAATACAACTATGCTGGCTCCATTACGGACCGCATACAATATCGCTTCACCCAGCTCCTGCTCCGTACCGTCACCTTGATTATCAAGAGCTTTTATCGGCATTATTTTGGCCTTCCACAGGATGCCTGATACGCCCAATCCATTATTGCCCAAAGCACCGATAATACCAGCAACACTTGTCCCATGACCATTATCATCATCAGGCGGCGTATTAGGAGTAATCAAATTAGTGCCGGGGACAAGATTAGCTTTCAAGTCCGGATGATCGAGATCAATCCCCGTGTCTACGATTGCGATTGTTATATTTTGCTGCTCGCGTACCAATTCCCACGCCTTTGGCACACCGATTTGGTTCAGGTAAAGCTGCTTGGACAGCTCCGGGTCATTCGGTGATGCCGCTTCGAGTGCACTGGGTGCAGGAGTTACCGCATTAGCCTCGGCTGCTATCTCCCTAGGCAACTGTTTCGAAGACATCGCCTCTGTTGAAGGGATAACTTCCTTTGGCGATAATTCCGTTGCTGCAGATGGGAGCGTCGCATGCGGCACGTTAGGTGCTGCTTCTTCTGATGAGTGTGACGCTAGCGGGACATTAGGTAGAGAATCCTCTGACGTGGGTGACGCAACCGGTACACTAGATAAAGACTCCACAGACGTGTGTGGTTCAATCGGCACACTTGATAAAGAATGCTCTGACGAGTGTGACGCTTCCTGCGAGTCAGGAAGCGGCGATAATGGTGAACCTGTTGCTTGCGGCTGTTTGTTATCGCCGGAAGGCGAGGAAAGGATATGCACCGCTGCATTAGGGTGCACATACTCGACAGCCGGCAGGCTTTGCAGCCGGCTCAGCCACTCTTGCACGTCCGTATCTTCACCCTGCGGACGCACGAGCATGACCGCCGCCTCATCCTGGCGGCGGAGCACTTCCGTCCCGCGCAGCTCATGCGCGAGCGCGGGGTCACGCCATTTGAGCAGCCAGCTTTGCGGCTGCTCTTCATCGGCGTCGCTGGCGCCAGTGGCCGCAGCATTCGCGGCCGCCGACGCCGTAGGCGGCGCTGCGGGAGCGAATGGCATGGGGGCTATGCCCCCGGACATGATGCTCCCGATCAGAAGGAGCAAGAGCATGGTGCGAAGCAGTGCTTGCTTCGTTCTTTTTTTCAATCGTAAATCTATATGATTCATCATCGCATTCTGCCTTTTGGTATCAGAGTAATAATGATTTGTTCCCACTTTCAGTTTAATGATCCTAACCTATTATTTCTATTTCGATACAGCATTTACCTTGTTTCCTCTAGACATGAGGACAAAAGACCTAGAATTCTCTACATTAAACGCATGAAAAGGAGCGAATCATGTAATAAATTATTTCCTGGTAAATAATTTAGGCGAAAACTAGCATCTATACCTTTCCTGTTTTTTCAATCTTGGTCCATTTACCTATTCTCTCCCCGCAAACTTACCCAATAAATATTCCCTTGAAACAAGGACACTCGATCATGCCGTTCAAATCGAAGCTACTACAGCTATTGATCACTACAACTCATCCCAGCACGCAAAAAAGTGATATAAACCTTCTCTTAGGAGAGCACAAGGCTCTCGCTAGATAGATTTATATCACTATTTATGGTTTTTACTTTTCTTTATTTAACACTTATCGTCTACTTTCTGCGTTTCCTTACCCCTATCACTTCACTCAGCGATACAATCTCACATATCTAGCACTTCATACGAACCAATCGTTACGTGCGCTCAGCAGCCTTTAATGAACTAGAATTTCTATGTCATGATCATCAAATCTTCTTTTATCGAAAATACGGCGTCAATCCATTCCATAAGGGGGCCTGGAAATAAGCCTAACGCCACCGTAGCTGCTGCACACAGCCATATCACGAGAGCTATCGGTACCGTTACCTTTATAATAGGATCTTCGCTGCTGCTTCTCATAAACATCTGACGCGCAAGACTAAAGTAGAAGTAATAGGAGATTACGCTGCTTATAACAATAATAGCGACGATCCAATAAGCCTTGGCACTAGCCGCTCCAAGTAAAATAAATAGCTTTCCGAAGAATCCACCGGATATAGGCAACCCCGCTAACGACAGTATGAAAATAACCATAGCTGCGGCTGTCCAAGGTGCGCGGTAATACATCCCAGCAAAACCCTTCATCTCTGAATGCCCAGCAGCGCGGCCGACAACCGTCAGTACCGCAAAAGAACCAATTGTCATAAAGAGATAAGCAATGAGGTAAAAGATAAATTCCGAGAAATTATTGCTATGCACGACAGTGATTGAAATGCCAATCGGCACAAGCATATAACCGGCATTCGCCACACCTGACAAGGCAAGCAGCCGTTTTACATTTCTTTGTCTCAGCGCTGTTGTTGTTCCGACCAGCATCGCAGCCGCCGCAAGCGCCAGCAATGCGAGGTAAATATCATCCGGCATATAGACAGTTGCGAAAATAATTCTAAATACAACGGCAAGCGCAGCTCCTTTCGCAATGACAGCCAAGAATGCTGATACTGGTGTTGGCGCTCCTTGATAGACATCTGGTGCCCAAGCATGAAACGGTGCTGCTGCAATTTTGATTCCAAAGCCAGCCAGCATAAAGGAAAAGCCAACGTACACTAAAGCTTTAAAATCAATCACTGCTGCTGGCAGCGCTTCTCTAATAGCCCCTAAATCAACCGCGCCTGTCACACCGTAGATGTAAGACATGCCGAAAAGTACCAAAGCAGATGAAACCCCGCCTGTTACCACGTATTTGAAAGCCGCCTCTGCCGACAAGGAAGATTTGCGTTTTAACCCGACAAGCACATAGCTGGTAAGACTGAGGAGCTCAAGTCCAATGTACAGCGTAATCAGGTTCCCTGAAGAGGCCATGATCATAGCTCCAACAACAGCAGGCAGCAGCAGGTAAAAATATTCACCTTTATCCGTTATCGTATCATCATCTCGCGCCGAACCGAGGGCCAGCAATACAATAAGTGCCGTTCCTATTAAAAATACGATTTTCAAAAGGTTTCCGAAATCATCTATCCGATAGCTGCTGCCCAGCAGGGAAATCGCTTTAGCAGACACCCCGCCTTGGTTCATATCCAGCAGCCTCCATATAACAAGACCCAGTGAGAGCAACAGGCTAATGAAGGCCAACCAGCCGATCGCCAGCCTGCTCGCTCGTTTGGGTAGAAACAAATCTACAATTACAAGTATCAAAAAAGCAATAACAAGAGAAAACTCAGGGGCAAGGTAGAACGTATCCGTCCATGTCAGTGGCATAAAAGAATTTCCATCGTTCATGACCTAACCCCCCGTTCTTGTTGCGAATAGTTGTTCATACAAGCCGTTAATGCTATATTGCACGGAATCTGTGAGTACAGATGGATAACAGCCGAGAAGCACGATGAAAGCCAGCAGCACGATCATGGGAATCGCCTCAATTAGCCTAGCATCCTTACTTGCGCTATATTTATCCGGTTGCGGACCAAAGGTAATCTTGAGCACCGCACGCAATACATAGACTGCCGTTAAAATAATACCTATTAAAGCAACCGTTGTCAGCCAACGCATTGATTCAAATAGCCCAAGAAAAGATAGAAACTCGCCTACAAATCCCGATAAACCAGGAAGACCTAATGAAGCGAGTCCCGCTGTTAGCAATACACCGCTTATGAAAGGCATGGAACGCGCCAATCCACCGAGCTCAGAGAGCTCTGTTGTTCCCGTTCTCTCATACATACTACCCACAATCAAGAAGAGCAGTGCGGATATAAGACCATGTGAAACGAGCTGAACCATTGCACCCTGCAACCCAATCTCGTTAAAAGCAGCGAGGCCAAGCAGTACAATACCCATATGACTAATGGATGAATAAGCAAGAACAAGCTTGAAGTCCTTCTGCCTGAAAGCGAGAAGCGCTCCATACAAAATGTTGATCAATCCCAGTACAGCCAGCACAACGGCCCAATCTCGCGCTTGTTCAGGAAAGAGAATGATTCCGAAGCGGAGCAACCCGTATGCGCCCATCTTGAGCAAAATACCGGAATGGATCATGACAACCGACGGCGGGGCTTCCGTATGCACCTTCAGCATCCATGTGTGAAACGGAAAGAGCGGCAGCTTAATGCCGAAAGCAACAAGCAGCATAATGAATAGGACCGTCTGCATCGTATCCGTCATTTGGAACGGATTAATCATGCCAAGGCTGCTAGGCGATAGATTGACCCATGCTCCAGGGTCAGTCAGATTGTGTAAAATATCCGCGTAGCTTCCGCTGTAAATAAAGCTGGCATGCTGGTCAACCTGATCAATCCGGAAGCCAGCCGTACTCACTAGCAGCACGAAAGCAATCAGCATAATCGCTGAGCCGATTCCATTATAAATAAGAAATTGATTAGCCGCTCGTTCTCGGTTAAAGTAACCCCAAATACCAATCAAGAAATACATCGCAATAATAGCTATTTCAAAGAAGACAAAGAAGAGAAATACATCGCGGGCAAGAAACACGCCCAGCATCGCAGTCTCGAGCAACAAAAACCAGACAAAAAATGATTTCCAGCGCTTCTTAATATGAATCGCTGCAAAAGCACTCATTGCTGTCACTAGAACCGTCAACAGCACTAGCGGAAGCGAGATACCATCTATTCCTAATGCATATTGAAATTGATAAGTAATGGCGGTGACGCCGTTTCCTTCTTGTAAATGCTTATTAAGCGGGACCTCTATCCAGCTGAGACTCTCATCGAAAGCTGCTCCGCTTTGCTGCTTGTCATAATCCGTATATAGCCATAACGACAATAAAAGAGGTATTAGCGTTGTAAGAATCGCAGCTGTTTTCATCCAACTGCTCCGATGCTTCGGAATGAGTAGGATGACGAGAATACCAAGCAACGGAAACAGCAGAATAATCGATAAAATCGGAATGTCTTGTAGGATACTCATAGCAGGAACCTCCTTAAAGCAAAAGCAGCAACGAGGATAGCAAAGCCTATTAAGGCAGCTAAGCTATAGGTTTGCACCTGCCCATTTTGAAGCCGTGCAGCAGTTCTGCCTAAGGATACAACAGCAATCCCCGTAATCCGAACGATACCTCCTATTACGTACTCATCAAAGCCATTTAGAATTCTCCCCAGCGCCTTAATCGGCTGCACAATAACCGCCCTGTAAAGCTCATCGACATAGTAACCATGCTCTAACAGATTAACAAGCCTTGGCGCTTTGACTGCCAAAGATTTTCTTTTCGCCGCAGCACCTCCGTATAAGAGCCAACCGGCATAAATACCCAAAAGACCAACAACAATGGAGGCACTAATTGCCACAAAACTTCCGTGAGCCTGCTCGTTCTCACCGTTAAGCCAAGAACCTAGCCACCCATTCCAAGGCGTCTCTACAAATCCCGCTCCAATTGCCAGTACTGCAAGCACGGTAAGCGGCAACGTCATAGACAATGTCGATTCAACCGCTTTAGAAGCAGCCGTCTTAGGCTTGCCCGTGAATACAAGGAAGAATAAGCGCGACATATACAAGGCGGTAAAGAAAGCAGTAATCAATCCTGCTATAAATAGAAGCGGGTTATTTTCCAGCGCAACCGTCAAAATAAGATCCTTAGACCAAAAACCAGATAGCGGAGGGATACCGGACAACGCTAGTGCGCCAATCGCGAATGTCCATGCCGTGATACGCATTTTCGAGCCTAGACCGCCCATTTCTTTTATGTTTTGCGTATGTACTGCATGAATAATGCTGCCTGCTCCAAGAAATAAAAGTGCTTTAAAGAACGCATGGGTGAAAAGGTGAAAAATCCCGCCTGTCAATGAACCAAGGCCGAGCGCCATCATCATATAACCAAGCTGACTAACTGTAGAGTAAGCTAGTATTCGCTTTATATCATTTTGAACGAGCGCAATAGTCGCTGCGAAGATAGCTGTAAACCCTCCGACATACGCGACAACCTCCATCGCAGCAGCAGAAGCTAGAAAAATATCATACGTTCTTGCAATAAGGAAAACACCTGCTGCAACCATTGTCGCCGCATGAATGAGCGCACTGATCGGTGTTGGACCCTCCATCGCATCGGGCAACCAGACATGCAGCGGAAACTGTCCTGATTTACCGACAGCACCGACAAAAATAAGTAATGCAATCAACGTCGTTATGCCATTTGCAATGGTTCCGGAATGTCCGCTGAATACACCTTGTATACTCGTAAAATCAAGCGCATGATCTGGCATATACCAGAATAATAGCAAAATCCCAAGAAGTAATCCGACATCGCCAATACGAGTTACAATAAATGCTTTTTTGGCAGCGGCACGCGCTTTTGGCAGAGTAAACCAAAATCCGATAAGGAGGAATGAGCAAACGCCGACCAATTCCCAAAAAATATAGAGAGATAATAAATTATCGGAGAGTACAAGGCCTAGCATCGAAAAGGAAAACAAAGCCACATACCCATAAAAAACGGTGATGCGTTCATCCTTTTTCATATAGCCTGCTGAGTACACATTAACCAGAAGGCTGACAAGCGTAACCACAACAAGCATAAGAGCAGTAAGATTAGTAACCTCAAATCCAATACGCAAGGTGTAGTCGCCAATTACGATCCAATCGAATGCATAATTATAGTCAACCGCATTCTCCCCAAGTCGTTCCACTACAATAATAAGCGATAGAACGAATGCCGCTAATGAGCCAATCGTACCGATAAGCACTCCCGCTCTCCGAAAGCTGCGGCCGAGTGCAAGCAAAACGAGGAAGGCCGCCAGCGGGAACAGCGGAATCAACCATGCCGCCTGAGAATAAATATCCATAGCTCGCTACCTCCTCATTTTGTCAAATTCATTGACATTAACGGTACCGCGCATACGAAACAACGCAATTAAAACGGCTACCCCAATCGCTGCCTCTGCAGCTGCAATCGTAATCGTGAATAGCGAAAATATTTGTCCGGTCAAGGATGGTACAACGCCGTACTTGGAAAATGCCACTAGATTCAAGTTGACTGCATTCAGCATAAGCTCAAGCGACAGCAGGACAACAACTGCATTTCGTTTCACCAACGCTCCATAAAGACCGATACAGAACAAGATAGCTGCCATTGTTAAATAGGATGGAAGCATGGGATTAATCCGCCTCCTTCTTTGCAAGTACAATTGCTCCGATAAAAGCAACCGTCAGCAAAACAGACAGCAATTCGAACGGAATAACATAGCCCGAATATAACAACTCGCCAATAGCCATCGTATTATCCTCGCCCGCTTGAAACTTCTGAGGATCTGGGAAAGTCGTCGTTCGAATGGCATAAAATAATATTCCAAATAAGCTTAATGCGCCTACTGCCGCAAGTGCTTCATGCAGTGGCTTCGCCTTCTCCCGCTCACCTTGCTGATGCTGCGTCATCATGATGCCGAATATCATCAAAATGGACACTGCCCCCGCATAGATCAATACTTGAACAAAGGCTACGAACTCTGCTTCTAGAAGTACGAACATACCGGCTAAGCCTAGAAAGACAGCTGCCATTGAAATGACCATATGAACGACCTTTTCTAAGCTGATCATCAGAACAGATCCGCAGATCATTATGACTGAGAAGACGAAGAAAGCAACAAATTCGCCCGTAAATGCTATATTGAACAACTATTTGCCGCCTCCTTTGGCCGGCGCACCGATATTATTATTGTCTTCGCGGACAAGCGTATTGTTCTCGCTAAGCCACTGCGCATCCTTAAACAAATCATCTCTGCTGAACGCAGACAGCTCAAAATGATTGGTCATCACAATCGCTTCTGTTGGACATACCTCGGTACACAGATCACATAAAATGCATATTTCAAAATTAATATCAAACGTATCTATTACTTTCCCCTTTTTGTCCGGGTCAGGATTCGGTTTGCCTGTCAGCGTAATACAATCCGTGGGACAGATCCGCGCACATTGATTACAGACGATGCACAAGTCCGGAATGAAATGCTGAATGCCGCGAAATCGGTCGGGCATAACAAACGGCACATCGGGATAAGAGGTCGTTACCTTGGGAGCCGTCATTGATTTGAGCGTAACGCCTAATCCTTGAATCAATCCCTTCATATTGTTCGCCCCTTTCCTATCGTTTGATAAAGACCTCTAAATAAGCAGCTGTCAGAAACACATTGAGCAGCGATAGCGGCAGCAGCACTTTCCAGCCAAGTCCCATAAGCTGATCCACTCGTATACGCGGGAAAGTAGCGCGAATCCAAAACAAGAAAAACACGATAAACGTAAATTTAAGCATGAACCAGATAATACCCGGTACAAAATCAAGAAAAGGCGCCGGCGCATGCCAGCCGCCAAGAAACAATACGGTCGTTAAAGCTGCAATCGCGTATACATACACATATTCCGAAAGCATAAAAAAAGCAAAGCGGAAGCCGCTGTACTCCACATGATAGCCCGCTACAAGCTCTGATTCCGCCTCCGGTAAATCGAAGGGTGTACGGTTCAGTTCAGAAACAGCTGCAATAATAAAGATAATGAAGCCTATTATTTGCGGGATAAAATTCCAGTTCCAGAACCATCCGCCACTTTGCGCCTCAACGATTACTCGTAAGTTCAAGCTGCCGCTAAGCAATATAACGCCGACAACCGATATAACAAGAGGCACTTCATAGCTTATCATCTGTGCAGCCGAGCGCATACCACCAAGCAGAGCATATTTGTTATTCGAGGCCCAGCCTCCAAGCACGACGGCAATGGTTGAAATACCGGATAGGGCCACATAATAGAGTAAACCAACATTCAAATCAGCAAAGTAGAGTTTTTGGGTATAAGGAATGACTGCAAGCACAGAAAATGCCGGTATGTATGCGAGGGCGGGAGCAAGAATAAATAATAACCAATCCGCTTTTTTTGGAATTGTGTCTTCTTTAATAAGAAGCTTGAAAATATCAGCCACCGTCTGAAGCATGCCGAGCGGTCCGACCCTATTGGGTCCTTTACGCTGCTGCATCCAGCCAATTACTTTCCGTTCGAAAAAAATAGCGTAGGTCACAAATCCAAGCACGATAAATAGAAATACGACTGCCCATAGAAACAGAATAATCGCATTTCCCCATGTCATCGTTTCGTTCAGCCAAGGCCCCATCAGCAATCAACCTCCCCAACGACAATATCGATGCCGCCCAGAATGGTTATGAGATTCGTCATGGTTTCACCGACAAGCAGCTTCGGTAGAATTTGCAAATTAACGAAGGAGGGTCTTCGAAACTTCAGGCGGTAAGGCTCCGCCTTACCTTTGGAAACGATATGACAACCGATCTCACCGCGCGGCGATTCTATGCGCACATATACCTCTCCGGCTGGCGGCCGAATAGCCCTTGGCACCTTCCCCATTGTTTCTCCGCTTTCTGGAAACTGCTCCAGCGCTTGCTTCAGAATACGAAGGCTTTGACGGATTTCTTCCAGCCTAATGCGATAGCGATCATAGCAATCACCGACCTTGCCTAGCGGTACATCGAAATCGAATCGGCTGTATAAGCTGTAAGGCTCTGCTTTACGAATATCCCAATCTACGCCGGTACAGCGTAAATTCGCACCCGAAAGGCCATAATCAATCGCCGTTGCCGCATCGTATCGTCCAATCCCTTTTATTCGGGCAAGAAATATTTCATTACCGCTCACAAGCTTATCGTATTCCTGCAGCTTGCTCTCCATATACGGAATAAAGTCTCTCACCTTATCCATCCAGCCTGGAGGCGCATCCCACTTCACACCTCCAACCCGCATATAATTATAGGTTAAGCGGGCACCGCATAATTCATTGAACAAATCGATAATCATTTCTCTATCTCGAAAAGCATAGAGGAACGGACTCATCGCACCGATATCCAGCAGATACGTCCCCCACCAGACAAGGTGGCTGGCAATACGTTGAAGCTCCATTACAATTAAACGAAGAAATTCCGCACGCAGCGGCACCTCAAGCCCCATCATCGTCTCAACAGCATGCACGAGCACATAATTATTCGTCATCGCTGAAACGTAATCCATGCGATCCGTATAAGGAATGATTTGAGTGAAATTTAAGTTTTCCGCAATCTTTTCCGTGCCGCGGTGCAAATATCCCATTACTGGCGTAGCTTCGGTAATGACTTCCCCATCTAGCTTAACAACGATTCGGAATACGCCATGAGTGCTTGGATGCTGAGGACCAACATTTAAGAGCAATTCTTCTGTACGGATCAAGGCTGCCTACACCTCCGAATCTAACGGTTCATAATCCTTGCGCAGCGGATGTCCCACCCAATCATCCGGCATCATGATTCGTCGCAGATCAGGATGGCCAGGGAAGGAGATGCCTAGCAAGTCAAAGATCTCTCGTTCATTCCAATTTGCGGTTGCCCATGTCGGCGTTGCGGAATATACCGACGCCGATTCCCTATGCGCCTTCACCTTAACGGCAACCTCTCGCTTACTCGCAAGCGAAACCAGGTGATAAACCACTTCCATATGTGTTTCATAATCAACGCCTGAGACGTTGCGTAAATAGTTGAATTGCGACAACTCATGATGCTTTAGCAATTCAGCGGCTTCCCTCCAGCCAGCATTGCTCACAATGATGGTCGGCATATCACTATTTAATTCATTCACATAAGCATCTTCTACTACCGCTTCATTAATCTCTTGCTTCAAGAGTGTAACGAGCTCATCCAGCTCAGGCTGCTTGAGAGATGGCGGTTTGGGCTCTGGCGGAGCAGCTTGAGCGGCTTCTGCATCAGCTTTCTCCTTAGCCGCCGCCCTTGCAGCGCGTGCTTCTGCCGCTGCCTTTAGCTTCGCTTCGCGTGCCGCATCTACAAGAGGTGCGCTTTGCTGTCCCGCCCCATCCGCAGGCAGTGCTTCAACTCCACTATGACCGGTCGCTGCTTCAATTTGTCCCTCTGTTTGATTTGAAAGCGTTTTCTCGTTGTTCTTTTGTTCATCGCTCATCGTCCCGTCACTCGCTTCCCGGTTTTTGCCTCATAGCGAATTTTCTCCTGAAGTTTATTGATCCCATAAATAAGTGCAACTGGATTTGGCGGACAGCCGGGAATATAGACGTCTACGGGCACGATTTGATCTACGCCTTTAATAACAGAATACGACTTGATATATGGACCTCCTGCTGTTGCGCAGGAACCCATTGCAATGACCCATTTCGGCTCTGGCATCTGATCATATAATCGGCGCAGAAGCGGCCCCATTTTCTTCGTGACCGTTCCGGCAACTATCATGACGTCAGACTGCCGGGGAGAGGTGCGAAACATAACCCCAAATCGGTCCAAATCATAATGCGATGCACCTGTTCCCATCATCTCAATAGCACAACAGGCTAGCCCAAATGTCAGTGGCCATAACGAATTGCTTCTTGCCCAAGCCTTCAATTGCTCCAATGTTCCCATGAATACGTTTCGTTCCAGCTCTTTGCGTTCCTCTAATGAAATTGACTCTAAATTGAATTCCATTTCAGCACCTTCTTCTTCCAGGCATATAGAAGACCTATGAGCAGCATTCCCGCAAAAAACAACATTTCGACTAGCACAAATAAGCCGAGCTTATTATATGCAACGGCCCATGGATATAAGAATACTGTTTCTACATCAAAGATAACGAACATTAGAGCAAACAAATAATAACGGATGTTAAAACGGATCTGTGCCTCACCTACTGGCTCATTCCCACTTTCGTAGGTCGTTTGCTTGAGCTCGGTCGGCTTATTCGGTCTAAGAAATCGACCGACCGTGAGTGCAACAACTGGGAGTAAAATACCAAGCACGATAAAAATAGCCACGACGACATAATTATTGGCGTAGTTTTCCACACGATCTCCCCCGTCATTTGGTTGGATATGGACCGTTGCCGCTTGTTCAATTTTCCTCACAATTATAACAAATGCTTCCATCTTCGTCTATGATGGAGTTAGGTCGGCGCAGGCTCCTTATGCACCCCATCTTCCTTTTCCTTCTTTTCTATTGAATCCCTATGCTCATGCTTACTCAAAGGAATCACCTCAGGGAAGCTTCCGTCACTTTCATCTCGCTTCCGCATAATTATGGCGATTAACAACAATAAAAGCGGCAGCACCGCTCCTTGAAATACACTGTATACCGTCCATACGTTATAGGAGAAAAATCTAGCATGCGCAATGTTTCGATATACCACCATGGAGAGCGGCAAAATAATAAAGGAAAAAGGGACGACGAGCGGCCGATAGGTTGACAGGCCCAGCATCTGCGCTGTCAAAACTGCAAGGACATATACACATAAGGTAATCTTCATAAATATCGTACCAATCCATATCATTGCTACCAATATTTCGACTCGCACCAATATTTCCTCAATATTAATATACTTTGCCAGATCATATACGGCGAATATACTTCGGCTTGCCTCATCGACGCCCATCACACCTATTAAAAATACGCATAAACAAACACCGCATAAACAAATAAAAGCAACTGATAACTTTAATGACTTTCGAAGCTTTTTGCGCTCATCCTTTTTTACTAATGGAAAAATCATCGAAATAAAGACAAACTCCCCAATTGGAAATCCTAAAATGGGAAACATGCCTTTGATCGGTCGCATAATACCTTGATACAATAAAGGTTCAAAATTTTTAAAATCAAATTGATTAAACAGCGCTATCAAGATAATAAATAATACTAACATACCCCAAGCAAACAGTACTTCACCTGTTCGAGCAATCGTTTCTATGCCTAGAAAAACGCCATAGACTACTACAACCATAAACGTAACATGGATGAACCATACAGGCGTTTTTGGCAGTACGGAGATACTCAAAAAATCAGATATATTACGAAGCACGACAGCAGTGAGAACCAAGAAGAATAAAACATAGGTCAGCAATAATACTTTGCTTAACCAAGGCCCAAGAAGCTTTTTGGCATATTGAGCAAGTGACATATTGGGGAATCGTTCAGCTAATGCCAAGTAGATCATCAATATAAAATAGTTAATCGGGCCCGCGAAAAGCAGGGATAACCAAGCGTCCTGCTTGGCAATCCCAATTACGGCTGTCGGAAGGATTAGCGCTGAACTCCCTAGAGCGAACAAAAACAAAATTTTGGCACATTGCCTAGATGTTATCTCACCATTATTAATTCCAGGTTCTTTGCCCATTTCGTTACTTGCCCTCCTCAATCCAGCTTATAATGGGTTTATATAGGGGAGAGAAAGCGAGTGTAATCCAGTCTGCTGGGTTTGGTACTGGAAGACGCAGCGCATACCCTATGAAATATACAGTACCTATCAGCAATATGAATATCGCCCACTTTCTCTCACGCAGTTGTTTTCTTGCGCCGTTTCGAATCCATAGTATCGTCCCCGCACCTCCAGCAATCAGAGCAATTGCAACGGCAGCCAGCATGCTGATCACTCATTTCATGATAGATTTGTTTCGTATGCCTGTTCCAATTATTTCGGTTGAACAAGTAACTTTATACTTCATGTTCGGAAATAACGTTGACCAGTCTGGCTCTATTTTTTTCCAAGTGTCTGGCTTTGTCCGATAAATCTCTTTTCCCCATCCCAACACATCGGAACGTGTTTTTTTTTGAAGATGTTTTATAGCTGCCTCTGCCTCTGCCCTGACTACTTGAGAAGCATCGCTCCCAATACCATTCATAAATTGCTCATCATTAACATCAATACCCGAACAAGTGATTTCTTGTAAATTACCGGTTAATTTAATTGTTGTCTCAACCATCGGCACCCCTTCTTTATCACGTTTCACTTTAACTCGGCTATCTGCTGACTTAATTTCCACAATTAAAAAATCATCTGATTTTGGACATGCTACCTTGACTACCGTATCTTGTACTTTCCCCTGCAGCCAGGAGAGACCCCTTGATTCTTTCGTGTTCATAAAATCAATCAGCTTGCCGTCACGAAGTATGGCCATTGTTTTCAATTCAGGTGCAGCTCCTGCTGGAATTGTGCTCAAATTATCTTTGGTATTGCTCTTCTCCTTATTTCCTTCCAATTCAATAGATGGCAATGCGCCCTGCTTCATCCCTCTTCCCCCTAGTTTGAGCAAGTCCTTAACCTGGACATCATAAACCATTGCATAGCTTTCCTGATTAACCTCTAAGGAGTCCATGATTTGACTGGTGGGGATAGATTCCATTTGAGTAGACATTTCAAGCATTTTCTTTGTATCAACGCCTCGGCAAATTAAAACGGATATATTGGTGCGTATATCTGGATTGCGCTCAATTAAATCAAGCAGCGGAAAAATTCCTTCGCGGGCTTTTTCCTCAGATATAAGCAGCATTTGCGTATGAGAGAAAAAAAGCCGTCTTGACGTTCGGCTTGTCATCTTTCGGATAGCTTCAAATAGCGTATCACCTGTTTCTGTGTAAGTTGTAACCGGACTTTCACCGGTTCCGCCTCCTTTGCCTTGTGCAGCCAATTGTTGCGTAAGAACAACTTGGACTGTCACCTGCATCTTCTGCTTACCCGTAGGATCATCATCAATGCCTATTGCCAGAACCACACCCAGCTTGTCCATATAACGCAAATCCCAGCAACCACTTAGAAGCAAGAGAATGCTGATTATCCACAACAGAAACAATTTTCGAATAATCATTATCCACAGTTCGCTTTTCCCTCTGCTTTGAGCCCCCCTCATTGCGACGGCTCCTTTCGAGGCTCAGGCTCAGTTTGCTCCCTTACAATGTCTTTCGACTCCAGCTTCTGTGGTCGTTCATGCATTAACCATATCGGCACTCGCACAAGTGTATCCTTTAAATCCTTGATATATAGAGGAGCAAACGGCTTCAGATATGGAACACCAAAAGATCTTAAATTCGTTAAATGCAGAATTAGAAGCAAAACAACGATACCGATTCCGTAAAACCCTATTGTGGAAGATGCCAGCAGAAGTATAAAACGCAATAGACGCGCTGCTATACCAAGACTGTAGACAGGCGAAACAAAGCTTGCAATAGCTGTAAAGGAAACAACGATAACGACAGCAGGCGACACTATACCAGCCTCCACGACAGACTGTCCAATGACCAAACCACCCACTATGGATATCGTATTGCCAGCGGCACTCGGCATTCGAATAACAGCCTCTCGCAATATTTCAAAAACAAACTCCATAATGAAGGCCTCTAAGTAGGCGGGAAAAGGTACTCCTTCCCTCTGTGCAGCCAATTTAATCAGCAGCTGTGTAGGAATCATTTCATGATGATAGCTTACGATTGCCACATAGATCGATGGCATCAAAAGCGCAATCAAGAATGAAACAAATCGGAGTATACGCAAAAAAGTAGCGATATCAAAGCGTTGATAGTAGTCCTCCGATGTCTGAAAAAACATATTTAAAGTAGAAGGTACGATTATAGAAAAAGGCGTGCCGTCTACAAGGATTCCAATTCTACCTTCAAGCATATTGCCTGCAACGACATCAGGACGCTCCGTATTCATTACAGTTGGAAAAGGTGACCATTTCTGATCAGCTATCAATTCTTCAATGTTGCCGGTTTCTAATATCCCATCTATACAAATAGCATCTAATCTCTCTCGCAAATCCCTCAGTATGAGTTCTTCCGCTAATCCTTCGATGTACATGATACAGATTGGAGTTTGAGTGATCTGCCCGATCGTCCATTGCTCCATTCGTACCTTAGGACTGCGAATCTTCCTGCGAACCAATGACGTATTAGTACGAAGCGATTCTGTAAACCCTTCTCTTGGACCTCGAATAGCCATTTCCGTTTTCGGTTCCTCTATGCCGCGTCGTTCTCCTCCAGCAATTCCTGCCGCAAGAGCCTTGTCAGAACCTTCAAACATTATGATCGCGTAACCGATAAACAGCTTTTGAAAAAATTGCTTCCAATCCGCTATATCTCCGATATTCCCAGTTGGAAGGATGGTGCTCTTCATTTCATCTAAATAATGATTAGGCTCACTGTTATCTTTCTCAGTAAATTTAGCGCTAAGCAGCGGCCTAATTACAAAATCATTCATGAGATCGTCGTCTACCATTCCTTGTATATAAACAATGAGCAGCTCAGTTTGAGCTTCATTCACCAGCCGGAGCCTTCGAAACATAATATCCTGAGGATCACCTAATTCTTTTTTTATAAAAGCTATGTTCTGTTCCAGCGAGGCGGTTAGAGGCTTTTCTGAAAAAGGAGCAAGCTCCTCTTGCTCATGCTTATCTGCTCTCACTGAGCTTTTTTCATCCTTGTTACCTTTCTTGTCTTTTTCTTTCATATAAGCACCAAACATGTCCGCCTCTCCTTCCTTCCTGCCAGCCATAGGTTCAGTCTTAGGATAACTCTTCCATGGATTATTTATGTATGCAAAAAACCGCAGGCACGTTCACTGCGGTTTCCTGCGGTTCATTATTCCTTTATCTGATACGTGAGTCAGTCAACTTAAACTGTCCAACAAGATGCTGTAGAAGTGTTGTAATAGAGTCAACACTCTGCGAAGTTTGACGAACATTCGTCATTTCTCCAATCAATTCCTGTACTTTGCTCTCAACGTCAGAGGATACCTTGCGATTTTCTCTACTCACAAGCGCAATCTTCTCCATAAGTGCAACTACCTCATCCACAACCTGCGTTTTGCGAAGATCCTCTGCATGAGCTGCCGCTAGTGTATCAGCAGCTGCAGCAACAAGAAGAGTTCCTTCCTCCACAACGCGTGTTCCTTCATCCATGGAGGCATAAGCTTGTTTGGCTTCCTCATAAATATGATTTGTGATGACATGAACTTCTTCCGTTGATCGCTTGGTTAACTCCGCTAGTTTTCGAATTTCTGAAGCAACTACGGCAAAGCCCTTACCTTGTTCACCTACTCTAGCTGCCTCAATAGATGCATTAAGTGCTAGTAGATTCGTCTGCGCTGATATTTGTTCAATCACTTGCAAAACGCTTTGAATTTCCGTTACTGTCTCCATAAACCTATGAATCGTATCATTGGTCTCTCCTACCTTCACGGAAATATGAGACATTTTATCTCCAATGCGATCTACCTCTGTTTTAGCTACTGCAATTTGTTCTGCAGCTTGCTCCTCTATTAATCTGAGCGTTGTTCGCATATCTCCTGCTGCATCCTTAGCCATATCGATGTCCTTCAATTGTACTCTAATACTACCAATCATATCATTTACTTTACCGCTGACACGCTCCGTTGAAGCCGCTGTTATCGTCGCTGATTCATTCAATACATTTTGACTGGAACGAACATCCGCGGAAGCTAGCTTCACTTGAAGCATTATGCCTTCTAATGAATCTATCATGTTATTGATCCATTTTGCCAATTCTTTGGATTCATCGTTATCAAACTCATGAAGGGCTAAGCGCTGGGTTAAATCACCTTTTCCTTCAGCGTTAATCCGAATAAATCGATTGATTTTGCGTAAATGCTGAACTACTCGCCCTGATTCCTTCCGTTGCAGCACTCCTGTAACTAGCAAACTGAATAGTAGCGTAAACCCGCCTGCAGCAGTTGCAGTGATCCAAGGAGAGGCATGGGTAGTGATGAAGAGTACTAGAACAGCAGTCAATAGACTTAAACAAATCGTAGCAAATAGCTGAACTTTCCTTTGGCGCCAGCCAATACTCCTAATCCGATATACCTCTTCCAGATCCCCTTCACACATCATGCCCCATTGATCTGGGCAATGGGGGAGCTGAAAGGTTACTCCCTTGCCGATAACTGAAATATGCCTGTAATCGGAGTAGCCCGGAAATTCTACAAATAGATTACTGCCATTCTGAATCGTATTCGCAACTCCAGGATGCAGCTTTCCTGTCGCTGGATCATTGAAAATTATTTCAAGCTCGGTATGTTCTCTAATCGAAACTTTGCCCCAATTGGTCGTTACGCCATCCTTTAGATTTTCTCCGTGAGTAAAGGTGCGATCCTCAAATCGGCTGCGCGATAGCGCTGTTCCAGGAGCTATGTGTGTATTTAAAACAGGTTTGGCCATAAATAAATAGTTGTCACCGGAATCGGGATATACATGTCCTGACTCACGCTGAATTAAATCACCGATTACATCATTTGGCACTCGTCCGCATAGTGTGCCTACTAGACGATCGTTCAAAGTAAGGGGTCTCATGAAAAGCAGTGTCATGTTATCGTGGAAAGAAGAAGAGCGCGCCCCTATTTTCAGCGTTATGGAATCACTGAAAGGTCCAAACAAGCATTTTCTGAAGCTGCCATTTGCACGAGCATAAGTAAGACCAGCATTCAGATCACTGTTTTCACCATAAGAAGTTCCAATATGAGCAGCATGTGTAGAACAGATTACGGTTCCCTTGGGATCTAGTAGGAATAGCTCGGTGAAATCAATGGCCCTAGCATACGTTCGTTCAAATAACCGATTGATTTGAGAATATGCAGATTCTTGGAGAGTTTCTTGATCTTGCAAGCATTCAGCAGTCAATTGATCACCCAATCGGTCTAGATGATTCCAATAATCAGCAGCCCATGACGTCAACAATTCCTTGCGTGTGTCTGCTATCCCCTCAAAGCTTTGTTCCACATCCGTTTTTAAATCCTTGTTCAATTCCCAGGAAACCCAGAGCGGAAACCCTACCTTTACACCCAGCCAGTCAAACATATGACTCTCCCCCTGCTATTCAATCTTATCTAATGTTACTTATATTAACATACAAAATAGGATAATATAACTGGTTTGTTAGAGTTTTTGTCGAATTATAGCATAATTTTCTACTTTTTCGAGGTAAAGATACTTTAAATACGAATATTTTATGTTATGTAATCTAACAAAAAAAAGCACTAGCGCCCCTCATGTAAGGGAAGCTAGTGCTTTTTCGTTATTACTTATTTTTGTTTAACATGAAGACGATTCATTGCGCGTTGCAAAGCTAGCTCTGCGCGACGGAAATCAACATGATCCTGCTGCTTCGCAGCAAGACGTTGTTCAGCGCGCTGCTTCGCAGCTTCCGCACGCTCAATGTTAATATCGGTAGAAATTTCAGCGCTCTCAGCAAGAATAACAATCTTATCCTTACGTACTTCGATGAAACCTCCATTAACCGCTATAACGTCTACTGTTTTGTCGCGTTTGATGACAACAGGAGCGATACGAAGTGGAGTGACAAGCGGGATGTGATTTGGCAAAATGCCAAGCTCACCTTCAACGCCCGTTACACTAACCATATTCGCCGTCTCTGCGTACACCTTGCGCTCTGGTGTTACGATCTCTACCAAAAACGTACTCATGTGGATTCCTCCCGCCTTTCGCTATTTAAGCGTGCTGGCTTTCTCCACGGCTTCTTCAATCGCACCTACGTACCGGAAAGCTTCTTCCGGAAGGTCGTCATGTTTGCCCTCGAGAATTTCTTTAAAGCTGCGAACCGAATCTTTAACAGGAACATACTTACCTTTTGTACCTGTGAACGGCTCAGCAACGTGGAACGGTTGGGATAGGAAGAGTTGAATTTTACGTGCGCGAGACACGGTCAATTTATCTTCTTCACTTAGCTCGTCCATACCAAGAATTGCGATAATATCTTGAAGCTCTTTGTAGCGTTGAAGAATTTTCTTAACGCCTTGAGCTACATTGTAATGCTCTTCGCCCAAAATAGCTGGGCTTAGGATACGAGATGAAGACGCGAGTGGATCTACCGCAGGGAAGATACCCATCTCGGAGATTTTACGCTCCAAGTTTGTTGTAGCGTCCAAGTGGGCAAACGTCGTTGCAGGAGCTGGATCCGTATAGTCATCGGCAGGTACATAGATCGCTTGGATCGATGTAACGGAGCCTTTTTTCGTAGACGTGATACGCTCTTGCAGTTGACCCATTTCAGTTGCCAGCGTTGGCTGGTAACCTACCGCGGAAGGCATACGGCCTAGAAGGGCCGAAACCTCGGAGCCTGCTTGTGTGAAACGGAAGATGTTGTCGACGAACAATAGAACGTCTTTACCTTCTTCGTCACGGAAATATTCAGCCATTGTAAGACCCGTCAAAGCAACACGTTGACGTGCGCCTGGCGGCTCATTCATTTGTCCGAATACCATCGCAGTTTTGCTAAGTACGCCGGAATCCTTCATCTCGTGATAAAGGTCATTACCTTCACGCGTACGCTCACCAACACCGGCAAATACGGAAATACCGCCATGCTCCTGTGCGATGTTATTGATCAATTCTTGGATTGTTACTGTTTTACCTACGCCCGCACCACCGAAGAGGCCGATTTTACCGCCTTTTGCGTATGGAGCAAGAAGATCGATTACTTTAATACCTGTTTCAAGAATTTCCGCTTGTGTGGACAATTCGTCGAAAGCAGGTGCTGGACGGTGAATCGGAAGGTTAATTGCCGATGAAGCATCGCCAGCTTCGTCAATAGGCTCGCCAAGTACGTTAAATACGCGACCAAGCGTTGAAGCTCCAACTGGAATTGTAATCGGTGCGCCTGTATCAACAGCGATCATACCGCGTACAAGACCGTCAGTCGTACTCATAGCTACAGCACGTACTTTATTGTCACCGAGGTGAACGGCTACTTCAAGCGTCAAATTAATGTCCACGCCGCCAGCTTCACCTTTTTGTACTATTTTGACAGCGTTCAAAATTTCCGGCAAATTGCCGCGTTCGAACTCTAAGTCTACGACCGGACCCATGACGGATACAACGTGTCCTTTTTTCATGGTTTTCCCTCCTGGTTCCTTCTTGTTACTGCATGCTGGTCCGCTTCCTAGAAGCGCCAAGCCTTTGCAGAGTAAATGTTACGATTGGGCATTTGCTCCGGCAACGATCTCAGAAATCTCCTGAGTGATCGCAGCTTGACGCGCCCTATTGTATGTGAGCGTCAATTGGTTGATGATCTTCGACGCATTTTTCGTTGCGCTTCCCATGGCAGTCATACGTGCTCCGAACTCACTGGCCTTACCGTCTAGAACTGCGCTATAAATGAGCGTTTCCGCATATTTAGGGAGCAGCACTTCAAGCACGCCTTCCGGCGATGGCTCATATTCGTACGAAGTGACAGGTGCGTTTCCACCCACTTCTTCAAGCGGCAATAAACGTAACTCTGTCGGGACTTGAGTAATCGCGTTAACAAATTCGTTATAGTACAAGTAAAGCTCGTCATACGCGCCTTCAGCAAACTTTGTTACCGCGGAATACGCTACCGTTTTGATGTCAGCGAATGTAGGAGCATCTGGCAAGCCAGTTACTTCTTCAACGATTGGCATGTTGCGGCGGCGGAAATAATCGCGGCCTTTACGACCGATGACGAATAACACATAGTCATCAGTTGATTTATGCTTTTCACGAATGGTTTGCGTTACTTTACGAAGAATATTGGCATTATAACCGCCTGCTAGTCCGCGATCCGAAGTAATAACGAGATAACCCGTTTTTTTGATCGGACGATTTTCCAACATAGGATGCTTAACATTTTTCGTTCCAGCTGCAATGCTGGCTACAACTTCCTTCAGCTTCTCAGCGTAAGGACGTGCTGCTTGCGCGGCTTCCTGCGCTCTTCTTAAGCGGGAAGCGGCAACCATCTCCATCGCTTTCGTGATTTGCTTCGTGTTTTGTTTGCTTTTAATTTCGCGTTTAATATCGCGCATACCTTTTGCCATTTGGTTTCACCCGCCTTTGTTGCTTTGGACCTGCTCCAAAGCCTGGTGTTGGTGGAGTATATTTCACAGCGAAACAGAAGGCTCGCCACAGAAGTGGCGGCTGCTGCTTCCGCTTTTTTTATGCCGATACGGCGAAGCTTTTCTTGAATTGGTTAAGTGCGTCTACGAGAGCTTTCTCGTTTTCAGGAACAATATCCTTCGTATCACGAATCGATTGTCCGATTTCTGGTTTATTGGAATCCAGGTATGCATGGAATTCTTTCTCGAAACGAAGAATGTCCACAACTGGAATCTCATCCAAATGACCTTTAACCGCTGAGAAGATAGAAATAACTTGCTTCTCAACCGGCATCGGTTGGTTAACGTCTTGTTTCAAAATTTCCATCGTGCGAGCACCGCGGTTAAGGCGAGCTAGCGTCGATTTGTCAAGGTCAGAGCCGAATTGCGAGAACGCTTGAAGCTCACGGTATGCCGCAAGGTCAAGACGTAGCGTACCAGCTACCTTCTTCATTGCTTTGATTTGTGCTGAACCACCTACACGGGATACGGAAATACCGACGTTAACAGCCGGACGTTGACCGGAGTAGAATAGGTCAGCCTCTAGGAAGATTTGACCATCAGTGATCGAGATAACATTCGTAGGAATGTATGCCGATACGTCAGATGCTTGTGTTTCAATGAATGGCAATGCCGTCATTGAACCGCCGCCTCTTGCATCGCTAAGTTTAGCTGCGCGCTCAAGCAAACGGGAGTGAAGGTAGAATACGTCACCTGGGTATGCTTCACGACCCGGTGGACGACGAAGCAAGAGTGAAAGCTCACGATAAGCTGCTGCTTGTTTCGATAGATCATCATAAATAACAAGAACGTGCTCGCCTTTGTACATGAAGTACTCACCCATTGTACAACCAGCATAAGGAGCTAGGAAGAGCAATGGAGCCGGCTCAGAAGCACCTGCAGTAACGATGATTGTGTACTCAAGCGCGCCGTGGCGACGAAGAGTTTCAACAACGTTAGCAACAGTAGATTGCTTTTGACCTACAGCAACGTAGATACATTTAACGCCGCTGCCTTTTTGGTTGATGATCGCATCGATTGCAATGGATGTTTTACCCGTTTGACGGTCACCGATGATAAGCTCACGTTGTCCGCGGCCTACTGGTACCATTGCGTCGATTGCTTTCATACCTGTTTGCATTGGCTCATGAACCGATTTACGGTCAATTACGCCTGGTGCTGGAGATTCAATCGCACGGAATTGAGTTGTGTTGATTGGTCCCTTGCCATCAAGTGGTTGACCAAGTGGATTAACGACGCGGCCTAGAAGCTCTTCGCCTACTGGCACTTCCATAATACGACCTGTACGTTTTACTTGATCGCCTTCACGGATATCCGTGTAAGGTCCGAGGATAACGACACCAACGTTGCTTTCCTCAAGGTTCAAAGCCATACCGACAACACCGTTAGAGAATTCGAGCAGTTCGCCCTGCATCGCATTTTCCAAACCGTGTACGCGGGCGATACCGTCACCGACATTGATTACGGTGCCGACGTCTACGACTTGAATTTCGGATTTATATTGTTCGATCTGTTGTTTAATCAGCGTGCTGATTTCATCAGGTCTGATACTCAATTCGTTCACCCCTATCTACAATGCATTAGATTTTAAACGATTTTTGTAAACGAGCCAGTTTGCCGGATAAGCTGCCATCATAAAGACGGTCGCCGATGCGCACTTGTACGCCACCTAGCAAAGATGGTTCAACGATTTGCGTTGCAATAATTGTTTTGCCGGTCACTCCGCCGAACTGAGCTGCTACATCAGCAAGCTCATCCGAAGATAACGCAATAGCGGAATAAACCGTTGCATGCGCTTGACCTAGCGAGTCTCCAGCAACCTTCGTGTACGCTGCATAAACATCAGCAATATCACCTTGGCGTCTGCGGGAGATAAGAATTTCCAATGTATTAAGCACGAGTGCAGATACATGATCCCCGAATGCTGCTTTAAGTACGGCGATCTTGCTTGCAGGATCAATACTAGGAAGAGAAAGAAATTTTTCAATTTCAGGGTCTTGATTAAGAATTTCAACGATAAGCTTAAGTTGAACCTCTACTTCTGCTACCACTTGTTGTTTCTCAGCCAGCTCGAACAATGCTTTTGCGTAGCGCTTCGCTACTACTGTATCGCGGCTCATTTACTTCCAACTTCTTTCAGGTATTGATTAACCAACTGCTCCTGAGATTTTTCATCGACCTGCTTCTCAATAATTTTCGAAGCGATTTTCACAGAGATGCCGCCAACTTCTGTACGAAGTGCTGCAATTGCTTTGTTTTTCTCGCTTTCGATATCTTTGAGCGCATCGTCTTTAAGACGGGATGCTTCTGATTTCGCAGTTTGAACGATCTCTTCCGCTTGTTTCGAGCTAGTTGTTCTAGATTGTTCAATAATTTCGTACGCTTCCTTGCGAGCCTGCTGGAGTGCTGCTTTCTGTTCTTCCATTTGCTGCTCAGCCGCTTTCCGGCTGCTTTCAGCTGTGTTCATTTGTTCTAGTACAAGCTGTCTACGCTTTTCCATTACATCGAACAACGGACCAAATGCATACTTATTGAGTAACCAGTATAAAACTGCAAACGCGACCATCGCGATTACTGTCGATTCCCATACCCATGCCATAGATGCCACTCCTTTCTCACTACAGTATTGTCTCAATCATAACGAAGGCGAAGAGGGCTAAGGCCTTCCCCGCCAATTGCAGTTATTATGCTTTAAAGAAAGCCAAGAAACCGATAACTACGCCGATGATAGGCACAACTTCGACGATACCTACACCGATAAACATTGTTGTTTGTAGTTTACCTTGTAGTTCAGGTTGACGAGCGATACCTTCAACTGTTTTACTTACGATCATACCGTTACCTACGCCTGCGCCAACTGCACCCAAACCTACTGCCAAAGCTGCTGCTAATAATTCCATTTTTAATATCCTCCTCGAAAATTGTGGTTTTTTGTTTGTATGACCAACCTCGGTATTAGACTGCTACACGAGGCATAAAGCGATAATTAATGCTCTTCATCATGGATGGCGGCTTGTGAAATATACACCATCGTAAGAATTGTGAACAAGAAAGCTTGAATGCCGCCGACAAAAAGGCTGAAGCCCTGCCATGCGACAAGGAAAGGTGTACCAACCCAACCCAGCATGAGGATCGTTGCGATAAGCACTTCACCCGCGAAGATATTCGCGAACAACCGAAGCGCTAGTGTAACCGGCTTCGAAATAGTCTCAATGATGTTGACTGGGAAGAACACAGGGAACGGATGGAAGTAATGCTTCAGGTAGTGTTTTCTATTCTGCTTCAATCCAAGGAAATGGACGATTACGAATACGATAATCGCAAGGCCTGCAGTAACTGAAAGGTCAGCAGTCGGTGATTTCCACCAAGCGATTTCTACATGTCCGCCTTTCTCATCCAAAAGCTCCTGGGTAATACCGATTGTCTCATTAGCATGATGAGCTTCTGTCACGACACCGAAAGGCAAGCCTAACAGGTTGGAGACGAAAATGAACATAATGAGTGTCATCCCTAATGATAAGAAAGGTTTAACACGGCTTACTGGCATTGTGCTCGAAATGAAGTTGTGTACGAAATCAACAACCCATTCCATAAAGTTCTGCATTTTCGAAGGGTTGTCCACCGAAAGGTTACGAACCGCCAGCTTAGCAATCAAGAACGTCACAATGACTGACACCACTAGTGCTACTAAGGTCGAAATATCAATATTAAACGGCCCTAGTGGCATCACCGGAAATTCATGCATCTAAAATTTTCACCCCTTTCCGCTAAGATTCTCGTTTATTATGAGTATAAGCTGCTACCAAAAGAATAAACGGCATGACCATACAGCCAGCTAACGCGGCCGGCATGCTGAACTCCTCCGGAAAACGATAGGCAATCATGGCAACCAACAACACCGTTGCGATTCGGCTTCCAAGACCTAGGCCCCTTTTGCTCGGTCCGATCCCTGCGGCTCCTAGGGTGACCATTTCTACTCTGCGTCTCAGTAAAAACGCATTCATAGAACTTCCTGCCAATCCCATAAGAAGACCGAGAGATACAGTACGCCAATCTGGAAGGATGGCCCAAAGTATAAGGCATACCGCCATTGCATAAAAAAGCGTACGTACCGCTGTCTTAAATATTTTATCCATCGGCTTCCCCCATAACCTTCTTAACAAGCAGAATGGCTGAGATTAGACCGACAGCCAGACCGACCAGTATGCCACCGAGCGCCCATCCATTCTCTTCGCCAAAACGGCCTCCGAGCGATGATCCGATCCAATAGCCTAAAAAGATACATACAGCGACTTGCACCCCGAGTGCGCCGACTAGTCCGGCTGCATACAACGGATTGTCTCTTCTGTCCTTTTTATTCATGGCTTATACCCCTGTCAATCCTCATTTATTTTATCCAAGCGGTACTACGTTTGTCAATTGATATAACGACAAACTTTTGGTGAACAGATCGACCAAAACCCTTGATACATAAGGTATTGCGCTCCGCGGAAACCGTACAGTACTACTGTATGCTGTACATTCGCTCTGCAAGCGTATGCTTCGGTCGAAACTATGAACTTTGTGTGAACGGATCAGGCCGCTGCTTCTCTCTTCCAAAATGATGCAAAATTGCATCCACTATGCGTTCTGAGGCACGTCCATCACCATATGGATTTGCCGCTTGGCTCATCCGTTCATAAAGCTTAGAATCAACCAAAAGAGCATGGGCGCGACTGTATACCAGTTCCTCATCCGTTCCTACTAATTCTAGCGTTCCTGCTTCAATGCCTTCCGGGCGCTCTGTCGTATCGCGAAGTACCAGTGTCGGTACGCCAAACGATGGAGCTTCCTCCTGCAATCCGCCGGAATCCGTCATAATCATATAGGCATGCGGATAAAAATTGTGGAATTCAAACACATCAAGCGGTTCAATCAGACGAATACGGGGGTGATCGCCAAGAAGTTCATTCGCAGGCTCTCTAACCGCCGGGTTCGGATGAACGGCATAAACGATAACAACATCCTCAAACTCATCTGCAATTCTTTTCACTGCTCGGAAAATATTCCGATGAGGCTCACCAAGCGACTCGCGGCGATGCGCAGTCATCAAAATCATGCGCTTGCCCTTCGCCCAGTCCAAAACAGGATGCGAAAACGATTCATCCACTGTGTATTGGAACACGTCAGTAGCCGTATTTCCAGTCACATAAATGGCAGCATCCGACTTGTTCTCCTTGCGCAAATTATTAGCCGACCATTCTGTCGGAGCAAAATGCACATCTGAGAGTACGCCGGCAAGCTGCCGATTCATTTCTTCAGGGTAAGGAGACAGCTTGTTCCACGTACGAAGTCCAGCCTCAACATGACCCACCTGTATTTGCTTTAAGAATGATGCATAACTTGCAAGAAAAGTCGTTTGTGTGTCCCCATGAACAAGCACAATATCGGGTTTCGCTTGGGTAAGGATAGGCTCAAGCCCTTCCAATACACGAACAGTCGTCTCCGTCAATGTCTGACGATCCTTCATCACATTCAAATCATAATTGGGATGAATTTCAAAAAAATCAAGCACTTGGTCCAGCATCTGACGATGTTGCGCCGTTACGCATACGATAGATTCGATTTGAGTCTCACGTTTTTGAAGTTCTAATACGAGAGGCGCCATCTTAACCGCTTCCGGACGCGTGCCGAAAATAGTCATTACTTTAAGTTTAGACAAAACATTCCACTCCTATTATCATTTCGTGCCTCAGGCACTAATTTGTTCCAAACATGCGGTCGCCGGCATCGCCCAGTCCAGGCACGATGTAGCCCTTCTCATTCAGACACTCATCCAAAGCAGCGATATAAATATCGACATCTGGATGCGCTTCCTGCACTGCCTTTACGCCTTCTGGTGCAGCGATTAGACACATTAGTTTAATGTGGTCGCAATTATGGTTTTTGAGTGAATTGATAGCTGCTATCGCTGATCCACCCGTTGCAAGCATGGGATCAATAACAATCAGCATGCGATTAGGTGCATCTGTCGGCAAATTAATGTAATATTCCTTAGGCTGCAGCGTCTCATGATCACGTGCTAGTCCGATATGACCAACCTTTGCAGATGGGATTAGCTTCAAAATGCCGTCCACCATGCCAAGTCCAGCCCGCAGAATAGGAACTAATCCTAGCATTCTGCCAGAAACGACCTTTGCATCGGTCTCGGCAACCGGCGTTTGTACTTTAATCGTATCAAGCGGTATTTCTCTAGTAATTTCATAAGACATTAGTGTTGCAACTTCATCAACCAATTCCCGAAAATCTTTTGTATTCGTTTCTTTATTCCGAATAAAAGTCAGCTTATGCTGTATTAACGGATGGTCGCAAATGATTAGCTTGCTCATGGAGCGGTATTCCTCCCGTTTGTTGTTTTAGTCCAAAACATAATCCCGTATATTATATCACTCTAAGCAGACCCTTGCATCTCAAGTTTTATGTAATAGCCAGAGTGAGAGTATTTACCTTTAATATGGCACAATAAATGGATTTATAGTATAAATGATGCTTATTATTTAACTGCTGCAGCCTCCTCCGCATGATGAACCGCCACCGTCTCCTCCGCTCCCACAAGAGGAATCTCCTCCGGAGCCGCCGTCATGTCCGGTTGAGTCATCACTTCCAGCGATGTAAGAAGCGCTGCATCCAGCAGTCGATCCCTCGCTGCCGTAAGCCTTTCTCTCCGCTTCCGTTTGTGCTTGATTCATTTCCCCTGCAAATTCATTCGGGCTTGTGAGTGAATGAAAGATTAGAAGACCTGAAAGCATTCCGGTAGCGCCTAGAACAGGATCGTAACCATAGGAACTTGTTGAGCGACCATCCTTACCATCCAAGGTGTTGTTGTTTTGGGCAGCAATCAGCTGCGATTTGGCACGATGAATTAAATAGTCCGTAGTCTTATTTAAATCTGTATAAAGATCAGCAGCTTTTTTATTGAACCATTGTTCCCTTATTGCTGCTTCGCCGAGCTGCTCCAATTCCTGCAGCCTCTGCTCCGACATTTGAGTACGGAAAAAGCCGCCCCATAATCTGCCGCTCGCCGGCGCCGCTGTAAATAGTTCACCGTATACCCAATCAAACCAAGCCCGTTCATCCGGAAGAGGCTGAGCACCCGCAGCATGCGGAGCATGATGAATCATCTCGCCGCAAAACTTCACGCAGAATTGTTCGTATTCTCTTGTAAACATCAGCATTTCATGCCAAACCGAATCTACTTGACCGCTGTACATGGGAACGCCGCGTAAAATCCCGCACATCAGAAAATAACGTTTCAGCTCAAACCATGTCCAGTTCCATTCCTTATCCGTCATTTTAGGAAATTCCTTTAATACACGATCCTTCACTCTGCTTTCGAAATCAAGCCCTAAGGCTCCTTCCAGCCTTTCCGCTGCTGTTCGTGCCGGATGCCCATAAGGAACACCCAGTGCAGTCGGTATTTCTGTATCTGGCCAAGGAACAAAGGCATTCGTCCTTCCGATACGCTTTCGGCTGGTGCTGCTTTGTTTATTCTTCGGTTTAATGATAAATACAACGATTAATATAACAATTACTAGTATGAATATTTCCATTACGATAACCTCCTGAACGATTTCAACTTACCCATATATTAACACAAGGCTTGCATTGAAAACGGATAATCACCACTTTCATACATATAGAAATAGGCCATGCCGCAGCTTTCGCTGGCGACAAGGCCCATTCTAATATCTATATTATAGATTTAAACGGATGCATAATGGCAGGCGGCAAAATGCCCCTTCCTTACTTCAAGCAAAGCTGGCTCATCCGTCTTGCATTTGTTCGTTGCAATCGGACAACGCGTATGGAATTGGCAGCCTGACGGCGGATTTATCGGACTCGGCAAATCACCAGTAAGCACAATACGCTCACGCGCTTCCTCCACCTCTGGATCCGGTATCGGAATCGCTGAAAGCAACGCTCGTGTATAAGGATGTGCGGGGCTAGCATAGAGCTCGTTGCTTTCAGCTAGCTCAACAATTTTACCTAGATACATTACCGCTACACGATCACTGATATGCTTAACCATCGACAAATCATGCGCAATAAATAGATAGGTGAGACCCATCTTGCGCTGCAAATCCTGCATAAGATTAATAACCTGTGCCTGAATAGATACATCAAGCGCTGAGATCGGCTCATCCGCTATAATGAAACGCGGATCAACCGCAAGCGCGCGGGCGATTCCAATCCTTTGTCGTTGTCCGCCAGAAAACTCATGCGGATAACGAGTAGCATGATCCGGATTAAGTCCAACGATGTCCAATAGATTTTCTACCCGATGCTTGCGTTCCTTCCTACTGCTGACAAGATTATGAATATCAAGCGCTTCTCCGATGATATCCATTACTGTCATACGAGGGTTCAACGATGCATAAGGATCCTGAAAAATCATTTGCATATCACGACGCAGCGCTTTTAGCTTCGGTCCTTTAAGCTTGTAAATGTCTTGCCCATCGAATGTAACGCCACCGCTAGTCGGCTCATAAAGCCGCATAATTGTACGGCCGGCTGTCGATTTCCCGCAGCCTGACTCACCAACTACGCCGACGGTTTCACCCTTTTGGATCGAAAAACTTATATCATTAACCGCTTTGAGTATATTTCCTCCACCCAAATCGAACAGCTTACGTAAATTCTGAACCTCAATCAACGGCTTACTCATACGGACACCTCCCGTTTGGCATACGGATGTGCAAGCCAGCAAGCGGATGCATGTGATTCATTGCCGTCAACCGGCAGCAATTCAGGATCATTGTCAACGCAAACTCGCATCGCTTCATCACAACGTGCACAGAAGCTGCAGCCTGTCGGCGGTTTAATAAGATCCGGCGGCATGCCGTATATCGGTACAAGCGGCTCATCCTTCTTCTGGTCAAGGCGCGGCAATGAGCGCAGCAGGCCTCTTGTGTAAGGATGCTTTGGATTTTTGAAAATCTCCCATTTGGTTCCGGTCTCAACCACTTTACCTGCATACATGACGATAACGCGATCGCACATATCTGCTACAACACCTAGATCATGAGTAATTAGAATAATAGAAGTGCCGAGCTTATGCTGCAGATCCTTCATCACACGCATGATTTGCGCCTGAATCGTTACATCGAGCGCTGTAGTCGGCTCATCCGCTATCAATAGCGATGGATTGCATGCAAGCGCAATAGCAATCATAGCCCGTTGACGCATTCCGCCTGAAAATTGATGCGGATACTGATCAACACGTGACGATGGATTTGGTATGCCTACAAGGGTAAGCATTTCGATGGCACGCTCACGCGCTTTCGCTCTGCTTACATTCTGGTGTTTGATTAGACCCTCTGTAATTTGACGGCCAATCGTCAGAGTAGGGTTAAGCGAGGTCATAGGATCTTGAAAAATCATTCCCATTTCCTTACCCCTTATATCTTCCATCTGACTACTGGTTTTCTTCAATATTTCTTCACCTTTAAAGAGGATCGACCCGTTAGTCTCTGCTGGAGGCGATGGAATCAAACGCATAAGCGACTGAGCAGTTACGCTCTTGCCGCAGCCGGATTCTCCAACAATAGCTACTGCTTCCCCTTTATTGACGTGAAAATTAACCCCGCGAACCGCCTTAACGACACCGCCGCGAACTTTGAAATTGACACGAAGGTTCTTTACCTCAAGTAACTTCTCCATCCTTGCTCACCTCCTACTTCTTCATCTTCGGATCAAGTGCATCTCTTAGACCGTCTCCAAAAATATTAAAACAAAGCATTGTGATACTGATAACAGCCGCAGGGAAGATCATTCTCCACGGATACAGCGTCCAAGCCTTAACCGCATCATTAATCATTGTGCCGAGCGATGCCGCCGGCGATTGTACACCAAGGCCCAAGAAGCTTAAGAATGCTTCCGCAAAAATCGCGCTTGGTACTGTCAGGGTCAAGGTAACGATAATAGGACCCATCGCGTTTGGTATCAAATGCCGGAATAAAATACGAGGTGTACTTGCGCCTAGCGCTTGCGCCGCCAAAACGTATTCTTGATTTTTCAACTGCATAATCTGTCCTCGAACAATCCAAGCCATACTAACCCAGCCCGTTATACTGAGAGCCAGAACAATCGTGAACATGCTCGGATTTAAGATAACGATGAGAAGAATAATGATCAACATGCTCGGAATGGAATAGATAATTTCACAGAAGCGGTTTAATATTTCATCCACGCGACCGCCGAAATATCCCATAATTCCTCCGATAATAACTCCTAGTACCAAGTCAGCAAGAGCTGCATATAGACCGACTTGAAGAGATATGCCTGCCCCCATCCATGTGCGGGTGAAGAGATCTCGTCCTAGATCATCCGTACCGAACCAATAGGTAGCAGAAGGACCAAGATTTTTTTCTTTTAAATGATTCGTCTGAAAGTCCTGTTCCGATATAATCGGGCCAAAAATAGCCATAAGGCTGACAAGTAGAATGACGATAACACTGAACATTGCAATTTTGTTCGATCGCAACCTCAGCCATGCGTCTTTCCACGCCGAAATACTCTCGCGAACGACCACTTCCGTATGCTTCTCATCCTGGCGAAGCTTTTCAAACTGGTCGGGTGTGAATGTTTGCTCCTTCATCCTTTCCCCGCCCTTCTAGTTAACTTGATCCTAGGATCAACGAATCCGTATGCTATGTCAGTTAAGAACCGAGCAGCCATCAGGAGTATGCCATAAAATAAAGTAAGCCCCATTATGAGCGTATAGTCACGGTTAGTAATACTTTGCACGAAGTATTTCCCGATTCCGCCGATGCCGAAAATTTGTTCGACGACAACAGATCCAGTAATAATATTCGCGGTCATAGGACCAATATAGGTAATAACCGGCAATATCGCGTTACGTAGAGCATGCCGTACCAAAATTATTCGTCCGTTCAGTCCTTTAGCACGAGCCGTTTTAATATAGTCAGCTGACAAAACCTCCAGCATCGTTGAGCGAGTCAGACGCGCAATGAATGCAGCTGGAAGGAAAGATAAAGCCAGCACCGGCATAATGAAATCTGTTGGATCATTTAGACCGGAAACACTAAGCCATTGAAGCTTACTGCCGAATATATATTGCAATATCGAAGCTGCAAGAAAGTTAGGTATGGAAACCCCTAGAACTGCAATCATGATGGTGACACTATCCAACCATTTACGATGATTAAGTGCTGCAATCATCCCTAAAATAAGACCCGCCGCCACAGAAACGATAATGGCAAAAAGTCCGATTTGCGCAGAATAGATAAAGCTATCTTTAATAATTCGAGTAACAGACATGTATTGCTGCTTCATGGACATTCCTAGATCGCCATGCAATAGGTTGTTCAAGTACATAAAATATTGTTTCCAAACCGGCTGATCGAGACCGTACATTGCAAATAGGTTTTCTCTAATCTTCTCGGGAATTGCTTTCTCTCTTACAAAAGGGTCACCTGGAATGATCTTCATAAGCCAGAAGGTGGCCGAAGCAAGTACAAACAGGGATACGAACATAGACAGAAACTTTTTAAGAGTGTATTTTACCAACGCAATGGACACCTCCTTGCAGAATATAGATAAGACCAAATGCTGACTATCACTAAGAACGAAACAGTCAATTAAGAAAGGGATATATGCGGGCATCCCGCATATATCCCTAAGCTTCAGGTATTGGAGGGACGACTATTACGCTTGGTAATAACCTCTTGTGTAGTCAATGTCACCTTTGTAATCCAAGAAGATGTTTTGGAATCCAGGTTTTAGCATGTACACATTGCTGTAGTACAAGATCGGCATAATCGGCAAGTAATCCATTAGGATTTTCTCTGCATCTTTCAATGCATCAATACGTACCTGTTGATCTCCGCTTGCGTATGCTTTTTCGATAAGCGCATCATATTCTGTAGAAGCAAAGCCAGTGTTATTTTGACCGCCGCCAGTTAGGAACATATCCAAGTAAGTCATTGGATCATTATAATCTGCTCCCCAGCCAGCGCGTTGAATTTGGTAGTTCATCGCTGTACGGTTTTTCAATAGAACGGCAAACTCTTGGTTCTCGATACCGACTTCGATACCAAGGTTTTGACGCCACATTTCAACAATTGCTTCTGCAATTTTCTTGTGAACATCACTTGTGTTGAACGTTAGAGTCGTTTTAGGGAATTTTGAAAGTCCAAGCTCAGCTAGACCCTCAGCAAGCAATTTCTTAGCTTCTTCTGTATCTTCAGTAAAGAAATCATCCTTCACTTCTGTACGGTAGTCTTCTTTCACACCGATGATGCCTGGTGGAACGAATCCGAAGGAAGCTGTCTCGCCGCCCATTGTTACACTCTCAGCAATAGCTGTACGGTCAATGGCCATAGAAAGAGCTTTACGAACTTTTACGTTGTTAAAAGGAACTTCTTCTGTATTGAACTGGTAGTAGTACGAGCTAGCAATGCCTTTGATATGCATTTCATCGCCCTTTGATTCTTTAAGAACAGGAATTTGCTCAGTTGGAATTTCACCAGTTGGCTTGCCTGTGTAATCCAATTTATTTGTCTCATAGTTAGCTAGCTCAGTAGCGGCATCAGAGATCATTGTGAAATCAACGCTTGTAAATTTAACTTCAGCTTTATCATAGTAATTTTCGTTAGGAACGAGTTTCATTGTATTGTTATGCTGCCAATCGCTCATTTTGAATGGACCGTTACCGATGATAGTAGCTGCATCCGCTGCCCAAGCTGCATTGTCCTTAACGGATTGATGAACTGGGTAGTACGTGTAGAACGATGTCAGGCTCAAGAAATACGGAGTTGGTGCATTTAGCTTAACTTCAAGCGTATGCTCATCAAGAGCTTTAACGCCAACAGCATCTGCATCTTTTACTTTACTAACGTTATAATCTTCTGCACCCTTGATGTAATAAAATTGGTATGCATAAGTAGAACCTGTATTCGGATCAAGTGCACGTTTCCAAGAGAATTCAAAATCATTTGCTGTTACTGGATCTCCATTACTCCATTTTGCATCCTTGCGGATTGTGAATGTGTAAGTAAGTCCATCTTCAGACATTTCCCACTTCTCAGCCGTACCTGGGATCGTTTTGCCGGCATCATCTTTCCGAGTCAAGCCTTCATAAATACCTGTCGCAATCGTACCCGACACGTTATCTTCCATCAACGCAGGATCCAAAGAAGACGGCTCGGAGTGAATGTTCATTCGGAACGCCTTTGCTTCAGATGTCTCGCCTTTTCCAGCACCATTGTTACCAGTTTCATTCTTTGGCGTACATCCTACAGCAACAATCGCAAGAATAAGTAGAACAGCCATGAATGAAAAAGCAGAATTTCTTGTTCTCATTGAGATCCCCCTGTTTGTTGTTCTACAGCATTCAATCAAGCAAAATGATTCTTCTCATCAAAGGCTTTTTGATCTCTGATTACATTCCGCTCATTTAAAACTATAGAAATAATTAATATTTATTTTTTTACTATACATGCTAGAAGATTTATTATCAAGAATAAGCAACTGTAAATTTGTGTAATATAAGGATGTAAACCCATTACTTTATTGCTTTAACGCATTTATACGTTCAAATATCAATGAAATAAACTGTTTTACAATATTTATTAAAATAATTAACGATAAATTTTCTATATTTATCTGCTAATTCTTTCGTTTTTCAATATCAATTTCGCGCTTGATTAGAGTGAAATTAGCAGTTGTCATTTTCTTTAATTTTCCATAAAATTATAATATTTTAGCTTATATTTTTTTATTCAATTGGAAATTCATTACTGTTAAGCATAATAATAAATGAACTTCTAATGCACATTTTAGATCTTAAAATCCCTCCCATTAAGCGTAATTGCGTTAATTTTCTAATCCAATAATTCGCCTTGGACAACGATTACCTTTATTTAGAATGCATGTTTGACTGCTTTTTTATACTGCTATCATTCGCAACCGAAGCGAAAAAAAAAGCAAAAGACCCATTTGGTGATGTACACCAAATGGGTCTTTTTGATTCAAAAAAATATGTGATTAGTAAGTCATACCTGGATAAAGTGGATATTGTGCAGTTAGATCGCGTACCATATTGCGAGCTTTCTCGTGAACTTCTGTGTTCTCAATATTGTTGAGCACAAGTGCAATCACTTCAGCAATGACCTTCATCGCATTCTCATCCATGCCGCGAGCTGTAGCAGCAGGCGTACCGATACGAATACCGGAAGTTACGAATGGGCTAGTAGGATCAAAAGGAATAGCGTTTTTGTTAACTGTGATTCCTACTTCGTCAAGCACACGCTCAGCGACTTTACCTGTTGTGTTCAAGCTGCGTGTATCAAGAAGAATCAAGTGGTTATCCGTTCCACCAGATACGATGTTGAAGCCTTTTGCAATAAGCTCATCTGAAAGCACTTTTGCATTTTTCACTACTTGTGCAGCATATTGCTTGAATTCAGGTTGAAGAGCTTCTCCAAATGCAACAGCTTTAGCTGCAATAATATGCATCAAAGGACCGCCTTGTGAGCCTGGGAATACGGCTTTATCAATAGCTGCTGCCCAAGGCTGGCGACAAAGAATCATACCGCCGCGAGGTCCGCGAAGCGTTTTGTGTGTTGTAGTCGTTACGAAATGTGCATGAGGCACTGGGCTCGGATGCTGACCAGCAGCTACTAGACCAGCGATATGCGCCATATCAACCATGAACAATGCGCCTACATCATTAGCAATTTTTCCAAGCTTTTCAAAATCGATCGTACGCGGGTACGCACTAGCTCCTGCAACAATCAAACGAGGACGGTGTTTAAACGCCAATTTGCGAACCTCTTCATAGTCGATCGTGAAGGAATCCTCTTGTACACCATAAGCAACGAAGTTGTAAAGCAAACCAGATGCGTTAACCGGGCTGCCGTGCGTCAAGTGTCCGCCATGTGCAAGGTTCATACCAAGAACAGTGTCGCCAGGTTGCAACGCTGCAAGATATACCGCCATGTTCGCTTGTGCGCCTGAATGTGGTTGAACGTTAGCATGCTCTGCGCCGAAAAGCTCTTTCGCACGATTACGAGCGATGTCTTCTACGATATCAACATGCTCACAGCCGCCGTAGAAGCGTTTGTTTGGGTAGCCTTCTGCATATTTGTTAGTTAGAACGCTTCCCATAGCTTCCAATACGGCTTCACTTACAATATTCTCAGATGCAATAAGTTCAATGTTGTCGCGTTGGCGTTGAAGCTCAAGCCCTAATGCCTTTAGTACCTCTGGATCTTGCTTACGTAGATTTTCCATTTTCAATATTCCTCCTCAAAGTTGGGTATACCTGTACGCGAACGATAACGGCTTATTTTACCTTTTGGACAGCAAAGGAAGCTCCATTTACGATCAAAGGACAAGCAAATTTATAAGATTAATGGCATGTATCAACGGTTTGATCAGGCGTTAGATTAGACTGTAGCTCATATACGGCGCGAGCCCCGCCAATTAGCTTCGGTCTTGTAATCGCCATCGTTACATGAGCTTCACCGATACGAGTAATGGACGGACGAACGGGTACTGCAACTCTCTTGAGATGCATGCCAATCAACGTATCGCCAATATCAATACCTGCGTGCGCATGTATTTCTTCTGCCAAGCAAGGCTCTTGTAGCTGCCCATAAGCGTATGCAGCCATGGACCCGCCCGCTCTCGGTACAGGAATCGCGTTCACTAGCTCTAAGCCATAACGTTCAGCCGCTTCGCGTTCGATCACGAGCGCACGATTCAAATGCTCGCAGCATTGAAATACGGGCACGAAGCCGATTTCCTTGCGAACGGCTTCCACGCCGGCGTAGATTTGCTCCGCCGTTTCTACCGTTCCCGCTGAACCGATTCGATGACCCAGCACTTCACTAGTGCTTACACCGATTACAAGCAGCTGCCCCTTCGCAAGTTTCCCTGCTAAAGCAAGCTCGCGAACGATAACTTCAACTCGACCTGCAATCTCGACATTTTCAACTTGATCATTCATGTTGTTAGCCCCCTAATTAGGATTGGCTTGATGTATGCTCTTCGATTTGTTTCACTTTATTAATGCGGCCAACATGACGCTGCTCTTCTGAAAATGGCGTCTCCAGCCAAATACGGACAATTTCCTGAGCTACGCCCGGACCAATAACACGCTCTCCCATTGCCAGCACGTTCGTATCATTATGCTCACGCGTTGCTTTGGCTGAGAACAGATCATGCACCAAAGCACAGCGGATGCCCTTCACCTTGTTCGCTGCAATCGACATCCCGATACCTGTTCCGCAAATCAAAATACCGCGTTCTGCTTTGCCGCTTGCAACAAGCTCAGCAACAGGCACAGCATAGTCTGGATAATCCACCGATTGACTGCAATCGCAACCTACATCTTCTAATTCATGACCAAGCGATTGAATAAACGTTACTAGCTCATCCTTCAATCGGTAGCCCCCATGATCAGCACCAATAGCAATTTTCAACGTAAAAGACCTCCTTCTGAATGAAACATCTCCATGCTAGTATACCTATTTTTGCGTAAAAAGACGAAAAAAGAGCAAGACATGCTTATTAGCATGCTGCTCTTTGCCCAGGCGACCGGCCGTATATTCCAATGCTCCACCGTGGTTAACCCACTTCCGTCGCCAGTTACATTGGAAACCGTAATATGTCCCTTTATAATAGCTCAAATGTTCCAATAAATCAATCCATTATATAATGCCCAAGCGCTGAATTATCGCTTGGTCAGCTTATCCAGCAAACGTGACAAGGCAGTCTCTATTTCAGCGGCACTGCTGTTATATACGGCAAGCGAACCGCCAAACGGATCAACAACATCGACACTCGGAATGCGTCGTTCCAGCTCAAGAAGGCGATTCCTCTCCCCAGCTGTCAGTTGTTGACCAAGCGCCTGCTTCATATGCATCTCGGAATACAGTCTTTCCAGCTCCTCTATGTCGGCAAGCACGCTCTCATCCTGATTCGCGTATTCCTTCAACGTATACGTTTTGTCTACAGCTTCCGGGTACCATTGCAGCAATCCGCGTTTATGACTTGAGGTCATGGTCAAAATAAGATCAGCCCAATTGACAGCCTCGCTCGTCAGCGCCCTCGATGTGCTTTTATGCTCAATATCCCATTGCCGAAGCGTTTGAACGGCGTGAGCGGAAACCGGCAATCCATCTATAGTGGATACTCCAGCTGAACGAACAGCCACCGTAATCCCTCTCTTAGCAGCCATCTGTCGAAGCAGCGCCTCCGCCATTGGCGAGCGGCATGTATTGCCTGTACAAACAAATAAAATACGTTTCACACTGCCAACTCCTTTTCTAACTCCGTTAAATCAGAAAATGAACAAAATACCAAACACCAGTAAAATAGCACCGCCGCAGGCTTCGCCGTATTCCCCAAGATTTCCGCTGACTCTGCGGCCCAGCATTAAACCGATCACCGACATAAGTCCGCCAAAGAAACCAAATAAAAGGATCGTTGCCCACACATTAGCAGCAAACATACCTAATGTAATGCCAACCGACAAGGAGTCGATGCTTACGCTTAATGATAGCACCAACAACCCCCATAGAGTGCGATGATCGAAGGATTGTACAGCTTCACCGCGCAAAGAACTATAAATCATATGCAAACCGAGCAAAAGAAGCAAAATTCCCGCTGCAGTCGTTGCCACATCTCCAAGCAATTCACCCACATATTGACCCGCGAACATGCCAGCCAGCGGCATAATGATATGAAATATTGCAATAACAATGCCTAGCTTCAAAATATCCCATAGCCGTATTCCTTTTAGGCCAATACCAAGCCCCAGTGAAAAAGCGTCCAGTCCAAGCGCTATCGCTATAATGACCAGCGTCAAAAACTGTCCGGCTTGCAAATTTGCCTCTATCACCGATAATCTCCCCCAAGTCCGCGCATAGTCTTTATCAAACATATGCGGGTATGAGGACAAACATACTAGCTTGGCCATAACAATACTTATTCTATTTCACTTGAATGACTTGATTGCCAGCCGCTTTCACCATTCGGTTCATAAGCGCCGCTCCTATGCCTTGCTCTGTACAGCCTTCTCCCCAAATGCGTTGTGCACCGGCGTCATCGAATTTCCGCAATGCCGCATAAAGAAGCTGTGCCGCTGAATCCAGCTCCGCTTCACTTCCTAGAGAAATTACGAGATCTGCCTCATAAGCATGAAGCCGCTCATGAAAGGCAAGTATACCTGTCACCTCACCTCGTCGTTTGGCCGCTTGCTCTTCTGCTTGAATATACGCTATAACAGCCTCAGACTCTCCCATAACAAGTGTAAGTTCCCCTTTTGGGGCATAATGCGTGTACTTCATACCAGGAGAACGCGGTGCTAGTGGTTCTTCTGTAGATGCGAAGTCGATCGTTACGCCTGGCGCAGCTAGCTGCAGCGCCTCCATTGTAACTCCGCCTGGACGCAATATACGTATGACGCTTTCACCCTTCAGCTCAATGACTGTTGATTCCAGCCCTACGCCAGTTGCGCCGTCATCTACTATGCCATCCATTCGCCCGTTCAGATCTTCAAGTACATGATTGGCCAGAGTAGGACTCGGCCTCCCTGAACGATTTGCACTCGGAGCCGCAACAGGACAGCCCGCTTGCGCCAGCAGCTCCAAAGCTGCTCGATGATCAGGCATTCGAATCCCAACTGTCGAGAGTCCAGCCGTTACAAGCGGCGATAATACCCCTGCACGTACAGGCAAAACGATGGTTAGCGGTCCCGGCCAAAAAGCATCCATGAGTCTTCCTGCAAGCTGCGGGTAAGGCCGTACAAGCTCGTCCAGTTGACTCCGATGGGCAATATGCACAATCAGTGGATTATCGGAGGGACGTCCCTTTGCAGTAAATATTCGCTCCACTGCCGAAGTATTCCGAGCATCAGCGCCAAGCCCATAAACGGTTTCCGTCGGAAAAGCGATCAGACCGCCTTCGCGGAGCAGCTTGCCAGCTTGACCAAGCTCCGATCTCAGCTCCGTATCGTCTGTCGATTCAACTCGCCATATAGTTGTTGTTGTCATCTCTATCTTCAATCCTTGCTTTAAAGTTAAATTGTCCAATCAACCAATATTATAGCATAGGCATTCAAAAAACGAGCAGAAGCGAAAGCCTCGTCTTAAAAAATAGACGCTGCTCCCGCTTCATCCTACCGCTCTTCTTACATTTTATGAGAACAAGGATTTAATCCAGTCAATTAGACTCTTTATCATTTCCCATAAAAAAAACTTTGCTTCAGGCGCCTCATCTGTGGAATCAACATTCGCTGCATCCGAAGTTTGCTTTGCTTCCCCCTTCGAAAGCTTGGCATCATCCCCATTAACAGCAGCCGCATCCTTATCCGCCGCTGCCGCAGTTGCTAGGCCGGCAGTTTCGACAGCTGGAAGCGCTGACGCCTCACCGGAAGCCGCGTCTATAAAACATAGCGGCGGGAATAATACACACCACCAGTTCTGACCAGCACCCTCACCAAGCGTAATCCGCAGCGCTTCATAGTCACCTGCTGGATAAACCTCATTGCCGTACATTTTAGTTGGGAATGGAACCATTCCAAGCTCTGCGGAGGAACCGTAATCGAAGCCGCGGCTGCGCAGTACCTCTTCCGTAATTTGTTCAATTTCAGGCATATGAGCGATGATCGATTGACGAGCTTCCTCAATAGTCTGAGGCCCCGTCACCCAGCTGTTCATCGCTTTTACGATCTCATCACGAACAAGACGCTTAACGACTTGATCCACAGGAGCATCGGAATTTGCTAATATACGGAGACGGATAGCCTCCTGCGGAATTTGGCCGCTAGCAACTGCCGCATCCATCTGCTGGGTTTCCCAGCTCATAAGTAATAGAATAAGAACAAATAGAATATAACCGTATGATTTACGGAAAGGAAATTTATAAGGTCTAACCGAATGAGTTGGAAGAGATGCATTTAATTTAGAATCAGTAACATTGGAATAAGTATGAATGGAATAATGGCTGGACATTTACACAAGCCCCTCTCGTCGCCCCCGTCGGTGCGTCAGCTTGCGTTCCGGAACGTATCTATCCGTCATTATGTCCGTTCCTCACCATATATAAACCTAGCAATCTATCTATTTTTCATATAAATATCTCTAACACAAAGGATTGGTAAATAATGGATTTTACAAAAGTATATACGACTTATCGGCCGCTGCTTCATTCCATTGCTTATCGCATGCTAGGCTCCTATAGTGAGGCCGAGGATCTCGTTCAAGATGTATTTGCAGATTTCAGCCGTTTAGACGACCAGACCATCGATAACGAAAAAGCTTATTTAGTGCGAATGGTCACAAATCGTTCCATTAATCTCCTTCATTCCGCTCGCAAGCGAAGAGAGGTATATGTCGGACAGTGGCTTCCAGAACCCGATATCGGCCCCCTTCAACAGGATCCAGCTGAACTTTACGTGGAGCATGAGTCCATTTCATATGCTTTGCTTGTCATGCTGGAGAAGCTGTCAGCCGTGGAGAGAGCCGTCTTCATACTTAGAGAATCCCTTCAATATGATTATGGTGAGATTGCTGCCTGTCTACAGAAAACGGAAGCAAACTGCCGGAAAATTTTGAGCAGAGCGAAGGACAAGCTTCAAAAGGAACGCAGCTCACTGCCCGTAAATACCGTAAAAGCTGAACCGCTCGTCACTACCTTTATGGAAGCTGCTGCATCAGGAAATTTCGAGAAGCTAGTGTCGCTTTTGACAGAAGAGGCCATACTTGTATCAGATGGCGGGGGCAAGGTGCGTGCCGCTATCTTTGCGATTATTAGCAGAGCACGTGTCATGGCTTTCTTACAGGGTGTTATACCGAAAACCTTTCTAGGGGATGCGCATCAGTTCACTGTCGTGAATGGACAAGCTGGTGTCATTATTATCAAGGCTGGTAAACCTAGAAGTGTCATCAGCTTCCAATTGGATGAGAGTCAGAAAAGGATTGAACGAATATTTGTCGTTTTGAATCCTGACAAACTCATGCATGTCTATCTCGATGATACTCAACAAAAATAAAATCCGTCTTTTTTTGAAACTCCTGTCACAACCGGATACGCTGCTTTGTCTTAAATAACGAAAGGGCACACAAGAATACGTGATGCTAACAAATCGGATGTTAGAGGAGAATGATTACGATGACACAAAGAACTTCTATAATTAAAGAAATTCCCGCGGCTTATGGAGCAATGAGCGGTCTCGAAAAATATTTAGGTACTACAAGCATTGATTCCCAGCTGAAGGAATTGATCAAAATTCGCGCATCACAAATAAATGGCTGCGCGTATTGCATCAACATGCATGCGAAAGACGCAAGAGCCTTGGGCGAAACGGAACAGCGGATTTACGCGTTAAGCGCTTGGCGTGATACGCCTTTTTTCACTCCGGCAGAGCGAGCTGTGCTCGCCTTGACGGAGAGCGTCACGGTCATTACGAAGGAGCATGTGCCTGATGCTGTGTACGATGAAGCGGCCCGCTATTTTGACTCAAAAGAAATAGGGGAAATCATTATGGCTATCATCACGATTAACGCTTGGAACCGCATTGCAATCAGCACAAATATGATGCCGGAATAAAACAAAATAGTTGTGCAAAGCCAAAGCTGCAGTACGAAGAGCTGTCTATCCGATTAATCATCGGTGTGACAGCTCTTTTTCGTCCTACCCCTCACTCCAGCACCCTTCCTAAATGGATTCAGAAAAGGTTAGTGCGCATAACCGTACGCGAACTGGTTATTCTATAAAAATGTCATGGCAAATTTAACAAAAGAAAGCGTGTAATGCGGGGTGATGTGTTGAATATTCAGGAGGACCTAGTCAACCACTTGACCGAGCTGCGAAAAAGGCTGCTCATCGTATTCCTTTGTTTCATAGTCGCTATGAGCGGAGGACTTTATTTGTCCCCGAGCATATTGCTCTACATTAAGTCAGGGCTGACCGCCCATTCGGTTGAATGGAATGTTTTCTCGTTCACAGACGGCTTGTTCATCTATTTACGCTGTGCCTTCTTGTTCGCCATCTTGTTCACGTTGCCTGTCGTGCTCTACCAAACATGGGCATTCGTGAAGCCTGGCTTGACTGAGACAGAAGCAAAAGGAACGCTTGCCTATGTGCCCATATCATTCCTTTTGTTTCTTATAGGCATATCATTCAGCTACTTTCTTGTATTTCCGATGATGCTTGGGTTCATGATAGAAATGAACCATAACGTTGGCGCAGTTGAGACATACGGAATTGACCGCTATTTCTCTTTTCTATTTAGCGTCGTCTTCCCGCTTGGTGTAGCCTTCGAAATGCCGCTCATCATCCTATTTCTAACAAAGCTCGGACTTCTGACTCCTGAGCGACTAAAAGGATCTCGCAAGTACGCCTATATCGGTCTTGCTGTAGTCGGTTCATGCATTTCTCCGCCGGACTTCGTCTCTCACTTGTCCGTGACGGTTCCGCTGATTCTGCTCTTTGAGATCAGCGTGCTTATTTCTAATCGGTACGCCAAACGGATTGCCGCTATCCCCACCCCTACTTGAACGAAAAAGGAGATTTGCACATGTTTAACAACATCGGAATATCAGGGTTGCTTATCATTCTATTTATCGCGCTTATCGTGTTCGGGCCGGCCAAGCTTCCACAGCTAGGACGAGCATTCGGCGATACACTGCGTGAGTTCCGCAGCTCGACGCGCGGAATCGTAGAGGATGATCCAGCAAGCCAAACGGCTGACAGCAAGGAAGACTTGAAAAAGCTGCTCTAAAACAAACGCTGTAGAACAAAAAAATGAGAGCCGCTACCGAATTCGGTAGCGGCTCTCTTCTTGTTCATAGCAGCTGACTGATCAAACCAGCATGCCGCCCTTCTCTCTATACTTGATAATACCCTCTGCTGCTCGATAAGCCAGCGCTCCAACAGTATTTGTCGGGTTGTATCCAGCATTTTGCGGGAAGGCACTCGCACCAATGACGAACACATTTTCCGCATCCCACATTTGACTGTATGTATTGATCGCCGATGTGGCAGGATCAGCACCCATGATTACACCGCCTGTGTTATGCGTAGATTGATAAGTCGTGATCTCGTAAGTACCGAGCTCCTTCAAATAATCAACCTTGTCTGCACCCATCTCTGTAATGATGCTCTTGCATTGCTGCACCAAATATTTCGCCATTTCACGATCTTGTTCTTCGAAATCAAACGTAACGCGCATCAGCGGATCACCATAGGCATCCTTGTATGTCGTATCCAAATCAAGAAAATGATGCTTGAAGGACATCGATGATCCCTGCGCTCCTACAGAAAGAGCACGATTCGCATAATGAACTGACTTGGCTTTAAACTCTGAGCCCCAACCAGGCGTTCCTGAAGGAACAGGATTATTCTGAATTGGGCGTGCGCCTGATTGTGTGATCGCGATGACTCCACCGTGAATAAAGTTCAGATCCGAGTGATCAAAGTTGTCGCCATTAAAGTCGTCAAGCGAAATACCGAGTGAACCTGCACCTGCAAAATTATTAAACTCCTGATTCTCAAAAAAACCTATCGCGCTTCCTTTTGAAACCTGATACGCATAGTTTTTGCCGATCACACCCGTACCTGATGCAGCATCATACGGCTTGCCGAGATTAGACATGAGCAATAGCCGAACATTATTGAACACATAGCTCGTCATCACAACGATATCCGCTGGTTGAATAATTTCTTCACCTGTCGTCACATCCGTATACATAACTCCTGTTGCCTTACCGCCCTTATGCAGAATCCGACGAACATTTGAATGGGTGCGTATTTCAAATTTGCCCGTCTTATTCGCTACTGGAATAACGGTCACAACCGGATCTGCCTTTGCGCCATATTCACAGCCAAACCGCTCGCAATAGCCGCAATACTGGCAAGCAGCACGGGATATGCCATCGGGATTCGTGTAATCTTGTGATAAGTTTGCTGAAGGCATCATATAGGGATTCAATTTCAAGCGGGTAGCCGCTTCCGTGAACATCTGCATAGCTGGCGATTTCTTCATTGGCGGCGTTGGATAAGGCGCGCTTCGTTTGCCTCCAAGCGGATTCTCTTCACCTGAAATGCCTGCCATATGCTCGAATGTGTTGTAATAAGGCTCCAGCTCATCGTAAGTGATGCCCCAGTCCTGAATAGACATACCTGCAGGAATTTTATTTTTTCCATATCTCTCGATCGTTTTACTGCGAATTTCAAAATCGTAAGGCAAGAAACGATACGTCTGACCGTTCCAATGAACGCCCGCCCCGCCTAGCCCGTCTCCTATCAAAAATGAACCATATGTCCGCATCGGCAGTGCACGAATTTTCTCATTACTGCGGAATGTGATGGTATCCTTGGATAAATCCTGCATCAGCTCATAGCGAAGCGCATACCTCAGCTCGTCATGAACCATGTAATAATCCTCTGTCTTCCTTTCTTTGCCCCGCTCTAAACCAACAACATTCAAGCCTTTCTTTGTCAGCTCGGCGGCGATAATTCCGCCGCACCAGCCGACACCAACAATAACGACATCTGTTTTCGGTAATGTTTTGGCCATTTTGTCCTCCCGCTTCGTTAAATAGATGCCATATGATCTTGCAAGCTGCTTGGTTCCATCTCCGTGAATTTCTTGTCAATGATGTCGGTATAGCCCATCTGGTTGCCCGGATATTTGCGCATACGCCATCCATTCATATTTGAATTCCCGCCATAAAGCGGATCACTGTAGGCACCTTCAAGCGTATTTGTCCGAAGCATTCTAAAGAAGCCACTTGCAGAGATTGTCGTCAGCTTCACCGAATCCGATTCAAAAGCTTTGAGGACCTCATCCTGTTCTTCGCCCGTCAAATCTGGAAAGCTCTTCTGGTATTTGTTCATACTGTAATTCTCAAGCTCACGCAGTCCTATTTCGTAAATTTCCCGCCTCTTCAAACGTCCTTGATAGCCCTGTTCTTTCTCACCTTTGTAAAAAGGCGGCGTCATATAATCACGCCCATTGAAGCCCCAGTCACCTGCCAATTGATGGTCGATAAAAAAGGCAACCCCAAGTGATTTGGCACCCGGCCCCGTTTCATCCTCAGGAAAAATTCTTTCCGTAGCACTCTCTGCAATTAGAAACTGCTCCTGAGTAAGAAACATAAGCGCACGGTTGTAGTTTTTCGACTCAGGTGTCTTGTTTTTATCCTTATCCTTCTCAGCAGTTGGAGTCTTCGCTGTCGGTTTTTTGCCTATTAGTGAACCCAGTGCTCCACCAACAACGATACCGCCGAGCGCATAGCCCGTATTAACAAGAAACTTACGACGGGATTTGCCATCGACCTCGGACTTTCCTTGACCTTTGTCTTTTTCGGTTTGATCCAATTGATACACCTCCCGGAATATTCATTCTTTCCCCCTTATTATTTTCCAAGAAGCCATGAATATTCATTTCATGGAAAGGGTCATGATAATAACAAGAAATTAATTACTGGAGGATGATTCATCAATGAAAAAAACAACAACGTTTCTCTCAGTTGCACTAGCTGCGTTTACCTTGGCTGGATGCAGTTATGGGACATCGCCAAACATGAATACGCAATCTGCTCAGTCTACTCAGTCCCCCCATCATGCTAAGGCGCTCCACGACTCTTCTGTTATTCCAAGCGAGACTGGGCCTAAGGTACATACGACCAATAAGCATGGTAAAACCACTAACGGCATGGGTACTTCCGTCTATAGCATGATTGGCAGTTCCGGGCTTCACTCCAATGGCTTCTCCGCGCATTTGGAATCTAGACTTAGCGGTCTTGGCATATCTGACGTCCGGGTATTCGTCTTTGACGATACGGTTGTGCTCGCTGCTGCGAAGCGCGAAACTTCCGCTTCGCAATATGATGAGCTTCAAATGAAGCTGCTTAACAGCAACGAAGGCATGTCTTCTAATGGTGTTACATTAGATGGCGGCGTAAAGGGCAAGGACACAGAAAAACACGATAATCTCTCCATGGCAGCCAGCCAAATTAAGTCTCTTATGGGGGCAGAAGTGAAGGTGCTGACGGTAACGGGCGACAGAGCGGTGAAAGCCATTGAGAAGATTCGAACAGACGCACTGGCTAAGGATCTTTCACCAAGTGTCATTGCGAGCGACATTCGTGTACTGTTGGAGCTAGTTGAAAGGGAGTCAAAATAACTTAATTCCTTAAAATAAATAGAAAAAAGGTAAAGAAAAGCTCGTTAGAACTTTCCTTTACCTTTTTGTTCTTCAAAATATATATGATTTCTAAAGGCCGAATGTCTTCCAGAGACGGACTCTGCATTTTATCGTGAGCAAATGGTGTTCCACTTATTTCGTATAATAAGTGCTCAGCGTATCTTTGATTCCTAGTACGTTTTTCCGAAGATCCTTCGCACTAAAAAACACGTCACCCTTCACTTCCGGATATTTCTTATTGTACTCCAGTTGATTGATGATCTCTTGGGCGCTTTGCCAGCCCGCTTCCTTCGTTCCGAGTTTGTAAGGCGAATGGCCGATATACAGATCCACGCCAGTTCCTTTCACTTCCTGCGCCCACCAATCTACCAACTTGTCATAACGCGCATTATTAAAGCTTAAGCTCCAGTAAATTTGCGGATTCACGTAATCGATCCAGCCTTGCTTAATCCATGTTCGAACATCCGCAAACATATCGTCATAAGCAGTGATGCCCGCTTTGGTATCAGACCCCGTTTTATCGACAGCTATATTACGCCAAACTCCGAATGGGCTTATACCGTATTCCAGTAGAGGGTTCGCTTTATGAATGGATTCACCAAGCTGACGTACAAATTCATTGATATTATTCCTTCGCCAATCGGCCTTTGCCTTTATTTTTGATGGATTGTAGCTTTTAAAAGCAGCGTCGTCGGCAAACGTCACATTCGAAGGATAGAAATAATCATCTAAATGGACCCCGTCAATGGGGTATCCATTCACAACCTCCATAATGGTATTGATGATATGTTGACGAGCCTCTGGAATACCAGGATTAATTAACAGCTTTCCACCTGCATTCACAATCCAATCAGGATGCTCCTTGGCAACATGGTTAGGAGCAAGTGAATCAGTTTTTGCATCTACGTTTGCCCGGAACGGGTTGAACCACGCATGAAATTCCATATTTCGCTTATGCGCTTCCTCAATCATGAAGGCAAGCGGATCATAGGTCGGTGCCAAGCCTTGAACACCCGATAGAAATTTGGACCAAGGAACCAGCTTGGACGGGTATAAGGCATCCCCAGCAGGGCGTACCTGTACAAACACCGCATTCATACCCATACTCTGCAAATCATCCAACAAGCTTATAAACTCACCTTTCTGCTTTACTGGATTTAAATAAGAAGCTGCAGAAGGCCAGTCCAAATTGTAAACCGTTGATACCCATGCTCCGCGCAGTCCTGCGCTAGTGTCTGGCACTGGAGTTGGAGTTGGATCAGGCTCAGGATTTGGCGTAGGGGTGACGATGCCACCTGACGGATCATCAATGACAGTTGCCAGCAGCGTAATCGTCTGAGTCTTTTGATTCCAATTAACCTCCAAGCCAAGCTGTTCACTCACAAAACGAAGCGGCACCATTGCTCGTCCAGCCTTGACCTGAACAGAAGCGTCCAGCTTAACGCTCTCGCCGTTAACAGTCGCCACCGTACTTCCGCTATTCATAAGAATGGTTTTGCTATCTCCACTTGTAATGGTCACCCGTTGCTCAGCAAAGCTCCAATTCACGGTCGCTTTGAGCTCCTGGCTGATGACACGAAGCGGAACCATCGTCACATTGACCTTCGGTATAATGTATGGCGCAACATCACTTTCAATCGTTTTTCCATTCAAAATAATACGAATGCCAGCAGCTTCGGCTGCTTGACTGACTGGCGCAGCTATACTCATGAAAATAGCCGCAAACAGCAGCCAAAGTGTCCATTTCTTGAACCTCATGCGTTCTCATTCCCCTATTCTAATGCTATTAAATACCCTTCCAAAAATTAGACGCTAGTTGGCAGGTATTGGTTGCACTGGATCTGTCAAAAGGTTTAACATCATAATCCCTTCTAGCCTAATTCTAAGAGTATGTAAAAAAAAGAGGCTGAGCCCATTAGGCATAAAGCCTTCTGAGACAGCCTCATTGCGTTGCGATGACATGACGTTCAATACCAGCGTAGTCGCTGATGATTCGGATATCATCCCATGCACCAATGCTTCGCATCATGTCTGCTACGATGCGTGGCTGATGTATGCCGAGCTCGAAGGCTACGATGCGAGGCATCGCAGCAAGCAGCGGAAGCTGCTCCAGCATGCGGCGGTACGGATCTAGTCCGTCCGCTCCGCCAACCAGCGCGAGATGCGGCTCATGGTCGCGCACCTCGCGCTGCAGGCCTTCCATATCCGCCGCCGGTATATACGGCGGATTGGAGACAAGCACGTCGATGCGAAGCTCGACGTGACCATTCTGCTCATGCCGAGGTATAAACGGCATGAGCAGGTCGCCCTGCACGAAGGAGATGCGGTCCGCCGCCCCATGGCGGGCCGCATTCGTGCGGGCGACTGCCAGCGCATCCGGCGAAAGATCGGATGCGCTAACGCGCCATGCGGGACGCTGCGAAGCTAGCGTCACGGCGATGGCGCCGCTGCCTGTGCCGACGTCAACAATCGTCGGCGGCAGTGCTTGCCCGTTGCTGCTTTGCGCAACGGGCTCATGCTTGTCGATCGCCGCCGCAGGCCATAGGCGATCGGCAGCCTCCAGCACCGCCTCGACGAGCAGCTCCGTCTCGGGGCGCGGTATAAGGACGGCCGGCGTCACCGCAAACGCGCGTCCATAAAACCATTGCTCGCCGATCAAATATTGGACCGGCTCTCCCGCTGCCTTGCGGCGCACCAGCTTCTCCCACTCCGCAAGCCGCTCTGCTGGGAAAGGATCGCCTCCATCACGAAGCAGCACGCCGCGATCAATACCCAGCACATGCATGAGCAGCAGCTCCGCATTGTTGCGGGGCTCCTCCACTGCTTCCGCTTTCAATATTGCGGTCGCACGCATAATAGCCTCACGAATCGTGATCGGCTCCTGAAACCAGCGCTCCTCCATCTGCTCTCTCATTCCCGCATCGTCCCTTCAACGTCTAATCATAACAAAACGCCGGACCGCCGCTTGCGTATAGCAAGCATTCAGCGGCCCAGCGCAATTTATTAAACCATTTCACGTTCCATAATATCTGCTTGTTCAGCAATTGTAAGCGAAGATACGATTTCTGACATATCACCGTTCATAATAGCATCCAGCTTATGCAGCGTCAGTCCGATACGGTGATCGGTTACACGGCTTTGCGGGAAATTATAAGTACGGATACGCTCACTGCGATCACCTGTACCTACTTTGCTCTTACGCTCACCGGCATATTTCGCTTCTTCCTCTTGACGGCGAACATCTGAGATACGAGCACGAAGCACGGCAAGAGCCTTCGCTTTGTTCTCATTCTGAGACTTGCCGTCTTGACAGGTTGCCATGATGCCCGTTGGAACGTGCAGCACGCGAACCGCGGATTTCGTTGTATTAACGGATTGTCCGCCCGCTCCACTGGAGCAGAACGTATCCACACGAATATCCTTGTCTAAAATTTCAATCTCAACATCTTCAACCTCCGGCATAACCGCAACTGTTGATGTTGATGTATGAATACGTCCGCCTGATTCCGTTACTGGAATACGTTGCACACGATGTGCGCCGCTTTCAAACTTCAGCTTGCTGTACGCGCCTTTGCCCGTCACCATGAAGATTACCTCTTTAAAGCCGCCGACGTCATTTTCGCTAAAGTCCATAAGCTCTGTACGCCAGCCTTGTGTGTCTGCAAACTTCGTATACATACGATAAAGCTCATATGCAAATAGCGCTGCTTCATCTCCGCCTGCCGCGCCGCGGATTTCAACAATAACGTTCTTATCATCGTTAGGGTCCTTAGGCATCAATAAAATGCGAATTCTCTCATCAAGCTCATCTTGACGATCACTTAGCTCGCTTATTTCCATTTTTACCATTTCACGCATTTCGTCATCGAGTTGTTCAGCCTGCATCACTTTAGCATCTTCAAGCTGCCCGGTAACTTGTTTATATTCCGTAAAGGCATCATAGGCCTCTTGTAAATCTGACTGCTCCTTGGAAAGCTCTCTAAGCCGCTTGGGATCACTAGATACATCTGGATCACACAATAGCTCACTCAGCTTTTCATACCGGTCTGCGAGTGCTTCTAAACGGTCAAACACGATCATTCACCTCTGTTTATTCCATTAGGATATGTTCATTATAGCATATCAATGGCTTTCTTTCGACAGCTGGTTTGCTTGAACAACCGCGCAACCAGCCCGCATGAGCCATTCATATTTCCAATAAAGCGTTACCTGCTCATCACTTCATATGCTCGTCAATCTTTAATTGCTACAACTTGGATCCAAAAAACTTATAAGCAGCAGCAAAACCCCATAAGCGCACTGCTGCACTCATAGGGCTTTAGCTTTGCCATTTCTCTATACGTTAAAACGGAAATGGATAACGTCGCCGTCACGCACGACATATTCCTTACCTTCAAGGCGAACTTGTCCTTTTTCACGCGCAGCGCCCATTGAGCCTGCTGCTGAAAGATCGTCAAAAGAAACAATTTCCGCGCGAATAAATCCACGTTCGAAGTCAGTATGAATGACACCCGCAGCTTGCGGCGCTTTTGTCCCGCTGCGAATGGTCCATGCGCGAACTTCTTGCACGCCTGCTGTAAAGTACGTATATAAGCCCAATAATTTGTAAGCTGCACTGATCAGACGATTCAAGCCAGACTCTGACATGCCAAGCTCCTGAATGAACATTTCTTTGTCTTCGCCTTCAAGCTCAGCAATTTCTGCTTCTACCTTCGCGCTGATCGGCACAACTTCTGCGCCTTCGCCTGCTGCAAAATCACGAACTTGCTGCACATATTCATTGCCTTCTGAATCCGCAACTTCATCCTCGCTCACATTCGCTGCATAAAGCACTGTTTTCATTGTGAGCAAATGCAGATCACGAACAAGCAGCTTCTCATCATCGCTAAGATCTAGGCTGCGAGCTGGTTTATCGTTGTATAGAGCTTCTTTAATGCGCTCAAGCACTTCAATCTCTTGAGCTACTTTTTTGTCGCCGCCCTTTAGGTTTTTGCGGGAGCGCTCAATTTTTTTATCTACCGAATCAATATCAGCCAAAATAAGCTCCAAATTGATCGTTTGAATATCGCTAATAGGATCTACCTTACCGGATACATGCGTAATATTATCATCTTGGAAGCAGCGTACAACATGAACAATCGCATCAACCTCACGGATGTGCGCCAAAAACTTGTTGCCAAGTCCTTCGCCTTTGCTCGCGCCTGCAACCAGACCCGCTATATCAACAAACTCAAACGCTGTCGGCACAATGCTCTTTGGAACAACAAGCTCAACCAGCCTGTTCAAGCGCTCATCCGGAACCTCAACCACGCCAACGTTTGGATCTATCGTACAAAAAGGATAATTGGCAGACTCTGCGCCTGCTTGAGTAATTGCGTTAAATAATGTCGATTTTCCAACGTTCGGCAGACCGACGATCCCACAAGAGAGTGGCATAAAAAACAACTCCTTCATCTAAATAATCTTTCGCAATTATACTCGAAGCGTACAAACAAAGAAAGCCCTGTCTATATGACAAGGCTTTCTGCTTTCATTATGTCCATAAATGAAACTATAGTTGGATTACCTTGATATTCAACATGAACCGTTTTTGTACGGGAGTCCATTTTAATTATTTTCCCTATAACCGGTTCATCCCAATTCCATACAATTAACTTTAACTCTAATTCCTCCTGCAGCGCTTCAACTAGTCTCTCTCCAAGCTCCTCTAATTGATACTCATCCCGAGTTGGTCTCTTTGGTCCCTTTGCCATATCATTCTCCTCCAATGCCCTGTTGTATTGATTTATTGCCACTACATGTTCAGGTAACATCATCCTACTGCTCGACCACAATTTATTGCTTTTCGGATCTAATCTATTAATTTTTATCATGTACTCCAACCTCGCCATTTAACGGGTTTAGCATCTTCTCGATTATATAGAACTCGAAATGTATTTGATTCTTTATCCCAAAGTACATAATCCTCCTTGACTAGATTGTTAATAGCTTCCTTAATTTGCGACTCACTTCGTTGAGTTTTTTTACTTAGGTCAGCTATATCGATTTTAGAAGGATCGTTGCGGTATACGTTCCACATGACAGTTAATACTTTTCTAGCAGCATCATCCAACATGTCCTTTTATCAACTCCACATCAATGATGTTCTCAATATTAAAAATGCGCGGTGCATTCGCTGTTAGGCAAAATGCTTTCACTTTACCATCCTTTACAGCACGGACCTGGATAGTACGAAAGGATATTTTTCGATTTCTGTCATGATAGATAATCTGAACTGTCCGGCCAATGTATTTGTCATTCATGACCATCACTCCAATACGAATGTTTGTTCTTATTATATACCAAACATACGTTCTAGAATCAAGCAGTATTAAATTAATATGATTGAATTTTTATATACCACATATATCCATTTGAAGGTATTATATAAATATCAATATGAGGGGTTGATACTTTGAAATTCGGAATGAGGATGCCTAGTCTTAAGAAAAGAATATCAGCAAGGACTAGCGTTAAGCGACAGGTCGTGCATCGGTTGGGTTTAAAAACGCCACGAGGATGGGGATGGGCAAGGAGTCCGAAGAAATACGTATATAACAAAGTATACACTCGCACGACATTTGATATTTTTGTATTGATTAAAAAACTATTCAAATAATCAGATTCCCAAGCGATTGGGAATATAGAAATAGAGCGCACTAACCTCATAGGCCAGTGCGCTCTTTCAAATTAAATTGTATGATCTGCTCTGTTCAGCCTCTCATTACTAATTTCAAAATAATTGCTATCCAGTTCAAAACCAATAACCTCACGATTTAATTCATTTGCTGCCACAGCTACTGGCCCCGATCCCACAAAGAAATCGGCAATTGTTTCTCCTTCTAGACTGCTATTTAAGAGGATATCTTTCATTAGCGATACTGGCTTTTCAGTAGGATGAACAGTTTTGTTTCCTGCTATCCTTGGAATACTCCAGATGTCCGTTGATGAACGTGTAGAAATTCTTCTTGCCTTTCCCTCGCCCTTTACTGCAAATATAATAAATTCATGACGAAAGCGATATTGATATCCCATTCCCATATGTTTTTTATCCCAAACAATACAATTCTTAATGACGAAACCGCAACGTCTCATCCACAAAACAATTTGAGGATACATTCTCCAATCAATGAAAACGTAAATATGATGCCCTGGTTTTAAAATACGATAAGCTTCTCGAAGCCATTGAAAAGTAAATCTTTGATAGTTCCGATCTGACAATTTATCGTTTGCGATAATAGAGAATCTCGGTTTTTTAGATTTGGTCATAGACGTACCGCCAAAGCCTAAATTATAAGGCGGGTCTGTAACAATTAAATCTATGCTCTCGTCTTTGATATATTTTTTCGATCCTTCAATACAATCCATATTATATAACATGGTAATCCTCCTATAGAACATATGTTCTTTTTTTGAGTAAAAAAAAACACCAACCAACCGGCTGATGTTTACCACACTGATCTCCCACCAAATATAAATAAGTGAGTTCGTTTTTATTTTCTCGATATTGCAATCGTATTAAACCAAGTAAGCTCAGATATGGTTATTTTCTTCTGCTTTACTTTGTCTAACCATGACTTATCGGAAATGATTTTTTCAACAATTAATCGTTGAACTGCTGCAGCTAGTACATCCCATTCCGCATCTGTAAGTTTCAGCATATTCTCGTCCTCCTCGATCTCATCATATTTTGTTAAATCATTTGCTTTAATCAGGGTCAATAACTTACTTGCATAAGATGAATCCGTAGCATATCCGCATGCGTATAACATTGCAGCCTGAGCTTCTGGTGTTTTAGCTGTCCTTACGCGATCATATCGGGGTAACAAGAACAATAAATCTTGATCTTTATAAAAATCATAAAGTTGATCGTAAACGCGGAAATTTGCCGTTATATTTACCGTTTGACCGCCGTATTCTTCCCACGTTCCTTTATTTATGCTGCGCCCTTTCCAATACCCATTAGGCTTACCTCCGCCTACCTTGATTCCACCAAGATTATACCAAGGGTGAATCACGCAACCTGTCTCCAGAATGTTCTGAGCCAGTCTAACCGATGAAAGCAGAGGAGATCCTTCGCCCCGCACTTGTTGCACAATTGGTGCCAGTTTTGCAATAAATTCATTTTTACTTAACTTCGTCATTCTTTGTCACCTCTTCTGCGGGTTTTACATTGATCTTGGAAGCCCTCTCCACCTTAGCTTTAAGCTCAGACTCTATATGGGTCATGACCGCTTTTGGAATCCAATACCCCCATCCCGCGCGGTAGGCATTCGCCGTCAATGATTGCCATGTGTGATAGACAATACCTAATGTAATGGCATAGAAAAACAATCCCGGCATTGACATCAAAGCGTCCAACAGATTAGCAAATGCGGGGATTGCCAATAGAAATAATGTTCGCGGCAGCCCGACCCTAATGCCATACTGCGAGGAATAAGTCTTATCTTTTCGAGCGGCAGAAATTCCTGTAATCCAATCTAAAGCAATGACAGAGATTAGTAATAGCACTGGCAAAATTCTTCCATTACCATAAATTAAAGATACCCAAGGAGCAATTACCGCGCCTATCGCTGCCGCAATTGCTCTACCTTCTGTTACATCTACCGAAAACCACTGTTTATACATACCTGTTCATCCCCTCATATATCTTTCTTTTTATAAAACTAAGTAAAAAATTTTCTGAGCAATAAAATAAGCCCGCATCTGCGGACTATACTAATGCAATCCAAGAAAAATCTAATGCGTAATCATACCGCGTTACGTTTGTGTAATTTGGTATTACTGTCGATCCCGATATCCCATAAATTACGTTCCATCGATACAACGATCCAAATCCTTTTACAGTAAACTTGCCGTTTACCTTATCGACACTAACCACTTCTAGTTGAGTTGTGACTGGAGCATAGTTTAGAACTCGAAGGCTCACACCTGGAGTCTGTTTAAGCTCTTGAGCGAAAAAAGAATCTCGCTTTAGAGCTAAAATCACTTTGAAATCCTTGCCCTTGAAATCTGAAGGCAAAGTTATAGTGATATTTGGAATACTATCGCCGTTTGCCGTTCCTTCCGCATTAACGAAGTAAGCATTGTTTGCTCCGGTCGAGTCACTTCCGGCAGCCACCAAATAGTTATAGGGTTTATCTCCTGATGCTGTTTTTCTGATTAGCCCATCTGGCGTTAGCGCAGTAGTGGAACCGTCTTTATGAAAAGCGATAGTACCGAACTGTCCTGGGGCAAATTCCCCCATACGCATCACTTCACCATTCGGCCCATCGATATGGAAGCCATCGGCATCAGTGTAAACAGATTTGTATTTAATACCTTTAAGGACACTTGCATCCTTGGCTGCCTGCTCCGCTGCATTAGCTTTCGTAGTTGCATCTGTCTTCGCCTTGCTTAGATTCTCGGTTGCTTGATTTATGCGAGCTTGTTCTTCTGCCGTTACGATTCCATCTGCATATGCTTCAACTTGCTCTTTTACAAGTTGCGCTTGCGCTAAAGCCTCTGCCTCTGCAGCGGCTTGTGCTGCATCTGCCTTAGCTTTAGCATCTGCCTCAGCTGCTGTGATTGCTGCTAATTTTGCAGCATTAGATTTTTCTGTTGCATCTCGTTGGGCAGCTTCAAGCGTCTCTTTTGCCTGATTCATTCGAGCTTGTTCCTCTGCGGTAACAATACCGTCCGCATAAGCTTCTGCTTCTGACTGAGCAAGCTGTGATTTTGCTAATGCTACTGCTTCCGCGGCGGCTTGTGCAGCATCAGCTTTCGCTTGTGCAGATTCAGGCGTTTCTTTCGTAGTTGGATCATAGCCAGGCTCAAACGTTGTTGAGGAGTTAATTCGTATCAAACTCGCATTAAGAATTCCGGCATTAATAACATCAGCGGTAAACCCTGTACCCTTGCCAAACGTTCGCCAGTTCCAATTGCCGCCAACCTTTTCAGAAGCAATTGCAAAGATACCTGGCCCTAAATACAATGCGCCATAATCAGGACTATTACTGTCGGTATTTTCGAGCAAGAACCCTTCATTCGGACGCACTTCTGCGGAAGCATATGCCCCCGATGCGACAAGCTGATTTTTCAACGTGTTTATCTTACCGTCTATCCAGTTTGTATTTACGCGACCACCACCTGTTGTTATCCGTTCAATCGTGTTTGTGGCGTTTTGCATCTTATTTAGGGTATCCATCAAGTCGGGTAGAAAGTTAGCAAGAACCACGCGCGAGCGTTCCGGTGCATTGGGGTACTCCTCGTATTCAACGATTCGCGCCGTTACCTCGATTTTTAAATCTTCATCATCGACATGAACGGTATCTCCAATGGCAAAAGACTCGCTTTCCCCGTAGCCTTTAACCCCTTTTAGCTCAGTCACATCCGCGACATAAGATAGCAAATGCGTGTCTACAGTGGCTAAATATGCTTCACCTTTCTTTCGCAACTCCTGCAAATCCTCAACCTCATCAAACGTCACCTCGCCACATTTCGGTCGCGGATAAAGTCCAATATTGGGGCTATCAATTGGCTGTGTCAGCGTAATACCATCTTTACCAAAAACAAAAAGCCGAGTAATAACACCTCGGCTTTCTTTGGTTCTCGTTATGCTCCTTAGATTCTTGCGATAACTAATCCTTACGCCATTGTCAGCACCAATCTGCGGTTTGAACGTGATATTAAAATTGTCACGCTGCATCTCTGCTTTGGACAAGGCTATTAAATGATTCAGCCCCCATACCACGCTGTTCCGCTCTACTGTGAAGTCATGAGAAGTTGAGACTGCGAGCGCATTACCCGTAAACCGAGTCCCGGCAAGTATACCATCCAAAATGGCGGCTGCTGTCGCATTCGTGTACTGGAGTAGCGGTATATATTCGGTAAGCAGCTCTGTACAAATATGTTCTGCAAATACAGTAGCTAGTAATTTACCGCCCGTGTCTCGACTCTCTTTTACAGTCCTAATAATAAACAGTTGACCTGATACCTTAACGATATTTTCCTCCGCTAGATACGGAACGGCTTCATCCGTGTAAGGCACAGAAAAATCAACGGTATAATCAGCATTTCTTCGCTGAAAGATTCGCGGCCCTAGATCAATAGTTTTTCGAATGACAGCAAGACCAAAATGTGAAAAGTCAGTCTCAAGCTTGTCATAAATCACGATGATGTTATCTGTCACTCATCCTCGCCTGCCTCATCAATATCCGTATATCCATCCTTTCGCATCTGTCCCTGATACGGTTCTGGAACCTTAGAGAGCGGCAACATGCGGTTATCTACTCTAAATTTATAAAAGGTCAACATGCTAAACCCCTCCTCCCTCCAAAATGAATATTCTCTCTTCAAGCACAGAAATTTGCATCATCAGTTCAACAAGAACAACGCCTATCATATCGTCGTTCTGTAAAGACAGCGTAAGCGCCTCCCCGATGTCACGAATAACAGGAGGCTCGTCTACTTCATCAAGCTCAGCTGCAGGAATCCCTCTAGATATTAACCACTCACGCATTGCTTCCATATCCATAGCCTAACCTCCCAGCGCTTTAACTTTTTTATATAGCTCCGCAATAGCCCAGACATTTACAGCCCCCTGTGTCTCTAAGTCCGCCATTTCCCGAACAAGCTGGTCTTGAACCATCTTTGGATTACTCTTAAAACGTGTTGTGACGTCAATTACGTTTGGTGTGAACTGATACTTGTCCAAGACTTGATAAGTAACCGTATACTGAGCTGTTGGATCAAATAATCCAGCATCTATTGCACGAATCGCTCCATCAATGTTACTACTGGCTAACCATCCTTTGTCAGGCTCGCCATTCTTGTACACTTCAATAATATTTATAGCACGGTATTTCAGCCTGCTAGTTCCCCAGTAGTCAAGTCGAGATGAAACTATATAATAGCGACCTACATCGAATTTAGGAATAACTGATTCCCTGAGTACAACGCCCTCAAGAAGCTCTAACTGATTACCACCAGTTTGTAGAGCGATTGCTCCTATGTCACCTGAAAACGATTCTTCAAAGCTTTGCGCCAACACATAATTCACTGTTGCCCACCCTACCCAGCCAGGTGCTTTATTTGCTGCGCAATAGGCTTCTGTATTTGTTATTGGTGCAATTCCTGTCAGAATGGATACCCAACTGCTATAAACGCCACCGCTATTGGCACTCGCCTTCCATCCGTTCAAAAGGGCTTTGATTGCATTTGAGTTCGGGTTTAACGTTTCGGACCAGCCGCTCTCCACATCGCCAATTCCTATATAAAAAAGGTTAGCATTATCTAAGACTTGGTTATCAGGAGCAAAAGTTGATGATGCTCCAATATTTTGCGAAATGATACTTCCATTGAACTTTTGTGCTAAGGCGCTTCTATAAGATGCTAATGCTGTCGGCAGTGTTGCTTTCACAACCTTATTCCCTGTGTTGTCAGAGTGAAAGAGCCATGTCAACGATCCGTCTAAAACTACGCCTGTTTTCCAACGTCTTAATGTTCGACCTGTAGCTGTATCGAAACTGTCCGCAATCGTTCGATCTACATTGCTGGCAAGTAGAGGAAAGTTTGCGTAATCATCGTTACGTTCAATAAATTGACTAACTACTGAGCCTAGTTCTAGTATTGGGTTTATAAATGAGAATAAGCCTGTAGCAGTAGCATTAGAAAAACGAACTCGAATATAAGCAGCATTAGGTTCTGTCGTTTTAGTAAATGAATCAACAGGAGAAAAACCTAACGATGATAATTGAGTTTTGTTCGCACTCAATGTAGCCATACCAATTTGCCCAGAGCCAATTCTTGTAACCGAGAGAGTATATGTTGTATTAGGAGAAACAGGTATATCTATGTCAGTCGCTTGCCATGATGCAGTTGCTTCTAATTGTAATTTATATGGTTCAACCACTTTTGCATTTGCATGTACTGTCCACTCTGTAAACGGAGGTAACATATTTTTCCCAGCTTTTCTAACTGAACCACCTTCCAAATGTTTGACGGAATCGACATATGGATACTTCTCTACAAGCTTCTCTCCTGTAAATTCAGGGTCAATATCTATTTTGGCGTAATCATATGCTGAAATTTCATACACACGGAACGCATCGATAAATCCATACATACCACTCTGACTACCACGGACTTCTCCGCGTATATTTATTGAAGTCGCACCAACCATGTCCGAAGGTGAAATTTTGACATATGCGTCGATAAATTTTGTTGTATCGGTTGTAGTATATCTTTTTTCTGAAACTGCTCCCCCAGTAATTCTTGTAACTAGGTTGATGTCAGTCGAATTGAAATTTTTGATACTTCCCATAAATAAATAATATTTTGACATATCAATACGCCCAATTAATTCAATATAAGCATAACTATTTACTCCCGAAGGACTAGAGACCTTAATACTGGTATTTCCTATCGAAGTATTCGATGAATCTAAAACAATTGAAGCGCCTGAACTATTACTCCATTTGCTTATATCTTCGCAGTTTCCATCCCTTCCAAGTAAATTGACAAGAGTTCTACCTTGTACCATAAATTCAGCTGGAGACGCTTGTGACGTATTAATGACATTCAGTCCTCGCTTAATCATCACAGATTGATCATTCTGCGCGAGCTGCTTGCTGTGGATCTCTCGGATCATCGTCCCGATCGTTGTTCTTGCCGTTCCATCTGCACCCAAACGACCATCAATGACCTCGGCTGCGCTCGATGCAGGACCCCCAATAATGTTATTAATCTGAGCTTGTTGAGCATCAACCTTCTGCTTCATGCTCTGCCCTTCAACAAATCGGATCTGCTCTGCTGTATGAGCTACCGTTGCATTCGCATGAGCACTATCTGCAGCAATACGCTCTTGCTGTTCAGTACTAATCTGCTTTTGCTGCGATGCATCCACCGCTTCAAGTGACGACATCTTCGCATTAATCGCATCCTTACCAGCTCTGAGCGTCGATCCCACCGGTATTAAATCAGCCATTGTATCACCTCACGTATATTTAGCTGCAAACACAAACGACACAGAGCAATTGAGCCCTGTGCCGCCTATTTTTACGCTGTTACGTCCAGGGGCAAGCTTTATCCAGCGCCCAGACACTTTGTTGTTTTTATTAGTTGAGCTGAGCCTTGCTTGCATACGCTCGTTGTCTATTGTGACCGATCCGGCAGAAACTGCTTCGCCGTATACGATAGTTCGATCACCGACATTAATCGAAATCGAAGTGAAGCTTCCAACAATCTGAATAGATGGCCATATCTCCAGTGCACCAAAGTTTACAATTTCTACAGTCTGAGGTCCTTTAATCGCAAATTCAAAACTATCATCGAAGGTAATCAAATTATTGTCCATGAGAACCTCACTGTCCCATGACAACCTATTCGATAGATCCGTCTGATAACTAAAAGGATCATACGCAACTAGCGGCAATTTGAACTGACCGAAGCCAACAACACGCCCAATATCAAGTGAGCCCGAATAATAGACTAGATATTTTTTGCCTGGCTTAATATCAAAGACTAATTCGAGTTCACGGGGTGAGCCGGTTGCATCGAGGAGAAACTCAGCTAAGCGATCAACTGCAGCCTGTAATGATAAGGGATCATTCATGAACATGGCACAATCTAAACCAAATTCTAGAGGAGCAAGCTTGGCTCCGAAATAAAACGCACCATGCCTCCCAGCAATGGATGATGTACTGCCAACAGTGCCAGCTAACACAGGTCGCTTAGATTGCCTCGTCATATGCATACCTAGCTGCAGAGCCGTTCGTACATCAAGGGGATCATCTACAGGTCGAAGTGAAAACCCTCCATTATAAACTACCAAGCGCTCTCCCCCTCGTCCTTATGCCTTCGTTTTGATGTTGGCTTACACTGGATGATATCTCTCGGCTATCTAAGTGAATGTGATTGTGTATTACTGTTACGCCACCACCGCTATTAAGTATGTCCTGTGTTTCGTTAGCATTATATACTTGGCTACCTCGCGGCATATTTACTAGCTCAGGACCCTTTTCTCCTACAAGTGACAAGCCTCCTGGTGCAAACGTCGTGCCATCGACATGCGCCGGTATTGTTATGGTTGCAGTTGATCCCGAAGCTTTGACACCCGCCTGTATACCATCACTGCCACTCTTAAAGATACCTGATATAGCATCTTTAACTTTTGACGCAATGCCAACCACTTTGTCAACAATCCCACCTACGAACTCATCAATCCTTGCAGGAATGCTTTTGATAAAATCAACAATGCCGTTCAAGATGCTTTTTCCAACTTCTCCTGCAGCTGAATAAGCATTTTTAGCAAAAGAAATGATGTTAGCAACAACATTGGATAGCCAATTCAAAACCATTTGTGGTAACTGGCTTATAAAACTGATCACAGCGTCAACAATGGACTTACCCGCATCGCTCGCCTGCTTGGCGGCATTCTCATGCCACTGGACAATACGATTGAAGGTATTTACTAGCCACGTCCAAACTTTATCAGGCAACTGAGCGAAAAAGCTCAATAGGCTTGCTACAAACTGCATCCCCGCCTGTATGGCACTAGCTACCAAGTCACTACGCCATTGATTCACATCGGCAATTAGCTTAAGAAGCCATGTCCAGACTTTTTCCGGCAGCTCTTTAAAATACTGAATTACCTTCGGAATACCCTCTGAAACCGCGCCTATCATGTAGCCAATAACATAACCAACAGCATAAGGGATTTTGACCATAAACAAATCGTTTAGAAAGCCAATGATCTTGCTAGGCAGCTCAGCAAAGAAATTAACGAATTGATTGAAGGCTGCAGGAACATCATTAGTAAAAAAGCTTAAAATAGCATTCCATACGCCCATCGTAAATGCTTTGACTTCATCCCAGTATTTAATGATCAAACCAACGGCAATTCCAATCGGACCTGTTAAAGCCATAAGCATGAGCGGTCCCCACTCTACAAAGAAATTCCCAATAGCCCCAAAAATCTCAGTTGCCTTTACCTTGAGCCATTCCCATGAAGCAGCAAGCCCCTCACCTATCTCACTCCAATTTTTAAAAAGAAAGATAATGCCCTCTATTACTGCAACGGCAGGCGATAAAATAGCAAAGAATAGTTTAGCTTTTGTGGAAAGCTTGTCCCAATTCATCCATAGCGCCACACCAATTGCAATTAAAGCTCCAATAGCTGCGGCTATAAGTCCAATCGGATTCGCCAGCATAGCAGCATTAAGCAGCCATTGCGCCGTTGTCATTGTAGCTGTTGCAAGCTTCCAAGAATCATAGATCGTAATTAACAAACCTATCGCCATTTGCGCTGCTATGGCTGCTGTAACTCCGGCTAGTATTGGCAATAAAATATTGCTATGATCGATAACCCACTGTATAGCTTCCGCAAAGTTTTCAAATCCTTTTATGATGGCATCTGCTACAGCTAAAGTGATTCTTTCAATTTCAGGCATTTTACTTGTAAACCACTCGGCAAATTCGGACAGCTTCGGGAGTATTCGTTCACCAATGGGAATCATAACGCCTGTTTCGAACATCCGGCCAATTCCTTTTATGGCTTCACTGAACGAATCATACTTAATTTTATTGATGTCCTCTAGCGTCTTTGCGGTTGAGTCTGTATAGCTTTTTACATTGCCTAAAGCTAAGATCCCCGCCGCTTCCAAATCTTCAAACTTAGATCCGAACAGAGCTATACCTATTTGATTCCGAACTATCGGATCTTCCAAATCTGTCAAACTCGTCATCACTTGCTGGAATGCAATCTGTGCTTGCTCTCCCCCTCCAGCAAATGCATCTGCCATACCTTGGGCATCCAGCCCTAATGAGTTAAATGCTTCACTGGTGCTATCAGAAGCATCTTTGCTCAATATCGTAAACTCTTTAATCGCATCCCCGACGAGCGCGACTTGGAATGATCCGTCTTTTGCACCCTGAATCAGAATGTCGGTAAACTGCTCAGCGCTGAATCCTAGTGCCGCAAAGTGAGGAGCAAATTCCAACAATACCTCTGTTAAATCGCCATTAGCATTAGCACCTTGCTGTGCGCCTTGGGCAATGAGGGTATAGGCTTGGTCTGCTGTTATTCCAAACTTCTGCATAAGAGCGTTTACTGCCTGTACAGATCCCTCGACTTCAAATTCGAACGTATCTCGCAGCATTAACGCATTCGCTGTTAGATCCTCAAGCTCCGCTCCTGATTGGCCAGTTAATTGTTTGACCTTTGCCATCGACTTGGCAATGTCCTCGAAATTTTCACCAAGATTTCGATTATAGATCCGTTTGGTAATTTCCTCGTACTCTTTCATTTCGTCAGCTGTGAGCCCTGTTTCAGCTGCCAAACCATTCATTGCCTTACGGAATTCATCTGCTACCTGTACCGACTTAACCCCTAATGCAAGAACAGCAGCAGCGCCTATAGCCGCTAAGGACAGTACAAGCGCCCCTGCTGCCTTTCCAACTGCTCCTAAACGTTCCTGAGCCCGCTGACCCCTTGTATCTACGTCATCCAGTGCCTCGTCTGCATTGTTTTGTACGAGGATCGTACCAAACAAACGAAATATTTCCATCGCTCAATCACCCGCCTTTCCGAAAAGCTGCAAGAATCGCCTCAGCATCATCTAGAATCTCTTGTTTTGTTTTCTTTGATGGAGGAGGCGTTACAGTTCGTTTGGGCTTATAGAAATCATCGAATGAGACATAATCCGATTGCGTCATGTTCGGGAACTTTGTAAGATACATTTCCCAACTGCGCTGTTCGGTTTCTTTCTCGTAAACCTTGTTGATTTGTTCAATACCTGCTTCAATATCCATGTTTAGAACATAATCGATCTGACCATACCGCTTAAGCAACAAGTCAATGACTTCAACCTCATCTATTGACTTGCTTGCTTCAAAAAACTTGGCAGACCTGGTAACCCCTTAAATTGGTCAAAGACACTGGCCAGCTGCCCAATATCAAGCTCAGCAAATTTCTCAGGTTCCATGCCTGCCAAACTCGCAAGAAAGTCCGTCACTTCCTTCTCTGCAAGGTGAATATTCTCAAGCACCACTGCAAGCATTTCCATACCCGCCTGCATTTGTTTGGCTTCGGTTGACTGCTCGCTTGCTTCGTCCTTCTTATCGAGAGCTGCAGCTGCTTGCTTCATGATTTCTTTGATTCCAATTTTCTTGATGATGCGAGACATAGGGAAAATATCTTTCAATTGTAGTTTTCTAAGTTTGATTGTTTCCATTAATTAGCCCTCCATTAAATGACGAAAGAGGGCATCGCTGCCCTCTCCGTATAGTTTTTAAGCTGTTCTAAATTTGCTAGCTTTCTGTGCGAGAGAGTTTCCGTTAAGGTCCTTAATATTGGATGATGCAATAGCAATATAATCCGTGGCCGCTGTCATATTGGTCGTTGGTTTAAGAGTGACTACCGTTTTAGCAGCATTAATCGTCAATGCGCCTGGTACGTTGGTTCCATCAGCTTTAAGTAACAGGAAGTTTGCCGGATTAACGAGTGTTGGATTAATAGGCTCGTTGAATGTCCATACCACACTAGAGCCCACCGCAATAGCTGTTGCCGCGTCAGCAGGAACAACCGTTACTGTTGGAGGTGTTGTGTCCATCGTCAATTTTGGATAGTAGATTTTGAATGGTACTGTATCAAGGTCGATTGCATCGTAATGGGCTGCAAAAGCAACGGGCAGCACGCTCTCACCCTTATCCTCCGTTTTTAACGTGACACCATCGGTATTAAGTGCGTTAAAGATTTGAATGATAACAGGGTTATTACTGCCGCTTAAACGCCCTACCCATGTAATGTTGTCAAGGTAATTGGCTAATGCGATAGTATTGCTAGCCGTGATAATGTCATACAGCGGGTTACTTGCACTATCTACTGAGCCCGTTGCAAGAGCTGCAGCAAGGAGCTGCGGTGTGATCTCCAACATGTTTGCAACAATTGAAACGTCCCATGAATCAATTGCGTTCAGCCCCTTGGCCCGTCCCTTTACTCCATCAATTTCAATGGATCTTACGGATGGAACGGCTTTAAACTCTCCGCCACCTCGCGTTGCTCCCAAAAGCGTGCCGCTTCCGGTTGTTAAATCATAGTTCTTGTAAAACGCACCAGCATCTAAAACTAAATGATCGGCGGTTTGATTGGTAAATCCTGAGTATTGCGGCATCTAATTCCCTCCAAATGTTCGTACTTGATAGATAAGTCGTCTGCCTCGCAAACTCTTATCAGGATCGGTAAGAGGCAGGCGTGTGTCACGGTGAAAAGAAAAAGCCATCCCATTGACGCGGATGGCTTTTTTATTTAAAACTCTATCTAGCTCAGCTATGAGCATTTCTAGTGGCATCGTGTCGCCATCTTCTGGAGCATCCCAAACATCTACATGCAGCACAAAAATTTCAGTTGATTCATCACTTCCGAATGCGTTAGGAAGATCATAAACAACGATAGGATAAGGGATATCCGCTGGTGCAATTTCATAGTAGATTTTCGGGTGCTCTGACTTAAGTAAAGTAACAATCGATTTTCTAAGCTCGACAATCTTACTCATTCATCCCCCACCCAACTCCCATCATCACGAATCAATCCCTCCGCCTTATTGAGATCTTCAATAGCTTCAATATATACGCCCATTACTCGACGTATATCGTCAACATTATTTAAAACGGCATCCATGAGTATGGCTTTCTTACGTTGTCCACGCGTTCCAAGCTCCTGCTCAGCTCCATACCAGGTGTTATGCTTAATACCTACGAACAAATCCCGCTCCCGCTTTCGAGCCCAGTACTGGAAAGAACGCATAATACGCTTAGATCGTTTCATACCGACTTGCTTTTTGGCTTGCTGCATAACCAGTTTCCGAATGATCTTGCCCACTTCACGCATTCCCGCCATTTCAAGTTGCTTGAGCGTGTACTGCGTTCGGTCGATATTAGAAATCCATTCGACACCATTTCGGGTTGCTCGTACAGTACGTGGCATTGCCATCAGGTCACCCCATTAACAAGCCCACTACAAACCATTTCTAACTCTTCCATGCTAGTGCTAAATGTTCGGATGACTCGATACTTATTGCCTCCAAATACGACAACTTTCTCACCGTTATACTCATAAGCATGAATGACAAAAATGTATTCCGGCTTTAAGCCATTAACCGCTGCCTGGTAGAACTCCGTCCGGCCAACCGATTTTAAACCGCACAATATAACATTTGGCACTTCTATTGCTATAGCATCTCCCGCTTCATTTTCGGAATGCTCTTGCCCTATTAGTGTTAATTCGTAGTCATAGGTCATTTTGTACCACCGCCCGAATGAATAATTAGGTTGTGTAACCTAAATTGGATATGGCGCGGAAGCGCACCCTCACTGTCTCGACTCTGATAAAGCCAGGTAGCGTAATCACAAACAAAAAGAAGATGATTGGAGTTAGCGCCATCAAGCGCCACTCCTTTCTCATCTTCTAGTTCTTTGATTACGCCTTTAACGATTGCAGTCAAGTAAGTGTCTCTTACAGTTGTTCGAATGCCAAGACGTTCCTTAACGAGTCCAACTGCTGTTGTTTCATCCATGGCTTGCATTAAGATTTCGTTACAACAACCGTATACACCTTAGTTGTTGTTCCGTTTGTCACGGTGACCGTTAGAGTATTAACTCCAGCAGTCCATGTAGCTGCTGCTCCATTTACAACAGGAGTAGCGCCATTGCTGATTGTGACACTCGAACCTGGTTTAGCAGCAGTTGCTGTGATTACGTTTGTCGCATCTGTTGTTGCTGCTGTATACGATCCGTTAGCGGCGTTAAATACAGGAGATAGTGCTTTATTTCCAACAGTCAGTACCGACAGATAAGCATCAGAAGGATTTGCTGTATCAGGTGCAAATGGAACTGAAGTTGCTGGATCGACGCCGTTGATATTAACAGCAACAAATCCTTCGCCAAACACAGGTTTACCATCATAACGAGCCGTCCCTTTAAACACTGTCTGATCCTCAATAAATTTAACATGCTCGGATTGCGCTAGTTGAATTCCTGCACGTTCTGCCAGTAAATATAAAGATCCGTAGCCACCAATGATATCACCATCAGGAATGAAGTCTAAGATTTCAATGTCTCCACCAACAAGAGGCATCGTGTTGTTCATCGCAGCAACGAGTGCACCGGCAGCATTGAACACGACCATCTTAGACATGAGGAGCGCATGTGTCTGTGTGTTCATAGCCCAAAACTTAGTACCATTGCTGTAATTAGCGCGAGCTGCAGCAAGTTTTAGCAAAAGTGTCGAGAAGAAAACTTCTGCTGTTATTCCACTCGGATTAATTTTAAGCAAGTTTGTCGCGCGAAGATCGGTCCAAGTCGGTGCTTTTGCTCCCCAGTCAGAAGGCTGTGTAGTTTGGGCTAGGCGCTTCGCAATACCAAGAGGCATCTTCTTACCCGTACCATAAAGAATTGCCTTATCTACCGCAATTCCAATAGCTTGTCCCAATGCATCCAAAATTTCAGCAGCAAGGCTGAGGTCACTATCTTCCAACGTAGCATTACAAACTGGAATAAAACCACCAACCTTGTAACCGTCCACTTCAATCTGAGAAAATGAAATGTTAAGCTCATTCAATGACGCGCAAGCTTCCGTCCAGATTGCCTCTGGAATCGAACCGGAAATCGTTTGACGCGCTGTTCCTTTCAAAGGCCGCAATTGAATTCTTTTAATCAGCTTGCTGAAGCGGTGAAGGTTGTCGCGAATTAGTTCTAGCATAACATCCGGGATTGTCAGTTCCGAGCCTGATACTGATCTTGTTTGAGCGGCGCGGCCCAATTCGCGAACCTGACCGAGGAAATCCTTTACCTCATTACGTGCCACCAGCGCGGAGCGCTGTTCAAAACTCATGCTTCTGAAAAATCCGTTCATTCTAACTTCGCCTCCTAATTGTTGTTGACTTCTTGTGTCCGTTGCTGGCAATGGTGTAGGTACGGATGTAGGAACATTTGTCGGGCTATTGCTATTCAATTGTTCCAATTCCTCTTCAAGCGCTGTAATCTCGCCTTCAATTATTTCTATCTTTCCTTCCAGCTCTGCCTTTTCAGCGTCGAGGGCTCCAATGCTTTCCTCAACAACGGCTATCTCTTCATCCGTGTTAGCCTCTTCAATCGCAGTTTCCAGCTCAGTTGACCTCGTTTGAAAACTTCTTTCCTGATCCACAAGTTCAGCAAGCGCCGACTTCCTTTGTTGAATCTTTTTCCCTAGCATGATTTGTCTTAATGCCATTATTTTTTCAACCTCGCTTTCAATTGGTGTTTTCGTTGTTGGAGCTGCCTCTCACGATGCTGTTTAATTTCATCATGTCGTGCTTGTACGCCAGTAGCCTCATAGGCCGGGAATGTGCAAATCGATACCTCATATAGATCAATCTTACGAATAATCCATTTCACACTGCCATCGTCACGCCATTCCGTACTCTCTTCTAGGATATTAAAGCCAAAGCTGCACTGATCAACATCACCCCGCTTCACGCGTTCGTAGATATTAACCGCATCAGAGTCGTTAGGATTAATTTCCACCCTGCCCCATAAACCATGGCTATCAACCTTCAGTTCCAGTGTGCCTGACTTGTTACGACCAAGGACGAGCGTAGATTCGTGATTGATTAGCCCGCGTATATCATTGCTCATGGTCTCTCCGAAAGCCTCAGGGGCGATCTCTTCAAAGGCTCCCGGCCAAAGCTCTGTTTGTTTGTTAAATACGGCAAAATAGCCTTCAATATACATATCCTGACCTTCTTGCTCTGACCTTGTCTTTAATGCAAGGTTGAGGCTTCGCGTCTGTTTGTTCTTTCTACTCAGTTTCATCACCTCCCCCATTTAGTTTCTTTTGATCGCCTATCATGCCAGCTGGGATATAATTTTCAAGGATGACACGCTCTGATAGTCCTTTTAATGGTGACAAGCCGATCCAGTCCCGCACCTCATTACCTATCATGATGCCTCGTACGTACATATTAGCTGCAACATCAGAAAGCTCCTTAAGGTCATAGGCGTATAGGCTGCGAGGATTCATCTTCCAATATAAATCAGGAGCGTAAAGCGTCTTCCTCGTCAGCTCTTGCTCACATACCTTTGCATATGACATTAAGGTTGTTGTGACAAAATTGTTAAACTCATCTTTATTGAAATCGCCAACACCAACAAAAAAAGGCGGCACTCCGATGAGGCTCGCCACAGTTCTTTTATCCAGTTGAACAGCTTCATTTATTGCAAGATCATTAAGGGATAAAGGTTTGATTTGATCAACCTTTATAAACTCAGCCGGTACAATCCAAGGCTTTCCTCCACTAGTTTCCGAAATGTACTTATTCAGAATAATGTCCCTACCTTCGGGACTGGACATTTCATCAGTCATAGCATCAACAGATACGATGACTGATGGCTTCCACTTATCTGACATAAAGCTGTTTTTTGTTTTTGAAGCTTGCTTTAGATTACTGATAATATCCTTTAGTACAACACGATATCCTGTCCCGACCCAAGGTCGATCTGGATCTGGATTAATTGTGAAATGAAGTACCTCATCATGATTGTACATCTTGCCTTGATATAGAATTTGATAAGCATCAACGGTATCGACAAAACTCACAAACGATGGCTTTAAAGGAATTAATTCCTCAATTATTCCATCCTTCACTTTTGGGTACACTACACTATTTCCGCCACCGTCTAATAACAACGTGTATATAATATTGTAGACCCAAGCCTTACGCGTCATGAGGCTATATGGATTCACATCTAATTTACGCGAAAGAGCATTGCGTATCCGAACATCACCCTCATCTGTGTTTTGCATAAGATGGATGGTCATGCTGCTAATTAAGTCTGCGATCTTATGAACGGCCATCTTGACCTCTGGATTGTCTGACAGCCTTGTATAGCCTGGAACGCAAAGTGTTTCATTCGCAGCATCAGAAAGTAAAAATCCTATGGATGATGATCTTGTTTCTGGTTCTGCACGGGTATAGCTCTTGCCTCTGCTTTTCTTCCTACTCACGACTATTCCCCCCTTTAAGCCAATCGTTTGCATTCGTCTTCGTTTCCATGTTTTCCAGCATGCGGACAGCACCAAAAACAGATGCGTCAAAAATGTCGATCCGCTGCTCGTCTGTCACTTTCTCGTATTGAATCATATCATCCGTCTTCTCAATTGCCCTTACATTCTGCAAACAATACTCATAGGCTTCTGAATGCAAGTAATAAAATTTACCTTCCTTCGCCTTACTTTCAATGCGTCTAAACCCTTGATTCTTTTTATAAAAATACTGAGGCTGGTCAATAATTTTAAATCCGGCTCGTTTCATGCCGATAACATATTCCGTTCCAAATTTACGGTCATGACCTACCTGTTTAATCTTAAAGCCCATATTCCGCATCTTGATATACCAATTAATAATGTCGGCATAGTTAACAACTGGACTATTGCACATGGTTAACCATCCGTCATCCTTCCAGCCAAACAAAGGAATACCGTCATCCTCTGCTTTACTAGCAGCCGCCACAATTGGAAACCATGCGTGTGTAATAACTATATCAACGCCCTGATACTCGCCATATAATGCTGCCGCTGTAAGATCATGTAGTTTGGATAAGTCAGTGCCTCCATACCAATCAATAGGCAATCTAGCTAATTCTTCAATCGTCCAATTATATTTACGATCTGATGCTTTAAACTCATCCAAATTGAAATAAGCGAGCAATGCTGCGGTATAAACATTCAGAGATTTTGCTAAGAAGTCTTTACGCTGCTGTGGATCATTGTGAGCCTCCTCGGCTTCTTTCATGATATCTAATGGTCGGATACTTACCCCGTAATTAGGATTAGCCTTTTCATGTTCATTGGCAGAGGTATAGGCAACTTCGCCTTTTTCGTCCTGATCGGCTTTACAAATGAACACAAAATAATGTTCCGCTTTTACTGTTTTATTCAAAATCTTTTTACAATACTGAAACCGCTGATAACAAAAGCTAGACATGTTGTCACCAGCAGTGGTTATGCCTATCATTAGCTTATTTGCATAGGCTTTCATGGCTTCTTTGATAATGTTGTATTGTTTCGGCTTGGTATAGGCGTGAACCTCGTCGCAAATGGCATAGTTACAGTTCAATGAATCCTGAGCATCAGGGTTAGCAGCCAGCGCTTCAATATTAATTGAACCTTCGCCAAACTGACCTGAGATACTATGATTTTGGTTGTTGTCCAAGATTCGAAAGTTCTTCTCTTCTCCCATTTGACGCAAATTGTAGAGGATGAAGTTGAAACTCTGTAATGCCTGACGTAAGGCTGCCCCAACAATGTAAACTGTTGAACTAGAACGGATACTTAGCAATGCCAGTGCCCATGCGAGTGCTGCAGAAAATGGTGTTTTTCCATTCTTTCTTGGCACATAGAGAAAAGCTTCTTGAAACCTACGCAATATACTCCCCTTTAAATAAAAGCCAAGAAGGTTATAAATAATAAATTTCTGCCATGGCTCCAATAAAAAAGGAGAACCCCTGAGCGGCATTCCGTCTAGGCGTTCCCCTTTTTCATGTACAAAGGTGGATTCGATAATATCAATTACATACTCAGCATCGCTCGGATTGAAATCATATTCTCCCGATGTAAGATCATTTAGAAATCTGTTGGCTCCTTCAATCAGCTCTACACAGGCAATTTTACGACCTTCTACAATGCTAACAGCATACTCCATGACTACTTCATAATTTTTATGCTTCATCGTTTGCTGAGCATTGCGGCAATTTTTGATTTCTCTGTTTTTTCAGCAGTAACGGTTTCTAAAGATTTTGGATTTAGACATAACCGATCCGAGTAAGCAAGAATGTCCTTTCGCAATGTTTCTAGTGTAGCAACGATAGGCGACTTCTTTGCTCCACCCTGTGCTGTTTCTGATTCCACCTGATAGCCGCTATCCGCAAATACCTCAGTCAAGCGATTATACTGAGAGACTAGCTCTGAGTAAATTTCAATCAACCGATCATACTGCTTTTTATAAATACGAAGTGCTTTCATATCCCTCACTGTTGCTCTTACAATTGAATCTTTGTCTATGTGTTTTGCCTCATTTGGCACAACACCACCTCCCCCAAAAAAATGTTTGTGAGATCCGCACTAGTGGAAAAGGCTCCCCCCTACGGTCCCTTGAGCTTTTAAATTCTAAAAAAATTTAAGGGGGGGATGTTCTGTCTCTCAACCTTTTTCCTTTTTCGGTTAATTTTCCATTTATTCTGTCATGCATTTCATCGTGACATGAATTGCAAAGAGACACCAGGTTCCAACTCGCTAACGCAAGTTCCGGGTGTCTCTCAAGTGGATTAATATGGTGTACCGTCTTTGCTGGCGCGGACTTTCCGTATCTCTTACATTCTTTGCATCCGTACTCATCTCGCCGTAAGATCTTCTCACGCTTGTGCTTCCAACGAGTTGATTTATAGAACGGTAGCGTCATTTGCGTCACCTCATATCTAATGTATAAATATTCATATGTTTTACCTTACTGGAAATTGTACTAAGAACCCTTATTCCACGTACTCCGAAACACTGTTTTTCTTATATTATTTCCTACAACATTTCCCGAAAACCTGCATAAAATGCATAGCACTCCAGTTCCTCATATCTTAATAGAGAGCATAACTCGTTTCTCTGCTGTTTTCCTTGATCTGATAAGGGTTTGTTACGTTTTCTGAAAACCAGTTACATACTCGTTAAATATGAATAACTCATAAGCCAAAGCGTCTCATTGCATTGTTCATCATAGCCTGATCCATTCCGATATACCTCATCGTTATAGCCTTGTCCGAATGATTTAGCATTGTTTGAACAAGGGTGATGTCCTTTGTTTTCTGATACATATGATAGCCGAAAGTTTTCCTTAAGGTGTGTGTCCCAATATCTATCAAACCAAATTCTCTCGCTGCAGCACGCATGATCTTGTAAGCCATGTCACGTTTTATAGGCTTATTCTTCCCACCCTGCCTGGATTGGAAAAGATATTCATCATCACTCATTTTTGCTGTATACTTTTTAATCTCTCGTTTGAGTGAAGGATTGATTTCTATAATTCTCTTTTTACCTGTTTTCATTTCCACAATAACAAGTAAATCATTCTTCACATCTCGCACTTCAACTACTCGCACCTTTAAAATGTCTTGAATACGAAGTCCGGTATTGATTCCAAAAACAAACATCATATAATTTCGATAGCTTTGATTCATTAAATATTGTTTGATCTGATCGATTGTTTCCTGATCGTAGATCGGTTGAACAAAGTTCATACCACCACCTCACTCATATTCCCAATCGTTTGGGATTTTAGGCAAAATAAAAAGCACCCGAAGGTGCTCAGAAGATCCTCTGATTCATACAGTTAAGACCATGGACCGATCAAGCTGGCTAGTACTATCCCAATTCCTGCACCTAATAAAAAACCATTTTGCCCTTTTCTATATTTCTTTTTAGCTATTAAACCAATAACTAGACCAGGCAGAATCACCCAAAATAATACAGGCTCAAATATGTTTTCCCAAATTCCTGTAAATGGTCCATTCATTCTGTATACACCCCCCTCAACAATTTTTCGACAAATACTTCCATTATCCTGCTGAATATGCTAATATCAGGTCATATCCGAAAGCATCGGTCGAAGAGTCGCGGGAAAGAATCCTTGCGGCTTTTTTTGTATTCAAATAACCAAATACTTAAGTAATCTGTTTATCAGTAATCTCCTTTGGACATCTAACTCTACTGCACACTTGAACCGTATCCTGCCATCTCCCCCATATGCATCCGCGACATTTAAGCGGCTGGACGATCGGCGGCGATTTCTTCTTAGCTCCCATTCAATCACGCTCCTTTTAGAAAATAAAAAAAGCTGCCCACATGGACAGCAAATAATCTTATCCGTTCTTCAACTGATCGGAATGATCCGATAAACTGAACAAGGGACAATCGTCTCCTTGTATAGGGCATTTAACCCCACCTCATCATCACACGCTTGGCGACTAGCGCCTAAGGTTTTAACAACCCACCGCGTGACCGAGTCCTACAATTGATAAAGGTACAGTAGGATCACCCGAGCGTTTCCGCTCTTCTTATGATCTAACTGTACCTTTATGCTGGGTTAACGTGCTGACGCATTACTTCGTGAAAAAGACTTAATACAGACAGTTTTACAAATCGCCCCACAATTTAAGTGTATTTGCTACTGAAGCAATACCCTCATTAATTTTTCTATCAATGGACCTCTCAGTAATTAAAAAGAATTTAACTATAACGGCTTTACGCGGGAATCCTCTAATGAACCTATAATGAATGATCGAGCGAATTTCATCATCTGAAATTAAGTTCACGGCTCTTTCAACGTTATTTAATAAACCTTTATATTTATTTATTTCAATATTTATTTCGTCTTGATTTGCTTCATATGCATCGAGGTCTCTCAACGTCTTAACATAATCTTTCAGGATTATTCTTACCTTCAACAAATCGATATCTGTAGCCTCAGGAAATAACCTCAATTGACCTTCATACCGATTCCAGTCTGCCATTGCCAACATTCCCCTCATCCTCTCTGTTATAATAGAAGATGAGATTTGCTTAAATCCTTCGGAGTCCGTTCCCCAACAGCTACCGAAGGATTTTTTTTATTTTCCTGTAGATTGCTTCGATACCCAATTAAAACCTATCCCTCCTCTAGTCAATGGGCTTTCTATAAGATAAGAGTTGCCCTTCTTCACATAATCTCCTGGTACTACTAACAACAATCCATAAACTGTGTCGATAACTGATTCTTGCGCTATCGGTGACTTTGGACAAACCATAAGCTTAATGCGTTCTATTCTTTTTCCCGACTCAATAACAGGCGTTAGGGCATTATTTATCATTTGCAACGCTTTAGGACTTAGATGAGCCTGAGCCGACATAGACAATCACCTCTAAATATTCATTGAAACGCATCGCATCTCGTTACAATTTCTTTAATCATATGACCATTACCCTTTTGAATTTGTCCGTCCTCTATCCGGCGAACGGTGTATCGCCAGCTTGAAGCGATTAATTCCTTATTGGTAATAGTTCCTTCCACAAGCTTACGACCATCACGGATATAACCGCCTAAAAGTGTGTTTTCTACTAACTTCGGTACTCTGACGATATCCCCAACAGCTGCAGCGTCACGCATGTAACAAATATCTGCGCTCCGTTTGATGACCTCTTTTTTAAGCAAACCCTTCTGCTTGTTTGGCATTTTTGAAGCGTAGTAAGCATAATCCGATAATCGTATTGATCGTAAGGCTGAATCGAACTTCCCTCCATTGTCGGTAAATTCAAATGCAAGGATCTCGATGAGTGCTAATCGATTCTTCCATTTGAATTTATTGGCGTTCGGCACTTCTTCATGTTCTGAATCTTCCTCCAAAATCAGAGTCGGCCGCGCCAGGCTTTCAGTTTGTTGATAAAAGAAAAAGATAAACATGATTAAAGCTGAGCTATCATTTTATTAATCATTGCCGATGCTGCACCTTTGCACTTTGCTTGTTCTTCATCAGGCATGGTTGCCAGAGAAGCAAACAACTCTTGAAAACTCTTACCAAGTGCTTCAAAACGTATCTTAAATTCAGCATTTGTTTGCTTACTTACTTTAGATCTCAATTCCGCAAGCTCTTTCTCTATAGCTTCGGGAACTTTTTCAATTTCAACAGGTGTCGAAACCACTTCTATAGGCTTCTTTTTAAGTTCTTCCTCTAGCTTTTTAATGGCTTTAAGCTTGTCCGCTAGTTCACTTTCAGATTTGGATAGTGCTTCCTGCAATCGAACTGCTTCATCATTATTACCAGCTGCGTTAGCTTCTTCTATCTGCTTTTTGTAGTTTTCTGCAAGTTCAAAATGATTAGCGTTCTGACGTTCCATTTCAGCTAGACTTCTCGAAAGTTTTTCGCGTTCTAAGCGTTCTTGGTCTGCTAAAGCTCTGCTTTCTTTAAGTTTTTTCTCTAGTTCTTTCTTATCCTTAATCATTTTTTGTAATTCGCGCGAAGACACATCCTCGACTTTATTCTCTTCAACAAATTTTTCTCTTTCCTCTGCAGGAATTGAAATTAATAATTGCGCATGAGTTAGCGGCAAATTACCAAGCGCTTTGGAATTTGTATTGCCATATTCCTTATAGACGTTCATGAGATTATTAGCTTTAGATTGGCTATAATCAACATGATCATTAAGCCAATTCGTCCATTCTCCATGCTGCAAAAGCCCTTTAGCTTCCGTTAATCGTCTTCCAACATCGATGCTAGATTGTAAAACGAATTCATATGCCTGAGCTTCAATCGTCTTGATTTCAACAGCAATATCGTGAACCGTTCTAATAGCTAACTGCGTCATACTGCTACCTCCTGCCGAGCGTTCGGCTGTTCGTTTTGGGATTTCATACTAAGTTTTGACCGTTTCTTTTTAAGCCTCGCATTAGTAAACGATTTAACAAACGCTTCAACTTCCTGCGATGCTTGGCAATTTTTAAACCCTCTACATTGGACGATTTTACCCTCTTGGATCTCCATGGTGTAATAAGGTTTTTCAGGTTCATCGGATCTCCGCAGAACTAACAAGTCTTTCTTGCCTTCGGCATAGCTTGATGAGTATGAGCCTACACAGTGACTCAAAGCTTTGCCCTCTTGAAACAACTCTTCACTGGACGTTGCTGCTCTTATAAAGAGACCTTCTTTTTCATAGTGGTATTTCGCAAGTTCTTTCATTCGCTTGGCTATCATTTTATTTAGATTCTGATTCCGCTTAATCTTTATCTTTGCCAACGTTTTCTGATGAGCAGCATGAAGATTATTTGGAAATAAAATATTTTCTTGCTCTAAATCCATGCCCAGTTCTTGGCACTCTTTAATATAATCTCTCCAGTCATACAACACGTTACTAGCGTTTCCATAGTACTTATCCTTACCTTCTCTATCAAGTTGCTTAAGGAAATATCGAATGATAGTTTCGAAAGAAGCGTAAGATGTAAGCTTATTAATGTCACTCAGTCGATACTGTTCTGAAAAATCATTTACTAAATGGGCTTGTAGAAAATTAAGATTAATCCCGCGTTTCTTATAAAAATGATAACTGTAAAGTGATCTTACTCCGCCTCTGAATGGCTGCTTGACCCACTCTTTAGCTTCTGCCTTGCTTAATCGCAATACTTTCTCGATTGTTCTTCCTCGCCAATTAATAACCCCTAAGGTTTGTCCTCCTACAAGCTTAGTCGTTACTATAGCTTGCATCCCTAACTTTGTGAGGTACTCAACACTCGGGTAATTCGCATAAAGCTCGAAAAATTTAAGCATGTCCGGACTCTCATCGCCAAAATAGGATTCCCATGTGCTGTAACGGAAAGGCGTGTTGCTAACCGCATCTTTTATATTGTCACTTGAGACCGAACAGACCTTATATTTCATGTCTGTATAGAAAACAGATAGAATGTTCTTTCTTTTAATCCAATGACCACCAAACGTTAATTTATACATTTCTGCATTGCCCATTTCAAAAAGATACATATAGCTACAGTTGTAATAAGTTTTAACGTTTTTAAAGTCCTTATCGTAATCTCGTCCAACCAGTATGCCTCTAGCAATAATGGCATTCGGGTTGATTATTGATTTTTCATAGTGAATGAAAAATGCTTCATCTTGCATTCGTGACCGACCACGTCCGCTGGCTTTAACTAGGCACATTGACAGGCAATATTTGCAACTTTCAGAGGTCCCTTCTTTCAATTGCCCATTAGTAACAAATTGCTTATTACAATGCGTGCAGTAGGCTGACTGGATGCCTGATATTCGATAAGTGAACAAGTATCTACTTCTCTTTAAAGCTACATTTTCTGCATAATCGACGATTTCACGACTTATTTTCAACGGGAAATGCGCCTTGAATTCTTCGAAACCTGGATCATTATTTTGAGGCATCATGAACACCTCTCTCACAAATAATCGTCAAGGCTAACACTGAAATTGCTGCTTGACGCTGGCTCTTGAGCTAGGACTACGGGTAGCGTGATTTCTGCTTTCCCGCCTATACCGAAATACTTCAATACGCTTGAAAAAGCTTCTTGCGGGGTTAACATCGCCATTCCGTTTGATTGTTTTTTTCTCGCTTCGGACGCCATTGTTGTTAAACTTTTTTGAATCGTTTTGCCTTCTGCGAGAATGTTGCCAGCAGCTTCTGGATGACTGGCCAAATGTGCGAGAAGGAAAAGGCCGATATAATTCACATAATCATTGCTCTTATTTCCGTCGATCTCTGCCTGCAGCTTTGCTTTTGCCTGTACTAACATTGCTTTACCTCCTAGAATTGAATTAGTCCATGCATTCAAACTTTTTAATCACACAGCCCTCGTCGATAATAGAACCACGCTTTACTCGTACTGACTTTTCTCCCCATTGATAACCTATAAGCTTTCTTAGTTGATCACCAGTGAGAGTGTTAATAAGCAACAAAGCAATTTCCTTGGGTTTACGCTTGAAGAATTCAGCAATTTGATGCACCGTATAGCCTTCTTTCCAAAGGCGTAAGAACTCATCAATCTCTTGCTGATCCCAAATATGATTAAGTTCCTCGCAAACAATTACTCTGTTTCTTCTAGCTGCTTCCTGTCTCATTATTTAGGCACTAACTCCTTTCTGAGCATTTTTGAAATAAATTCAGTGTATTCCTGCTCAGTCGGTGGCGGTTTACTGCTGGACTTATGCATGAGATCGCATAGTTCACGCATTTCACCATCTGTCATTTGGGTCTGCTTCGTACCTTCTGGCACAATGTCGATCATTGTCTTTCCTGAGCGACCGGATTGCCCTCGAACAGTTTTGGCTATAACAGGCTTATCAACTGTCCAAGGCTCATCTATACCTGTTGTTTTATAACGCTGTAAAATAGCAGATACATAAGGTATAGTCCTTTTCCCAGCAATCACAGCTGCTTTCATAGCTTCGCAAACCCATCTTTCACCATAGCCATCTATCAAATCACCTAATCTTTCCGCTATGGTTGCACTTATCGTTCCAAATCCTTCTGATTCGAATAGCCGGAACGGATTCGGTACATCAGCAGTAGCAGTAGTATTATTTAATTCTTCTTGTACTGTACTGTTAGGTATGGTTAGGTTAGGTATGGTTAGGTTAGGTACGGTACGGTTAGGTACGGTAGCCCCATGACCATTTATGCCGTCACTTTCTGCACCTTGTGACGGGTGCGTGACAGGCGTGTGACCATTCTTTTCGTCTACACGTTTTGCGCGTGACTTCCTCTTCCGTTCTTTGTTTTGTTCACGCCTGTCCATTAGACGTCCTGCGTAATCGAACCAATCATGGATGACGGTAAGTTCCTCAGTTTGATCGATAAACTCTGCTGTGAATAAAGCGTCTAGAAGCTTATCTGCTTTTTCAGCAGGCCAATCAACTGCATCTGCAATATCTTCCGGATCAAAAGATGTGATGTCTCCATCCTGTGCAAAATCCATAGCCCACCACCAAAACATATGTAAGTGACCGATGGCAGCTGGTAGAGTTACACCAAGCTTACGAGCCAGCTTCTTTGTTTTAGGATGCCTTGCTAACTCCTGATGGCTTTCTATCCACGCCAATGCTGATCCCTCCTCTCTCATCTGCTGGAAGCTCTTGTATGTGTTTAAGCCGGAATGACTTTGGTAGTGCCAGTTAAGCGATGTACAATATGCAACTGACCTGGCTCGGATTTAAATACAAGCCAATTAACTGGAACAAGCTTTACGTATGCAATTGCTTGCTTTTGTCGCCGTGTAGGCCGTTTACCATTTTTCATGACCACTTCACTCCTTTCATTGTGGTTTTCCGAAAACAATCAATGATTTCGGAAACCTCGGATTCAAACATTGGGATTGACCTTCCATCAGAATTGCGTTTTAGGCGAATAAATGCACGATCGGCTCCCCATACTTCAATTACTTCACCTTTGTCGCCATTCAAAGTACGTACAATATCGCCCTTACCGACGTTCATCAGTAAACCCTCCCTAGTGATGCCTACTTACCCTGCATCGTCGGAAGCCCCAAGCAAACGCTTAGGATGCCCGACGATAAAGGCAATCGCCTATATCGTTCTAGTCTTACAATCTCTTAGACTGTTTCTCTTGGTTGTGCTATAATAGACACAACGAGATTCCTTAGCTGGGTTCTCAACGATGTCCGTCCTAGCCGACGGGCATTTTCTTTTTCATAAGCCTCAAATCGAATTAACATTTCCAAATATGCTTCCATGTCCGACACTTTGTTTTGATCCACCTTATCGGGATTGCTCCGTATGAACCTCAAATTATGCTTAGCTGCTTGTCCAACTGCGCGAGCTTCCGCCACCAATCGTTCTCTCGACATAAATAAATCCTCCCTTTTAAGCTGCTCCTGAAATTTGCATCACTGTTTGTAAAATTGAGACTGGATCAACACCATATAAGAAAGCTATCCCTGCCTCAGCTTGGTTTGTAAGTCTTGTCCAATCCCTAAACGTATGTATGTCCCATGTCTTCTGATCTTTTTCAAGCTTGCTTATACATGACTGTGTGCGATTTAAGAGTCTAGCCAGCTTTACTTGGCTAATTCCCGCTTGCTCTCGGCAAATCTTCATAAATGTTCCTGCTGTCATTCATTATTCACCCCCATATATTCCGATATAGAATATATTCCAAATTAGAATTTCAGGGTGGCGTTGCTGCCTTACAATACAGTTATACCGATCAACTGTGCTGATCACTTACCATTGCCAACGTTCCCCCACCTTGCCCGACATCAGTATTCAGGATGTCGGGTACTTTTTAAGTCATTTGTCATTTTTCTACCACCTTGTGGATTTGACCAGTATGTATGAAGGCCATTAACTCCACAGCTCTGTTTACTAAATGAGGGTGTTCTTTCGGATCACATGGCACACGTTGATCTTTGTGGTGCGGATCATACATGTAATGAGCAACGATTTTTAATGGTGGTCTTTCTTTCTTGTTTTGGTTACCCAATTAGAATTTTCCTTTCTATAAGTTATTTTCGAAGCTAATTAATTGCCATATTGGCAAATAAATGAGATGAAAAAAGGCTCTCCAAATCCACTTCAAGTTTCTTTGCAATTAACGGAATTTGATCCGGCTTGAATTTACACCTACCTGTTTCGGCATAAAAGTAGCCCGTCGCAGTCTTATAACCTAAAAATATTGCCATTTCTTCAAGCGAAATCTTTTTTTCTTTTCTGAGCTTCTTGATTTTGCTTAGATCGAGTTTCACTTTTTCACCACCTCCATTTTGCCGAATTGGTAAACCTTATATTTAAATAGTACTTTACCAATTTGGATAAGTCAACAATTTTATTACCGATTTGGAAAATTAATTTTTCCACAATGGAAAAGATGATATATTGTTTATATTACCGTTTCGTTAAAAAGGAAGGTTTAATATGTCATTGGGTAAACGTCTCCGTGAATGTAGAGAAAAACTACATAAAACACAATTGGAAGTTGCTTCTGATTTAGAAATTGGAAATGTTCAACTTTCAAGATACGAAGCTGATTCCAGAAAACCCGATCCCGACCTTTTAAGTAGGTTTGCTGAATATTACAAAACTACTACTGATTTTTTACTTGAAAGAACTAATAATTCCGATCCAAATTTAATTTCACAAGCAGTTAACACTACGGATCAAATCAACAAAAAACAGAGCGTTGATTATGAAACAAATGTAGGACGAGCTTTCTTCGGAGGTGCAGAAAAATATACCGAGGAAGAATTAGATATAGCTAGAGCAGCTGCCGAGGCTGCTATAAAGGCTTACAGAAAGACTCAAGAAAAAAAAGAAAAATAAAAAAATAGCCCATTTTACTTAGGGCTATTATTTTTACCCATAAAACAGAACATACGTTTGCATCGGAGGGGTTTTCTTGCACATATTTAATTTGAATTTATATAAACCATCTGATTTAGAAATTTGGATAAGCGATAAATACAAAACAAACGGTATTCATTCAGCTGGAGACTTAACAATCGAGAACGTGGCTGCAATATTCGAAATTGAAGTACGATTTTATGATGGTCCAACATTTGCACAGTGGGAGGAAGGCGGGTACTCCTTTATGTTTTTTAACAAGTATCTCTCTGAGGAAGAACGTAGAACGATGTTTTTTCATGAGTTGTGCCATCCCCTGCGACACGTCGGGATACAAGACCAAAGTAAGATGCCACAACTCTTTCAAAGGCTTCAGGAAGCCCAAGCAAGTCAATTTCAGTTGTTCGCTGCTATGCCTGTATATATGTTGGCTACTCATACACCTACCAATGACTGGTCAACTTATCTTAGGGTCTTATCAGAAGCGTTTGTTTTGCCAACCAATTTTATTGAAAAAAGAGTTAAACAAATCATGGGTAGGATTGAAAAGGAACGAAGTGATAGAAATTTCAAAGCAAGAACAGCCCCTTCCCCTACTAAGTATGCTTACAAGGATGAAACGAATCGAATCCTTAATCAATTACAAAGACAAGTCTTTGCTAAGAAAGGGGTAAGATCGGTATGAGTCGGATTTCAGTAATTTATGAACATGACGAATTTGACGGTACTTTGCTTCCAGTGTGGATGGCATACCCTGCATCTTTTCTCGATTGGACAGGAACGATCCTTGTTGATATTGAAGCTCCTTTTGAACAATTAAAATATTATGACCTTGATAACGAAAGTATTAACTTGTCTATTCCTCCTCATGTTTATGTATTGAGATCAGATTATCCAGGAAGCTTTGGCATTCATCTCCCCACTTTGGAGAGTTACATTAATTCGAGTATTCCGGACGGTTTAGGATTTGATAAAAATTTAATAAAACAATTCATGTTGCGAATTTCAGACATTGAGGATACATTGCAATGCGAAGTGAAATCTGTCCTGCATTGGATTTGAAGGGATGAATATAAATGAACATAGCTGCTTATATACGTGTAAGTACCGAGGAACAAGCAGAAAAAGGAAACTCTCTTTTAGAGCAGCGCGAAAGACTAATTGCTTATTGTATAGCAATGGGATGGCCAGAACCATTATTTTATGAGGATGATGGGTTCAGTGCAAAAGATTTACGGCGACCAGCATTAACAAAATTGCTGCATGATGTAAAGTCTAGAAAATTTAATCGGCTTATAACTACAAAACTTGATCGGCTCAGTCGTAAACTATTAGATGTACTAACAACAATCGAATTTCTTGATCGTTATGATTGTCCATTCGTGTCATCTACCGAGAGCTTCGATACATCTACATCTGCAGGTCGGTTAACGCTTCAATTGCTTGGATCATTCGCAGAGTTTGAACGCGAGCGAATTAAGGAACGCGTCAAAGACAATATGCTATCCCTAGCTAAGCAAGTTGGCAAGGTCATAACACGCCCCTGCTACGGCTATGACGTCATTGACGGAGTATTAGTACCAAACATTGAAGAATCAATAAACGTTCGTCTAATGGCAAACTGGGCACTCGCTGGCGAGGGTGGAAGGTCAATCGTTAAACGCTTAAACGCTATGGGTGTAAAAACTAAAGAAAATAATGATTGGCATGATCGTACATTGCGAAATTTGCTCCGACGCGAAACGTTGATAGGTAGGTCAGTATATAATAAGACCTATAAAAAAGGAACTAAGGTAATCATGCGACCAGAGAATGAATGGATACGTATATTCGAGAATCATGAACCAATATTGGATGAGGAGATTTTTTTTAAGATTTCCGAACTGTTTGAAGGACGTAAAACCATAGGCAGGTTTATTAACGAAGATAGATATTTGCTCTCTGGACTTGTTGAATGCGCTCATTGCAAATCTAAAATGAACGGTAAGATAAACAAAAGCTTTTCTAAGAGATTAAATCAAGAAAATATTCGATATCAATATTTATGTGATGGTTATTTAAAAAAAGGCATTTGCTATCATCATTATGTACCTAGAGACGAAATTGAGAATAGTGTGATTGCTTCCATAGATACCCTAGCTACATCATCCTCGCCTAGAAATCTTAAAATAGTCGTAGCAAAAAAAGAAAATCATTCCACTCTCGAACGTGAATCGGTTATCTCGCGGCTCAACAAGCTTGATAAGCGTATGCAGAAACAATTGGAGGCATATGAGGATGATTTAATCTCAGGACATGATTTGAAGCTCGCTAGGGCTCGTATCGACGAGGAAAGAGAAAAACTTCAAGAATTGCTTGATGAGCTTGATGCTGGACAAGCTGAGAAAGTGCAGGAGCGTGTGCAGCAGAATGCAATGAGGTTGCTTAGTGATATTTCAGGGGAAGATCGATTGAAAAGCAAGCACGCGATCCGTCAGTTGATACAAAAGATTGTTATTCATGATGGTGAGAAAGTGGAAATTATATGGTTGCCAGTTTCAATATAAAAGGGTTGAAATTCCTCAGGTAAAGAGGACTTTCAACCCTTATTGTTCATATTCGCTTGTTTCTTTCCTACTTTCCAAAAGTGCAGCTATATTGATCGTAGGTAAAATAATCGGATCAATATTTGCTTTTAGGGAGATGTCAGAAACGGCACTTCTAAGGTAAGGGAATAAAATTGTAAGAGTATTTCGTTCACATAATGATCTAATCTCTTCAGGTAATTCCCACTCTTCTTCATGATGTTCCCATTGAATTTCAAAAATCCCCACTAAAGTAACACCTAATTCAAGACCAGAATCATCACTTATATTACACTGAATTTCGATCTTTACTTCATCAAATCCTTTATATTCAATGCTGTGACCAAACTCTAACCCTTTTTCTTCAACATCACTTGATGCTTTTGTATATTTAAAATTAATATTAGTAATATAATAATCAATTAACTGAATAGCTGCTCTCATTCTAAGCCACCTCTGAACTGTTAGAAGGGAAGTCTAAATACTTGTTCTCTAATAACTTAATCATGCGTTTATGAGTAGGTTTTGTGCTTTTCAACATTTGTGTAATAGTTTTATCAATTTCCATTCGGTTTAGAATGTCTTGGTCATTGATCAAAACGATCTGTTCTAGTTCAATTTTTTCCTCTTTACCATGATCTTTAGTGATAAAGAAACCTGGAGTTTGACTATTGACCTCATAATCAATTCCCATCTCTTCAGCAAGTTTGAGAATATCGTTTAAGTTCAAGTCTAACATGTTATTCACCTCATAATCTTTATTTAAACCAAAAGGGTACATTTCAATCAAATACGTCTTAGTTTTTCCCCTTTTTTTACGATTAATGCTTTATCAGTTATTGCCTTTTCATTACGAACACATACCTGTACACCAAGTAAACCCAGATTCATCTTTGTAAGTCCATCATTATCATCATATTTCGATTTGACAGGAAAAGTGCGTTGTATAACAGTATACTTTTCAGGAAGCAAATTCATGATAAAATGTCTTAACTTTTCTGGACTAACGCTATTGAATTTAACATTCCCAACTTCTTTTTTGATTTGGGCAAGAAACTCATTAAAAGCTTCCATGCCTCCTCTGCTATCAAGATTCAGGAAATTTTTCTCATCAATAGTAATTGTTGTTTGTATAACATGGTAAGCACGTGTATCTCTGCAGTATTTAAATCTAGAAACAGCCCAAGTGTATGCTTGTTCCCGATCCTCACGAAAAAAATAAATACCATTTCCTAACCAATGATCATCTCTTCTTTCAGGAGGCTTGCGAAAACCACCATCTATAATTAACTTAGAAAAGATATCGTTAGTACCGTGATGGAGATGTAATTGAAGAACTGATTGAGCATTATCCATTATTTTTCACCTTATTGGGCATTAGAGTCATTTGAGAACATGCACTGTAGAAAGTAGTGTGTTAACTACTTTCTACAGTGCATGAGGAAAATCCTTCTTTTTTTAATAACTCTTTAATAAATAAATTTCATCTCTCACTGTATCGTCCCTAGACCGACGATACCAGCTTTTAATGCCATCTATTAGACACCCCTATTTTCCCGAAAGTAAACAACTCCCGATATTATACCTTAGAAGCACCTACATTGAAAGTATTATGCATGAACAGCAAATTGTTGGACGAAATTCCAATGAAGAAGCTGACTATGTATAGATGCTATTTCCTATGCTTCCTAAGCAGGCAAACACTAACTTTTAGTTCGTTTAGTTTCAATTTTTGAATATAACTATCATTAATAATTATTTTATAATCCGTTAATTTCATAAATCGAAACTAATGATACATTCTATTAATTCACAAATTCAATTTATGGATAATAATTTCAAAACATGAAACTAACTAGCCGTTTTAAACAATTACTTTGAATTTAGAGTCAAAAACTGAAACTAACTAATTCGAACAATGAGTTTCATCTCCCTTTTGCCTGTTTTGGGTGGCTTTTGGGGTGGCTTTTGGGGTGGCTTTTGGGGTGGCTTTTGGGGTGGCTTTTGGGTTCGCTCTTAGGTCGGTTCTTGGGTTGGTTCTTGAGTTGGAATTTCAGTTTCATTCTTGGGGATGCTCTTACGTCCATTCACTCTTGGGTTTACTCTTGGGCTTACTTTTGGGACCGCTCTTGGGTTCGCTCTTGGGTTCGTTCTCTGGTTCGCTCTCGGGTTCGCTCTTAGGTTCGTTCTCTGGTTCGTTCTCGGGTTCGTTCTCGGGTTCGTTCTTCAGTTGGTTCTTCGGTTCGTTCTCTGGTTCACTCTTGGGTTCTTTCTCGAGTTCGTTCGTTCTTGAGTTGGACTTTTGGTCTCATTTTTGGGTCCGATCTTAAGTTCGTTCGTTCATGAGCTGGATCTATTGGTTAAATCTTCGACTTACTTCCTATGTTTACTTACTGGTGTCACTTACTGGTGTTAGTTACTGGAGTTACTCGCTCAGTATGTTTGCATCAGCTTCCTCCCAGTATCCCACCTTACAAAAGCTAATTACCCCATAATTTGAATACTTGCCTTGTTCTTCCACTGAGTCTTCTTCCATGGGGTCTTCTTCAACTCGCTCTTCACCCTTCTCTTCCATGAGTAGAACAATAATTATGATCAATTGGAGAATGGTCAGCACAGCAGTGGAAATACTATTGAAGTACAGCATCGTTTGCAAAAGAGCATCTCATTCAACTAAATACCGCTCATTCGGCGGAACTCAGCTCAGCACAGGAGGCAATCATATGGAAAATCAAACGCATAAGGGTAATTACAAAGGAACAACAAACATGAAAGCTAAAAATCAAGATATGGCTTTCGTCAATGACACGATTGAAGACACGAAATCCACGTCGAACTTCACTTCTAAAAAGAAAAAATCGGACTAGTTCATGTATGTTAAAGATCGTCAGTCGTATTAACTAAAAGTAGAAGAGCTGCGGCTGCGTATAAATGTGCGGAACAGACTTAATCCACCTGCACTATTCAGTTGTAGCACTTCATCTGTATCACTTAATCAGTATCACTCCATCTACATCACACCTACAAAAGAAGACCACCCTGCAATTGCAGGATGGTCTCCTTTTAAATTCAAAAACAGCGGCTACGCCGAAGCTCTCTTGCCTTTTACGAGCGTACCTATTTTTTGCAAAATGTACATACCGAACCATGTCGATAAAATGATAAATAACGGCATCACCGTAAAGTTATATCGATATTCCGGTACGAACATAAGCCTTATCAGCGTCATTATTAAGATGACAACTGCAAGCATCGTAGCCGGTTGCCGCCAGCGCCAGAGGAGCGCCAGGAACGGAATGATACTGCCATAAATAATCGCAATATGCAAATATGCCACATTAGGATATGCATGATAAATAGGGGAATGCCCCGAACCAAAGAACATATGCGTATATGTATATTTGAGCTTACCTACGGTATACCATTTCACATACTTCCAGGTTTGCTGTGTGAAGCCTGCTTTAATGCGTGCCCAGGCATACTCATTTTGGGACATGCCATTTTGCTCTACAATTTTATCTGTATAATCTTTATTAGGGAATGTACCAGCCTTGAAAGGATTGGATTGTGATGCAGTCACTACAAATTCATTCAATGATACAATATTTCGAATCCACCATGGCATCATCGTTGCTGATACACACAGACCCGTAATAACACCCAATAAAGCTACTTTTTTGAAAATAGCGAGTTTGGATTGATTTGGAGCTGATCTTTGACGATCACTGCTTTTCTTATACCACTGTTGCAATAGAAATACACCATAAAGTGGTACAAACAGCGGCAAAAATTCCGCTCTGACTAAAACAGTAATTCCTAAAAGCAAGCCGGCGTAAGCTGCATCTCGCTTTCTTTGCGTTTTGAATGCGTACAATTGCATAGAAAGATAAGCCATTAATAAGAACAAAGCCAACGTTTCTGTTAGAATTGCTCCATTTGACCAAATAAAAGGATGATAAATCGCACTGATAAAGTACGCAATAATAGCTACCCATTTACTTCTCGTTGCTTGCAAAGCAATCATATAAATTAGGATTAGTGTAGCTAAGCTAATGAGAACCTGTACCCAGCGTATAAGTGGAAAAGGCTCGACTCCGATTTGATCCGCTACCAAATACAGCCCTGTCATAAACAGAGGGTAACCAGGCGTTACTCTGGCATTGGGTACTTCTTCTTTGTATGCATAGATTCCTTCATCAAGAAGACGGTGTACCATTTCATTATAATAAATCGTATCGTGAGATACCGTATGCTTAACTGAAGTTAAGAAATCAGCCCTAAGCCAACTTGCAAGTATAAAAATGAGGACGACTGCAATCGTCCAAGTTTTATTTTTCTTTACCCATTCTACCACGTTCCAAATCCTCCTCATTTTTTACAAGCATGCAGCCGAGCTAACAACTATTTCCAAGCAAGTACGATAACGCCAACTAAAATAATAGCTGCGCCAACCCACCGTTGCATCGGTACCGTTTCATGGAAAATAAGCACGGCTGCAACCAATGCAATGACATAAGCCATACTCTGCAAGGGATAAGCTAAGCTTAGCGGAAGCTTCTTAAGCACATATAGCCATAAGACGGTTGCAATTCCGTACAACACAAGCCCAGACCAAATATGGGGTGACCATAAAAGCGAAACCCAAGAATCTCCTTTAGCTGTATCAAGCTTGTTCATTCCTGCTTTCCATAACAGCTGACCTGAAACAAGCAACAAGATATTAAATAATAATACGATATAAGGCATTAGGAATTAGACCTCTTCCGTTCTTGTTCATGCAATTCATGATGTAATATGCCAAGCTCTTGCGTAAGGCGAATGACCTTTTCTGACAATTTGGATACAATAACCGTAAGATGCAGGATAAGCATGATACAGAATAAAATACCGACTAAAAATAGAAGTGCTGGCGCATATGCGATACCGATAGCATGTGCCAGAGAGTCGATTATTTGAACTCGTACTGACAAGATAAGCATTACGACACCAAATAATAGCCAAAGCATGGAATACTGCTCGCGCAGCAATCTCCGATTGATAAGCATAATAAGAACGAATAGAAAAACGACACTTGTGATAATCCACAAGGCTTGCATGGTGTATCCTCCTTCAGGTTTGCGAAGAAAAAATCCCTTCGAAAGCGGCAGCTTCGTTTTGAAAATCAAAACATTTCGTACGATTAGGCTTCAACAGGCTTAGTTGCTTTGAGACTGCGAATGAATAATGCCAGTGTAACCTTAATCATATAATACACAGAACGCATCGCATTTATTGATGATTTCCCACCTGTACGTGCTTCCATAATAACAGCAACTTCACTTGTCCGTAATCCGCTGCGATGAATCAATACGATGGAATCCACTTCTGGATAGTCTGTCGCATAATCACTTTGAAATACTGCAATTGCACGTTTGTTCGCAGCGCGGAATCCAGATGTTACATCCAGCACACGCTTGTGCGTCATAGCCGTTACAATTGTAGATAAAATTTTAATGCCGGCTCTTCTTGAAGCCGATGACAGGAATCCGGTTTGTTCAATAAATCTAGAACCGATCGCAAGATCTGCTTTACCGCTTAGGACAGGCTCTAAAATAAGATGAAGCTGTTCTGCTTTATGTTGGCCATCTCCGTCAACTTGCACAGCAACATCATAGCCATAACGATGAGCATAGCGATACCCCGTTTGCATAGCACCGCCAATTCCCAGGTTAGTGGGAAGCGTGATGACTGAAGCTCCGCTGGCTTCTGCCACTTCTCTTGTACGATCCTTAGAACCATCATTTATAACCAAAATATGAGCAGACGGACAATGCGTCTTAACATCATGTATAACATGGCTTATGCTGTGCTCTTCGTTATAAGCTGGAATAATAATTAATATTTTAGCAGACGTAACATCTTTCCGCAGGGACTCACCTGATGCTGTATCGTCCTTTTTTGTAATGACTGCGTTCACTCCATCACCACTCCATAAATCATAATTTGTACAACTTGCTGTGTACTTTTATATCAATTCTACTAACTCCACTAGTATAAAGCAACAGAAAAGGTTCGTATTAGCGCTTAAGATTTCCTTAACTTTCGCTTAAATAGCCTCTTTTTATGCAAAACAATTACTTCCTTTTATACCAATAATATTTACTAGATAGAAGATTATTCAGAAAAAAAATATCGCCTGGGTTCAGCTTTAAACTGATTCCAGACGATATTTAGACGTATTTCATTATAAGAAAGTTTCTTATTGTTGACCAGAGATTTTTGATTTCAAAGCATCTTTGCTTTGTACGCCAACCATTTTATCAACCGGTTGACCATCTTTGAACAAGATGAGTGTTGGGATACTCATAACGCCAAATTGCGAAGCAAGCTCAGGCTGCTCGTCAACGTTGATTTTCGCGATTACCGCTTGGCCCTCAAGTTCAGTTGACAACTCCTCAATGATTGGAAGCTGCATTTTGCAAGGTCCGCACCAAGGTGCCCAGAAATCTACAAGAGAAACGCCGTTTTTAATGCTTTCGTTAAAGTTTTCTTTAGTCAAAGCTACTGCCATTTCAATCATCCTCTCTAATCCATGTTTATGATTAAGGAAATACCCGTATCACCGTGCATTGAAACATTTGCTAGCTACAGGCGTGAATTTGATTAAGAACATCCTCAATCGTTATCGCGCTAAAATGACTTTCGAGCTGCTTCTCCGCTGTACAAAAAATACCGAACATTACTTGATTCATATTCGATCCTACGACACAATCCATTTCTGGATTGCCGGAGCACCAGCTTGGAATAAGCGAGCCTTGCGCCATCACACGATAAATATCAGCGAGTGTAACCGCGCCTGGTTCAATCGTCAGCCTGTAGCCGCCTCCTGAGCCTTCACGCGTATCAACATATCCACCACGACGTAAACCGCTCATCACTTTCCGAACGCGTGCAGAATGTGTGCCTACATTCTCAGCAATCATATCGCTGCTCGCCATTCTTTCCGGTAAATAAGCCAAGTATACGAGACTGTGTACCGCAATTGTAAATTCACTGTTCACTGTGAACGGGCCTCCCTGCTTTGTACTGTAATCTTAAACGTTACAGTTACTTTTGTCAATAGCCAGGTTGTCAAAACCCGTATTTCACCTATATAGCATGTGCAGGCACCCAGCTCTTATTCTCAGCTAAATGTTGGGGCAAAAGAAGCTGCATTTTAGGCTCTATTGGGAACCATTCAAAACCGCATCTGGTTGAATAACTATTTTTTATGAACACAGTCATCTTGAAGCGCTTTCCCTGAATAGATATGAAAGGTGATCTCGCTTTCGAAGAGATCTGCTTCGCAAAACGAAGCAATGCATTCGGAGTGGGTTTGCTTCGCAAAACGAGGTGGTGGCATACGAAGCGAGTTTTGCTTCGCAAAACTAAGCACAAGCTTTCGAAGCGAGTTTTGCTTCGCAAAACTTTAAGGAGGTGACGTAAAATGGCATGGTTTTGGAGCAGTTGGGTTTCACTTCGAACAGAAGGCGGCTCTAGATCAGAAATTATTGATCGTCTACAAGCACATTTAAAAGCTAACGGACTGAAAAGCAAAATTACGACAGAAGGCAATTCCTTAAAACGAATTCATGTTTTAAAGAAAGACGTTGACCAAGCAAAGGCGCTTCTGACCGCTTTTGACGAGGATCACTAATGCTGGCTCAAACGTTCAAAGAAAATCTTAGCTGGCAACGGCAGCCATATAGCAGCCGTTGCCTTTGTTATTTTTCGCTGACTAGTGACCACCGCTGACAACCTTTAAGCCAATGACTCCAATAATAATCAACGACAAAAAAAACATTTTACCCCAATTCCGTGATTCTCCGAATATGATCATGCCCAGCACAACGCTGCCAACTGATCCAATACCCGTCCAGATACCGTACGCCGTACTTATCGGAATGGTTAGAAGCGCCTTAGATAAGAAGAAAAAGCTGACAAAACCGGCAGCCACTGCCCCCACTGTGCCCTTCCACTTTTTAAACCCATCTGACATTTTCATAAATGTAACGCCTGCTACTTCACCGAAGCCAGATATAATTAAAAAAACCCAAGCCATATTAGGAACCTACTTTCTCATGGTCAGATTTACCTGCGATGTCTGCAGTCATATTCGATTGGACCTCCGCAGTCTTCTCCTTGGAGACGAGCTTCAAGCCAACAATCCCCACTACTAATACTGAGATGAAAAACAATCTCCAAAAATCAGCCGGCTCATTGAGCCAAATCATCCCTGCGATAACCGTACCTGCTGTTCCCATTCCAGTAAACATGGCATAAGCTACGCCGATTTCAATGCTGCGCATCGCCTTTGCAAATAACATAAAGCTTATAATAAGCAGCACAATTGTAATTAAACTAGGAACCAATACAGTGAAGCCCTCAGAATATTTAAGTCCAAGTGTCCAACCAACCTCCAAGAAGCCAGCAAGCACCAAAAAAATCCACGGCATAATAATTCAATCCTCTCTCGCTGTCATCGTCCAGATCTGCCATAAGGACAGCCAATTCAGTTGTTTTCTCTTATTGAAGAGTTTCTCTTCATATAAATTATTTTCTACAAGCAATCCATCCACGACTACAAAGAAAGTTGCAATCATTCTCTCCTCATCCTGCTCACCAAATACACCTGATGATACACCTTTGCGCCATACCTGTGCTATGCCTTCTGCCAGCTCAACCTCATATTCCAAAAAGTCTTTTCGCAGTTGATCCCTCAGATGACGCGGCGGAACTAAAATGGTTCGCTTCAAAAAAGCCTGACCTGTAGACATATGACTAAGATTTGTGAAAAAATCAAATAATCGATAGACCTGATGCTCAATTTTTTCATTTCTCATTTCCTGAAGGAGCTCTCTGTATTGTCCTCTTTCCTCCGAGATCACATCCTCAATCAGTTGCAGGAATATTTGCTCCTTAGATTCAAAGTGGGCATATAGAGATGGTGTCTTAATACCAACCTCTTTCGCTATTTGTGATAAGGACGCGCCTTCATAGCCTGATTCCGTAAACATCGTTAAAGCAGCCATCTTAATTCGGTCTGCTGTAGAAGGTACTGTTCCCATCATATTTCACCTCCATGATGATTGGTCCAACGTTACCTAACGATCGTTAGTTAATCATCGAATTGTAATATCTTTTTTTTAAAAAGTCAATAAAAAAAGCCGCCCTCAAGGCGACTGCCTTAAAGACTGCTTCTTTTCCATTCCTATTTATTTCGAACTCAGCCTCTTCTTCAGCATCAAGCTCGCATTAATGATCATTCCTAAAGCAATGCCCAATACCAGTACAATAACATTCAAAATAAAATAATAAACGAGCAGAAGCTCGAAGTTTTGATAATCATTGGACATGGGCAGCACTTTATTCAGCAAGAAGCCAAGCAGAACAACAAATGGTATCCAGAAAAGTGGAATAAAGGTTGGAAAATACCAATGCCGATTCCGAAACAGCCTCACAATGGGGATCGCGTATCCAATAATTAGAATCATGCAAATCATATAACTCCATTTAACGATCTCACTGTTAAAATAGGCAGAATACATTAAGACATTCGCAATAATGGCGAATATCACGCTTAGCAAAAGCACTGATCGCATAGACCGTTTGATCAACAGCTGCTCATCCGATGCTTTCTCCATTATTCGCCTACGATTTCCTTGACGGCCCCAATAAATGCGTCCATTTCTTCATCCGTTCCAATACTGACCCGCAAATATTCGTCTATGCGAGGTTGATCAAAATAGCGGACCAGTACGCCCTTTTCACGAAGCTGCTGAAAAATCAATTTTGCTGAAATGGATGGATGTGAAATAAATACGAAATTCGCCTTGGAATCGGTCACCCTGAAGCCTAATGAAATCAGTTGATCGCTAACTCGCTCTCTAGTTGCCACAACCATTGCAGTCGATTGCTTGAAATAAGCATCATCTTGGATTGAAGCTACAGCGCCCTTAAGGGCAAGACGATCGAGTGTATAAGAGTTGAATGAGTTTTTGATACGGTTAAGACCATCAATCAGTTCCTCGCTTCCAAAAGCAAACCCCACTCTCAAGCCAGCTAATGAGCGTGATTTGGAGAGCGTCTGTATAACCAATAAATTAGGATAGCTTTCAACGAGCTGAACTGCTGATTCTCCACCGAAATCAATATACGCCTCATCAATAATGACAACTACGTCCGGATTATTTTCTAAAAGTGTCCGGATTTCTTGAAGGGATATCAATTGTGCCGTCGGAGCATTGGGATTAGGAATAATGATGCCTCCGTTTGGCGATTGGAACTCATTAATTTGAACATTAAACCCTTCATCCAACGGAACAAGCTCTGTCTTCAGGCCGTATAGCTTCGCGTATACCTTATAGAAGCTATACGTAATATCAGGAAATAATATTTTTTTAGCCGGATCAAAAAATGCTGCAAAAGCGAAGGCCAAAATCTCATCAGATCCGTTGCCTACAAATACTTGCTTTGCTGGGACGCCATAATAGTCGGCAGCAGCTTGTATAAGATCCTCGCAGGTAGGATCAGGATATAGACGCAAATCAGCATTTGCCGCTTCCTTTATCGCTTCCACAACTTTAGGAGAAGGTGGGTATGGATTTTCATTCGTATTCAGCTTAATATACGTTTTGTCTTTGGGCTGTTCACCCGGCACATACGGCACCAGGGAAGCTGCAAGCGGGCTCCAAAATTTACTCATTCGATGATCTTCCTTTCTTCAATCGCCTTTTAATAGCCATTCATTTTTTTGAACGACGGAAAACAATTCTGGTTATTACTAGTCCAAGTAAGGCACCAAACGTATTAAGAATAATATCATCAATGTCAAAGCTGCCCACTCTCGTTAGCATTTGCGTTAGCTCGACAGCTGTTATAAGCAAAATAGTTGTGAAAATTAGTTTCAGTATCCTTCTAAATGAAGTATGAAGCATAGGCAGGAAGAAACCGATTGGCATAAATAAGACGATATTGCCGAATAGGTTTTTGAACCAAATGTCAGAGTTGAAATGATGCCTTGAAAAAAGATACCCTTTGATCGTTTGGAAAGGAATGATGTTATACATGTATCCTTCTCCCCAATAACGCGGGCGCAGAAATAAGAGACCACCCATAATGATGATATACACCAGCATCATAGCTATTAGGAATAAATGGACAGGCAGGCTTTTGAAATAAGCATGTTTAAACATAAATAAAAACAGCACCTCTTTTTCACAAAACGATTACGGACGACTCGGTACGGCATAGGTTTTGAAGCTGCTTGGTCCGGTAATTTCCAGCCCATTGAGCTGGTGACCCGTTGCGCAGCCGCCGTCGATTCCAATTTTCCCTTGCCCAAACCAGATGCTCGGATTTCCTTGAATGTCTATCGTTTTGGTATGACCGAAGATGATCGTCTTTTTTACGGTAGTAGGTGTGCTGAGAAAAGGTTCTTTGATATAGAGAAAGTCTCTCTTTGGCTGCTCGCGCCAGTTTAAGTAGGTCGGATTAATTCCAGCATGCACGTAAATAAAATGCTCGTCTTCATGAAAATAAGGCAGCTCGTCCAAAAAAGTCATATGATGCATATAATGTTTATGAATATTGGCCTTAGCTCGCTCGATTATGCCCTCTAGCGCTCCTTGGCGAACACCGGCATAGCTCTCTGCTGTCTGTCTGCCGCCATGTCCTGAGAACTTAATCAACGCTTGCTCGCTTCGCTCCAGCATGACATCAACAAGCCGTTCATCATGATTGCCTTGAAGTGCTATGGCGCCATCCTTTTGAACGAGGCTTATGACTTGTTCCAGCACTTCCTTGCTCTTCGGACCGCGATCAACAAAATCACCGAGCAGCATAAGCTGGTCTTCACTCGGCCGATAGTTCATCAAGGAGAGCAGATCATTGAATGGTGTGTAGCAGCCATGAATATCACTTATTACTAGTGTACGCTTCATATATGTCTACCTGCAATGACTAGGTCTCTTTGAATGCCGTCAAGCTCCGCTACTTTAGGCAAATGACCCCATACTTCAAAGCCAAACTTCTTCAGAAGCGCTAGACTTGGCTCGTTATGACCAAAAACAAAGCCGAGTAACGTGGTTACACCTAGACGCGGGCAATCATTAATCGCTTTCTCCAGCAATACCTTTCCGATTCCTCGCGAACGATATTCCTCTGCAATGTATATACTGATTTCCGCTGTCGCGTTATACGCTGGTCTGCCGTAAAAGGATTGAAAACTAAACCATGCTGCAATCTCCCCATTTACTCGCAATACCCATAGCGGCCGATGATTGGGTGAATGATCGTGGAACCAATCAGCCTTGCTCTCAACTGTAGCCGGCTCTAAATCAGCAGTCACCATTCTGCTTGGAACTGTTGAATTATAAATCTCAACAATGCGAGCTAGATCACTTAGCTCTGCATCAACAATTTCATACTGCTGATTGATCAAGTTCGCCACCTCATACTCGTACAATTTTTACAAATTATATCACTTCTATTATAAATGGAGCCAATAAATATTGTATCATTCAACCTGCAAATAGAAAAAAAGCCCGCCGAGCTTTAAAGGCTCGGCAGGCTTTTGCGTCTATGGTTATGCTTTCGACGGATCGAAAGAGCTTTTCAATGAAACGATACGATTGAACGCCAGCTTCTCTGCAGTCGTATCCTTCGGATCAACATTGAAGTATCCATGACGGAAAAATTGGAACTTATCGCCGCCTGTCGCATCCTTCATATTAGGCTCGACAAAGCCTTGAAGCACCTCCAGTGAATTCGGATTGATGCATTCTAGGAACGGCTTGCCTTCCTCTTCTGCTTCACTCGTAATCAGTGGCTCGAATAAACGGAATTCTGCAGCAACGGCTTGTGATGCCTCTACCCAGTGCAGAGTACCCTTCACTTTGCGCGCATTAAACCCTGATCCGCTCTTCGTCTCAGGATCATAGGTACAATGAAGCTCGATCACATTTCCGTCCGCGTCCTTAATGACATCCTCACACTTAATAAAGTAAGCATGTTTCAGACGCACCTCATTGCCAGGGAAGAGACGGAAATATTTATTTGGCGGGTTCTCCATAAAATCATCTTGTTCAATATAAATTTCACGTGAAAATGGAATTTGACGTATGCCCATTTCTTCGTTTTCTGCATTATTTTCAGCATCCAAAAGCTCGGTTTGACCTTCTGGATAGTTTGTAATGACAACTTTGAGGGGACGAAGAACAGCCATCGTACGAAGCGCCTTCAGTTTCAAATCCTCTCTAATAAAATGCTCTAGATTCCGTTCGTCGACGAGACTGTTGCTCTTTGAAACGCCAATCTCGCGGCAGAATGTACGTATCGCTTCAGGCGTGTAGCCTTTGCGGCGCAAACCGCTGATCGTAGGCATACGAGGATCATCCCAACCGTCAACAACTGCTTCGTCAACTAGCTGCTTTAGCTTCCGCTTGCTCATAACCGTGTTTGTTACGTTCAAACGTGCGAATTCGTATTGACGAGGCGTAGCTTCCATCTCGCATTCTGCAATTGCCCAGTCATATAGAGGACGGTGATCCTCAAACTCTAGCGTACAGATGGAATGTGTAACGCCCTCAATCGCATCACTGATCGGATGAGCATAATCGTACATCGGATAGATGCACCAAGCATCTCCTGTACGGTGATGATGCGTATGTGAGATGCGATACAAAACAGGATCGCGCAGCGTAATGTTTGGCGACGCCATATCGATTTTGGCACGAAGCACCTTTTCACCGTCTTTGAATTCCCCTGCCCGCATACGCGCAAATAAATCAAGGTTCTCCTCTACACTGCGGCTGCGGTATGGGCTTTCTTTGCCTGGCTCGGTCAAGGTGCCGCGATATTCGCGCATTTGCTCGGCTGTCAGGTCACAGACATAAGCTTTGCCTTTTTTTATAAGCAGTACAGCTCGATTATAAAGCTCTTCGAAATAGTCTGACGCAAAGCGCAGGTCGTCCCATTCAAAGCCGAGCCAACGTACGTCCTCTTGAATAGATTCTACGTATTCTGTGTCTTCCTTAAGAGGGTTCGTATCATCAAAACGAAGATTTGTTTTCCCTTTGAATTCATCTGCCAATTCAAAGTTTAAGCAAATCGATTTGGCATGCCCAATATGCAAATAACCGTTCGGTTCAGGCGGAAAGCGAGTTATAACTTCCTGCACATTCCCGCTCTTCAAATCTTCGGTAACAATGCTTTTAATAAAATTCGAGGATGAGGACTTGTTTTCTACTGTGTTCTCCACTCGCGACCAACCTTTCCACTGAAAATATTTATCCTATTATAATACACAATATTGCCTAAAAATATAAGACAGGGATTCTCTCTACATTTTGATGATTCCCGCTGAGTAGAGAAATACAAGAAGGACAAGGATCGGTGCGATAAAACGCAGCATAAACAGCCAAACTTGAAGCCACCAAGAGGTTAAGCCTGATTCCTTAGCAGCGCCTTTCCAAGCGTATCCCACAAATATAGTGACAACTAATCCGCCTACAGGAAGTACGATGTTAGAGCATACAAAGTCCATCCAGTCAAAAAACGATTTGCCCCCGAAGGTTAGCCAAGGCACTTTATTCCCTAAAGACAGTGCTGACGGTAATCCTATAAGGAAGCATAAGCTTCCAACAACAGTTACCGCTACTTTGCGACTCCAATTAAACGCCTCACGGACAAACGCGACTGGCACTTCGAGGAGCGATACCGTTGAAGTAAGTGCCGCAAATGCAAGTAATACGAAAAACAAACCTCCGAAAAATGAACCCAGCGGCATGGCTGAAAATGCAGCCGGCAAGGCAACAAATACAAGACCAGGGCCTTGCGCAGCTTCCAAGCCAAATACAAATGTTGTTGGGAATATAATCAGTCCTGCCAAAAACGCATAAATCAAATCGCCTCCGCCTACTGCAAGAGTGGCTAGACCAAGTGATTGTCTTTTATCGACATAGGCTCCATAAGTAAGCATGGTTCCCATCCCGAGAGATAGCGAGAAGAATGCATGCCCGAGAGCCACGAGTGCAGATTCCGCTGTTAGCTTGCTAAAGTCAGGCATCAAGAAAAAGGACACACCTTCCCCTGCGCCATCAAGCGACAATGCGCGTATAGCAAGAACAACAAGCAAGATCACGAGACCAGGGATAAGAACCTTATTGAACTTCTCTATACCTGCTGATACACCGCGCATGATTATAATGGTCGTTAACAGAATAACAAGGAACTGCCAGAACACAGGCATCCAGCTATTATTGAAGTTGGTGAATGTCGTCGCAAAATCATTATTCGCGAATAATTTGCCTGTAAAAGACAGCATCGCATAATGCATCGTCCAGCCAGCTACGATTGCATAAAAGGACAAGATGACAAAAGCGCCTAGAATCGTAATAAAACCGAAGCCGCCCCAAACCTTTTTCCCGCTAAGTCGGATAAGTGAGGTCGATGCATTTCCTCGTCCGCCTCTACCCACCGCTAATTCAGCAAGCAGCACTGGCAGTCCCACAATTATGAGACATATAACAAATAGCAAGAAAAAGGCTGCACCCCCATACTGACCTGTAATATATGGAAACTTCCACATATTACCTAGGCCAACTGCGCTGCCGATCGCCGCTAAAATAAACCCAGATGAAGAAAAGCGCTCTTTTACTCCCTTTCCTCCGCTTTTCAATACTGATCCTTCGTCTTTCTTCATGCACGGTTCACCTCATAATTATTGTGTTTACATCCCTGATGCCTCTTCTATGAAAGGTAGTATGACCATTCTAGAAAATATATCTGCATTCGTACATGTTAAACTTACAATCCCTTCAAATATGTGGATAACAGTAAATGTAAACTAATCCGTTAACATGTATTTTTATTCCAATGTATATACCCTGATAACGGTTGGATTAATCTTCCTACGTTAAAGTGGTCTTTCCATAGTTGTGGGGGAGTAGAGCTAATTTCTAGTTCTATTTGGGCGGGATTAGTTTATTTTCTTGATTTAGAGCTAGTTTTTAGCTCTATTTGCGCGGTTATGGCGCTATTGAGCTGAATCCCAGCGAATATATCGACTTTAGAGCTAATTTCTAGCTCTATTTCTGCTGAATTGGCTTGTTTTCTTGATTTAGAGCTAGTTTTTAGCTCTATTTGCTCGGTTATGGTGCTATCGAGCTGAATCCCAGCGAATATATCGACTTTAGAGCTAATTTCTAGCTCTATTTCTGCTGAATCGGCTTGTTTTCTTGATTTAGAGCTAGTTTTTAGCTCTATTGGAGTTGGGTTGGGTTGGGTTGGGTTGGGTTGGGTTGGGTTGGGTTGGGTTGGGTTGGGTTGGGTTGGGTTGGGTTGGGTTGGGTTGGGTTGGGTTGGGGAAGTAAGAACACTCAGCATGCTAATTCAAAGCATTTTAACTAATTCTGCCCCCATATAATTAGCTATTCACTTATTTAGGACAATGCGAAAAACTATCGGATAAGAGTGCCCTAAAGTTAATTCAGAGGTTAATTTTGGAGTTACTTTAGGAGGTACTTTAGCAGTTAATCCTTGAATGTTCACTTCAAACAACATATCTCATAGCACACTTCAACCTTCAACAATCCAAAACCCAGAAAAACCTATGAGTGCTCTTTATTTCCTCAGTAGTGAATACTATTACTTTTGCATATTTTGAATCCAAAATTTCGAAATAAACTACTTTATTAATAGATGCTGTTTAATAAATAATCCCTAATCTAAATAAGGGAAAATAGAGGAAACGACCTCTATCCACAACGCAAAATACGATAGACCTAAATTATATATTTTCACACTTTTTAAAATATAAAATTCTTAACTAACCACATTAACAGCTTGTTCATTATCCATAAAAAAATGGACAGAACGGCTATTCCGTTTCTGTCCATTTTCAACCTCCACTTACGAACTCATTTGAGAGTTGATCAGTGAATACTAGGCTTGCAAAAAGAGGGAGAGAGGCGTTTGAATTCAGCCTATCAAAGGCAACACCCAAGCAAGCTAACTGCCCAACTAGGAGACACTTTGAAGTAGCTGTAGCAGTAGAATAGATAGGCTAATTGTATGATGTTAAAGCACCTTCGCAATAGGAGAAATATGCAATAAGAGTGTTGATTCGTTACTTTGGCAGTAGAAGGGAAAAACTAATAGGGAGCTTTCCACTTCGGTAGTAGATGCATATAGAAGCGACATGCTGTCATATTGTGATTCAGTTGTTTTGGCAGCAAAATTATAATGCAAATAATAAGCTAATTTATTGCTTATTGATGCTAGCCACCGGTTATACATTGACCACACATGGTTCTACACCCAGCCAAACTAAAAAAGCTTGTCCCACCGAAGTACACATCAATCACTCACTTTACATACCGCCCTTAACCAGAAAGGTGCCGAACTCTTCAGAATAACCGAGTGAATTCAACAGCCTTCTCCATTCCACGTCAGCACAAAGAGCCTCTAAGTGTCAGCAACTCTCATATTTCCCCTCAAATCGTGTCAAATAGCCAGTAAATGGGCTTTTTGTCGCCGAAATCCCGCGTCTATTTCATTTTAAGGTGAGGGAGCACTAAAGCAAGCGCTCGATATCGGCCTTCATATTCAATGGTTCGTCCGTCGATTCGAAGCGGCTTACTACCTTCCCTTCGCGATCAACCAAAAACTTAGTGAAATTCCATTTTATAGAATCACCTTCCAGGAAATGAGGCAGCTTGGCCTCAAGGAAGGAATTCAGCATTTTACCGCTAGCCTCGTTCGTATCAAAACCTGCAAAAGGTACCTCTTTCGTTAAGTAGCTGAAAAGCGGATGAGCATCCTCATCTCTTACATTTGTTTTCGAGAACAACGGGAATGTAACACCATAGTTCAACTGGCAAAAGCTCTGTACATCAGAATTAGCTCCTGGCTCTTGCTCACCAAATTGATTGCTTGGAAACCCAAGAATTTCGAGACCCTGCTCTTTGTATTCCTCGTATAGTTTTTGCAAATCTGCGTATTGAGGTGTAAATCCGCATTTGCTAGCTGTGTTGACGATAATCAATACCTTACCTTTATATTGCTCCATGCTTACTTGTTCACCTTTAATGGTTTCTACATCATACGTATAAATACTCATTGATGATTGCCTCCTACGTCTCGAGTAAATTTTGATAAATTAAATTGCACGCAATACATAAGTAAAGAATATCATAACCAGCAAAAAGGTGTCAAATATCCTTTGTTCAACCCCCTTTCGCTGCTACATACAATAAAAGACGACTTCCCTTACGAGACTTATCGCCTCAAGGAAGTCGTCTATATAAAATTAATAAAATCACGCTTCTAAACTCCTCAACCTTAAATAATCACTGACCATAGCGAGTCGCCAAGGAATGATCATCCCGAAAGCAAGAAGATAAAAGATCGCGCCTGTTTGTGGAATAGACATATACTGCTCTACAATGCCATGCAAGAACAATCGAAGGGCAAACAAACTTATCATAATAAAAATAAAGGCTTTGGAACGCTTAACATAAATGTCTGAATTTACCCGCTCCAATCGCGTCGTTACGACCAATGGAAACGAGAAGATCAGCATACCCATTCCAAAGGCAGAAAGCCCCCACATCCACGGAATATGCATCATAGGAAAGGCAAACATGAGGAAGCCTGTTGCCATCCCAATTGGAGGAATTATTATTTTGCGCAAGGAGGTCGGTTGTTTTCCTGCACGCATCCGAAGCACAATAAGTGATAAGCCGGCTATTACCGAAACGACAACAGAGGCTGTTTGAATGAACGGTGTAGACAATTCCACCGTCTTCTACCCCCTTATTTTAGAAATACATTTATTTCTTTCATCGTACTGCAAAATTATACCTACTGCAAATAGGCAATTACAGGAATGATGCCTTCTATTCCAGCATTTTATTTCGATATGCTTTCGGTGAGACACCCTCAGCTTTTTTGAAAACCTTGCTAAAGTATTTCTCGTCATGAAATCCGACCATTTCAGCGATTTTTGCAATGCGCAAATTAGGATTAATCATAAGCTGCTTCGCCTTATCAATACGAATACTCGTAATATAATCGGAAATATTAATGCCATACTCCTGCTTAAACTTGCGAGATATATATTCACGACTGACAAAGAACCGCTTGGCGATATCCTGAAGAGAAAGCTCCGTCTCATAATGCTGCTCAATAAAGCTGGCGATATCACTCATTTTCGCCTTTTCCTGCACCTGTCGCTGAATCATAGCTTGAGAAAATTTCCGCAGCAGATTATAGGACCATTCACGCCAGTCCTGCAGCGATATTCCACTTGCATTTACATAGGGTGCATCTTGGACTAGCTCATCTTCATTCAATAGGTTACCGTTTTGAGAGGCTTGGCGACCAGGTGCTTCACGTAACAGCCTAACACAAAATAACAGCGTATCCTTCTTGTACTCTTCCAGCATATGCGGTGATATGAATCCAGATATGCGTGCTGCTTCAAGCCACTTATTAGATGCGATTGAAAGCAGCTCCCCATTTCCGCTGAGAAGCGCGACCTTCCACTCCTCTTCCAATTCAGAAAACATCATTGTTGGACCTATTTTCATTTCCTCGATGGAATGTATATAAACATGGGTCGCAAACGCATTTCTGCGCCATAAAGCCATTAACGCTTCTTCATACTGTCTTGGCATATCATTGGGAAATGCTCCACCCTCGCTCATTCCCATATGCATGCGCCGCTGTAGCGTTACAAACAACCCTTCATTAATGTCTTGTAAAATAGCAGGCAGCTGTTCCCCTTCATCCCACACCGCTATAATAATTTCCATTGGTGCGCCCCAATGCCGAAAAGCAACACCTTTCTGATTCGGCAGAAGAAATTCATTACATATGTTAATTATCGCAAAATGCAGCAGATCACTATCCCAAGCAAATCGCTCCATAAGCTGCCTATCGCTCGTATCCACTTGCAGCAAGGCAAGCCTTGCTGCTTTCGTTCCAATCGGTACAAGCCCTTCTGCCATCAATCTCCGAAGACTCCCATGTGCTGCAGCAGGCTCATCAATTAATCCCGTCAGCAGCTTCTCACCATACACCGGCTTGAATTCGTTCAGCTGTATGCTTTGTTGATAACGATCACTGCGTTCCCGTTCTTGCAGCTGCCATTGTGAGGCAGCTTTTGCGACCGCAGCATTAATGGCATCCGGCTCGATAGGCTTAAGCAAATAGTCAATCCCGCCATGTCTCACTGCCTCACGCACAAAATCATAATCGTCACGACCGCTAACTACAATAAACTTGACCGTTCCAGCGAACTCATTCAGCGCCCCCATTAGATCTACGCCGCTTCCCTCTGGCATCATCATATCCATAATGACAATAGCTGGCTTGTTCTTTCGCATTCGTTCTAAAGCATCATAGCCGCCATCGGACTCTTCAATTTCAGTAATACCATGTCTATCCCAATCCACAAGCAGCCTAACCGCTTTGCGAACGCGCGCTTCATCATCAACGATTAATACCTTCATCCTTTTTCCTTTCCGTCTCGACCGTCTCTGTAATTTTCTTCATCACCAGTGTTACACGCACGCCTCGTGGTAAAATATTTTCAATCTCGAGCTTCGCGCCATCGCCATAAATCATGAGCATCCGAGAGTGGACGTTATGAAGTCCTATTCTTGTTTCCGCACGATCCTGCTCTTGCTTCATAGAGTCATTTACATCGGACTTATTACCGTTTGCAGAAACAGCTGTCTTCAGCAATATATCCGCGGACAAGCCGATTCCTTGCCATTCCTTTGAATGCGACAAATGAGCGAGCTCTTGATGAAGCTGAGCTAATCGTTTCTCAGGTATTCCGATTCCGTTATTTTCAAGCACAACTTCATACCAGTCATCCTCACGCCAGCTCGCAGATAAAAGAAGTTGTCCATTCCCCGCTGATTTGTCCATCCCATGCTTAAAATAATTTTCTATGACAGGCTGTAAAATCATCTTAGGCATTTCTGCATCCAGCAAGCTCTCATTTATGTTCACATGATACTCAAAACAATTCTCATAGCGTTCCTTCTGAAGCTCCATATACGCATTCAAATGAGCAAGTTCATCGCGAAGTGTGATCATTTTTGTATCATTATCCATACTGTAACGCATCAGTCGAGCTAATGCTGATAATAAGGCATAAATACGCGGCACACCTAACTCAAGTGCCAATGTACCAATGATTTGAATCGTATTATTTAGAAAGTGTGGATTTATTTGTGCCTGCAGCGCTCGAAGTTGATTCGTTTTATTCGCCAGCTCCAGCTTATACTCTCGCAATATTAGATTATTAATTGTATCCATCATACTGCTAAATCGATTGACAATTAAACCTATCTCATCATTTCCTGCCGGCTTAATCGGTATATTCAAGTTGCCTGCTTGTACTTGATTCATGTAATGAACCAACTTCTTGATTGGAGCTGTTATTTTAAATGAAACAATAATCGTTGCTGTTACGATAACAATAAGAGACAGCGCTAGAATAAGCAGATTTATATTAACTGCTTGTTTGGCTTCTCTAATGAGGTAAGTTGTCGGTATTCGCTTAATAATGGTCCATCCCGCTATCGTTGTATGAACGCGTTCATACACATATAAAGCTCCATTTTTCTCAAAATGTCCGCTTTCGCTGCTGTCCTTCGCTAGCTCTTCCTCATACCAAGAAGCTTGAAGTTTCTTACCAAATAGCTGCTTGTCATCCCCATATACGACATAACCGTCATCATCCACAACGTATAAATTTTCTTCCTTTGGATCATAAAGCTGACCAACAATATCATTAAGGATAGATTGCTTAACATCGATAGACAAATAACCAAGCGTATCACTCGATGGAATCCGCTCAATACGACGATGAAGGGTAAACACCCACTCACTCGGTTGCTGAGGCTGTAAGGAGCTGTTGCCGTAAGTATGACTCATATGTGTGGATTGAAGCGATGTACTTCCTTCTTTCCCGACATACTTCTCCACATCAGAAAAAACATCCACGTCATTCATTCTCCTTGCTCCTGCCGCATTAGTCACAATCATCGCTTTTCTGCCCAGGCTTGCGAATAAGTAAACTTGATGCACGTTCGGGACTGATGATTTGATATATGACATCGAAGCAAAAACACGGCTGTCCGTTTGGAATTCGGGCAATCCCGATTGAAGCTCCCTATACATTTCAGCATCATTATATACGTTGAGCGAGCTGCGATTAATTTCATCCAGCACGGCAGTCAAGTTTCGTTGTCCTTGATAAAGCAGATTTTGTGTATCCTCCAGCGCTCTCTCCTTCATGGATTGAGATGTATAAAGATAGAAAACGACCATCGTGGTTACAATAGGTACAATTGTCGCAATCAACATAAAAATGATTAGCTTGGTGCGTATGCTTCTCCACTTCAATGAAGCCTTCCTCCGATCCCGATCAATATTTTGCACCTGACCGGTCACATCCGTCGGTGTTTAACATGTTGTCTGAATTGCATAATTAAAACATACAATAGTTTTCCTGTGAAAAGAAAGGGGAGTTCTTCTATGGGCAACAAGAGAATGTCCAGATGGTGGCCGCAATTAGTATTCGTAGGGCCAGTTACCATCTTTTTTCTACTAATTATGGTCATCCCGTTTCTTCTAGGCATGTACTACTCATTCACTGATTGGAACGGTGTCTCTGGAACAGTGAGTTGGGTCGGCTTTGATAATTTCAATCAAATCTTCACGAACGATCCGGATTTTTGGCGATCATTCTGGTTCACTATTCGCTTTACGGTTGTTGGTGTCATACTAACCAACTTGGTCGGGTTTTTCCTGGCTTACCTGCTTACGAAGAAGCTCAAAACGCGTAACATGCTGCGGACGATCTTCTTCATGCCGAACGTAATCGGCGGTTTGCTGCTCGGATTCATCTGGCAATTTATTTTCGTAAAAGGATTTTCCACTGTCGGTGATTTGACAGGCTGGTCCTTCTTTAATCTTCCTTGGCTTGGTGATGAAACGACCGGCTTCTGGGGTATCGTCATGGTATTCGTATGGCAATCCGCAGGTTATCTGATGGTTGTATACGTAGCTTCACTCTCAAATGTTTCTAAAGATGTGCTGGAAGCTGCTGAAATTGATGGTGCTACACGGATGCAAGTGCTTCGCAGCATTATTGTTCCACTTATCATGCCTGCTGTAACAGTTTGCTTATTCCTTGCCATCTCATGGTCGTTCAAAATGTTTGACTTGAACCTTTCCCTTACAAAAGGCGGACCATTCAAATCAACAGAATCTGTAGCCCTTAACATTTATGCAGAAGCTTTCCAAAATAACCGTTATGGCTTAGGAACAGCTAAATCACTACTATTCTTCTTCGTGGTTGCTATTATTACCATGATTCAAGTTCGTGTCACTAAAAGCAAGGAGGTTGAAGCTTAATGGAAACCAAAAAATATACCGGAAAGCTATTCATAACCGAAATCGTTATGATACTGATCGGCTTATTGTTTCTAGCTCCCTTCTACTTCCTGCTTGTTAACTCGGTCAAGCCCTTCGGCGAGATCATGTCCAACTCGGCTAGTTGGCCGGAAGTGTTCAAATGGGAAAACTACTCCCGCGCTTGGGAATTGACTAGATTCCCTGAAGCTTTTAAGAACTCTATGATCATTACCGTAGTAACGGTAGTCGTCACTGCACTCATTAGTGCAATGGGCTCTTATCGAATGGTGAGATCCAATACACGCTTCAATCGCATTTTGTTCATGCTTTTCGTAGCTGCAATGGTAATTCCTTTCCAATCGATCATGATACCGCTGCTTCAAGTCGTTAACTGGCTTGGTGTTAATAATAGCATGTATGGTCTGATCATGTGTTATTTGGGGCTCGGCGCTCCGCTTTCCTTGTTCCTTTTCCACGGTTTCATTAAATCGATTCCGCTGGAAATTGAAGAAGCAGCAACTGTTGATGGTTGTAACCCGGTCACTGTTTTCTTCCGTATCGTGCTTCCTCTATTGAAGCCGATGCTCATGACCGTTATTATATTGAACTGTTTGTGGGTCTGGAATGATTACTTGCTTCCTTCCCTTATCTTGCAAAAGCCAGAAATGCGGACTATTCCGCTCGCAACCTTCGCTTTCTTCGGTCAATACACGAAGCAGTGGGATCTTGCGCTTCCAGCGCTCGTTCTTGGTATTACACCAATCGTAGCATTCTTCTTACTGCTGCAGCGTTACATTGTTGAGGGAGTAGCGGCGGGTTCTGTTAAAGGCTAATGCTTTTATAAAAACTGGTCGTATCCATATAAAAAAATCTATCTAGGGGGAACTAGAATTATGAACAAAAAGTGGTCCATGCTATCGCTAAGTATCGTTCTTGCTATGAGTATCGTATTGTCTGCCTGCGGCAGCAATAACAACGCGGGCAACGAGCCGGCTAAAGGCAAAACGAAAACCGTTACTATTTTTCAATTTAAAACAGAAATTGTTGAAGGTCTAAACGAGTTGGCAGTTGAGTTCAATAAAGAGTACCCAGACATTAAACTAGACATTCAAACTGTAGGCGGCGGTGCTGACTACGGCGCTTCACTAAAAACAAAATTCGCAGCGGGCGATGCTCCTGATATTTTCTCCAACGGCGGTTACGCTGAAATGGAAATGTGGCTGGACAAGCTAGAAGACCTGTCTGATCAAGCTTGGGTTAAGGATCTTGTTCCTCTAGCTGCTGAGCCAATGACAAAAGACGGTAAAGTATACGGTATGGCCATGAACCTTGAAGGCTTCGGCTACATTTACAACAAAGATTTGTTTGCTAAAGCAGGCATTACTGAGCTTCCAAAAACATACTCCCAGCTTGAAGCAGCTGCTAAAAAGCTAAAAGAAGCAAACATCACACCTTTTGCTAATGCTTATCAAGAGTGGTGGTTGATTGGTAACCAAGGTATTAACCCTGCATTCGCACAACAACCTGATGTTGATGCATTTATCAAAGGTTTGAATGACGGTACAGCTACAATCAAAGACAATGAGAAGTTTGCTGAATGGGCTAAGCTTATGAAACTTACTGTTGATTATGGTAACAAAAACCCGCTTACAACCGACTACAACACGCAAGTATCGCTGTTTGCTAACGGTGAAGCAGCTATGATGCAAGAAGGTAACTGGGCACAAGTACAAATTGACAGCATTAACCCTGACATGAACATCGGCGTTCTGCCTATGCCGCTTGGCGAAGATGCAGCAGCTAATGACAAAATTAACGTTGGTATCCCGGCTAACCTTGTTATCAACAAAGATTCCGATGTAAAAGAAGAAGCTAAGATCTTCCTGAACTGGCTTGTAACTTCTGATATCGGTAAAGAATATATCGTTAAAAAATTCAAATTCATTCCTGCACTTTCAACAATCACAGCAACACCTGAAGATATGGGCGCAATTGGTACAGAAGTCTACAACTACGTACAAGCAGACAAAGTGCTAGGCCTTCAATCTTCGAAATATCCTGATGGCGTTACACAAGAATTCGCAAGCGTTATTCAACAATACATCGCAGGCAAAATCGATGCGACTGCTTGGCAGTCCGGCATGCAAGCTGCTTGGGACAAATTGAAAAAACAATAATGCAACGACGAAAAAGCGTCTTATCTCTCCTTCGCTGGATGAGGTAAGACGCTTTTTTATTTACGTTAAAGTAATTACTCGGAGCCAGTATCTTGCCATACGTTAAACTTATTTCCGTCAGGGTCCTTGAATTTAAATTGTAAACCGCAGCCATCATGATCAACCAATGGCTCCACATTGACTCCTCTTTCACGCAAATGATTATGAAGTTCTATAATATCTTCAACCTCAAATGTTAACGAAAACATTTCATAGTTGTCTCCATCCCATTGCTTAGTCATAAAGTTAGCTGTTTTCTTATCAAGTGATTCAAGCAGAAACAGCCATTGCCCATTTCCTAAGCTAAGAATAGCTCCATCTGGCTCACGTCTTCTTGCTGTTAGTCCAAAGGTTTCCTCATACCATTTAACTGCCAACTCCAAATTGGAAACAGGCAGATAATTACTGAGAACCCTTTTCAGAAGAGGCTTGCCCATGCTTTTCTGCTGCTCTGCTGTATTCAACTGTTTTTCCATTTCGCTCACTTCCGCCTTTCCACTTTTTTATTCGATTACGATATATAGATGATTTCATATAATCAAAGCCCCAAAGCCGTCACAAGTGACATATATACTAAATTTCGCAGTCTTCTCATTAACTTATTCTTCCAAACATTAATCATTCCCTGCATATAGAAAATATCATTTTTCCCATCAAAAAAAGAGCAATACGCGCGGTCACATAGGACTACGAATATTGCTCTTAGATCTATTTTATTTTATGCAGCACCAGGAGGGATATCAATAATAGTTGAAGTATGAAAACCGTATTTAAACCTGAGGCATGTATTTGCGGATATCGACATCGAGCGCTTCGGAGAGCTTCATTCCGAGTGTACGGTCCGCGCGGAAGAAGTTGCAGATCGCACGAAGTCTGATCTCGTCATTGGTCTGCTCCAGCTCACCGACAATATTAGTGGTCAAGTTAGCTTGTTCCTCTGACGAAAGTGAACGGTAGCGTTCGCCAGCTTGCGTGAAGTCATCTGTTTTATCGATTTTTTGACGACCTGCTGAGCCTTGCAGCGGAGCAAATGAGTCTGCGAACTCTGGTGCCTCTGTAAGCTCCTGAGACAGGCTGTTCGGCTCGTAGTTCACTGGAGATGGATCTGCCTTCATTGTCATTGCACCATCCCGCTGATGATTGCGTACGGGCGCATACGGGCAGTTGACAGGAATGTGTAGGTAGTTGGCGCCAAGGCGGTAACGCTGAGAATCAGGGTAGGCAAACAATCTGCCCTGCAGCAGCTTATCCTCCGACGGCTCGATGCCTCGAACGAGAGCGCTAGGTGAAAAAGCAGATTGCTCTACCTCTGCGAAATAGTTTTCAGGATTACGGTTTAACGTCATCGTACCAACCTTCACAAGTGGATACATGTCCTCTGGCCATACCTTAGTTGGATCAAGCGGATCGAACGCATAGCGCTCTACATGATCCCTCGGCATAAGCTGTACATGAAGCGCCCACTCTGGGAAATTGCCCTGTTCAATGGCAGTATGCAAATCACGAGTTGCATGATTGAAATCTTTGCCCTGCATCTCGCTTGCTTCAGCAGCAGTAAAGTTGCGTACGCCTTGCTGTGATTTCCAGTGGTATTTCACATAGGTTGGCTTGCCGCTTTCATTAATCCATTTGAAGGCATGTACGCCAAAGCCATCCATTTCACGGTAACTCGCAGGTGTTCCTGCATCTGAGAACAACCACGTAAGCATATGAGTAGATTCAGGAGTAAGCGTCATGAAATCCCAATAACGGGCAGGGTCTTGCAGATTGGTGGCTGGTGATGGCTTTAGAGAGTGAACCATATCCGGAAACTTCATTGCATCGCGGATAAAGAACACCGGCAAGTGATTACCCACAATATCATAATTGCCTTCTTGCGTATAAAATTTAACTGCAAAGCCGCGCGGATCACGAGCTGTCTCCGGTGAACCGCTTGCGTTAATTACGGTTGAGAATCTTACGAAGACAGGTGTCTCTGTTCCTGCTTCTCCCATGAAGTGAGCCATTGTATGCTCCTTCATGCTGTTCTCTGTCTTAAATACGCCATGAGCGCCAGCACCGCGAGCATGTACAACACGCTCAGGCATACGCTCTCTATTGAAATGAGCCAGCTTCTCCAGCAGATGATAATCTTCTAATAGAACAGGTCCACGTTGTCCTGCTGTGCGTGAGCTTTGATTATTGGCAACAGGTGAACCCAAGTTAGTCGTTAAATAGTTTTCCATAACAGCACCTCATTTATTGTTTTATATATTTAGACTTGATCTAAATCCATAAAACAATCATAAAGGATGAGCAAAAGACTGTCATGAACAGTTGATGAAAGAAAGATGAATATTTTATGAAAGGGTCCCTAGATCATAGGCATCAGCAAGCCGGTAGCCCGCTCCGCGCACCGTTACAATATATTTAGGTGCTACTGCGCTGTCCTTCAACTTTTTACGAAGGCTTTTGATATGAGCGTCAATCAGATTGCTTCCGCCATAAAATTGCAAGCCCCAGACTGTATCCAGCAAGGATTCACGAGACAGCACAGAACCATCCGATGAAATAAAATGCAAAAGCAAGTCATATTCCGTCTTCGTTAGATCAATTCGCTTCCCATCACGATCAACGGTCATTTTTTTCATATCTATTCGAATATCTTTAAAATTTCGTATATCTTCATTTATCGTATGGGCAGCAATCGCTGGCTTATTCGTAAGCATGCTGTTAATCCGTTCAAGTGCATCCTCTGATTTTGCCGGCCATACCAATAGCTCAGCAGCTCCAAGTGCAGCAACATCTCGCGCATCATAAGAATGCTGGTCTAGCAGAACAAGAACAGGTACACCTTGCGCCTCAGCAGATCGAAGCAATTCGGTACCAGCCTGGAGCGTGTTACCACCTGATGTATGGAGGACTGGAATCGCATCATATACAAGCAGCTCAGGCTGCAAGCTCTGGAGCATGCTTTTATTGAAATCATGCAAGGAAAATACATCAAAACACTCTGCAGATAACGCGACTAGCAAGCTTTTCACACGCTCTGGCAAGGGGCTGATGATCATAACACGCTGCGTAAGCGAGCAAAGTGCACCGGTTTGATTCAAGCTTTTATTTAGGCTTTCTTTAGCGTTTTGTTTTAAACCGTCATTTGAAATGCCCAGTTCTCCATTCCACTGCCCGGTATTCATCTCTATATGATTCATAGCATTTCCTATAGTCATTTCATCGCGCATTTTTCACATACCCCCTCTAGTACAACCTTCGCATGCTCAATCGTATACTTCGTCTCTGCCGCTGCCTTCTCAAGCCATTCCACAGGGAGCTCAACAAGCACCTCGTCCACGCTGCCGCACTTCGTGCATACAATATGCTGATGCTCATCCGTACGCGCATCGTAGCGGCTTACAGCTTCTCCGAGCTTTAGCTCCGTTATAAGCCCTGCATCCGTTAGATAACGAAGCGAGTTATAGACTGTACCATAAGCAAAGTTATGTCCCTTCTCACGCAATCGCTCAATAACATCAGCTGCCGTTGGGTGATCATGAGCAGCTTGTACGACCTCCAAGATGGATTTACGCTGTATAGTTAAGTTGATTTTGTTTGTCATTATGATCATTCCTTATATACTGACTTTAGACTAAGTATAAATTGAAGCTTCAGAATGGTCAACCGAGCAATCGATCGCCTGCCTGGCTTTATTCTTCATATAATAGTCTTTTCCATTCATTCTTTTAGCAAAAAAACATAAATAAAAAATTTGTCGAATTAATAATCTGAATATTTACAAAATTCACACAATAGGTTATACTAAGGCTATCTTAACCGAGAGGGGATAGTCCATTGAAGTAAGTTAGCGATGCATGTCTCATCAAGTCGGGAAGGAGTTCCGAATAAACAATTTGGACATGCGGGGACCATAATCGTAAGGATGACGTCGACGCTTTGACATTCTTTTAGGAAGGAACTTGATCGGTAAATCGTCTCTTAGCAGCATTGAGGTACTTATTTGAAAGCATGAGTGGATTTGAAACAAATCGAAAGGAATTTGATCGAGGTCAGTAAGGTTCAGGTCCGAAGTCGAAGTGGTTTGAATCAAATCGAAAGGATAAGAAGAAATAGTGGAAGAAGCAGATCGGAGAGTTAGAATAAATTGAATAGTTGTAAACCCAGCACATGAAGGGCTTCTGGTTATCTTAGATAAGCAGAAGCCCTTCTTACGTCTGTCTATAGGATGGGACTCAATAAACGTGAAATGGATTCTTTGAAACGATTGAAAAGTGGACGAGCAGCGTAGATCTCAGGTGTTAGTTCTGTACTGTCCGCTGTATCCATCTCAAAAATATGCTGCAGCTTTGCAGCTGTATCCGTATCATAAATGAATGCATTCATCTCAAAATTCAATTTAAAGCTGCGAATATCAAGATTGGCTGTTCCCACTGAAGCAACTTTACCGTCAATGACGAGCGTTTTGGCGTGCAGGAACCCTCTTTCGTATAAATAGATTTTGACCCCGCCATCAAGAAGCTCTCCCAAATATGAATGCGTCGCCCAGTAAACAAAGAAATGATCCGGCATACTGGGAAGCATAATCCGAACATCAACCCCAGATAGAGAAGCGATCTTAAGCGCAGTCATCAGACTGCCATCCGGTATAAAATAAGGCGTCTGCATCGAAATGGTTTCTTTGGCTGCATAAATCATTTTTATATACGAGTTTTTGATTTGCTGGTATTCCGTATCCGGACCGCTTGCTACAAGCTGCATCCCGATGTTGCCGATATCATTGCTCATAATAGGAAAATATTTTTCATTGAGCGGAATTTTACCCGAGGCTGCAAGGTTCCAATCCATCAAGAACTGCGCTTGCATTTGCAGAACGGCAGAGCCCTGCACCTTCAGATGCGTATCTCTCCACTCTCCAAAATGCTTATCCAGTCCCAAATACTCATCGCCAATATTAAACCCGCCGATATAACCGACTTGTCCATCAATAATAACAAGCTTGCGATGGTTCCGATAATTGATCTTTAAATTCAAGTAAGGAATTCGCGATGGGAAAAAGGCAGCTTCCTGACCTCCTGCCTCCCGAAGAAGCTTAAAATACCGACTCGGCAATCTGGAGCTGCCAATATGATCGTAAAGAAACTTCACCTCTACGCCTTGGGCTGCCTTCTCCGCCAGAGCTTTCACCAGACGTCTGCCTAGAACGTCATCACGCACGATGTAATATACCAAATGAATATGATGCTGAGCGGCCTCAATATCAGCTATTAATGAATCGAATTTCTCATTGCCGTCAACAAATATTTCCACCTTATTATTACTCGTAAAAACTGCATAGCTCGTTTTTAAGTTCATATAGATCATGTCCTGATAGTTCTGCATAGAATGATCATTAAAAACCAGCTCTCGATCCTTCAGCTGGCGCATTTGCCGCTCGATCGTATGCTCAATAATTCTCTGACTATCTCCTAGCAGCTTGTAGAGCTTCCTTCTTCGGACCTTCTGACCCAATATTAAATAAAGGATAAATCCAAAAACGGGAATGAAGAAGAGGATCATCAACCAAGCCCACGTCGTGCTGGCATTCCTTCTTTCAAGAAAAATGACGGTAATCGCCAAAAAAATGTTTAACAACGTAATTACTGCGTAAGCGTTTTGCAAAATTACCATTGTATTACAGCACCTCAGTCATATGTAAAAGTTAATGAGATCATACTCTATGCACAGTGTATGTTCAAGCTGGAAAATATGCTACAATTTCAAACATACAAGCATTTCGCAATAAATGAAAGCTAAACATTTGTTCTGTTTCATGTATAAATACTTTATGAAATCGAAGATGATAGGAGTATTATCATCCAAACAACTCGCTGAAGTAATACTGGAGGTAAACCATGGACATCAGAAAACTCCGACTAGATGAGAAATCACTTGGCACCTTAAGTGAAGAACGAGATGAATATGAGCGTGATTACGCACGGCTTATTCAATCCCCCGCCTTCCGCAGACTTCAGGGGAAATCACAAGTATTTGGCGCAGGGTCGGGCGACTACTATCGAACAAGACTTACCCATTCACTAGAAGTCTCTCAAATTGCGCGTGAGGTCGCTCGCAAGCTGGGTAAACAATATGAGTTTTTAGCGCGTAAAGAGCATCCCGGCCTTATCCTTGATCCTGCTGTAGTAGAAATTGCTGCACTGGCGCATGATTTGGGACACCCCCCGTTTGGACATAAAGGCGAGGAAGTACTTAATCATATGCTTACCGAGGAATATGGCATTCCCTATGAGGGAAATGCGCAAAACTTTCGCATTTTAATGTTTTTGGAGAAGCGAGCGGGAAGCGGCAGCGGTCTTGACCTAACATCAGCTGTATTGCTTGCTGTTAATAAATATCCGTTTGGACTTCAAGAGCCTGGGCGCCTTAAAGGCGTTTATGGTACCGAATGGAGTGAAATTGAGCATATACGTCGGTCTTGGGATATGCCGATCGGTTGTTCCACTCTGGAAGCACAGCTAATGGATTTATGTGACGATATCGCTTATTCCACTCATGATATAGAAGATGGCATACGTGCTGGAAAAATTCAAATGAATGCAACCTTCTTTGAGGATAGCAGACTTATCGATCATTTGGTGCAAGAAATTGTTGATGACAAAGGAAATACTGGAATCGGATGGGATAAGGTAGACATTCCCGCGATGGTGAAGCGTGTGCTTGCTTCTTATTTGGCGCAATGGGAAGCTTTATATGTGAGCTGCGATCGTGAATCTTCTCGCACACGGCGGGAAATGAAGGCTAGGTGGGTAAGCCTGTTCGCAGGCAAGGTTGGTATTATTGATGATGCTGCACGAGGATGGAAGAAAGTAACCTTCGTCCAAAATGGGCATCAGGATATCGAATTGCTGCGTACGATGGAAATTTTGAAGAAGCTGGCTTGGGTTACGCTCATTAAGGATTTCCGAGTACAACGACTGCAAATGCGCAGTGAAATTATGATTCGCAGACTATGGGATAGCTTCAAAGTACAGGACTCCGGCCGTCTCATTATTCCGCCGGATTGGATTGAGAATTATGAGCAGCACAAGAGCAAATGGAGCTGGCCGCGTTTCGTAGCTGATTATATATCCGGCATGACGGATGCCTATGCCGAGAAGGTATATGCTGAGCTCTATGCCAGCAAATCAGGCTCTATCTACGAAATGGATTAAGAATACTCGCCATAGGTGGAGAACGGCTCCCCTATCATACTTACAAGAAAATGGTGGTGCAGGAGTAAATCCTGCTCCACCATTTTATATTAGCGGCATTATTTTTTTGTAACGATTGTGCTGACAGCACTTGCGGAAAGATCCGTAATGTAATCGAAGAAGCGAACAGGATCAACATCATAAACGAGACTAACTGGACGACCGTCTTCGCTCTCCACTGTACGTCCTTGACTAGGACCGTCCTTGATTACGCTGCTTTGTACCGTTTTGATCTGAACGAGATCAGGATTGCCCACGACAGCCGTTGTGAGAACATCCCACAAGTAGTAAGTTGAATTTGTTTCCATATATACGAGCGGAGGACAAGCAGCATAGCATTGTCCAACGAAATCAAGACCATCATGCTTCCGCAGGGAAGCCCAACGATTACGAACTTCAGTAGTAAGTGGAACCTTATTCGTGCTCTCAAGTGCTACGAGAAGAATCGGTATGCTGCTCGCCCACACGCGGTGAACGGCTTCTGGATCCCAGAATGCGTTCCATTCTGCCGTACCATCATGCTCCGGCTCTTGGACATTGCCGCGTTCATTAAACGTACCGCCCATCCAAACAAGCTTTTCGATTTTCTCCTCAACGTCCGGCGCTTCATCCAATACTCTTGCAAGATCAGTAAGCGGGCCCGTAAATAGAAGAGTTACCTTCTCATCCGAGTTACGAAGAAGCTCAATCATATGTTTATGTGCAGGAACATCAGCAACCTTCGTTGCAATCGTTCCAGCCTCATTAAGTATAGGAAGTGCATCGACAAAGAAAGTATGCATACGCCATTCAGCTGGGAATGGGTTAACTCCGCGTGAATTCGATCTTGCAACCTCTATCGCACCTGTTTTCTCAGGATTGCCGAAACGATCAATAATTTTACGGCTGGCTTTTTCTCCAGGCTCTAAGTATCCATCCGCTGGGATAACACCAACACCTACCAATTCAACATCCTTCATTTGCAGCAACAGAAACAATGAAACGAGGTCATCTACGCCTGCGTCATGATTAAAATAAAGCTTTACTCCCATCTGTATCCATCCTTTCTAATGCCTTCTAAGTATAAAACGATATATCGTTTGTCCATCCTAATGGTGAAGGAGGTGAATTGTCAATGGCTAAGGATGTGCTTTGTGAAGTGAATTCATGCAAGTTCTGGGCAGCGGGAAATAACTGCGCTGCTTCATCTATTTACGTTGTAAGTAACCGCGGCAAACAAGCTAGTCACTCCGAAGAAACAGATTGCAAAACGTTTGAAGCAAAGATCTAACGTATTGCTCCACCAATAGATGGCTGCGCAAGCTCCTCTGTATGAATAAGAAGGCTTGCGCTGCTCCTATTGCCCTTTATTTTGCAACAGGAACGGCATCAAAGTACTCTTCTAGCGTCTCTCCGCTTTCAGCAAGCTCAGCAGCGATTTCCTTGCCAACATAACGAATATGCCATGGCTCATACTGATAGCCCGTAATGTCTTCCTTGCCTTTCAAGAAGCGAATAATAAAGCCATACTCATGTGCATGCTTCTCCAACCACTTTGACTCCTTCGTATCACCAAAGCAATCTGCCGCCGCACACTTACCGTCGCTGCCGGAGACATCAATAGATAAGCCAGTTTCATGCTCGCTTGTTCCAGGGAATGCACTGTAGGTTAAAGCTTTCTCCTTGCCGTCTCTCTTGACATAACGCTCAAATAGGGTCTTTTGCGTGCTATGTGAACGGTAAGCAGAAACGCCAGCTAATAGGATATTGTCATCCTCTGCTCCTTTAAACAGCTCTTCCAGTGCAGCAGCCGCTTCTTTGCGCATTTTCCTTTTGTCTATTTTCTCCGAAAATACAAATCGAACGTCTGGATAAACTAAATCAGAAGGACTATAGTTTTCCGGCAGTTTATTTTGCTTATTAACGAGCACTTCAATACTTTCGGGTTGAGCGATTACATTTATTCCGTCCTCGGTTTTCCCAGCTTGTCCATTACCAGGAGATTCTTCAGGCTTATCCGTAGGTGTGGACGGTGAAGGTGAAGACGTCTCCGGATCATCCGTTTCATTAGGCTTCTCTGCCCCAGATCCTAGCTCTCCCTGTACTTCTCCGCCATTTTCTATCGTTTCCGACCCGCCAGCCGCTCCTTTTGGCGGAATCGTCGTTGAATCCCCCTTATTCAGCAAAGTGTAACCAATGACCATAATCGCGCATAGTGTAACAAAAAACAAAAACCTTCTTCTTCTCTTCTTCATGTGATGCCTCCAGCTGTTAGAATTACATATAATTTGTTTAATTATGAATATATATAATCATAGTCTTCTTTTCTCTTATTAATAGACTACTAAAACCTAGGCAATGTTTCAATGAAGCAGATAGTCTTTTTCACTGGGGCAGCTGCATAAGAATAAACCTTCATTAATACGTATTTTTTAACATGGGCATGAAGGAGTGATTTGCCTTTTGACATTCGACCCCAATTAGGAGCATAATGGATAAGAATTTACAGTACGATATCATTAAATTAAAGCGGGATGGCTGAACTCTAGGAGACGGCCTGTTTTTGCTGTGAAAGGTAGGCGAATTATATGTCATTTCTTACACCCAAACGATTGCTTGGCACTCGTCCCATCCTATTCTTCTCGTTCATTATGCTTCTTAAGAGCTATCTTGCTTGGATGGTCATTTTCGAAGACGGATTCTCATGGACCACTATTTTAAAAGAAATACCGTTCGTCCTTATCGTTTATTGTTTAATAGAATGGTTCTCGTCCAAGCGAAAGCTAACATATTATTTAATAGCGAACTTACTAATGACACTCATTTTGTTTGCCGTCATTATGTACTATAAGTATTACGGCGTTATCGTTACTTATCTCGCGCTTCAACAGGTGAATCAAGTTACTGCGGTCAAAAACAGTGTATTCTCGCTGATGGACCCTTATTATCTCTTAATTTTCATCGACATTATTATTATGGCAGTTATTTTATTCCGTCCAAAAAAAGCAGTTAACTGGAAACAAGCAAGCGCGCGCAAAGAAAGCAAGCGTCTAGTTATTGCCCTATTTACTATTTCTGTTGGTCTTTGCTTGTTTAATATTTTGCCAAACCGTGCAAGTATGAATGAGATTGTTAAAGCAGAGCAAATGGGTATTCTTAATTACGAGGCGTATATGATTTTCTCTAATAAAGAGATAGATTTCGTTGATTCGAACCATATTACACAAGAGAAAATATCAGAAACCAAAAAAATACAACAGCCGGTCGCACCCCTGCTTTATAAAACGGCTGAAGGCAAAAACGTCATTATTATTCAAATGGAATCATTCCAAAACTTCTTGGTTAATTTAAAGATAGACGGTAAAGAAATCACACCTAATATCAATAAGCTAGTCAATGAAAACTACTATTTCAAGCATTTCTATCAGCAGGTTGGTCAGGGCAATACCTCTGATGCTGAGTTTGTCGTCAATACTTCCTTCTACATCCCGCCGCGTGGTGCGGCAACAATGACCTATGCAGACAAAGAGCTTCCAAGCTTGCCGAAGCTGCTCAAATCACATGGCTATGACACAACAACGTTCCATACGAACGTCGTTGAGTTCTGGAATCGTGGCGAGCTTTACAAGGCGCTTGGCTTTGACCGTTATTATGACCAAAAGTTTTTTGGTGATGAGGATACCGTATTCTTCGGTGCATCGGATGAAATGCTTTACAAGAAGACAGCTGCCGAAATGGAGCGTATGAGTCAAGACGGAAAGCCGTTCTACTCTCACGTTATTTCTATGACATCCCATCATCCATTTACAATTCCAGAATCCAAATACAAAATGGAGCTGCCTGAGCGTTATCAAAAAACATTTGTCGGCGATTATATCCGTGCTCAAAATTATGCCGATTATGCGCTAGGCTTATTCATTGAAGATTTGAAGGAACGCGGCATTTGGGATGATAGCTTGATTGTGCTGTATGGTGATCACCTAGGCTTGCCAATCTATTCACTAGACCGTGATGACAAAGAACTGATGGCTGAAATTTACGGCAGAGAATATGGCTATACCGATATGATCAACATTCCGCTTGTTATCGCATCAACGGGTATAACTGAACCTAAAGTGTTTGATCAGCTTGGCGGTCAAGTAGATGTGCTTCCAACGATTGCGAATCTGCTTGGTGTCTCCTTGGATAATCAGATCCACTTTGGTCAAGACTTACTGAATCAAACGTATAATGTGCTTCCGCAGCGTTATTATCTGCCAACGGGTTCATTCTTAAGCAGCAAAGAGCTGTTCATGTCCGGAAGCGGCTTTGAAGATGGCAAACATTATTCATTAGCCGGTGACGGCAGCTCTGAGCAGGAAGCAACAGAAGATGAATTCCAGCGTGCGCTGGAGCTTCTGAATCTATCTGACAGTTATGTAAGCCAGCTTCCTAGCTGGAAAAAGAAATAATAGCTACGCCTCAACTGCAACAACAAAATATTGCAGTATAAAAATAAGAAAAGGGTTATCCGATGCTAGCTATAGCCGCATGGATAACCCTTTTTAACATCTTCTCATCCTACATGCTTTTTACAGACTCCAGCACTTCCTTCACGTGACCGTCCACGCTAACGCTGCGCCATTCCTTAACGAGTGTCCCTTGCTCATCAAGCAGGAACGTCGACCGTTGAATGCCCATAAACTCCTTCTCATTCCAGCTTAACAGCTTCCATACGCCGAATAGCTCGGATACCGTATTCTCGGTATCTGACAAAAGCAAGAAAGGCAATTCATGCTTATCAACAAATTGCTCATGCGAGCTAAGGTCGTCAGGGCTAATACCGATAACCTCAGTATTATGAGTACCGAACTCTCCGTTAAAGTCACGGAAATCACAGGACTCCGTCGTGCAGCCGGGAGTCATATCCTTTGGATAAAAATAGATAACGAGCTTTTTCCCTGCAAAATCGGATAGCTGAATTTCTTTTCCGTTCGAAGCTTGAAGCTTAAAGTTTGGTACTTTATCTCCTACTTGCAATGGATCTTGTCCCATGGTTCATGCTCCTTTAAACGATTTAATAGGTACAAGAATCATTCTATACCTTATTGGTCTCGTAATACAAAGTCGTCCCTGTCACAAACGATTCAATATTCTCTTTTCCACCATTCATACCGTATGCAAGCATAAGCTTGGTTATAGCTGCTTCCATAGACATATTTTCAATAACAGTAGCTCCTGCTTCTATGAGACGAAGGGAAGAGGAATACAAGGCAAATGATCGATCTCTTATCGGACAAATATAGAAATCGATGCCTTCTAATTGACAACGTGAAATAAATTGCAAAAGGGAATGAGGTCCCTCTTCAGTCGCATTTGCCGTACCTGAATGATGCAGATCATGCAGCACAGCCTTCGGCTTCTTATCTGTAAATGAATAATAGGAATAGTTCAATCCTGGATACGGCTTGATATATACGATGCTGTCATCTATGACTAAAGTCTCTGGCTCCCACTTATACAAAGCTTGATGCCCTTGCATTAGCTGCTGCGGTTTAGGATTGCGCTTAGAAGCGTTCCACTCGAAGTGACGATCCAACATCATTCCATAAGATTCCCCATAAGGGCTTCCAAATTGATCGGTAAAGGATACAGCCTGTGTAATTCTCGTTCCCAAATAAACGAGCGGCTGGCGCTGATCATTCTCATAAACGACAAACACACCTGGCAATCGAGCATCTGCTATGAAATCAATAGCGTTAGCAAAATTCCGGCTGCCATTGCTCCGCTCATCGTCAAGCGCATAATTGCTTGCTGTCAAAACAAGCGGCACGCTCGTATTCGCGAATAAATAACTAATCATAGCTGCGCTATAGGCCAGTGTATCTGATCCATGGGTCACAATTATACCCATATAGGCGGACAAGTCGATTCTGCGAATTGCGGATGCCAGAGCATGCCAATCGCTTGGTGTTATATTTTCGCTAAGTAAATTAAGGGGCTGTATCGCGTGCAGCGTGACATCGTCCCTTACTGCTGGACAGTTATTATAACTATCTATCAATGAGAAGGAACCCGACTGATTAACATCGATGCTTCCTCCTTGCCTCTTGCTTCCAATCGTTCCCCCCGTAAATATGACTAACAGTTTATTCATTTTGCTCCTGCCCTTCTTGCTTGATCACAACTTTGCGTTGCTGATCCTATGTTCTTCTTTACAGCTTACCCTCGTCGTATCCATTGATACGCGAAATGTTCGCCTACCCTCTTCTATGCAAAAAAAAGGTGCAGCCAAGTAAATCCCAGCCCACACCTTATCTTAATACAAGTGAGGCCCTCTGCTCCACCCAAAAATCATTAAATTGTTCCAGCAGCTCTTCTGCAGTCATTTTTCCCACTATGTAGTCTCGGCCTAACTGAGTGGCCATTTTGAAGTACGTATTAAATTTTGGATAGTTATAAGCGGGCTTAACCCCTTTAAATTTATCTGGATTGTTCTGCATTAACGTATAGGGCATATAAGGGCCTATCGAATAAATATCTTGATCATCCGCGCTGCTGTAAATAGAAATAGCTCCAGTAGCCTGTGCAAAAAATTCATTGTTAGACTCCGAAGAAAGATAGGTAATGAGTGCCCAGGCCTCGTCCTTATGCTGGGATTGCTGGGCAATACCCCATCCCGTTGCACCGACATTTGAATGAGAGACACCATCCAATCCTGTAGGCAAAGGCGCCGTTGCCCATGTTCCTCCCTTCAGCTTCTCTGAAAATATGCCAATGACATCGGAATCTTGAATGAGCATTGCTGTTTGACCATTTAAAAAAGCGTTAACTTGATCATGAAAGCCCCAATCGATCGAATCCGGAGGAGAAATCTCCAATCCAATTTTACGATACAAATTCAAAGCGTCCACTGCTTTCGGATCTGAAAAAATTGTATCGCCATCTATGAGAAACATAGAATCTTGTGGATTTACGTTTACACCATTATAATCCTGGATGATTCGAGTCAGATTAATAGCTGCACCCGAGCCTCCCCGAAATGCATACCCATACTGACCTATTTCGGGCTTCGTCAGCTGTTTGCCAACGAAATAGATATCCTCCCATGTCTCGGGAACTTGAAGCGCTTTCGCATCGAACCAATCCTTGCGGTAATATAACTGCGATTGGTAGAGGCTGCTTGGCATATAGTAAGCGATATTCTCATAATTTCTAGCTGTAAGCTTAGCATTGTCACTCAGCTGCCCGTAATTCTCCCATTCCGTCAATAACGTTTCTAAGCTTAAAATAAGTCCGCGAGAGGAATACTTATGAACGGTAATATCCCTGACTTCCACAATGTCGATCTCTCGCTCTGACTCCAGCATCGACAAAATCGTTTCATCTGCATTATCGTAAGAAGGAGAAACCAGTTCTACTCGAATATTTGGATATTGGGATTCAAACCCCTTAATCAGCGCTTTAAGTCTTTCTGTTCGCTTCGGATTAGTTAAACTCTGAACGACCTTTAGCCTTACCTTCTCTGAAGTGATGGAGGACTTAGAATCAGCATTATTTTTACTGCTATTGGTGCAGCCTGCGATCATTATCAACATAAGCACACCTAAGAATGAATATGCAGCCAAGCTCATAGCCCGGTTCATAAATTCCCCCCCGACATTAAAGTAATTCCTACTTTTGTTTATCGGCTTTTGACGTCCTAATTAATACAGCTATCAAGCTAATAATTTACAAAATTTAAAAACTTCGCTAGCTTGAGCTAGCTTAATTCAAGTAATGTCCTTCAGCAGCTTAATCCACTATCCCATTTCTCCTTGCGAGCAGCCAAGCAGTTGACGAACGGTCTCATCAATGAGCGCATCATGAACGGTTGGATTGTAATTGAGACGATCGTTATAAGTGATAAACATACACTTTCTCTCTTCATCTGATTCCATCAAGCGATTCCATTCGCTCAGAAGCTTAGCGCAATAGGTATTCGAAACAATGCTCGGCACTAGAAACATGATTCTGCTGCAGCCTAACTGGGCAATCTCCTCAAGTGAAGTCATCTCCGTCATTCCCAATTGGTTTAGAGCAGGCGGCGGCATGATATGTAAATCATCATAAAATAAATCCTTCATCTTGCGACAGCGCATTCCAAATAATCGGAAGCCAAATGAATCAGCCTGCACCACCAGAACCGGCTTGTCGCTTATATTGTTTCTCAATAGTAAGCGAGCATTCTTAACCTTCAAAGCGTAGTAGGATAGCCAGCGCTCAGCCACTGTAGTCAAACCCAGAACAGCGCTAATTTTGATCAGCCTGTCCTTCCAAGAGTATCCCTTCCAATCCAGCATAATGACCGGTGCTATAGATGAGCAGGCGGCATACATTTCGTCATCCAGCATACCCGCCAAAATCAGTTCTGGCTCCACTTCCTGCAATTGGCGAACGACTCCCGCTGGGTCTAAACGGTTGACCTTCACAAAATACAAAGAAGCCGTCATGCCAAGGGCTGATAAATCTCCCGTAAATACAGAAACAAGAGTGGCAACTTTCTTTTTTGCTAAATTTCCATATTCAGTTGGTGCTAAACCCATTTGTTTCTTAAACAATCGACTAAAATAATATTCGTCCGGATAACCGACTGAATGTGCAATATCCACAATGGAAGAGGATGAGCCTGAGAGAAGCTCCATTGAAGCATCAAGTCTCAGCTTCGTTAAATATTTTAACGGGCTCAGGCCGGTATAGGTTCGAAAGGCTTGATAAAATCGGCTTGCGCTTAAGCCCGATGAACGAGCCAGCTCCTCCATATTTATCGGTGTGTTAAACTGCTCCAGCATGAAGTGCTTCGTCCACTCCATATAACTTTTTAAATCGCCTGCCGTTTTCTCCGACTGCTGCAGCGATGTGATAAGCGCAGCTGCCATCGCATACAATTGAGCCTGCTGCTGATAATAGAGCCCCATACCATTCTTTTCAATTTCCCTTTGGAATTCATGAATCCAGCTTCGAGCTTGGGGCATACGAAATAGCTTTATGCCTGTCTCATCCTTATAGGGCAGACCTTCCTTGCAAGCATCCGTTTTGCTTTTCGTATTGGCCGGTTCACATCGAAAGCGAATAAGCGCAACTGAAGTCTGCTGAATACCTCCATTATGCAGCGTACATACGCAATCCGGAGAAATAAGAAACAGCTCGTCTGCTACTGCTATTATTGAGGACTCCTCCTCATGCTCAGCAATCGTAATCCTAATGCTCTGTTGCATGACAAAGGCAAAACAATGCTCATATCTGACCGGCAGTTCGAAGCTTTGTCCACCTGCAAGCTTCAATTCATCAAACCCGATATAAAAAAGCGCAAGCTCATTAAATCCGTTTGGCTGTCTCGACATATCCATTCACTTCCTTCCTATTGCCTATAATTTTCACTCGTTTGTAAATAATAATAATAATCATTGTCAATGATGTTAGGGGGCATGATTTTCCCATTCTCCTGATAGGAGCAAGGGATACTTCACATAAGCCCCCAAAAATTAAGTTGACGAGAATACGATATATCGGTTACTTTTAGAATACGATATATCGTATTACGAAATTCGAGGTGATTTTACATGAGAGATAGACAACCAAACCATCCACAAGAGCAGCTCATACCTGCTAAAGACACAAATAACCATTCCGAACGACGAAACTCCGGCAAACGTTATTTTGGCCGCGGAGGCGTGAAGATCGCTCTTCTAAAGCTGCTCCAAGCCGAACCCATGCATGGCTATCAGATGATGAAGGCGCTTGAAGAGCAATCAGGCGGGCTCTATGCTCCAAGCGCGGGAACCATCTACCCTACGCTTCAAATGCTGGAGGAACGCGGTTTTGTATCCATCATGGAGGATAGCGGTAAGAAAGTATACAGCATTACCGAGCAAGGCCGTTCTGCTTTGACCTTGCTTCCAGACAAGCCAAAGCAAGATTTTGAGGGTAAAGGCGGTTATTCCGCTGAAGCCGAGTCCTTTCGCAATGAGAAAATTCGCCGCAAGCTGGGCTTGTCCAATGAATCCTTCGATCTGCTCATGCTGGTGACAAGAGCAGAACGTGAAGCCTCTGCAAGTCAGGAACAGAAAACAAGATTAACAAAGCTTCTAAACGATCAACAGGAGCAAATCAATCATTTTTTGGCTCAAAACCAGTCCTCCAAAGCGGACAAAGATGACGAAGGCGGGATAAACTAATGGCTTACCCTCATCCCGCTCCAGGAGCACCGGGCAATCGGTCGTTTCAATCACCACCTGCTCGTCCTGAGCCAGGCAGCATTTGGGCGATGTACAAAAGAATGTTCTTCCATTTGCGCTCTCACTGGCTTCTAATCGCCGGTGCTTTCATTTGTATCGTATCGGTCTCACTGCTTGAATTCTCCATTCCGCAGCTGACCCAATATACCATTGATACCATTATTCCTAATCATCGCTATGACGCTTTAGTTTGGGTTGGCGCCGGTGTGCTTGGCACTGCGGTGCTCCTTGGCGTTTTTAATTTCTTCAGCAGCTTATTAATGGCCTCAGTCGGTCAACGTGCCGTTTATGACATTCGTAATGAATTGTATCGGCATATACAGAAGCTTGATATTGGTTTTTTTGACCGCAATCGGACTGGTGATCTCATGTCACGGGTAACGAGTGATGTGAATATGCTTCAGCAGCTCGTCTCGAACGGCATGATATCTCTCGTTACGGACTGGTTTACATTTATATTTGTTGCCTCATATATGCTTTGGATTAATTGGCAGCTGACATTAGTTGTTTTAATTACATTCCCTATTATGATCGCAACCACTCAGTTTTTTGGCAAGCGAATGCGCTCGTCCTTCAAAAAGGTGCAAGAGACGGTAGCCGAGGTCAGCAATCATTTGCAAGATACGCTCTCATCCATACGATTAATTAAATCCTTCTCCAATGAAGAATACGAATCTGAACGATTCTCGTTTCGCAGCGAGAGCAATATGAATGCCAATCTTCATGCTGTTAGAATTCGTTCCTTGTTCGAGCCCTTTATTGATCTGCTTCTGTTCGTTGGTCTTGCCGCTGTCCTTCTTGTAGGGGCAAAGCAAACGATGGATGGCAGCATGACACTAGGTACGATTGTTGCTTTCATGGCTTATTTACGACTTCTGCAAAATCCAATTCGTCGATTTAGCCGCACAATCAATACCATTCAACAATCAGCAGCGGCCTATGAGAGAATCGTCAGTATTCTGAACACAAAGCCCGCTATATACGATGCAGCTAATGCCATAGAGTTGAAAGAGGTTCAGGGCGGTGTAGAATTTAAAAATGTCAGCTTCGCCTATCACAATGAGGTGCCTGTTCTAAAGCACTTCGATTTTACTATCGAAGCAGGAAAAATCACTGCCATCGTCGGCTCATCCGGCGCCGGAAAATCAACCATTACCCATTTGATGACACGTTTTTACGATCCCCAGGAGGGTGTTGTCACCATAGACGGGAAGCCGCTAACGGACATAAAAATCAAATCGCTTCGCCAGCATATGGGCATCGTCTCGCAAGATATCGTACTTCTAAATGGAACGATACGAGAAAATATCGTGTACGGCAAGCCTGATGCAACAGACGAGGAAGTGGAAGCAGCTGCCAGAGCAGCTAGCGCTCATGATTTTATTATGTCCTTCCCTGACGGTTACGCCTCTCAAATAGGTGAGCGCGGGGTCAAACTGTCGGGGGGACAAAAACAGCGCGTTTCCATTGCCAGAGCTATTCTAAAAAATCCTCGGCTTATTATTTTGGATGAAGCAACTTCATCACTCGATACGGAATCAGAGAAATCCATACAAGATGCGCTAACCAACCTGCTTGATGGCCGTACCTGCCTCGTCATCGCACATCGCCTATCCACGATCCAAAAGGCAGATTGCATCTATGTTCTGGACAAAGGCGAGGTTATCGAATCAGGTACGCATGAATCTCTGCTTCATCAGGGCGGAAAGTATAGTCATCTTTACGAGCTCCAATTCCCTCAGAAGATGGAACAGGAGCCGATTGAAGCTGTTCCACCCATACGAATGAAAGGCAGATCCCGTTAACGACTTCATGGCTGACGTTTTTAATAAGTTACACTTACCTGAACAGCTTCAAGCCTACCATAAGCAAAACCGTACCGAGTTCGATTTAGTTTCATCATTTGAAATTATAATATCCAATAAGATGTTCTATCGTAATCTAGTTTCACGATTTGATGCTAAATCACGTTTGTCCATTAATTTTAGTCATCATTCACGTTTTAGTATTGAATAGTGAAACTAATTGGTTCATTTGGATAGCTGGTTCTTCTTTAGTTTCAAAAAATGATACTATTCAGCTTAATCTATTCACATCGTCTTTCTGCTTTACGCTTTACAGTTGAATATGATCTAACAAATATTATCTTACCAATTATTAAGCACAAATTAACAGAAATGCATTGAGCCACATTGACCTCCATCTATTCATCCCTTCAACAAATCAACTACTTTAATCTATCGCTCTAACATGAGAATCAAAAACAAGGGGTTACCGATCAGGTTCGTTGCTAACGACCTGAGGTAACCCCTTTGCTTATCCTTCATGGCTTGCTTTAAATCGATGAATCCTGAGAGGCTTCAAGTACATGACTGCCGTGTGGGCGGTCAGCATGATTTTTATCTTTTGGTGCATGTTTGCTGCGACCCATAAACGGCCACCAGTTAGCCGGTCCAAATGTACGTACCATAACCGGGATAAACAATGGCAGCATAAGCATCGCATACATGAACAATCCGCATAATACGATTGTTGCAATTTGCAGCAGAGACATAACGCCAGATGGGAGCATTGCAGCAAAGGTTCCACCGAGAATAACAGCTGCTGACATGATAACTGTACCCATATTTTTCATCGCTTCAAGAATGGCTTCCTGCGGCGATAAGTGACGATACTCCTTGAAGCGATCCATTAGGAATATACTATAATCAATGCCTAGCGCCACCAGCATAACGAAGCCGAAGAACGGCACTGCCCAGCTGATTCCTGACTGACCTAGTATCCGAACGAATATAACCTCTGCAATCGCCATCGAGGAATAAAAGGTAACAAGCAGCGATGCGACTAAATAAAGAGGCATCACAATCGAACGGAATAAAATGATAAGAATGATCGAAATACCGATTAGCATCAGAATGACCGTCCGTGAATAATCGGCATTCGAAATGTTGCTAAGATCGTTATTCATACTCGTAACTCCGCCCACTGCAATCTGCGCACCGCTGTAATCAGTCCCTTGAAGGGCGCGATTGCTGGCTGCTTCCAGCTCATCAATCTGAGCCATCATTTCCTGTGAGTAAGGATTGCCGCTGAACACAACATCAAACTTCGCTGTTTTACGATCCTCTGACATATAAACATTTAGTGCAGCTTGGAATTCCTCGTTCTTAATCGCTTCTTCCGGAATGTACCAGCCCGACATTTGTTTATCCGGTGAGCCAGACAAACCATTCAAATAACCTCCGGCAGACGTCAAGCCATCTGTTACCTGCGTCAACCCGTCAACGCTTTGATCTAGACCATTCGTGAGGTCACCCAGCTGATCATTGAGAGCGGCGAAGCCTTGTTGCAGCTCTTTCTGACCGTCAGACAAGGAATTAAATCCTTGTGTTACGCCTGGCAGCTTCGATACGATTTGTCCTTGACCATCTGCCGCCTTCTTAATTCCGATTTGCAGTTGAGCAAGACCATCAGCTAGCTTGCCAAGACCAGATGCGAGCGCCGATTGCCCTTCCGATGCTTGAAGAAGGCCCGCATTCGCTTGCGTCATGCCTGCCGATATACCGGCAAGCTGTTTATTCATTTCTGTCAACTTCCCGCTGATTCCAGCAGCTCCTTGCTGCAGCTGAGCCAGTGTGCTCAGCGCTTCCTGAAAGCCCTCATCGGTTTTGAGATCAGGGTAGCTGTCCTGAAGACCGCTTAATCCTTTCTCTACGCCAGTCAAACCTTCAGCCAGCTTAGCCTGCTCAGAAGCAATGGCTGTATAGGCTCCTGTCAATTGGCCCAATCCGCCGCCCAGCTGACCGTAGCTGCTTAGCAGCTGCTTGCTTGCAGCAGCCAGCTGTTCCGCGCTGGTTTGAGCTTGCTGCAGACCCTCTGTAAGCTCAGCAGCTCCGGCTGATCCATCCAGCAAACCATTCTGAATTTGTTTCAACCCATCGCCCAGTTGAACGATGCCTGCCTTCAAATCATTCGTACCGCTGATTAGCTTGCCTGCCCCATCAACCGCTTCATTCAGCTTCGGCGCATTATCACTAAGCGCCTTGCTTGCTTCGGAAAGTCCATCTCCGATTTTCCCTAATCCTTGACCGCTCTGGCCAAGTCCGTCCTCTAGCGTGGATACTTGATCCGATACAAGAAATTGATCCATAATCTCGCCAGTCGGACGCGTTGCGCTGCGAACGACCTTAACGCCTTCCGTCTTCGCAAGCTCACGACTTATTTGTTCCAACGAAGCAAGCCCTTCCGGTGTATCAAATGGCTTATCTGCTTTAATAACAACTGTTGTTGGCAAAGAATCACCAGGGCCAAAGCTATCTGAAATAATGTTAAATGCTTTTACGGAATCATATTTATCACCGATCTCATCCAGTGAGTTAAACGAGATGGTTCCTTTGTAAGCCGTCAAGAAAGGAACGATGATAACCGCCAAAATAATAAGAGCCCATAAAGGCCGTTTCAGTGAAAACTTCCCTACCGTGCCCCATAGTTTGCTCTGCTTGTGCTCAAGCGAGCCTTTGGCCGGCCAGAACAGCTTCGTACCCAGTACGGCCATAAAGAACGGAACAATAGTGAACAACGCAATCAGCAATACGGCTACACCTACCGCCACCGCTACAGCCGAACGATACAATACGAAGGTTGAGAAGCCGATGGATGCAAAACCGACCAATACCGCGAGCCCAGAGAAGAGTACGGTTTTACCAGCGGTCTTGTACGTATGAATAATAGCTTCAGTCTTGCTGTCATGATGCGCCAGTTCTTCTTTAAACCGACTAATCAGCAAGATGCAATAATCCGTTCCTATACCGAACAGAACCGCAACAAGGAAGATTTGCGTAAAATTCGAGAGTGGAAAGTCGAAATATTTGACCAAATAAGAAACTACAGATTGCGATATCAAATAAGTAAAGCCAACCGCAACAAGCGGCACCAACGGTGCAACCGCCGAACGGAAAACGACAAACAAAATGATCAAAATAAAACCAAGCGTGATGAATTCTGTCTTCTTAAGCCCCTCCTGCGAGCTTTGAACAACATCCTCCGAAATGAGCCAGTTGCCGGTGTAATAATGATCTACCTTTATATCAGAGATAGCAGCATATAGGCCGTCACGAAGCTCAGAAAGCTCACGATCGCCTGCTTCCACACTCACAAGCGTAAGAATGGTGCTCCCATCCTCCGATACCATTTGTTCTTTTAACTCTGGTGTATCGAAATGGCTTGTAACAGAGAGTACGCCAATATCCTTCCCTTGACTCTTAAGCTTATCGATGCCGCTCTTCACACTCGCTAGATCAGCATCTGATAATCCACCTTCTCTATGGAAGACAAGCACAGTGGCCATGCCGCTGCTTGCCCCAGACTCATCCGCTCCGCCAATTGCCTCTTCCAAGTCACCGGCTATGGTCGAAGAATAGCCATCTGGCACCATTACTTGCCCCTTTGTACGAACAAGCTCCTCCATGTTCGGCGCGCTTAACATCAATCCAGCAGCAACGACAAGCCACAGCACCAATACCAGCCATCTAAATTTTAGTACGGTTCTCATCTTTATTCCCCTTCCAGCTAGTTAGAATTATGAGTTCATCATGACATCCGCCAGCTTCTCGAACGTCTCGATAAAAGTTCGCGCTTCCTTCTCGTCAAAATAGTTGATGTAATGGGCTAGGATCTCTTGAATTTTCTCCTCCATCAGGTCGCATAACCGTTTTCCCTCATCGGTCAACGTTATGTAGGTAACTCTACGATCCTTCTCGCCTTGTATGCGCTCAATGAGATTTTTATCAAATAGCCTTGTAATAATGGCCGTTATAGAGCTTTTTCCTACACAAAAAATATCTGCTAATTCAGACGAAGTGCTGCACTCGTGAGATCTTAAATATCGAAGAGTAGCAAATTGGTCAATCGTGAGCTGTTCCGGCAATTGATCGCGAATCATTGCATTCAATCGGCGATTAACACGAAAGTTAGCTTCCTCATAGCGCGCGATCGTTTCCTTTATATCCAATTCCACAAAATAGTCCTCCTTCTTCTGCTGACCTCATATATTGTCATAAAATGATTCTATTGTTGAATAGTTCAACAATAGAACTATATCAAAGGATTTCATTCCGATCAATGACTTTAGTGTGAACATATCGTGAACAAATACCCAGATGTTGTAAAATTTTTTCTTAAAGGATTTAACAGTTTTCTAACAATAGTCACCATATTTTTCTAATGTCTGTTTGATAAGGTTAGGAAATGGATGCGATAACGAAAATGGACTTCAAAATATGTAGTAAAGCGGTTTTTGATCTACATAATTCTACATATTCGGACGATAATCAACTAAACAAAATTTATTGATAAGGTGTGTGCGTATTCACATGATACGGTTAAAAGACAGAAGCTTAGTTATTACTAGCTCTATAGTGATTTCCATTCTTATCATTTTGGTTGTTTCAGCCATTTACGTTTTCTCTGCCAAGGATCAGCGTAAAACATTTATGAACGATATTCATCGTACGGCTGAAACCAACGGGTTTCTAATAGGGACGGACTGGGATCTATTAGACATAGCCAATACAGATATTACATCAGGTAAAATAACCCACACTCAAACCTTTGCTATGCTTAAGGAAAAGCTCGATGTGATGACTAAAAATATTCTAATTACGAATGCCTATCTGCTTATGCCTGAACTGACTAAGGAAAACGATAAATCGTATCTTATAAGCATGCACAGCAGTGAAGCCATGCTTGCCAAGGAAGGTGAACCCGGGGCGAAGTTGGCGTTAGAGCCCGCGCAGGCTGCCGCTTATGATGAAATGATGAAGACAGGGCAAGCCTTTTCCGACGTATTTACCGACAGCAATGGCACATGGATTACTTATATGACTACGCTTAAAGCAAAAGACGGAGAAATTATTGGTATATATGCAGCTGATTTTGATTACGACTTTGTAGAAGAAAGTCTTAGTAAATCGATGATGAATATCATTGCGGTCGGATTAATTTCAGAAGTCGTGTCAATTACTATCATAATTTTTCTCATTATCCTTGTACTCCGGCCGCTCAAAAAACTCGCTGTCGTATCAGCTGCTGCAGCCAAGGGCGACCTGACGCTTGCCGTAAAAGTACATAACAAAAATGAAATTGGTCAAGTGTCATTAGCATTTAACGAGATGATTTCAAGCTTGCGACAGCTTACAGGCAGTATTCGCTCCACCTCCGAGGAGGTTGCTGGCTCAGCCCAACACATGCAGCAAAGCGCTGAACAGACATCAAGAGCAACTGAGGAAGTAACGGAAGCTATTCAAGAGGTAGCTACCGGCACCGATACGCAGCTGCAAAGCTTCCAAGAATGTCAGCGTGCTATGAATGAAATGACAATCGGCATTCAGCGTATAGCGGAGTCTACTTCCGCTACTTCGGAGCTTGCTGCGGATACGACTAAGCTTGCATCAGAGGGCGAGTCGGTTATCGATCAAACTCTTCAGCAAATGCAAGCCATTGAAACCAATGTCGCTGCAACCGTATCTACTCTTCATGAACTAAAGGAGCAAAGCGACCAAATCGGGAACATACTTGCCCTTATAGGTGATGTAGCTAAGCAAACCAATCTGCTCGCGCTTAATGCCTCCATTGAAGCAGCAAGAGCTGGCGAGCACGGTAGAGGCTTCGCAGTCGTTGCTCATGAAATTCGCAATCTAGCTGAACGCTCCAAGGAATCCTCGGAGCAAATTGAGACGATTTTGCACAGCATTGGCAGCAGAACGACTGAAGCTGTGAATGCGATGGAGCAATCGGCCATTGCCGCAAAAGAAGGATCAAATGTTTCCGCACAGGCCGGTGAGTCCTTCCGCGCCATCGTGCATGCCATCCGTGATGTATCAGGTCAAGTGCAGGATGTTTCGGCAGCAGCCGAGCAAATGTCTGCTGGCAGCGAGCAAATTGCCGCATCCCTTGATCAGCTGGAGCATATTACGGCATCTGCTGCTGGCAACACGCAGCGTGTTGCAGCAGCATCAGAAGAGCAGCTTGCTTCCATGCAAGAGATCGAAAGCTCGTCCGAGCAGCTTCGCAGCTTAGCTTTAAATTTAAATGATGCAATCAATCGCTTTAAGGTCTAAGCATCCAGCAATAGCGATTCGCAAACAAAAAAAAGATGACCCCTTCTCCTAAGAAGCGGTCATCTTTTTTTATATCATTTTGGATAATGCTTTACGGTAACTTTCAAATTCCTTTGTCTCATTAAATACAGCGCACATCTCCAAAGATAGCAAAGCGCTCTCAATTAAATAAATCCTCGGCTCCTTATTATTCATAAGCTCCTCTTGAATAAAGTAAAGCAGCTTCAAATAGGTCTCTAGCTTCGGATCGTCCCCGGTGAATCCTTTTTCAATCGTTTTTCGCAAACTGTTCGTCGCATAGGAAAATTCATTATTAAAAAAATCAGAATGATCTAAATCAGGCAGCAGCTTATGAACATGATCCGGTGTGAAGAGTTGAATTTTTTTTTCACTTACTTCCTCTACCGTTGTTTTTATACGATCCATGCTGTAATCAATGATTTCTTTTAGACTAATCGTTACTTTCATCGCGTTGCTGGTTTGAAGCATGCTTTGCACAAAGCCTGTAAACAGGATGGCGCAATCAAATAAATAAGGCTTCTTGTCTTCAGCAAATAAATTGATGAACCGTTCATGTACCCATTTTAAAAATAAAAATTTAGATTGCTTAACAAACAGGATTAAATCCGTATCATTAGACACTATGGCATCCTCTACAAGCTGCAGCAATTTATTCTTTTTATTTAATTTCATTACGAATACAACTTGTTCTTTAAAAATGTTCATATCCGCAATATCTTGTCCAATAAGCAGCGCATTTCGCTCTTCCTCCAGCTTGCAGTGAATCAAAGTGAATACAGCCTTGAAGAGCTCCCCTTTGGAATCAAAATAATTATAAAATGAACCCTTTGAAATACCGCTGTGATTCAAAATATCTTGAATAGACGTTGCATGGTATCCCTTTTCAATAAATAATTCATGCGCTTTATTGATTACATGCTCTTGTCGTTTATTCATATATAATCATGCCCCTTTAAATGGACTAGTACTTTCCTTCATTAGATTATCTCATTTTGACCATGATTACAAATTTGAACTCATAGTAAAATTTCCAGTTGCTAAACCTAAACGAAGAGCGTATTATGTATTCTATTGGAACAACAGTTCAAACTTGTACCGTTAGTATTGATTCTTTTTATAGTTCATACAAGACAAGAGCTTCAATCCACTATGGGAGGAATTAATATGGAGAAGAAACAAAACAAGTCGTCATTTGGTGTATTAATTATTCTCATGGTCGGCGCCTTCGTTGCACTACTGAGTAATACACTGCTCAACATCGCCTTACCGTCAATCATGAAAGAATTTGATGTAACAGCATCAACTGTGCAGTGGCTATCAACGGGTTATATGTTGGTGAATGGGATTATGATTCCGGCTACAGCCTTCTTGATTCAGAAATATACAGCTAGACGCTTATTCTTAATCGCAATCGGATTATTTACGATAGGAACACTCATTGGCGGTTTTGCTCCAAGCTTTTCAATTTTATTAGCAGCTAGAATGGTTCAGGCTTCCGGTGCAGCCATCATGATGCCATTACTCATGAATGTACTGTTCACCACTTTCCCGCCTGAAAAGCGCGGCTCAGCAATGGGGATGTTTGGTTTAGTCATGATCTTTGCACCAGCTATTGGACCAACGCTCTCTGGTTGGATTATTCAACACTATGACTGGCCTGTTCTATTCCACATTATCTCGCCAATCTCATTCCTTGTTTTCATTTTTGCTTTCATCAAATTGCATGACAAAAAAGAGAAAGTGATTATGAAGCTGGATTTCCCTTCTCTTATTTTATCAAGCATAGGGTTTGGCGGGATTTTATACGGCTTCAGCTCGGCGGGCAATAAAGGATGGGACTCCCCTATCGTTTATTCCACAATCATTATCGGGGCTATTTCCTTGGTTCTGTTCATCATGCGTCAATTCAAACTAAAAGAGCCTATGCTCGACTTTAGAGTCTATAAATATCCGATGTTCGCCCTATCATCCGCTATATCGGTTACGTTAAATATGGCCATGTTCTCTGCCATGATGTTAATGCCTATCTACTTGCAGAATATCAGAGAGATCTCACCTTTAGATTCCGGACTTCTCATGCTGCCAGGCGCTCTGGCAATGGGGATCATGTCTCCTATAACAGGGAAATTATTTGATAAATACGGAGCAAAGGTATTATCGATCATTGGTTTAGCCATCGTTATAGTTACAACTTATTTCTTCAGTCAATTAACAGATGCCACGGAATATTCGACATTGATGATATTGTACACCGTAAGAATGTTTGGTATTGCGATGGTTATGATGCCGGTAATGACTAACGGTTTAAATTCGATTCCGGCAAAATACACCCCGCATGGCACAGCCATGAATAGTACCATTTCTCAAGTGTCAGGCGCGATCGGAGGGGCATTGCTCGTAACCATTATGTCCAATCGCACCGCCACTCATGCGAAAGAAATGGCGGCTGAGGCGGTAAGTAAACTTACACAGCCTACAGACAGCGCGATCGCAGAAATTAAGCAGCAAATTATCGGGAAAGCAACCATTGAGGGAATCAATGATGCCTTCTTGGTATCAGCAGGCGTAGCCGCTGTCGCATTAATCCTTGCTTTCTTTATCAGAAAGAGAAGACCGGCAGAGGAACCAAAAAAAGAAGCTGTAGCTGCGAAAGAAGCAACTGTTCATTAAGAATAATAAAAACGGCATTTCATCCTACACTGGATGGAATGCCGTTTTATTTGATTTCTATGCAGGCAAAGCGGAACCTAATTGAAGCTGGTACATGGCAAAGTATTTTCCGCCCAGCTCAATCAACTCCTCATGATTGCCGCGTTCTACAATGACTCCTCGATCAAGCACAAGAATCTGGTCTGCATTGCGAATCGTCGATAGACGGTGAGCGATTACGAACGTCGTCCGCCCTCTCTTCAATACATCCAGAGCATCTTGAATGATCGCTTCCGTCTCCGTATCAATGCTGGCAGTCGCCTCATCCAATATGAGAATAGCGGGATCGTAAGCCAATGCGCGAGCGAAGGAAATCAGCTGGCGTTGACCGGCAGAGAGTGTGCTTCCCTTCTCAATAACAGGTGCATCAATGCCCCCAGGCAATGACTGGAACATGTCGTATGCGCCGACATCCCGCAGTGCCTGCTCGATTTTCTCACGGTTGATCTCCGGATTGTCTAGACTGACGTTAGAAGCAATCGTGCCTGTAAATAAGAATGGATCCTGCAATACGATACCCATGTGCTGCCGAAGCAGCTGCTTAGGCATATCGCGCACATCCGTTCCATCGACGATAATTTTCCCTTCATTGGAATCATAGAAGCGGAACAATAGGTTCAAGATCGAACTCTTCCCTGAGCCGGTATGGCCAACTAAGGCAACCGTCTCGCCTTGACGAGCGTGGAAGGAGATATGCTTCAGCACATACTCATCCTTCTTGTAAGCGAAGGAAATATCCTCAAATTTCACATCGCCCTTGTATCGCTCCATTTTACCCTTAACAACATCGATACCTTCTTCATCCATCAGCTTGAACACGCGCTCTGCCGACACCCTTGCCGTCTCTAAATTCGACAGCTGGTTAACGATGCCTACAATAGGCGAGAACATTCGGTTCATGAGATCAACAAAGGCATAGAGCACGCCCACTTCAATAACGGAGCTAAGCGAATCGCCCCAGAACATCAATAGCACGATTAGAAATAAAATATTCCGCACTACGTTGACCAAATTATGAGAGGTGATGGAATTAAGGCTCAGCAATTTATTTTGATATTTATAGTAATGATCATTCAGCTCATTGAATTCCTTCGTAGTCTCCCGTTGATGACGGAAAGCCTGGATGATCGTCATGCCTTGAATAGATTCATTAATCATCCCATTTATTTCACTTAGCTTTGCCCGAATGATTCGGTTATAACGAGCCGCAAACTTACGGTATACGATAATCCAAATGATTAGAATCGGAATGAGAGGCAGTGCGATAAGCGCCAGACGAGTATCCAATAAGAATAATGCGCCGTAAATAGCTGCCATATAGATGATGCCTGTAAAAAAGTTCGCAAGCACCGCGACATAAAGCTCACGAATGGCTTCCGTATCATTGGTAACACGCGACACCACTTGCCCTGCCGACAGATTGTCGTAATAGTTGACAGGCAAGCGCTGCGTATGCGCGAAAATATCAGTACGCATCTTGCGAACGATGCGATTCGCTGACGTTTGCAAGAGCAGACGCTGACCATAAGTGAATACAGCCACAAGCAGCAGCAAGCCGAAGTACATAACAGCCAGCTTTATGATGGCCGGAAATTCCGGCTTATAGAATGCATACAGCTCATCAGAAGCAAGCTTCGTCACGGGATAGGAAGCCGTATCGCCCGTATCCTTATTCGTGACCGTTAAAGTGTCGCCTTCTACTACGCGCTTTCCACTATCAAAGGCAAGCGCTTCGTCCAGCCAATAAAATTGGCGTCCTACCTGCAGTACCCGAACCTCTTTGCCCTGCTGCTCCCCAGCTCCAGCAGCAAAGTGATCCTCGCGTTTATACCATTTATCTTTATAAAAAACCGCAAAGTCCTGCTTACCCTCGACCTCATGCCACTTTTTCTCAATGCCTAGAATATTCTGGTCAATCATTCGTTTGGCAAGAAACGGACCCGCAAGCTCTGCGGATACAGCAAGCACAAGCAGGAGCAATGCCAGCATAATCGGTTTTTTATAAAACATGGCGTATTGAAACAATCGTTTTCCTGTACTACCCATTGCGTCTAACGCCTCCTATTTATTACGTTTCAATAATAGCCTCAAGCTGCTGGCGATCATATTGCTCCCGATACCAGCCACCGCTTTCAAGCAATTGCTCATGCGTGCCTTCCTGCACGATTCGTCCATCTTCCAGAACGATAATCCAGTCGGCATGCTGAACCGCAGATAGACGATGCGTTGTAATAAGCGTCGTTTTCCCTGCACGTTCCGTACGGATACCTTCGATGATTTCCGACTCTGTTTTTCCATCTACGGCGGACAAAGCATCATCCATTAGTAAAATATCCGGATCTGCAATGAGCGCACGCGCGATGCTGACACGCTGCTTCTGACCACCGGACAGCGCAACGCCTCTCTCACCAACCAGCGTCTCTAGTCCATCTGGGAGAAACTTAATATCCTTCGCGAACGAAGCACGTTCCAGCGCCCGCTGCAAATCCTCTTCGGTGCCTTCTTTAAGACCGAAGAAAATATTTTCACGAATCGACTTTGAGAAAAGAATCGGCTGCTGCGGCACATACCCAACCCAGCGAAGCACATCATCTATTTTCATGCCGCCAAGCGGCGCACCCGATACTTTAATATCTCCGCGACCAAGCGGGTACTCTCTTAGCAGCTGCTTCAATAAGGTTGTCTTTCCGCTGCCGGTCCGTCCCACAATACCAAGCGTTTGTCCTTGACGAAGCGTGAAGGACACATCCACTAAGTTATCAACCTTAGATGATGGATAACGGAAAGTCACCGCATGGAATTGAAGCGATGTTGGCTCTTCCACTTGGGTCGTTGCACTTCCGTCAACAACATCCGGCTTATAGCCAAGTGTCTCATTAACTCGGTCAAGTGAAGCATTGCCGCGCTGCATAATATTAATGAGCTCGCCAATGGCGAACATCGGCCAAATCAACATACCGAGAAATACGTTAAAGGATACGAGTTCTCCTAGTGTAATTTCATTGTGAAATACTAAGAAACCGCCGTAACAAAGGCCAATGAGATAGCTCGTTCCGACGAGAATTTTCATCGTAGGCTCAAACAATGCGTCGATTTTTGCAACTTCAATATTTTTGTTCATGACATCCTGCGTCTTCTCGGCAAACCGAGCCTCATTGGCTTCCTCTTGCACGAAGGCTCTGATGACTCGAACCCCTGATACCGATTCCAGAACGCCATCGTTCAAATCACCAAAAGCATCCTGCGCATCCGTAAAGCGCTCGTGAATCTTCTTACCATAATGCTTCATTGCAAGTGCCATAAGCGGCAGCGGCAGCAGGGCTGCCAACGTGAGCTTCACACTTATGAGTGTGGACATAACGATTAGAATCGTAATCATGAACAATGTCGAATCGACCAGCGTTAGAATACCGAAGCCTGCTGTTGTTGCAACCGCTCCAAGATCATTCGTCGCGCGAGCCATCAGATCCCCCGTCCGATTGCGTTCATAGAAGGTCGGGGTCATTTTCAAAAATTGTCTCATTAGTCGCGACCTTAGCACCTTCTCCAGCACAAATGCGGCGCCAAAGAGCTGATAATGCCAAACATAAGTAATGATATAGCCCACTACGGTAATCGCAATCCAACCGTAGAACACACGATTAAACTCGGCTTGCCCTAGTAAGTCTTGATGAATGCCGTCAATTGTATAACCAATGAGCCACGGTGGAATAACATCAATAAAGCCTGTAATAACCAAAAGTGAAATGGCAACGGTATATCTCTTCCAATGTGATTTAAAAAACCAACTTAACTTAACAAGTACGCTAAACATTCTTTTCCCACTCACCTTCCTCTGTCCATCCATACGTCATTTTCCACAAAAAAGAAGCGTGCCGCTGTAACGACACACTTCTTCCCGCTTATAACGCGACTCTGACTCCAGTCGCGTCTATTAGGCACAGAAAAGGCGCATGGTTACGATTACGTAACCATGCGCCTCTAATTATGGGGTTGCCCTCATTTAAAGAGAATTGACGCGCGGATGGATTACGTTATTCATGTTCAATCTATTGTTCTCATTGGTAAAGAAATGAATGTTTCTTGGATCTCTCATGAATGTAATCCTCCTCTCGTTAAAATATATTAGTCAATTTACCATCGCATGAAAATACTGTCAAGGTATTTTTCTTTTATAAATGTTCTCTCTTGAAGGCATAATCTTACTCTCTTTTCTTCGAGAGCAAGCTTACTGTCACAAATCGTTGCGTATTGGTGTGATCTCGATCACAAGACTGGTTTCATCATAGGACTATACTTGGCTTATTCGATACTTTTGAAAAAAACTGAGTCTAGCTGGAGGGGTTATTCATGTTAAGCGTACAATCGGTCCAAATCATTAAGTCAACAGTTCCCGTATTAGAGGTTCACGGGGTGACCATTACAAAGCGCTTCTATGAGCTGTTGTTCACCAATCACCCAGAGCTCTTGAATCTTTTCAATCAAACAAATCAAAAACAAGGCAGACAACAGACAGCATTAGCTAATACCGTTTATGCGGCTGCTCTGCATATTGATAACTTAGCGGCAATCATCCCTGTCGTGAAGCAAATCGGACATAAACATCGCAGTCTAGGCGTAAAGCCTGAGCATTATCCCGTCGTAGGCAAGTACTTGCTGATGGCGATCAAGGATGTACTAGGTGATGCGGCTACAGAGGAGATTTTAAACGCTTGGGCGGAGGCTTACGGTATTATCGCGGATGCATTTATCGGCATCGAGCAAGAAATGTATGAGGAGACACATGCAAAGGCAGGCGGATGGGAGGGCTTTCGTGAATTTCGAGTGGATAACAAGGAAAAGGAAAGTGATGTCATTACTTCCTTTTATCTGGTTCCAGTAGATGGCAAGCCGTTCGCGAGCTTCGAGCCTGGACAATATGTAAGTATTAAGGTGAATCAGGAAGGCGCTGAGCACACACAAATTCGCCAGTACAGCTTGTCCGATGCTCCCGGAAAACCCTATTACCGTATTACGGTGAAACGCGAGGATGGGGATCAGCTTCGTGCTGCAGGCCATATATCCAACTATTTGCACCATAATGTAGAAGAAGGACACATTCTGTCGCTGTCGGCTCCTGCGGGTGATTTCATTTTGCACACATCTGATGAACGTCCTATCGTACTGATTAGCGGCGGAGTTGGCTTAACGCCAATGGTCAGCATGCTGAATACGCTCATTAACGAAGAGCAGAAACGTCCCATTTCATTCATACATGCCGCTCAGAACGGCGATGTCCATGCTTTAAGAGAACAAGTGAATGGACTCGCTGAGAAGCATCCGCAGCTTTCCGTGTACTATTGCTATACGAAACCAACTGAGAATGATCGGAAGCAGCAGCTTTTCCATAAGGAAGGTATTATCGATTCCCCTTGGCTGCAATCCATCATTCCAAATAAGGATGCCTCTTATTATTTCTGTGGTCCGACGCCATTCATGTCCACGATTAACGGCATCCTTCTGCAATGGGGGGTACCAAATTCGGATATTCACTTCGAATTTTTCGGACCTGCAGCAAGTCTAGAGCCTGTCGCAATAGGATAACCGCTCGTTCACTGCCGGGACTTCGACTGGGCACGCAACAAACGGTTGACTGTTTCACGGCGCAGCCCGATGAGTTGTCCAATCTCATCCTGCGTCAGCACATCCGTTAACGGCGCAGGACCAATATAAGCAGCGAACCATTGCTGCAGCTTAATCAGCTTATTCGCAGGCTCGACTTCCGTTAACTGATCGATACGCTGCTGCATCATTCTAAGCTTGCTCTGGAGGAGTAAGGCGACTTCACGACTCTTCTCCGGGCTTCGCCCCAGCTCCTCATACCATTGTTGAGGGGATACGCTGTCAACCTCGCAAGTGACAAGCGCAATAGCCGAACCATGATTCTGCATTGGGCTGATCAGCGAATGATGCGGTATGACTTCGTCTGGAACGATAATATTAACTAGAAATGGATGACCGTCCTCATGAACGCGCACGATCTTGAGCAAGCCGCTTCTCAAGTGAAAGAGAGCGCCGCTTTCCCCTTGGTTAAATAAGACTTGTCCTTTATGAAGCAGCATGCTAATGCTCCGCCTTTCTTCCAGCTCAGTCGGATATCCGGCTGGGCTGTTTATTTTTTCAAAAAGCCCTCTCGTATTAAAAAATGGAAACTAAAACGATTTGACGGTACAAGAATGTGAGAGTTACAATATTACCTGCTGAGCAAAATATCAGCTGCATTCCATACCGAAAGAAGGCGAATCAACCGCATGCGCATCAAGACCTATGCAATCTGTATATATATCATCTTTATTTATTGGGTTTCCTTACATATCCCACATATGAGCTCCTTATTTTTCCCTACATTAGGCGCATTCAGTCTATTATTCATCTCGCGTCCATTCGAGAAAGCACAATTACGCAAAATTGCTATAGGTGCTATTCTAGCGTCATTTATTGGCTCATTATTCGTTTATTGGAGCTCTGGCGTACTTTCCTTGCTTCTAACGTTATTAATCGTCATTTTCCTTATTAATACGTTCAAATGGAATGCTCCGCCGATTTTGTCCGTTGCACTTATTCCTTTTTTCACGCATACATCGCTAATATGGGTTGCTCCAGTATCTGTTGCGGGTTCACTGCTTGGGTTACTGCTTACGTTATCGGCAGCTGCGTATCTGGAGAAAAGATACGTTTTATTACCTTCTTTCTTAAGAAGAACGACAGAAGTGAAATCTGATTCTGCCCTGTAATTACTTCTTCCACTCCTCCGGCAGCAGCCGTTGATACTGGTTTTGCAAATACCGATCGTCTATGAGCACGAGTGTTCCACGATCGGTTTCCGAGCGAATCAATCGCCCGCCAGCCTGCAGCACCTTATTCATACCAGGGAAGACGTAAGCATAATCGTAGCCGTTCTTGCCATCATCGTTAAAATAGTCTCTCAGCATGTTCCGTTCCACGCCAATCTGCGGCAAACCAACACCAACAACGATCACACCGATTAACCGGTCTCCTGCCAAATCAACGCCCTCTGAGAACACGCCGCCCATGACTGCAAATCCAATTAAAGAACGCTCACTCCCAGCTTGAAAGCTCTCTAAGAAACGATCCCGCTCCTCCTCCGACATATCCGTTCTCTGAAGCAGCACCTCTGTATCGGATTCCGCCCCAGCGGGAATAGACCACTCCTTAAGCTCCATATAGGTCTCATACACCGCATTCATATAAGCATAAGAGGGGAAAAATACGAAGTAATTGCCCGGACGCTGTTCCATCAGCTCCACAATCAGCTTCGCTATCGGCAGCTTAGAATCATCACGATCATGATATCTGGTTGACAGAGGCTTAATGATGACATCGAGCTGCTCCTTCGAGAAGGGCGATGGGATCGCGAGCGTATAATCGTCTTCTCCCGCTCCAAGCATGTCCATATAGTAGGAAACAGGCGAGAGTGTCGCAGAGAAATAAATATGCGAGCGATAACCTTTGCCCATCCCTTTCAGCAGCATGGAGGGATCGAGACAAAACAGCTTCAAACGCACATCATTTTTCGGAATTTCCGTGTAGACGATATAACGTTCATCGAATAGCTTAGCCGTGCGAATGAAATTTTGCGCCTTAAAAAACGTATCAAGCAGCAATCCACTGCCATTCCCGCTAATACCGGCTGCAAGCGCTCCTCCTGCTGCCACTGCAAATGCTTCGACCAACGCGACTAGCTCCTCTGGAAGCTGCCGTTCAACCAAATGCGGCGCGCCGTCACTCCCTTTACGCAGTGCAATGAAATAATCGTTGATCGCCTTTGACGTTCGATATCCCTCACCATGCACGCCCTTCAGCTCACGTTGAAGCGCAAGAAAGGGAGCCTTCGTCAGCTCCGCAGAGAACATCTCCCGCGCCCTGTCTACCAGATTATGTGCCTCGTCCACCAGTAGCGCTGTCTTCTTCTTCATCTCCGCATACTGACGCTTAAATGAAATGCGAGGGTCAAAAATATAATTGTAGTCACACACGACCGCATCCGCCGCATAGGCAAGATCCAGCGAAAATTCAAACGGGCATACCCGATGCTTCTGAGCATACGCTTCAATGACCGCTCTCGTCATAACCGTTTCGCGCTCCAATATATCAAGCACGGCTCCGTTGACTCGATCATAGTAGCCCTCAGCAAAAGGACAATGCTCCTTCTCGCAGCGCACTTCCTCTTGAAAACAAATCTTTTCCTTCGCTGTTATCGTAACGGAATGAAGGCGCAGCCCCTTATCACGCATGAATAGCAGCGCATCCTCAGCAGCCGCTCTCGTCGTCGTTCTTGCCGTTAAATAATAAAAACGCTGGAGCATGCCCGCACCCATCGCTTTAATTGCCGGATAGGTGGTCGATATCGTCTTGCCAATACCGGTTGGCGCCTTCGCAAACAAGGATACGCCTTCCTCGATGGATTTGTAGACCGCTCCAGCCAGCTTCCGTTGTCCCGCCCGGTAGGCATCAAATGGAAAAGCCAGCCCTTTGATACTCTCATTTCGAGCCCGCTCATGCTCGCGGCGCTGCATCGCATAAGGTGCATACCGTGCCACAACCTCATAGACGTACTTCTCCAGCTCCCTGTAGCTGACTTCCCGCAGAAACCGACGCTCCTCCTCTGTCTCGGTCTGCACATAGGTAAGTTGAACCCGCATCGCTGCCAGCTCATGCTCCTTCGCATACATGTAGGCGTAGAAGAGCGCTTGTGCCCAGTGAACGGGATAGCTGTCTTCCGTTATTCGTTCCAGGTCTCCCCCCGTTGATTTAATTTCATCAACGGTTAACAGAGGTTCTGTTTCCAGCAGTCCATCACAGCGTCCATCCACGACAAAAAGCAGATCATCCACTGTGATGTCTGCTTTTACATAGACCTCTTTTAGGTCGCCTTCGCCATATGTCCGTTGTATTCTTTGATGTGCTTTTGTACCCTCATGCATCGTATCGATCGCATTCAGCCTGACATCGATGCTTCCGCTGCTAAATACGTATTCAACCAAGTGCCTCACTGATATTGTGACCGTATCATTTATTAGCATAATGTAATTCTACCGCTCCCATAAAGAACATTTGTTCTTTAATTGTAACACAAGCGGCCAGCGGTAAGATAATGCTCAAGCTATTACACTTGTAAAGGAATGTAGATTTCGGTTTCCTCTGAGATCAATCCTTCTCTCTTGCTAAGAGCAGACTAAAATCGTTATCGTCGCATTATCCTGATAGGGCCGCTGCTGGTTGAGCACATGCTGCAAAATAAAGGCCGCCGCACTTTGCGGGGAATATTGCGCCGCCTCCTCCAGCAGCTGCTCTGTTAATTCGTCATAAAGTCCATCACTGCATAATAAAACCCAGTCTCCCGGTTCTAGATGCAGCGGCTCTCCATTGGCATCAATCTCCGATATTTGGGGTATACCAAGGTAGCTCGTCAATAAAAAACGATCGGGATGGGACTCTGCTTCCTCTTGCGTGAGCTTGCCCTCTTGCACAAGCTCAAACAGACGATTTAAATAGATATGATCCCGCGTTAAGGGAACAAGGATGCCGCCTCGATACAAATAAATTCGGCTGTCTCCCGCCGATATCCAGTGAAGCTGACCTTCCTCAATGACAACGGCAATAAGCGTCGTACCTACACTCCATTCCAGCTCATGATGCAGCGCCATATCATATACGGCTTTATTCGCGCCATGCAGTGCAGATGCCAGCGCGCGGGGTACGGTGTCCTTCACCGAAAATAGGCTGAACTGTTCCAGCATGGTCTGCACAGCCAGCTGACCTGCTTCCCTGCCCATTGCAAGACCGCCCATCCCATCAGCTAGTACAGCTAGAACACCCATCTGTTTGGCGTCATCTGTATGCCCTGTTGAGGAAAAACCAAAAGCATCCTGCTGCTCCTCACGCTCGCCGATATGCTGTGCATAACCCGTTGCAACCTTAATCAACGCTGCATCCCCGCCTCGCACACGCTTGCTTCTCCAATAAGGGGCATGACCCCCTATAATCAACACAACAAGCCCGATGCCAAAGCCGATTATGCACCACAACAGCGATGATTCGATAAGATTAATTTGCCCTTCAGTCCATAGCCCCTCAAGCCATTTTGACGGGATGGTCTCTATGCCTATAAATGCGATTACCAGCAGCAAAAAAACAGTCGCTAACCCTCTGTGCACCCATCTCTTGACCATGCGTTCACCGCCTCGTCTTCAGCCTGCCGCCATCAAGGATAGGAAACAGACAGATAGGCGTTGCTCACGCATTCCGCCCTCTTTATTTTTATTGAGAGACGCCCCTATTTATGCCGCTTTCATTCCACTGCGGTTTCCCATCCTTCTCACGAAAATATCGCTTTACCGTATCATAAGCCAGCTTCGGTCTTCGGTAGCGATCTACGATCCCTTTGCTATTCTGCGTACCCGCGCGTGCAAGCAGCCAGCCCGTTCCTTCTGTCACCCGGCAATCGCAAAACTGCCAAATGAACATGCCCGATATAAATGGTCGATTCGTATAGGCATCCAAATTCCGCTCAATAATATCGGCTTGCCTCTCTTCCGTACCCTTCACACGGCTAGGATCTCGCAGGCCATAATGACCATCACCGCCAAATTCGCTCATAATCATGGGTTTGCCTATGCCGCCAAGCTCATCGGCCCATTTTCGCGCTGCATCACTCAGCTCACCAGGATCTTCATCGCCATACCACAGCGGATACAGGTTGAAGGAGACAATATCGGCAAGATCGAAGCAAAGCTCCTTCTCGCGGTGATGACTGGCAAAGGTTAAAGGTCGTGAGCCGTCTAGACCACGTATTTGCTCCAGCTGCTTCTTGTACATAACCCGTCCTTCGGGTGTGTCGCTGGCACATTCATTCAGAATCGCCCAAATGATGATACTGGGATGATTAAAATGGTTCTCGACCATTTCGCGATTGCAATCCTCGCACTGCCGCTCGAAGTTCGGATTTTGCATCTGTTCAAGGCTAAGCCCTCTGGCATGGTTTTCCTCCCATACGAAAATACCACGCTCATCGCATAAATCTAAGAAACGCTCATCATTAGGATAATGGCTTGTCCGAACGGAATTCGCACCCGCTTCAATCATTAAGTCCAAATCATGCACCATGAGCTGATAAGGAAGAGCAGCTCCAACGATGGGATGATCTTCATGCCGATTGAAGCCTTTGAGCAACACATCCTCACCGTTTACTTGAATGCGGTTATTCCAGGTCGTTACCGTCCGAAAGCCTACGCGCTCCGTTAGATCATCAAGAGGCTCCCCACTATCCTTCTCGTACAATTCAACATCCAGCAAATACAGGTGCGGGTCTGACTGTGACCAAGGCTTTGCGTCTGCAAACACTTTACGGAACGTAATCGCTTTCAAAATGCCGGGAGCAATAGATGCATCAGACATCGTAAATTCTTCATTCGCCAGCCGTCCTTTTATGGAGACTGACTTCGTTTCCGTACTCATATTTTGCACATAAACGTTAATGTCTGCTTCCCAAACGCCGTTTGCTGCTCGTGTTGGGGTAAACGCTATTCTTTCTATGTAGAGATCAGATATTTTCTCAATGGATACAGGTCTAATAATACCGCCATACGTATAATAATCATTAGGCACATGAAGAGCAGAGCTTTCGCTGAAGCTGTTATCGACTTCAACCACCAGCTCATGCTTGCCAGCCGGAACATCCTTCACAACAGCACTAAAGGGTGTATAGGCATTATAATGATACGCGACATGCTGCTCATCTAAATATACGTTTGCTGTATGACTGACACCTTGGAAACATAACCGGATTGACGTTTGTTCTTCGATTTCTATCGTTTTGCGATAGGCGCCCTTGCCCTGGTAAGTAGCAAACCTCGGATGCATCTCCCAGCACCCCGGTACCGGCATCCTGTATTGCTCAGCGCTCTTTTCCAAAGAATCAGCATTTTCACCAACCGGCTGAAATGCCCACTCTCCCTCTAATGACATAACCTTACGTACTTTATGCGTATGAAATAATCGAAGCATCGTGTAAACCCTCCCATAAACATAATTACAAGCCTTATTTCAAAGAGTGACCAGCCAGCATAAGATTTGCAGAAAATAAACCTCAGCTGTATTGTAACGCCAGCCAGCAATCCCGACAAATGAAAAACAAATAAATGCAAAAAAAACCGAGAACGATGAGAACAGCGTTAGCCATTCGCATCAAACTCGGTTTTGTTTTGCAGAGAGCATCGCGTATATATGCTATACGATCGGTGTACCCTTTTTTAACGTTTTCATGTCGCCATTGGAATTATTAAGCGCTGGCAGCATTTTCTCGCCAACAACCATTGGTGCATGACAAATTAAACAAGTAGGAACGTGCTCAAACGCAAAATTATCACGCATCCAACTGTTGCACCCTTCTGTCTCGCAGGTCCATACCTTCGTGTTTTCTTCCGGAATTTCTTCTAACGGTTTTTTACGATTGTACATGGTTAGTTAGCCCCCTTCGCACTAAAAAAGGAAAAACTGCCTCGAACTTATAGGTAAGGGGCAGTTATCATTTATGAACAGCAGTGTTATGTGATGATCTGTTTCAAACTTGCTATTAGTTCTATCTTACCACATTTCGTCCATGAAAGGCAAATTTCTGAACATTTTTAACAACTTTTTTCATCCTTTTTTTGTATATCCTCATAGTAAGCGAATAAAGTGTCAATTGGTTTGAAAAAGAGGTGCCCGTCCTCCCATGGCTGAAAATGCAAATCCATTCGAGAATCCTCCCAATTGACCGGGGTTCCCGCTGTATTCAGCTTGCCTGAGGCTGCCGGTTTTTCGATAACTGCCGGAAATTCTTGATAGCCAAAAAGCAGATTTTCGTGCATCGCGATGATTTCATATTTCGGTCCGAGGAATGCCTGCTCTTCCTGCAGCTGGTAATGATAATAAATATAACTAGCTGCTTTCTCCGGCTTTAAATGTGCTACTCTGCCAACTCGGCGCTCAACGGGCTCTTTCCTTTGCCAATGCTCACAGCTCACAGGCTCATTGAAATGAAATACATCGATCATCGGAATCCACTTTCGAGGCTTTAACTGTCCCGGCCAATCTTCTAGAAAGACCGACAAATCAGGTACCAGCTCTTCCGGTTCAATCTGCTCATGCATACACTCATAATATAGAAATAACTGACTTTCCCACTTAAAACAGCCAGCTGTCATAAGCTTACCCTGCTCAACGAGCAGCATCACGGTATTTTCGCCCTTAGCTGCCGCTATGCCTTGTACTTCGTATCCCTCTTTTAGCTGTGCTCGTGCGATTACTCTAAACATTATGTATGTCCCTCGCTCTGCCCATCTGGTCGTTTTTTTATTTAGTTTAGCGCTAATCGGGCAGATTGACTACGGGATTGTTGGATCGTTAGCATCCATCACGGCAGTTTGACCTCATTTACCTAAACTACAACCCCCTTCCTCATCTACATATTGTGTCAGTCTCTATAACAAGTCTATGCATGTCCGCATCAAAATAGATCAAATTTTACATAATGGTGTTTCAAACGCCTGATATTTTTATTTTTCGGATATTCTAATGAAGAAGACAAATACTGCAGCTTAGAGAAAGGAGTTGAAACAGATATGCTTAGCACAAAGGAGTTTGTCGATAAAATAAATGATACGCAGCATAAAGCGGAGTTAAATAAAAGACGTCATGGCAACGGCAACCCGAATGAAAGATTGCCAAACAAACAACATAGCACCAAAAAATAATGGCTACACATGAAATGAATACCCATTCTGATACCGCATAGAAAAAACCGTCTTGCTCCTATTCAACCAAAGTGATGAGGGAGTAAGACGGTTTTTTGCTCCAACTATGTGGCGTATAGATGGGGATAATAAGGGATGCTCGAAGCCGCATAAATGGTAAGAACGCCTTGCTCCTGATCGTATTCTACAGGACCATCCTTTACGTAATACCACGTTTTTAGTGTCGGCTCATCGTCAAAATGCGTGAAAACAAATACGTTCAGCTCTTCTTTATGCTTCAGCAGCTCCTCAATCATCCCGCTCCAAGGCAAATCGACTGTAAACTTCCAGCCGTCACCATGCGGAAAAAGCGTATAGGACACATCCTCCTTTGTGGAATCAATGAACATGCGCCCGCCCACAGCGTGCTTAACTAGAAATGTTTGTTTCATATCATGAATTCCTCCTTGGAAAGAAAGCTTAAGGCATATCAATAAGCATGAAAAAGACTGGTTCTGCGGCAGTAAGCAGAATCTCTTCTACTAGCTCTATATGTGCGGTGTCCCCTGAAGATAATGTTTCTCCAAGCACATCCAGCTCACCTTCAATGACAAACAGAAATAGCTTTCTATCCGCCTTAGCCTCAATCACGTAAGGCAAACTTTTACCAGACTCAAGCTTGCTTAAATAGATCGTCATATCTTGACCGATCCATGCAACGCCCTCCGAGGTTTGATGAGATACGACTGGCATTAAGGAGTTCATAAGCTTCTCCTTATCAAATCGGCTCGCCTCATAGGATGGCGCGACGCCGCGCTCCTTAGGCATGAACCACAACTGCAGCAGTCTAAGCTCATCTTCTGCCGATGCATTAAATTCCGTATGAATGACACCGCTGCCGGCAGACATGCGCTGCACCTCGCCAAATGAAGACTCAACAGCATTACCCATATTATCTTCATGCCTAATTCGACCATTCAGTACAATAGATACAATCTCCATGTCGCTATGCGGATGAGCACCAAAACCTCTGCCCGGAGCCAAATAATCATCATTGCAAACGCGCATCACGCCAAAGCCTGTTCGATTCGGGTCATAATATTCACCGAATGAGAAGCTTGGATGACTTCGCAGCCAACCGAGATCCGCCGAGTGACGCTCAGCAGCGGGAAATACGTTGATCATCGTCTCTCCTCCAAACAACTTTTCATTTACTTACTTATTTATAGCAGTTTTTAGAGAGGCAAGCAACCTGCTTTTTATTGGGCGTCACGTACAGGATTGAGCAGCGGCTCAAATCCGTCTATCCGGCATTCTACAATATCACCATCACGAATCACGACTGGTCCAGGGGTGCCCGTCATAATCATATCGCCTGGGAGCAATGTCATCACCTGTGAATGAAACGCGATGGAGAACCATGGGCGAAATTTCATATTAAATACTTTGTTGCGATGAGCCGTTTCACCATTAAGAGCCGTCTCCACCCAAATTTCCAAAGGATCAGGATACTCATCCTTCGTAATCAATTGCGGTCCAAAGCTGCAAAAGGTATCAAAGCTCTTCGCTCTCGTTAAGTATCGCTGATTTCTAAAATGTATATCTGCGGCCGTTACATCAATCGTTGTCGTATAGCCGACGATGGCATCATAGGCTTCCTCTTCTGAAATGTTTTTGCACATTTTCCCTATAATAATGCCCAGCTCGCCTTCCGCAGTGATTCGCCCCATTGCTGGCGGAATGCGAATGGCGTCAAGGGGACCGATGAGCGTTGTATCTGGCTTCATGAAGCTGACAGGCTCTTCTCTTGGATCAATCGTCTCAAGCTCAGCCGCATCATTCACATAATTATGGCCGATCCCCCATATTTTGCGAGGGTGACGATATAGTGGTCCATAATCAGCTTCGTGATAGGGAATAAACGCCAATCGCTCTACTTCCTCTTTTCCCCCATCATTGTACCACTCAGTCAATTTCTCCAATTCGCCAAGCCGGATCAGTTCAAACATTTCTGTACTCCAGCTCATGCCCTCGGCTTCATTTAGTGTGTCAATAAGCACAAGACCATTAACGCTTGTAATGGCTGCAAGCTCCTGCCCTTTTATTTTAACGGTAGATAACCTCATTGCTGCTCGCTCCCCTTCCTGCTCCATTCCAACATCTCTTTGTCTACTATTTGAGCTACCCACTCCAGCAGCCTTATGTCTTGATAACGCCCTCCAATAAAGGATAATCCGATGGGACAGCCTCCCTCGCCCATAACGGGTACCGTAATTTGAGGCAGCCCGGAGAGTCCCGCCACACAGCTCATTTCCATTGTCAGCATGCGTCTCTGCTCTACTTCCGCTCCTGATCGCTCTAATAAAGAAGCGATAGCCGGTACAGTAGGAATAATAAGCACGGCATCATCGCTGAGCAGCCTATTCATTTTTTCACGTATGCCCTCACGCTTGGCGAAGGCTTCCTCGTTATCCTCACGTTTCAGACCGCTCGCCCATAGGAATCTTTCTGCAATACCTGGTCCAAATGAAGGATTTTCCCTCTTGATCCACTCACCATGCTCTTCCCAAATTTCAATTCCTTGTATGCTTCGAAAAGCATCCATCCACCCCCGCAGCCCTTCCGGTGCAAGCACGAGCTCCTCCTGTTGAGCAGCTAACTTGCGTAGCATCGGAAGAAAGTGAGAAAGTGCCTCCTTAGAAGGCTCATCAGGAAGTCCCCATAGGTCTGTTGCAACTATCATTCGAGAGAAAGGAGCATTATGCTTGGGCTGCTCCGCAAGAAGCACATACCCTACTTCAAGCAGCGTTTGTGCATCATTTGCCATCCACCCTACCGTATCAAAACTTGGCGCCAGAGGGATCAGTCCGCACGCATCAACTGCGCCATGTGTGGGCCTTATACCATAAATACCGCAATATGCTGAAGGTACTCGAACCGATCCGCCAGTATCGGTGCCAAGAGCAAAGTCAACTAGTCCCGCTGACACAGCAACCGCAGAACCGCTGGATGATCCTCCGGGTATGCGTCCCTCTGCTTTGGGATTAATCGGCGTGCCGTAATGAGCATTTTCTCCGTTTATGCTATACATGATTTCATCCGTAATGGTCGTTCCTTCCAACCGAGCTCCACTGCCTAGCAAGCGTTGAATGACCGCAGCATGAGCGTCTGACGGACCGTGCGATCGCAGCCAATCTGGATTTCCCGCCCCTGACGTATAGCCTTCAATGGCATATACATCCTTGACCGCAAATGTTTTGCCGCTCAATCTGCCAGCAGCTGTCGGCTCTACAACCAGCTGTTCATTTATATAAGCATTCCAGCTCCGCTTCATTTCTCTCCACCTCTATTTAACAGTCATTGATCACTACCAACCAATTGCTGATCCATCGCATCGCGGGTCTGATCCACCCTGCAAGAAGCCCTGTTCGTCGCGCATAATCGCATGGGCATGACCCATAATACCGTCAAAATTTTTAACTTTTCGTACGAAATGCCCCGCGTTTGCTAGTGATTCCAGAACATGAGCAGACACACGTCCTTCTATTTTCAGTTCTTGCGTCGGCTGACCCCAAGTTCGTCCCCATACCCATCTCGGCTCATTAATCGCTTGCTGAGGGTTCATGCCATAGTCAATCATTCGGGTGAATATAGCAGTCTGAGTCTGCGGCTGACCCTCTCCTCCTTGTGTGCCGTACAAGACAGCAGGCTTTCCATCGCGGCATGCCATTGCTGGCATGAGCGTATGAAAGGTACGTTTTGCAGGCTTTAAGCTATTTACATGATTGGGATCAAGAGAGAAGTAAGAACCACGGTTCTGCAGCAAAACCCCCGTATTGCCTGCAACAACGCCAGATCCGAATTCAAAATAGAGGCTTTGAATGAAGGAGACAGAATTCCCCTCCTCATCCATAACAGCCGCATAAGCAGTATCACTGCCAAGCACCTCTGACTTCTCAGAAGAGGCTTGATTAAGTTCTATACCAGCAGCTAGTTTCGCTGCATAGTTTTTGTCCAGCAGCTGTTCCATTGGAATGTTGGTATAAGCAGGATCGGACAAATATTTGTTCCGATCACGAAAGCTAAGCTTAAGCGCCTCTATACATAGCTGATAGTAATCATGAGAGCCGTGCTCGATGCCTTTCAAATTAAATTGCTCTAAAATATGAAGAGCCATAATACCGGAGAAGCCCTGTGAGTTTGGGGGCATTTGAAAGAGTGAATAACCTCTGTAGGAGCCTTCAATCGGATTCACCCAATCACCATGATGATCCGCAAAGTCATCCGCGGTGAGCAAACCGCCGTTTAAATCGAGGAAATCTGTTATTTCCTTTGCTGTTTCTCCCTTATAAAACTCATCACGTCCAAATTCCGCTAATCGCTTTAACGTCTTAGCAAGAGCAAGCTGCTTAAATCGCTTGCCCACTGCTGCTGGCTGACCCCCTGGTAAATAAATATCTGCCGTTTCAAGCGTCCTTGCCAGCACCGCTTCATTATGAACCGTATTATTGTACTGATCATTCGACATTGCAAAACCATCTTCGGCATATTGAATGGCCCCAGCAAGAACCTGTGCCCAGCTCAAACGCCCGTACTCCCGATGAACAGCATCCCATCCATCAACCATCCCAGGTACAGTCACAATACTCCCAATTCCTCGTGTCGGTATGGCTCCCAAACCATCAAATGCAGCTATGTTCGCCTTATACCCCGACCTGCCGCTTGCATTGTAGCCGCGAATCTTACCCTCTGAATGATGATAACTAAGCCAAAAGGAGTCGCCTCCGAGACTAGTCATATGCGGATAAACAACCGCTAAGCATGCACTGACAGCAACCGCTGCATCAAATGCATTGCCTCCTTGCTCTAATATTCGAGCACCTGCCGCTGTAGCTAAATAATGCGGACTTACGACCATTGCTTTTGTACCAACGACGGACTGATTCACAGCTACCACCCCCCACATGTATAAAAAAAGAAAAGTTCAGATGTTATTTTTATGATGACAGATAACCTAACATAAGTATATAAAAATAAAATAACATCTAGCGGGTTGGTAGGCAACTAAAAAGTAAGCATTTTAAACACTTTGTATTGAAAACGATTGCTATTGTGTATATATTAATACGTATGGTAATTCAAATTGGATATTAGATGACAAAGTGAATAAATAGAATCTTGAAAAGGAGTGGGTACTTACATGCAGTCCAAACCGAATGAAGAGACCGTCTCTATTGAAATAGACGATATCGATCGTAAAATCATCGCTGAACTGAATATCAATGGAAGAATTTCTTACACGGATCTTGCGAAGGAGATCGGTTTATCCCGCGTTGCCGTCCAAGCCCGAATAAATACACTCATGGATGGAGGCGTAATTGAACGCTTCACCGCTGTTATTAATCCCGATAAAATTGGTATTCACGTTTCCGCTTTTTTCAATGTTGAGGTTGAACCAAAGCACCTGCATGAAGTCGCTGACCAGCTATCAACGGAGCCGTTCGTCACAAGCCTCTACCACATGACAGGCCCCAGCAAGCTTCATATGCACGGATTGTTCCGCAACAATCAGGAGATGGAGCATTTTATGAGAGAAAAGCTATACAAGCTGCCCGGCATCATGAGTGTCGACTGCCAGGTGCTGATAAATCGGTATAAGAGCCGTATGGGAATGAGGTTATAGCATATGAGAAGCAACGGCTTGAATAACCCTTATATGCAGCTTACTTGGGCGATGATGAAGACTGGAATACTCGGATACGGTGGCGGCCCCTCCGTTATTCCGCTTATTCGCTATGAAGCTGTTACGAATTACAAATGGATAGAAGATGAAGAGTTCGGTGAGATTCTTGCTCTTGCTAACGCTTTGCCAGGTCCTATTGCAACGAAGATTGCGGCTTATCTCGGCTATCGGGAGAAGGGAACGCTGGGTGCAATCATAGCCGTTCTTGCACATATTGTACCTTCGGGACTAGCAATGATTTTACTGCTAACAACCGTACAATTTCTGAGCAGCGCAGCCTTCATTCAAGGAATGATCGGCGCAGTCACGCCTGTAATCGCCGTCATGCTTGGCATGATGGCGTATGAGTTCGGTGAGCGCGCTGTGAAGGGATTAGGGAAATACGTTGGATTTGGATTTTTCGCTCTAGCATTCGCGCTCTTGCAAGGTGTACATATTCACCCTGCCATCGTCATTCTATTATTTCTTGGATACGGTGCATTTCACTTAAGGACAGTTGCTGCCCTTAAACGGAGAAAAGAAAGAAAACAGCTGCAAAAAGCGGGTGAAAAGGAGGGTGTAACGCGTGGATTGGATTAATTTAATTATTGGCTTCTTTATCGCGAATGTGCTTGGATATGGCGGCGGCCCTGCTTCCATCCCGCTTATGTACCGAGAAATCGTAACAAACCATGAGTGGACAACACCCGTGGAGTTTTCAAACATTTTAGCATTAGGCAACGCGCTTCCCGGTCCAATTGCGACAAAGATCGCAGCATTTGTCGGTTATGATGTCGGTGGCATATTCGGTTCCATCGTCGCTTTGGCTGCAACGATTGTCCCTTCAGCTGTCGCGCTAATTCTTCTGCTTAAAGTGCTTCAGAAGCATCGTCAATCTCCTGTCGTAAAAGGGCTAACGATGCTCGTTCAGCCTGTCATTGCCGTGATGATGCTCCTGCTAACTTGGCAAATGGCGCAAAGCTCTATCGAGTCAATCGGCATCATTCAATCCCTTATTATTGCAGCAGTTGCCTTCTGGGCGATGCAATTCCGCAAAATCCACCCTGCTATCGTCATCTTAATCGCGTTCGCTTACGGCGGACTTGTCATTCCGCATTTGAATGTTCTGTAAGAGAAGCATTTGAGATGAACAAAAAAAATGACTTAAAACCATTGAGACTATCAATGGCTTTAGGTCTTTTTTTCCACCTCTATGCAGAAAAGCCGGAACGATTGTTGATGCTTCTTCTGTTTAGATCCACTGAGGTGTTTATCTCCTTTGAGGTGTGGGTTTAGCGGACATGACGTCCTCTATTCGTACAAATACACACAATAATGTATTTTTACGGACATAGGAGCCTTTATTGGTTGTAAATTGGAGTAAATAAGCCTATTTGGATAGATATAACGACTCCTATGTCCGCTAGTCCTCTAACACAAGTGCTTTTGCCAAAATAGCGGATCTGTGGTCCGCTTAAGTGTTCTATTTACTCTAATACGCCATGCTCCAGGCAGAATCAGTCCTATTTACTCTGATACCGCGCGCTTCAGACAGAATCAGTCTTCTTTACTCTGATACGCTACGCTTCAGGCAGAATCAGTCCTCTTTACTCTGATACCGCGCGCTTCAGACAGAATCAGTCTTCTTTACTCTGATACCGCGCGCTTCAGACAGAATCAGTCTTCTTTACTCTGATACTCTGGTACGCATGCTTCAGTCAGAATCTAAATCATCTTTGTCATCATGTTCACCAAACGCTCATCAATTCGTTACATGCTATGATTACGAGCTTGATGTCTCCCGTATTTCGACATTAAGTTACTATTGAATAGGATTTAATCTTGGGATCTAAGGAGCTAAGGAGCTAAGGAGCTAAGGAGCTAAGGATCTAAGGATCTACTTATGAACAAAACAAAAAAACAGCAGTCCTGCGGTTCCCCCACTGGTCTACTGTTTTCACTTCAACTATTTATACTCGTCCGCGAATTCCGTCGATATAAGCCTTAGCCTCTCTCATCTGATGTTCCTTCGCTTCCTCCATAATAATCTGCACATGAGGCTTGTACTGATTAAGAAGCTTCATATACAGCTCGTAATTCATTTTGCCGAAACCAGCTGGTACCGTAATCAGCTCACCGCTATCTGGCAAAATGCGATCCTTCGCATGGGCAGCGATTATGCGCCCGCCTAGCAAATGGAAAGCTTCCTCGATTACTTCATCTTGTCTTGCGAAGTTCTCAGTCGTCAGCAGGTTGCCGGGATCAAGCACAACACCAATATTAGAAGAAGGAACCTCCTCCAGCATGCGAGCAAGCTCGGGAGCTGTGCCGATTAAATGGTCGTTCGCCGCCTCTAAGCCGACAAATACGCCCCATTTCTCTGCTTCCTCGACAAGCTCCTCCAGCGTTGCTTTCATGACGGACCAATCACGGTCGGTGTAGTCTCCGCCCTCATTACGTCCTGTTTCCGCAGCTACCATCGGCGCTCCAAAGAACTTAGCGTAACGAAGCAGCTCTTTGAATCGATTCACGTTAGCACGGCGAAGCTCTTCATCACGGTCAAACAAGTGAACATAACACCCAAGCACGGAAATCTTTACGCCGTTTTTGTCGAATTGCTCGCCAATCGCATTAGCAAGACCCGGACTTATGTTGCCGGGCTTGCTGAAATCAACATCGCTAATCGCTTTCCACAGCGCAAGCTGTACATGGCTGAAGCCGCTTGCGGCTACTTTCGGAGCAAGCTCCTTATAAGGCAGGCTTCCGAATAAATGAGCTAATACACCGACTGACATGAACAAATCGTCTCCTTCGTTTACACGCTGCCTTTAAGCGGCCCAACCTCCACCTTAGGCATGTATATTCTTTTGGCAAGATAAGACTGCGCAATCATAAATAAACCGCCTGTAACCCAGTACAGAGAGATAGCTGCAGGCGCATTCAAAGCGAATACTCCCATTAGAATCGGTGATAAATAGCCCATGAAAGCTAGCTGCTTCTGCTGTGCAGCATTCGCTCCCGGCTGAGGCTGCTGCGACACCTTGAATTGAACAAAGTATACAATCGCAGCGAGAATAGGAAGCACAATATCCGGCGAACCCAGCTTAAACCAAAGGAAGGAATGATCCGCAAGCTCAGGCGTGAGCCTAATAGCGGAATACAAGCCCATCAAAATAGGCATTTGGATGAGCATCGGCAAGCAGCCGATAGCAAGCGGATTGACCTGATGCTTCTGGTAAAGCTGCATCGTTTCCTGTTGGATCTTCTGCTTCGTTTCCGTATCCGTTTTTCCTTTGTACTTCTCTTTAATCTTCTGCAATTCCGGCTGCAAAACAGCCATCTTCACTTTCATTTGCTGCTGTGAACGGAATTGACGCATCATAAGCGGCAACAGAACTAGTCTGATAATGAGCGTGATCCCCATAATCGCGAAACCGTAATTACCGTGAAACATATCTGCAAGGTATTGAAGAACAAAAGACAGCGGGAAAATGACATAGTGGTTAAAAAAGCCCGGCGTATCGCCGTCAATTGTACCGCTAGCTGTACCGCACCCGCTTATAAGAAGTAAACCTGCCAGCATCATGCCGGCTAATAACAGACGACCATATTTTAATGAAGGGAATACATTGCTTTTTTGCATAAAAATCCTCCTCGTTTGTTTGAAAATAGCGCAACAAACGAGGCGAAGCAGTCTGCAATGTCGTCATCCGGTGATTCCTTTCGTTTCACTTTTCTAGCTAGCCAGCGATGAATTGGAACGGTATGGAAAAGCATTTGCGGCAATGCGATAAACAAAATCTGGATAGACTGTTGACGTTCCCAGTAATCATATGCGCCTGAATGAAGATGCGAGGCATAGGCATAGGCCAAGGAACAAAGCAAACTAATGGAAAACAAATACGGTATAATGTCATGCAGCTCAAGCTCAAACAATGTATTCACCTCCCTTCCTAGAAAAAATAGATTTTATTACTTATGGATAGTATAACAGTAAAACCCTCCCAAATACGAAACATGTATTGGATAATCTGTTACAAAACCATTCGAGTTGGTTATTTACAAAGGATGGTCATAATCATATAATTTCTAAGTCGATTGTACTTCCTTAACCATAAGGAAAAACTAACTTAGAAGAAAGAGGACATCATGAATCGAAAAAAGTTATCCCTTTTATGTGTATCGCTCATCGTCATGGTTGTTCTGTTTCTGAACATTGGCGGTGCGTTTCAGCTTGGACAAGCTGATTCATTAACAGTAAGCGCGGAAAGCGCTGCTGATACTCAGCCGACCGGTCAGAAAAAGACACTAGTGATGGGCACTTCGCCAGATTATCCGCCCTACGAAAGTGTAGATGCGATAAATAGCGGTGAAATCATCGGTCTAGATATCGATATTGCCAAGTATATCACCAGCGAACTCGGATATGAACTGAAAATATCTAGCATGGATTTTAATGGTCTTGTTGCCGCGCTTCAAACGAACCGCGTAGACTTTGTTATGTCCGGCATGTCAGCAACGGAAGAGCGTAAACAGAGCGTTGCTTTCTCTGATAGCTATTACGCAGCTCGCAATGCCATTGTCTCAAAAAAATCAGTGTCACTGGATACGGAGGAATCCCTTTCCGGTAAAAGAGTCGGTTCTCAGCTAGGCTCTACACAGGATTTATATGCAGAAACGATCCCAGGCGCCGTTATCAAAAAACTCAATAAAATTCCTGATCTCATTCAAGAGCTCAAAACAAACCGTATTGATGCAGCCATTGTAGAAGATGCTGTGGCTATCGAAATGATAGCTTCCAATCCCGATCTCGTTATGAATTTCCTTCCGGCTGACTCAGCGGAAAATGGCTATGCTATCGCTTTTCCTAAGCAGTCTGCTCTTGTCGATGAATTTAACGGCGTGCTCACAGAGATGTCTGAAAACGGCAAGCTCGATGAGATTACTCAGAAGTGGTTCGCAAGTGAAAAGGAAGAGTCGTCCGATAAGCTGCTCAATTTGGACTTCAGCATACTCAAAGGCTATATTCCTTATATTTTGAAGGGTGTTTATGTCACGCTCCTCTTCACGCTTGTCTCAGCTTTATTCGGACTCGTGTGGGGCAGTATTTTATCCCTATTCAAAATATCCGGCGTTAAGCCATTGGAATGGTTTGCAACTGCCTATACATCTGTATTCCGCGGCACGCCGCTGCTGGTACAGCTCATGATTATTTACTACGCGACCCCGCAGCTATTCAACTATGACATACCTGCGCTCATGGCCGCTGGACTTGCATTTGGTCTCAATTCTGCCGCTTATTTATCTGAAACGATCAGAGGCGGCATCATGTCTGTCGATAAAGGGCAGCGAGAGGCTTCCATTGCACTCGGCGTCCCTTATCGCAAAATGATGATACGCATCATTTTGCCGCAGGCGCTGCGCAATATTTTACCAGCACTCGTGAATGAATGCGTTGCTTTGCTAAAAGAATCGTCGCTCGTATCCGTTATCGGTGTAGCCGATTTAATGCGACGCGCTGACGTTGTAAGATCAAGCACATTCCGTTCGTTCGAAGTGCTGCTATTCATCGCTGCCATTTACTACGTTCTCGTGCTTATTCTAACCTCGTTTGCTCGTATGCTCGAAAGGAGGCTGCGTCGCAGTGATTGAAGTAACTGACTTGACCAAAACCTTCGGCAAAAACCAAGTGCTGAAAGGTATTACAACGACGATAGAAAAAGGAGAGGTTGTTGCGCTGATCGGACCTTCCGGCTCAGGCAAATCCACCTTTCTCCGCTGCATAAATTTACTGGAGACACCAACTTCAGGGACCATCACGATTGATGGCACTACCATAACGAAACCAAAAACCGATATCGCCCGTACGCGTCAGCGCATTGGTATGGTATTTCAGCATTTTCACCTATTTCCTCATATGACGGTCATGGAGAACATTACTTTTGCTCCCATTCAAGTCAAAGGCTTGTCGCAAGAGGAAGCGCGTAGCAAAGCCAAAGAGCTGCTGGCACGCGTCGGCTTATCGGACAAGGCTGACAGCTATCCGTCACGTCTGTCCGGCGGACAGAAGCAGCGAGTCGCTATCGCTAGAAGCTTAGCGATGGAGCCCGATATTATGCTGTTCGATGAGCCTACTTCGGCACTCGATCCCGAGATGGTTAAGGAAGTACTGAACGTTATTCGCGGTCTTGCCCATAGTGGTATGACGATGCTTATCGTGACGCATGAGATGAAATTCGCCCGTGAAGCCGCCGATACCATCTATTTCCTAGATGACGGAAAGCTCGTTGAGCGTTCGAAGCCCGAGCAGTTCTTCACCAAGCCGCAAAGCGAACGCGCATCGCGGTTTCTGGAGCAGGTGCTCTAAGTCCCTTGTTCTTGAACGGCTTGTAAACACTTTAGAAAAAGCTCTACAGCTATAGCAGCTGTAGAGCTTTTTCGCTATTCTTTCGCAATCAACGACTGCATTTCGACACAAGCCATGACGAAAGCGCCAACGCCGTGTAAATCATTCTGTGAAGTTGGACGTGTAACATAGTTTTCATAGTCGCCCGCAGAGGTGCCAATGCAAATGTCAGGCAAAATAAAGTGATGTTGATCATCGAATTGAACGACCTCAACTAATCCCTGAAACCCGCGCTTCGCTGCCTCTAAGCATTCCTCGCCGACAATGCCCCATTTATATGCTCTGGCCAATGTGTATACGAACAAGCAGGTACAGGAGGTTTCCAGCCAATTATCGCCCAGATGACCCTTATCTATCACCTGATACCAGAGTCCGCTTTCCTTATCCTGATAGCGAACCAGAGCCTCAGCAAAATCAGCGAGCGACTTCTTCAATTCAGCGCGGCCCGCTTCACCTTCTGAGAGTTCATCTAGAAATTGTGCCACAGCAAGACCATACCAACCGAGCGAGCGCCCCCAAAACTCTGGTGAACAGCCCGTTACCGGATCAGCCCAAGGCATCTGCTTGCTCTCATCCCATGCATGATAGAGCAAACCCGTTTCCTCATCTCGCATATAGCGCCGCATCAGCCCCTCTTGGTGCAGCACCATTTCGCGCAAGCAAGGCTCATTGTAAGCATTCGCATATTTTAACGCGAACACGCCACCCATATATAATCCATCCAGCCACATATTATAGGCATATTTGTCCTTATGCCAGAAGCCGCCTTCTGAAGTCCGGTGAAGAGTATTGAACAGGCTGCGAAGCTTATCTGCTGCAATGCGGTATTTACGCTCTCCGTACTTCTCGTCTAATCGGAATAATAGCAATCCCACTTGAATAGCATCCAGTTCATCACGCGCAAAGTCGAAGTTGCCATTCTCGTCTACGAGCTTATCCACGTACCGTTTAATATAGGCTTCATAACGCTCATCCACTTCTGCTTGACAGAGCAGCTCCATCCCACAAAGAAATACGCCTTGATGATAATGCCAGCGGTTCGCTGGTGGAAGCTCTTCAGGCAAATAAGTACTCATTAAGGAGTCGCAAGCTGCTTTTGCCCACTCCAATGGGGTCATCTTCACATTCTGTATCATCAATATATTTCTCCTCTCCATTCGCACCGTTATTTCCCAGTAAATAACTCCTTATTTATTGCTCTTAGTCTATTTCTTTATTTATCTCATCATAGAAAGATTTAAAATGCGTTGCACCAAGGGATGGAGCCTCTGCTCCAATTAATTGATAGCATAACGAACGAATGAGCAGCGCCTGTGAAGCCGCATTCATATCGCCCTCTACCTTCCCTTCGCTCAAATGGACAGGCTTTGGCATATCAGTATAGAATTCTCCATCCTTAATTTGTGCCACATTAGGTGCCGAAGGGGAATGAGCAAGCTCTCGTGAGAAGCCTCCGTCTGAACGGAGCAGCATACTCATATTGTAGAGGGTTGTTTGTACAATCAGCAGCAGCTCCTCCTTGGTCATCATAGGCTTCGTATAGGATAGTAAATGAATGGGGTTGCGAATATAGCACATATCGCTCGCCTTCTCGCTGCGCAATGCTTGCAAGAGCGAGGCATACATCTGATCAGACCTTGGCATAAACGTTTCAAAGCGATTGTAAAAGGTGTGCAGCTTGAACGTACCAGAAATACGTACATATAGAGATCCTTCACCCCACAAACCGCTATCCTTGTCCTGAATGTCCTCGAAAAAACGAAATGCCATCTGAACAAAGTGATTCTGGATCGGCTCCTTCAACTGCTTAATATAGATGCTCGAGCAAGCGAGTCGATCACATCCACGCCAACTGTTGCTAAGATCCATTCCCTGCAGCCAGTCCAAATAATGAAGAGGCGAGCTCATATAGGAAGGCGAATCTTCTTCCAGGTGGGGCAGCGGATATATCGGCTCCCTTCCAAGCTTGCGAAGCGCATTCGCGCTATAGCCTACCGCCCTGGCTACCATCACTTCATCCTCACGCATGCTAGGATCAGCATCATAAAAATATCCTGACGGCTCCTGCCTGCATTGAAAGAAATGAATCAACTTATTTCTGATCTGAGCAGGCATCGCGGCTAGCAATCCAAGCCGCTCCAACATATTAATCGCTTGAGCCGTCGATTCAATATCGGGTGTGCGTCCTTGCCTTAGACGAGAGCTGCGGGCATAATAAAAGCCTCCGCTCGCCTCGTCATATTGCCCTGCTAGCCATGGGCTCAAATCTCTAAAAAGTCCTTCCATATCATGTAGAAGTACCTGAAGCTCTCCCTTACTCGCTATCATACGAGCATCTCCCTGCTATCACCCTTTAATTGATCCCAGCATGGCACCTTTTGCGAAATGCTTCTGCAGGAACGGATATACGATTAGAATGGGTATTGTAGCGACCACGATAACAGCCATCTTTACGGTCTGATCCGGCGGCGGTACAGCACCATCAAGATTAGAGCTGTAATCAAGTCCGCTTGCCAGGACGACAATTTGGCGAAGCAGAACCTGTATCGGCCACTTTGCGCTGTCATTTAAGTAAAGAATGGCGTTTAAATAGGTGTTCCAGTAAGTAACGGCATAGAACAATGAAATAGTCGCAATCGCCGGCATTGAAAGCGGTAAAACAATGCGGAACAATATACCGAAGTCGCTGCAACCATCGATTTTTGCCGATTCCTCAAGACCTTCCGGAATGTTTTGAAAAAAGTTTTTTAAAATAATTAGGTTAAAGGCACTGATGGCTGATGGAATAATTAGCGCCAAATAGCTATCAATCAACCCCATCTCCCGCACGACGAGAAACGAAGGAATGAGTCCTCCACTGAACAGCATCGTGAATACAACGAGAAACATAATCGCTTTGCGTCCGTCCAAATCTCTTCGCGATAGGCCATAGCCCATCAGAGCTGTTGTGAACATACTGAAGAGTGTCCCGACTATAGTGACTCCGGTTGAGACAGCCATCGCCCGAAAAATCGTATCGGTGGAGAAAATAAATTTATACGCCTCAAAGCTCCAAATCCTCGGAATCAGGATGAATTTCTTCATCGCCATCTCAGCGCTAGTCGTGAACGATCCTGCAACAACATGCAGGAATGGAAGCACTGTAATGAGCGCAATAATGGCTAGTAGTGTGAAGTTCACAATCGAGAATAATCGGCCGCTCACTGTTTTATCCTCTACCATGTTGATCCCTGCCCTTCTAAAAGTTATTCGAAGAAAAAACGACATACCCAAACCTGCATGTTAAACTTCTCGAAGGCATGCAGGCAACGCAGCTTTGACCTTAATAAACGCCTTCCTCGCCCATTTTCTTCGCCAGCTTGTTAGCAGCGATAACGAGAACGAGACCGATAAGTGATTTGAAAAGACCAATTGCTGTGCTATAGCTGAATTTCCCTTGCCTTAAGCCTGCCGTGTAGACGTAGGTATCGATAATTTCCGCTACTTCTCGGTTCATGGAGTTTAGCATCAGGTACACATGCTCGAAGCCAAGCTCTAGCACATCGCCTATTTTGAGAATCAGCAAAATAATAATGACACTGCGGATAGCAGGAAGTGTAATATGCCATACTTGTCTAAGGCGTCCTGCTCCATCCATACGTGCTGCTTCATACAAACCAGGATCTACCGAGGCGATAGCCGCCAAATATATAATCGTTCCCCAACCCGCTTCCCGCCATATGACCTGAATGATATACGTTGGTCTGAACCACTCGGGGCTGAGCAGGAAATTGATTTTTTCGAATCCAAAGTAAACAAGTAATTCATTCACAATACCGCCGTCAGAGGTCAGCATAACGAAACTGATGGATACGATAATGACCCAAGACATAAAATGCGGCAAATAAACAAGCGTCTGAAAGGTCTTCTTGAAAAAGGATAATCGAACTTCGTTAAGCATAAGTGCCAATATAATGGGTACCGGAAAAAAGAATAGTAAGTTCATGCCGAACAACAACAAGGTATTGGTTAAAATATTTAAAAAATCAGGCTCTGAAAATAATCGCTCGAAATGTTTGAAGCCTACCCATTCGCTTCCGCCTATTCCCTTAAATGGCTTGTAGTCCTGAAACGCAATCACAAGCCCAAACATCGGAATATATTTAAAAATAATAAAGAACAAAACACCTGGCAACAGCATGACGTAGAGCCATTTGTTTTTCCAAAGACGTTTCTTAAGCTCACTCGTTCTAGGCTGAGGAACTCTGGTCAGCTGAATATCGGCTTCCTGCATATTGGTTCTTCCTTTCCAGGTGAAGTTGAGAGGCTGCTCGGTCTACCTTGCAGCCTCTTCGACATCGCTATAACAGTTGTAATGGTCTAGCCGTTATTTTTTGTAGGCTGCATTATACTCTTCAATGATCTGGGCTCCGCCGCGTGATTTCCAGCTTTCAACCGCTTTGTCGAATCCAGCTTTATCAATTTGTCCATAAATGTACTTGTATGTCGCATCTTTGATGAGTTCTTGAAGCTCTGTACCCTTTTCCGTGTACGTAGCTGAATCAAGTGCAGCTGTAGGGTCAGCAATGGCTATCTTCTCATTTTGAACGATAAGCTCTTCCGCATGAATACGCGCAGGAAGCTCATTCAGCGATTCATACATGCCATTTGTTTCGGCCTCGCCGATCACGCTGTCCTTAAATCCTTTCACTTCGCGCTCAGTCAGCTCTTTGTCCGCTGATGCTTTTGCCTTTCCATCCACCACTGTATAATGTGTGCCTTCAATACCCCAGAACATCATGTTCGCAACTTCAGGTGTCATCAATTTATCTAAGAACGCCAATACTTTTTTGAGCTCCGCTTCGTCTTTGATCGCGGATTTCGGCAGCAATGCTACGTTGTTATAACCGGGAATGGACCATGATGTTGTTTGTCCGTTTGGACCCGCCACCATACTGTGCGTATCTACAACTGCTGTCGGTATATTTTTAGTAAGGTCCTTCACGAGGGAATCAACATCCTGCATAGAACCGATGTAAACACCTGCTTTACCGCTTGTAAACATATTGACTTGATCTGTTTTACTCGTAGCTAAGAAGTCGACGTTCATTGCTTTCGCATCACGAATCTTCTTCATAAAGTCCATGGAAGCAACGTATTCAGGAGTCATAAAGTCTGGTACGAGCTGTCCGTCCTTCTCGCCCCAGTTATTTGCTGTGCCGTACCAGCCTGCAATTGTTTTGAATGCACCGTAAATCAAGTCGTTACGATCGGCTAAACCTACCGTGTCAGCTTGACCATTGCCGTCTGGATCGCCAGTTGTAAATTTTTCTATCATGTTATACAGCTCATCTACATTGGCAGGTGCGCTAATGCCCAGCTTATCTGCCCAATCCTTACGATAGATCATCCCTTGACGAGCAAGCGGTCTGCCGATATAAACGGAATATAGCTTACCGTCAACTTTTGTATTGTTAAGAATTTCTTCCTTCAGCTTCCCTAGGTTCGGAAATTCGCTAAGGTAGGGACCGATTTCCCAGAACTGTCCATCACGAATCGCTTCCTTCATTTGTACGAAGGTCGCTTGGTTCTTCAAATAAGTAATTTGCGGTAATGAGCCTGTTGCGAAGGAAGCATTCAACTTCTCCTCGTACGTATCAGCTGGGAAGAATTGATAAGTAAGCTTCGTGTTTGTCAGCTTCTCAATTTCATTTTTTATTGTATCTGGCGGTGTCTCTGCGATGTTAAGAGGCAGCATAATTGTAATTTCTGTAGGTTTCTCTGGCTCTGCCGGCTTTGCCGTTTCTTCTGTCTTTGTTCCGCTGTCATTGCTAGGTGCTGGCGTCGTCTTGTTATTTCCGCCATTATTGCCCCCTGAACAGGCAGATAGCAGCAAACTAAATGTCAGTACTACACCCATCAGAATCGAAAACGATTTTTTCTTCATACAGCGTTGACCTCCATATATCGTTTTGGTTGGTACATCTCAAAGCTACCATCCCCGATGAGAGTGCCGAAACAATCATTTGGACTGCTTGACGCTGTTTTATCCCGGATCTGAGTTAATGATTATTGCCTTCGCAAATGACACATGGCGCGTTTCCCTCCTCAGGTTATCGCCTGAGAGCAGAAAAATAGCCGTGAAGAGCTCCAATTGGGGGCTCTTCACGGCTATTTGCGGCATTTAACCCGCATACTACTTTTTAAAATAAGCATCTGTGTATTCACTCATCATCATGCTGCCTCCGCTGCGCTTCCAGCGATCAACTTCCTTATAGAACTCTTCTGCATCGATTTGACCTAAAATATATTTATATGTCGCATCAGAAATGATTTTGTACAGCTCCACACTCTTCTCATCGTAGGTCTTCGATTCCAGCCCAATGGTAGGGTCTTTGACGATAAACTTATCATTATCCGCACTGAGACGATCCGCCAGTTCCCACATCGTCTCCTTCTCTGCTACCTTAAGCACATTAGGGTTGCTAAGGTCAGCGATCATTAGCGTATAGAATGGATTGACCTCACTTACTCGCAGCTGTGAGGTCTCTTCTGGCAGCAGCACTTTCTGGCCGCTTAATTGATAATGCTTACCTTCAATGCCGTAAATCATGAGATTGGCAACATCCTTATCCATCGTGCGATCAAAGAAAGCGAGCTGCTCCAGCAATTCCTCCTCCGTGCGAATAGCCTTCTTCGAAAATAAGTACAGTCCGTTATAATTCGGAATCGACCAAACACGGTATCCTTCCGGTCCTTGAATGCGATTGACTAGCGTAAAACGCGCATCCGGATTGATCTGTTTCGCTTCATCCGATAGCCGCTGGACGTCTGTCATACTCCCAATAAAGACGCCGCCAGCGCCTCGAATCACTTTATCGCGCTGCATTTCCTTGCTAGTAACGGCAAAATCATTGTTTAGCAGCTTCTCATCATACAGCCGCTTCATAAAGTTCATCGTATCCATATAAGCTGCCGTCTCAAATTCCGGTACGACCGCCTTATCGACAATGCCCCAATTATTCGGCGTGCCGAAGTACGAGCTTAGCGTCTTGAAGGCTCCGAACACGAGATCATTGCGATCAGCGAGCCCAACGGTATCATTTTGACCATTCTTATCGGGATCGAGCCATGTAAATTGTTTAATGACTTCATAAAGCTCATCTATGGAGCTCGGGGCTTCCAGCCCAAGATTATCAAGCCAATCCTCGCGTAAAATAATGCCTTGTCTAGAGGAGGGGCGTTCCGTATAAAGCCCATAAATTCGTCCATCTACAGCGGCTTGTCTCAAAATTTCTGCATTCAAATGACGGAGATTCGGAAACTGCTCCAAATACGGTCCAATCTCCCAAAATGAGCCTGATCGAATCGCATTTTTCACAAAAAAGTAATCGGTATGCTTCACGAAGGTAACTTTCTTCAATGAATTAGTAGAGAGAGAGGTATTCATTTTATCGGTATAAATACCGTCAGGAACCCAGTTGATTTCCAGCTTTGTATTCGTTAATTTCTCAATTTGAGCGATTATCTCATTACTAGGCGGATGCGGAAAATGTAGCGGAGTCATGATCGAAATCGTTGGTCTCTGATCATTTTTCTTCCCCTCGGCTGCGGATGTTCCCGTATCGCAAGAGGTACATAGGACAAGGAATGCCAGCAAAATGAAAATGCTGCTTTTGCGATAGAATACGTGCAGCCAACCGTTGCTCATGGGAATCCTCCTTGTTTTAAAAGCATTTTTTGACCATAATCTAAGATGATGATTATTTGTGAGACATATGATTATTGATCAAAATGTATGCGTTTACTAAAATTGATCTAATGATTATTTCATTCTAGCAAAGGTGTTGGTGCTGTGCGGTCCTTAAGCTTTCTTAGCAAAATGATGATCTTCGGTATTCTGCTCAGCACGCTCCCTGTTATTTTCATTGGCGCTTTTTCTTACGTTACATCATCCAATGAAATCCAGAAAAATGTAAATGCAGGGAAAATGAAACTGATCATGCAAATTAACTCAAATGTAGAGCAGAAGTTGACGACTGTCAACCATACGCTTAACCAAGTCATTAATTCGACGGTGCTGAAAAGAGCGATGAATCAACCGCTCACCGTAAATGAATTTATGATCTATGATGATCTGCGAAATGAAATCCGGCATATGCAATCCTTCGATACGAAGCTTGAGGATGTCATCCTTATCAACGAGCGGCATAACTGGATGATCAAAAATTCAGGCCTCTATTCTTTCAAGGAATATTCTTATCACGATGAGCTTGCGAGCTTGATCCAATTGCCGGAGAGCTCGTCATGGGTGCTGAATCCATCAAGCTGGTTCTATACAGAGGAAGCTTCGGGAAGCGCTGCTTGCAGCTATAGTATTAGCTTGGTGAAAAGACTGCCTATATCCGGGCTTGAGAAATACGGATTAGCGCTGGCGAACATTCCTGTATGCAGCCTGCAAGATTTGCTGGAGCCAGATAAGGATCACTATTCCAATATGATGATATTGGATGAACAATATCGTATTTTGCTGCATCATGATCAGTCGCTCATTGGCAAGTCTGTACAAGAGAGCGGATTAACGATCGGTCAATTAACGGAGCCTTCCGGTCAGTTCACTGCGCCCATTGATCAGAAGGACTATTCGATTACCTATTACCGTTCGGATTTGAATGGCTGGACTTATCTCTCCGTAACCTCCATTGCGAGCATTACGAAGGAATCTACTAAAATCGGCACCTACACGCTTTACGTTTGTCTGTTCATGCTCATATTCTCTATGCTGCTTGCATGGTTCATCTCTCGCCGCATGTATTCACCTATTCAGCTGCTGCTTAACCAAATGGGCGAGCGGCTAACGGACATACAAAAGCGCAAAACAAATGAATTTCAAGCAATTGGCGAGCGGGTCACCCATCTTTTCCAGTCCAAATCGCAGCTTGAACAGGAGGTTCGTCAGCATATTTCACAGGTGCGTACCTTCTTTTTCATGAAAGCTTTTCAAGGGAGCATCAAGCAAAGCAAAATACCGGAGAAGCTCATTCAATTCGGCTATGGCGCGCAAATAGAGAACTGGAAGACGATGGCCGCTATAACGCTGCAAATCGATTTTCTCGATAACAGCCGCTATTCCAAGGATGACCTGGAGCTCTTGCTATTCGCGGTTCATAACATCCTTGAGGAGCTCATTCCTTCCGATCAACGCTTAGCTCCTGTGATTATGGATCAAACCATTGTAACGATTATCGGAAGCTTGAAGACCGATCCTGCTGAATTTCATCATGAAGCCTTTTCATTGACCGAGCATTTGCAGCAGCAAATTCTAAGCAGCTTGAACGTGCAGGTCAGCATTGGCATAAGTTTGCCATTCAACAATATTTCTACCATTTCCATTGCCTATCGCGAAGGTCTTGAGGCGCTTAAGCATCGGATGAAATTAGGCGAAGGCATCATTATTCAATATGCGAATATCAATGCAGGCAAGCACTATCTGAACCTAAATTATCCCCTGCATATTGAAAATGAGCTTATGGATGCTATTAAACTCGCCGAGAAGGATAACGCCAAGGAGCTGCTGAAGAGCTTTCTTCAAGCCGTGTTCGCAGCGGAACTGTCCCCTCAGGAATATCAGATTCCGCTCGCACGTCTATTAAATAATTTACTTATAGTCATGCAGGAGTCAGGGGTTAGCTTAAATCAAATCCATCCTATGAAGGGATCACTGCTGGAGGAACTGCTCGAGCTGCATACGGCAGCAGAAATTGAGGATTGGTTCTGGGTACAGGTTGTCTATCCGCTCATTAAAATATTTAAGGATAGGCAAGAGGCGCAGTATCATAATATTTCCGAGAAAATTATCGATCTCGTGCAGCATCACTATGATACCGATTTGACGTTAGAGGAGTGTGCATCACGCCTTCACTACAATGCCAATTATTTGAGCAGTGTCTTCCGCAAGGAAACCAACTATTCCTTTAGTGAATATTTGTCCATGTATCGTTTCAAAATGGCGAAGACATGGCTTGCTGACAGCGATCTCCCTATTAAGGATATCGCCAGTAAGCTGCGCTATAATAATCCGCAAAACTTTATCCGTTCTTTCCGCAAGCAGGAGGGCACGACGCCGGGGCAGTATCGCGAGAAAAAACGAAGCGGCTAAGGGAGCTTATGAAATTCATTGTTTTTAGTCAACTTAAATTTATGATAAAATGGTTAACATATTATTGTTTATCATAAGGAGTTTTCTAAATATGACGATTTCACTAAGAGGACATCATCTCCTTTGTCTGTTAGGGTATCGAGGAATGGGCTACTCTGCTGATTTTTGTGTAAATATGACGAATATATATGAGACGCTTCGGCAGAATCCCGAATCAGAAGTTGAGATTGTTATCGGACCGGACGATGTTTGCCAAGCTTATCCCCCTGACAAATCGTACCACTGTGAAGGAACCGTATATGAATTGGATCAGGCGGTATTAACCAAGCTTGGCCTGCGTGCCAATGAGCGCGGGAGCTGGGAATCGATATGCAGCCGTGTAGCCGCACGGATGATCCCATCCGACATTAGCCTGCTATGCATAACTTGCCCTTGGGAAAAGTATGGTGTCTGCCAAGAAGGTGTAGGACTAATCAAGGAGGGTCTTCCGCTGCCGAAAGTGGGGACCTGAGGTGGCCCACAATTCATCAGCATTCATCCCTCCATTAGGTACAGAAGAGGCGTCAAGGAGGTGCTCAAAGCACCCTCTTGACGCCTCTTCTTTTTATTTAACAGCTAAGCGAGTTAAACCATGCATATAGGGCTGCAGCGCTGCCGGAATGCGAATCGAGCCATCCTCTTCTTGATGAGTTTCAAGAAGGGGAATAAGGATACGCGGGCTGGCTACTGCTGTATTGTTTAGCGTGTGACAAAACCTCAGCACTCCGTCTTCATCCCTATAGCGGATATTCGAGCGCCGAGCTTGGAAGTCATGCAGGTTCGACGATGAATGTGTCTCCCCGTAAGCCTGGCGGCTTGGCATCCACGTCTCGATATCGAATTGTTTATACGTCTTCTGCGACATATCACCCGTACATACACTCATTACCCGATAAGGAAGCTCCAGACATTGGAGAAATTCCTCCGCATTGGCGGTAATTTCCTGCAGCAGTGCTTCCGACAATTGAGGTTCGGCTTTACAAACGATAACCTGCTCCACCTTCGCAAACTGGTGAACCCGATACAAGCCGTGCACATCTCGACCCGCCGAGCCAACCTCGCTGCGAAAACATACCGAGGCAGCGGCAAGCTTTATCGGATTTTCAGCATCAACGATGTCATTGGCATAATAAGAAACCATCGGAACCTCCGATGTGCCCACCAGCCATTTATCATCGGGTAATGGGTAGGCTTGATCCTCACCTAACGGGAAATATCCCGTATTTCTCATTGCGTCCGAACGCACCATTAAAGGTACCTCCAGCAGCTCAAAGCCTTTTTTCACGAGCAAATCAACTGCCAGCTGCTGCACTGCCCGATGAAGCAGAACCCCAGCTCCCTTCAAATAATAGCTGCGAGTACCCGCCGTCTTCACTCCGCGCCCCGTGTCGATCATGTCATGAAGCTCCCCTAGTGCCATATGATCCTTCAACTGAAAGGGAAAGCTTGGCGCCTCACCAACACGTCTCATTTCCACATTATCCTCATCCGAGCGCCCAATCGGCGTATCTTCCGACACGACATTAGGCACGAGCTGCATGAGCTCCATAAACTGCCTATCGGCAACTGACAATTCAGCCTCGACAATTTCTAGCTTATCATTAGTTTCCTTAACGCTTAGCTTCGTCTCTTCTGCCTCCTTGAAGGCTTTTTGCCTAACAAGCACACCAATGTCATACGACAGCTTGTTTCGCGTTTCTCTTAATCCCTCAGCTTCCTGCAAAAGAACCTTCTTCCGCCCATCTCGTTCCATCAGCTCCGCTATGGATATCCGAATCCCTTTCCCATCAGCAACCCTTTGAACCTGTTCGTGATTTTGTCTAATCCATTTCATGTCCAGCATGACACCGCGCTCCTTTTCGTTAAAAAAATACAAAAAACGCCCTCATCCCTATGGGACGAGGAGCGTTTTTTACTCGCGGTGCCACCCAAATTGACAGAACAGACAAGCTGTTCTATCCTCTTTGCTCCGCGATAACGGGCGGGCCCGGTAAACTTAGGGGGAATTGTCATTCCCCTTGACGAGAACGCCTCCGAGTTGGATGCTCTTCCTAGGCGTGATCCGAATATGAATTTGTTGTATTATAACGTATTCCGCAATGAATATACAAGTGCTGACGATTCAAATATGGTTTTAGCCTTCTTTTCACATGAGTATATTCAAGCTTTTACCCCTCTATCACGGTATTCGGAGGGTGTGCATCCCGTTATTTTCTTAAATACTTGCGTGAAATAACGCGGATCTTGATAGCCTACGAGCGGTGCGATCTGGTACACCTTCACATCAGTCTGAAGCAAAATATATTTTGCTTTTTCGATACGATGCTGGGTTACGTATTCAAGGAAGGTGTAGCCAGAGACCTGCTTGAAGAGTGTACAGAAATGACTCGTGCTTAAATCAACGTACTCCGATACCTCATCCATCCCCAAATCATTATGGTAATGGTTCTCGATATACTTCTTTGCCTTCTCAATAATGGTTAAGCCATCCTCACGCGTCTGGTTATCCGTATTTTGCTTCATCCATTGCAGAATCGTACCTTTAACCACACCAATCAGCGACTCAAGCGTTGCCTCCTCCTGCATCTCATGCAGCAGCCTCTCAATAGATCCTGTCGTAAGATTCGAATAGTCGAATTGCCTATGCAACGTAACCGTCAGCGCTACGATCAGACGCTCCGTAGTCGCCTTAGTAAAGACACCATGCTCAAACACTGCCTTCAGCTCGTCGAATAGCTCTACCATCCGCTGTTGATTAAGTGTCCGTATGCATTCAACCATTTGGAGCTCCAATTGCTTGGGATACGTCACAGCTTCAGATAACCCTCTGCTGGCATCTGTATCGACAAATACGCCTTCATTCCCAGCATAAAACCGTTGATACAGGGCCTGATTAGAGCTGTGATATGCACGGCTAAGCTGATCAAGACCATACATCGACTGACTTATGCCAACAGAGCAGGCCAGCTTTGAGTAACGCTTGATATGATAAATCATATCCTCTCCAAGCTTAAGCTTTTGTTCCTCTGTCGTTTTGGGAAACAGCAGAATCCATTCACCGCTATGGAAAGGAAAGGCGGTCAGTCCATCGTTCTGCTTGCTCCATTCCTCCAAAATATTGCGAATTGCAAAAAACCACAGCCGCTTCTCCTCCACAGTCCAGTGCTTATCCATTGTGGAATACTGCTCCAGTTGAACGACCGCCATAAAATAGCCCTGTTCTAGCTCGCTTTGCTCCAGCCACTGCATATGCTGCAGCGGCTTTTGATTGCCCTCAATCAGCTCCGCGAACATACGCTCACGAGCAAGCAGCGACAAAGCCTGCACGGAATGCAGCAGTTTATCCTTCTCAAGCCTGCGAATATGATGAATATCAAGCTTCGCTTTAGCCTGCTCCAGCATGCCAGTCAATTCCTCGTGATCAATTGGCTTCAGCAAATAATCAAAAGCACCTAATCTTAGGCCCTCACGCGCATATTGAAATTCACCATACCCGCTAATAACAATAAAAATCAGATTCGGATTGTGATTCATCGCTTCCTTCATTAACGATATCCCGTCCAAACCCGGCATCCGGATATCGCTGACTACGATATGAGGTTCAAGCCCAATGACAAGCTTCAATGCATCTTCACCGTTTCTTGCCTCGCCGACGATTTCCAGATTCAGCTCTTCCCATGGAATTGCAGCTTTAAGACTCCGTAATATTAACGGCTCATCATCCGCCAAAATAACCTTATACTTTATTTCATTGCTCATGGCCTTTGGCCCCTCCTACGACTATTCCACGGTCGAGCTTTGACGCAGCCTCCAGTAATCCTTAGAAGCTTGATCAAGCTGTTTTAAAGCCTCGTCTGCGGACAAGTCCTGACTTATAATACCTTCAACGCCCTTTAAGAAAGCTTTCTTCACCTCAGGGGACAAGGAGTTGTCATACGGAACAAAATTCATATTGCTTTGCTCCATTAACGTAATAACCTTTGCAAATACGGAGCCTGTACGACTGGGATCAAAGCTTATTCGCATGGCTGGCACCCTAAGGCCCTCATATACAATTCGCAGCTGAATCTCCTTCGTATATAGCGCTTGAAGCAGTTCAAACGCTGCTTTTTTCTTCGCATCCTTCAAATTCGCCGACATTCCGATACCTAAGGTATAGCCCCCGGCAAAGGATGGATTATCCCCTGCTTGCAGGACAGGGAAGGAGATAACACCTACCTGACTTTGAAAATCATTACCGGATTTCTCATCGTGGAACAAGGTGATGTCCCAATTACCGTTTAAATACATAGCCGCCCTGCCCATCGTGAACATTTCGATTGCTTCTTCAGCAGACCGACCATTCGATGTGACAGGGAATGCATCTGCTCTCACCCACTCTGCCAGCTGCTGATAAGCTGCAAGATACTCTTGATTCGAGAAGGATAGGAACTGCGAGCCTCCTACAAGCTCATCAATTAATCTCGGGCCTGCAAATCGATCCATTAAATACTGAGCAAATATAGCCGCCGGCCATCGATCCTCATTACCAAGTGCAAATGGGACATAACCGTTTTGGCGAAGCTTGATGATGACCGCCGTCAACTCATCAATGGTCTGCGGTACTGTTAGGCCAAGTTTTTCAAATATCGTTTTATTATAGAAAAGAGGTTCTGCGTTCCCTTCAAAAGGCAAACCGAATATCCGCTCATTTTGCATCCACAGATGCAGATCCTTAAACTTATCGAATAAATCATTTTCCTCTACGAAGGCTGTCATATCCATTAAACGATTCGCACGAATATAGGGTTCAATCTCCGCACCGCCGAACAAAAGAAATAGATCAGGAGGCGTACCCGTTACCATCTCTCCTTTCAGTTTCTGTTCTCGGTGTATGGTCTGATCAATCGCTTCCATATTAACCTTTACGTTAGGATGAGTGATTTGAAACTCACGAATGACATTTTCAAAAATATTAAGTATGGGAAGATCATGCTCTTTTATCCAAAAATGCCGGAAAGTCAGCGTTACTTTCTCTGTCGCAGGCTCCTCAGGCGGCTCTTCTCCGCTAAGAACCGTTACATACACAGCACTGGACAACACAAGAGCGTAGAGCAGCACCCAGCCCCACATCATGAAGCCTTTCATTTACAGCCCTCCTTTCTTCTCTCGATAGGCCTTCCCCATTAGGGTAAGATTTTCGGCAATCGAATGCGGATCATCGAGCCATAACCGAGTGAAGAGCAAATAATGATGCCGTAATGACCGCCAAACTGCAAGCGCACCCTCTCATGTACGTTCTTTAAGCCTACACCGCCATCCCTATATTTCTTGTCATGGAAATCATTTTTCTTCCAGAGATTCAATAGTGTTTGCTCATCAAAGCCTGGCCCGTTATCAGTGACATCTATCCAAATGTCATGCTCGCCTTCATTCGCCGTAATCGTAATCAATCCCGGCTTATCCATTGGCTCAATTGCATGATAAAGCGCATTTTCAACGATAGGCTGTACAATAAGCTTCTGAGTCACATAGCTTCTTAGCGAATCCGAAATATGAATTTCGTATGCAAATTGCTCTTCAAAACGATATTTTTGAATATTTAAGTAGTGACGCACATGCTCCAGCTCTGTGTGAATCGGGATGAACGCCTGATTCTCGCTAATGCTGATTCGAAGCAGCTTGCCGAGCGAAATGACCATTTTGCTAATATCTTTATTTCCTTGAAGTACGGCCATGGAGTTAATGGATTCCAGCGAGTTATAAATAAAATGCGGATTGATCTGTGCGACGAGAGCCTGCAGCTCCGCTTCCTTCTTATGGGCTTGCTCGGTTTCCACCTGCTGAAGCAGCTCATTGATCTGTTTGCTCATCCGGTTGAAGCCCTGTACAAGCAGATCTGTCTCATCATCGGCTTTCTCGCCTGATGGGATCGGCGTAAATACACGCTGCTCTACGCGCTTCATGCCGTTAACAGCGCTAATTATGGCTCCTACAAGGCGGGTAACGAAAAAACGGTCAAATAACAAGGCGGAAAGCAAAGAAAATATTCCGAGGACAAGTGCGATGTTGCGAATCGACAATGATTCGGATTGAAGCAGCTTCTTAGGCGTAATAGCAACTAAAAACCACTCGGGGTTATGGGAGTTATAGTAGGTAATAAGTGATTTTTCATGAAGGATCTTGTCGGTGTAATAGCCTTTTTTGGAGTCCGTGTCAGATAATAAGAAAGGAAATGACATTTGATCGCTAATGGATTCACCCGATTTCGAGAACACAACCGAGCCTTCCTTATTAATTAGCAAAATATTTCCTTCATTCAGCGTTGCCGCATCCCAGAATACTTGATCCAGCACCTCAGGCTTGACGTAGACGACAAGGGAGCCAATACTTTCGAGGGAATAGTAATCTTTGATTGCTCTAGCGTGGATAAGAACAGGCTTTCCTGCTGAAGCAGAACCATTCTCGCCCGGACCGGACCAAATCGGCATGCCCGCCGCCCCTATCATTGGCTTATACCAGCTCTGTTTCTTCATCTCTTCCAGCGAAAGCGCCGCATTATACTGGTAAATAAGCTCGTCCTTCGAGTAGATGCTAAAGGACATGATCATAGGATGATTAATGAACAGATTATTGATTTCCTGCTTGCGGTCATAGTTGAAAATAGATTTAGGATGCTTTAACGTTTGCTGAAGCACCTGCTGCGTAATCGCCGCATTCGTGACCGTTGTAATTTCGTTCAGTGCGTACTTTAGCTTCCGGTCCGTCTCAAGCAATGAAATACCGTAGAAGTCGCTAGATTTCTTCTCTATGACTCCTGAGAAGTAGTAGTAGAAAATAGTCCCCATAATGATGACTGGAATAAAGACGAGAATAATGTTGGCAAGTAGTATTTTTCTCCTCAGCTTCAACCGTTTCTCTCCTTTATTCTGTCCTCAACTACATATTCCTCAGAGATGGCTCATTCACCTGTTGCCTATCAATCACATTTACATACATGAGTTATTTTCTCTACTTTAAAGGAAGCTTGCCTCCTTGTTGAGGAGGCAAAACAATGATTTAAGGTTTAAAAATTTACGATGAGGAGAGAGCCTTGCGCACCGATAAAATATATTTGGACTGATCAAGCGGATTAACGCCTCGGCGGACGCGCTCCGCTTCTACATCTGGAGGACACTCCCGATAGCCTGCGAAGAAGGTAGACAAGACGCCTCGTCCCTTCGTAAGCGACCCGAATCGCGCTGGGAAATCCAGTGAAGTCGCTACCGGCAGCGTTCCTTCGATTTCCATGCGCTCCCCTCTCACGACTGGTGTCTCAAACTCGCCTCGCATAAGAACGAGCTCATTCATCAGCTTGCCGCCCGTCTCCTCCGGCACAGAAAGTCGGAATGAGAGCATGGGCTCCAGCAGCTTAACGCCAATACGGGCTAAGCCATCCATAATGCCCATCGGAGTTGCCACGGCAAAATCCAGCGGATGCGTATGCCATACATGATGCTCGCCTTCAATAAGCGTTACCTTGATATCTGTAACCTCCCAGCCAAACAGCCCTTGCTGAAGCGCTTCAGGAACACGCCTTGCCACCTCATTCTGATAGCTGACCAGCAGTTTCTCGGAACGAACTATGGAGTGATAGCTTATTCCGCTGCCGCGCTCGCCAGGTTCAATGTGAAAACGTAATATCGCCCAGCATGGTTTAGGCATCGTATAGGCAATGAATCCTTCCCCGCTTTGCGCCGGTGTTTCTTTGTAGATAACAGATGGCTCGCTGAAATTAGCCTTCAAGCCGTATCTGGCGCTCAGCACATGCGTCAGCACTTCGAGCTGTATCGGTCCCATTACCTTCAGATGCAGCTCCCGCTGCTCCTGAAGCCACTGCAAATCGAGCAGCGGGTCTTCATCCGCCAGCTCATGCAGCGCCGCAACGACGGCGGGATACTCCGCCTCATTGCTCCAGCGCACCTGTACCGTTAGAAGCGGCACTGCCAGCCGCGTCTCCCCGGGAACAAAATCAGCGCAGCCGATGATATCGCCAATGCGCGCTTCATTCCAGCCGCAGATCGCAGCGATATCTCCTGCCGCAAGCATGCCGACATCCTCAGCCTTCTGACCGTCAATTTTTCTAATTTGTGTAATCTTCTCTTCCAGCTGCTGCGTAACATTGAACACTAAATCCCGATTGCGAATAAGTCCGCTATACAATCGTACGTACGCAACACGGCCCATTGCCGAGTCCCGCTCAATACGGAAAACTACACCAGATACCGGCCCGCCCTCTGGTACGGACGGCGAAGGTAAATACGCAATTAACGCATGCATCAGCTGTTCAATGCCGATTCCTCTGTTTGAAGCTCCGAACATGACCGGATACAACTCTGCTTTCTGAATGAAGTCTGGCAGAATTCGGCATAGTGCCGCTTTCGGCAAATACCCGTTATCCAAATAGTGCAGCATCATCTCTTCGTCTTGCTCTGCAACGGCTTCCTCCAGCTGTTGAAGATAAAGCGCAGCAGCTTCCCCATTAAATGAAATCTCTGTCAATGCCGCCTTGTTTCCTTCAGAATCAGCTTCTCTGTCATCAAGCAGGCTAATCGAGCCGTTAAACGCATCTTCAACACCAAGAGGAGCCTGTATCGGCGCAGCATTAGGTGAGAGCAACCGCTTAATTTGCTTTAGCGTTCCGAGCGGATCAGCACCTAATCGATCCATTTTGTTCACATAGATGATCGTGGGTATTTTTCGCTCTTGCAGCGCATGCCAAATGACCTCCGTCCCAGCTTGCACACCCTCAACCGCAGATATAATAAGCACCGCGCCATCCATAACCCGAAGCGAGCGTTCCACCTCCGATAGAAAATCGACATGACCCGGTGTATCAATGAGATTAATGGTTACGCCTTGCCAAGTGAATCGAGTAGCCGCAGCGCGTACCGATATGCCTCGCGACCGTTCTACCTCTAGAAAATCAGTCTGCGCTGTACCTGCATCAACGCTGCCGAGTGAGCGAATACGCCCGCTATGAAATAAGATTTGTTCTGTTGTAGTCGTCTTCCCCGCATCAACATGCGCGAAAATCCCTATATTTCGTATATGTAGTCCATCATTAGCATTCATTGCGAATCGCGCTCCCTCTGTAGCTGGTTCTCTGCTTATCCTACCTCTGAGTACGCTTTACGGCAACAAAAAAACAGCGTACTGGGCGCAAGCCCGATACGCTGTTTTTCAAATTCATCATTTTTTATGATTAGCCTTGTTGAATTGCTTCAATATCAATGGAAATTTTCACTTCGTCACCGATTAGAACGCCGCCTGTCTCAAGCGCTGCGTTATAAGTGAGGCCGTAGTTGCTGCGTTTGAGACTGCCTACAGCGCTAAAGCCGACTTTTTCATTGCCCCAAGGATCTTTGCCAGCGCCTTCAAACGTTGCTGCGAATGTTTCCGAGCGTGTAACGCCATGAAGATTCACGTCACCCGTAATGTTATATTCGCCATCATCCGTTTTGGATATGGACGTTGCTTTGAACGTAAGCGTGCCAAATTTTTCGATTTCGAAGAAGTCTGCTGAACGCAAATGATTGTCGCGATCGGCATTGCGAGTGTCAATGCTGTTCAAGTCAATGCTGAATGCAATATCAGCGGATGTTAGATCATGTGCATCTGCAACAATGTTTGCTTCGTACGTATGAAATAGTCCTTTTACTTTTGCAATCATCATATGTTTGACTGAAAATTCTACGCTGCTGTGTGTGTTGTCTACCGTCCATTGTGATTTAGCCATTTTAAAATTCCTCCATTTATTAAGTAATTATCTTTTCACTTACTTTTTTAAACTTACTAACTTATCTTTTGTATATTCATATACTATTGTATGTAACTTACTTTGTCAATTCATTTTTACAGTTATTATCAAAAAGAAAACAATTCGTTTAGATGTCCCTTACAGTGGACTTGTTTGGCTATATATATGACGAGAACGACATCTTTTATGAGAGCTGAAAGTATGTGCGAGCAGCTAGTTATAGGGCAAATACGTGGGATAGTAAGCAGTGCATATGAACGATGATGAATGGACATCATGGGGTCGATTTTTTATTAAATATAAAAAAATAGAGCTAGCATGAGCTAGCTCTATCTCTTTATGTGCGTTTGAAGTGAATGATCATCATACTTCATTACGGATTAAGACCGCATCATCACTAAACGGCAGCCGTATTTTCTTTTTTGTCGCGCTTGACCAAAGCATGCTTCTCCCATGCTCTGCTTCTCCAGCGGAAGAACATGATGAATGCGCGCATCCATTCATCGGCAGCAATCGCCAGCCAAATACCAGCCAAACCAAGATCTAGCACGAACACAAAATAATAGCCTAGTGAAAGACTCATCCCAACCATCGTGAACATGCCAACCCATAGCGGGAATCTTGCATCTCCAGTCGCCCGCAACGAGTTGACGAGCACAATGTTGATGGTTCGTCCTGTCTCAAGCACAATACTGAGAAGCAGCACGCTAACCCCTAAGCGAATAATGTTCTCATCATCGGTAAAGATTCGCATAAGCGGTTCTCGGAATATGATAACGAGCAGAACAGCGATTAGCGTAACGCCGCTCGCCCAGCGCACACTTTTCCACACCTGATAATAGGCAGTCGTTTGCTGATTAGCACCAACCAGTCTCCCGACAATTATCGATGTCCCCATACCAATTGCGAATGCAAATAGATACGTAAACATGGAGATATTATTCGCATAATTTTTGGCTGCAAGCGATGCTTCACCCAGAAACGTTGCATAATATAAGAAGACAATTTGGCAAGCTTGATACATAACCTGCTCCAGCGCGGAAGGAATTCCGATCTTCAATATTTTGGACACGTATTCCTTAGACAAGGATAGGTAGTACCGAATCTCAATTCGGATAGGCATAATACGATACAGCATCCAGAAAAAGACGATCAGCGCAAGCGCACGACTGATAACAGATGAAATCGCAGCCCCTTGCACGCCCATTTGCGGAAAACCAAAGTTTCCGAAAATCAGCAAGTAATTGCCGATAATATGGATGACATTCATCCCAAGCGATATGAGCATCGCTTCCTTCGTAAAACCGTGTACACGTATAATCGCTGCTACAGAATTGATAATCGCTTGTAGGAATATCATACCGCCTACGATTTGCAGATAGCTTTTGGCATGCGCCAAAATTTCACCGCTCAAGTTCAGCGTTTCCAGTAAATGACCGCCGAATAGGACAAATAGGAAGCTAAGCAGCAGCCCCACGACCAAATTAAGGGTAACCGCCAGTGCTGATATTTTCGCCGCCTCAATGAACTTACGAGATCCAATATATTGCGCGACAACAATGGATGCCCCGTTGCCGATTACTTCCAATAGCAAAATCGCAATGTGCAAATATTGATTCGATGCACCGACACCAGAAACCGCATTATCGGAAATATGGCTCAGCATAAGCGTATCGGCAATACCCATGAGCATAAACAAAAAGATTTCTAAAAAAATAGGCCATGTTAGGAAAAATAGATTGAATCCTTTTTGATCTTTATTTCCTAGGCCGTTCCCGGCTTCTGCCGTTGTCATGATGTCACCTTCTTCTATTCTGAAAACTTTAGCCTAGGATATCCTAGCACATTCACACAACTATTGCATGCTAAAAATAGCGTTTTACAATTATAAAAAATGAAGGCGAGGAAATAACAAAAAAAGACTGCAACAAGGACGTTTTTACGGCCTTCCTAGCAGTCTTCTTCTTTATAGTATAAAAATGATAAGTATCATTATTGCTCTTCAGACGCTTCTTCTTCTTCTTCTTCAGCAGCAGCTTCTTCCTCAGCCGCCTCTTCTTCCTCGGCTGCTTCATCTGCAGCTTCTTCCTCTACAGCAGCGGCAGCTTCTTCCGCTTCTTCTTCCAGTTCAGCCTCAACAGCTTCTACTGCTTCTTCCGCTGGAGCCTCTTCTGAAATAAGTTCTACGGTTTCTTCTGCACCTTCTTGAACGATTTCTTGTTCTTGGCTCATATTCTTCACCTCCTACTTCTTATTACTTTAATAATAGCGCTTTCATAGAAGGAAACAAGAGGTGTAAATTGTCGTTTCATAGGAACTATTTCCGCTATTTGTAACGTTCGTGCTCATCCCTGTTTATTCGACGTTTTCTTTGGTGTCCATGGCATAGAGCACCAATCAAAACCACTCTAAATTATGCGAGACTGATGAACTAGATAGAATCATTTGCATCTTATATTTTGCCTATTTTATTCGAAGCGGATTGAACGAAGTTATGATTTTTTTATGAACTAGACTTTAGTCTAGTTTCAAATTTTACCTCTAGCATGAGGACAGCAAATTTCATTGTATGCTATGCTGAAATCAACGAATAACATGATGAATGGGGTGCTTTATTACAATGAATATAAGAACGATCAGCGGAATTGTTTTACTCTTGCTAGGCGCTTGCCTCTTCTTGAATCAAGGCGAAACATTTGGTCCAGGCGAGGTATTTACCTACTTCTGGCCATCCATCTTCGTCATTCCTCTTGCTCTCTTCTTCCACTGGATGTACTTTAGCATGCTGGGACGTAGAGGATTAGGACTACTGATTCCTGGCGGCATCTTGTTCGGCGCCGGAGTCGTCTGTCAGATTGGCATGCTGTTTAACAACTGGTCCTACATATGGCCGGGCTACATCCTCGCAGTAGCAATAGGATTATTTGAATTTTATTGGTTTGGCAGACGCAATAAATGGCTGTTAATCCCCATCAATATTTTAACCGTTCTCTCCTTGCTTTTCTTCGTGGCATTCTCGATCGGCTCTATCTACAACAAGTTCGTACTCAGCCAGCCTATCTTCGCCATCGTCTTTATTCTTGCGGGAGCATTCATCCTTCTTTTGAAGAAGAAAGACGTTTAACAGCTCCCTCCCGGTATGTGGTATAATCACGCTTACGAGGCGGGTTTGCTGCGCAAATCGCAGCCTATGCTTACGATGTAGAGATTTGCTCCGCAAATCTTCTGGGAGGAACAAGAAACAATGCTATCCTTTGAACAAAAGCTTTCCATTATTGAGGCCTTTCCTGAACTCCAACGAAAGGACGTTTCCCTTGGCCGTACAAACTTCCATTATGAAGAAAGCTTCCATGATAAGAAGACAGTCGTTCATCACCTGCACCCGAATGGCAACGGCTATGTGTTTGCAGGGCTAATTGCCGGTGTTCAAACCGATGACAAGGGTCTCGTTAACATTCGTGACTATAATGAAGAAGAGCTTCGCTCGCTCATCGAGCAATCTATTCATTCTCTTGCAACACCACCGCCAGAGAAGCCCGTTTCCAAGAAAAAGAAAAAGGCAAAACCGCAAGAAGAGCGCTGGATTGGACCAGACGATGCTATATTGACTCTGCTTTTCGAAGAAGATCTCTGGTATTTATATGCCGATCTTAACTTAGAATCCGCATTCGAGACGTATGAGGAAGCGGAGCAATATTTAGAAGAAGAGCAATTTTCACGCGCTTAATAAATTTCAAAGTTCCAAAAAAGGAGAAACATTTTTATGTTTCTCCTTTTCCCTATAAATAAAAACAGGATTATGTCGTCCTATGTCTAATTGTAGTAAGTGCATCTTAGAGTCTGGAGGGGGAAATCTCGTTGTCTATTAAAGCGAAGCTATCGTTCTCCATTTCGATTATCGTCAGTGTGATATTAGCGCTTAGTATTTTCATCTATTATTTTTCTACGAAATCCGAATTGGAGTCACAAGTCCAAGAGCAAGTTAACAACATTGCAAAACAAATCGGTATTACATTAGATACCTCGGAAACCGCTTTACAGTCCATAGAGGATACAGTTGGTGAAATGCTGCGGGCATCTGCTATGACTGCCATGGTGCAGCTTGATCCTGATATAAATAAGGTAACAAATGAGCAGCTCGTTGCGCTCAGCAAAAGAATTGGCGTCGATCATATATCGCTTTGGGTGCGTAAGGATAATGATATCTTTATAGCCAAATCATCCGAGCCAGATGAGTTAGGTGCAAGCTCAAAAACCTGGGACTATTGGTTTACCGCTTTTAATCAGCTTTTTGATAACCATAATGTGACGATCGATAAAGGGCAAGCGCTGGAGAATTTCTGGTCCGGCCCATACAATTTTGCTGATACCGCTCCTGAAAAAATTAGAAAATGGGGCTATTACTACAACGGCACTACGAATTATATTATCAACCCCTTCGTTAACGCTCAGCTGCTGGCTGATTTTAATAAAACAGTAGGAACGGATTTTCTTATTAAAGAAATCGTTGATGATCAAGAGAATTTACTTGAAATAACTGGATTCGACCCCGATTTCTTCGGAAAAAGCCCTATAATCAAAATAAAAAAAGGGATGCCTGTTTATAATCTAGATGTACGTGATATTCCATTTGGCGCATATACGTACAAAGATAATGAAAATGACTCATTAAATATTCAACAGACGCTAAGCACAGGAAAACCTGTAACGGCACAAAGCGTAATCAATGGGCAAAAGGTACTCAAGACCTTTATACCCATTACGGTTCATAAAACCTATGTCATTTGTGTTACCTTCAACTACGATGCCATTTCGGAACCTCTTAACCGTCAGCTCATGATGCATTCCATCATCTCAATCGGACTTATTATCATCTCGATGCTGGTCAGTTATTTAATTGCGGTATTCATGCTTCGCGGGCTTAATCAAATTTTCAACAAAGTGAATGCAATCGCCGAAGGCAATTTCGGTGAAACCATCACCATCCAAAGCAAGGATGAGCTGGGTCTGCTTGCGAATCGAATAAATACGATGGGCAGTAATTTGCATAGCTATACCAACAAGCTAAAGGATGCCGCAGAAGAACTGCGGAGCACGAAGCAATACTTAGAGTCTTTCGTCAACCATACCTCAGATGCCATTCACGTTGCCGATCTTTCAGGCCGTATTATTCAGGTGAACCGGGCTTTTGAGAAAATGTATGGGTGGACGATGGAGGAGTCGATCGGTCAACCTCTACATAATGTGCCGAATGACTATCTAAAATCTCAAATAGAGCTGGAAGCAATCGTCCTTCGCGGCGGTTCCGTTACCGATTTCGAGACTGTACGCTTCACCAAAGCAGGCACTCTCGTGGATCTAAGCTTAACCATCTCGCCGATTCATGATGAGGCTGGTTCTATTATTGCTATCGCGTGTATTTCCCGTAATATTACATCTCGGAAGCAGTCCGAGGAAATGATCAGACGTTCAGAGAAGCTTTCTGTAGTCGGACAAATTGCTGCCGGTGTTGCCCATGAGGTGCGGAATCCTCTTACAACACTGCGTGGATTCGTACAGCTGCAGAAGCAATCAGGCTCCTTAACGCCCAAGCATCTGGATATCATGCTTGCAGAGCTTGATCAAATCAATATGATTGTCAGTGAATTTCTTATTTTCGCTAAGCCGCAGGCCAACCGCTACCAGCCTGTTAATGTAGAAACTATTTTGCGAGACATGATGATGCTGCTTGAATCGGAAGCGAAGATGGCAAAGGTGCAACTCATCTTGCATGCCGATTCAGATCTGCCAGAGGTGCTAGGAGAGGCGAATCAATTGAAGCAGGTATTCGTCAATGTCATGAAAAATGGAATTGAATCCATGACAAGCGGCGGCGAGTTCCATGTCGAGCTGAAACAACAAACAAATAATACCGTCATTTTAAGGTTCATTGACCAGGGCTGCGGCATTGCAACCGAGGATCTGCAGCGTCTCGGAGAACCGTTTTTCACAAGAAAGGTAAGCGGTAATGGGCTTGGCCTCATGGTGAGCCAACAAATTATTGGCGGCCATAAGGGGACCCTTATATTCCGAAGCGATGTAGGCAAAGGCACCTGTGTTGAAATCAAATTACCTACGGCGGAAGAAAAGAGCTAGTATCCCAGCATTTCGCATGACGTACATGCAAATGAACGAAAATAAACATACTAGCAGGAAAGAGAAAGGTAGTGTTGAAGCTATGTTTTCTGCTATTCGCAATAAACTGCTGCGGTTTCGGCCAACTCCGCCGCAGGTTATGACCTTTGGCTTTATCTTGCTGATTTTTATTGGCGCACAGCTCTTATCTCGTCCCATATCCTTCATAGATGGCAAATCTATTCCTTTTATTGATGCGTTATTTATGTCCGCAAGCGCAACTTGCGTAACGGGTCTTACTGTTCTGAGCACAGGCAGTGAATTTTCAGTGTTCGGACAGGTTATTATTATTTTGCTGGTGCAAATAGGCGGACTAGGCTTTATGACAATGGCTACACTCTTTGCATTACTGTTTCGCAAGCGTATCTCCTTTCGGGAACGTCTTGTGTTGAAGGAATCGATGAACTATGCCTCCACAGAGGGCATCGTAAGGCTTATCCGAAAGGTATTGCTCTACGCCCTCGTCATTGAGTTAACTGGCGCTTTGCTGCTCAGCCTTTATTTCATGCTGGAAATGCCTGTCTCACAAGCATTTTACTTTGGTGTCTTTCATAGTATTTCGTTCTTCAACAATGCGGGCTTTGATCTTTTCGGTCAATTTCCAGATCGTGCAAGCAGTCTCATCCATTACGTTGAGGATCCATTTGTTAATATCGTTTCTATGCTGCTCATCTTTTTTGGCGGAATTGGCTTTATCGTTATTTCGGAGATTATTTCCTTCCCCAAAAACAGAAAGTTCAGCTTGCATAGTAAAGTGGTCTTATCCGTGACAAGCATTCTTACAGTTGTAGGAGCTATTGTCATTCTGGGACTGGAGTTTACAAACCCCAATACGCTGCAGCCTTTATCGGCTAGCGGCAAAATCCTAGGGTCTTTCTTCCAATCTGTAACCGCACGCTCAGCTGGTATAAGTACCGTTGACCCTTATATGCTCCGAGAGGTTACACAATTTTTTCTTATTATTCTTATGTTTATCGGGGCTGGTCCTGGATCGACCGGCGGGGGCATTCGGGTAACAACGTTCGCCATATTGATCGGTTCGATGATTGCCATGATTCGCGGCAAAGAGGATGTTGTACTCTTTCGCTTCCGAATAGCGAAACAGCAAATTCATCAAGCCATTATGTTTACGATGATTGCCTTTGCGATTATTTGTACAGGCACAATGATCCTTTCTATAACAGAGACAGGTTCTTTTTTGGCCATATTATTCGAAGCGACCTCCGCTTATTGTACAGTTGGCATGTCTTCGGGATTAACGGAGCATTTAACGGATATTGGCAAGTTTATAATGATTCTGCTCATGTTTGTCGGCCGTCTTGGTCCCGTTACGCTTGCTTTTGCTTTAAACAATGGCACGAAGAAAGAGCTATACCGATTCCCTGAAGGCAAAATAACAATCGGCTAATTCATATACACTCCTAGCAGCATTTGCACCAGCAAACCTGCCAATGATACGATAAGTAGGCTAGCAATTACGGATACTTAGAGGTTAGGAGAATATTTCTGATGATGCAAAATTTCGATATAAAAGCAGATGATCATGGAAAAAGAGTACTCATCGTCACTGCTGTAGCAGCAGAGAAGGAAGCCGTGCTTCGCGGACTGCAGGGCGCAGAAGGAATAGATGTTATTGCAGCAGGTGTAGGCTCAGCTGCTGCTGCTGCCGGTACAGCTGCTGCGCTTGCCTTGGCAGAAATACCTTATCACCTGGTTATTAGTGCTGGCATTGGCGGCGGCTTTGCAGGAAAAGCCGATATTGGCTCTATCGTTGTTGCGGATGTTATGGTCGCTGCTGATCTAGGTGCTGAATCACCAGCCGGCTTCCTCAGCTTGGATGAGCTAGGATTTGGTTCAGCCCGCGTAGAGGTAGAACAGCTATGGACTAATCGCTTATATCATTTTATACATGAAGCAAATCTTACCGTATGCAGCGGACCCATTTTGACCGTAACGACCGCAACAGGAACAGCAGAAACAACGGCTGAGCTAGCAAAGCGAATCCCTGGTGCTGCTGCAGAGGGTATGGAAGGTCATGGTGTGGCTGTTGCCGCCCAAAATCGTCATATTCCAGTTATAGAAATTCGCGCTATCTCGAACGCCGTCGGACCGCGTGATCGCTCCGTTTGGCGAATCGGAGAAGCATTAGCCGCTTTAGAAGGGGCAAGTCAAGCTATACGGGAGGCATTCCACTAACGATGAATATCGCATTTTCACCTTGTCCAAATGACACTTTCGTCTTTCATGCATTAGCGCATGGTCTGATTCCGGGCGCTCCTAACCTGAATGTTACCTATGCAGACATTGATATAACAAATAACTGGGCTTCAGCTGGCGAGGGACCTGAAGTAATGAAGATCTCTTATGCCGCTTTGCCTTGGGTTTTAGAACAATACAAGCTGCTCCCTTGCGGCGGCGCGCTTGGCAGAGGCTGCGGACCGCTTGTCCTCACAAACGGAAATGGTTCAACTGCGGCAGATCCTGCCTCACTTGCAGGGAAACGCGTGGCGGTTCCGAGCGAGCGCTCGACTGCTTACTTGCTGTTCAGGCTATGGGCAGCTCGCAATGTCCCCGGAGGAATTGGCGAAATCATTGTGATGCCTTTCCACGAAATCATGCCTGCTGTTCGCGACGGCAAAATCGACGCTGGTCTTGTTATTCATGAAGCTCGTTTTACTTATCCGGAATATGGACTAACTATGCTGACAGACCTTGGCAGCTGGTGGGAATCGGATACCGGCTTACCAATACCGCTAGGAGCCATTATTGCTCGCCGTTCGTTAGACACTGAGCTTATTACCGAATGGATCCGCGCCTCTGTCGACTATGCTTGGACGCATCCAGATGAATCGAAAGCCTATGTCATGCAGCACGCACAAGAGCTTTCGCCTGAGGTAGCTCAGTCGCATATCGAGCTTTATGTCAACAGCTTTACCGCTGATTTAGGCGATGACGGCTATGCTGCCATTACGGCGCTTCTTGGCCGTGCCGCTGAAGAGGGGCTCGTACCTAGCTTCGATCTGTCATTGCTTCGCTAACGCTCACGTAGCTCTAATTCACCACATAATAAAAGACGTGCAAACATGAAATCGTTTGTACGTCTTTTTTCTTCTATCGGATAATCATTTCTCTTCTAAGGAATACTTGATACAGGTTTCCAAGAGGCACGAGAACCCCATACCCTTTCCTATACTTGCTTTGAGTAAGCGAAAGATCAATAATAAAGGAAGGGCATTTTTAAAAATGCTGACAGAGAAAGATAGGGTATCGTTGCTGCAGGTTTATTTTGAAGCATAACCATAACTGTTTTGGAGGAGAGATCGGCATGGAATTAAAAAATAGAGTCGCTATCATTACAGGAGCAGGCAAAGGGATCGGCAAAGCCGTTGCTACCGCATTAGCAGCTGAAGGCGTGAACCTTGGGCTAATCGCTCGGACAAGCTCTGACCTTGAAGCTTTGCAAGCTTCACTAACAGCAACATATGGTGTGAAAGTGTTCATCACAACAGCCGATGTTTCCTCGCAAGAGGATGTCGGCAAAGCCGTTTCTTCATTGAAGGAAAGCCTTGGCACCATTGATATTTTGATTAACAATGCAGGAATCGCGTCATTCGGCTCGGTTCTAGATATGGAACCAAGCGAATGGGAACGTATCATTCAAACGAATCTGATGGGTACCTATTATGTCACTCGTGCTGTTCTTCCAACGTTGGTGGAGCAAAGCAGCGGAAGCATTATTAATATTTCTTCAACAGCTGGTGAGCGCGGCTTTGCAACCGGATCTGCTTATTGTGCTTCCAAATTCGCCGTTATGGGCTTAACCGAAGCGCTTATGCAAGAGGTTCGCAAATTCAATATCCGTGTTACTGCGCTTACACCAAGTACCGTCAATACGGAGCTTGCGACAAATGCCGGCCTCAAAATTGGCGATGAAGATCGTATGATGCAAGCGGAGGATATGGCTGATCTTGTATTAGCTACTTTGAAGCTGCCAGCACGTGTATTTATCAAATCAGCAGGCATTTGGACAACAAATCCGCAATAATAACCATGTATAGCCCCACACCTGAAGCATCCGGTGCGGGGCTGTTTCGTACCTATACAAAAAAATAAAATAATTCCATAGTTGAATATTTGACGTCATCCCTAAATCTATGAATAATAGAAAATAGGCAATCTGCAAGGAGGTAATCATATGTCAATCGTTCCGCAACTTCTAGAATTCAACAAAAAGTTTGTCGAAGAAAAGCAATATGAATCCTATTTAACTGACAAATATCCTGAGAAAAAAGTAGCGATACTTACATGTATGGATACAAGACTTGTCGAACTTCTTCCTAAAGCTTTAAATTTAAAAAATGGCGATGCCAAATTTATTAAAAATGCCGGTGCCATTTTAACCCAACCCTTCGGAAGCGCAATGCGCAGCATTCTCGTAGCGGTCTATGAGCTTGGAGCGCGCGAGGTGCTTGTTATCGGTCATCACGGCTGCGGCATGACAAACCTCGATGCAAAAGCTATGGTAAGTAAATTTCCTGAGCACGGTATTGATCCGCTAGCTATTGAAACGCTCGAAAACGCTGGTATTCGCATGGAGAAATTTTTACGGGGCTTCAGCAGCGCTGAGGAAGGCGTTAAGCACAGCGTAGAAATGATTCGTAAGCATCCCCTTTTTCCAAAGGACATTCCCGTTCACGGCTTTGTTATTGACCCGGAAACAGGCGAGATGGAAGTCGTTATGCTAGATGAAAGAATAATCTAACAGCCATTATAACAAGAAGAGGAAGATGCCTAGGCACCTTCCTCTTTCATTGTTAATATCACTAGATAGTTTGTTCCCGAACAGCGATATAAATCTCAATTTCGTCATCATTCGGATTTAAGTAGCGACCGTCATAGAGCTCATAGTCCCCTGTGTACGTTCTTTCTATGGCACTCGTTTGAAAATAGGTCCATATCTCTCTCCATGCCTCTGCAACGACTTCTTGCACAGGGCCACGCTTCGTTTTGAAAACCATGTAATGCCCTTCTGGCACCGTTACACTCTTCAATTCCTCCGGTATTTGTTGTTCTTCGCTGCCTCGCTCATGACCGATTAAAGCGGTATAGGCGCCAGTAGCATCACTCTCGTATTCCGTATACAACCCATAAATAAGATGACTGTTAATCGCCCCAATACGCTCTGCAATCGAGCTTCTAAAATAGCTGTTCCACAGCTCTGACAAACGTCCGTTTGAGCCCGCTTCATCCGCATTTGTCGTACGTACGCTTACTCCAACAAGCTCTAATCCTGGCTTAACAACGATCTTCTCATGCATTGGAATGATGATCCCCATTTCCTTGGTTTTGATCTCATTCTAACCTTGAAAACTGGACATCTAACTGTCTCAGTTCTGATATTGCCTGATAATATTTTGTGCCCGCTGCAAAACTTCCTCCATCACAAACGAAGGCCTCTCAACTTTGACGTTATCGCCATAGCTCAGCAGCATACCGTAAAACCATTCATCCATCGTAAATTCTCCTTGCAAACGCAGAGAACCGTCCTCCATAACCGTTACTTGTTCGGATGGGAAGGAATCACCTACCCGATATCGGACTTGCGGCTGAAAAAGGAGCGAAATTTCTGTTTTCTCTTTCTTGTCCCATTCTGAATCCCAATCATAGCGATCCAGCGAAGGGATCTCCCGGCGATCAAAGGTTTCCAACAAAATGTCCAGCTCCTGCATGCGAGATAATCGAAACACACGAAAATCCAGCCGCAGCCTACAGTAGCCCTGTACGTACCAGACATTGCCCTTCAAAATAAGCGAATACGGCTCCACCTCTCGCGTCGACTCCGTACCATTCATATTCATGTAAGTCAGCCTGACCAGCTTTGTTTCTTCAATCGCATTCTTGAGCACATTCACTTTATTACGCGCTTCGGGTCCTTGTCCCCAAGGATTAAGATCAAATATGATTCCTTCTCCCTGCTGCTCGGATAGGCGCTTATCTGATTGCGTGAGCAGAGACTTCACCTTTTCATGCAAGCCTGCAAAGGTCTCATCATCAAGAGCATTGCTGATTCCTTTGACAGCAGAGACGATGGACGTTATTTCTGCCAATGATAAATACTGCCTTGAAATTGTGAACTGCTCCATAATTTCAAATCCGCCAGACGTACCTTGCTGAGCAAAAATCGGTACTCCCGCTGCGGCTAACGTATCCATGTCGCGATAAATGGTTTTAGTCGATACCTCAAACCTGTCAGCTAACTCCCTCGCGCTAACTCGTTTGCGATTAAGCAGCAGAACGGTCATTGCAAGTAATCGATCAATTTTCAATGTAAACCTACTCTCTATATAAATCTTCTATGGATCAGCGATAAAAATCCTGATTCGTTAAATCCGTATTGACGCCAATCCCTGCCTTACTGCCCTCTCCTGCAGCAACAACAAGCTGGGCTGGCACAATAATGGAACAATCTCCTGCTGCATATACGCCGTTGACGCTTGTTCGACCGAAGTCATCGGTAATAAACCCGCCCTCCGAGCTCATTTGACAGCCAAGTGATTCGCCGAAGGGAGCGGCATGATCCCACTGCGGGTAGATAAAGCCGCCAACACGCTGCACAACAGCACCATTTTCAAAAACAATTGCACTCAGCATACCCATCTCGCCTGCTAGTGTTTGGATTCGGTCTGATATAACCTTAATACCTTTGCGGCCGAGCTGTCCAATCTGATCCGCGCTCATATTGTAAGCGCCATTGGTGCATATCAGCAGATCTCTACTCCAGTTGGAAACAATTTTGGCCCCGTTAAAGGCATTCCTTCCCTCTGAGATGATCACTAGCGGCTTATCCTGCAGCTCCCAGCCATCGCAATAAGGACAGCTAAATAAGCTTTTGCCATAAAACTCATGAATACGAGGGACTTCAGGCAGCTTTTCCTTCAAGCCTGCTGCCAAAATAATGGCTCGTGCCTCATAAATGACCCCATTGCTCGTTGTCAGCTGGAATCCGACTCGACCTTGCGTCACCTCGATTACTTTATCCGGTTTAATCGTTACCGTTGGATATTTGGCTATATCCTCATGAGCTAGTCTGCGAAATTCTTGCGGCTTTGTGCCGTCTCTTGTAATAAAGCCATGAGATTCATGCGTCACTGCATTTCTTGGTTTATTGCTATCAAATACGATAACACTTCTGCGTGATCTCCCCAGTACCAAGGCTGCATTTAATCCTGCAGGACCTCCGCCAATAATAGCGCAATCTATCCACATCTAGATCACTCCTTCTATTTTACAGATACGGAGAATCTGCTCCAATTAAGCTTCTATTTCATAAATAATTGCTTATCTTTATTCAGCTTTTCAAAGAAGGATGCCTTTCATTTTTCAACAAGCTTTCTTACTTATATTTACAAATATTAGAATACACTCATATTCATTTCCTTTTGTCGACAACATTCAACTTAAACTGTATAATTCTGTTGTCGGTTTATAACTTTTAAAAAACGGTGGTGGCTCTAATTATATACGCGCTTTCTCTGTTGATTTCCTTCACTATCGTTTACTTTTTGATTCCTCCATTCGGCAGACTTGCTTTCCGTCTGGATTTTGTGGACAAGCCTAGAAAAGATGTCGAACGCAAGCTTCATAAGCAGCCGATTCCACTAACGGCCAGCTATGTTATATTCATTGGTTTCTTCGTCACATACTTACTCGTTACAAGAGATTTCTCTTTGCAAACAGGAGCGATTTTTGCAGGCGGTGTACTGCTGCTTATTATTGGGACCCTAGATGATTGGTACAAAACGAAGGGCAAGGACTTCCCGTCTCTTCCTAAGTTCATTGTACAAATATCTGCCGCTGTTCTCGTCTATGCATCAGGCATTTCTTTCACTGGTTTTTACAATCCATTGTCTGGCGAATATGTGTTGCTTCCTGTGGTATTGCAGTTCCTTCTAACGATTTTGTGGATTTTCGGTGTGACGACAGTCATTAATTTCTCTGACGGTATGGATGGACTAGCCGGCGCGCTCTCTGCGATTTCAGCTATTACGCTGTTCATTGTCGCAATCGCCAAAGGACAATCCAACTCTGCTATTATGGCGATTATCCTTGTAGGTGTAACGATCGCTTACCTGCGTTACAATAAGCCTCCCGCCAAAATCTTCATGGGCGATGCTGGCGCAACCTTTCTCGGATTTATATTGGCTGTAATCGCCTTAGACGGCGCCTTCAAGCAAGCAACAGTCATGTCATTATTCATTCCTATCTTAGCCCTTGGCGTTCCGATTTTCGATAACCTGTTTGTTGTCGTGAAACGAATGATGCAAGGCAAAGCTATCTATCAGGCTGATGCCAGCCAAGCACATTATCGGCTGCTAAGAGCAGGTCTTAACCATAAACAGGTGGTCCTGTTTCTTTGCCTGATCAGCACCTGTCTATGCCTATCTTCTATCATATTACTGCTGGTTCAGATCTAATATCATCATCCATATATAATGAAAAAAAGGCAGTCCGCAAACGCATGAATTCGCGTTTGTGGACTGCCTTTGTTTATTCTTCTACTTTGTTACTTTTACCTGCATGATGCTGCTATCCGTCACTCCGCTGTCATTTGCCAGTTCTAGTCGATATGAATATGTGCCAACTAACCGACTCGCTAGATCGATCGTTACGGTTTGTGCATAAGGTGTCTTGTCTGGGAGGGACCCTGTCTCGATAAGGACATTATTCTCATAAAGACGGTAAGTTGTACCGTTTGTGCCCCACCACATATTCATCATCACTTTAAAGTTGCCATCTCCATCCCAGTTGTCATTCGACAGGACTGGTGTGCCTGGATTAGCATCTTTCACTGTAACGACATGCGACCCGCAAGCCGTTGTTCCATAGGAATTCGTAAGTTCACAAGTGTACGTGTACTTCCCATTGGTCTTGCCCATTATATCCGTCGCCGCTGTCTGAGCGGATGGCGAGTTATCGGTCAGCACCTGTGTATCAATGAGCACACCATTCTCGTAAAGCTTGTAAATCGATCCGTTATTGCCGTACCACATATTCATCGTTATCTTGTAGCTGCCATCCTGCAAACCGTTATCATGCCCGTTGTTGTTTGAAAGAACCGGAGCACCTGGCTTTCCCTTCGCCTTCTCGATGCCCGTAACGGTAATCATTACCGTTCTGATCGTTTCCAAACCAGCATTATTCACGGCTTTGGCCGTAAAGGTATGGTTGCCTGCCAATCCGGCAAATGCGAGGCTGCTGCCGTTCACTAGCGGCTTCCCATCAAAAGTAAGCGCTAGATCACGAATACCGGATTCTGCATCTTCAGCAGTAACCTGAACCGTCCATACATCCGCAGTCGTATACTGCTGCTGTGGCAAGCCCGCTATAACGGGAGCTGTTGTATCCACAGGCTCCTGCGGCGCGTTCACATACTGAATTTTCGGAGCCGAAGGCTGCTCCATATCTGCTCCCAAATAGAAGCTCGTATGCGGTGGCTGATTGTAGGCAACGTTCTGCCATGCCACGCCGAGACGGTAAATCGGATCATGCATAAGGGTATGAATGCGATGCTCTGTTACGTCTGTCGTCGTATAAATCCGCAGCTCTGAGCTATCCGTTGAGCGCCAAATGACCTCTTCACGCCAATCACCGAGCAGATCAGCTTGCAGGCTTGGATTCGCCTTAGTCGAGTTGTTGGAAGCCGCTCCCGATGCGGTTAACAGATTGATTGTCTTTTCATTGTCGTAATCCCATTTATCAATGCGATTATTGTCTAGCAGCTCACGGAGTAAATCCCCGTCCCACCAGATGCCAAAGTTTGTTGAGGACGGAATTTTTGTCGTTATGAGCTCTCCTCTTGCATTGTAGAGACCCGTAATCGGAATATGCTGCTCATTCGTAATCGTCGCTGACCACATCTCTTCACCAATATGGTTCGGATCAATATCCGCTGACATTCCACGGCCTGTATCAATCCCCGTGTATACGCCCCAGATGATCTCACCAGTAGCCGCGTCACGCATTTCCATTCCATACTTGGAATCCACATGCTCATGCACGTCGAACAGCTCTAAGCCCGTTCTAGCAGGGTCTAAATCACCTAGATGCATAGCGTCACCGTGACCAAGCCCTGTATTGTAAAGCGGCGTTCCGTCATCATCTACCGCCATCGCGCCGAAGGAGATCTCATCCTTCCCATCGCCATCCACATCACCAATAGAAAGGTTATGGTTACCTTGTCCGGCAAAGTCCCCCAGCCCTTCATCATTGGAATCGAATTTCCACTGCTGCGTCAAATGACCATTTTTGAATTGATAGGCGGCAATAACCGTTCTTGTATAATAGCCGCGGCTGAAAATAACACTTGGATGCTCGCCGTCAAGATAGGCTACACCTGCCAAGAAACGATCTACACGATTGCCGTATGCATCGCCCCATGCACTGACATCACCGCGAGGAGGATCATATGAAACGGTATCCAATGCCCCGCCAGTCAAGCCGTCAAACACCGTCAAATATTCATTCCCAATCAGCACATACCCGCTGCTATTGCGATGATCCGCATTTGCGTCGCCTATTACTTTGCCTAAGCCGTCAACTGTGCCGTCTGCCGTCTTAAATGTGACTTCTGCACGTCCGTCTCCATCCAAATCATAGACCATAAACTGCGTATAGTGTGCGCCTGCGCGGATGTTCGGGCCGAGATTAATACGCCATAGACGAGTTCCATCCATTTTGTATGCATCCATATAAACAATGCCTGTATATCCTGCTTGCGAGTTATCTTTGCTGATGGAAGGCGACCAGAGCAATACGATTTCATACTCGCCGTCTCCATCTAGATCGCCTACGCTAGCATCACCCGCGTAGTAGGTGTATGGCTGGCCATCCTTTGTATAAGCATCAGCCGGCTTTTGAAGAGGGATGGATTTGTATTGCTGCTGCCATACGCCAAACACCTCAGAAACCTGCTTTTCCACCCCGTTAATAACCGAAGCCAGAGTGTATGTGGATTTATCTGTTCCTGTGGCGTCTAAATAATTCGTGCTTCCTGTCACCAATGCCGTATTTAGTTTCACACCGTCACGATACAAATTAAACCCGATTGAAGCTGGATCAAGTCCGAGCAGCCTCCAACCAATGTAATTGCCTGTATCCTTTTTCACTGCCACCGGTGCTCTATCCAAATACTCCATGCTGCGATACAGTGTCGTAACCGCCGATGTCTCCAAGCTTGCTGATAACTCGGAAATACCGCCTGCATTTACAGAAGCTACTTTGTAAAAGTATGGAATCGTCGTAAGGACAGTTGTGTCCGTATAGGTTGCTTCGTTTGATTTTCCGATCAGCACATATTCGCCATCGGCTTTCTTCGCACGATAAACGTTAAACATGCGAGCTTCAGCTACATCATTCCATGTGAATGTAACATCATTTTTATTTGTTGCCTGCACCGCCAATCCAGTTGGCACTGCCGCTTTCGCCACATTCGGGTCAATCATCGACACATGCAGCTCATTAGACGCTACGGACTCGAAGCCTGTGCTCTCCAGCGCCGTAACCGTATACGTATAATCTAAGCCTACATCGGCTGTCATATCCGTAAATGCCGTTCCTGTTAAAGTTGTTAACAGCTCCGCTTTGCCCCCAGCTGCAGCTTGACGATACACCCTGTATCCAGCTGCGCCTTCTACGGCTCCCCATGTGAGAGAAGCTGATATCGGATCACTTCCCAGCTCTAGGCTTGCAAGCGTAAGATTGGTTGGAGATAGCATGAGCGACGTAATCTCAATGCCGTTCAAATGTGCTGTCGTTCCACTGAAAGTAAAATTCATTTGTCCATCTCTAACAGCAATTTGATTGTAGACCTTCTCTGCAATATTCTCTTTGCCAGAAGATACTGTTCCATAATCCTTGCCTTCTATGCTGACATTCGTCTTCGTTGATCCAATCCAGTCTCCCGTATATGTCTTAACGGAATAGTAGCCATTAGGCAAATCAACCTTAAACTCATAGCTTCCACCGAAATATGCTACAAAATCTCGCCGTAAATTGTCCGTCGCAGAACCCCGGTCGCGATCAATCATATTGGCGCTGGAGGTAAGTCCGTAACCAAGCTGCGGCGTATAAAGGACGCTGCGCGTCACCTCTTTATAGCCAGTCGCTACTGGTGCTCCCACCGGTCCAAAATCAAAACGGTATTGCGCAGCCTTCGTCGTAATCGATACCGCATCGGACGGTGCCGACTCGCCACGGCCGTTCACAGCCGTTAACCTCACCTGATAGGATTGACCTTCACTCATTCCGCCTATTGTAAGGGTAGGGACGATTGCGGTTCCGATCATCGTATAAGCAAAGTCAGGCTCCGAATCGAGCTTCCGGTATACTTTATAAATATCCGCTCCATCTGTTGCTTGCCATTGCAATACGGCACCTGCATTGCTGATGCTGCCGGCTAGTAGACCAGTTGGCTTAGCTGGTACATCATCAGGCTGTTCAATTTCCTTCACGAATGCTGCTAAAGGCAGATCGAGCTTTTGAATGCCGCCTGCAAGCAAACGAGCGAGTTGAATGGCGCCATAGGCCTGGAAGTGGGTATTATCCGCGGAGCCATTCGGGAACGCTCCGTAAATGCCCGGCTCCACATGCAGAAATACCGAGAGCGAGGCTTGCACGCCAATTGAGTTATAGTAAGCGACACTAAGTGTGCTTAAATCTACCAGAGCTACATTCAGCTCTGCTGCCACTTCCTTCATCGCCTGTACGTATTCAGGGAAGCTTACGTTGAACTTTCCAGTATCCGTGTTGTAATCTCTCCTACCCATAGGCGTTACGAGAATAGGAGTCGCACCGCGTTGTCTCGTACCGTTAATATATGTTTTCAAGTAATTTTTGTAATCGGCTGGCGATGCGTAGCGATCTGGCACGCTGATTGTTGCATCATTGTGACCGAATTGGACAAGGAAATAGTCCCCCGGCTTGATGACTCTCAAAATCTCATCTAGGCGTCCCTCGAAAATAAATGATTTTGAACTTCTGCCACCGATTGCATGGTTTTTGAATGTAACATCATTCGTGAAGAAGCTTGGAATCATTTGCCCCCAGCCCGCTTGTGGATCCCAGTAGGGATCATAGGTTTGTACGGTAGAGTCGCCCGCCAAATAAACAGTAGGGAGTTCACCCGCTTGGCGCGTTTGCTGCTTCGTAATAACGAGAGCATTGATTTTTGGCGCTGCACCTGTAAATTCTAGATTGAGCTGACCATCTACCAGAGCAATTTGAAAATCCATCTCTAGAAATTGTCCAGCTGCTTTGCTTGTTAGCTGCACCTTCTGAATGGTTTCGACCTTAATTGCAATTTCTGAGCCCTCGCTGCTGTCACCCGCAATGAGCGACACGTTATAATCACCGTTCGGCAAATCTACACTGAATGTCGCATTGGTTGGTTGTACAAAATCGGATCGCAAAGCATCCGTTGTTCCTCTATCACCAGCGCTCACATTCGTCAAACTGTTAAAACCATATTTGAGTGCAGAAGAATAGAGGGATGTCGCGGTAACCCTCGTGTAACCAGCCTCCAATGCGCCTGATCCGAAATCAAAGCGCTGTACATCGCCTTCTGGCAGCGTAACAGGCGGTACATAAACGGTACTTACTGCTGTATTGGAAACAGCCGACTCGCCGCTTCCATTGAATGCTTTGATTTGATAATAGTATGGAAGCGTCGTATCCGCGCTGGCATCCCGATAGGTCGGAAGGGCTGATTGACCTATTTCTTCAAATGGACCCGTTTCTGCTTCAGCGCGAAAAATCTTATAGCCTGTCGCTCCATCTGTCACAACCCAGCTTAATTGAACAGCATTCACCTCTACTTCGCTTACCTTCAATCCAGTTGGAGCAGAGGGGGCGCTAAGTGCAGGAATAGCTGCTACTGTAACCGATGCGCTGACTGATGATTCTAAACCAGCCGCATTAAGCGCAGTCACCGTATACGTATAACTGCTGCCCTCTTGTACATTCGTATCAACATAGGAAGTCGTTGTTGATTGGCCCATTAGCAGCGAAGCAGCACTGCCCTGAGCGCGGTACACCTTGTAAAGACTCGCGCCAGTCACAGCATTCCATGCCAGAGACACGTCTTGAGGTGTTACGCGTGTAATCGCGAGATTCACTGGAGCATCCGGCAATACAGGCATTACTCCTTCTATGGTTATTCCGTTCAAATAGGCATAACCCGCCGTAGCCGATAAGCCAACCGTTAATTGACCGTCACTTACCGTCGTGCGATACGTTGCGGAGGCGACAGCCTGCTTGGTAGAGATCGTTCCCGCCGTCACGCCTTCCAGTGCAACGATCGTTTTCGTTGTGCTTGTTCCTGTTAGAAGATCCCCTGAGAAAATCGTTACATCATATTCACCATTAGGAATATCGACAAAGAATGAAAAGGCTGTACCCAGCACAAAATCATTCGTCATCTCGTCTCCACCCGTCCGATTTCGCGAAGCGAGCGCCATACTTAAACCGTAGCCTAACTGCTCCGAATAAAGCATAGAATCTGTCACCGCTGTGTAACCGGATAATACAGGGCTCGTTGCTGTACCAAAATCAAATTTCTTTACCACCTGCTCCGAATTTGCATGAACTGTCAGTGATCCTAATGGCCATGACGAGAAAGCAGTTGACCATAAGACGGCCACTGCAAGCAACAACATAAACAAACGACTTTTACTTCTTCGCATATAACGGTTATCCCCCGCTTTCATGGTATAAGTGCATCATTTCACAACATCGATCTGTAGTAAGCGTTTACATTTCGTAGTATGCATGTATGCTTTCATTGTTGAGCCACTAGATTCCCGTAAAGGAACCCCGAACATCCCTCCTTTTCCATTAAAATAATTGTATCCATTGCTATTTTTCCCATAATTGACTCTCACTCCTTGATACTACTGCTGAATTCCATCTATTAACATCCAAAAAACCGTTCTTTATCATTAAAAATCCGAGGTATTTAGTTAAAATCTACAAAAATAGCATGTAATAGACTCCGTATGCCCTTCGCAGTAAACTAATATAAGGCATATATGTAGTTGAGATTGTTTAAGGAGTTGGATATAAAATAATGCGTTTACCCGAGGCCTTCATTCGAACCTTTACAGAGGTTCATAAGGAAAAAGGAGAAAAATGGATAGCTGATTTTGATAATCTAATTCATTATTGCCAAGAGCGCTTTCAGATGGAGATGATGCCATCGTTTGATCTCTCGTATAATTATGTCGCCCCTGCACGTCTGTCAGACGGAAATGAGGTGGTTGTGAAGCTTACCGTTCCCGGGCAGGATTTTTACGGGGAATTAGATGCACTCACTCTATTTAATCGCAATGGCGATGCAATGGTTAAGGTAGTTGAAGCCGATAGAGAAAAGGGCATTCTTATTCTTGAACGAGTATTACCAGGTCATACTTTAGCTGCTTTAGAAAATGATGAGGAAGCGACACACATTGCCTCATGTGTATTGAAGAAGCTTTGGACTTCAGCACCGCCGGCTTCCACGCTTCCGACAACTGTGCAGAGAGAACTGGGGCTAGTGAAAATTTATAATGAAAATCCAGAAGGGATCGGTCCGATCTCCAAAGAAATACTGCATGAGGCTGTCGATAATTTTAAAGCAATGAATGCGAGGGCAAAAGAATCCTTTCTGCTGCATGGTGATTTTCACCATTACAATGTATTAAGAGCTGGCAGCGACGCTTGGGTCGTCATTGACCCGAAAGGATTAATAGGGGAACGTGAATACGATGTTATCCAATTCCTATTAAACAAGCTGCCCAAAGAGAATATAACAGCCGTTATGGATAAGCGTATTGATATTTTTGTAGCAGAGTTAGGTTTGGATAAGAAGAAAATCTTATCTTGGGGCTTCTCCCATGCTGTACTAGCATCGTCTTGGTCTGTGAATGATGATGGCAGCTATGACGAAAATGAACCCTTTTTTCAAACCATACCTGTGTTCAGACATTTACATCACTTATACTATGGTTCATTTTAGGCGTACTAAAAAACCAGTCCGACACGTGAGTATTGTGTCTAGACTGGTTTTTTCATGTTAGTAGGATGCGGTATTCCGTTTCATCCTCCTCTCTTTTCAACTAATCTACGATTAATTCAAATAAGCGTGCCGTTTTCACATTAGGCAGGCTAACCCGCAGCAAGCCATCCTCTTCGTTCCACTCCGACTGTGTGCCATGCCCTTCGGCTGGATAAGCGCAGCGAACGGAAAGCGGCTGTCCTCTCCACTGTGCCAGCGGCAGCTCAGCTTCCTCACTATCCCCGGCAATACGCCATACCGCCAAATAGATGCGGTTTCCTCTTCTTAGACCATAGCTGATCCAATCATCCTCTTGCTTAGGCAGACCGAGCGGCCAGAATGGGAGCGCTTCGGGAATGTCGCCCCGAATCATTTTGTAATAATCCAGCGCTTCCTTGACGAGTTCCCTCCGCCGTGAACTTAGCTCAGCCAAATGACCGCTTTGATGCACACGGAGTAGAATCGCATTCACCATGTTGAATATAACCTCTTCATCATCGCCCTCACGCAGCGGATACGACCAAATAGCAGATTGCTCCGGCGTCAATACAGCTGGAGAACTTGCCGCAATAGCTGCGTATTTCACATAATCCTCTTGGTCACTGGTCGATTGAATGCTGTGACGGCTAAGCATCGCATAGTCCATGCGCATACCGCCGCTGGAGCAGTTCTCGATAACCAATTGCGGATAACGGGCAAAAATAGCATCGAGCCAGTTCAGATACGCGCGGTTATGCTGAAGCAAACCGTCACCATAGCTATCTGCGTCGCTTTCTGTCCCGATTCCTGCATTGATGTTATAGTCCATTTTGATATAGCCTACGCCGTAATCTTCAACCAAGCGATGAATGACCTCATCCGCATGCGCGATTACTTTCGGATTGCGATAATCCAGCTGATAACGGCTGCGATCCTTCACTCGCTTGCCATGACGCATGAAGAACCAGCTGTCATCCGTATCAGCAAGCTTCGGACTGTTAATGCCCATGACTTCAAGCTCCAGCCATAAGCCTGGAATTAAGCCTTTGCCTCTAATGTAATCAAGCACATACTTGATGCCCTCCGGGAATCTCTCCTCTGACGGCAGCCATTCGCCGACACCGTCCCACCATTCGCCGGGCGCGTACCAGCCAGCATCGATACAGAAGTATTCACAGCCTACCTCTGCCGCCGCATCAATAAGCGGAAGCAGCTTCTCCGTTGTTGGTGCGCCCCAAAGGCAATTCATATAATCATTGAAAATAATCCGCAGCAGCTGATTATCCTCATTCGGCCGACGAATGATCCGGCGATACTTCGTAAGCTGATCCGTTGCGCTTTCAAAACCGCCTTCCACTGCTCCAATAGCAAGTGGAACGGATACAAATTCTTCACCTGGCTGCAAGCTTAGCCACCAGTGATTGTCATGCTCGGTCGGACCGCTAATCAGCACCGTTAGCAGATCAGACTGCTCAATAATCTCCCAGTGCCATGAACCGTTATGCTCAATCTGCCAGAACAAGCTTGTCCCCGCTTCCTCGTTCTCCAGCACTGCCATCGGGATATGCTCCGCGGCTGACCATGAGCCGGTATTACTGCAGGAAACCCGCTTCGAACCACGATCAATTAGATGGGACATGCCCAGCTCAGGCAACCGATAGGAACGCCATTGCAGCTCGGATTGCCAGCCATTATGCGCTAAATAAAGACGCATTTTGTCATCGCGATCCTGTTGTCCTTCCTTATCAAGACCGGTTAATGCGAAGGAAGATACATATTCCACCTCCGCTGCTTGAGTGCCGGTATTCTTAAGCACCGCCCAGCTGCGAATCGTTCCTACGCCGTCATAGAACTGAAAATGCTGGATTGCCTTCAATCCTGTTAGCTCATCTCGCAAACCAAGCTCCAGCTTGCGGCCCCATTCATTCCGCGAGTCGCTATGCGTGTCATAGACCATTCGCAGTCCCGGGTAAGTAGCGCGATGCGTTCTTCCGTGATACTCCGCGCGATCTTCTCCTGTTAACTGGAGCTCCATTAAGCGGAATCCCGGCTTTTGCTTCTCGCCAATGACTGCCTCTTCAAGCGGCTTTGGTCCAAAGTGAAGAAATAACACATCTCCGCTATTCGTTACTTCAAAAACAAGGTACAGCCCATTTTCTTCTACCTCTATACGCCGACTCATCTTCAAACCACACCTCTCCCCCATTGATTACGCCAACAAAAGTGTCTAAAAAAATAACTCAGCACTGCAAAGTGCTGAGTTACGAAAAGTGCATATGAATCAGCTTACTCGGCAGATCCGAATTGAACCCAAGCTTTTTGAATTTCATCAATCGCTTGATCCTTCGTTTTGCTGCCGCTGATGTAGCTTTGCATCAACTCGCCGAACTTTTGGTGGAACGTATCAAGCGAATAGTTAACCGACAGATCACCGGATTTTTCTGTTTTCAAAATTTCTTCCATTTGTTTCGGCATATCTAGATCAGGAAGCGGAGCATCTTTGATTGGAGGAATAACCTTCGCTACGCTGGAGAACCAGTTTTTACCGTAATCAGAAGTGTACAACCAGTTGAAGAATTCAATCGTTTCTTTTGCTACAGCAGAATCCTTGTTGATGCGAAGCGCTTGGTCAGCACCTGTAACAAGTTGGTTTTGCTCTGCTTTGTCACTAACTGGATAGCCTACGATACCGATCTCGATATCAGGTGTAATTTTTTTGATGGCTTCCTCGTCCCATGCGCCTTTACCCGTCATGAAAGCTGCTTTGCCTAGAGCAAAGTCACTTACCTCAGCGTTGCTGTCGCGCTCAAGCGGCTTGTTCGTACCATGTTTTACAGTCGTATCAATGAAATTGAAGAAGTTGTCATACAATACGGGATAATCTTTGAATGTTGTTTCACCTGCGATAAATTTAGCAACCAATTCCTTCGGCGTTGTGCCTGCATCGTCAGCAGCCGCGTTCACGAAGTTTTGGAAGATATGTTTCCATACCCACCACTCTTTATACGCGTTAGCGAATGGCGTAATGCCTTTTGCTTCAAGCTTCGCGATAGCATCATTCATTTCAGTCGTTGTTTTAGGTACTTCTGTGATGCCTGCATCTGCAAGCAATTTCTTGTTGTAGATCATCATCATCAGGTTTCCTTTGATCGGAAAGCCTAATACTTTACCGTCTTTGGAGCTCATGTTGATTTTTACAGAATCAGTCATTGCAGCTGCCAGCGGTTCATTAGTCAAATCAGCGCTGTATTCTGCAAAGGTATCGATATCTCCGCCAGCAGTCGTTTGGAACACGTCCGGCGTGCTGCCTGCTGCGATTTTTGATTTTAGTACCGTGTTATAGTCAGCTTGCATGATTTCAAGGTTAATCGTTACGTTTGGTTTAACCTTTTTGTATTCTGCAATGTATGCATTGAAAGCATCTGTGTATTCAGGAGAAGCAGTAAACATATTAATGGTCACCGGCTTGGATGAATCTGTTGTTCCACCCTCATTGTTGCCTGTTGTGTTGTTTTTGTTGTTGCTGCCGCAAGCAGCGAGTATGCCAACGACCAGCACCAGACTAACGGATAGTGCAAGAAATCTTTTGAACATTTAAATGCCCCCATTTCCTTCATTAAGTATGGTCTTAGATGCCTATTCTCAGCGAAAACGGATGTTAAAGCTTGATGCAATCTCCCCTGTTTCACAGCCTTCGTTATAAGCATCGTACAAGGATGAACCTTATACTTTCTTATATCTTAAAGAAAATGAGAGGGGATAAGAATGTACATAAGTGATTAATTTAGGGTAAAAAAGAGAAGTCAGACGTTTGTTCACTTTTTACCCATTAGCATTGGACTGCCGATATTCCGAAGGTGATTCTGAGTAATAATTACGGAATGCTTTGCTAAAATAGTTCTTGTCCTTATAACCCAGCATCTCGGAAATATCCTGAATCTTTAAGCTTGAATCATCCAGCAGTTCCTTTGCCTTATCCATTCTAACCTTCTGCACATATTCATGAATACCATAGCTGAACTGCGCCTTAAAGAGCTTCATTAAGTATTCCCTGCTCAAAAAATATTTATCTGCAAACATCGATATTTTAATGTCTTCGAAATAGTGATTATCGATATAGTTTTTAATATCCCCTACGTCGAACGGCTGATTCGTCGTTTGTGACTTTCTTAACTGGCCGCTAAAAAACGCCAATATCTCATTGAGCAAATGCTCATATTGATCCATATTTGCAAAATCAGTTGAAATACCAATCTCTCGCAGCCCCTGCATGCCCTTCATAGGAAGCTGTTCCGGAGGAACACCCAGCTCAATCGCCATATCATTAAGCAATATAATAAAATCATGGCAAATCCGATCAGCCTGTCCCATACTAAACCACTGGGACACTCTCCACTGCTTGATATAATCCATTAATATCGTTTTTGCACTCAGCACATTGCCTGTCTCCAGCGCTTGCCGAATGCTCGAAATTCGGCTGGTCAATGAGGACACATCCTTTAGCGTCGCTGTTTTATCCCAATCACTAGCCACAGCGCCATCCTTCAGTTTAAGCAGATTCATACCATCCGCAGCAGCTTTCGCCGCTTCGTAGGAAGGTGCGAGCTCTAAAGCATCCTGACTGGAACGACCGATGCCTACCACAACAAGAATGCCGAATAATTCTTGAAGCGTGCTGACCACCTTGTTCATCTGATGAAGGGAACGGTAAGCAATATCCTCTAAATATCCGCCCTTCATCGTCAGGATCGTTATCATTTCTCTCTCCTGCTTCGGACTTGCAAAGCTGAAAGCTCCGAAGTGATCGCCGGAGATTTCATTGATGACATTCGCAATGGCAAATTGCAGCAGCTCCGTATCCTCATGAAACCGTTTCTTTCTTATTTGCTCCAAGTTCAGAACGCGCAGCACCACGGCTGTAAAGCGATTATCTGGATCATCCGCGCCGATTAGCGGCATAAAGGCTTCATTCGTATGGCTTTTGAAGCTGCGTTCTATGATGGAGAGATACACCTTCTCCTTGAGACGAGGCAGCGACATATTAAGTGTTATATTTCGATTTATAAACTCGCTATTTTTCTTTCTCTTGGCATCCAGCACATCAATCGCTTTGCGCAGTGACTGGTTGAGGTCGGTTCGATTGACCGGCTTCAGCAAATAATCAACAACCTTGGAGCGTATAGCTTGGCGAGTATATTCGAAGTCATTATAACCGCTTATAACGATCGTCAATAATTCAGGATAGTCACGCTCCATGATTGGCAGCAGCTCCATGCCGTTCAATTCCGGCATCTTCATATCCACGATTGCCAAATCAATCTTATTTTGGCTTAGCATCTCTAATGCAACCTTACCGTTGCTTGCTTCCAGCACCTCTACAATTCCAAGACCCTTCCAATCCCCTAGTATGCGAATAGCCTCGCGCAACGGCTCCTCATCATCAATAATAAGAACTCTATACATCGTTTACGCCCCCCGCGGTATAATCATTTCCATTTCTGTTCCCAGGCTGTCTGACCGTATGATTAACTCAGCTGACTCCCCGTAAAGCAGCTTGAGGCGAGAATTCAAATTAACGAGACCTACACTTTCGCCTTCATTATCACGATCATTCCATTCCGTCGTGAAGGAATGTCTCACCTGCTCCAGTCTTTCAGGCGTGAAGCCCGGACCATCATCTCGCACCGATATAATGACCTGCTTCTCCATCAACCTCACCTGAATAGCGATGGTGACGGTGCTCGACACCTTCTCCAGTCCATGCTTGATCGCATTTTCAACCAATGTCTGAATGGACAGCTTCGGAATTTCCAACTCCATTAGCGATTCGTCCCATTCATAAGTAACCTGTAGTCTGCTTCCAAAGCGCGCCTTCTGCAGAGACATATAATGACCGATATGCTTGAGTTCCTCTCTCGCCTGCACAATGTCCTTACCGCTGATGCAATACCGCAGTGTTAGTGCCAGTGCATCAATCATATCAGCTATATCGAAACGCTCATGCTTTAACGCTTTCGTAGAGATAGCCTGCAACGCATTATATAAGAAATGTGGATTGATTTCAGCCTCCAGCGCCTTTAGAATCGCATTTTTCTCGATTAGCTTCATCTTGTAGCGTTCATTAATGAGGTCATTTGTACGGCTCACCATCTGATTGAAATGGCGTGAGATATAGGCGATCTCATCTCGCCCCTTCACTTCCGTCTCCGCATCGAAATCTCCGCTGCTGAAGCGTTTCATTTGATGGGAAAGCTTCTTAAGCGGCCTTGTAATGGCATTTGAGAAATAGGAAACCAGTATGACAGCAAGCAATAGGAAGAGAAAACCTATCATAAAATTAAGATTTCTTGTCTGGGTAGCTGCTTTATACAACTGCTTATATGGAATGGGCTTGATCAGCTTCCAGCCTTCCCCTTCTCCCACATCGTAGACAACCAAATACTTCTGATCCCTGCCCTGCCAGGTCAAGGGAGCATCCAGACTGCTCGTCAGCTTCTCCGGCAGCGCTTTCTCCTTCATCTCCTCGAAAAAGGATAAATCATCGGCATAAAATAATTCATTATCTGGGCTTAAAAACTGCAAATGCTCCCCTGTGCTGATTGGAATGTCCGCAATGATCTCATTCCAAGTCGAATCATTATAGTAAAAAGAAAGCACCGCTTGCGGATCACGCGATACAATCGACCGAAGCACCCGATGATAGCCCATAAAGCTTTTGTCCGAAGGCAGCTGATAGCCTTCACTCCGATCTGTGTTTACCATAGGCTGATAGGCTTGATTGAACGAGCTCGACATTGCTTTCGCATACCAAGGCTGATAGCTTATGCTGTCGTCTACGACCGTCCGCACCGTTATATTGTAGTTCTCCTTCGTTACCGCATAATATTTCTTTTCCTTTACCACGTATAAATAAATGGCTTCCAAGTCACTTCGTGAATAAAACAACCCTCTCAAATAATTCTCCACGTACATCTTCGAGGAATAGTCACTCGACTCATGATTGATCGCATAAATGATTTCATCGTATTTGATTTGCGGAAGCGACAACTGCTCCATCCCTTTGAGGTATTCCTCCATGTTCTGATTCACCAGCAATAAATTGTTTGATGTGCTGGCAATGCTGTTCGCCACTGATTCCTTCTGAAGCATTTGATAAGAGATAAAGGTCAATGACCCAACGACGAGTATAATAATGAACGTAAAAAGCAAAATAAGCTTGTTTACAAGTTTTCTCGATATCGGCTCCAGCAATGAAGTTATCCATCTCACACCCTTTAAACCCATCTCTTTCACCGTCCCTTCAAGCCCTTTTGGGAGTTCACCTTTTTACCCTTAACTGATTTGTTAAATCCATTTTGAGGGAAGGGTCGCTGTTTTATAATACACAATATAGCTGAAAATCATTTTTGTACAGACCAGAGAATGAAACACAAAGAGTAACGAAAGAGGTGTTTAGATGTTTAAGTCATTAGGGAGAAAATGGGGCGAAAAGCTAGAGTTTGGTATTTTCACATTGCCGGTGCTCATTTGTATCGCAGTCGCGTTCTATATCCCGTTCGCCATGACGATTCGATATTCCATGACAAAATGGAACGGTATTTCCAAGCATCCGACATTTGTTGGTCTTGATAATTTTAAGCAAATATTTACGGGTGACGCGAACTTTGCCAGCTCGGCATGGTTTACGATTAAATACGCTGTTTTGTATATCGTGCTAGTCAATGTGCTGGCTATATTGCTAGCTGTTGTTCTGGATATGAAGCTGAAAACAACATCTTGGCTGCGGGCTGCTTTCTTCATCCCTTACATCCTTAGTCTTGTTATTGTCGGTTTCATTTGGAAGTTTATCTTCATGCAAGGCTTTGAATCTTTGGCTCAAAGCACTGGCCTTGGCATCTTCGATCTTAGCTGGCTGGGTGAACCGGGACTCGCATTCATATCGATCCTGTTTGTCTCCGTCTGGCAGTCCATTGGCTTCTACTTAGTTATCTATATCGCTGGCTTGCAGTCCGTACCCGATGATCTGAAGGAAGCTGCAACCGTTGACGGTGCCGGTCCTGTACGCAGATTTTTCAGTATTACGTTGCCACTGCTTGCGCCTTCCATCACCATTTCTGTCTTTATGGCTTTGACTAACTCCATTAAAGTGTTTGACGTCATCCTCTCCCTTACTGGCGGCGGACCTGGCGGATCAACTTACAGTATCGCTTACGATATTTATAGAGATACTTTCCAGAACAACCTTTACGGCTATGGAACAGCGAAGGCGCTTATATTGTTCGTTGCGGTTCTGTTCGTTACGATCATTCAATTAACGCTCTTCAAGCGCAGGGAGGTTGAAGCGTAATGCAAACAAAAAGAAAAATAAACACAGGGAAAATCATTCTTGAAGTCATCATGGTGCTTCTCTCTATTGTCTTTCTATATCCACTGTTCTTAGCCATTAACAACTCGTTCAAAAGCTTCGGCGAGGTTATGACCGACGTCGTAGCATTGCCTAAGCAGCTGGCATGGGAAAATTATTCCTATGTATGGTCGTTTATCAATTACCCTAAGCTGTTTCTCAACAACTTTGTCATTACAACAGTAGGACTTGCCGGAATCATTTTGGTTTCCTCTATTGCAGCCTATAAGCTCGCTAGAACCAAAACACGCTGGAGCGGATTGCTTTATCTGCTCTGCATTATGCCGATGCTCATTCCGTTTCAATCGATCATGTTAACAGTATTGCAGCTCGCAAAAAACTTGCACCTGTCAGAAAGCACTTGGGGACTCGGTATTCTCTACTGGGGCTTTGGCGCTCCGCTTGCCGTATTTATTTATCACGGCTTTGTGAAGGGCATACCGAAGGAAATTGATGAGAGCGCAACAATAGACGGCGCTTCAGGCTTCAAGCTGTTCTTTCTCGTTATTTTCCCGCTGCTAAAATCCGTAACGACTACAATCGTCATCATTGATGTCATGTGGATCTGGAATGACTTCCTGTTGCCGCTCCTTATGGTCAATGGCTCGCCAGATACAAAAACATTGACGCTGGCAGCATACACATTCGTTGGTCAATATACATCGGATTGGCAATATGCAATGACGGCAATGGTTATGGCTGTTCTGCCTTCAATCGTCGTTTTCATATTCCTTCAAAAGTATATCGTCAAGGGTGTCGTGGCAGGCGCGGTAAAAGGTTAATAATCTCCATATGAAAAAGGAAGAGGACCCGCGTATTTCGCTGGTCCTCTTCCTTTGTTTAAAACCATATTGGCTCTCGTCTTATTCCGGACGATCCATTGAAAATTGTTCACCCAGCTTAGCGTAATCACTGCCTGCAAGACGACTTACCGGTTTCAGCTCATTAGCATGAATGCGGCCTTTATCAATCAGGTTGTCGTCTACATGGAAGCGAACGACACGTCCAATGAGAAGATCGCAAGCAGGAGCGTCCGCTGTGCCTCCAAGCTGCAGCGCCTGCTCCAGCACGCATTCCATTCGGATCCTCGCTTCCGCAATGCCTGGCACGCTTATGCTGTCACTTGGTATGGTTGTTAGCCCTGCCAACACAACCTCGCTTTCGTCCGGCGGCAAGCTCGCTGCTGTCGCATTAATTGCTTCAACATAGCTTTCATCGGAGATGTGAACGACGAATTCAGATGCGGAAATAGCATTGCGTGCTGTATCCTTCTGAGCACCACCACGACGTTGTACGGAGACAGCAATCATCGGCGGATTCGCTGTAACAATATTGAAGAAGCTGAAAGGTGCGGCATTCACTACACCCTCACTGGAGAGCGTCGTTACAAAGGCAATGGGTCTTGGAATAATACTGCCAATTAGCAGCTTATAATTGTCCTGTACGCTTTGATTCGCTGGATCAATTGAAACCATCCTTGCTTCCCCCTTCCCAGATATCTTTCCCTTGTTTATATTTGAAAGGTTTCGTTAAACCAAGCTTCCGCAGCAGCCACTTCCGTGTTTGTAAGCTGATGTCCATAAGGCTCCCAATGCACATCAACGGATGAGCCTGCTCCTCTCAATAAGCGCTCAAGCTCCTCTGTTTCCTGCGGCGTACACATGTGGTCATTGGAACCCGCACCAATGAAGCAAGGCACACCGGTCAAATCAGGCAGCTTTACGCCGCGGATAGGAACCATGGGATGATGCAATACTGCTCCGCTAAGCGTTCCTTCGTAATGAAACATCAAGCTTGCCGCAATATTTGCCCCGTTAGAATAGCCTACCGCAACGATATTATTGCGGTCAAAGCCGTATTCAATAGCCGCGGTATCTAGGAAATCATTCAGCTCTTTCGTACGAAACAGCAAATCTTCAATATCGAATACACCTTCTGCCAGTCTGCGGAAATAACGCGGCATTCCGTTCTCCAGTACATTGCCTCTAACGCTCAGCACCGATGATGTCGGTGATAAACGATCCCCAAGTGGAAGCAAATCACGCTCCGTTCCACCTGTTCCGTGCAGCAGCAGCAATACCGGTGCCTGTAGATCTGTCCCTTGTTTAAATATATGTTTCATTATTTATCCTCCTCGAGTACACGAATTTCAAATGGTGATAATCCTTGTTCAATAAGCGCTCGATGCTCTTCATACCAATCTGGCAGCATCAGTTTCTCGCCCAGTTTGTCCGGCTCTTCATCACGAGCAAAGCCCGGAGGATCCGTTGCGATTTCGAACAATATGCCGCCTTCCTCACGGAAGTAGATGGCATTGAAATATTGACGATCAATAATCGGAGTAGGCTCAAAACCTTGTTTAGCAACAAAATTTCTCCAAGCAGTATGCTCCGTATCATCTTTCGCACGCCATGCAATGTGATGGACCGTACCTGAACCGCCGCTTCCCTGCTCCATTGGCTCCATATAGATATCGATCAGGTTGCCCAAATCTCCTGTCGCTATGAATCGTGCATATAGGCCTTCTTGACCGACCCTTTTTAGGCCCATCACTTGAACCAGCAAATCTGCCGTTTTGGAAGGTGCTGTACTGTACAGAATGGCGCCACCAAAACCTTTAATCGCTTTATTAGCAGGCACTCCGCCAAAGGACCATTTACTTTCTTTGCCGCCAGCGCGAGCTGTAATTTCCAGCTTCAAGCCGTCAGGATCAGCGAATTGCAAATATTGCTCGCCAAATCTTTCTGTTTGTTCATAGTGTACACCAAGCTTCTCTAGACGCGCTTTCCAGAATGAGAAGGCATCTTCGGGCACAACATAGGTGGTATAACCGACTTGCCCGCCACCTACACGTCCTCTACGAGAGTTTTCCCAAGGGAAAAATGTAATGATGGTGCCTGGGCTGCCTGCTTCATCTCCGAAATACAGATGATAGACCTCTGGCGCATCGAAGTTAATGGTCTTTTTGATTAATCGCAAGCCTAATACACCTGCGTAAAAGTCTGCCGTTTGCTGCGGGTTTCTTACAAAAGCCGTTATATGATGAATACCTGATGTTTGCATAATCATTTTATTCACTCTCCTTATTTTATACGAGATACTTTCATACCTCTATATGATGTGTAAATATGATTTATAATTATTATGATTTAAAGAATCTTTAAATTAAGATATTTGGGAAGCAAAAGCCGATTATGGCTAAATTGCTTTCATTCATTCTTAAAGATCACTCAGCGTAATCGTAATCACTACTTGTAATTCTCCTGCGCAAATCTTCCTAGCTTCTTCAACAGCTCACTTGCAAGCCTCTTCTCTTCCTCCGACAAGCCATTTGCAGCCGCTTCAATAATGGCGGTATGAGCTGGAAAAACATCTTCAACAAATTGTTGTCCCTCGTCAGTAAGCTCCCCATAAATGAGGCGTCTATCCTCTGTAGAGGCCCTGCGACGAACCATTCCTTTGTTGACTAGCTTATCTACTACATACGTGATATTCCCGCTGCTCATCAGCACCTTCTCGCCAATTTGCTGCAGTGGCTGCGGTCCCTTGTGAAATAATAGCTCTAGTACGCCAAATTCAGTGCGGTTCAAACCATGTGTACGAATATCTCGGTCCGCATGGGCATTCACCCATTGGCTCGCTCTGGAAAGTGCAATGAAGAGATCGAGTGATGTATTCTGTTGCTTTCCATCTTCAGTCATACTCTTTTCTCCTCCCTTGCTTTATTATTTGAATTCGAATAAATATCTTAAATTAAAGATAATACAATTAAAGATAGTTGTCAAGCGCTTCAATTAATTATTTGAAAAAAAGAAACCGACAACCTTGTCGGCTCCTCAATCATAATCTTATCAATGAGAATGCCGCTATCACTTACCGCCACCAACGAGAGGAAGGATATGCTGCCCCATCTATAAATACAGTCTCCCCGATTTTCGGCGTGGCTAGAATGGCGTTATGTTGCTCCGCAGCTTTCAGTACTCGTTCGATTGGATCTCTCCAGCTATGTAAGGCCAGCGCGAAAGCACCCCAATGAATGGGGATCATTACCTTTCCCTTTACATCCAAATGAGCCTGAACCGTCTCCTCCGGCATCATATGAATAACAGACCATCGTTCATCATATTGCCCGCATTCCATTAGCGTCAGATCAAATGGTCCGTACTTTTTCCCGATTTCTTCAAAATGAGGACCATAACCGCTGTCACCGCTAAAGAACACCTTCGTTTCACGTCCTTTAATAACCCATGAACACCATAATGTCGCATCACGATCTGTTAAGCCTCTCCCAGAGAAATGTCTGGCTGGCGTACACGCCAAGGTTAGTCCGCCGTATTGGAATTCATCCCACCAGTCATGCTCCTCTATTCGAGCTTCTTCAATACCCCAGCGTATTAAATGCGGGGCAACGCCAAGCGGTACAATAAATCGCTTAACCTTCTTATTGAGCTTCAAAATAGAGCCATAATCGAGATGGTCGTAATGATCATGAGAAATCAATACAGCATCAATGCTTGGAAGTTGTTCAATTTCAAACGGCAATCCTTTGCTAAAACGCTTCCCGCCAATTTGCGGAAAAGGCGACGGAGCTATTCCGAACATAGGATCAAGAAGCAGCGTTTGGCCGTCCAGTTGCAAAAGTGCTGCTGAATGACCGAACCAGGTCAGCTTAGGCTGCGTTTCGCCTTTTAGGTAAAGCTCGCTCAAGCGTTCTGTCAGAATGGGCTTAGAGGGTTTAGATTCCTCATTGCCTCGGATAAACTGTATCAGCATCTTAAGCTTTTGACCTACTGAAAAATCCATTTTTGTCGGGGTAAGATTAACGAATTTTCCCTTATCATAATGGTGAGAGCGTGCTAGCAGCTGTTTCCTCTTCTTCGTTGGAAGCGACCCAAGAGGAGGATAGTACAATAGTACTAACAAAGCGATTACTAAAATAATGACAATAACAGCGAGCAGAATAAGCATGGCATCCAACCTCTTTCATCAACTTCATTGCTTGCATAAAAAAAACCGTTAATGAAGTATACGAAGCGACTTCATTAACGGTTTTATTTATTTCCATTTATTTTAGATGTAAAACAAATTCCATTACGCTTTTCTTGTACTGCGTAAAATGGCTGTGAGGATAAGAACAACCACGATGGCGCCGATAATTGCCGGTACTAATGCAAAACCGCCAATCGCTGGACCCCAGCTGCCTAGAATCAATGTACCGAGCCAAGCTCCTACGAAGCCGGCTATAATATTGCCGATGATACCTCCCGGTACATCACGTCCTGCGATTAGTCCACCTAACCAACCGATAACTCCGCCTACAATTAGTGTCCATAAAAAACCCATATTCATCTACCCCTCTCAGTGTGGCTAAAGTCTTGCTTATGCCGTGTTGTTATAGTTAAGAATACACATACACGCTTGTTTTGAAACAAAGAAGCAACTGGCAGTTCATGGATATGTTCTACATGCCCGTGCTTCAGCGTAAGCGATATTCCTTTTATTTACGCCTCTCCTTATGAGAAGTATATAAATTTTGCAATCATTTCATTCAAGCTAAATATACCCATTGCTCCGCATACAAAAAAATAGAGCTGGAAGCCAGCTCTATTCCTCCATTCTTATTTTGAAGCTGATTTCGGCAAACGAACTTCGAAGATCGATCCTTCCTTCAATCGACTTTCTACTTCAATCTCGCCATGATGCAGCTCAACAATCTTTTTCACTATCGACAGACCAAGTCCGCTCCCGTCCGCTGTACGGGTACGCTGTTTATCACCTTTATAAAAACGTTCAAAAATCCGAAGCTGATCCTCCGTGGAGATGCCTACACCTGTATCTTCAACTCGTACATGAATGAAATGCTCCGTTTCACTAAGCATAACCTTTACACTCCCTTGAGAGGGAGTAAATTTGATTGCATTATGGATCAAATTAACCCATACCTGGCTCAACATGCCTTCATTCGCCATGATTTCTGTTTCCGGCAGCTCCAATTCAAGCTCAAGCTCCTTCTCCAGCCATTGCGGCTCACAAGCCAGTACAATGCTCTCAAGCTGAAGGTCCAAACGATAAAGCCGCCGATCCAGCTCCTGCTGCTCCGATTCCAAGGTCGTCAGCTTGAGCAGATTATCGCTTATTTTGGAAAGACGCGTTGTTTCTTTCTCAATGATAGATAAATAATGCCTTTGCTCTTCTGGACTAAGATCCTCGCGCTGCAGTGTACTCGCAAAACCCCGAATAGATGTCAAAGGAGACTGAATTTCATGAGATACATTCGATATAAACTCCTGGCGAAGAAGCTCAACCTGCTTCAGTTCCTGCGCCATATCATTAATGGACTGAACGAATTCTCCAATTTTCCCTTGATGCCTGTCTAGTTTAATCGTTACATCAAAATCACCTTTGGCCATTTTTCTGACCGCTTGTATCATTTCATACCAAGCTGCCTTCTGCCTCGGTCTCATAATCAGTCCAGCTAACCCAAATGAAATAAACATGATTAAATTGCCTAGTCCCCAAATAGTCAATTGCCTAACATAATGGAAACCGTTCGCTTCCATACTGGGATCAAACCAATTTAAAAGCCAGTAGGCCGCGGTGAATGCTAACCCGCTGAATAGGAACATCACTGTAACGCTCATTATAAAATGGAGCACGATTCTCGTCTTTGACTGGTTCTTCATTTCACTTCCTCCAGCCGATAACCAAGTCCGCGAATCGTACTAATTTTAATGGAGAGCTTCCAAACTACGAACCGCTCTCGCAATCGATTAATATGCACGTCCAGCGTCCGTTCATTGCCATCGAAATCATAGCCCCAAATCCCTTCAATAAGCTGATTCCTCGTCAGTGTCCGACCGATATGACTAACTAGCATGAACAATAGCTCAAACTCCTTAAGAGGAAGTGTGATGGGCTCTGAAAGAATTCTTACCTCATACGTCTGTTTGTCGAGCAGCAGCCCAGCAACGGCTACCTGCTGCGATATCGTGATTCGGTAACGCTTAAGCAGCGCTTTTACCCTGACTGTTAGCTCGGCAGGATCAAACGGTTTTATCAAATAATCATCCGTGCCTAGATTAAAGCCTCTAACCTTATCGCCCATTTCGCCTTTTGCGGTCAGCATCAGAAGCGGAATATCATATTGACTGCGCAGCTGCTTGCACAGCTCCCAACCATCCATGTTCGGCATCATGATATCAAGCACAACCATATCGGCGGGGGAAGACTCCATCAATTTCAGTGCAGACTGACCATCCTCCGCTTCCTGAACGCTCAGTCCCTCCTTCTTTAAAATAACGCGGACTAGCTCCCGAATATGTGGATCATCATCTACTACCATCACATAGCCCATATGCAATCCCTCTCCTCATCATTCTTAAGCCGTCTTGTTCATCCGAAGCTGACCATTTGCAAATTCACGATACATCGTATGAGAAGCATAGAGCTGTTCATGCGTTCCTATGCCTGTTATAACACCCTTCTCTAAGAACACGATGGAATCTGCATCTACCACTGTCGACAAGCGATGTGCAATAACGACTGTTGTACGACCGACCATTAAGTTTTTCAAGGCTTCCTGCACGACTTCCTCTGATTTGCTGTCTAGATTAGAGGTCGCCTCATCAAGCATGAGAATTTTAGGATCTCGCAGCAACGCTCTGGCGATGGCTATCCGTTGTCGCTGTCCGCCGGAGAGCTTAATTCCGCGTTCCCCAACCTCCGTTGCGTAACCATCCGGCAAAGCCTCGATAAAACCGTCTGCGTAAGCCATTCTAGCAGCTTGTTCGATTTCCTGCTCACTAGCTTCTCGGTCGAGACCATAGCACAGGTTATCTTTGATTGTACCGGCAATAATCGGACTTTCTTGAGACACATAGCCAATTTGTCTTCGCCATGAACGAAGCGAGGTATCATGAATATCCGTTCCGCCTATTTTGATTGAGCCTGTTGTAGGGGAATAGAATCGCTCTAACAAAGAAAATAACGTTGTTTTCCCGCTGCCGCTTGGACCGACAAGCGCCGTTACCTTGCCCGCTTCAATGCTCAAGCTTACGTCTCGAAGAATTTCCTCATCCGCCTTATACGCAAATGTAACATTCTCCATCTCCAGCGTCTGATTCATTTCTGTTAATGGTTTTCCGTTATCTTGTTGTTCCTCTTCAGCTTCTAGAATACCGATAATACTCTCTGTCGCACCCATCGCCTTCTGAAATTGGGTGAAAAACTGTGAAATTTGCGTAATAGGGAGAATGATTTGGAATAAATACATAATGAAAGCGACCAGTTCACCCGCAGTCATAGCGCCTGAGGACACCTGTACGCCGCCAAATCCAATCAAACAAACGAGCAGCAGTATAATAACAAAGGAGACCATCGGCGAAATTAATGCCTGCATACGCGCTTCCTTCAAACCAAATTTAAATAGATTTTGGATGCCTGTGCGTCCTTGCTCAAATTCTGCCGGCTCCGAGCCTGATGCTTTCACTAGGCGAATTTCGGATACGACGCGATTGACGACCGAAGTAAAACGGGCATTTTCCGCTTGTGTTTCTTTCGATATAACAAACATTTTACGACCAATGGGTACCATTATTAGGGCCGCTACTGGAAATACAGTAAGCATAATGAGCGTCATTTGCCAGTTCATATAGAATAGAATGCACAAGGCACCGATAATGGATAAGATACCTGTGAAAAAACCAGTTACATGCTCTGTAATCAGGCCCTTTAAAATCGCTGTGTCATTCGTAAGCCGGCTAATTGTATCACCGGATGATTTACTGTCATAATACGGAACAGGCAAGCGCAGCAGCTTGCGCCACAAACGTTCACGAATTGACGCTACTATTTTATTACCGCCGTAATGCAGGAAATACACGGATAAACCGCCTGACACAACCTGAGCAATAAAAGCTATAGCCATCAATATGATTTGACTCGTGCTTAAGGAGCCAAATGAAAATCCGTTAACGAGATTTTTTGTGAATAACGGTATGGTAAGACTCACTAATGTTGTTATTACACTAAGAATGACTGCAATCGACAGCAGCAGCTTTGGAGGATTCGTCTCCATAATGAGTCCAATGAAGCGCCGCACACTATTTTTTTTATTGGGCATGATTGATTTACTCACTCCTCTTTCTCTATATTTCTCTTCTCTCTTCTTCTCTCCACCACGTTTCCTACTTTACGCCACCAATTTAAACAGAGTTTAAACGGAACTAGCCTAAAAATATTTCCATTCTCCGAGTAATTCCCTCTCTCTATGCCTTATACACATAAACCTTCGTCCGATACATATCTCGGCATTCAATTACACGTTCTGGCTGCCAATCCGGCAATGCAAAACAAATGCTAATAATATAAGAGCCGGGTGCCAGCTGTGCATAGAAAACTGCGCTCAACCGTTTCATTGCGCCCGGATAGAGGTAACACACAACCGTATCCACATTCGTGTAACAATATGTGTATAAATCATCTCTTATAAACGATACATTGACCCTATTTTCGATTTTTTGGGCTATAAAAGATATCCACATGGGGATAAGTGAATTTTCAATTCCGATAATCCTTCTGTGGGGAAAGCTTTTGCCAGCTTGAAGAGCAAGCGTCCCCCAACCAGACCCCGCTTCTAGCAGCACACCGCGGCTTGGCAGCCTCCTTAGCTCCTGAATGACCGTGCGCCTTACGATTGCCGAAGAGGGCATCGGGGATATGCCATTCCTCCAGCTCCTATAAACGATGGAAATAACCGCTAGAAGAGCAGCAACGGTCACCAAAAGAGATACGATCTCATATATGTTCTTTTCCATTCTCAAACTCCTTATGTCGGTATAAAAAAAAGATGATCTCGGCAGGCTGCCGAAATCATCTTTGCCGGAATGGTTTATTACGATTTGTTGCCTCTACGAACCTTGAGCAGTTTGCCTTTTACAGTCGTATTCTTCATAAGCTCCAGTACAAGAGACCCTTTGCCATTAAGAATTTCAACATCCGTAACATGATCTAGTATGGTAATAATACCGATATCATCTGCCTCAACGCCATCTAATTTGGCAATCGTACCTACAAAATCAACCGCTCTAAGCTTCTTTTTCTTGCCGCCGTTGAAATTCAGCTTCAATATTTGTTTGTTCAATTGCTCGCGTTTATCCTTCTTAAGAACAGGACCGACGTTAATTTTTTGCTCGAAATCATCTCTGCGAAGGGATACAGCATCTTCAGAAGGAGCTTTTACTCTTGTAATGCTGAAGCCGATGTATTCTTCAATATCCGCTAAGCGTCTGCCGTCCTTAGGCGCTATGAAAGTAATGGCTTTGCCCGTCTTGCCAGCTCGTCCCGTTCTGCCTGTGCGATGCACATAGCCTTCCTTCTCAAGCGGGATATCATAGTTGATAACATGCGTAATATTGGTAATATCGATGCCCCGTGCTGCTACATCCGTAGCGATCAAATAACGGAACTGACCTCTGCGGAATGCGTTCATAACCTCGAATCGCTCATCCTGCTCCATGCCGCCGTGAATGCGATCACAAGGATAATCAAGATCGGCCATTCCTCTGAATAATTGATCCACATTCTCTTGCGTGCGGCAGAAAATAATACAGCTATCTGGATTCTCAACGATCATGACATCTTGAAGCAAAGCAAACTTGTCCGCTTCCTTCACTTCAATTAGAGAATGCTCAATGGTAGCCGTTGTAAGCCCAGAAGCCTTAATCTCGATCCGTTCCGGATCATTCATATATTTGTTCGCAAGCTTAGCAACATCCTCTGGGAAGGTAGCAGAAAACAGCATCGTAACGCGATCCTTCGGCAGCTTCTGAATAATGGACTGCACCTGCTCAATGAAGCCCATGTTCAGCATTTCATCCGCTTCATCAATAACGAGATATTTGATACGCTCCAAGCTCATCGTTCCACGATCAATATGGTCAAACACACGGCCCGGCGTACCTACAACCATATGCGTTCTTTGCTTAAGCTCTGCTCTTTGAATATGAAAGGGATGTCTGCCATAAACGGCAGTTGCTTTAATCCGCTTGAATCGTCCGATGTTCGTAATGTCCTCATTTACTTGAAGCGCAAGCTCTCTTGTTGGCGTCAAAATGAGCACCTGAGGCTTATTTTCATTCCAGTCCACCAGCTCGCAAAGCGGAATGCCGTAGGCTGCTGTCTTACCGCTGCCTGTTTGCGATTTGACAACGAGATCCTTGCGCTGCAATGCGACAGGAATAACCTGACTTTGCACCTCTGTCGGTGTCTCGTAAGACAGACTCTCTAACGCTTTTACAATCTCATCACTTAATGAATAGTCTTTAAAATTTTTCTCGCTCATGTATAGACCTCTTCTGCTTGTATTGGTAGAGCCTTCTGGGTTCTGGCTCTTCATTTCGTATTTCATTAAGAATAGCATAATAACACGCATTTGCCGTCATTAACCGCATATAGTTTTGGTCATAATAAAATAATATCCACTTTCGCCCATTAGGTACTATAAAAAGTGGGTACTAGTTGGTTATAGGAACGGTCTTTATAATCAAGACATACCAACATGAAAGCGAGTGAATGCAATGCTCCGATTAAATGTTACACGCGTCGGTTTTCTAATGGGTGTATCCCTGCTGCTCGCAGCTATCATCTATTTCTTTGCGGCAAATTGGACGGGGCTCAGCCGTGCGGATAAAATTCTTGCTTCAGCAGGCATTATGGTCCTGTTCTACGGTGTTTCCTTTCTTTTTTCTAAAATGAAAATCATGCTAGGCCATCATTCTTTTCTCTCGGCTATTTTTCTAGTAGGAGGATGTATTTCGTTTGGTGCAGCCGTTGCCTTACTTAACCAAATCTACAATGCGCAGGTTGATACGTATGAATTATTTCTAGTTTGGTCCATTCCTGCTCTGCTATTCGCAGTGATTACCCGTTATAATCCATTTTATATTTTGGCTTATACGCTGATCCATCTCACATTATGGAAATATTTTTTCCCAACTTCCTTAAGCATCTCTCATTCGGAAGGGCAGATTTTGATGATTGGCGCTTTATTCGCTCTTCTTAATCTACTTCTATTCGTTATTATTGAAGCAAAATGGCTTTCATCGCGGCCGCTTAAGGCGATCAGCTTTGTCATATTCCATCTTTCCTTAATCATTCTATCCTTTTCATTTGATGAAGCTGGATATAAATTGCTGACTAATAGCGCCGCTATTATCGCCATTGCGTTCGGCTTTTATTATTTTGCCCGCATTCGATTGAACAAAACAATCCTTACACTCAATGCGCTTGCAGCAACAGCTTACGCTGTATGCAAATTCATTGAACTGTTGGTCCATCACGCTTCTTCAGGCTTTTATATACTGGGACTGCTATTTGTAGCCCTGCTGCTGACGGGAAATGTATGGTTCTTCCGTTATGTAAACAAGCTTGGAAAACAACATGCTTCTAATGATGCTCACGAGAATGAAAAATCTCAAGATGAACATAAAGGCGTGCTGGCTGGGAATATCGTGTCCATGATTATTACGATCCTCGGCGTCTTTATCGGCAGTGTCTCCCTTATCGGTCTTGTCTTCCTTGCCAGCAGCGAGGTCGAACCGCAGCATTTGCTTTACGTTATAGCATTGCTGTTCATTATTCCAATGATATTCCTGCCTCGGATCAATCCGGCAGTTCGGTATACGATCCTTACAATTGGTTATACCGCAGGAATGGTATCCATCCTATGGACGGACACCCTCCTTCTATCGGTCCTGTTTCTAATCGTGACGACAGCAGGCTGGTTTAGATTGCAAGGACGCACTCAGCATCTATTCACCTATTCACTTATTAATATTAATATCTCGATTATCTTGTTTAATCTGTTCGAAACCGTTAATCATGCCGAGTCCATTATTGTGTTCATTCTAGCGATTATGAATGCTCTGTTTTATGAGAGTCATTTCTTGCTTCGTGAAGGGGCTTTGAGAGATCATATTAGAGAATGCGGATTTTTCTTTACCCTGCTCTTTATGTTCTGGCTTACCTTTATGAGCAATATTTTCCCTTATTCGAATGAGCTGTTCAACATCATAAACTTCATACTCGTAACTATTCTGGCGTTCGTATTTGTACGCCGCAATCAAGCAATAGAAGCCGTAATCAGCTTGGTATTCTGGTTCCTATTTATTGCATACAAATATTATGATTTATTTTGGACACTCTTACACAAATCCATTACGCTAGCCCTTCTGGGCATACTAGCGATCATTATTACTTATGTTTTTGCTTATCGCTCCCATGCGCGTATACCGGAAGAGAAGGGCAAACAGAGCAACTTATTTCAAAAGAGTCCCATTCTCATTGCAATCCTTATCGCTTTGCAGCTTGGTTATGTCGGCTACCATGTAGCTGCGAGTGAAATATTACTGGCTAACGGTACTTCCGTTAAACTAAAAATAGAGCCCGTTGATCCTAGATCTATGCTTCAAGGAGACTATGTTACATTAAGCTATGGCATTTCCACACCATCGCAAGCGGTCAAGAACGAATTAGAGACACATGATAGCCTAGTCCGTATTAAAGCCGTACTGCGACCAGATGAGAACGGCGTATACATGCTGGATCGCTTATACAAGCATGATGAAAAGCTCGCGGATACGGAAGTTCTGATCAACGGAACCATCAGTGGTTGGGGGCGCATCTATTATGGCATTGAAACCTTTTTTGTAGCCGAGGGTACAGGCATTGAAACGGAACAAAATGCCAAGTACGCATACATCAAGGTGAATACAAAAGGCGATGCTTTACTGGAGCGACTTAGCAAGGGTTAGCTTCCGCTTATAAAACAAATAGCAGGTTGTATGCCGCTACAAGCGAGCATACAACCTGCTATTTGTTTCTATCTTCTTTATTTAATGTTTGTTATACGGTTGTCATTTTCCCGAGCTCAGGGAAGTCCTCTAAATATCCATTGCGCTCCAGCTCAGCTATAGCTTTGCGAATGCTGTTCTCATCTTCTCCCGACTGATCAGAGAGCGAGATTAGATCGGCTAGCGTAATATCTCTATGCTCCTTGCAATAAGTAAGCAAGCCCTTCGCTGCCCATGAAAGACGGTCATCCTGGAATTCACCGATCATTTTGCGGAACAATTTATGTGGAATGAGCTGCTCGTCAGCGAGTACTTGCAGCGCTTTGATGGTCTGCTTCTCCGTCATTCGACCTTTTTCCGCAACCTCGTGCAAGCTTATAGAAGCGGAATCACTTGTGCAGGAGCTAAGCACGATGTAAATCATTTGCGAATAAATATCCAAGCTCGGCTTATGAAAGATCTCGGTAGAAAGTGTAAAATTTTTCGTGTAGCTAGGTAGTGTTTCAGTCGTCATTATGTAATTCCCCTCTCCGGTTAGTCTATACCATCATAAAGGTTCGGGAGGGGCAATTCAATTTGGGCCATATTAGAAATTACTAATGGGAACGGCTTCTTTCATCGTCGTTCACAGGTTCTCGCGGTCATGCTTACGCTTAGATCTTTATTTATGATTTTCTGCGAAAATACTCATTGCATTGCGCATGAATAAGCTTAAGCCTTCGCCGAATTTATCGATATTTTTCGTAAAACGCTGGTCGTCTACATACATCTGTCCTAAGCCTTTAAAGGCTTCATACGAGTAGCTGCCCATTCCATTCAAAAATACGTACCATTCTTCAATTGCAGCCTGTGCCGCATCAGAGTCTGGCGGCTCGTTGCGAAGCAGTGCAAGCCTAGTATATATAGCATTCATGCTCTCAGCTATTTCACCTTGTTCCTGCTTCGACATGCTGCCTACTTTAGCATTGCTCTTGTCTACTGCCTCATCTCCCCAGCGCTCTCTCGCCTCTTGCTGATAGGGGTTGCTGCTGAAATCAAAGCCTTCAAATTTTTGTTCATTCGTCATTTCTATTTCTCCTCTCGTTTGCATGATCGTTCGGTCAATCGTCATAATCATTTGATCCAGCTGCTTACGCTTATCGAGCAGCATTTTTCGGTGCAGCAGAAGGGCATCCTCCCTTCGAAAAGATGGACGGCTTATAATCACTTTAATCTCCTTCAACGGAAAACCGAGCTCGCGAAAAAATAAAATTTGCTGAAGCAGCTCTAGATTTTTTTCCGAATAGAGACGATATCCAGCTTCTGAAACTTGCTCCGGCTTAAGCAAGCCAATTTCGTCATAATGATGCAGCGTGCGCACACTGATCCCTGCAAGATTGGATACTTCTTTTATTTTCATCGCTCTCTTGCCTCCTTAATTGTCACTATAATGGCTGACGTTACGTGAGAGTCAACATCCAAAAATATATACTGGAAAAATAAAAAGAAGCTGCCCTCCCACCACAAGAGAACAGCTTCTTCTATAGAGAAGAAATAGCTGCTTTGCGTCTATTTGATTACTTAAAATGGATTATGCTCTAGCTTTCAATTGCCTTCTAATATCATCCATAGCTTCTCTTGCTAACCGCTCACCCATAGCAATATATGAGGTTGAATCTTTAAAGCTATGGGATTGTAATCTTATTTGCGGTTTGATAATAATATCAGCTAGCTGTAATTCATCCTGTACCTTATTCACACTCATCATTTCCATTGTATTAAGAATGGATTCTACAAAGCTTTTTATGGGCAGCTTCTTACAAATCGGTACGCTAACGTCAACACCAATTACAATATCCGCTCCCATACTCCTCACCACTGCAGCAGGCACCGGGTGAACAACTGCGCCGCTAACTAGTTTCCGGCCCTGATAGCGCATGGGCGGTATGATACCTGGAACGGATGTGGACGCACGTAATGCATCTGACAAGGAACCTGTCCGTAAAATATGTGCTTTACCCGACGTGAAGTCTGCTGTCACTGCTGCAAAAGGAATGTTCAAATCCTCAATTTTCATTTTCCCAATATATTTATCAATTAATCGCAGCATCTTATTATTATTTGCAAGGGCTAAACGAGAAAAGTTTAATTGAATAAGCTGTGTCCAACGCAAGGATGGCAATACACGCTCAAATTCGGATATAGGCTGACCTGAAGCATAGAGTGCGCCAATTAATGCGCCTACACTAGTCCCCGCTATCATATCGATCGGAATATCCTCCTGTTCAAGCGCCTTCAGCACACCGACATGAGCCGTCCCGCGAATAGTGCCGCAGCCGAGAGCAAGACCGACCGTCGGCCTAGATCCCGGTAGTCGATGCCTCCCGAAACGTAGATGATTATTATAAATCTTCTTCCCACCGCTCAAGATAAAGGCTTCCCGCAGAACTCCCATAAGCTCTTCCACGTTCCTTGTTAGGAAAGGATATAGGATTAGCATGCGCATCGCTTCTTGAGATATCGCTTCTGCCGGATTCTCAGCACCCGCATTTTTCAAGAAATGAAGGACAAGCTCTGAAGTATCATCACTTCTCTCACGCAGCGGCGGTATGTGAAGTACTCGCACTCTGATCTCAGGCATTGTCTTGGAGGTTAGAATAACTCGCGTATCTCCGCTTGATCGCAGCACATGATGAATAATAGCTGCTGGCAACCGTTCTGCATGCCGCAGCAGAATGGTTCCTCCTGCAGCCTCCTTCACTTTCTGATCCCACATATTCAATTCAAAAAAAGAGCCTTCTATGGTTACCAACGGTTTACTCTGGTTCGAAGAAGCCTGGTGAATGGCCGCAGCAGCATGTGCTTTGCCGACTCCATATTCTCCTACAATGAATAAGGCATCCTTATGGTTAGATAAATATTCAATTTCATTATGCAGCTGTTGCATTTGCGGACTGCTGCCAATTAGCTCTCCATATCGCAGCTTGCACTCCTGCTCCAGATTTTTAATTAGGATAGGACTTTGGACATGCTCTTCTATCACTCGGTCATTCGTATTCTGAATCCGCCTCACCATCGCATCGATCATTTGGACGCGAAATTCGGGACAGCTGTCCATCATGAGTAGAATCCCTTCACGCGAGATGGCTACAGTTGACAAAGTCTCTGCTGCTTCCACTGTCGCGCTGACAAAATCACCTGTTAAACATGACATTTCCCCAAAAAAATGGCCACGCTGAAGCGTCGCTAAACGAACCTTTGCTCCTTTTTCTAAATAGACGAGAACAGTTCCTGTTAATAAGATATGAAAAGTTTCGCTCACTTCGCCCTGACGCAAAATGACTGTACCTGCTGAGAATTCGTATTGCTTCATATAGGGAAGGAGAAGGGAAAGATCCTCTTCCTTAAGTTGTTCTATAATGGGAAAACCTTTAGCTTTTTCCTTCATATGATCTCAATCTCCTAATCTCAGCTGTACAAGTAGGTACTTGCTCCTAATTATATTACCAATAAAAAGAAATTTCTTAAATGATAATTTGTTGATCTTTTGATAAAACTAAGGATTGGGATGGTGTTTTTTAGGCCATAACTAAATTTTTTTCAAAAAGTTATAAATTTCTTTTTAACTTTTGTCTCAAAGGATGTAGAATAGAGATAAAGAGTTTAAATCCGATTTCATCATCGTCGCTATCCAATCACTTTTGTACCTCTTCCAAATGAGGTTGAAAGACTTGCTCAACAAACGTTTCGGAAACTATGTGAAAAGTGTAACAATCTTTCGGGGTATAATCATTTCTTTAGCGACTGATCCAATCGAGACTACAACTTACTTTCAACTTAACGTAAAGGAGGACATTCTCTTATGTCACAATTATCTACTGGACAAGAGGTTGCAGCTAGCCTCGCCGAAGAAAAACAATCTTTAGATGTACTTGATCAGTTAATGAAGCCGGAGGTTCAAGAATCTCTAACTGTATTGGTGGATAACCTGCCAAAGTTGGCTGAAATGGTTACATTGATGACCAAAGCTTATGATTTCGCTCAAGGTATTGCTACAGACAAAGTATTGATCAATGATTTTGCTCAAGGTATCGGTGAGTTCGTTAAACCCGTACAAGACAAAGCTAAAGGTATCGCAGCAGCAGCTATTGAAGCTGGCGAACGTTCACAAGAAGCTGCAGGTTCAACTGTTGGCTTGTTTGCTATGTTGAAAATGCTTAAGGATCCTGAAGTTCAAAAAACGCTTCGCTTTGCACAAGCATTCTTGAACGTGCTTTCCGAGCGTAAAAACTAACAAATAATAAGAATGACCTATAGATCGAATGGAGGATGAACATGTCGAAACAGATTTTAATACTTGGTGGCGGTTATGGCGGTCTTCTGACTGCACTAACAGCGCGTAAACACCTATCAGCAGCTGAAGCGAACATTACTATTGTCAATCGTTTCCCTACGCATCAAATTATTACTGAGTTGCACAGACTAGCAGGAGGTACGATTGCTGAGCAAGCCGTTTCTCTACCGCTTACGAAGCTCCTCGGCGACAAAAGCGTTAATGTTGTCGTTGATACCGTACAAGAGATTAAGCCAAATGAAAAGCAAGTCGTTCTTGCAAGCGGTCAAGTACAAAAGTATGATTTCCTTGTTGTTGCTCTTGGCAGCGAAACAAACTACTTTGGTATTCCTGGACTTGAAGAGAACAGCATGGTTCTTAAATCCGTTAATGATGCGAACAAAATTCGCGCTCACGTTGAAGCTCGTCTTGACGCTTACAAAAAATCAGGCAACAAAGCTGATGCAACAATCGTTGTTGGCGGCGGCGGCTTGACTGGCGTTGAGCTTGTTGGTGAATTTGCTGACAAACTTCCTGAAGTTTGCCGCAGCAAAGGTATCGATTTCAATGACATTTCACTTTATTGTGTAGAAGCCGGCCCTGCCGTTCTTCCAATTTTCCCGAAAGTTCTTATTGAACGTGCTGTAACAAGTCTTGAAAAACGCGGTGTAACTTTCATTACTAGCGTAGCGATTACAGAAGCTACTAAGTCATCTGTATCGTTGAAAGACGGACGTACAATCGAATCCAGCACTATTATCTGGACTGGCGGCGTTAAAGGTAACCCAGTTGTAGGAAGCAGCGGCCTTGCAGAAGACCGTGGTCGTTCAACGGTTACTTCTACACTTCAATCGACTTCGCATGCGGATGTATTCCTTGCAGGCGACTGCGCTGTTGTGTTCCCAGAAGGCGGAGAGCGTCCTTTCCCTCCAACCGCTCAACTTGCTTGGCAAATGGGCGAAACGGTAGGCTACAACCTAGCGGTTCAAATTAAAGGCGGCGTAATGGATAAGTTCAACCCTGTGTTCTCCGGTACACTGGGAAGCCTTGGACGTAAAGACGGCGTAGGTACAATCGGCGGCCATTCTACACAGCTTAAAGGCTTGCCTGCATCGTTGATGAAAGAAGCAAGTAACATTCGCTACCTTTCACATATCCATGGTCTATTCGCACTTGCTCACTAATATAAAACACAAAAAAGGAGAGGCTATATAGCCTCTCCTTTTTTTATTTAACCCGAATAATTACCTTACGTATTATAAAGATTCCTTCCAACTTTAGGGTTAAGTAATACCGAGTAATATGGGAAATCACTCCGTATTACTTTTAGCGGGATTACTTAACATCACTTAGAATCATTTGACAACACTTAGTATTACCGGGTCATTCTTTCTCCATTATTTAACTCCAAGCTTCGATATCCTCATCATCAAATTCCTCTTCGGCTGAAGGATTCGTTTCAGTCACAGCAAGGGTTTCTTCTGTTTCTTCAATGATTTCAGCGGCTGCAGCGGATTGTTCATTTCCAGTCACAAAAGTCTGGGTTTCAATGCCCATTGGAAAGTTCGTAGCGCCTTGTAGTACACTTCTTTCAGCTGGAACATGGGCTTGCAGGTTGCGAATACCATTTTGGACGATTTCTTTTTCCATTAAATAGCGAAGAGAATCCATCAAATTGGTTTGCGCATTAAGCCACTGCATGACGAGCTCATCTTCCGTTTTCTTCGTTTTCAAGCTAATATTGTCGCCGGGCATTTTAATTTTTTTCATACCTGTCACCTACCAAAATTCCTATAATTAGGCTGCTGCCCAAAGTCATGCTTAAACGGTCTGAACAGCTTTATTTTTGAGCGCCTCATAAATTTTGCCTCGCACAAAAGCATCAAGACCCATTGCATTCAATTTAACAGCATAATTCGCTGGGATATAAAGAAGCTGCATTTCCCGTTCTCCACACAGTTCCTTGATCGCTGGATATAGGGCTGAACGCATCAGAATGCTGCCGCCTCCGTAAACGCAAATGATATCAATTTCATTACGCGTTTTTGTAAGCTGTCTTTTGACATGCTGCACAATTTGCCGAACTTGGCTGTCAAGCGGCCTTTTCAACGTTTTGAGCGCGCGTGCATGGTATTTATGCTTAGGATTTTTAATAACATCACTGAAAAATTGTCTTGGACTATCTGGAAGATGAACGAGGCGATTAAACTCTTCCAGCGCCTCTTCAATCGCATAGCCAGCGCCATGATGGCTGCCGTGTACGAATTGACGAAGAAATTTATTGCCTTCTGTAATCGGATATTCCGTAGAACCATCACCAATATCAACATGAAGAATGCGTTTATCTTTAAAGTAACTGCCGTTAAATTTCTTGTCGATCTCATAGGATTGAAGGAAGTCCTCAAATATTTCTCCGTCTCTCCAGCTGCCCTCGGCATCCTTCTGAAGGGTGAAAATGACAGGCGTCGCTTCCGGAACTACTTTTGCAAAAGGGAAAACGATTTTCACAGCAACTCGTTTAATGCCTAAATGAACCGTCACATGATGAGTGCCCGTTGTAAAACGTTTCTCGAACTTAGCCGAGGTTTCATCTGTATGCTGCGTAACGGGCAGAGCTGTTGCCATATCAACCTCTACGTCAATGTGTTCGGGTATTTTCTTCTCGTCCTCATAAGCCTTCTGAACGGCCATTGCGGCGATTTGAGCGAGCGTATTAATGACTGGAAGATCCATATCACTCTTCATGTCTATGCCGATCTGAAGATTATCTAAGATCTCACCGCTCTCCAGTGCAAACTTGCCTACATAATACATGCCAGGTCTTGTAGCAGGTGAATCAATGGTGACGACCAGTTGGTCCTGTAAGTTTTTCATAAAGCTTTCCGGCGTTTGCTCCTCGCTCCATGGAAGCTCGTCCACCGTACAGTTAACGTTCGGCTGTTGAATTAATTTGCCGTCGATAATGAGATCATGCTCACTGTTTCCGTTATCATTGCCTACATAAAAATGAAACTGCATAATCATATTCCTCCTAAAAAAGGTTTTAAGTATAAAAAACTGGCTGCACAATGAAGGGGCTGCATCTACTGTTTTGCTTAGTATTACTTTGCCATACAAAGTATTAGCTTACATCTTGCTTAAGTCCTATGACCAGTTAATCTTTTCTCATAAAAATTTGTCGGACGATGTATGTTCATGAGAAAAGGGCTAACCCGATAACGGATTAGCCCCTCTTCCTAGTGCCCTTTATTTTCAGTGAAAGGTCTTTGGAAACTGCTTAATAATGCCTTCACTCAACGCGTCAGAGAGCATAAGGATATGTTCCTCGCCTTTATCATAAGCATTGATATCCCCTTGCCAATCCTTCTTAATTCTGGACATGAACTGGTCTGTCAGCAATTGCAAATGCCCATATAAGAGGTCCTTTAACTGCTTGTCTGTCCAATTCGGATTAGCGCTGCTCAGAAATGCAGCAATAGCATCCGCATTCTTATACCATTCTTTATTAAACGTATTGAAATCTGCTTGGTTGCCGCTTTTCGCTGCATCAACAACTTTTCCGGCAATTTGAATATGCTCTTTGAGAAGCTCAGCCAATTTATTACCCGCTGCTTCACCATAATACGGCTTTATGGCATTGCCAATATCCTGTTGATTCTTCAGAAGCCTAGCAAGTACAGGCTGCTGATCCTCTAGTCCAGCAAGCGCGCTTATGATGTAGCTTCTCGTCCAAACAACATGAGCATTCCAAAGCCTTCTCATGTCCTCCTTAAGCTTTACCGCAGCAGGACTGATACCTTCTTCATGACCATGGCGATGATCGCCTCCTGCTGCCACCACCGCATTTACAGGCGCTGAATACAGGAGAAGGGACACACACAATACAGTGAAAATAAGGAACTTGTTTTTCATTCATATTCTCCTCTGATCTCTTTAGTTAAACAGCCAACTATATTGTGGGTTTTAAGCCTATTTTTCATTCATAAAATAAAAAAAGACAGCAGATTCGACTGCTGTCCTTGTTCAAATCCCTATATGTGTTCATTCAGAAGTCTTAGCTTTCGACCGAATCTGTAAGGAATAAATATCCGTACGACGATCCCCGAAAGTTAATACTTCATTGGATTTTCGATGACGCATCAGCGTTTCCATATCCACCTCAGCCATAATGACGGTTTCTGTGTTTTCGCTGCACTCCTCAGCAATACCGTCACGCGGGAAGGAGAAGCCTGTAGGCGTGTACACGCCTGACTGGGCATATTGGATATCGACATTATCCACATGCGTTAGATTGCCGACTGTGCCGGCTGTGACGGTATACACTTGATTCTCTATTGCACGCGCCTGTGCGCAGTATTTCACACGTAGAAAAGTCTGCTTATCTTCCGCACAGAAGGGTACAAAAATAATTTGTGCCCCTTCCCCGGCAACGATACGCGAGATTTCTGGGAATTCGATATCGCTGCTGAGTTGAATCGATATTTTACCGCAATCCGTGTCGAATACCTCTAGTGTTGAGCCGCCGTTGATTCCCCACCACATCCGCTCATTTGGCGATATATGCAGCTTATACTGCTGCTCAATCGTTCCGTCTCTCCGAAACAAATGCGCTACACTATAGATGCGATTGTTCTCTTCAATAAAATGAGAGCCGCCAATAATATTAACGTTATATTTTACAGCAAGCTCTGTGAACAGCTCGACATATTGTGTTGTAAAAGTTGCGAGCTTACGAACTGCCGTACTCGGGGAACGCTCTTCGAGAAAGGACAACAGCTGCATCGTGAAATTTTCCGGAAAGACCACAAAATCGGATTTATAGTCCGCTGAGACATCTACATAATGCTCGCATTGCGTTGCAAATTCATCAAAGGAATCAATCTTTTTCATCATATATTGCACTACACAAATCCGAACCGGAAAGGATAGCTTATAATGCGTTTTGCTGTTGCTCGGCTTATAGTCGATATTATTCCATTCCAGCAAAGCCGCATAATTCATGGAATCATCATCGTCCATCAAATAATTCGTAATAATCCGCTTAAGCGTGAATCCATTCATCATTTGGAAGGTGAGCACACGGTCATAAATATTCTGTTGAAGCACCTCTTCCGCATACTCTCTCGGTGACATCTTGTCGCTATAATTATGGTAGCCCGGAATACGGCCGCCAACGATAATGCTTTTGAGGTTCATATGCTCTGCCAGCTGCTTTCTCGCTTCATAGAGCCGTCTGCCAATCTTCATTCGACGATACTCAGGGTGAACCATAACCTCCATACCGTACAAATTTTGACCGTGCGGATTATGATTGCGGATAAATCCTTTATCCGTAATTTCTAAATAAGTATGCTGATCCAAGTAATCATCAAAATTAACAATTAAACTTGAGCATGAGCCAATGATTTCTCCATCCAGCTCGACGCAAATTTGTCCCTCAGGAAAAATGCGCAGATGACTTTCCATTTGAGACTTCAGCCATGGATCCATATTAGGAAAGCAAACGAGCTGCAGCTCGATAATTTTTTCAATATCTTTATGTTCAATGTTCCGAATGATCATTTTCTTCTCGAATTGTGATATTTGATCTGATGACATATAAGCTCCTCGTTTAACTAAATTGTCTCCTGATAAGACCCCGCTCTTTCTTGTGATAAAAGGAGTCTCCCTAGGTTTTGTAATGCTTCAAAAAACATACACGAATTTGGAGCCGCCATATGTAGACGCTCCCTCTACCTTTGTTTAAACAAATTTCTTTCAAATGAAACACAAGAAAGCACAAAGAATTCCCGTCTAGGATCCCTTGTGCTCGATATAGTCGCATATATATAATTACGCTTTGATTTCAAGAAGCTCGTATTTGATAACACCCATTGGAGCGTTTACGAGAATGATGTCGCCAACTTTTTTTCCTATAAGCTCCTTGCCCAGCGGGCTCTCATAAGAAATTTTGTTCTCAGCAACATCGGCTTCTTCCGTGCCTACAATTTTATATTCAATCTTCTCAGAAAATTCGATGTCATTCAAAATAACGCTCAAACCGATACTTGCTTTGGAAAGATCCAGCGCCTCAGCAGAAATCACGCGAGCCTTCTTAAGCATCTTATCCAAAATGAGTATTCTCGTTTCCATAAACGATTGATCGTTTTTCGCGGAATGATATTCGCTATTCTCTTTCAAATCGCCATAGCTGATTGCTAATTTTATACGTGCAGCCAATTCTTTGCGCTTTACATATTTCAAATCTTCCAGCTCAGCCACCAGTTGAGCCATGCCCTCTTCGGTTAAAATCACTTCTTCGTTCGCCATTTTTGCACAACTCCTATTTGCTTTCTTGGCTTAATCTTAACCTATTCCCGAGAATTATGCGAAGAGATATGCAAAAAAATAAATTCTAATCCGCTTTTAAGCTGCCTCCATTGAGGCTTTTTCTCGGTTCGATAAACATAGGTTTAGGATAATAGCGGTCAAGGAACCTGTAACAATACCGTTTTGAAGCAGCATTTTTGCAAACTCAGGCAGCTGATCAAACATTTGAGGTACAGTAGCAGAACCTAACCCTACAGCAATGCTGCAAGCAGCAATCAGCAGATTGTCCCCTTTTTGCATATCCACCTGAGAGAGAATAGAAATACCTGAAACAGCGACAGAACCGAACATCACGATCATCGCTCCTCCAAGCACCGCACTCGGAATGATTGTCGTTAATGCAGCTAGTTTAGGCAGCAAGCCCAGCACAATCATAATGCCTCCCGCGGCAAAAATAACATTTCGCGCTTTCACTCGCGTGATCGCTATGAGTCCAACATTTTGAGAGAATGCTGTGTAAGGGAATGCATTAAAAATACCACCAAGCATGATAGCAACACCCTCAGACCGCAGCCCATTCACAATTTGCTTCTGTTCAACCTTCTGGTCAATCGCTTTGCCAACTGCTAAATAAACGCCTGTCGACTCCACCATACTCACGATATTCACGATAATCATCGTAGCGATGGCTGTGATGCTTATTTGAGGCGTACCAAAGTAAAAGGGCTGAGCGATACTCACTACGGAAGCATCGGACACAGGTGCGAAATCAACGATCCCCATAAAATATGCCGTTATTGTACCGACAAGAAGTCCGATGAGGACTGAGATAGAACGTAAGAAGCCCGTTGCAAAGCGGTTCACCAATAGAATAACAATTAAGGTTATAAGCGCAAGCAGCAGGTTCCTCGGCTCGCCGAAATCCGCATTTTTCTGTCCGCCACCCACATTATCCATAGCAACCGGAATGAGCGACAAACCGATAATGGTGACAACCGAGCCAGTTACAATCGTGGGGAAAAACTTGAGCATTTTACCATACAACGGCGCTGCTAATACGACGAACAAACCCGATATAATGATAGCCCCGTACGCCGTAGCTAAATTAGAGGTGGAAGCAATAGCGATAATGGGACCTACCGCTGTAAACGTACATCCCAATATAACAGGCAGTCTGCTACCAAAATATTTGGTGCCCATAACCTGCAAAATCGTCGCTAAGCCGCAAGTAAATAAATCTGCTGCAATGAGATATGCCATCTGCGTAGTGGTCAGATCCAATGCAGCTCCAACAATAAGAGGTACAATAACAGCTCCTGCATACATGGCTAATACGTGCTGGAAGCCCAGCATGACGACCTTTTGTTTACTGAACATGATGAGAAAACTCCCTTAGGCCTGTTGAATTAATTGCTCTTCTTCTATGAAGTGAACCTCTCCTGGTGACATCGAAGCAATTCTAGCTAAGGAATGAACACGAACACCTTTATTTTCAAGCAGCCCGCGACCTTCTTGAAAGCTCTTTTCAATCACACAGCCAACGCCAAGTAGCTCAGCGCCCGCTTCCTTAACTATATCGACAAGACCAACCAGTGCTGCGCCAGTAGCCAAAAAGTCATCTACGATAAGCACTTTGTCATTTGCATTCAGGTATTTCTGTGAGACGCTAACTTGATACGTTTCTTGACGAGTAAAGGAATGTACAGGCGCGCTATAAACCTGCTCAGCCAGCGTTACAGCCTTCTTCTTCTTCGCATAGATAAACGGAACCCCAAGAGCAATTGCCGTTGCCATAGCGAACTGAATGCCGCTAGCCTCGATTGTAAGCACCTTTGTAATTGGCTGACCTCCGAATAGACGTCCAAATTCTTTACCAATCTCCAGTGCAAGTGCAGTGTCTACTTGATGGTTAAGAAAGGAATCGACCTTTAATACGGTATCGGAGAGGATAGCCCCCTCTTGGCGTATGCGTTCTTCTAGTATTTTCATCTGGCTTATCGCTCCCTTTATAAGTATGAAGATAAAAAAAGGACAGGCTCCATGAGTCATTTCTCAAGTGAAGCCTGCCCTATTGGTCATCTCTAATTGTACAACAAAAAAAAGAAAGACCTATATGCGCTGTCACTCATAGTCGGTCGATTAAAGTGGTCGTCCGGTAGAAACGATTGGGCCATATCCCCAATGATATACGAGTTGTATGAAGTTTTTACTTTGTTTATACTACACGCTCTAACGTGCCGTTTCAAGAGGTAAATTTAGAGGCTGAAAGGTATTCCAAATTAAGGAATCGACGCATAAACGAGTGTCGCTATCCTTTGGGTTCAAAAGTTCGATTCACGGTAAATGACAAGAAAGCAGATAAGCCAAAAAAAGCGTACCCACCGAGATGGATACGCTTCTCTCATTCGCTCTATGTCTTCAAGCTCAAGCTGGAATCTAAGCCTTAAGCTGCTTGCTTCTTAATTGACCGCATGCGGCATCTATATCCGTACCGTGCTCTAGGCGGACACTGCAGCTGATGCCCTGCTTTTTGAGCGTATCATAAAATGCCCGCACCGTTTCGCGGTCCGTTCTCTGATATTGACTATGCTCATCCACTGGATTGTACGGGATTAAATTAACGTTAGCCAAATGTCGTCTGTCTTTAATTAGCTCAGCAAGCTCAAGCGCATGCTCCTTTTGGTCGTTAACATCCTTCAGCAGTATATATTCAATCGTAATTCTACGATTCGTTTTCTCCAAATAATAATCAATTGCCTGCATTAATTTTTCAATGGGAATGCCGCGGTTAATTTTCATAATACGTGTGCGAAGCTCGTTATTAGGCGCATGCAAGGAAACCGCTAGGTTTACCTTCAGATCGCTGTCTGCGAACTCATATATTTTGTTGGCAAGGCCGCTGGTGGATACGGTAATATGTCTTGCCGCAAGGTCCAGACCCTTTTGATCCTTAACAACAAGAATGAAGTCTACCATGTTCTTGTAGTTATCGAATGGCTCGCCAATTCCCATTACAACAACGTGGCTGACCTTCTCATCCTGCTGCGCACGATCAAGATGATGCTGCACCTTCATAATTTGCTCAACGATTTCACCGCTGGAGAGATCACGGCTTTTGGCTAGTAGACCGCTCGCGCAGAAGCTGCAGCCAATATTACAGCCCACTTGTGTGGTTACACAAACGGACAAGCCAAATTTATGTCTCATTAGTACCGTTTCAATTAAATTGCCATCCTTCAATGTGAACAGAAACTTAATGGTTCCATCCTCGGATTCCTGTCTGAGGTGCTCGTGCATCGTTTCTATAACAAAATGCTCTTCAATTACTGCGATACAATCTTTATTAACATCAATCATTTCTGAGAAATGTAATACCCGTTTCTTATAGAGCCAATCCCAGACCTGCGCTGCGCGAAACTTTCTATGTCCGCGTTCCAGCAGCCAAGCTGTCAGTTGATCAAATGTCAATCCATAAATGGATTCCTTATTCATTCGTTACCCTCTTTTCAAAGCACAATAAGGTGCCTTCCTATTCCGTTTATGCAGCCGTATTTAGCTATATGATTATGATTGTCCCAAATTTTTTTTATTAAAGCAAGGCGAGATTTCATAATGTTATAAAATGAATGGCTATACTAGCTCAGCCGCGTATCCTATGTACAGACAACCTATACAGCAAAAAACAGCCCATACGCCCGTCTATACTGTATTCCCAGCATAAACGGACGCCAGCCGTTTCATGGTCTTTCTATTTTCTATTCACAATGCTTAGCCAATAATTACTTCATCAAGCCTTGCTCCTTCAGCCATCCCTCAGCTACTTCACGTGCTTGTTTGCCTTCCAAATCGACTTGCGCATTCAACGTAGACATCATTTTATCATCGATTTTTCCGGCTAATAGGTTAAGAACTTCCTTAAGCTCTGGATGCTCGTTTAGCGTATCGTTTCGAATGATGGGAGCCGCATAATAAGGAGGGAAGAAATGCTTATCATCCTCTATAACTTGCAGATCAAATGCTTGAATGCGTCCATCCGTCGAAAAGGCATCATTAGCATCCGTTGTTCCTTCTTTGACAGCACTATAGGTTAGACCGGCATCCAGCCCCTTCGCTTCCTTAAAGTTCATGCCATAGGCTTCTTTGAGACCTAAATATCCATCTTGTCGCTCCAAAAACTCATGTGTCGCACCCAGTACCAGTGACTTGGACTTCTGAGCCAAGTCTGAGAAGGTCTTGATGCCCAATTTTTCTGCTGCATCTCTTCTCATTGCAAGGGTATACGTATTATTAAACCCAAGCGGATCCAGCCACGTAACTTGAAATTTCTCATCATACGCTGCCTTCACCTTGTTATAGGTTTCCGACGGATCGCCAGAGATCGGTTCTTGCTTAAGCACTGAAGTCCAGCCTGTTCCGGTATACTCTGGATAAATATCAATATCTCCGCTAAGCAGCGCATTGTGGGTTACCTGCGAGCCGCCCAAAAATGGCTTGCGCACCACTTTTAAATCTGTTTTCTCTTCGATTAGCGAAGCCAGCATGTTGACCAAAATATCCTGCTCAGTATAATTTTTGCCCCCAACGACAATAGAACCGGCACCACCTGAGCCTGTTCTCATCGTAATGCCGACGATAAGCCCAATAATCAACAGAGCGATTATGCCAAGCTCCACTCTTTTGAATAGCTTGGAACGACCTTTACCCTTTTGCTTAATCCCTCTTGGCGTTACGGCCTTCTCCAGCCTCTCCAAAATGTAATCGAATAATAGGGCAAGCAGCGCGGCAGGTATCGTACCAGCCAAGATCAACTCTGTATTAACGGTTGAAATACCTCTAAAAATTAAATCACCGAGACCGCCTGCTCCAACAAGTGAAGCCAAGGTCGCCACACCAATGATCATAACGGTTGCTGTGCGAATACCGGCCATAATGACGTTCAACGCAAGCGGCAGCTCAATTTTGGTCATAACCTGCCAGCTCGTCATCCCCATGCCAACGCCGGCTTCCTTAATCGACTTCTCTACATTCATTATTCCCGTATACGTATTCCTCATAATGGGAAGCAAAGCATAGACGGTCAGCGCTACAATCGCTGGCACCATCCCAATCCCTACGAGAGGAATCATAAATCCTAAAAGCGCTAAGCTTGGGATTGTCTGAAACAAGGATGCAACTCCAATAATAGGAGCAGCCAATCTAGGGTAGCGCGTAAGGATCAGCCCTACCGGGATTGAAATGACTATCGCTATGATTAAAGCGATAAACGAAATTTGAATATGCTCGATCGTTGCTTGAATGATGTCTTCTTGTCTATTTTTAATAACATCCCAAAAATTCATATCTTACCCCCGAATCACATCTGTTTAAGTAATGCGTCAATTAAGCTTGAATTGGTAACAAGTCCCGCCAGTTTTCCGTCCCCATTAACAACCGGCACACCGTTCAAATGATGCTGCTTCATGAAATCAACCGCTTCGGTTACACTCGTTCCTATATGCACGACAGGAATATCCGATTTCATGATATCTTGAAGCGTTAGATCCTCAAATTTATATTGATCCTCAAGCATTTCTTTGGTAACAATCCCTTTCAATACGCGGTCCTTATCGGTAACAAGCAAAGTATTTACGCGATATTGCTTCATCAGCTTCGCACCATGCGCCAAGCCTCTCGTCAAGAATACCGTTACCGGATTAGCAACCATAACATCCTCAACCATTAGGTTTTCCGATTCATTCAATCGGCTCTCACCAATAAAATTACGAACAAAATCATTTTTAGGCCGTCTTAGGATGCGGTCCGGTGTATCAAACTGTACAATCTCACCGCCTTGCATAATCACGATGCGATCCGCTATTTTTAACGCTTCATCCATATCATGAGAGACAAATACGATCGTCTTCTTCACCTCAACCTGCAGACGAACCAATTCATCCTGAAGCTGATCACGGCTGATGGGATCAAGCGCGCTGAATGGCTCGTCCATCAATATAATGGACGGCTCCGCTGCCATTGCACGAATAACACCGATTCTCTGCTGCTGTCCTCCACTTAATTCCGCAGGGTAACGCTCCCCGTATATCTCTGGATCTAATCCCACCATCTCCATTAATTCATTAATCCTATTCTCATAAAGCGATTTATCCATTTTCTTCAGCTTAGGCACAATAGCAATATTATTTTTAATATTCATATGTGGAAATAAGCCGATTTGCTGTATGACATATCCGATATTCCTTCTGAGCTCTACGGGATCAATTTTGGAAATGTCTTTGCCATCAACAAAAATTTGTCCTGATGTAGGTTCAACTAAACGATTGATCATCTTCATTGTCGTCGTTTTACCACAGCCGCTTGGCCCGATAAGCGTGACCAATTCACCAGGCTTGATATCTAGATCAATGCCTTTCAATACCAAGTTTCCGTTCTTATATTTTTTCGTTACATTTTTAAACTGTATCAATCCAACACCTCATTTTTTTCCATTGAGTTCGCTACAGAGCCTAGCTCGTTATATTCTACCCAATTCATGCATTCCTACACTATTACCCAACATGAATCACATTCAAACAACCATTTAAATAAAAAGAGGTCTACCCCCTGCTCCTGCAAGGGGTAGACCTCTTCGATTTATGATGCTGAATCGTTAAATTATTTAGCTACTACGCCGCCATCAACAGGCAATTCTACGCCTGTAATGTAAGAAGATGCATCGGAAGCTAGGAAAAGAACGGCTGCCGCAACTTCTGCTGCTTTACCAACACGCGGAAGCGCTGTTTGTGACAAGAACCATTTTAGCATACGCTCGTTGTTAACCATATCTTGACTCATTGGTGTTTCAATAAAGCCTGGGTGAACAGAGTTTACACGGATATTATCTTTACCGAAATCTACTGCAGCTGCTTTGGAAAGCATACGTACTGCGCCTTTAGAGGCTGTGTATGCACCTGCGCCGCTGCTGCCTTTAAGGCCGGCAATAGAAGAGATATTGATAATCGAACCGCTTTGGCTCTTTTGCATATGAGGAATAACATGCTTCATACCAAGGAATACACTTGCTACGTTAATGTTCATGACTCTGTTCCATTGGTCAACTGTTGTTTCCAGCAAACCAACTGCCAACGAAATACCGGCATTATTGACAAGAATGTCAATTTTACCGTATTTATTAACCGTTTCATCAACTACTTTGATCCAATCTTCTTCAGAAGCTACGTTATGCGAAATAGCTGTTGCTTCGCCGCCTGCAGACACAATTTCCTGTGCAACTGCTTGTACAGCCGCTTCGTTAATGTCAGTCAGAACAACTTGTGCGCCCTCTTTTGCAAGCAAAATTGCTTCTTCACGACCCATACCGCTTCCTGCACCAGTAACAATTGCTACTCTTTGGTCTAACATTGCCATTATAAAATCCCCCTCAAATGCTTATTCATTGTTTAATAACTGTATCAAATAAAAAGATTATTTACAACTCAACAATTTACCATTAAACATTTAGACACAAAACAGTTTTTGAGAACTATTTTGATTGTGCTTGTGCCATCAATTGATTAAAGTCAGGGACAGTCGGGTTGGCAAGATAGTGTCCGCCTTCGACTTGAATCGTTTGTCCTGTGATGAATTTGGATTCATCGGATGCTAGGAAAAGAACGGTATAACCAATATCGTCTGCTTCACCGTGATACGGAAGCGCATTGTATTTAGCGAAAATATCTAGAACAGGTTCCGGCAGATTGTTTTTCGCAGCAGGAGTAAGGATAAGACCAGGAGCAACTCCGTTACAACGAATATTATCTTTGCCGTATTGTGTAGCGATATAACGAGTCAAATGCACAACGCCTGCTTTGGAAGCACCGTATGCAGAACGAACGGAATCACTTGCGAAACCTGCCATGGATGCCGTATTAATAATGGAACCGCCGCCTGCTTTGGTCATATGAGGAATGGCAAAACGCGCGCCCAATAGAACACTCTTCAGATTCAAATTCATCAAGCGGTCCCACTCATCTAGATCCATGTTTACAACGTCAAGGTCTTTTTTCAGGTTAGTCATACCAACATTGTTGAATAGAACATTGATCGTACCATATTGCTCAACCGTAAATTCAACCGCTGCTTTGATGGATTCCTCAACCGATGCATCCAAAAATACACCTACAGCTTCTCCACCTGAGGTTTTGATTGATTCTGCTGCTTCTTTGGCTGCTTCAACATTGTAATCTGCGATTACCACCTTAGCGCCTTCTTTTGCCATCAAAATGGCTGTGGACAAGCCAATACCTGATGCTCCACCTGTAATTAATGCTACTTTCCCGCTAACTCGTCCCATAGTAAGACCTCCAAAGAAATTTTTTAGAACTCTATTATGCCCCTTTCTTTCGCAATATTCAAAGTCCCTCTTTGACACTACATTTTATTTTGGCATATTTAGTGAAAAACGCTGCTGACAAGTAGTGTCAGCAGCGTTCGTCTTGAAATTACAGCCTATTTTATCCAATCCATTGATTCTTATTTTTTCAAAAAATTCACTGGGTTTAGAGAGAAAATTAAACAATGATAGGTTAACAGCATAGCTGCCATCAATAGTAATTATAATTATAATTGTTTTGGCAACTAAACTGTCATTTAATCAGACTGTCATTCTTCAAGATCCTTAATACAAGCTAACATAATCATTTAAATGGGAATTTTATTCAAATTAGTAGGATCGGTATACGAACTAGGACTGATTTTCTTGTAAGTAACCTTGACATAGATATTTTCAATCCATTAGAACATTTTATTAGCAATTGCTTTAGCTGTCATTTCCCGGTATTTGAAAGCATCTTCCTTCATGTAAAGAGACACAGCAAGACTTAAAATGTCAATAACCGTTATTTGCGATAATCGGGATGACATTGAGCTTCCTTGAAATGGATTTTCTCTTGCTACTGTCAATAGAACAATATCAGCTTCTCTGACGATAGGCGACCTTATATTGCTCGTTATCGCAATAACCTTCGCACCCGCTTTTCTAGCCAAGGCTACATTATCAAGAGTATCTTTTGTGCCCCCTGTAATAGATAGCCCTACCGCTACATCGTCCTTGTCCATTAAAGCAGCCTTCATCGCTTGAAAGTGCGTATCTGGATTGGAGTAACTGTTTTTCCCCATACGCATGAAGCTATGAGCTGCTTGCATGGCTGAAATACCGGATGAGCCTACTCCAAAGAAATGAATGTTAGATGCCGCTGCCAACAGCTCCACTGCTTGATTTAATTGCTCTGTTTGAAGAAGCTCCCGCGTTTGCTCCAATACCTTGAAGTGTCCTGAAATCAGCTTCTGACTTATCGTTAGAGGATCATCGCCATCTGTTATTTCCATATGCAAATGCTCTACAGGCTTGACCAAATCCTGCGCCAATGAAAGCTTGAAATCCTGAAACCCATGAAACTTCAGCTTCCGACACAGCCTAAGAACGGTTGTTTCACCGACATCTGCTCGCTCTGCAATTTCTGTGACAGACTGATAAATAACTTCCTGAGCATTCGTTACAATATATTGAGCTACCTTCTGCTCCGCCTTCGTCAAGCCGCTGATGTGGCTGCGAATACTTAGCAATGTTTTGCCTGCTTCTATGTCATTAGCCATGAATGGACCTGTCCCTTTCCTACATTACCCAAATCTGTTTCTTCTATTTTAACATGGATGCCACTCTCTGTATTGAAGCGTTGCATGTGCTTATCGCTCTAGCATGGTTCAAAATCCGATTGCAAAAGAAAAAGGGCTATGCAGTTTTCTAACCCTGCATAACCCTTTTCATGTAGCGTGCTTATTTTTATTAGTAATAAAATACTTTATCGACATTGTATTTGGCTCTGCCTCTATTAATGATATACGTTTCGTAAATATCACGTGCGACAGGATCATCAACGATACAAACCTCGATTTTCGTAACTTCTTCCCGGTGCATCTTGATATCCGATACGTTATCCTCAAAATGTTTTTTGATCCTTGGTCTTAGCTTCCGAGCTTTACCTGCGAACAACAATTCGCCTTGCTCGTTGTAAAACATAAAAATACCGCCCTTATCTCTTGAAATCAGATGAAAATCGGTAAATCCGTAAATATTACTCAGCTGTGGATCAACTTGTTTCGTAATCGTAACATCCGGTGTAGGGATGGTTATGTTTATCACAATCATTCACTTCCTCATTCTATATAGATGTAAATATTATCACAAATCGCAATGTAACACCATTTCTATATCATTATGTCTCTGCCCCTCCTGTTAGTGGATCAAAATCAGCAACGACCAGAACATCCATATGTCGTCCATGCCGCAAAATCATCCGAATGATTGATCCATGCCGTATTTTCTTCCACCACGTCCGGCTCGATTGTCCGATAATCATTTGCGTGCTTTTATTCTCATTGGCCTTATTCAGCAGGATGTACGGAATTTGCTTTCGATCCGTGGCAATGAGCATTTCAAACTTTCCGCCTAGCCGCTCTGTCAATTCTTGCAATACCTTTATCCGCTTTGTCATCTCTTCAGAAACAGTAGGGCAATCATGTACGTACGTTACGATCCAATTCGCTTTGAGTCGATAGGCGATTCGGAACCCCCTTCTAATTAACCGCTCCGCATTAGAGCTGGTTGTTACACCAACGAAGATCGTTTCATGCCTTCTCCAAGGCCCGCGAAGCGAATCATTTCTCTCCCAAGCCTCTAGTCTTTCATCCACATCATCAGCTATTTCCCTTAGAGCTAGTTCACGCAAAGCGATTAAATTACCCATTTTAAAAAAATGCCCCAACGCTTGATCTACTTTATCCAGTGCGTAGATCTTCCCCTCAACCATCCGCTGCTGCAGCGATTTTGGCGCAACATCAATAAGCTCTACTTCATCTGCCATGCGCAGAACGCTGTCAGGAACAGTCTCCCGCACACGAACTCCTGTAATTTGTTCCACTGCATCGTTTAAGCTCTCCAAATGCTGCACATTCATCGTTGAAATGACCGATATACCTGCATTCAAAATCTCGACAATGTCCTCATACCTTTTCTTGTTGCTGCTGCCTGGCACATTGGTATGCGCCAGTTCATCCACGAGCACCACTTCAGGGTTCCGCCCGATAATGGCGTCTACATCCAATTCCTCTAGGTGTGTTCCTCGATATTCGATCTTCGCCCGCGGAGTCGTTTGCAGCAAATCGACCTGCGCCAGCGTATCCCCTCGTCCATGCGTTTCCAGAAGCCCGATGACAACATCGATTTTTTTCTTCAGCAAGTCATTTCCTTCGCGGAGCATCGTATAGGTTTTCCCGACACCAGGCGCAGCGCCAATAAACACCTTAAAGCGCCCTCTGCGGATTTCTCCTATTTTCTTCTCCACTTCCTGATTATTAAGTCTCCGATAAGGACCAGCTGCTACATGCACCGCACTCATCTTGGTAGGCAATATCCGCTCGCCTTCCCTTTCCGCCCTGTCCGCAACGAAATAAATATCCGTATTTTTGGCGTTTTTGAGTATGCCATTTACAATAGATCCCCGCAGCAGCTCCTGTAATCGACTTTGTTTGGAGTGTCCAAGAACGATTCTCGTCACCTTATGCACGGTTGCATAGTGAACCAAAGTGCGAGGAAGCAGTGCGTTTCGGGTCAAGGGAAGCTCTTCAAACCTCGCTCCTATTTTTTCTGTAAGCTTCATAATCGAACGCCTGAAAGCAGCAGACTCTCTCGATAGCGTTTTTTTCGGGTGAACAAAGCTAAGAACGAGCAAATCCCCGCCCAAGCGCTTGGCGATTTGTTGACCTCGCCGAATATAAATAGAACCGTTCCAATGGTATTGCGCCGCAACGAGAATATGCTCAGCTGTACCTGTTGGTCCAATCAGTCCCTGCTCCTCACGGTATTTCTCAAGCGAACCGTTAACGTCCTCTGCTACAAGCCGCAAAGCCAGCTCTCTCAATTTCCCTATATTGCTTCGTTTAAATAAGGCAGGTGTAGAGTCTCCATTTACTTTACCCTCTTCCAAGCGCTTCAAAATGGTTTCTGGAGACACATCAATGAGTCTAACCTCATCCGCCAGCTCCAGTGTATCTGTCGGAACGGTCTCATCCACAGCGACGCCGGTCCATTTTTTCGCCAGCTCGGTTGCTCCCTCCAGCTCATATACATTCACGGTTGCAATGACGCTAATACCTTTGCTGAGCAAGAACTTGATATCCTCTAGACGGGTCGGATAACGGGCATCCTTCCGATTATGATGCGCAAGACCGTCAACCAATACAACTTCCGGGTTGCGTTCAAGCAATGCATCAATATTCAAGTCTTTCCGCTCTGTTCCGTCCTTTGTCCAGTGAATGCTGGTCACTCTCTCTAGATCACCGATCTGCTCGATCGTTTCCGGTCGTCGCCCAGTTGAAACCGCGCAGATAACGACATCAATGCCTTGTTTTTTCAGACTTTGTCCTTCCCGAAGCATATGATAGGTTTTGCCAGAGCCGCTAAGCGCGCCAATATAGATCTTAAGCCGACCGCGATGAAGCTTGGATATAGAAAGCAGAATTTCTTCAGGTGTCTTTCTTCTAAAGCTCTCCATCCATTACTCCCGTCCCTTCATCCTATTACAATTAAAATGCGATAAACCCCGCCTATCTGGGATAGGCAGGGCATTTCGATAAAGGCTTTATTTTTTCATTAATTCACTAAGCTCGATATTCAATTTCAGTACATTAACTCTTGGTTCCCCAAAAATGCCTAAATCACGGCTTTCCGTATGCTTGCTCACTAATTTCTCCAAATCACTAGCCGCAATGCCTGTCAATTTGCTAATACGCGGCACTTGAACGCTAGCTGATTCCGGCGTAATATGCGGATCTAACCCTGAACCTGAGTTTGTTATTAGCGCGATAGGCACTTGGTTGACTGGAACATCAGGATTGCTAGTTTTCCATTCTGTTATTGATGCTTGCGTCCGTTCGATTAATGCAGGATTAGAAGGACCGAAGTTGTTGGAGCCTGAAGCCTCTGCTTTGTAATCGATGCTTGATATTCGACCTTGAAAGAAGGACGGATCAGAAAATTTTTGTCCAATCAATTCGGAGCCAATAACGTCACCGCTGCTGTTTTTAATCAAGCTGCCCCCGGCATTACCAGGCATCACCACTTTTGCGATACCTGTCGTTACTAATGGATAGATAATACCGCATAAGACAATTAACACTACACTTATACGCACGATGCTAAACAGATAAGATATGCCCGATTGCGCCGGAAGTTGCTCCGTTTTATTCATACTGTCCCATCCCTCTCCAAATCTGTTCTTACCATTTCACGATGCAGATTCTATTGCTTCTATATCCACAGGTGGACGATCATATCAATTAATTTGATTCCGACGAAAGGTACAATGACACCGCCTAATCCGTAGATCAGAAGATTTCGGCTTAACAATTGAGCAGAGCCCAACGGCTTGTAAGCCACGCCCTTCATCGCTAGCGGAATCAAAAACGGAATAATAATCGCGTTAAAAATAAGTGCAGACAAAATAGCCGACAATGGCGAGCCTAGACCCATCACATTCAATACATTCATCTCTGGAATGGCCAACATGAACATGGCAGGGATAATGGCGAAATATTTCGCTATATCATTTGCAATACTGAATGTCGTTAGAGCGCCGCGCGTCATGAGCAATTGCTTACCTATCGCTACAACTTCAATGATCTTCGAAGGGTCAGAATCGAGATCAATCATATTCGCCGCTTCCTTCGCTGCATTTGTGCCGGTGTTCATCGCAATCCCTACATCGGCTTGCGCTAGTGCAGGCGCATCATTCGTTCCGTCACCCGTCATCGCAACGAGCTTGCCTTGCGCTTGTTCCCGCTTAATAACGAGAATCTTATCTTCCGGCGTGCTTTCAGCGATAAAATCATCGACTCCCGCTTCACGAGCGATAGTCGCCGCTGTTAACGGATTGTCACCTGTACACATAATCGTTTTGATACCCATGCTGCGAAGCTGATCAAAACGTTCCTTCATGCCAGGCTTCACGGTATCCTTCAAATAAATCAAACCGTAAATTTGATTATCAACGGCAACAGCCAGCGGTGTACCGCCTTCTGATGCAATCGCGTTTCCATTGGTATCCAAATCAGATGGAATGCTGCCGCCTTGCGCGCTAACCCATTTCTTAATCGCGTCTACCGAGCCTTTACGAACCTTTCTTCCATCTCTTAAATCCATGCCGCTCATCCGAGTCTCTGCTTTGAATGGAATAAACTCCGCACCAACAGCGAGCTGATCGTTATAGGCCAATCCATCCTTCTTCATCAATTCAAGCACGGATCGGCCTTCGGGGGTCTCATCCTTAACAGATGAGATAGCTGCCCACTCCCCTAGTCCTTTCCTAGATTGATTGCCTACCACTATAAAATCGCTAGCCATCCGATTACCAAATGTAATGGTCCCGGTCTTATCAAGAATCATTGTATTTACATCGCCCGCTGCTTCGACCGCTTTCCCCGACATCGCTAGCACATTGAACTGAGTAACGCGATCCATGCCCGCAATACCGATCGCAGAAAGCAAACCGCCGATCGTAGTGGGAATGAGACAGACTAATAGCGAAATCAACACCGGAATTTCCAGCTTAATATCCACATACTGAGCGATTGGAGCCAGAGTTACCACAACGATTAGAAAGATAAGCGTTAAAGTAATTAAAAGGGTATTGAGTGCAATTTCGTTTGGCGTCTTCTGACGCTTCGCTCCTTCAACCAAGGAAATCATCCGATCAATAAAGGACTCGCCAGGATCAGTCGTAATCCGTATCGTAATGGTATCGCTTGTCACTCGTGTGCCGCCGGTAACCGAACTGAAATCTCCGCCGGCCTCTTTAATAACAGGCGCCGATTCGCCAGTAATAGCTGATTCGTCAACGGAAGCCAATCCTTCTATGACTTCACCATCACCGGGGATCATCTCTCCTTGTGAGACAACGACGATATCGCCCTTGCGCAGCTCCGCGGAAGATACCACTTTTATTGCATTTCCAACCCGCTTATTCGCTGTCACTTCTCTTTTCGAATTTTTCAGTGTGTCAGCTTGGGCTTTCCCTCTGCCTTCAGCCAATGCTTCAGCAAAGTTTGCAAATAATACAGTGAAGAGAAGGATAAGAAATACGGTAATATTAAAACCAGTACGCCCTTCTGTGCCAAAATATCCTGGCATCAGCGTCATCAACAATACAACGACTGTTCCTACCTCTACGACGAACATGACCGGGTTTTTCATCATCGTTGCCGGATTTAGTTTAATGAAGCTATCTTTAATCGCTTTTTTAATAAGATCCGAAGATATCATGCTTTTTCGGTTTGTATTCATTTCCTCACCTCTTCTATTTAAGGAGTGTCAAGTGTTCTGCGATTGGACCAAGCACAACTGCCGGTAAGAAGGTCAGTGCCCCAATAATCAATACGGTCCCAAGCAAAATGCCCACAAATAATTTATTGTCTGTACGGAATGTACCTATCGTTTCTGGCACCCACTGCTTTGACACTAACGAGCCCGCAACACCAAGCAGAGCAATGATGGAAATATATCGGCCGAACAGCATGACTAAGCCTGTCGTAACATTCCAGAATGACGTATTATCGGCCAAGCCTTCAAATCCGGAACCATTGTTTGCAGCCGAAGATGTGTATTCATACAGCACCTGCGAGATACCATGGAATCCGCTATTCGTAATGGCTCCACTTCCGAGGTCTGTGAGGAATGCGATGGCTGTTGGCACTAAGATAATAAGCGGATGCGCCAAGATGGCGATGGCAATGAGCTTCATTTCGCGCGCCTCAATCTTTTTCCCCAAAAATTCAGGCGTACGACCGACCATCAAGCCGCATAGGAATACGCCGAGTATCGCGTACATGAGCATATTGACGAGCCCGACCCCATCACCGCCGAATACGACGTTCAGCATCATCAATGCTAACGGTACAAGTCCGCCAAGCGGCGTCAATGTATCATGCATGTTGTTAACCGATCCTGTAGTGGCTGAAGTCGTTACGGTTGTAAACAAGCTGGATTGCGCTATCCCAAACCGAACTTCCTTCCCTTCCATACTGCCCTGCGAAGCATCCATGCCAAGCGCATTCATGGCTGGATTACCTCTCATTTCCGAGGTGTATATAATGGATAGAAAGGCGATAAACAAGATCATCATCGTGCTGAAAATAACCCAGCCTTGTTTACGGTTTTTGGCGAATCTACCGAACGTATAGGTCAGAGCGGCTGGAATACACCACATCGATAATATTTCAATGACATTCGTCAGCGGAGACGGATTTTCAAAAGGATGCGCGGAGTTAACGCCGAAAAATCCCCCACCGTTCGTTCCCAAATGTTTTATCGATACAAGTGAAGCAACGGGACCAATCGCAATTTGCTGCGTCTCTCCTTCAAGCGTCGTAGCCTGAATCGTTGAATCCAGCGTTTGCGGTACTTTTAAACCAACCAATAATAAGGTAACGATGATAGCTAAAGGAATGAGCAAACGAGTGTGTGCTTTAACGAAATCACTGAAAAAGTTGCCAAGCGTCTTGCCTTTGCTAGTCAAACCTCGTATGAATGCGATAGCGACAACAATGCCGGTCGCAGCTGATGTGAACATCATCATCATAATAACGGCCATCTGCGCAAAATAAGACAAACCTGTTTCACCGCTATAATGCTGTAAATTCGTATTCGTCATAAAGCTGATCACCGTATTAAAAGAAAGCGTGGACTCCATATTGTCGATTCCATTTGGGTTGATCGGCAATACCTTCTGGCTTCTTAAAATGAGATAACTAACGGCAACCAGAACGATGTTGGTCAATATTAAGCTAAGCGTATACTTTTTCCAGTTCATTTCTGGACGGTTCTTTAAGCCGGTCAAAAAGTAAAATGCTTTCTCTATAGGTCCAAAAATTTTGTCCGTCCAATTGGCCTCATTCGAAAAAATATGATAAATATAGGTTCCCAAGGGCTTAACGATCAAACATAAGATCAGAATGACCGCTGCCATTTGAAAAATTGCCATTTTATTTCCTCCCTAGGGTTTCCAATGGAAAACCGACATCGAAATCATTTTTATCTATTTGGGTAACTCTTCATTAAAATTTCTCTGGATTAATGAGCGCGTAGACCAGATACAAAAAGATAAGACATGTAAACCCGATTACGATAATCATTGGCTTTCTCCTCCTGTGTCACCTACGACACGTCCGCACCAAGTCAGAAAACCGTAAAATAATAGAAAGGCTCCTGCCAATGCCCAAATCATAAACAGATCCATCATATTTATTCCTCCTCGACCTTCTCCTCAGCGGATTTTATTCCTTGTCATGAAGCAGATAGGAAACATCGCTGCTATTGGAATGAATGACATAACTGGCTCCTAATCCTTTATAGATGAGCCTGGAATTCATGCTGCCTGTAATGACGTAAATGGGCTTTCCCGTCCAAGACCGACATATTTGAATGTATCTGCAGCAAAGCGGCAAACTGACTTCAAATATAAAGACTTTTCCAACCGGCATTTTAGGAAGATGCCAATTGCTGCGATCGGCAGTATCCAGCGGTACAACATGTTCTACCCCAAGGTCCTTTAGCCGCGATTTTTCCGTTTCATTATTTGTAAGGGCTGCAAATGGCAAGCCCTTCATCTTAAGTGTTTTGATAAATTGCTCTCCAGCTTTATTTGGCGCTGATACTAAAATAAATTCATCATGGGATACCATGACCGCACTCCTCCATATCGTTTCAGGCAACAAAAAAGAAGCTGTAGGAAGAGAAAGCTCTCCTTCAGCTTCTTAGACGCGGGTAAATAAACCCACAGCTAATCACGGAATTGTTGCCTCTCTTGAGACGCTTACGAGGTTAGCTGACGGATTCGGGCGTAAGAGTCGCCCTACTTGACGGAAATCTACAACTTCCGTAAAGATTCACCCCTGAACTGAAAACACATTGGTCATCAATTCGTTTGGTTCCCCCGTTCACTGAAAGGATTCTATTTCTAGATCCTCTCATGTGATTCAGCGGCTATTCGCCATAACATGATTTTAGGACATAAAACACAGAGGCCGTGTCCCCTGTGGTCAATTGATCACAAGCTTCATCATCCTCTCATCTGCGACGCTTACGAGGTTAGCTGCCGGATTCGGACGGTGAGAGTCGCCCTACATGAAGGAAAATAACCATGGATTTCTCCTTCACGATTCACCCCAAATGACTTGTATTCGACTCTCACATCGAAAACTTATCATCGTTTGGTTCCCCCGCTTTCCTTGCGGAAATTAAGCGATATGAATTAACAATCATTGTAAGCAATGAATGATCTGAGTCGTATCATATGCCGATCGAAATATTTTGTAAAGAAGGACGCCGCCTCAAATTACACGCCGTTTGACACTCTGCATCTCCAAACCCATATCATTCTTCTATTTACTCCATCATACTCTCGTTTTCTCACTATTTCTAAAACAAAAAGCAAATGAAAGCATTCGGAATTATAATCATGGATTGCTTAAGCTTTGCAGGGTTGTATCCGTTTACAATGACCGAATTTGGCTAAATATGATCGAATCATCACTTAAACTACGTTTTACTTCTATAAGGCAAGGACGTATGATTGCTTGCGACAGCTAAGCTGCTTTTATGGCCTCATTATTATTAACCATAAACAAGGAGTGTGTGATCGCTATGAGCTATCCCGCTGTAACCAAATCCAACAACGATAGATTGACCCATCGGATTGGATCTATGGAGATCATTCGATATGACGATCATCAAATCGCTCTCCCTTCGGATAGCGATCATTGCTATTGCGGTCTGCTTAAAATTTCAAGTGATGGCGTACATGGATGGGGAGAGTACTCGTTACCAAGCTTGCCATGCCATTTTGACATGATTAGCTGGGCATCCGTGTTTTTACATCTAAAAGGTCTTACTTTGGAAGAGGCTATACATTATGTAGAAGAAAGTGATGAAGCGTGGGGACATACAAGGAGAGAGCTTGCGCTCTGTACATTATTAGATTTAAACCAAAGACTGCAGGACTACACGAATCATCAAGAAAGAAATGAAATGCTCTTTGCCAGCTCTATTCTTATGGATTACTCACAATCCTATTATTCTTTCTAAATCTAAGAAAGTTCTGATTCAGCAACCTTTTAACAGGGGTAACGTCTATACATAAAGTAATCCAATATCTGTTAAATGAGGTGCTTCAGAATGAAAAAGACCATTTCTTTACTGGTCATCTTAGTGTCTTTACTTGCATTAGGAAATCCTGCCTTGGTGTATGGCGCGAAAACTCAAACGATCTTGTCACTCCCACTCACGGGTATTATTGACATCGACGATAGAAGCTATAAGGATTATTTCACTGCACTGCAAAAGGACGGAACGATTTGGATCGGGAACGGTGACGAGCCCGCCATTAGAGGACCGCGAATTGCAGGAGCGGTAAGGGTAGCAGGCAATCTTGCTCTGACCTCATCCGGTGAGGTATGGAGCTGGAGTACGGACTCCCGCGAGGAGCCGAAACAACTGGTTGAATTATCAAATATACGAGATATTGCCGTTGGACCTGCAAATATGGCTCTAAATGATAAGGGACAAGTGTATGCATGGGGCAACGCTTGTTTGATTTCACTTATGAGACCTGACTTTCAGGAACGAAAAGAGGGGCAGTTATGCTTCTTAGAGAGTGAAGCAGCAGAAGAGGATATTGTTCAAGCGAACATACCTAAGCTAGCTGTAGAAAATGTAAAAGCCATTAAGGCTTCGCATCAAAGCCTTATCGTACTAAAGAAAGACGGAAAGACGCTAAATCGTTATGGCCATACCTATGTCTTTGAATTAGGAATGGTTCCCTTTAATTCGACCACACCTGTAATCGATTTCGTCGGTTATGACAGCGATGCTGTGACACACTGGGATGTTCTTCTGCTTTCAGATAAAGGATTGGTATCTGGGCTGCCTAAGGAAACCTTTGAGCAGTTCAGTGTAAGTTATGAAGGATACTATTCCTTGTACTTAAATAAAGACGGGTCGGTGTGGGGAGCAGCAGCCGGAACAGAAGGAGCCCCGCAGCGAATTCCCGCCTTGAAAAATATCGTTGAGGTCCATGCTGTCGCTTTAAACAGCGGCACGGCATTAGATAAAAATGGAATCGTATGGACTTGGGGCAATCGCCACAATATGCCATATAACGGTAAACCTGATAAATTAGCAACCAAAATTAGTGCTAAGCCTGTAAGTCGACAATTGTCCTTGAAGGTGGACGGAACCTACATCGCATCAAATCCCGGTCCCATCCAAATAAATGGAGTCACCTTCGTTCCGATCCGCGCTCTCATGGAATCCATTGGAGCAAAGGTAGCATACGCTAACGATCAGATTAAAGTTACTTATGGAGATCAAGTGCTCCAAATGAAAGTATATGACAAGTCAGCCGTATTAAACGGAAAGACGATACAAATGCCCGCAGCAGCCACCTCTCATGGAGGCCGAACCTTCATACCGGTACGATTTATTGCAGAAGCCTTTGGCGCGGAGGTTAAATGGGATGCGGTAGATGCCTGTGTCCTCGTTCAGTTTCCGAATAAGGGTGCCAACAAATAAACCTAACGCCTAAAAAGCATTAAAACACGCCAATCCTTAAGCTGGATTGGCGTGTTTTTCCTTTAAATCTGTAAATCCATACATGAAAACCAGCTGCGCGTGGAAGGCTATGATCGTTGTCATTTTAAGAGAAGGAGGTGCCAAAGTGTCCCAAGAACAAAACGAACCAACAAAAGCAGAAGTACAAACGACTAAACTAAATAAATTACCTCTCGCAGGTAAATTTGATACCGAGTTTTCTGCTGAAGAAGCGGCTGAGGTATTTGAGCAAAATCAAAATCAATCCTCTAACGAGGCTTCTAATCATCAGGAATAACATATAAACAAAAAACAAAGCTTGGTCTCATTATGAGCCAAGCTTTGTTTTTTTGTTTGTCTGGCGGTGCTTTGTTTCTTATTTCTTATTTCTTATTGCTTGCAAGCCATTCATCCAGCTGTGTCTGGGCTTCTGCAATAATTTTATCAAGACCCTGCGCATTCAGCTTCTCAATCGCTTTTGGCAAAATTTTAGCCGGATCAACAGAGCCTGTATTAAGCGCAGGACCAAACTCATCAACCGCATTTTTTACATTTGCGATCTCCGTCATCACCTTAGATGGATCGAACTGGAACCCAAGCAGCGGTGCATTCGTCGATTTATCATTAAATATTTTGTACTGCTCCCATTTATCCGCAGGATCAGACTGCAGCTTGTCAAGAAGGAACATGTTCCCAAGCGTAAACGCAGCCATTCCATAGCCTGAATCAGGAATCGGCTCATACGTATCCGCAGTCAGCCTCTTATAGTGTACCCCCTCGACTCCATTGTTTATCAAGTTGCGAAGATAAGTATCCGTATTAAGAAGATTCAAAAATTCCATCGCTTGCTTTGGATATTTTGTCTTTGCTGAGATCGCTTGCAGAGAGCCCGTTACAGACCAGTTGAAAACCATTGGCTCGTGAATTGGCGTAGAAATAATCGGATATTGCATATTATCTGACCAAAGATTATCTGCGAAAGGAACCGTATGCTGCTTATCTACCAACCATTTCCCAGTCGCTTCATGATCATTTCCTTGTTTCGTAGAAACGTCTGGAGGCAAATAGCCGGCTTCATAGTATTTGTGCATCGTTTCGAACGTTTGTTTTGCTTCAGGTGTATCCCATACATTCACCATTTTGAAATCTGTCGCATTCAAAGATACCCCGACCGGAATGCCTTCCAGCGCAAAATCATAGGGAAGGAATGGACCGATATTCGTTTGAATCGGATATACATCCGGTTCGTTTTCTTTTATTTTTTTCAGCATCGGCTCTAAACTCTCAAGCGTCGTTGCTTCCGAAACATTTAAATTATATTTATCGACAAGCACTTTGTTAAAACGCCAAACGGCTTGCGCTGGCAGCTCTTTATTCGTTGGAATTCCATAGTTATGACCATTAATTTTGGAGCCTTCGAGGAAGGCTGGATTCAATACCTCTTTGATTCCTTGACCATATTGCTCAATTAAATCATCCAGTTCTAAGAAATATCCTTTTCTTGCTCCTTCCACATAGTTGAAGGCCCAAGAAGAAGTAAAGGCTATGTCGAACGGCTCCCCTGATGCGGCAATCACCTGCATTTTTTGGTTATAATCGCCCCAGTCAATCAGCTTTAGATCAATTTTTGTATTGATTTTTTCGATAAGATATTTATTTGCTTCTGCTACTACTTTGTCTAAATCCTTTTGGGGTCCCGCGATGGTATACCATACTAATGTAGCTGGCTTCTCTTTTTCTTTCTCTTTCTCTACCTTGGCGTTCCCCTCCCCGGTTTCAGCAGCTTTGTTAGTCCCAGTATTGTTCTTGTTAGTCGAACAACCGGCAAGAACGAGAACCATGGACAGCATAAAGGATAGAACGATAAGTAAGCTTTTTCTTTTTATCATTTCTGTATTCCTCCTTTTTCTGGTACCTATATGTTAAAGTGTTGCATCCGCCATTTGGATACCACACCCTAATCATAGAAACTTTACAGCTCATACAGCATGATATCCTACTCCTTGACGGCTCCAATCGTAAGCCCTTGCACGAAATAACGCTGAAAGAAAGGATAAGCCAGCACGATCGGTATGGTCGCAAGGACAACCATTGCCATCCTTGTCGTTTCAGCTGGCAGTGATTTTGAAACCGCTGATCGATCCAACCCACCAGCAACATTGGAATTTTGCAAAATGAATTGAATATTCGTCTCCACCTTCATCAATAAAGATTGCAGCGGAAGCAGCTTTGCACTATCGATATAGAGCAGCGCATTAAACCAATCATTCCAATAGCCTAGAACACTGAATAAACCGATTGTGGCAAGACCCGGAAGTGATATCGGAAGCACAAGGTAGAAGAAAACGCGAAATTCACTGGCTCCATCCATTTTACCGGATTCGATAATCGCATCTGGCACCATCGTTTTAAAAAATGTGCGCATGATCAAAATTGAGAAAGCACTCATCGCCATAGGAAGAATCAAGGCTCCTAATGTGTCCTTTAGATGCAGCACTTGTGACACAACGATGTAGGAAGGTACTAGTCCGCCGCCGAAAAGCATAGTGAAGAAAGCGATGAAGGAAAAGAATCCTCGAAAATGAAAATAGCTTCGTGAGATCGCATACGCATAAAGCGATACGAGAGCTACCGTAAGCAACGCTCCAACTACGGTAATAAATATGGTAACGCCATAGGAGCGGAAAAGCTGATCTCCCGTTTTAAAAAGGTAGGTGTATGCATCAACAGACCATTTATCCGGAAAGATGCTGTAACCGTTCACAGCAAGCGTCTTCTCATCCGTAAAGGATAGGACGATTACAAACAGAAAAGGATAGACACAAGAAAGGGAGAATAATCCCATAGCCAGATTGGCTAAAGCATTCCAAAGGGGCGGTAATTGATGAATGTTGCGCAACTTATTCCGCTTCGTTGGTCTTCCTCTTTGCTGCTCCATAACTGTACCGTTTTCCATCGAGTTCCCCCCTTTTCCCCTAGAACAAGGCTTGTTCTTTATTTATTTTTCTTACGATATAATTGGTTACAAGAACAAGCACAAATCCAACTACGGCTTGATACAAGCCAGCCGCTGTACTCATCCCAATATTCCCGGTCACCTTAAGTCCCCGGTATACAAAGGTATCAATAACGTTCGTTACAGGATAGAGTGATCCTGTATCTCGCGGAACCTGATAGAATAGCCCGAAATCTGCTCTGAATATGCCGCCGATTGCAAGGATGAACATGATAATGATAATAGGTTTTATCATCGGAAGCGTTATTTTCCAAATTTGCTGCCATTTGTTTGCTCCGTCAATCATCGCCGCTTCAAAATAAGATTTATCTATCCCGACAACTGCCGCTAAATAGATGACGCTGCCATATCCAACGCCCTTCCACAAATGAACGAAGGTTAGAATATAAGGCCAATTCTTTATTTCGGAATACCAGTACACCGGATCCGCGCCAAAGGAAGTCAGCACCTGATTCATAACCCCTTTATCGACGCTTAGAAAGCTGAACACAAAGTAGCTAACGATAACCCAGGAAAGGAAATGCGGTAGAAACATGCCTGTCTGGTACAATTTAGCCAGCTTCTTATTCGATATCTCATGAATGACAATTGCCACAAATACAGATAGAGTCGTACCCAGAATAATGAAGACCGAGTTATATAGGAGTGTGTTGCGGACAATGATATACGCATCCTCCGTCTTAAATAGAAACTCAAAGTTTTTAAAACCAACCCAATCGCTCTGTAGAATACTGGCCAAAAAACCTTCACCGCTGAACCTGTAATCTTTGAAGGCGATAATCGCTCCCGGCATCGGTAAATAACTAAAGAGAAAAAACCATATAGTCCCTGGAAGAACCATCAACAATAAAGCCTTATTGCGCCCTACAAGTTTAAGCCAGCGTACCAGACCCACCATGTTGTCCCCCTTAGCACTTATATATTGGATGTACATTAAATCTAATGGATTTTAAGCGCTTACAAAAGCGGAATAATCAAATATTTAATGGATAAAACAAAGAATCGTACTTTATACAGGCTCTTAATTTGTGCCTTTATGGTAGTCTTAACTTGAACAAAATTGGTTTTTTTATGAAGCTGTCCTATTTCAGAGATCATATAACATAGGAGAATTATCGACATGAAAAAACTAGTCAATTTCTACAGAGAGCATTTCAGAAGGAAGTTGTTTAATAAAATATTGATGATCTATTCCATTATCACGATTCTATCGTTGGCGACCTTATCCGGCTTTGTTTATACGTATCTTTTGAATGCGCAGGTAGAGAAGGAATCTAATTTAAACAAGCAGATTTTAACGAGCATTAATAATGATCTGGATGTGAAATACGCCATTTCACAGGAAATTGTCCAACAAATTTACGAATCAAATGCCATGCATGTAGAAGTTAATTCCTTCTTGCATAACAACTTCTCGCAATATTTGGATGACCGCCTCGTTCAGTACAGCAATACCAGCGTCCGGACGCGGGATATCACATCCTTTATGAGAATGCAGCAAAAAAACAATCCAGATATCCGCTCAATCTCACTTTATAGCGCGAAGAAGAACTTTCTTTACGTGCTGACGAAAACGGATCAACACTACTATCAGGTCGATACCGACTTTCAGGCTGCTCTAAGTCAATATATCCTCACAGACAGAAGCATTACGACGATAAGCAACATCACGAGCTTAAACTCACTCGAAAATGTCGGAAGCCTCATTATCGATTACAACTCTGATGGCATATACCAATCATTCGAGAATAACGCGATTAAAATGAAGGGTTATGTAGTCGTACTAACGCCTGAAGGCAAGGTCATTTTCGATTCCTCCGGGCGTCATTATGGTAAAAATTATCCCTATACTGCACAGCTCAGCTCCGTATCCTCTATTGCGCAGTTTGAAGAAGAGTCTTATGTTAATTTACAAACGACAAATCGGTTCGGATTTTGGATCGCTGGTGTCATTCCCAAATCGGAAATAAAAGATGATCTGACCGGACTACGAAATATTTTGCTCTTAATGACTAGTATTTGTATCATTGGGGCCATGTCCTTAACCTATTTCACCATCATTCACTTCTCAAGACGGACGAGAGTCATTGTAAAGGCAATGAAAAGACTGCAAGATGGTGATTTGTCCATTCGAATACCTATGGAAAAGGAAGATGAATTGTCCCAAATATCCAAACGCTTCAATCAAATGTGTGCGGATCTGACGCTCTATATTGATCAGGTATACAAGTCCGAAATCAGACAAAAGCATGCCGAGCTGGTCGCTTTGCAGGCGCAAATCAATCCTCATTTTTTGTATAACACACTTGAGGCCATTAGAATGAGAGCGCTCTCAAAAAAAGCGGATGATGTCGGTGAAATGATCTACCTTCTAGCGACGATGTTCAGGTATTCGGTCAAAAGCCATACTCTCGTCATGCTGTCTGAAGAAATGGAATACTGCACCCTTTATCTTGAATTATTTAAAATTCGATATATGAAAAACTTCACTTACGAGGTTGATATCGAGCCTCACCTTCTCAATATTCCAACCCTAAAGCTCTCGATTCAACCGATTATAGAAAACTATATTGTGCATGGCTTAGTCATGTCCCGCACCGATAATTACATTTGGATTCATGCTGATTTAGAAGGCGATGACCTGCTCATTACCATTCGCGACAATGGAAGCGGTATCCATCCAGAAAAGCTGGAGAAGTTGAAGCTTCGTTTAACGGAGCCTCCTTTGCAGCCTTCTCCATCCATTGGTCTTATTAATGTTAATGAACGAATCAAATTAACCTTTGGCAGAAAATATGGGTTGAGTATTGAGAGTGAACCAAGCGAAGGGGCTAGCATTACGATCAGAGTTCCTGCGAATAAAGGAGGTAAATCGCATGCGTAAATTATTTATTGTGGACGATGAACCATTTATTCTAGAAGGTCTATCACATGTTATTGACTGGGAGGAGCTCGGCATTACGTTAGCGGGCAAAGCCTCCTCTGGTCTTGAAGCCTTCAAAGCATTGGAGGATTCCGGAGCAGATATACTCATAACAGACATTATGATGCCTGATATCAACGGTCTTGAATTAATTAGAAGACTTAAGCCCCTGCACCCTGATATGAAGTTTATTGTGTTGAGCGGCTATAATGATTTCGATTATGTACGCGAGGGCATGCGCTTAGGCATAGAAAATTACTTATTGAAGCCTATCAATATGAAGGAATTAAAAGAAACCGCTACAACCACCGTTGAGAAAATGAGTCATGCTGACCGGCATGCCTACCTCAACCAGAATCAACTCGATATTTTACGAGACAATGTCCTGAACCGCTGGGTTTCTGGAAGAATGGATCATGAGGAGTTAAGAAGCAGGCTTCAGCTATTAGATATCCCGTTAAATAATCCGTTCTACACCGTAGGTGCAATAAAGATGGTGACGGACATTAATGGCAAGCGCAGCAGTGATTTTAAGCTGTGGGAGCAAGAGAATGGGGAAGTATATCCGCTTTGCAGAAAGCAGGCAGAGAGGATGGAGAACTGTATCTGCTTCTGTGACCATGATGGTGATGTTGTTGTCATCTTTACTGGACTTGATCATCTATACGGGCAGACGACGGCTCTATCTCTGCTTACTCGCATGAGAACTGAAATAAAAAATACACTCGGTATTCAAGTTCTCATCACACTAGGCAGCCAAGAATCCAGTTATTTGGGTGTATCCGAAAGCTATGACCATTCCAAAAGAATGCAGGAGTATTTTCTAACGAATGCAGAGGATGGCATTATTCGCTACGATCAAATGGCAGCGGCGGATACCAGTATGAATGGCATCCCCACTGTCGATACGATGGAATACGAGCAGCTGCTGCTTAGCAAAAACAAACCTGCTCTTTTTAATTATATTGATGAGCTGCTCATGAAGCTGCAATCTTTAGAATCAATTTCGCCAACCCAAATGCATAATTGTGTCATTGATATTATCCTGCATACCAAACAAGTAGTAAGGGATAACAAACTCAATCATGAGCTGGCTACCAATGGCTACAAAGAACTGTTTACGACCCTATTCAAGGCTCAGACAATCACCCAACTAGCAGCGCACGTCAAATTTATTGCCGGCACTGCCGTTGATTATCTAACCACCTATGATGATGAATTCAATCCCGTTGTGAAGCAGGTCCTTCACCATATTCAGACGAGGTACGCGGAGGAGTTATCATTAAAGACGTTGAGCCAGACGCTGAATATCCATCCGTTTTACTTAGGTCAACTATTTCAGAAGGAAACAGGCGAGAACTTCTCCGATTACTTGAATAAGTACCGTATCAAAAAAGCGCAAAGGCTGCTGAAAACAACCACTTTGAGAACAAATGATATTTCGAAGCAAATTGGCTATTTAGATCCCGGTTATTTTTATAAGCAGTTTAAGAAATATACCGGTGTTTCCCCTACTGATTATCGAGGAAATCGGGTGTAATACGGTCGCAACGTTAGCCCAATATGGAGAGCAATGTTACTTCGATTACGCAATGATCTTCGTTTTCTTCGCATTCTCAGCCGATTTTTTGATGATGCCGCTGAGCGGTCGCTTCAGGAACAGAGCTATACATAGGCTTAAGCCGATGAATCCAATCAGCCATATGATATCTCGAAGCGCCGTTTCCCATAGAACGCCGCCGACCCCTTCTCTCAACAAGCTGATCGCATAGGTGAATGGCATAAATGGATTCAACGCTTGGAAGAAGGGCGACGTCATGCTAATGGGAAACGTGCCTCCAGAGCTGGAAAACTGGAATACCATGAATAAAATCGCAATACCCTTTCCTACATTGCCGAAGACGGACAAAAGGGTAAACGTAATCGTGACGAAAACAGCGCTGACCAGCATCGCAAACAATACAAACTCTAATTTATCCGCCACATAGGCTTTCAAAATAAAGAAGTCGCCTAGTGTAATGCTTAGGGCTTGAAACATGCCTATCGTTAGAAAGGTTGCCAATCGCCCTAAATACAGCTGATACGGGCGATACCGCCCTTCCAGATTATTTGCTTCTGACTTCAATAATGAAATCAATAACGTAGCGCCAACCCATAGGGATAATACACAGTAGAATGGCGACATCGCTGAGCCGTAATTCGGAATCGGGTATGTTCGGTTTTCCTTAATCTGTACCGGACTGGCCAAGAACTCGCTTTCCTTCTCGATGTCCCCGCGCAGCAGCTTCGCAAGCTCGGCGAAATGGTTGTTTCCCTCCACTTCTCTAAGCTTATCTGCCGCTTGGCCGATGGCTTTCTCTAACTGAGGCAGATCGGTGCGTACAAGCCCAGCCACTTTGCTAACGCCAGATTCCACCTCAGGGAGCTTGTTGCGAACAAAATCCGCTAGACTGGCAAGCCCTTTCTCCGCTGCTGGCAAATCTTCTTTGACGAATAAGGCTGCTTCATCCAGCTTCTTGCCGATTGCCGGGAGGTTATTCGCAACGAAAGGCGCTGCTTTATTAATGACCGATGCAAAAGTGTTTACCTTGGATTCAAGACCTTGCGCAAGTTCGTGAACCTTGGCCCGAATTTGCGGCATTTGCTTCCCCATTGCAATCAATTCCGCTTGACCAAATTCCAGTCCAGCCTTGGCTTCCTGCAATATAACTTTAATAGCCGGCAGCCTATTCTTGGCCGCCTGAAGCTTCTCAGAAGATGAGCCTGCAACCGTCTTCAGTTCCTCTATTCCTTTGGTCAGCTGTGGAATAATCTCACTGTCATACACGGACAAAATATCCCCCAATGCATCGCTCGTCTTCTTCGTTAGCTTATTTAGTTCTTCAACTAAATCTTTAGCAGGTGCATGTCCGCTTGCTAGAGCGGTCGCTATTTTGTCTAAAATTTCTGTTTGTCTCTTTATTTGTTCGTCAATGGTTTGAAGGCGTTCTAATTGAGCGTTAAGCGGTTGACCCGGTATATAGCTATTCAATTGGTTTAGCAGTGCATACGTGTGTCCCACTACCTGCTCAACCGTGTTCAATCTATTTTTGACTGCATTTACCTCATCGGCAGTAGGCAGATTTTCAGGATTGATGTTGAGCAGCCGCTCTGTAAGCAAAGCAACGGCATCCACGCCTTGCTGTATCAGCGTTAGGTTTTGTTTAATAATCGGTGCAAGGGTATCCAATGTACCGCTGTTTGCAGTTAGAAACTCGCTGATTTGATTGCTGAACGCTGTCCCTTTATCCGCAATTTCGGCGATCTTGTCGAGTGAATTTTGCGCTGCTGTCACTACTTCTATTGCCTTGCCTGTTTTTTCGGTCGCAGTAGCAACCGTGTCGGCTACTTTGTCAAAGTTGGCATCCAGCTCTTGCACGCGAGCAACGGCTTTCTGAAGCTCTGGCAGCTTCTGTTGAATAACGAGAATACCGGAGACAGCCTCGCTAATTTTCGGCCAATTCTGCTGGATTTCAACGATATATTGTGCAGCCTTATTGATCTCGGGCAGCTTCTTCTCAACCTCAATAATAATTTGTGCTTTATCATGAATCTCAGGCAGCTTCTTCTCCAGCTCCAGCACCTTCTGCCCGGCAGCCGTGATTTCAGGAAGCTTGCTCTCCAGTGTAAAAATACTATTCTCAATCTTACGAATGGTCGGCAGCTGTTCTTCTATTTGAACCCCAGCTTCCGTAAGCTTTGTTAGCAAAGCTTCGCTAACCGCTTTCGTGAAATTCTCATTGATCTCCTTCACAACGGATGTGACGCCCGAGGAGGTGATTTTTGGTGCGATAGCATTCACTTTTTCATTAACGGTGTAAATCACTTCCGGCTTATCTAATTTCCCTTGAATAATGCCAGTGATCTCAGAGGAGAAGTTGGAAGGGATTAAAATACTTGCATAATAGCTCCCTCTATTTACACCATCATCTGCTTTTCCTCGACTTACGAACCGCCAACCCAGCTTCTTGTTATTTTTCAAGTTGCTAATCAGTTCGTTTCCGATATTGATTTCTTTGCCGTTAATGCTTGTCCCCTGATCCTCGCTTGTAACGGCGATTAGAACACCTTGTGTATTGCTATAGGGGTCCCAGACTGATTTAATATTTACCCAGTCATAGACGCTTGGAAGGAGAATGATGGCAATGATAAGAAAAATGCCGGTCGGTACTTTGAAAATGTTAAGCCAATCTGTTTTGTAAATCTGCCATATTGAACGCATACATCTACCACCTGTGCTCTAGGAATGAATTGCCATGATGATTGGAATTTCTTTACTCAAATGACATCTTAACATGAAAATATTTATTCGGGAAAGAAAGGAGGGAAGAGCTCTTATCTCTAAGAGTTCTTCCCTCCTTCATTCTTATGCTTGCTCAATAGGATAATTGTTCCCCTGTTGGAAAACAATTATGTACATAAACCAGAAAGCCCACTCGTTTTTATCATACGCCCGCCCAAACATCTTTGGCATAACGTCCCTCGTTTTGAAGCCGCTCCAACCACTTGATTGCTTCTTCCTCACTTACTTGATGACTATGTTGATAAGCCTCTTGCAGAGTATGCTCTACCTCTGGCGCCATTTTACTGCCGTCTCCGCATATATAAAGCATACCGCCTTGATCCAGCAGCCCAATAATTTCCGATGCGTTCTTCATCATAAGATGCTGAACATAGGTTTTAGCCACCCCATCCTTTCGAGAAAAAGCCGTATGCAAGCGTACGACGCCCTCCTGCTGGAATTGCTCCATTTCATCATGGTACAACTGATCCGCTCCATTGCGGCAACCAAAATATAAATGAGCTTCTCCAAGCTTTTTGCCCTCGTTCTTCAACGCTTGGCGTGCCTGCAAGAACCCTCTAAACGGTGCAATCCCCGTTCCCGGACCCACCATGATGATCGGTGTCTCCAGATTTTCCGGCAGTTGAAAACCCGAATCCGGATCATTCACAAACATGAAGATGGCATCTCCAGGCTGACGTTTTGCCAAATAGTTGGAGGCCACGCCGTAGTATTCGCCATGCCCGCTTCTGGCCGGTCCGCGAACAACGCTGACGGTAATACTGACCCGCTCCTTCTCTACCTTAGGTGAACTGGAGATGGAGTAGTATCGTACTTTAAGCGGTGGAAGCAGCTCCACGAATCGATCGAATGGCAGCTCGCAAGCCGGATATTTCTCGAGCAAATGCAGCATCGTCAACCGTTTACTGAGCACCTTTTCCGCATATGCATCCTCCTCGAGAAGTTCCTCCAGCTCTTTTTTATGCGGTGGACATACGGTGAATGCAGCCAACTCACGAAGCTGGGCACGTGTAGCTGCCTCTTGCAGTTCTACATTATGAGTAAGCAAGTCATGGACACTAATAGGACGATCAAGCGGTAGATGCGCAACACTTCGACCACTGGCACTAATGATAATATGATCACTGCCGTGCAGCTCGTAACGCCGCAGGACAGACTCCGCCAATGCTGGATCATTCTCAGGAATAACGCCTAGATGGTCTCCTTCCCGGTACGATGCTCCCTCTGGCAGCGTAATTTCAATATGACGGGTGCTTCTTTCACTGCCTTCGCCTTGCAGCTCGCGATTTTCCACTACATAAGCATGATGGGCATCATAGCTATAAGCAATCGGGCTTCCGACCAAGCCGCTAACAAACTGCACACTCAGCGTACTGCGCTGCTGCTGCGGTATGCCGTTGCTTTTCAGACCTAGAGCACGGAGAACGTCTGGCCATAGCTTATCGCCCCATTCCTCAACCTGCTTCTCGAAATCGCCGCTCGCATCGGCTTCACCCCTAATCGTAAGCCGCGTCGCCCCTTTTGCCTCAAGCTCCTCATCAATCAACCGAGGAATGTATTGGTATGTACTAGCCCAGTTATGATCACCGCAGCCAAATACCGCATACCGTACACCCTCCAGCTCATTCTGCTCTGCACCTTCTAGCCATTGCACAAATTCTCGTGCATTGCTTGGCGGCTTCCCGTTATAAGACGCGGAAATGATAAAGACAGCCCCCTCTTTGGGCAGCTTGCCTACTCGGCTGTTCAGCGGCGCAACCTCGCTGCAAAATCCTTGAAAACGCGCCGTTTCCGCTAGTTCTCTAGCTATCCCCTCAGCCGTGCCCATATTAGATCCATATAAGACAAGCAGCGGTGTGTTATGAGCTTCAACGGTTGATTCCGTTCCCTGTCCCTCTGGCCTTCCCTTTGCAAGGGGTTTTTCTGATGCATTCCCTCCTGCGCTGATCGTATAAACAGCACTTTCACCCCGCGGACGAACACGCATCTTGAACCCATCTGGTTTGAGCGTTAACGATTCCTTCACTTTAAGCTGATAATTGGTATGGTCTATAATTTCGAACTGCTTGAGTACCATTCCCATCACCAGTGTTGCTTCTTGAAGAGCAAACTGCTGACCAATACAAGCTCGTTGGCCATTTCCGAAGGGCTTATAGGCATCATATGGAATACCGCTAGGATCCTCGAATCGTTCTGGAACGAACGCATCAACATCCTCTCCCCATACCTCGGTATCACGATGGAGCTTAGGAATTAATACCGTGACGCTTTCTCCTTTTTTTAATGGGTACTTCCCTGCCAGAAGCGTGTCTTCCCTCGCATACAAAGAAAACGCTGGAGCAGTTGGCCATAGCCGAAGCGTTTCGTTTAAAATCATTCGAATATATTTAAGCTCGCGAACCTGCGTATAACTAGGAATAGGATCTGTAAGCACTTCATCCACTTCTTCATAAGCTTTCTTTAGCTTATCTGGATTTTTCAGAAGATAATACAGCGCAAAAGACAGCAAGCCGCTTGTTGTTTCATGTCCTGCGATAAGGAAAGTGATAATTTGATATCTTATGTTCTCATCGTCCAGCGCTGCCCCTGTCTCCGGATCTTTCCCGCTTAACATATGTGCGAGCAGATCGTCAGTGCTCCCCTCATTGCTATGCGCTTTGCGTTCAGCAATAATGTTATCCACCAATGAGAACATTAATTGAATGTCATGCTTGAACTGGCGCTTCGTAATAACCATCAGCTTATCTTGAATGCCAAGTCGCTGCAGCTGGTTCATTGCTTCCCCCAGAGCCCTCGTCATACTTGTAATGAAAGGATGCGGCTGTTCCCGATAAAAGCTGTTGAAGCGGTAGTTGAAGCCGCATAAGCCGATTGTATCCAGTGTCAGACGAGTCATATCCTCAGGTACGTCCACACTCTCATCCGGGTTTAAACGCGCCCATTTCTGAATGAGCTGAACGGCGAGATCTACCATCATGTTATGATAACCGCGCATCGCCGTTTGGCTGAAGCTTGGCAGCAAAATATTATGGGCTTTCTGCCAGTTCGGTTCCTTCGTCTCACTTGTAAATAGACCGTCGCCTCCGAAAGCGCGAACCTTCTCCAGCGGCATCCATATTTTTTTATCGAAACGAGATTCATCACAGGCATCGGCTACCAGCTCATGACCTGAAATAAGCAATTCGGTCCTTCCCGGCATATCCAGTCGAAAAATAGGTCCATACTGATCCGCCAGCTTTACCATCGATTGAAGCGGTTCTTCTAAATCGATTAATGGTAGATTGCCAAGCGGCCCAAATGTTTTGGGTTGTGGAATGTTTGTCATTGTATTTCCCCTCCAGATAAAGGGTAGTATGAGATTGATTTCAAAGTAATATTCACTTCCAGCGTTCAAGCATATGCACAAAAAAGACCGCCACATTCAGTGACGGCCTACCTCTATTCTTGCAAGTATGACTCCTTCAAAAAAGAAAATGATATGGGCTGCGTTTATCCTAAACGGTCTGCTCGATATCGGTACTCGCCCGGTGCTGCATCTGTCCACTTTTTAAAAGCAGTCCCGAATGAACTGGGCTCAGAGAAATGCAGCAGATACGCAATTTCCGATATGGTATACTCCGGTTTTGCCAAATAAATGATCGCAAGCTGCTTGCGTACTTCGTTTGCCAAACGGTTATACGATGTGTTTTCCTGTTTTAGCTTCGCTTGCAGCGTCCTTACGCTCATTTTCATTTCCATAGCCGCCTCCTTCAAAGTCGGAAAACGGGACGGCATGCATTCGATTATCCATTTGCTAATCTGAGCTGTTAATAAAGAGCCCTGAGTTAGCTTGCTTCTGGCTTCCTCCGCCATAACTTCAAATACACCCAGCAGCCGTGTGTCTGCACTCAATATGGGATAGTCCAAAACCTCTTTGCTCATTCTCATCGTATTGGCTTGATGCTGGAACTGCGGTACAGCTCCAAATGCCAATTGATACTCTTCCTCGTTACCCATTGGCTGGCTATGCATGAATTGAATCTCTTTAATGGCGATCATTCTGCAGCTTAATTCTCTCATCGTATGGTATAAGGAAGCCGCCATGTCCTCCAAACAATGCCTGCTTGGAGGCCCTGGGGAATGAGTCAGAAACATATGAAGAATGATATCCTCTCCCTGCGGTTCAATATCTACGTTGAACTGGTTGCAAACGATAATATTGTATTTTTGATAAGCCTCCAGCGCCTTGCCTATCGTCTTCGAATGCAGCATCACGTAACCTAATACGCCAAAGTCAGAGATGCTCATCGCCTGCCCTTGATGCAAACCAAAGACCTCATCACCTGTATATATAGAAGCAGCCTGAACAATACGATCAAAATCATCCTCTGGGATACGAGCTTCCGCTTGGCCCAAGAGATCAGTGTCGATAGAGGCATATGTACAAAAAGCGTCCCAATCATATCCCTTGAATACGATTGTTTTTCTGATGGGGAACAGAAGTGATACGGAAACGCCTTTCTTCATCATAAAAGCATCTCTCCTCCCTTGCACAAATGAACATAACATTAGCGCTTATCATCATGTTTTGCAGGGATGCCGCGACATTATAATAAGCTCATACCATTTTATCATGGACCTTTCAAAGCGTGGAGAACAATTGTTGCTCCTATGATACGTATGGAAATGAGGAGGAATTACTGTGGGAAAAAATATTGCCATTATTGTTGGTCATCCCTATTCAAAAAGCTTCTCTAACGCATTGGGGGAGGCCTATAAGAAAGGCGCAGTCAGCAGCGGTGCGAATGTTCGATGGATAGCGCTTGGCGACCTGAAGTTCGACCCTGTCTTGAAATATGGATACCAGAAGAGAACGGACCTGGAGGAGGATCTTCTCGCCGCCCAAGAATCGATTCGCTGGGCTGATCATCTAGTATTCGTTTACCCGACTTGGTGGGGTACGATGCCTGCTATTATGAAGGGATTCTTTGATCGCATTTTTCTTCCGGGCTTTGCTTTTCAATCGATTCCTAATTCCCTGCTCACAAAGAAATTGTTAAAAGGAAAAACTGCTCGGCTTATTGTAACGATGGATTCCCCGCCTTGGTATTATCGTATATTCCTTAGACAAGCTGGTCATCACATCATGAAGCGCGGTATTCTACAATTTTGCGGAATAAACCCTGTCCGAATTACGGAAATTGGGCAGGTTAAGATGAGCACAGCGAAGATTCGTGAGAACTGGCTTCATAAAATCGAGAGGCTCGGGGCAAAGCAGGGATAGCTGAAGTCAGCTAAAGTGAGCTAAACTGAGCGGCATATTTGCCGCTTTTTTTGGCTATGCCATTATTCCGATCCGCTAATAGGAAAAATATTTTCCTTGAAAATATTTTCATAAAACTAAATAATATAGAACAGGTCTTATCTTGTCAGTCTTGTCAGCTTTGCTCTGCAACCTAACGAAATGGAGCCTAATAATAGTATTACTAGAAAGGTCGCAATTTGCAGCATGAATCCAACAAAAAGCTTAAAGCAAACAAAAGGTGTCAAAGAATCATTTCCGATCTCTATCATCTCTCTTACTGTAGGCGCATTTGCTATTGGCATGACTGAATTTGTCATCATGGGTCTTCTGCCCAATGTCGCTGATGATCTTCATGTCAGTATTTCAACTGCTGGACAGCTCATTACGATGTACGCTCTAGGGGTTGCTGTAGGCGCTCCTATACTGACCGTTCTCACTCACCGCATTCCGCAAAAGAAGCTTCTGCTTCTGCTTATGGTGCTATTCATTGTAGGCAACGGCATATCCGTATTCGCTCCAAGCTATGGAGTTCTAATGGCCGCCCGCATGATTACAGCTTTGACTCATGGTACCTTCTTTGGCGTAGGAGCCGTTATCGCCTCTAATCTTGTCGCCCCAAATAGGCGAGCAGGTGCGGTATCCATTATGATGGCTGGTTTAACGATAGCGAATATTATCGGCGTTCCACTGGGTACATTTATCGGGCAAAACATGGGATGGCGTGCTTCATTCGGAGCTATTGCGATTATGGGAATCATAGCATTGATTGGGATATTCATCTTCATCCCTAAACTTAAACCGGAAAAACCGGCAAGTATCACGAAGCAAATTCATTCGCTCATGAAGCCCAAGCTCATGCTTTTTCTCCTCATAGGCGCACTTGGAAACGCAGGCTTATTCACTGTATTTACTTATATTACGCCACTTCTTACAGGTGTAACTGGTTTTGTAGAGCACAGTGTAACCTGGATTCTCGTCATCTTCGGTATCGGCGTAACGATTGGGAATATCGTCGGCGGCAAGCTTGCGGACTGGAAGCTGATGCCTTCGCTGCTTGGCATTTATTTTGCAACCTGCATCATTCTTACTCTATTCACCCTCACAGTGCATAATCCGATAGCCTCTGTAATCACTATTTTTCTGTGGGGCACTGCCTCCTTCGCTGTGATGCCAGGTCTGCAAGTGCGGATTATGAGCTTAGCAAAAGCTGCTCCAGCGTTAGCCTCTACCTCCAGCCATTCCGCCGGTAATCTCGGTAATGCTGCTGGTGCTTTCATTGGCGGCTGGGTCATTACTCATCTCTCCCTTCAAGCACTCCCTTGGGTCGGTGCTACTCTAGTTGGTCTTGGTCTGATCATCGGATTAGCCAGCTATGTATGGGAACGCAAGCACTCGGTTTTGTAGTAAAACAATAAGAGGCATCCCTTTTGAGGGGATGCCTCTTTTTTTGTTAGCTTTTTATGGCGTATTTCTCTAAAGATATCACTACCAGGACGTCAAGCCACCGTCAATTACAAGGTTATGACCCACTGTATAATCAGATGCTGAGGATGCTAAATAAGCTACAGAGCCCTTCAGATCAATTCGATCGCGCCCCATTCTCCCTAACGGAACAAGCTTAGTGTAATTCTCTACAAATGCATCCGGTTGAGAGCGATAGAAGCCGCCCGGTGAGATTGAATTGACGTAGATGCCGAAAGGTGCCAAAGAAACGCCGATTCCCTTCGTCAGATTAATAACGCCTGCCTTGCTTGCCAAATAATCTGGAACTGTTGGCGACAGCCCCGATCCCGGATAAATTCTGAGATCGCGACCTACTATTCCATCGATAGAAGCCATATTAATAATTTTACCGGATCTTGCCTTCTTCATATGCGGAGCTACCGTGCGGCAGCCTAGAAAAACACTCGTTAAATTTGCGTCCATCGTATATTTCCAGTCTTCCAACAGACGTGTCTCGAGAAATTCATAGGAGGGATCGCCTTCAATCGTATCCGGCACAACCGACACTTTGCGCCCACCGGCATTATTGATAAGAATATCAATTCGTCCGTACTGAGCCATGATCCCATCCACTGCCTTCTTCCAGCTCTCTTCGTCTGTCACCTCCAGCTCCGTACCTGTAACTTCTGCTCCTGTATCCGCTGCCAGCTGCGCCGCCGTCTTATCGGCTTCGTCTTGCTGGCGACGTGTAATCACAACCGTCGCACCCAGCTCAGCGAGCGCCTCCGCTGCATCATAACCCAGATTGTTCCCGCCTGTAACCAATGCGACTTTGCCCTTTAAATCAAACAGCTGCAGTACGTTAACTCTTTTCGTCATTTGTATTCAGCTCCTCTGACGTTATTGCACATTCAAGAAAGGGAATCGTTTAACCGTTTCGTAAATATCAGCACGCTGCCCGTCGGTTAATTGCTGAATCGGTTTACGCGGAATACCGACATCAATACCTTGAAGCCGCAAGACTTCACGCTCGAAAGCGATAAAATCATATTTTAGCAGCTCATGAATAACGCGATTGACCTCGTATTGAATTGCTCTTGCTTCCGCAATTTTACCCGCCTTAAACAGTTTGTACAGCTCAGCAAACTTCGCCGGCATAATGTTGTAGGTAGATCCGATCGCTCCGCATGCGCCCATCGTTAGACCAGCCAAACAAATCTCGTCTGGACCGTTAAAAACAAGGAAATCCTCGCCGCAAATGTCCATAATCTGCTGCATTTCGTACACGTTCGTATTTGTAAATTTCAAGCCGATAATGCCATCCACCTGTGAAAGCTCCTTGTAAAATTCCGCAGACTGCTTCGATCCGGTCATATCTGGAAAATGATATGCAATTAATGGGATGTCAGCCGCTTCAGCGATATCTATATAATGACGCTTAATTTGTTCTGAACCATGTTTATAGTAGAACGGAGTAACAGCCGATACTGCCGTAGCACCGACCTCATAAGCATGACGAGTTAGTCGTACGGCAGTTTCTGTATCCATGGCGCCGACATGCGCGATAATAGGCAGTTCTTTTTTGACCTCGTCCATGACGATTTCCAATAAATATTGGCGTTCCTCAATCGTTTGCAGAAAACCTTCACCGGTGCTGCCGCTCAAATAAAATCCGGAAACACCTTGTCCCATCAAATGTCTGACCAATTGACGAGTTATTGGATCACTAATTTTCCCATTCTTATCGTAAGGTGTAATAAGGGCTGGAATAATACCTTGAAGTTGCGCGTACTTTGTTTGGTTTGAACTCATCGTTATCATTCTCCTATCATCATCTAGTTTCGATTTATCCTTTAATGCCGCCTGCGGTTAACCCTTCAATCAATAGCTTTTGTATAAGGGAGAAAATAAGTATAATAGGCAAAATAACGATAACACCGCTGGCAAGAATACCGCCCCAGTTCGCTGCCCCCATGCTTTCCATTACTTCGGCAATTCCGACTTGAACGGTCTTGGCTGCCAATGAGCTGGTCAAAATGAGAGAGTACTGGTAATCATTCCACCCGAGAATGAATGAATACAAGCTGACGGACACGAGTCCTGGCAGCGCCATCGGAACCATGATATTAAACAAGGTTTTGATCTTAGTGGAGCCGTCCATGTAGGCAGCTTCCTCCAGCTCCTTAGGTACGCTTTTGAAAAACCCGCTCATTATCCATACGGCAACAGGAATAGTCATCGTATTATAGATAAGAACAAGAACCGTCTTCGTATTCAATAGAGAGAAGGCAGAAGCAAGCTTGTACCACGGAATCATAATCAACGGACCTTGTATCATTTGAGCCAGAACGAATAATACAATAACTAAGCTAATGCCCGGAACTTTAAATCTAGCTAAGCCATATCCGCTGACACATGCAATTAATCCCGTACATATGGCAGTGAACAAGCATACGATAATAGAGTTGGATAGCAATTTGCCGATATTCATTCCTTGCTCACCGATTGCCCATGCGTAATGTTCAAAAGTAAAGTGGGATATCCACCACGAAGGAGTCGAAGCGAACATTTCCTCCGTGCTCTTGAACGTTGTATCTACAAGCCATAGGAAAGGGAGAAGGGTGAATACCATCAGAATCGTTAGCCCTGAGTATTTAATTGTGCGTAGCGATAGCGTCTCTTTCATAATCTCACCCTTCTAATCGTTTTCCTTGCCGAATAATTTCGCATAGATGCCTACCAGTAGAAGGACAACTACCATCGACAGCGCCGCAATTGCGGACCCTCTGCCCAAATCATAATAAACGAATGCATTTGTATATACATAAGTAGGCAAAATGCTTGTCTCAAAACCTGGACCCCCATTAGTCAGTGCCCAGATCATTTCGAATTTCGTCCATGAGGATACAATAGACACCATACCTGTGACGTACATAATCGGTTTAAGCAGCGGAAGCACGATGCGGATTAAACGTTGCCAAGCGGTAGCTCCATCCATCTCCGCAGCTTCCATCATCTCCTTCGAGATGCCCGTTAAGCCCGATAAGAGCATTAGCGCAATGTAAGGGAACCCTTTCCATACGGAGGTCAACAGGAGCGCGGGCCATACCCAGAACTCATCTCCCAGCCATACGATGTTCTCCTGAATAACATGCCAAGCGGTCAAATAATGGTTCGCCAAGCCGTTATGTCCGTCGTAAATCCATTTCCACACGATTCCGATAATGACGACTGGCGATACCCATGGAACCATCATCAAACCGCGCCATAGCCCGCGGGAGCGAAGCTTGGTATTTAGTATCAAAGCAGCCGGAATCGCGACCGCAAATTGAAATACCGTCGATCCAATAACCCAAACGAGGCTGTTCCACATTATTTTCCAAAATTTATCATCTTCCGTTAGCAAGTAAATATAGTTATCCAAACCGATGAATGACATGCCTTTGCTGGAAATTAAGGAATAATCGAATAAGCTGAGACGGATGGTCTCAAACAACGGATAAAACTGAAAAGCGATCAAATAGAGTACAGCAGGCGCCAGAAGCATATAGCCAAAGCCGTGTAATCTAAAAAACTTGCGGGTCATCATGCCACTCTCCTCACCCAGTCCATTCTTTTGCGTATAGCAAAGGGGACTCCGGTAAACCGAATCAAGGAGTCCCCTCTACTATTAAGCGATAAGCTTCTTATTTCGCATATTTGGTTGTAATCGGATCAATGCCTTTCTTAATGGCATCGTATGCTTCTTCTGGGCTCAGCTTGTTCGTCAAAAGCTTGACCATAATTTCTTGTACAACGGTTTCCATCTCCGGTTGTCCGACAATTTTGTCCATGGGTACGCCTGACTTCTCAACAATGCTTAAGAAATCCTCAATGACGCGTTTATGCCCATCAATAGCCTTTGGATATACATTCTCTGCTTTCTTAATGACCTCTTCCAGACTTGTTGCTTTCTCTGCCGAAATATTAAGAATCGCTGCTTGCGTGCTGTTGAATTCTGGTGATAGCAGCTCTTCAATTAAACGCCAAGCCACTTCCTTGTTCTTGCTTCCCTTATAAATACCAAAGCCTGAGTTAGCAACAGGCGTATTTGCCTCGGTACCGGAAGGACCTTTAGGGTACGGGATAGCACGGGATACGTTGATAATATCCGGATTGATACTGTATACGTTTGCAGAGAAGAAGGTACCTGCAGGAATCATACCGACTTCACCGTTACTGTATGCTCTAAACATTTCAGGATAACCCCATGTCAGATGCGCTTTCGGCTGATAGGCTTCTAGATTTTTGAAATGATTAAGCAGCTCGACATATTTCTGCTTGCTCTCCTCTGATGTATCGGAGATGAGAATATCATTGCTATAGCCGGCAGTGAACGGTACGCGGAAGGCGAAACGAGCAACACCAAGCGGATAACCGAATCCGTATTTCCCGTCCTTCGTCATAAGCTCGGCTGCTTTCTCCATATCTGCCCATGTTTGAAGATCTTCGATCTTCATACCAACATCATTAAGCATCTTTTCATTGACCATTAGGTTGAAAGCATTGGCTGTTGCAGGTGCAGCATAGATCTTGCCGTCTACGGATGAATAATCAAGTGTGCCGGGAAGGAAGTTATCCGCAAGTACAGTTGAGTTCTCTCGCTGCATGTACGGTGCTAGATCCTCTAGACCATCCATCTGCACAAAGTTGGTGACATCCTGCGTTGTTGCGATATCCGGAACATCGCCGGTGCTGATCATGACAGAGATTTTTTTCTCCATATCCGCCCATGACAGGTACATAAACTCAATATTAACGTTCGGGTATTTCTCCTTCATTGCATCCTTGAATGTCTCAGCGAACAATTTCTCTGATTCTGATGTCCCTGGATATACAAATCGAATGTCTGCTTTTACCGTCTTCCAGTCTATTTCCTCACTGGCCCCATTTCCCTGGTTGTTTGATGGCTTGTCCTCTGAAGATGGTTTATTATTTCCTGTGGAGCACCCTGTGAAAATTAAGCTGAATGCCAAGATTAAGCCTATCCAACTGGCCTTTCTCTTCTGGTGTATCTTCATGCTTATCGCCTCCCTTGAAAAGTGTTTTGCGCTGCTTGTACGTCTATCTTATAGCTAAGCGTAAATACCCCGCAATGAGACAACTTCAAGATTTGGTGGACAGATTCTAGCAGTCTCTCCTAGCCTGCTCATAGATGATTGCAAGCCTTTTCATTTTTTGATAAGCTTGCCACCATAAGCATCCGCGTCGTTTCTTAAGAGGAGGTCTCCATCATGAGGCTGTTCCAGAAGCTTCAAAATAAAATATTTTTTTACTTTATTATTGTCGTACTCATTCCCTTGTTAAGCCTAGGAATATTCTCGTATTTCACTTCAGCCGATCTGCTGGAGGAACAGGTTCTCGTACAGCAAAACCAAACAATTGGACTAATAGAAAGCAATATTAAGCTAATGCTTAACGATGTTCAGGACATATCCTTTTATATTATGAACAATGAAACATTTCAAAATATGTTAAACAATCCGAAACCTGATGAGTACAATCTTGCACAACAAACGATGGTATCATATTTATCTAATTTGAAGGTTGCGAAGCAATACATCTCATTTATTATTGTATATGGTGAAAATGGCTTCCTTTATCGTGACTTCAACGAGTTTTATAGAGAAGTCATTCCTTATGAGCAGTTAATGGAGACACCCACTTATATCGTAACGGCTGCCAAGGCGGGAGAAGCAAATTGGATGTTCTCCAGTGATCCGCTATTCCCTTATCTGCAGCAATACAATGAGATTATGATCGGTCGGCGCATTACAAATATTTACGATGCCGATCAGAAGCTGGGGATGCTTTTTATCGGTATCCGCCGTGAAGCGCTGCTTGATTCCATTAAAGATATTGATATTAGCGAATCCACACAGCTGCTATTGATTGACGATAATTACAATTTGGTTGCCAGCAATCAGAGAAGCCGTGAAATCGAATATTACCGCCAAGGAGATCTCGCCTTTAAGAAGACCTTGACAAATCCCGGCAGCAACCCCATCGTCCATGTAAATGGCAAAGATTATTATGTAACAACCTCACAGGTTGAGCCCTACGAGTGGAGTGTAGTCAGTCTGACTCCCTTGCAGGAAATACGCAGCCAGCACCAGGTTTTGCTGCGGTTTACACTTATCGCTTCGGTTTCTCTGTTATTGATTGTCGGACTTTTATCTATGTTTCTTTCTCGAAACATCACTTCACCTATTCAGAAACTGCTTCGTTCAATGAGTGATTTCAAGCGAGGTGATTTTAATCAGAAGGTGCCTGTACAATCAAATGATGAGATCGGCCTGCTCACTCAACGATATAATCAGATGGTTGTCGATTTGAACGAGCTCATTCAGAAAGTATATATAAGCCAAACCAATCAAAAAATGATTGAGCTAAAGACGCTTCAGGCTCAAATCGAGCCGCATTTTCTATATAACACATTGGATTATATTTTTCTAAATTCTAAAATTAACGGCGATAACGATACGGCAGAGGTTGTTCGATCGCTTAGCCAGCTATTTCGAATATCACTCAACCGCGGTAACGATTATTACAAGCTGGAAAATGAGATAAACCAAATACGCGCTTATGTACACATTCAGCATGCACGCTTCCCAAATCGATTCCGGGTAGAGTATGATATCGATCCTATAGTTGAGCCCTACTTAACATCCAAATTACTGCTGCAGCCGATCGTCGAGAATGCAATCATTCATTCCTTCACTGCCAAAACCGATGGAGAGGGCATTCTTCGGATTACAGGACATATGGCCGCCGAAGGTATCGTATTCACTGTTGAGGATAACGGCAGAGGAATGACGGAGCTGCAGGTAGCGGAACTGCTGGAAGTATCCCCTCGCAGCAGCGGCGGGTACGGCATCAAAAATGTGAACGAACGTCTCACCATGCTGTTTGGCGAGGAATATCGATTACGAATTTCTAGTACAGAGGGCAAAGGAACGATTGTAACCATCTATTTGCCTGTTATTCATAATGAAGAAGAATGGGTGAGCCTGTATGAAAGTCATAGTCATCGATGATGAACCCATCGTAACGATCGCGTTGCGTAAGTTAATTCCGTGGGAGGAATATGGTTTTGAGTGGATGGGAACAGCAAATAACGGAGCAGAAGCGTTGGCGCTTATTGAGGCTAAACATCCCCATCTCATTATCGTGGATTGCCAAATGCCTATAATGGATGGGTTGTTATTGCTCCGAGAATTGGACGCTCGCGGCATCCGGCTTAAGTCCATTATATTAAGCGGTCATGATGAATTTATGTACGCACAGCAGGCGCTTCAGCTTGGCGCTTCCGATTATTTACTTAAACCGCCCGATATGGAGCGTTTGGTGAGCGTTATTTTACGCGTGAAGCAGGAATGGGAAGCAGAAAATATTTTAAAACAACAGATAAAAGAAAATTTCCCTGTTATGGTTGAACGCTTTCTTCATAGCTTAATCGATGGAATGAATCAAAAGCCAGACATTTTCCTAGATAAAACAGCCTATTTAGGCATCCCTCTACAAGCCGGCGCTTTCCGAATTTGCTTGTTGGAAATGGAGGATGAGACGGGCAAGCTTGAGCAATATACGGTGGAGGATCAACAGCTTATTCACTTTGCTATCGCAAATATCGTGGAAGAAACGATGGAAGCATGGCGGTTTAAAGTACACTTTCAAGAGCAGAATCAAAGGTTCATCATGATTTTCAACATGGATGATGAGAGATCATTCAATCAGCTGCAAGAGCTTCTGCGGCAGTTGATGATCAACCTTCGAGAAACACTGAATTTAGGCGCTACAATAGGCGTTTCCAGACTTTTCTCCAACCTGTTAAGCGACTGTAAGATCGCATATGAGAATGCCAAACTCGCACTGCAATACAAGTATTATACTGGCGGGAACCAGATTATTTTCATTGATGATTTGGAGGAGCAAGCAGGCGTGGCATCCACCGGCAAGGATATTTATTCGGTGCAGGATGAGGATCTCATTATGTCGATCCGAGTGGGTAACGAAAGCGGCCTTGCGGCATGGCTGGCATCCTTTATTTTATTTTTGAAGGAGCAAGCCTTCAATCAGCATGAATCAAAAACGATAAGCTTGCAGCAGATGGTTGCGGCAACCCATACGATGCTGGAGATGCATCCCCAGCTTCAATTAGATGAGCTGCTCGCGACCACAGATATTGAACAGATCTTCAAGGCGAGCACAATCGACGAATTAGCTCAATTTATGAAACAGTTTCTATACAAGCTTCTCGCCTTAACGCAAAACTTACGCAAATCGGGTAAAAACGTAGTCATAGATAAAACGAAGGAATATATCCTTGAGAATTTCCGTCACAATATTACACTGGAGATGATTGCATCGGAAGTGTTTCTGTCACCTGTATATTTAAGCTTCTTATTTAAACAAGTAGAGTCCATAAATATTACGGACTATATTACCAGCGTTCGCATCGATCATGCCAAAGATCTGCTGCGGAAAACGAATGGGAAAACCTATGAAATTGCCAATCTAGTCGGCTATCAGGACGATAAATATTTTAGCCGTATTTTCAAAAAGAGAGTCGGAATCACACCTTCTGAATATCGTGCGCAAGTATAGCGTGCAAATATAAATAAGCCTTCATTGGTTGGATTGCCTTAACACAATCATACAATGAGGGCTTCGATACACGATTAAGGTAATACTAGGTCATACTCCACATTACTACGCATACTGCTCCAACCGATGCTTCAACTTCTGTATAAACAGCTCCGAGGCTTTAGGCAGTACTCTGCCCTCGGCACGAATCCATCCCAAATTTACCGAAAACATGTCATCAAAATCTATATTCACAAGGACAATCTCTCCAGCCTGAACCGAAGGATCATTTATAAAAGAAAAATCGAGACCTATTGTAGAAGCCATTCCATCCTTAACCGCTTTGTTAATCGCCGATATGTTATTCGTATAGAACAGGATATTAGAAGGATCAATTACTGACTTATGCCGATCCATAAACCATTTGAGATAATCCTCTTTATACAAGACAAGGGGTTCTTGCTTCAAGTCCTCCAATGTGAGTGTCTTACTAAGGGCAAGAGGAGAATTTCGATTAACGGCAAGCACTAATTTGCATTCCAAAAGACGCCCCACCGATAACCCGCTGTACGTTTGCTGAAACTCTTCCGATAAGAGAACAAGACCAATATCAATCTCTCCCTTGCGTACATCCTCAATAATCTGATCCACGCTCTGCTCACTTATATCGAGCTGTATGTTCGGATAATCCCGCTTAAAATCAACAATAGCATCCATAGCTAGCAGCAATGGGCCAGGAAATGCTGCAAGCCGCAGCTCGCCTATTTGCGTATTGGTATAGCTTGCAGCTTCTTGACGCAGCTCATTCGCTTTATTTACAACCTCGAGAGCCTTCTTAATTAAGACTTGCCCTTCTGCCGTCGGAGTTGCGCCCAGACGCGACCGAACAAATAAGCTCACTCCAAGCTCTGCCTCCAAATTAGAGATCGATTGACTGACAGCTGACAGCGTGACATGCAGATGCTGTGCAGCAGCCGTTAATGACCCTCTCTTAGCTACTTCAATGACAAATGTTAATTGCTCTAGTTGCATGCAGTGACCGCCTTTACCTTTAGTAAAACTTAATGATCAGTAATTATGTTTAAATTTATCTAATCATAGGATAGGCGTACAATAAAAACAAGCAATGAAACAAACAACTAATCCATAATCAAAAATTGGAGGTTTTATCATGAATACATCTAGAGTAGCAATCATTACAGGCGGAGCCAGCGGTATTGGCCGGGAAGCATGCTTGAAATTTGCCAAAGAGGGCGACCGCGTTGTCGTAGCCGATTATAACGAGGCAGCTGGTCAAGAAACGGTTCAACTTATCAAGGATGCTGGCGGTGAAGCCACTTTCATTCAAGTGGATGTTTCTAAACAAGAAGACGTTGAAGCACTTGTAAATAAAGCAGTAGAAGTTTACGGCCGACTTGATGTTATGTTCAACAATGCTGGTATCGGCGGAGCAGGACCTGTACTTTCTCAAAACATGGATCTCTATCACCGTGTAATCAGCGTCAATCAACATGGTGTAGCTTACGGCATCATGGCTGCAGGCAACAAAATGAAAGAACTCGGAATCAATGGCGTAATTATTAATACAGCTTCTGTATTCGGATTCCTAGCTTCGCCTGGCACATTCGCATACCATGCGACAAAAGGTGCTGTCATCATGATGAGTAAATCAGCTGCGCTTGATCTATCACCATACGGTATCCGCGTTGTCGCGGTAGCGCCTGGTGCTGTGGATACACCTATCATCCAAGGCTTTAAAGATAATGGATTACTGGACAAAATGCGTGCCAGCGTAATGGGCGGAGAATTGACTAAGCCTGAGACAGTTGCCAACACCGTTTACCTTATTTCTCTTAAAGATGCTGAAGGCATTAATGGCAGTGTCGTGATGGCAGATCAAGGTTACGCTTCATTTAAGTAATTTTTAAAAGGGCTAACGATTCATTCGTTAGCCCTTTTTTTTCTATTTAGAATGAACCAAAAAAATGCTGCCTATTCATCAATACATACTCTTAGCGGCCAGCGAAATGAAGAAAGAAAGTGGCTTCAATATTGAAAAACAGTTAGACTGACCCTCCAAAGGACGTAACTATTTTTTCGGAGCGCCTGTAACTGCCATTATTTTCGATGTAATCAAATGCAAAGGTACTGTATAATCTACACAGTTCAAATCAATTGCTGACTTTGGCATCCCAAAAACAATGCAGGTCTCTTTCGATTCAGCAATGGTTGAAGCCGCTCCCGCTTCTTTGGCGGACAGCATTCCTCTCGCTCCATCGCTCCCCATGCCAGTCATTATAATATAATGCTGCTTCAGTTGCTTTAATTTGGATACGGAATCAAAAAGCACATCCACCGAAGGCCTAAAACCATTCCTAGGCAGCTGCTGATTAAGCTGAATTCTATATTCCTTGTTGGACTGAACAGCAGTCATATGGTAATCACCAGGAGCAATATATACCGTCCCTCCCTGAATGCGTTCATTATCCTCAGCCTCAACCACCCGAACACGGGATATACGATTTAATCGCTCAGCCAATGACTTTGTAAATTTAGGGGGCATATGCTGCACCAGCAGCAGTGGATAAGGGAAGCTGGCAGGAAGCGCCGTAATAACCGTTTCCAGCGCCTTTGGCCCTCCCGTTGATGTCCCTAAAGCTACTATCTGATCAAACTCTGTCATACGCTCGACCAGGCTATTGTCCATTTGCGCCAGCTCTATTCTTGGTGCTACCTTGTGATTGAGAATAAGGCTTTTCATCGGTATTTGCGCCGCTTGTTTAATCTTGTCCCCCAGCTCTTTTTTTACCTTGTACAGATCAAAGGAAATCGATCCTGACGGTTTCGATATAAAATCTACTGCACCGTTCTGCAAGGCTGTAATGGTAGCGGACGTTCCTTCTTGTGTTAGCGAGCTCAGCATAAGAATAGGCGTAGGTCGTTGTTTCATTATTGCTTTCAAAGCTTCCAAGCCGTTCATTACGGGCATTTCAATATCCATGGTCACGACATGCGGCCGAAGCTCCTTAACCATATTGACTGCTTCCAAACCATTGCGAGCCATTCCGACTACCTGCATCGCCGCATCATCTTCAATTAATCGTGAAATCAATTTACGCATAAACAAGGAATCATCTACTACAAGTACTTTTATTTTCGACATGCCATCTCTTCCTCTATCGTTGATTGATAATGCCCGACACCTCTAAAATTAAGGCCACTTTGCCGTCGCCTAAAATCGTAGAACCTGCGATGCCGTCTACCTTGCCAACATAAGAGCCCAGCGACTTAATAACAATCTCCTGATTTCCGATCAACTCATCCACGGCGAGCGCCAATCTCTTCTCCGCAGACCCTACAATGACTAGCTGAATATGACTTTTTTGCTGTTCCCGTCTGGGTATATGAAAATGGTCATGGAGCCAAACGATCGGAATGACTTGATTGCGCAATAAAATAACCGACTGTCCGCGGACCGTCTCTATATCGTTATTCGCTATTCTTACAATTTCTGCGATATTGCTCATCGGGATTATGAAGGTTTGATCATTTAATTTAATAAGTAAGCCTACAATAATAGCTAATGTCAGCGGAAGCTTAATTTTGAAGCTGGTCCCTTGACCCAATTCAGTCGTGATATCAATAAGTCCGTTTAGCTGCTCAATATGGCTTCTAACGATATCCATACCTACACCTCGGCCAGATACATCACTTATCCGGCTAGCAGTCGAGAAACCTGGTCGAAAGATGAGGTTGATGGCCTCTTTGTCGCTTAAGAGCATCGCTTCCTCCGTAGAAATAATCCCTTTCTCTAAGGCGGATTTCCTCATCTTCTCCGGATCGATGCCTGCTCCGTCATCTTCAACATAAATGACGACCTGATTATCTTCATGCGCCGCTCTTATTTGCAGCGTACCCTTCGGATCTTTACCGGATAATGCTCTTTTCTCAGGTAACTCAATCCCGTGATCCACTGCATTACGAATTAAGTGAATGAGAGGATCAGCAATATCTTCAATCAAGGTTCGGTCCAGCTCCGTGTCTTTCCCACCGATAACAAGCTCTATTTCTTTGCCTAGATCACGAGTAAGATCGCGCACCATCCGTGGAAAGCGATTAAACAGCTGTTCAATCGGAAGCATTCTCGCTTTCATAACGCTTTCTTGTAAATCACCAATAATACGAGAAAGATGGTCGGAGATTTGTCCCAACTCATCTACAGAGTCATCTGAAAATCGCCTTCTTTGCGTACGCTCCACTTGGTGAATACGAGTGTGGTCGATTACGAGCTCGCCGACTAGGTTCATTAGATGATCTAGGCGCTCTACGCTGACACGAATAGTCCCTGATTTGGACTTTGTCGTACTGACAGGCTCATCGTTTGTCATTCTTTCCACTATTTCATTTGAGAAATTTGCTTTAGTTGTGCTTGTCACTGCTGATTCTATGACTTCAGAAGGCAATAATTCTACCTTTACACCAACGACATCTGTCAGCTCAGATACAAGAGCCTCCAAATCACTGCTGTTCTGTTTTCCGGCATAAAGGAATTGAATGCCTTCCGGCATTTCTCCCAATTCCTCAATGGTATCTATGTCTGGCACAGCATGAAGAACCTCTCCGAAGCTGCTCAAATTGGAATGGATGACATAGATTCTCGCACCTTTAATTAAGCAATCCGTGGAGAGCTGAACGCTAATCCAATACGCCTTATGCCCGTAATCTTGAGCGTCTTGCAATTTCAGAGTCGTATCCAGACTCAATTGAGGCTTCGGCAAAGCCTCTATTTCTACAATTGTTGAAGGAACTGGCTTGTGTATGAAATTTTTAAGGTCGCTGATACAGCCAGATATATCCGTTATGGCGTCATCATTACGCATAATATCGATTCGTAGCTCTTTCAGACAATCCAGTGATTGAAACAGCAGATTAATAAGTGACGCTGTCACTTCAAGCCTCTTGCCTCTTACGAGATCCAGCAGATGCTCCATCTCATGGGTTAACTGCTTCATTTCCTCATAACCCATAGCTGCCGATGATCCCTTGAGTGTATGCGCTGCTCGGAATAAGCTTTGAATAACCTCCTCTGATTCCCCTTCCATCTCCAATTGTAAAATAACATCATCCATGAGATGCAGCTGTTCCTCAAGCTCCTCTAAGAAAACTTCTCTATATTCAGATAGATCAGATATCATTCCATTATTCACTCCTGTTCGCGAAGCAGTACTTCATTCAGCTTTAAAATGGCAACCAGTCCGCTGCTCGTAAGGCCAATTCCTACAAAATAGTTTCCGTCCACTCCGCCTACACGCTCAGGTGGTGATTGGATATCCGTAAAGGTAGCCACTTTATTGACTCGGTCAACAATAATGCCTACCGTATCCTCCTCATGATGAACGACAATAATACGGGTAGTTTTGGAGTATTCCTTCTCCTCCAGATTGAATAAATGACGAAGGCTAATAACCGGCACAATTTTGCCCCTGAGGTTAATAACGCCCTTCACATAAGACCTGACATTTGGAATTTCAGTAATATCCTGAATTTTGATAATCTCGTGAATATCTTGAATTTCAATGGCGTATTGCTCTTGTTCTATAGCAAACTCAATATACTGCTGCTGTCCAATTGACCCCATAATTTGAACCCTCCCTTCTTATTTATAAACCTTAAAGATAGAGACAGACTCATTCAGGCCTTCAGCAAGAATGGCAAGTGATTGCGATGTCGCTGCCGTTTCCTCTGCTGCAGCTGCAGCTTCTTGACTAGCGGCAGAAATACTTTCAATGGAGCCCATCACTTCATTTGCTTGTGATGATTGCTGCTCGCTTGCAGCAGCAATTTCATTGACCTTATTTTCCGTTTCATTGATCATCGTAATAATTTTCTTAAAGGCTTGTCCGGTCTCTTGCGATTGCTTAACACCGCTTGATACCGCGACTACACTCTTATGCGTATTGGCTTGCATGCCTTTAATGATGGTGGAGATCTGCGTTGTTGCTTCCCCGCTTCGTTCAGCTAGCTTCCGAACCTCATCTGCAACGACCGCGAAGCCTCTGCCTTGATCGCCTGCTCTTGCTGCTTCTATAGCTGCATTCAAAGCTAGAAGATTGGTCTGCTCTGCAATATCATCAATCACTTCAATAATTTCGCCAATTTTAACAGAGTCTTCCTCCAAACGCTCCATTTGGGCGCTTACCTGAGTCATGCTCTCAACGGATTTACTAACCGTATCTCCACCAGCGTGAGCAATGGAAGTTGTTTGCGATGCCAGCTTCGCTGCTTCCTCTGCACTCTCTGCTACTGCATTGATTGCAATAGAAAGACCATTGAATTGCTCATGTATGGTCTGAGCTGCCTCAGCCTGTACCGTACTTCCGCTTGCAACCTGTTCCGTTGTAGCTGATATTTGCTGGGAGGCTGCAGCTACATTTTGCGAGGTGCTTAATACGCCGCCGATTAGATCCCGCAGCTTCTGAATCATATGATTGACGGACATCGATAAATGTCCTAATTCATCTTGAGAGCGAATAGTAAGCTCCTCTGTCAAATCGCCGTCTGCTATTTTCTTAGTTGCATGCATTAATTGCTGCAGGGGCATCGTAATCGAGCGAATAATAGCAAAAATGATTGCGCCGCCTATCAGTATGGCACTGAGAATAACGAAAATGGTCGTATACAAAATGCCTCTTGTCGCGTTTTTGATTTCTGCCATTTCAATACCGCCGACTATTTTCCATCCCGTAAGCTGATTGGTTGTAAATATAGCTTTTTTGCTCTTTCCTTTAAATTTATAATTTTGAACGCCAGAATTGGACTCATAAAAATAATGAACAAAATCTTCAGTAGCGTCTGTACCAGGCTCGATGGACGGATGAATCAAATATTTACGATCCTTATCCAAAATGGTTACATAACCGCGCTCGCCAATCTGTATTTTATTCACAATTTCTGCTAGCTTCGACAAATCAATGTTGCCGCCAACAACACCTGATCCATCGTCTGTCGCCTTGGATGGGACGACGACGACTTGACCGGTTGATGCTGATATAGAAGGTTTATTTATTTTAGCTGATCCTTTGTTAGTCATGGAATTGATATACCATTCCGCTTTTCTTGGATCATATCCATCTACTGCAATATGGGGAGAGCTTATCATTTGTCCCTCTTCCGTTCCAAAGTATGCACTTAGAAACTGGGGACGTAGACTCATATATTGGTCTAGTATGGAACGAACTTTAGGATGATTTGCTCCTTGATCAATCATTCCTGCTTTTATATGAGAAGCAAGGTAATCCATATCGGATGTCGCTGATGTTATGAGATCTGTAATTTGATTGTCCGAGAATTGAACACCTTGTCTTGCATTTTCTATAATTTGATTGGTAATTTCAGTTGCTGCCTTCTGATAAGATATGTATCCAATCAATACACAAGGAACAATAAGAATGAATAGAAAAGCAACAATCAATCGAGCTTTAATGGTTAAAAAGGTTTTCTTTCCGAACATGTTGAATCCTCCTAGTTGCGTTAGCTAATTTTGAAAGTCGCTACTGAGCTATTTAATTCCTCCGCTAACTGTGCCAGAGAGTGAGCTGTCGATGCCGTTTCCTCGCTGCTTGCCGCCGCCTCTTCCGTTGCGGCAGATATGCTCTCGATCGTAACCAATACCTCTGTGGATTGAGCTGCCTGTTCCTCACTCGCAGCTGCTATTTCGGTTACCTTATGAGCTGTTTCATTTACCATCGATAAAATATGATTGAACGCTTGACCTGTTTGATGTGAAGCAGCTACACCTTCATTCACTGCGAGGAAGCTTTGCTCTGTGTTCGCTTGCATGCCTCTAATGATTTTCGTAATTTGCTTGGTCGCCTCACTGCTGCGTTCCGCCAGCTTCCTCACCTCATCAGCAACGACTGCAAAGCCTCTGCCTTGATCGCCAGCACGAGCAGCTTCAATTGCTGCGTTTAGTGCAAGAAGATTAGTCTGATCCGCAATGTCATCAATCACTTCAATGATCTCGCCAATTTTATTGGAATCCTCCTGAAGCTTCGTCATTTGATTATTTACATGATTCATTCCGTCAATAGAAGACTGAACAACACTGCTGCCTTCCTGAGCGATGCTCATCGTCTTGTTCGATAGATCCGATGCTTCCTCCGCGCTTATCGCCACAGAATTAATAGCTTGAGATAATTCTCTAAACAACTCGTTCATCGTCTGCGCTGCGCTGGCTTGGCTCATATTCCCGCTAGCCACTTCTTGTGTACTGGCTGATATTTGCTGTGAGGCAGCAGAAACACTTTCTGCAGAGATTAGAATGCCGCCTACCGTATGTCTAAGGCTTAGTACCATATTGTTAATGGAGCCTGCTAACTGACCAATCTCATCCTTCGAGTCTATATCTGAGGTCTCGCTTAAATCGCCTGTTGCTACTTTGCCAAGTAAAACGACCATTTTTTTTAATGGTCTCTCTATGATTAAGGAAATCAGATAGCCAAAAGCAATGCTAATTAAGAACGCTGCCATAATGATTACAAAAGTAATTAATCGTGCTGATGAATAGAGATCATCCGCGCTTTGATTCGCCGCTTCCGATTGCTTAATATTCGTTGCGATCAAACCATCTAAAATTTCGGTTATATCATTAGTCGATTCAAGTAAACCTCCTGAACTTGATATGCTGCTATTCGTTTCAATTAATTCATTTAAGCTCGTCTTATAACGCTGCCATACTGCCGGGAATAGCTTGATTTGCTCCTGTTCCTCAGCAGTCAAAAATCCATTGCTGTATTTACTAATGGCTGCTTCTATTTTTTCAATATTGTCACTTATATTTTCCTTAATGGTGCCTTTCTCGACTTCCGTCTTACCTGCTGTAGTCAAATCGCGAATATCTATTCTTATTTCTAGAAATAATTGCTTCACTTCATTTAGATCCGATATCGGAATGAGTTGATTATCATACATATCTTCAATAGAATGATTTAGCTTACTTAGGTTGGTTATTCCATTGAGACCTGCAAACCCTAAAATGACTGAGACGATAACAAACGAAAGAATTAATTTCATTCCCGTTTTCAAGTTATAAAACCATTTCAATTTCCAACACCTCTTCTTTTATTTGTGCTAATCTAACCACGCCAATCATATTTCTTTCCGGTGCAGCAATAAGATGTTTCATGGCATGGAGCTGCTTTGTAATGATTCTAAAGATACATGTCTTTAGGACTAGAAATATCATAAACGATGGGAATATTTTGGTAACCGAAAATGTTTTGCAGGTTCTCGCAAAATATTGCGGTATCGCGCAAAAAGAGAAACAAAAAAATCCCGAATCAGTATAACCTGATCGGGACTTCGTATTATTTTATAAAATTCCACTTGTTCTTACTCCAAATTAAAATCCAAATCACTCAGAATTCCTAAGCTTTTCGCCTTAATTGCAGCTTCAATTCTTGATTTAACACCCAGCTTCTGAAAAAGATTAGTTAGCATATATTCGAGCGAGCGCTGGCTCATGAGCACCGTATCCGCAATCTCCTTATTGCTCTTCCCTTTGGATATTTCCTTCAAAATACCGTATTCTTTATCGTTAATAATAGAAACTGCCTGTTCGCCATTTTCAGTTGATTTGATATAAGTCGTCTTTCTCAATTGCTTAACTAAAGAGATAGGAAGAACAACCTCACCTCTTAAAGCACAACGAATGGCTGTAACTAGCTGCTCCTTATTTGAGGTTTTAAGAATAAACCCTACGACACCCGACTCTATCATCAAATTAAAATGGTTATTAAACTCAAAGCCTGTATAAATTAATATAATCGCATCCGGATTGATCTCCAGCGCTTCTTTCGCAAGATCAATCCCATTAACATCGCCAATGTGAAGATCAAATAAAATCAAATCGAATTGCTGAGAGCTGATCGTTTCCAGACCCTTCTTAGCTGAACTCTCAAGGTATACCTTCATATCCCCTTCTTGTTCCAGAATCATCTTTGTTCCCTCCATAACGGAAGGATGATCATCAACCAATAATATGTGAATCATGCTGCCCACTCCCCTAAAGTAATCCTTATCCGCTCCTAATCATGTGCAGGTATAGTGATAAGAACAGCAAGTCCCTTATCCTGCTCCGAGCAGAAATCAATGGTTCCAGCCATACTGCGAACCCGCTCTTTTATTCCGTATATACCCATGCTCTTGTAAGAATCCTCTATTTTCGCAAGATCCATGCCTACTCCATTATCCTCATACTCCAGCACAATACGTTTATCCTGGCTGGCTAAATGAATACGAACCTCAGTGGCACCGGAATGTTTCGTAGCATTGGATAAGAATTCTTGTACAATGCGGTACATCCCTATGAGTACTTCATCACTCAACATATAATTGAAATTTATGGCATTGAACCGAATCATATAATTGCAGCGTAACTGTGTGAATTCAAACAATGCTTCCAGTGAGGCGACCAAACCTTCCTTCAATAACAAAGGCGGTCTTAATTCATTGCACGTAATACGAATTTGATAAATAACATCCAGCAGACCCTGCGTGATTTGGGCTAATTGCACCCGTACATCACCTGTAATGGAGCGATCTGATGCAAGAGAATAAAGCCTATGATACCAAATAATCTGTTCCTGAAGTGCCACATCATGCAGATCCTGAGCGAGATGCTTTCTCTCATTCTCTGATAATTTAAACATAAACCGAAGAAGCCACTGTGGAGCCACTTGCTTGGAGCTGGTCATTTGCAGCTCCTTCGTTAAGCCTTCGATTAATATGAAATTATCAAATAAAACACTGGCATAGCGGCAAATCGTCTCCAGCCATACTCTTTTGGATGTGATCTTTAATGTTATCGGCTTCTCTTTTATATAAAGTAAATAGCTCGTCCCATTAACCTCACCAATCTTAAGGGAGTAGCCTCTTTTCGTTTCCATTATTTTGCACAATGAATCATAGTTATTTCTCACTTCAATTACGTTAACCTTCGTTACATCTAGTACATCTCTTACTTCCTTTAATAGCCGCTGTTCCAATTGGCTAATCTTCATTACGCCGAAGAGATCATGCGAGAATCGATCTAGACTCGTCTGCAGTCGGTAATACCGTTCCTCGCTTTCGCGAATAATTTCTTCTGTTTCTTTTCTTTCCTGTTCCGCTTTTTTGCGATCCCTAATATCACGAATAAGAGATATGCGAGCATTTTCGCCCTTATATGTAATCGTATTTGCCACTACTTCAACGTCAACTATCTCTCCATTCGCTCGTATAATTTTTTCTTCAAATGGCGGGGAAACCTCATATTGATTGTACATGATAGCTAACTGCTCAATAACCTTCTCTCTATATTCAAGACTTACGCTTACCCATTCTAATAAAGGCTTACCAACTATCTCTTTCGCACACGACACACCGAATAATCGAAGAGCAGCACCGTTCAAATGAATGAATTTATAATTGCTATGAAGAACGATCGCTTCTGGAGACAATTCAATGATTTGTCGATTGAGCTCCTCGCTTTCCAGCAACTTTCTTTCTATTTTCTTTTTAACAGTAATGTCTTCAAACATAAGCTGAATATATGAGGAGTGGGGGTTGTTAATAGAGAGCATGGACACGTCAATTACTCGCCCATTTGAACTAATCAATTTGTTTTCAGAAGGGGAGGAAGTGCCGGTCACTTGGGTATGCTCGATTTGCTTCGCAACATATTCATGATAATCGGGATGAATCCAATCTGCGAATTTTCTGGAAATGAGTTCCCCCTTGTCTTGCAGCCCCAGCATCTTCATTCCAGCAGGATTAATATAAGAAATTTCACCTTCCTTATAAACCGCAATAGCTACTGGGGAGAGTTCGACCAACTTCCGATAACGCTTTTCACTGTTCTTAAGCGCCTTCTCCATCTTCAGGCTTTCCGTAATATCTTCAATTAAGGTAAGGACGCTACCCGCTTTTTCATCATAAATACCAGTAGCCTTTGCATCAATGACTTGACCATTAAGCCGAACAAGCTTGATTTCGGTTTTAATATACCCGTTGTACCTCAATTCTTGTGCTCTTTGTCTAATCGATTCCCTTTGGTCGGAATGGATAAAATTATAAATATTTCTTCCGATGATGGAATCATCCTTGGTCGCTCCAATCAGTTCTAGTCCTGCTGGATTAATATAGACCATAATACCGTTATGATGGGATACCATCGGTTGAGGAGACAGCTCAATCAAACGCCTGTAGCGCTCTTCACTCTCTCTAAGCTCTCTCTCCATCCGTTTTTTTGCAGTAACATCTTTTACAATTGTAAAGACGCCTTCGATTTGGTTATTCACATAGATGGGGACATTCTTCATGTCCAAGTGAAAAACCACACCCTCCTTAACGGTTGTAGCTATGACATAATGCTGAGATTGTCCTTGCAGTGCCCCATCAAAATAAGTTCGCATCGTTTCCGCGTGTTCAGCCCCAAAGGCATCAATTATAGACAAATGATTCTCAGAGTCTATATGTGACTTTGCAGTAATTTGCTCACCCGCAGAATTAATGCACCGTATATTTCCGTTCAGATCCATTTCACAAATCGCATCGGAATTGAATTCAAATAGTGATTTATAACGTTGCTCGCTTCTGTTCAATGCTTCCTCTATCGTCTTTTTTGCTGTAATATCAACAACCGCGCCATCCAATCGAGATAGCTTGCCAGATTCGTCCAAGCTAGGGATAACTCTTACCTGAATCCAACGAAGATCCCCATTGGCATGGAATATTCGATATTCACTGAGATAAGGAAGCCCTTTTCTCACATCGCCTTCCATTTGTTCATATAGGAAAACATCATCCTTGTAGATGATGTTTTCCCAAAAGCATTTATCCAAAAAATTATGAATGGAATAACCCGAAATTCTTTCCATAGCATCAGAAATAAATGATACTTTACGTGTGGAGCAATCATAAGACCAAATCGCCAAATCAATCGTTTGCACCATTTTTTGAAACAACGAGTGACTGTGCTCCAGTTGCTCCCATGCAGCTCGGTTCTCCGTTAAATCCTGTATAACCCCTTCAATGGAAAGAACCTGCTTAGCCTTATTTAGAATAGGAATACCTATGTTGCGGATCCATCTATTCTCCCCAGTTTGCAAGTGAACCCGATGCTCAATGCTGCTTGGATATCCGTTAAACAATTTGGTCATATGCTCATTAAACAACATTAAATCTTCTTTATGAATCAATCCGTACAACAAATCAGGGCTATGATACATACAGTCAAACGAATAGCCTAGCCATTTCAACAGAGCCTTAGACATGTAAAGCAGGTTTTTTTCTTTATCAATAGACCAAGTGGCAATCTCTGTGCTGTCAGATGAACTCATGTTATTCCTTCTTCTCCTATTCATAATTGGGGGTAGACATAAACTTTATTTTAAAACAACTGATTTTGAGCCAAACATCGTTTATCAATTGCTCCGTTACATAAAACAAAATGAGACTTTATTATATATAGTAGATTACTGCAATGCTATAGCACAAATTTAAATATAATAAGAAATATTATCCAATTTTAAAATAAAGGAACTTCCTTTGTCGATTTGATTATTCGAATCATTTGTTCTGCCGCTGTTTCCAGTAACGGTTCCGTCTGTTCCATGGCCTCCGCTAGCGTCATAGGTCGGTTAACAATACTAAAAACGGCGGATACACCATGCTCGTATAGACTATCAATCCCCTTACCCACAGAGCCTGCTAAAACAATGACCGGTACCCCATACTTCAATGCGGCTCTCGCAACTCCAAATGGCGTTTTACCATGTACGGTTTGAAAATCGACTCCACCCTCGCCCGTGATGACAAGGTCCGCCTCTTGAATCGCTGCCTCTAGTCCAGTAACCCGAGTAACAATTGAAACGCCCGACTCCAGCACGCCTTTAAAAAAAGCGAGTATGCCGCCAGACAATCCGCCGGCTGCTCCAGTACCCGGAAGATCATGTATCGCTATTCCTTGCGTGCGCTCTATGATATCAGCAAAATATTTAAAATTCTGATCCAGCTGTTCCACCATTTCAGGGGTTGCTCCCTTCTGTGGTCCAAAGACAGCAGAGGCGCCATTTGGGCCAGTGAAAGGATTATCCACATCGCATGCTACAGTAAAGTGACTTTCATGAAGACGAGGATCCAAGCCACTCGTCCTTATCGTTACGATTTGATTCAAGTTTTCGCCGCCATACCCAATTTGTTGCCCTTTGCCATTAAGCAGTTCTACACCTAAAGCCTGCAACATGCCCGCGCCTCCATCATTCGTTGCACTTCCTCCAACCGCAAGGATAAAGCTGCGACAACCGAGATCAAGCGCTGCGATTATTAATTGTCCGACTCCATAGGTCGTTGTTTTCATTGGATTTCGTTCATGTGATTCTATTAGATATAAGCCCGAAGACATGGCCATTTCAATAATGCAGGTCTTGCCATCGCCCAGTATTCCGAAGCCAGATTGGATGTCCCGTCCTAAAGGATTCTGAACAGATACACTTATAAATCTGCCTTGAGTGGCATCGATTAGACATTCCATCGTCCCTTCACCGCCATCTGCCATTGGGATGATTTTAGTTGCGCTGTCAGGAATAACTCGTTTTATCCCTTTCTCAATCGCTGTGCCTACTCCCCTAGCAGATAGACTGCCTTTGAATGAATCTGGTGCGATTACAATGTTCACCCTTAGCCGCCTCCTCCGTGTCTAGTCTACTATGTATTTTTCATTACTTGTGCATTATAGTATCTTATTCCAAATCCAAGTTCAACGAGTCGTTCAACATTAAGCTAACGCAAATAACCCGCCCACGAATGTGAGCGGGCTAATTGTCCCCTTTATAAACACTATAACCATTTTTCCCGAGTCGCTTGGCATGATACATAGCGATATCCGATTCATTCATCATTTTGGAGCGATTAGCTTTAGAGCCCTTGCTCCAACTTATCCCAATGCTGGCTGTCACGGAAATATCTCGACCTTGGATATAGCTTGGTCTACTTATTTTTTCTATGATTAATCCCGCCATAATTTCTACTTTATTGTGATCACAATTTTTCATAATGAATAGAAACTCATCTCCACCAATTCGATAGACGAATTGATGCTTATTTGTAAACTGACGTAAATTTTTACTCACTTCCTGCAGGAGCTGATCGCCCACCCCGTGACCGTATGTATCATTAATCTCTTTAAAATGATCCAGATCAAGACTTAATACCGCCAAATTTTCTTTGCCTTTGTAGTTGGACCAGAAATGATCAAGTCCATTGCGATTCAATAAGCCTGTTACCGGATCACGATAGGCTAGCTCTCTGAGCATCGACCTCTCCTTGAGCAGTGCTCTCAAGCCTATCCCTGCCCCGATTAATAAGACTACAAAAATACTGTATATCGTATAGGTTAGATAAGGATTCGCAAAATTCATTGCCTTGTCACCTGCCAAATTATCGCTAGTATTTAAACCCGTCAGTATACCATTGCTTCAGCATTTGGACTCAATACCAGCGTATCAAGAGCCTCATCTGTTATTTAATAGCCTCAATGTCTCCTGGCCCCAATCACCTAGTCTCCAAAGCGCTATGTTGTTATAGCCTGCTTCCTGAGAAACACCGATCCACTGAGATAATGTTTCTTCATCCGCATACCAGACCGTATGCTTCATGCCGCCTTCATCTCTATATTCAAAGAATAGACTGCCGCTTGCAGCATCCCGCTTCGGCGACTCCAAGCCTCCTTCCGCAAGCTCTGCCGCCCGTTTCTCTGTCAGGGCAGTGACCTTCCCCTTTTCAGACCAATCAAATCCCCCTACGGATAGAGCGATCATGGAATCCCCGGGAATATTATTCATCTTGCTCGCCAGCTTGCGAATCAATTTATGGTCGGCTTTTGGTCCTGGTCCGCTATGATTACCGTAAAGGTTATACGCCATCATTATATAAACCGGTCCCTCCGGCAGATTTATGGACTCGAGCGGTGCTTTGGGTTCTAGAACAATTCTTAGCGATTTCCCTTGGAGCTGAAGACGCTCATATAACTCTCTATAAAAAACAATTAGATTATCCCAGTCCCTCGCATTAATCGCTTCGTAATCAATCTCTACACCTTGAAAATGATATCGCGCTACTGTCTCCAAAATCTCATCAATATGATGGGTACGAGATTCTTTATTCGACATCAGCCTTGTGATCAATGCAGATTCCTTCTGTATCGATGTCCCGTCTCCATTTATTCGGTCGTTAACCACGGATAAGGAGATATTATCAATACCGCCATCCTTCGCAGTGTTCATGATTTGAGGCAGCGCTTCCGTCATATCCTTGGTGAAATATAAATGGTCCGACTCATCAAAATAGGCTGCAAACACCTGTAAGCTCGTTAACCCCTTGGTCATTTGACGCAGATCCTCGATACCGGATTCCCATTGCCAATCAACGATCCATGCAGACCGTTCCTTCTCGGTCTCTTCCACTTTCGGCTCGTTCTTCACCTCAGAAGGCTCCTGTTTCATAAAATAGAAAATAGCTGCGCCAATCATAACTAGTATGAATGCCGCAACTATATATGCTTTTCCCATCATCCTATTTGCTCGCACTACGCGCCTTGCCCCCTTCTATTGAAATTAAAAGGTATCAATCGCCCAGTCTACGGAAGCATTGATCGCTTTACGGATTTTACTTACAACGGCTTGAAAGCCTGTAACTCGATTACTAAATAGAATAACCTCTTCATCATTCTCTGTGCTTAGCGCTGCGACTCTTACATCTTCAAACACTGCATCGTAGATGTCATCTTTCTTATTCTGTTCACTATATTGCGAGGCAAGAGCAATTCCACCTGATGCTATCGCGTTGTCGATTTTCAGTTTATCGAACAGTATTTCCTTATCCACCCTAACCTGCAAGTCATCGCCTTGAATAACGAGTTCAATATCCCGTGTGTTCTTAATGTTAATCGGATATTTTTCATCCGTCGATGCTCCTGATGCGGTCTGTTCCTTCGTGTATACGGAAGCTTTATCAAATGCCAAATCCTTCGCGCTCCAAATAACCGGATCCAGCTCCCGCGTAAAGATTCGCTCTATCCCCTGTCCTGGTTTCTGCTGATCAACTTGCAGCTCGTTGTTCTCCAGCGTAACACGAACGAAGGAATGCTTTGCCTGATCATAACGGGCATAGATCGTCTGCTTGCCAACGACATTTCCAGCAAGCTTAGCCGAAACCTTAATATCACGACTAGCATCACTAGCTTTCAAGTATAACTTGCCCGCATCGCCCGGGAGAGAGGTCAGAACCATTTTGTTTTCTGTATACTGTGCTTCACCGCTGAGGGACTGCCATTTGTCAGCATCCTTCTTATTGCCGCGAATAAACGTCATCGTCTGTCCAGTATCCTTGTTAATTTTCATCAGCAGATGATTCGTATACCAATAAGGAGCCGGTTGAACCCTAGTCAAATCATAGAGGCTCTGGTCCTTTGTATTATAAACGATTCCCTCACGATTAAAATTCATCTTAAATACTCGCTCAATATTGGTGTTATTGGCGTTCGAGACAAGGCGGTTCATCCCTTGGTTAAGCGCATTAGCATGCATAATCATATAAACATCCGGAACATACCCTAATGTATCGGTATAAATATCCTTCATCCGCTTATAGTCCTCGTTAATACGCGCTTCCATCTCTGCCCGATTCTCCACCGGAATCATGTTCTCATCACGAATGAAATCCATCAAATAATGATTGTAATACTCCAAATTCGCTCGGTCTATCAATTGGCTTTCGTCCTTCATCCCTACAAAACGGCCTGCTTTATCGAAGATGTTCAAATAAGTTAGACGGTATCCGTTGCTCCCGAGTTCCCAGAATCCCGTTTTCTCCATCTTCAACATATCCTTGGGCTGAAGAAATTTACGATCGCTATTGCCCATTTTGTTCGCGTAGGAAAGAAACGTCGCTTTAAAATTATATTTCTCCAGCAGCGGTTGAGAGAATAGACTGGAATCATTGCGGCCATCCTCAAATGATAAGAAAAGCGCCTTATCCGGCAATGCCTTTCCCTTCGTGTAGAAGTCCAAAATATCCTGCTGCGAAATCGTCTTATATCCCTGATCGTATAGTGCTTTAAGCTGTTGATCCAATTGATTCTTTGCGACTAATTTAGAAGTGCCGGATCGCCCAACGCCAAAATAGGATAACGCAATAAAGCCTTTATCCCCTGACCATTTCGTCTTATCCGGCTCTTCATATTTCTTCACATCAAATATCGTATTGAACAAAATAAAGCCTACAATCAACACAATAGCAGTCTGAACGATCGTTTTTATAACCTTCATACGATCCTTCTTGCGAACATTCAGGGCAGAACTTCGCTTTTCTTTCACCATTTCTGCCATCCTCACTCTTGAATCTTAAGATGATTGCATTAGAACGGCAATCCGATTCTTTTTTTATTTTTACGCTTCCTTGCTTCCTTCTTCTCTTTGGCTTCAATATCCTGAGGCGTTTCTCTTGTGCCCCAAGTAGACTTCCAGAAGGTTACCCAAGCAACCGGCATTTGCCACAGCAGCACAAACTCATAGAAAATACAGAACACAAATCCGAAGAGCCATAGCTTGCTCTTTCGAAACCATAGATGTGCAAGACTCATAAGCAATGCCATCAACAGCAAGCCCATTAAGAAAGTACCCGGGAATACACCGTAAACGAGCGGAACATAACCGAGGTTATACAATACGACTACTGGAGCCGCAATCGGAACGATAAGTCCAATGTAAAAAAAGAATGCCATGAAGGGCTCTTTTCGCCATATAAATAACGCGGCACGAAGCGACTCCCGCAGCCATGAACGTTTCCAGCGCATTTGCTGCTTTAAGAATACGTTCATTTTTGAAGGGACGATTGTCGAGCAAATGGCTCTATCCTGGTAGCCTGTACGATGCGTCTGCAATATAAAATTCGTCATGCTTCGATCATCGCCAAAGGTAGCAGGCTGACCAAGAAACTTCTGATTCAGCCATGCATCAGAATGCTTCAGTATCAAATCCTTCCGATAACAGGAAAGAGGACCGGAAAGACAAGTAACGCTGTCGAACCAGGATTCGGCAGCTTTCATAATTCGAAAAGCAATATAATAGCGCACGGTTTGCAATTTCGTAACCGAATTGGTGTACTTATTTTCCACATCCGTACGACCCGCGACTCCGCCCATTTTCGGATCTTGAAAGGGCTGTACGAGATTTCGAATAGCAGTTGGTTCTAGGAAGCTGTCCGAATCGACAAACACGACTAAGTCATGCTTCGCCATTTCCACACCTTTCACCAGCGCCACTCGCTTACCGCCGTTTTCTGGCAGCACATGCATTCTCAGACGATCACGGGTTGAATAACGTTCCGCCTCTTTGTGAATAAGCTCGATCATCTTATTGATTTGCTCTACCGATTTATCGGTTGAGCGATCATCCACGACAATGACCTCCAGCTTGTCCACGGGATAGTCCTGATTCATACAGCTTAGAATGGTGCGATGAATCCATTCCTCCTCGTTAAAGCACGGAATAACGATCGATACGCCCGGCGTATAATCCGGATTGACTGGAACGTCGCGATACAGCGCCCCGAATAAGTAGCGCGTCAGCAAGAAGAGTGCCGCTGTAAGGCTATATAGATACAGCACGAAATTGTATTTGAAATAGATAATGCTCTCTACACGCATAAGGATGATAAAGGCAACCGCTACAAATAATAGTCCGCTGGCTGTGTATACGGAATATCCCCAACGTTTTCTCTGGAAATAGTCCGTAAGCGGCTTAACAAATTGAATAGCCATCATGATCTTCTCTTCGCCATCTGCTTGCTCCGTAAAAATCCGAACTACACTAGCATCCGTTTTTACAAGTGACTCAAAGCCTTCCGGCATCGTACCGGCAGGAATATTAAATCTTGCCCTTAGTTTATCTCCAACTTTAAAAGCGGCGAGAGCAGGGTCTAATTCCAGCAATAAACCCGTTGAAGAGATATCTATAGCCTTCGCCTTTACTCCTGCTTTTCTCTTCTGTCCTTCTGAGATAAGCAGGACTTCAAAGTCAGCTACATACCTTAAGCTAAGCATTCTTAGCTTGTTCAAGTAATCGGAATCTTCGCTGGCCTCAGAGCCCATTCTGCTGATTCCTCTGCGATCGACACTAAGTCTTATCTGTTCCGGGTCGGGCACATGTGATAGCGTACGCCTGTCGGCCCTTGGAACAGTTAAAACCTCCTCGGTCCTTTTCTTTTTCTTACTAATCACTGTCGCTGTCTCCAATCTGATTATTACAAACTCCAGTAATAATAACCGTTGTTCTCAAATTCCAAATTAGAATAGATGCCCTTAATATCAATCATGATTTTAGTTGGTCCATCGCCGTACATCTTATCGAAATCCGCAACATTCATTTCTGTAAATGGTTGATGAGGAACGGCAACAATCGCAACGTCCAGCATTTTCAACGAGGACATATCCGAGAGCTCAATGCCGTATTCCTCGTAAGCTTGAACAGGGTCTACCATAGGGTCCGCGACGAGAGTCGTTATGCCGTACTCTTTGAGCTCCTTAATAATGTCGATGACCTTGGAATTTCGAATATCCTGACAATTTTCCTTGAAAGACAATCCGAGCAACCCAATACGCGCGTTCTTCATATCTAGCTGTTTGCGAACTAGTATCTTAATAATATTTTGAGCGATATATTTTCCCATGCCGTCATTAATATGACGTCCTGCAAGAATGATTTTGGAATGATAGCCGCTATCCTCTGCTTTGTATGTTAAATAATAAGGATCAATACCTATGCAATGTCCGCCAACCAAACCCGGTTTGAAATTCATGAAATTCCATTTGGTGCCTGCTGCCTGCAAAACCGCATTCGTATTAATGTTCATTTGGTTAAACAGCATGGACAATTCATTCATAAAAGCGATGTTAATATCACGCTGTGCATTCTCAATCACTTTGGCAGCTTCTGCAACCTTAATGCTCTCGGCGCGGAAGACACCAGCATCTACAACTAGCTCATATAACTTGGCCACCATATCAAGTGCGGCCTCATCATTGCCAGAGACAATTTTGACAATGTTCTCAAGGCGATGGACTTTGTCGCCCGGATTAATACGTTCAGGTGAATAGCCGACTTTAAAATCCTCACCGCAGCGCAGCCCAGACACACTCTCCAGTATCGGAATACAAACCTCTTCGGTCACACCAGGGTAAACCGTCGATTCATAGATCACTACAGCGCCTTTCGCTAAGTTCTCTCCCACTACTCGGCTCGAGCTTTGTACATACTTCAAGTCAGGCACATTACCGCTTTGTACAGGAGTCGGGACTGCCACAATAAAACAACGTACCCCTTTCAAATCATCAGGGTCTGAAGTAAATTGCACGGTGCAACCTCTTATAACCTCATCCCCGACATCGCCGGTAACATCTTTGCCATTCTTATATTCTTCTATCTTTTGTCGATTAACATCGAAGCCAATGACGTCGCATTTTCTCGAAAAAGCGATAGCTATAGGCAAACCCACATACCCAAGGCCGACTACAGCTATTCTCTCCTGTTGATTTAATATCCCTTCGTATAGCCCCATCGTATTTCATCCTCGCCTGTGTGATATTTCTAATTGCTGATCAAATCCGCCATTTTCACGAACGTAAATCCTTTGCTCTTTAAGCCTTCAATCACTCTAGGAAGCGCCTCGATAGTATGGATGTCATCCAGCATATGGAGCAATATGATACTGCCGTCTTTTGTCTGATTCATAACGCCATTTACGATGTCATCTGCACTATTGGAAGCATCCCAGTCCAGCGTCGTCACATCATACATGGCAATTTGAGGATAGCCGACTGCTGCTATGGCTTTGCCCATTTGATCATTCACGACCCCAGTTGGCGGTCTGAATAACATTACCGGCTTCTCTTGAATCGCTTCTGTTATAATCTGATGAGCTTTCACCAAATCCTCCTGCAGCTCTTCTGGAGTCAAAGTGGTAACAACAGGGTGACTGTATGAATGATTGGCCACGTCATGTCCGCCTTCGATCATTGCTCTAGCCAAATTCGGGTTGTTCTCCACTCCTTTGGCACGCAGGAAGAAAGTTGCAACTACTTCATGCTGAGACAAAATATCTAAAATCTTCGTTACCGTTTTGTCGCTGCCCCAATCATCAAAGGTAAGCGCAATCTGCTTTTTATTTTTATTTTCTACATTATAAATAAGTTCGTATTTTGCATTTTGAAAATTCAAGTTCACTTTAGCTGCATCATAACCAGGGATTTCCTCTAGCGGTTTTCTCACGCCGCCATTCTTCACCAATTGCTCTAATGGAATCAGTTTATAACCGATTTCCTGTGCCGCTTTGGCTATGAGTTTAATGGATGGAATAACCTCCGGGTTAATATCCGTGTTTAACGAGATGATACCGCCTCTGGATATATATTTTTCGACATATTCTCCTATGGCTTTGGCGTCCTTCATATCACGATCTTTGGGATTGATATTATAGCTAACTACCGCTTCCATACCGAGGTGAGCTGCCGCTAGCGGAAGATCATCTGGATAATCACCAGATTTTGTTCGAATATACTTCGGTTGTATGCCTGTGTTCTTCTTAATAACATCATTGCTTAGTTTAATTTCATTATAGATTTGTTCATAATCCAGCTTGTTCATATCCAGCTGATTCAGCGTATTGTTCTCAATCTCATGGCCCCTAGCCAAAATATCTTGAGCGATCTTCGGTTCTTCCGTCACTCGCATCCCTGGCAGAAAAAAGGTAGCCTTAATTTGATAACGATCCAGTTCATCCAGCAGGCTTGTCATCATCACCTCATCGCCCATACCGTTAAACGTAAGGGAAAGCTCTTTCCGAGCCGTATAGACATAAGGGATTTCCCTGCTCTTCTGTCCATCGTATCGCTCTATCTTTTGCGGCGTAGTGCTGCTATCGCTCTGATTTTTGGCAGTACTACCATTCCCCTCTCCTAAACAACCAGATAGCAAGACGAGAGTCATCGCCATAACAATGATTAGGGCAAATGATTTTTTTGTTGTTTTATCTAAGTAAATCTTCATCCACTTACTCCTCTTATATAGTCAAAACACTGCCTATTAATATTCCTGTTAATTGTAACTTATTGTTCTGAACAATTTCTAAACAATGGTCATTATCCTAAAAATGTTAATATCAGTATCCGAACAACTCTATTTATTTTAGTGTTTTCATCTTTTTTTAGGTACTCATCCCTCCCTTAATTTTCCCGCTAAAGTTATGCTTATTTTACATGATACACTACTTTAGTTCGACAATTTATTCTAAAATTCGACAAATTTATTTGAATTACTAGATCCATACAAATTCGCTTCAAAACCGATTCAAACAAAAACGCAAAAAAGATTATCATCCATTAATACCACGATAATAAGCTTATGAATCTAATTCCTGTCTCTTTCCTTCACTTATTTCCAAATATCTTCGTACCATTTGCTGTCGAATAATCCCGATTCAGTTCAATGATGAGTAAGCTTCAATCTTTTTGGAGTATAAAGGGTTGATCTGTACAATTTCTATACAACTTAAACAGCCCTCGAAATTTAGGATGGAGGGATGGCATATTGCTGCTTTTGATTCATTTTGATGGGTTTCGGAACAGTTATGATAATAGAAAAAATGAGGTTTTAAGGAAGCGAGACAGATGTTTTTTTCAAAGGGGCTCATTCCATTGTAATCGGGGGTGCTGATGAAATAAGAGGAGAGCAAATCATAGTAATATTTCAAAGCCTCTATGATTTACTCAATTGCTTTTCCCATTGCTCATACCATTCTGTAATATATAAGCTTGGCTGTTCATTTATTTCCTCCAGCAGTGCTGCTGTCAAACTATTATATTGACGATGGACCATCGTATCGTAATGCATACTCTCATAGATTTTCATGAGCGCAAAATAAGCCTTCTCATCCTGAGGATACTGATTACAAATGTTCGTATAGCAGGCTACCGCTTTATCCAGAAGGTCTTGATCGCGATACCACTCCGCCATTTCACAGGATACGTTAAACCATAATTTTTTCAGGCGCTGGCGTTCACTCTCTGCCCACCAATAGTGGTACTCCAGCAAATAATCGCCAGTATATATTTTCATTGCTTCTATGTAATCATCTATCATGTTAGAAGTTAGCGGGGCAAGTGAGGCGAGTCTAGATTCCCATTCCTCAGCGTCCAAGCGCACATTATTTATATTTAATATATAGCCCTCGGTCGTATTCATAATCTGAAAATAGTCGGCGTACTCATCCAGTGTTTTCCGGATATGATAAACAGCTGTGTACAACTGTGAATAGACCTTATCTATTTCATATTCCGGCCATAGCAATTCAATTAGAAATGACTTACGAACGAGTTGACCGCGGTGCTGCAATAAGTAGAGGAAGAGCTCTTGTGCTTTTGTCGTACGCCATTGCAGAATCGAAAACTGGCCTGGGGTCAGCTCTATGCTTACTTGCTTGAAAACATTCATTCGAATGCTATCATCGCTTGCTGTCGATTCGTCCCGCTTTAACTCCATTCGTTCCCGAATGCGTTCAATCGTTATAGCCAATCGTTCCGCCTTGATCGGTTTAACAATATAATCGGATGCATTCAGCTCAAAAGCTTTCACCGCATACTCATTATAAGCCGTCACAAACACAATATTCAGGTTCGGCTTACTCTCTAAAATTTGTTCCGCCAGCTCTATGCCGCTTATTTCCGGCAAGCTGATATCGAGAAAAATGACATCTGCATTTCTCTGCAGCGCCGTATCCTTCCCTGCTGCGGGATCTGTGAACTTTCCTATGATTTCTATGTTCGTGAGCTTCATCAGTTCACGCTCCAAATATTCCAGTGCCAATCGTTCATCATCCACAAGGATTACTTTCATAGAATTTACTCCTTATCATAGTTTAAGTTAAGATCAATTTGCACCAATTATACAGCTTGTTTTGTCGTTTTGTAAGTTGTTATGTCATTTCTCAATCTATTATGGAGCAAATAGGCTAGTCCACGCCCTAAATAAGACTTAACTACCTCTGATCAGTGATATTCTAAGTAACATAAAAAATGGCCATTCCCAGTTAGGAATAGCCATGCATTACTATTTATTTAAATGAGATCCTTAAAGGAATTCCGAATGACATCACCGCGGCTAATGATTCCAACAAGTACGCCATTACGTTCAACCGGCAGCTTTTTGATTCGTTTTTCGCCTAAAATAGCCGCAATATCTTCGACCTCAACATCCCATTTCACTTTTTGCACTTTCTTCTGTGCAATCGTCATAACATTCAAATCAAGTATTCTTTGGAGTCTTTCCTCATACTCGTCATCATCGCCTTTGACCACGTTTATATAATACAACGTGTCGATGACAAAGTCCTTATGCTTTCCAATATAACGCATAATATCTCCATCGCTAACATATCCAACAATTTCGTTTCTTTCATTAACAATGGGCAGGCCGCTAATACGATGCTCAATGAATCTAGCGAGGATAGACCTTATTGTATCTGTTTCCTTCACTTTAAACACATTATTAACCATGATTTCGTAAGCTTGCATAATAAACAACCTCCTATTGAATATTGGGTTTGCTTCAATGGAATGGTATAACGAAACTCTATAATTGTATTATACAACTAATTTCAGAACGGTCAACGTACTTCTTATATTGTCCCTAATATGGCAAACATACACGAGGGTCTGTGATCCTGCATGGGCAAAGTGTTACGTATCCTTAGCTAATTGCTTTAGACCCGACAAAATCACGAAGATAAGCGCTTTTGTCGGGTCTTTTTTTCAGAAAAAGGTATTACGTAATAATACCTTGATGGAAAAGCTCAGCTAACGCATGTGAATGATTTTTTGTTCCAAAATTTATTCATTGTTTAAGAATAAAATTTCAAAAATCAATTGTCATTTTTGGACGGAATTTGCGGTTATGCTCGTTAACGCACTTCAATTAAATGGCGATGCGAGCACAAAATCATTTACCGATCAGAATCAGATTAGTGCTTGGGCTAAATCAGCTGTCTCCCTTGCTGTAAAGGAAGGGATTATTACAGGCTATGAGGATGGCAGCTTCCGTCCTAAAGCGAAAATTAGCCGTGCTGAAATCACTGCTATGATTGTTCGCGCATTGCAACTGAAAGAACAATCTGGTGCTGAAGCAAAATTTGCTGATGATGCAAGCATCCCTTCATGGGCAAAGAGCTACGTGTCTATAGCCGTAGAACATGGCATTATTCAAGGACGCACAGGCAATCAGTTTGCTCCAAATGATTCCGCTACTAGAGCAGAATCAGTAGTAATGCTTCTTCGTATGCTAAACATCCCTAACTAACTGCAAAAAGACCCGATAAAAGCGCTGAAATAAGCGCCTTTATCGGGTCTTTCTTTTAAAGTATACAAAGTAATACGAAATAATACCTTATCGAAACAGCCTGACTGGATCACAGAAAACTCCAAATCACGCGGCTCTATAGACTGTATACCTTTTAATAAGTAAATTTATTGATCAACATCTTAAGCTCCTCAGACAATGCTGCTAATGATTGCGCAGAAGCGGAGATTTCTTGCATGGAAGCCAATTGCTCTTCGGTCGATGCTGCCACTTCCTCTGATGTTGCCGCATTACCTTTGGCTATCATCGCCATTTCACTTGCAACAGCAATGACCTCCTGCACCCCAGCAGAGATTTGCTGCGTAATTGCCGAAACCTCATCAATATGAGGAGTTGTTTGTCTCATACTGGCCAATATTTGCTCGAACTTAAGCGTCGTATCATTGGATACCTCAAGTCCATTCTCGACATCATGCGTTACTTTATCCATGGTTTCCACGGATTCCTTCGTTTCCTTCTGAATTTCAATAATCAAATTAGAAATTTGTTGTGCGGATGTCTGTGATTGCTCTGCCAATTTACGCACTTCACTTGCGACTACAGCAAAGCCTTTCCCATGCTCACCGGCTCTTGCTGCTTCAATGGCAGCATTAAGTGCAAGCAGGTTGGTTTGTTGTGAAATACCGCTAATCACTTCCGATATCGAGCTGATTTCCTTTGAACGATCATATAATGATCTGATCATACGGTCTGACTTTTCAACCGATTCATGAATGAAGTTCATCTGTTTCACGACTTCATTAACAGACTCTCCGCCTTCTTCTGCTTGTATCGTTGTATGTCTGGAAAGCTCTGATACAATCGACACACTCTCCACAATTCGAACCACACCAAGCGAGATTTCACTTAAGGCATTTGAATTAAATTCAAGTCCGCTTGTCTGCTTCTCAGCACTGCCTGCTACTTCCTGTACAGCCATTGCGACCTGTTCGGTTGCTTCGCTAGTTTGATGCGAGCTTATCGTCAGTTGTTCCGCAGATGCTGCAACTAGCTCTGATCTAGCCTCAACATCCTTAATTAAGGAACGAAGATTATGCTGCATATCATTAAAGGCTTTACCCAGTTCGCCAATTTCATCATTCGAGTCAATGTGGATGCTTTCAGTAAGAATTCCCTTACTTACTTGTGCTGCATGCACTTTCAATTTAATTATTGGCTTTAAAATGGATTTCAAAATGAAATAAATAATGACTCCGCCCATTAGTAAGCAAATGAAGATTGTGAAAAATGTATAATAAAAGATCGGTCTTGTCGCATCCGTAACCTCCTTCGCATCCATGGTCCCTGATACCTTCCAGCCTACAACTTTATTTGTCGTAAAATACATCCTCTTCTCTTTACCTTGATATTGATAGTCAAATTGACCAGTATCCCCTTGATACAAATTATCGTAGAAAGACTCTGCAGCCTCTGCTCCTGCTTCATCCGTAGGATGAACGACAAACTTCTTATTTTTGTCCAGCAGAAGGACGTAGCCTTCTTTACCAATATTGACGGAATTGGCTAATTGCTTAATTTGTTCAATGCCAAGCGTCACAGCGACAACACCAGAACTGTCCCCCGTTGCCTCTGAAATGGTTACGATAATCTCTCCTGTAACGGCAGAAACATATGGATCAGTAACAACGACCTTTCCTTTGTTAGCCATAGCGTTTTTGTACCAATCTCTTGTTCTAGGGTCAAAATCAGCCTTTACTTCCTGTCTAGGTGAACGTACATAGACACCTGTCTCCGTACCCAGACTCAGACTTGCCACATCTAGATGCATGCCTAAGTACATATCAAATATCTTTCTTACCGCAGGGCTGTCTTCCCCTTGATGCATGCTGATATTTATATTCTTTGATAGATACTCAACGTCCTTCATCTTCGTTTCCATTGTACTGCTGATGATGGAATCAACTAGCGCAACATTTTCTTTCGCGCTATTCATGATCTGCTTTTTCATCTCTGTCTTCGATTTACCGTAAGCTAAAGCTCCAACGACTAACGAAGGAATAATGAGAATCAACACAAAAGTAGATATCAGCTTTGTTTTAAAATTTTTCCTCAATATCTTTGCCAAACTTGTCTTCAAAAAAATCCGCCTCTTTCTCATGATGTCGTTTTAAGTAAAATATGGATCATAATTCGACCTATTCATTTACTTCGGAAAACATGGTTACTTTCATTAGAAAAGAAAGGATAAATTTTAATAAAATCTCTATTTTATTCAATAAGTTATTGTAAAGACAAAAAAAGGACACCTCTATTAGGTGCCCTTCATTTCTAGATCCTCTTATTTTCTCCTTACCGTTACTTCGATATATCCACGAAACCTTCCCCAAATACATCCCTTACATCATGTATGGTAATGAACGCATCTTTATCAACGGATCTTACGATTTTTTTGAGCGTGCTCACTTCCTGTTTGCTAATGACGATATAGAGCAGCTCTTTTGGCGATTTCGTATAGTAACCACGGCCATAGATGACTGTGACCCCTCTATCCATGATCACATTTACTTGCTCCGCTATTTTATTCTGCTCCTTGGATATAATCGTTATCGCCTTTTTAGGATTAACTCCTTCAATGATAAAGTCCATCACTTTAGTAGCAATATAGAGCATGACAATCGTAAACATCAAGCTTTCAGCGCCAATGATGAAATAGGAAGCAAATACGACAACTAAATCAACGACTAGAAGCGCGTAGCTAACATTCCAATCCAGAAATTTATGTAAGATTCTAGCGATAATGGTTGACCCCGCAGTTGTACCTCCTACCCGGATGATCAATCCTATACCAATTCCTCCAAAGATACCTCCGAAAATAGCATTGATGATGAGCTCATTAGCTTCAATATGCCAGCTCTCTGTTAGTTGAAGGAAAAGTGAGTTAAATACGACCGCAATAATCGTATAAATCGTTGTCGTCTTATCCAAAAATTTATAGCCTACTATTAATAATAACGAATTAAGAATCAAGCTTAGAAGCCCAGGAGACCAGTGGTACAGATAGTAAAATATGATCGTAACTCCCGTTACGCCGCCTTCGCCTAATTCACTTGGAATAATGAACAGATTAACAGCTAAGGAGAACATAATCGACCCCACCATAATGACACAAATATCAAGAATACGTTTTTTCATTGGATGCCTCTTCTGCATAAAAAAAATTTGATTTACCTATTATATAATTCATCGTTGTGGATTTAAAGGAAAAAAGTAAACCCCCTCAATTCGTTGCCTTTTGTTACCTTGTACTTGCTCTTTAGAGTGGCGTTTTCCGATTTTACACTAGCATCTCCAAAAAAAGAAGAGACAATTACACTTCACCCCCTAAATATAACAACTGACACCTTTTCGATATGAACCTAATACGATGGTGTATGCAGCATGACATTAGCCTAGGAAGGTGTGACGGTTATGACTGGAATCATCAAAAACTTCTTTGTGAACGGCAATACGGCCCATGGCTTTACCAGCCTGTTTGACTCATCTTTGCAAGAAATAGACCGCCTCTTTATTTTGAAAGGAGGACCTATTGCAGAACGATCCAATTTAATAAGAACAATCTCAGACGGGATGGTGAGAGATAACTATGACATTTGGTTGCTTCATTGCCCTTCAGACAATGACGCGCTCGATGGATTAATCGTTCCCGCGCTAAAGCTCGGGATTGTAGATGGAACCGGTCCGAGATTTATTGAGCCGCAGCTTTCTGGTCCCGCACTGCAATACGTTGATTTGAGCGAAGCGACAGACTCTGAAAGGCTTAATGCGTTGAACCTAGAAACCGAGCGGTTAAAAGAACAATTAGCGCAAGCATATGATCGCGCTTACGCAGGTTTCGCTGAAGCGCTTCGCATTCATGACGATTGGGAAGCACTCTATATTGCTAATATGAATTTTCAAGCCGCTAATGAGTTGACTGAAACGTACATTGGCACACTCTTTGGTGATTGTAGATTGAAGAAGCCGAGCCGAGTTGATCATCGCTTTCTAGGTGCTGCTACACCACGCGGTGCCGTAGATTTTGTTCCGAATCTAACTGAAGGCTTGAAAAGATATTTGATTAAAGGCAGAGCTGGCTCCGGTAAATCAACCTTACTCAAAAAATTAGCGGCAGTGGCAATCGAACGAGGGCTCGATGTAGAGATCTATCATTGCGGTTTCGATCCCAACAGCTTAGATATGGTCATCGTTCGGGAGCTGGGATTCGCTATCTTTGACAGTACGGCACCGCATGAGTATTTTCCAGATCGCGCAACTGACGAAATTGTAGATATGTATGCTTCCTGTATCAAACCAGGTACAGATGAGGCCTATTTCGATACAATTACTGAAATCAAAAACCGTTACTCTTCCCAAATGAAGTCTTCTACCGCGGAGCTTGCATTTGCTAAGTCCATTCAGGATGAACTGGAACGGATTCAGACCCAATCTTTCGATTTCCGTGGGGCTGAGCGTATCAAGGACGGGATTAAAGAGATCATCAGCAGCATCTCAGCCAATGCTAATTAAGGGCTCCAATCATAAGAAAGCCTGCAAGCTTTCACCATAATGGTGAGGCCTGCAGGCTTTTTGGCGTAACGTTATTGTTGTAGATTGATTTATTTATTCAGCATTCCAATAATAAGTGCTACTGCCTCAGCACGCGTTGCGATTTGCTTCGGAGCGAAACGATTTTTACCTACTCCGCTTACTAAGCCCGCATCTACTGCTGCTGCAACATAAGGCACTGCCCATGCTGGAACATCTTTCCCATCCGCAAACGATAATTTCGCGTTCGGATCTACTTTTATGTTGCTTGCACGAACGATCATTGCAACGAGTTCTGCTCGGTTAAGCTCTTTGGCAGGACCGAATGTACCGTCCTCATAGCCGCTTATAATCCCTGATTCTACTGCTTGTGCTGCGAATGATAGCGCCCATGCAGGTATTTTGTCAGCATCTTTAAAGTTTGTGCTATTAGTTGTATCCGGGAGTTTCAATGCGCGAGCCAGCATTGTAATGAACTCAGCACGATTCACGGATTTATTCGGTAGGAATTGATTATCGCCATAACCTTTCACGAAGCCTGCTTCTACCGCTTGCTTAATAGCTGATGCAGCCCAGTGTCCTGCGATATCCGTCAACACAACCTGAGACTCACCGCCTGTTCCAGGCGTTGTTGTGCCCGGGTTCGTTTCTGTACCCGTTCCTGGTGTTGTTGTACCTGGGTTCGTTCCTGGGTTCGTTCCTGGGTTTGTTCCTGGGTTCGTTCCTGGGTTTGTTCCTGGGTCGGTAACCGTCTTCTTCACAATACCGAACTGATCAACAATAAATGGCTTAGCGCCGTTAAGATTTTGGTCAATCTCATACGTTACAGCCGTCAATTTATCTCCGTCAATGGTAATGCCGACGAAGTTTTGAACTTGGCTGCGCTTAGGACGGCGATTATCCGATGGATCTGCACCATACTTAGCTGCATGATTTTCCTCTGCAAGTTCGAAGAGGTTGTAATACGCATCCCCTAGCTTCTCACTCGGGTTTTTATAATAAACCTTTGGACCTGCAGTAGCTGGAATCACATAGATGGAACCGTCAGGATTAACGCTGTACTCTATCGTCTCACCATTCAGCTTTTCTACGATTTTTTCTGGCTCGGATGCTTTACCATCCTGCTTAATCGGTTTTGTACGTGCATAGATATGGTCATGACCTTGTACGACAAAGTCAATCCCCAGCTCAGCCATCAGCGGAGCAATTTGGTTCCTTACACCATTCGCATCCATAATATCAGAATCCGTTGCATGATTCGAAGTTGTGTAAGGACCTTTGTGAATATTTACAATGATCCACTTTGCTCCGGCAGCCTTTGCTGCTTTTGCATCCTTCTTCAACCACTCCACTTGATCTACAGAGAAGTTCGCATATTGTTCCGAATCCTCATTGGAGTTCAGTACGATAAAATGAGCATTGCTGTAATCATAAGAATAATAAGCACCTGTCTCAGTAGCAGAATTCTCCGCTTGCTTGATGTTGAAATGCTCGTAGAAAGCAAAGTTCTCATCCTCATGATTACCTGCAGAAGGTACAATGGTCGTATTCAAAAGACTATCCTGCGAGTGACCAAGAAGCCAGTTCCACTGCTCTTCTTTTGTTCCTGTATCTACAATATCGCCATTATGAACAACAAACTGTGCGTTTGGTACCGTATCTAGCGCTTTAGCTAACGTCTCAGATGAAAGCTTAGCTTCTACTTCATCCTTCGCTTGCGTATCCGCTAGGTCGATGAATGTAAATGCGCCATCTTTTGCAGCCGTACGGAATGTTCCTGTTTCGCTCCAAATATTGAGTGCTGCGTCACCAACACGGAAGTAGTATGCCGTATCTGCTTTCAAGCCAGTCGCTTCCGCCTTGTGAACAAGCTCCTTCGGAGAGTTTGATGATACCGTTGAACGTCCTGTGAATGCCGTTGCACCCGTAAAGTCAGCTGCAGCATTTGTTTTCTCTACAACTTGTACATCATTGCCCTTAACAAGCGATGAAGTGTACCAAGCAAAGCCTTTCGAGCTTACGGTATCACCATTGAAGGTTACCGTTACTTTGCTTACTTTTTCCTTGCTGTAATCAGGTTTTGTTTCCTTTGTAATTCCGAACTGATCGACAATAAATGGCTCAGCATTGTTTAGGTTTTGATCAATTTCGTACGTTACAGCAGTCAACTTGCTGCCGTCTATCGTAATACCCACAAAATTTTGTACATGCCCACGAGCAAGACTCGTTGTATCGCCATATTTCCGTGCATGATTCTCTTCTGAAAGCTCAAACAGATTAAAGTAAGCATCGCCCAGCTGTGTTTTTTGGTTTTTGAAATAAACCTTTGCACCCGCTGTTGCTGGAATGACATAAATCGTTCCGTCTGGTTTTACAGCATAATCAATGGTTTTCCCATTCAATGTTTCTGTAATTTTCTCGACAGATTCCGCTGTGCCATCGCTCTTAATTGGTTTTGTACGTGCATAGATATGGTCATGGCCTTGGAAAACAAAATCGATATCCAATTCATTCATAAGCGGAGCAATTTTATTTCTCACGCCATTCGCTCCGATAATATCGCTGTCCGTTGCATGGTTTGAGGTTGTATAAGGACCTTTGTGAATGTTGACGATAATCCACTCTGCTCCCGCAGCTTTCGCTGCTTTCGCATCCTTTTTCAACCATTCAACTTGTTCAACAGAGAAATTTGCATACTCAGTCGAATTTTCATTTGAGTTTAGTACGATAAAGTGAGCGTTACTGTAATCATATGAATAATAAGCGCCCGTTAAAGTTGCTGAATTCTCAGCCTGCTTAATATTAAAATGCTCGAAAAATGCGTTATTCTTATCCTCGTGATTACCTGCTGCCGGAACAATCGTCGTGTTCAGCAGTGAGCTTTGCGAATGACCAAGCAACCAGTTCCATTCCTGTTCGCTAGTTCCGTTTTCTACAACGTCCCCATTATGCACTATAAATTTCGCATTTGGCACAGTAGCCAGCGCTTTGGATAGGGTTTCGCCTGAAAGAATGGCTTCATCCTCTTCCTTCGCTTGTGTATCTGTCAAATCGATAAAGCTGAATGCACCGCTAGTCGGCGCAGTTTGGAACGTTCCTGTCTCGCTCCAGATATTCAGCTTCTGGTCGCCGACACGGAAGAAATACGTTGTATTAGCCTTTAGACCTGTCGCTTCAGCCTTATGGATAAGCTCAGCGTTTGAATTTGAAGATTTTGCGGAACGACCTGTAAATGCCGTTGCCTTCGTAAAGTCAGCCGTTTCACCTGTTTTTTCTACTACTTGCAAGTCACTATCCGTTGATTGCAGCGGCGTGTACCAAGCAAAGCCTTTAGAGCTAATCGGATCACCATTGAAGGTTACCGTTACCTTGCTTACTTCCACGACAGGTGCTTTCGGAAGAGCGACCAATTCCATATCGAAGTAGAGATCAGAGCTGCTGTCGCTTTGCTGATGAACCTCAACCGCAAGCACGTTAGCACCATTGTGAAGGTTCTCTTTTAGTTCTTTTGTAAGATCCATATCTGTGTAAATAACCGGCAAATCCTTGCCTGATGTTGCTTTCGTGCTATACGTGATCTCACCTTCTGGCAGTCCATAGCGCGCTATTTCTTTTCCATTGGCATAGATAACAGCACCGTCATCTATTGCAAAGGTAGCGAGCAGCTGACCATAACCGTCAAGCTTTGCTTTGTCTACATTTAGATTGGTACGGAAATATGTAGTCGTATACTTTTTCTTTTTATCCGCGCCATAATCAATAATGGTTTTCAAATCACCAAATTGCGAGGTGGTGACTCCCGCTCCATTATCCTTATAACCGAATGGGGCTACGTTAGAGCTCCATGCCGTGTCATCATAAGTGGATTTCCATACTGATTCTTGTTCTATACCTTTATCATAGTATTTCCACTCCGAATTTTTTGGCAAAAGAACCGTCTCGTCTGTTGATGCTGCCGATACGGAGGATGGACCAGCCGTACCGAGCAAACCAAGCAGTAATGCCAAGGATAACAGAATAGATAATAATCTTTTATTAACGATGTTCATATTAATCTCCTTTTTAGATGAATTTTACAATCTAGTTTTCATACTAGACTGCCTCATCATAACAAGAGATTGTTAATGCTCTATTTTCTCAGTTTTGAGGTTTTGTAAAGATTGCGAGCATCTATGTGCTTTGAACCATCCTATTTTTCTTATAAAGCGCTTGTTCAGCCTCAGCAGCTTGCACCTTTAAATGAAGCTGCTCTGAAATTCGATACTGATAAGAGCCTTGCCGTATAGCATCACGCAGCTCAACAATCGTATTGCAGTTTTGATCAAGTTCATTATATATACTCCCAAACTGCAGAGCCTGATGTGTATCACTGCCCGCAACAACGGGGATGCCAATGCTATCCCCCAGTCCATTTACTTTTGCCTCCATAGTAAGATCATAATGATGCAAATCTCTGCCGTTCAAATCGAATGCGTCCAATCGGGCAAGCAGCTCCGGCTTCACATGATAAAGAGGATTCATCTCTCGGAACGGATGAGCCCCGATACTTAGACAGCCATTCTTATCGCTCAGATCCAGTAATGAATCCATCTCAATAAATAGATCTTCCTTCGTATGATCTTCTAGATTCAATCGAATGTCCCTAATACCCTCCCTCGTTCCAATCAGCAAAATATGCCCTCTCTCATGCACATCTACCTCTATTCCAGGAAATACTTTAATCCCTTCAACGACATAATAATTGCCCTCATATCTGCAATAGCGATCTAATGTATCAAAAATATCATTAAAGCGGCAGGTGTTAAAATGCTCAGTCAAAGCGACGGCATCCAACCCTTTTTTGCCCGCCCCAATCATCATATTTCGAAAATAATCATAGGAAAACTCCGTATTTTTTGACCATTTAGCATGAGTATGCAAATCTATTCTCACTTCATATACGCCCCCAATATTGGTATTATCGCAACGCTACATGCCCATTATAATGATAATTTATTTTCATGTACAATATTTTGAAATAAATTAACTCAAAATTAATAATATGTTAACGGTCCCATAACAAATAGCCCCTATTCTAAAAGAGAAGACGAGGACATCGCTGATTAATGTACTTAAAAAGCAGTCTTACTGATCACTGCGGTGATCAACAAAACTATTAGGGGGAACGAAAATGAATGCTAGTTTAACGTCCAAACGCTGGGAGCTGACCTCTCAGCAAAAACTTATGATCTTCATTTTATCCATGTCCTTGTACGGTATTTCCAACATGATTACAGAACTCATTCCAGAATTAAAGTTCGGCCCAATTGAGCTTAAAGTCGAATATTTTATTTTCATACCGCTTCTATTCGCTATTCTATTTAACCCTCTCTATGCAGCTCTTGGAGCTTGCGTGGGAGAAATTATTTTCGGAGAACTGCTTCTGGGCCAATTCGGAGGACTCGGTGAGCTGGAAAAGTTCATTGAATTCTCACTGGCGATCTTTATTGGCGGCATGCTCGTTACAAATCCAAAAAACAAACGTCAACTAGCGCTTGCGGCATATGTTGCTATTGGAATCGATCAACTGCTCGGCACCATCGTTGATATCAGTAAAGTGTATTTTGGAATTGAAGAATTTGAAGCTGTACCTGGTCTTCCCGAAAGTGTACTCGCCATTGAAGGCTTTGCCTTTCTAAATGCGATGGTTATCTCTGGAACGTTATTCGCATTATTACCGACTCTGTACCTCGTCCCTCGACTTTACGGCAAGGTTGAACCGCTTCTTGGCATGAAGCCTCGCGATGGAAGAGCTACTTCCTCCATTGGTGATTTCGTAACACCTAGATTACTGCTAATAAGCATTCTATTGTTCCTAGTGGCAGGCACAGCGGAATTTTTGGCTGAATCAGACATCAACTTTATTGACTGGGAATCCGATTTTATGGCTGGACTAGGCAATGGGGCAATCTGGATTAGCATGGGCGTTGCAGCGATTATTTTCATTACCACATTAATTTGGTCCTTGAATAGAAAAGCAGGCAAACGGAAAGGAGAAGCAGCTTAATGGCGAACCTATCAACGGAGGAGCAACCGATTATTCAGCTCAGCAATGTAACCTTCCGTTATCCCGGCGCACCATCCCATTCTCTAGAAGGGGTTAATCTATCTATTCATCGCGGCGATTTTGTAGCCATTGCAGGAAGCAACGGGAGTGGGAAATCCACTCTCTGCAAATGCTTTAATGGTCTGATCCCGACCTATTATTCCGGTGATTTGGAAGGCACAATTACGATTGATGGCAATCTCACATCCGACCTCAGCGTTGCTGAACTATCCAAATGTGTCGCCTATGTTTTTCAAGACTTCGAGAACCAATTGGTGCGTCCTACCGTTTACGATGAAGTATGCTTCGCCCCTCTTAACTTTGGCTTCGAGGACTACCGGCAGAGGGGTATGCTTGCCCTGCAAATGCTTGAAATTGAGCATTTACAGAGAGACTGGATTTGGCAGCTAAGCGGCGGGCAGAAGCATATGGTCGCACTAGCTGCAGCACTGGCTCTCAATCCCGATATTATCGTGGTGGATGAGCCTGTAGCCCAGCTCGATCCTGCCCATGCACGGATTATTTATGAGAAGCTGAAATTATTAAATGAAAAGTACGGAAAGACCATTGTCGTTATCGAGCATCATACGGAGTTCATTGCCGATTTCTGCAAAAACATCGTTCTTATGGAGGCTGGCGGCAAAGTTCGTTGGGTAAAATCTGTGTCTGAAGGATTATCGGCAATCTCTGAGCTGAATGAGATGAACATTCAGCCTCCCCAAGTCACTCAGGCCGTTCATGCTCTTCGCAGTGAGCAAGAGAAAGAACGTGAAATGGTATATCCCATTACGATTGATGAAGCTGTAGTCCACTTTGCACCGCTGGGAGTAAGCACTTCGCATCACTTCAATCATAATGACATCCATGCAACTAGTCTAAATGGATCAACATGGGAGACTCTTGTCCATTTCGAAGGTGTAACAAGCGGCTATCAAGGAATCGATCGGAAGAAAAAGCCCATCCTACGTGGAATCGATTTGAAGATCCACGAAGGTGACCGTATCGCACTGATTGGCAACAACGGGGCCGGCAAATCCACGCTACTGCGCCAAATCTCGGGGCTCCGTCTTCCATGGGAGGGCAGGGTTACCGTCTGTGGGACTGATACGCGCAAGACGACTCCTGAGCAATTATCCGATCAAGTAGCCTTCCTCTTCCAGAATCCCGAGGAAATGTTCATTGCCGATAATATTCGCCAAGATGTTGCCTATTTCCTAAAGGCTAGAAAGCAGCAGGGAATTGAGCCATTTGTGGATGATGTCCTGCAAAGATTTAAGCTGACAGACTTGCAAGAGCGAGACGGACGATTGTTAAGCGGAGGTCAGCAGCGGCGTGCAACACTTGCAATCGGCATGGCTATGCGCCCTGCCATTATGCTTCTTGATGAGCCGACTGCAAGTCTCGATATTGCCAGCCGAAGGGAAATGACACTGCTATTCGATCAGCTTCGTGATCATGTCAAAGCAGTTGTCGTAGCCACCCATGACATGCAGCTTGTAGCCGATTGGGCGACAAGAGTAATCGTGATGAATGAAGGCCGCATTCTTCTCGACACAGACAGCCGCAGTGTATTTCATCATACGGATATTCTCGAAAAAGCAGCTTTGATCGCTCCACAAATCGTGCAATTAAGCAGCCGTTTGGGTATTGAACCAACCTGTTTATCCGTAGAAGAATTTGTTCGCCATATGCAAAGCATGCCAAAGGGCAATAAGGAGGAGGTTACTCATGGAATTAGCTGAACAGAACCATAAAACAACCTTCTGGGAAAAATTGAGCGTCGAGAGAATTAAGATTGAGCTGCTTCGAACAGCTTTCGGACACTCCATGACGTTCCTCTCACGGTTCGACCCGCGGATGCTGATCGGATGGTATTCCTTCTTCGCGATTGCTCCTTGGTTCATTCATAACAAGACAGTGCTTATTGGGATGCTGCTAGCCATTGCTGTTCTTACGTACACTTCAAAGCCTAGCTTTCTAGTGCTCATCGTCCTGGCATTCGGACTCGTCTCGGATACCGCTTATATGCTAATTGTCTCTTTAGCCTTCGGCGGTGGACTCTCTGCCGCATGGGCGCTTTCTACCCTGACACTGAAGCTTCTAGTTATTGCGCTTGCGAGTATTGCCGTATTTTCCAGCATGGACCCCGAGAAGCTCAGCGATGCACTACTTAGCCTCGGCATACCTGCGCAATTCAGCTTCGGTGTAGCGTACGGCTATCGTATGCTTCCTATTCTCATCGAAGAATATAATAATCTGCTATATTCCTTCCGGCTTCGGGGTCGCGCACCGCTGCGAAAGGGTCTGCTCGGCTGGCGATCACTCGTTTATATGGGAAAAATATCAGTTCTGGCCTTTTATCCACTCATCCTTAATACAGCAAAGCGTACGCGGACAACGGTGGAGGCTTTAGAAGTGAAAGGCTTCACTTATGCAATCAAAGACCCAAAGGTAAAACGAATTAAGCTCGCTTATTTAAAAATTTTACCTCGCGACTATGTTTTCCTTGCTGTATCTGCTATTTACGTCGCTTTCCTATTCTGGCTCGGCAGCCATTTCAAATTATAATGACAGGAGAATACAATGATGAAAATCGATCTTCATTCACATATAAAGTTAACTAAAAAAACGAAATTTTCAATCGAATACTTTCAGGAATCGATCCAAGAAGCAAAACTAAACGGCCTAGATGCCATCGCCATGACGGAGCATTTTAATACTTACCGGTTCCATGACATCTATGAGGAATTAGAGACTCATTACACATACACGGACGATTATTACGATGTGGATGGCTTTAAGGTATTCCCAGGCATGGAGGTGGACGTCAAATTCGGAGGACATATTCTTGTCATCGGTACACGAGACGCCGTATTAGAGCTGCGTGAGAGACTGGAGCCCCACACCGAGAAAGACTACTTTGTACCATTCGAGCAGTTACTGGATTGGTGCGATGAACTATCGCTGATAAGAATCGGAGCGCACCCGCACCGAGAAAGCAATCCTTTAGACCAGCATGAAGTTGCCACCCTTCGCCGCCTCGATTTTTTCGATCTCAATGCTAAGGATTTATTTACCTACGGACCAAGCATGAAACAATCTGTCATGGAATTGGCTCATACAATCGGTATACCGATTGTGGCAGGCAGCGATACTCACCATCCGCTTCAATTCGGAAGCATCATGAATCAGCTGGATGCAGATTATAGCACGGTTTCTGATATATCGGATTGCTTGAAGCAAGGTCGTTACCAGATCAAAGTATCTCCTTGTCTTGATACAAAAGTTAAAGCGGCTACCTTGGTCAAAAAGCTTTTGAAGCAGACTAGTAAAGCAGCTGTACTATAAGACAGATTGGAAAAATAGGTAGAAGAGGGTACAATATGAGGGTACGACCTTCGCAGTCTTCGAGGCTGGTTATATACTCTGTGGGAGGATGCCCATGAACAAGCTAGAGTTTGATATCCCATTTAATCAAATGTCCAAAAGCCAGCAAAAAATAGCTGATTTCATCGTTAAATCACCGGAACGAATTCCTTTTTATACGGAAGAAGACATTGCGGCTAAATCAGGCGTCAGTATCGCTACCGTATCTCGGTTTTGGAAATCTATCGGCTATGAGAATTTGAAATCATTTAAAAAATATTTGCAGGAAACGCAGCATTCGACCCCTGCGCGCAAAATGCAGTATGTTTTAGAAAAGACCGAAAATGAGGTCGTCGTCCAGATGATTTCCTCTGCTGCGGTCAATCTAGAAGAAACAGCAAAAAGAATTTCTCTTCCAGCGTTCGACCAAGCCGTGGAGGCGTTGAACACTGCGGATAACCTATATGTGCATGGCCCCGGCTCCACTTCCTGTCTGACCGATCTATTGCGCTTCCGGTTGAACCGGATTGGAATGGAAGTTCGGATTATGGCTCAGAGCGGACATGAATTGCTAGAAAGCCTCGTCCATGCAGGTCCGAAGGACGTCGTTCTTTTTTTCGGCTTTGTCCGCAAGTCTCCTGAAGCGACCGTCATTCTGGAACAGGCAGCCGAATCCCGATATACGACCATTTTGGTCACTGATCTTCTGCTTTCGGATATGATCAATGAGAGTGATATCGTTCTTCAAGTGGATCGGGGCGACACCGACGCTTTCCACTCCCTTGTCGCTCCGATGACAATCGTTGAGAGCCTCTCTGTATCACTCGCCGGACGTCGAGGGGATTCCGCGATGGAGAAACTTAAGCAGCTTCACGCGATGCGCAAGCAATATGCTACTTTTTTACCCAAATAAAAGAGACCCGCTTCCGACTAAAAGTAACCTCTTTTGTCTTATTTCATTGCACTTATACACAAAAAAAACGATGACTGTGCAGTCATCGTTTTTTTTGACTATAACTTAGACTCCCGCCTCGTTCGAGCCACAATTTCATCTATGAAGCATTGCAGTGTGCTCGTTAAATACGCATCTTTACGCCTTATAAATATGGTTGTAATTTCACGATAAGGCTCCGGCAGGCTATGACAGTATACGGTGCCATTCGCAACCAAATCGGTAATGGACGATTCCGGAATAATCGTTATACCTATACCTGCTGCTACGCTCCCAATAATTGTCCCAAACGTTCCGAACTCCATGATTTGTTTTGGGATAATTCCCTCGACCTTCATCCAGCTTTCCAGTCTTTCGCGATAACCGCAGCCTTTATTATATAGCAATAGGGGTCTTGTTGTTATATCCTCCATCGAGAAGGTCTCTGCTTTCGTAACGAGAACTAACCTTTCTTGAATAACCTCAACCTGTTCAATTAATGGATGCCTAATCGGACCCGTAACAAACGCTCCATCAAGCTTCATTTCGATAACCTCTTGCAGCAAAAAATCGGTTACCCCAGCTTTTAATGATATTTCAACATTTGGATACTTGCTATAGTAAGAGGATAAAATATATGGAAGAGCGTTCACTGTCTCTACAATCCCAATTTCGAGGACACCCGATGGATTCGACTTGTCTTGAAAGGTACGCTTCATCTCCTCCATTTTGGACAGGATGTCTCTTGTATGCTCCAATAATCGCTTTCCTTCGGTGTTCAGAATCATTCCTCGCTTGTGCCGATTAAACAATGGCGTACCAAGCTCTTTCTCAATCAGCTTAATTCTTGCTGTCACATTGGACTGTACGTAGTTCAGCTCCAATGCAGCTTTGCTGATACTGCCATGCGCAGCAACTGTCTCAAAGATTTTCAAATCATTAAACTCCAATATGACCCCTCCGCTGCAAGCCGTTGCTTTTATCTGATATCATTATAAATGATGATAAACTTTATTTTCAATCATTTTACTGATACCCCTCTTCCCCCTATGATTGACTATATACGTTAATTCGGCAGATTTCGCTAGGGAGAGAGAATGTTCATGTTAAAAAAACAAATCGTCATTGGCTCCATCTTGTGCCTCATTGCAAGTATGTCATGGGGAGCAATGTTTCCAGTAGCACACCTCGCATTAGAGAAAATCGATCCCTTTTATTTTTCATTTATTCGTTATGCTATTGTTGGTATCATTCTCAGTATTATGCTCTGGATAAAAGAAGGAAAAGCTGCCTTCCGTCTAGAGGGACGGGGCAAAACCTTATTATTTTTTGGAACGTTCGCCTTTACCATTTATAATATGTGCGTCTTCCTAGGACAGCAGCTTATGGGTGAGTCAGGAACGGTTGCTGCATCCATTATGGAAGTGCTCATGCCGATGATATCCATCATCGTCGTATGGATCACGACAAAAAAAGCTCCAAAAAAATTCATGATCACCAGTATAGTCATTGCGCTTGCCGGCGCTTTACTTGTTATTACTAAAGGTGAATTAGCCTTCTTCATGATGGCAGGACAGCATCTGTTTCCACTCTTGTTGATCTTTGCCGGCGTTGTAGGCTGGGTCATCTATTCCATGGGCGGAAGTCAGTTTAAGGAATGGTCAGTACTGCGCTATTCCACTTTAACTTGTTTGCTGGGAAGTGCCGTATCTTTTGTCATCGTGACACTTGGCTCCAGCTTTGGGTTTCTCCCCGTTCCAACTTGGGAAACCATACTCTCAATTAAATATGAAATGTCATTTATGGTCTTATTGCCGGGATTAGCTGCCTTGCTAAGCTGGAATATGGGGATCAAATTACTCTCGCCGCTCAACGGCATATTATTTATCAATTTTGTTCCCATTACGACATTCGTTATTATGGCTTTCCAAGGCTATCATATAAGCAGCTATGAATTTTTCGGAACACTCCTAATTATCTTTGCACTCATAAGAAACAATGCATATCAGCGGAAAGCGATGCGCCAGAATAAGCATCGGAATTATAAGGCTGCACCTCGTCCAAAAGGCGAAATGATAAAGGCTGCCCCCTAATAGGGGCAGCCTTTATCATTTAAAATCGATTGTCCTTATGATACCATTAGGCATAGCAAATAATAATAAGAGTGAGGTAGTAAACAATATGAATGAGAATTCATTGGAAACGATTGAATTTGAATTGGCACTCCTACTCCGCCGTATTACCTCCTTCTCAACTTCCAAAAAAATCGGAAGTCTCGATCGTTCTGCTTACCTTCTGCTGCATCAAATTGCCTCTCACGGCTCTGCTGGCGTGAAAGCATTAGCAGATGAATTTTGGCTGGATATTTCTACCGTCAGCAGGCAAGCAGCAACACTTGAACAAAAAGGATACGTTGTACGTATCCCTGATCCGATGGATGGCAGGGCATACTCTCTTCAAATAACGGAGCTGGGAACTAAGGAATTAATCGAGAATAAGGATGCTAGATCCGCTGAGATAGGTACGCTCCTAAAGGACTGGTCCCCTGAGGATCGTGAGATGTTCGGACAGCTTATGAAAAAATTCAACCGTACATTCATATAAAATAACCATTGAAAGTTGCTTATTCTTACCGTTGCGGCAAAGCCACTCTGGCGACGCCATTTGGGATGCCGCCGCTTTTGTATTATAATTTGTTACATAATAAATTGTAGTGGAGCTGATAATTGACCATGAAAAACGAGATAATGTCCAGATTCATCTCTTATGCGCAAGTTGAAACACAATCCGATGAGAACAACGAGACATGTCCCTCCACTCCTGGGCAGCTGACACTAGCCCATATGCTCGTGGAAGAATTAAAAGCAATCGGCATGCAGGAGGTCACCATTGATGCCAATGGTTATGTTATGGCAACTCTTCCTGCCAATACGGACAAAGTGATTCCGACAATCGGCTTCCTTGCCCATGTGGATACGGCAACCGACTTTACTGGTGCTAACGTAACGCCCCAAATAATAGAACAATATGATGGGCAAGACATCGTATTGAACGAAGCGCTGAATATTATTTTATCCCCGAAGGATTTTCCGGAGCTGGCTGGCTACAAAGGACAGACATTAATTACGACAGATGGAACTACTCTTCTTGGTGCAGACGATAAAGCCGGTATCGCAGAAATCATGACTGCTATGGCCTATCTAATCAGTCATCCTGAGCTTAAGCATGGCCGAGTTAGAGTCGCTTTTACCCCGGATGAAGAGATCGGACGAGGACCGCATAAGTTTGATGTAGCTGCCTTTGATGCTGTATATGCCTATACGATGGACGGAGGCCCTCTCGGCGAGCTTCAATATGAAAGCTTTAATGCAGCCGGTGTCGTCATAACCTGCAAAGGCAAAAACGTTCATCCCGGTACAGCAAAAGGCAAAATGATCAACGCTGCAAAAATCGCAATGGAGCTTCACGGAAAACTGCCAGCAAATGAAGCTCCTGAGCATACAGAAGGCCATGAAGGCTTCTATCATCTGTCCTCTATTCAGGGCGATGTCGAGCAAACTCAGCTTCGCTACCTGATTCGTGATCACGACCGCAAACGATTTGACGAGAGAAAAGCAGAGTTGACTGGGATCGTAGAGGAGCTTCAGTCGAAGTACGGAGCAGAGCGTATTGCTATCGAAATCAAAGACCAATATTTCAACATGAAGGAAAAAATCGAGCCCGTCAAAGAAGTAGTTGATATCGCCAGACAGGCCATGGAGAACCTAGGCATTAAGCCGATTATCGAGCCGATTCGCGGCGGTACAGACGGCTCTCAGCTATCCTATATGGGCTTGCCGACACCGAACATTTTCACAGGCGGAGAAAATTATCACGGCCGATATGAGTATGTTTCAGTGGACAATATGGTGCACGCTGTAAATACCATCATTGAAATTGTAAAGCTGTATGAGCAGAAAGCTTAATCGTTAAAATATGAGCTAAACAAAAATACCACTCCTTTGATGGAGTGGTATTCTTATTTATATTCTATTTATTTTATCTATAATCCATTACTGTGCCTTAGATTTACGAAAAGCAGCAACCAACCGGCGATGATTAAATTCTTTTTCCTCGATATAGATATTCAGATAGTCGTTACCGTTCCTCTTATTGAAAGCCTCCGCTAACGATTGAATTTCACTTTCCAACCATTCCAACGTAACCTTCTCTGATTCCATTAGCTTTTTCCTGCGCTTTGTCTTACTCCACTCTTGAAGAAAAAGACGAACGGAGAGCAAATATTGCAGCCTATCCCATGGCATCTTACTATCCAACCCTGTACGAATGGTTTGTTCATATAGCTTTACAGCTTTCTTCATATCCGTCACAGTGAAGAACTCAATAAAGATACCATGCTCCTCCATAAACTCTGGCCCTTTAATCGTCCGAAACGCTTTATTTGCTGTGCTGATCGCTCGCTCATATTCTCCCAATTTCAATAAAGGACTGATCATATGACTGTAAGTATTTTGAGGTACGGAGCGACACCTTACTTTACCTTCTAAAATAGGCTTAATAGCCTGCATGCCTTTTTTATTATAATTAATCGTAAAATAATATTTACCAAATAAATTTTGCTCGCAGGCTTTGCAATCCGACAGCTGATCTCTTGATGCCGCTCTCCATTTTCCATAATAAAGAGCTGCTTCCTCCATATTGCCTTGCGAAAGCAAGAAATTCACCTTTTGCTGATAATACGCACGTAAGGAGTAACCGTATTGTTCGCACTTCTCTTTAAAATCATCAAAGACAAGCTCGATCGCTTCCAGACTGAACTGCGGCAAGCGCCAAATTTGGTTCAAAACCCATTTATAATGCCACATAATCATAAAGCTAGAGTACACACTAGGCTGTTTCTCAAATTTAGACAAGCACCAAGAGAAGGATATAAATAACCGCTCCGGACATCCGCATTCAATAGAAGCTGAGGAATAGTCCATTCGGGCATCATATGCGTCCTCGTCTGTTAAATATTTGTCAGCAATACGAATAGCCTCTTCCATCAGAGCAAGCTTCTGTTTTCCATTCGGCATGCTCCACATCTCGCGTTTTAGCCAATCATAACGATTTTTCATACGTCTATTCCACCGCCTGATTCAAGCCCATGTTCATAAACTCCAGCAAAGAACTATTCATCAGCTTCAACTCTTCTGGACTAAGTACATGATTACCCATCAATAAAGCTTGTGTATAAAATAATTCAATACAAACCTTCTGAAGAGTAGGATCATTGGAAGCGATGGCTTTTCGAACTATAGGATTATTAAAGTTGTAACAAAGCCGAGCGAACGGCTCTTCATACAGTTCCGTTCTAATGACATGTACAATATTAGCAAATAGAGAATTCGCCTCCGTCTCGCTCTCTTCAGCAAGCTTAAAGAAATTTACTTCCTGATTCGTATTATAGAGTACGGGAATATCAGCAGGCTCAAACCATCTCACTAATCCGCGACATTGATAGGGTTGAAGGAGTCTGTCAGATAAATCTAAGAACGGCTGTACCTCTTGCTGTTCAACTTGATTCAACTGTTCGAAGCGATATGAAAATTCCAAAATATCTAGAACCGTAACGTTAACATGCTCTATCACACTTGAAAGCTTGCGAGCAAGCTCAAAATCATGAACATAACCTCCGTTAATGACCAATATATTTTGAGATTTCGCCACTCTAGTAATTTGCCTAAATTCATCAAGCGTAGAAGTCAGCATAATCGAGGCATGCTTGCTAACAATACTCGCCACATCCATATCGCCGAAGGAAGTTTCAAAGCTTAGGTAACGAATAAATAGCTCGTACAGTTCATCATCTTCAACAGCCAGCGCTTTAATGGAGGCATAATGTACAAGAATGATCCGTTTGAACAGCTCCAGGTTCTCCTCCGCTAACGAAATGAGATACCGCTTAATACACTCTCCCAGCTCATCCCTCACCGTATAGAACAGATCATTTTCTTGAAAAGACTCACGTGATGCCGTCGGTCGAAGGCTATTCGTATTTATGATGCCATTAACAAAAAAAGCCCATGAAGGTAAAATGTTATTCATCTTGTCGGACAACAGCATATTTTTCAAATACACCTTATGCTTCTTTTCTTCCTGCAAGCTCACGGAGTAAGGAAGAATGTACGCAATACCTTCAATACCGCCCAATGTTGATTGCAGAGGTATGATATCCATAGGTTTACTATAGGTTTCTCGTTCTAAATACTCTAATGCGGCCGTTTTTTCCATTTTCCATGGCGGCAATGACTCATTTATTTGTCGTTCATATTTCTCTTCAGACAAATAGATGGATGTAGGCAAAAATTGTCCGAATTTCTCAAGCAGCTCCTGCACGCGATAAAATTCAAAGTATTCCTCAAATTCCGGTTTGGCCTTAATATATACGGTAGTTCCGATCGAAACTTGTTTTTTCAATTTCTTTATATGATAAGTGCCGTCCGGCTTGCCCCTCCACTCCAAGGAATCCCCTTCCAGAGCTGAGCGTGTAATCAATACGATCTCATCACTAACGACGAAGCAAGATAAGAGACCAACCCCGAATTGTCCAATAAAATCATCAGATGAATCCATGTTGTCCTTCTTGGTCGTACTTCCGATTCGCGCTAGAAATTGCTCAATTTCAGACTCCGTCAAACCGCAGCCATTGTCCTGGAACGATAAGGTATGTGATGAGAATATCTCAACCTTTACTTTTCCATCAAATGAATGGCCAAGCTGCTTTCTAGCCGTAATTGCATCGGTTCCGTTTTGCAGTAATTCTCTAATAAAGATACCTGGATCAGAATACAGATGGTTGGATAGCAACTCAATTATTCCTTGCAGATTGACTTGAAAATTCATATTGTTAGTCATGATATACCTCATCACTTTTTTATTATTTATTTCATCGCATTTGCTATCACTACCTTTCGACATTCGCTTATTTTATTCCTTCATAAAAAATACCACTTCATGTATGAAGTGGTATTGCTGTTTATTCTATGTTTAACGCTGCTTCTCTTTCATCTTCAATGGTCTCTATATCCAATGAATCATTATTTAAAATATTATTATCGAGTACTGCGAACTTATCCCCGTATTCCTTGATAATATGACTCTCACCCCAAGCGCAAAGGGAATCCAATACCGGCTTCAAGCTCCAACCATATCCACTAAGCTCGTACTCCACCTTTGGAGGAACTTGATTATAGCTAATCCGATTCACAATACCGTCCTGCTCTAATTCCCTCAACTGCTGTGTTAACATTTTTTGCGTAATGGTGGGCATACTACGTTTTAAATCGCTGGTTCGCTTCTTTCCATGTGTTAAATGACAGAGTATGACCGACTTCCATTTCCCTCCGATGACCTCTAGGGTCGCTTCCACCGAAATATTATATTTCTTTTTGATCATTACCTAATCCCTCCAACACGATTTACAGCTCATTCTTGTCCATATATTACTTTTTGGTACCTATAGTACAAAAAAGTGCGTACTATTCATTATCGCCTAAATAAATCATAATAGCATTTGCCGGCCGGTATGACTAGACGAAAGGAGTTTAACACATGTCATTAGATAAAAAAAGAAGCACGTTAGCACTCCTTGCGTTAGCAATAAGCGCATTTGCGATTGGGACAACAGAGTTCATCAGTGTGGGGCTGCTTCCCCTTATCGCGGAGGACTTAAATATATCTGTTACAACATCCGCATTAACCGTTACGTTATATGCTTTAGGAGTAACCTTTGGGGCACCGATTTTAACATCTTTGACTTCTAACATTCCGCGTAAAACATTATTATTTGGGATTATGATTGTGTTTATTATCGGTAATAGCCTTGCAGCAACAGCAACCGGTATTGGCGTGCTGCTAACCGCACGCATCATATCTGCATTTGCACATGGTGTATTTATGTCGATAGGATCAACCATCGCAGCTGATCTCGTTCCTGAGAACCGTAGAGCCAGTGCCATAGCGATTATGTTCTCTGGACTTACTGTAGCCACCGTGACAGGCGTACCTTTGGGTACTTTTATCGGGCAGCATTTGGGCTGGAGGGCAGCCTTTATGGGGATTGTCATCATCGGAGTCATTGCCTTAATTGCCAACATGATATTGATCCCATCTGATTTGCGGAAGGGCACCAAAACGCCGCTTCGCGATCAAGTGAAACTCATTACGAATGGACGCTTACTGCTAGCGTTCGCCATTACTGCCATAGGCTACGGGGGAACCTTTGTCGTCTTTACTTATTTATCCCCTTTGCTTCATGATATAACCGGATTTAAAGAAAGCACGGTCGCTTTGATTCTCCTGCTGTACGGGATCGCTATTGCGATCGGCAACATTATTGGTGGGAAAGCTGCTAACCGAAAGCCGGTTACCGCTTTGTTCTATATGTTTATTTTTCAAGCCATTATTCTTCTTATCCTAACGTTCACCGCTCCTTTTAAGGTTGCGGGCTTGATCACTATTTTATTAATGGGATTGTTAGCTTTTATGAACGTACCAGGTTTGCAAGTCTATGTAGTTATGCTAGCTGAACGATTTGCTCCGAAAGCAGTAGATGTAGCATCTGCTGTCAATATAGCCGCGTTTAATGCTGGAATTGCGATTGGGGCATACTTAGGCGGAGTAGTTACAGATTCGATTGGACTTATTCATACAGCATGGGTGGGAGCAGCGATGGTTCTTGGAGCTGTCATTTTAACCGCTTGGGCACGATCGCTGGACAAAAAAGATGAACAAAAACTCAGGAGGTCAACAATATGAACGCACAACATTTGCAAGATACAACAACACTACACAATGGTATAAAAATGCCTTGGTTCGGACTGGGCGTATTTAAAGTAGAAGAAGGCGCTGAATTGGTCCAAGCTGTGAAATCAGCTATTAAGCATGGTTATCGCAGTATTGATACCGCTGCTATTTATGAGAATGAAAAAGGCGTCGGTCAAGGTATTCAAGAAGCTATGAAAGAGAATAATATCGCAAGAGAAGATCTTTTTGTTACTTCAAAGGTTTGGAATGCCGATCTTGGTTACGAATCCACTATTGCAGCTTACGAGACCAGCTTAGCCAAACTAGGCTTGGAGTATCTTGATCTATACCTTATCCATTGGCCTGTAGAGGGCAAATTCAAAGAGGCTTGGAGAGCTTTGGAAACTCTATATAAAGAAGGTCGTGTAAAAGCAATTGGAGTAAGCAATTTCCAAATTCATCATTTGGAAGAGCTAATGAAGGATGCTGCGATTAAACCAATGGTGAATCAAGTGGAGCTTCATCCGAAATTAAGTCAAACGGAATTGCGACATTTCTGCAAGGAACAAGGTATTCAGATCGAAGCATGGTCACCTTTAATGCAAGGTCAGCTTTTGGATAACCCCATCCTAAAAGAAATCGCAGAGAAGCATAATAAATCCATCGCTCAAGTTATATTGCGTTGGGATCTACAGCACGGTATTGTTACGATTCCTAAGTCCACGAAAGAGAATCGTATCATCGAAAATGCGTCCCTATTCGATTTCGAACTATCTGCAGAGGATATTGCTCGCATCGATGGGATGAACGAGAATCTTCGTGTCGGACCAGATCCAGACAACTTTGACTTTTAATTTATATTTAAAAAGGCGCCATCCCTTTCTAATTAGAAAGGAATGACGCCTTTTTATTATTTCCTATAAGGATGGAAAAGGCTATTCCGTTATTGCTTTTAAAGCAGCGCCCAATGCATCGACAACCTTATCACACCAAAGATCAAATTCCGGATCTTCTACTTGATGCTCAGGATGGGCTAGAATGTAAGCAATCGTTGCCTTAATCCCTTGATCAAATCTTGTCGTTGCAACAAAATCAGGAACGAGCCTTTTGAGCTTCGCATTATCAAATACAACGGAATTAGCTTTATCCCCCAGCAATCCGCCTCTATAATCCTCTTTGCTCGATGCCGCCAAAAATTCGGAAGAAACATGAACCGCATTGAGCTTCACGCCAAGAGCATCCGCAATGGCTTCATAAATTTGATTCCAAGTCACCGTCTCATCTGATGTGATATGGACAGATTCGCCAATCGCATGAATATTGCCCATTAAGCCAATAAAGCCTTTTGCAAAATCACTATTATGCGTCATCGTCCAAAGCGAAGTACCATCTCCATGAATAATGACAGGCTTGTTCTCCAGCATCCGCTTAGCAACCTGCCATGATCCCTTACTTCCATGAACACCGAGTGGAACTGAACGCTCATCATAGGTATGACTTGGTCTTATAATCGTAACCGGAAAGCCATGTTCACGGTACTGTTTCATCAAGTAGTCTTCACAGGCAATCTTGTTTCTGGAATATTGCCAGTAAGGGTTCGATAGCGGCGTTCCCTCTGTAATTCTATAATCAGACAATGGTGTTTGATAAGCAGAGGCAGAGCTAATAAAAATAAATTGTTTCGTTTTACCATGGAATAAGCGATAATCCCTTTCCAATTGTGCGGGTTCAAAAGCAATAAAATCTGCTACCACATCAAACTCTAAATCTTCAATGAGTTTGGCTACAAGCTCTTCATCATTTATATCCGCTTTCAGAATCTTTGCACCCTCAGGCAAAGCCTCATTTCTTGTACCCCTATTTAAAAGATAAAGCTCACATTCTTTATCCAACAACTGCTTCGTAATTGCAGAACTGATCGTTCCCGTTCCTCCAATAAATAGCGCTTTCATCATCCACCTCCGTTAGTTGTGTGAAAAATGTTAACTGGTTTTAATGAATAATAAAATAGAACCAGTAAGAGAATATTTCGACATTTATGGTATAAACCCTCTCCTGCAAAATAAAAACCGTCCGGTTCATCTCCGGACGGTAATAGAATAAATAATCGCTATGCTTTTATTAGATGAGTAAGTACCGTCTTCGGCTGCTGCCCCACTACGAGTTTGCCATCTTGCACATAGCTTTCCTCTCGTCCCGTCAGCTCTCGTATTAGTCGATCTCTCCATCCTTGCAAGGTCGTCAAAGAGGCTGGATCATTCGCCAAATTGCACAGCTCTGACGGATCAGAAGCCAGATCAAACAGCTGCTCTTTGCCAGACTGCGAATACCAGATGTATTTCTCCAGGCCATTCGTCACATAGTGATGAGACAGTGCTCCATATGCATGCTCTCCGTGTACATACTCCCGCCAAGGAATATCTGATCCATCGCGGCATAATGGAAGCAGGCTTGCGCCTTCCACCGACTCAGGAATAGCAGTCCCAGCTGCATCCAGCAACGTTGGCATAATGTCTCTCAGCTCGACAACCTTATCTTCCTTAATACCCCGATTTAATCCCAAGCTCCCCGTGTAATCGACTACGATTAAAGGCACCTTCGCGCTGCCCTCATAAGCGAGCGATTTCCGAAAATAATGGTGGTCGCCCAGCAATTCTCCGTGATCAGAGGTGAAAACCACAACCGTATTACGCAGAACACCATATTCATTGAGTGCATTCAACAGCCTGCCAATTTGAAAATCCAGATGGGTAATGAGAGCATAATAAGCTGCCTTAGCTCGGTCCAGACGTTTCTTCGAAAGCTTGCCTAATCCGGTCGTCGGATCCACTGATCCATTCTCTGCGTTTTGCAAATCAACCCAATCCCCTACTGGAGATTCCGGCATGTCCTCATTGAGATACATGTCGAAGTAAGCCTGCGGCGGATCAAAGGGCGGATGTGGGCGTACGAATGACGTACAAAGGAAGAAAGGTTTGCTTGGGTCACGTCTTCGAAGAAAATCAATAGATTGCGATACCGCCCAGTTCGTGGGATGCAGTCTTTCTTCAAGATGCCATGGCAGCGCAACTGTTGAAGCATTGCAATCCAGACCATTGTCCATCAGATCGTATGTTGCGTTGCCTTCCGTATTTCGTACCCAATTTAAATAATCGTCACATTCATTGAAATGCTCCGCACGTACAGTCCGATCATTATATCGGTTATAGTGCATGTAGCCGTCATGCAGTACGACATTGTGATACCCGCATAAGCTGCGCGTCGGGTAAACATGCATCTTGCCAATGCACTGAGTATGATATCCCGCCTTTGCCAATTCACCTGGAAGCGTGTGCTCATATGTCCAAGGAATGTGTTCCTCGTATCCAACTCGACCATGAGAGCGCTGGCTCATTCCTGTTAAGAGCGCAGCACGGGCAGGAATACAGGTCGGTGTTGCAGAATAAGCATTGCGAAATAAAACGCCATCCTGAGCGAGCTTGTCCAAATTCGGCGTCTGAACAGTCGGATGACCAAGTATGCTTAAGCAATCGCCTCGCATTTGATCCACGGTAATGAATAATACGTTTGGCTTCACTTCCAATACCTCCCTGATCGCATGAAGCCCGCGGATGCAGGTACAACAACATCCGCGAGCATCTTACGTTTTATTTTTATTACTTTTTCAGTTTCTTCCACTCTTCGTTAGCTTGTTCAGCAATTTGCTTGCCGCCCTGTTGATTGTATTTCTGTATAAACTCATCAAACTTATCTACGCTCCATACGCCTGTAACGATCTTAACGAAATATTCTGCCCACAGCTTTGTTTCTAGATCTGGGTAATCCAGCTCAGCAGGAACCGTCTTCCAAAAAGCATTCGATATAATATTCTTTGACGCCGTTTCAATTCCTGCTCGAACTGCCTCTGTGGTCCATCTTCTGTCAATAATGAATGCCATCCGAATTGGATTGTTATAGCCCTTTTTGTACAATTCAGCATAGCTTGTGGATTGTGTAATGAGATTTTTTTCTTTATCAAACGTATAATCGGTTCCTTCAACACCATATAGTCCTAAGTTAAAACCTCCGCCTTCGCTGTCATCTACCAGCCAATCTAGGAAACGGAACAGCTTCTCTGGGTTTTGCGCCTTCACAGACAAGGCGCGAAGTGGAGCTGAAGCTACTGCATTCGTCTCAGCATTGCCTGACTTTCCATCTGGTCCTTTAGGCGGAGCAATCATATTCAGCTTAGATGTCGGTGTTGCCTTGTTCAAAGCCTCGGAAGTAGGATTTGCTTTTGGATCCACTAGGAAAGCATCATTCTCAAATAAACCAACTTTAGAGTTAATGATTTTTTCATTCAATTGCTTCGTTTCCATTACTGGAAAGTCAGGGTCGATCAAACCTTCCTTGTACCACTGCTGGAGCAAGGTAAGAACCTGCTTCGTTTCAGGAAGCGTAAAGCCTTTCTGGATCTTCCCCTCTCTCTCCATCCAGAAGGTTGGAATCACGCCATATGCACCAAAAATAGAGTTATAGCGAGAAAGCTTCGTACCGCTTAGGCCTAGTGTATCTTTCTTCCCATTGTTATCTGGATCATTCTCAACAAACGCTTTTAGCACATCATGCAGCTCATCGAGTGTAGTAGGCGCTTTCAAATTAAGCGCATCCAACCAGTCTTGGCGAACTAGAACTGACGTTACGTTCGGACTGTTAAAGGCTTCGGGTCTCATGCCGTTAGGCAAAGCATATATTTTACCGTCAAATGTCACCTGATCCCAATAGTACTGCGGAATCAGCTTCATAAGATGAGGCGCTTTCTCCAAATACTCATCAATTGGCTGCACCAATCCTTGCTCTACAAAACGACTCAGTGTCATGGAATCAATATCGAAGAAGTCTGGCAGATCATCTGAGGACGCGAGCAAATTGAGCTTGGTCTGATAATCATCTCCGGGAGCTTGCTGGGCTACAAAATCCACGCCTTTAATGCCGGCTTTAGCAGCAGCTTCCGTCAGCACCTTTCTAGCTTCACCACCATCGGCTGGGTATTCGGCAATTCCGCTGTTGCGCAGAAAGTTATACGTTACCGTCTTATCATCAGATGATTTATCGGTACCCTTATTTGTTGTATTGTTTGAGTCTCCGCATCCCCCTGCAAGGACAGCCAAAATTGTCATACTTGCTACTGTAGTCGATAATTTCCATTTCTTTTGCATATAAAGACCTCCCTATTCATCTCTCAGTTAATTAAACTTAAGACTTAAAATTCAAGATTTAACAGAACCGAGCATAACGCCCTTTACAAAATATTTCTGCAAATACGGATAAACCGCAAGAATCGGAATAATTGAAAGAAGAATCGTAGCAGCGATGACCGACTCGGTCGAGGAATCGGCTAACTGTCCAGTTTCCTCAGCGAGCTGCTGACCCGCAATTATTTGCCTTATGAGCAGGGGCAGCGTTGTAAGCGCCTTGTCATTCAAATAAATAAGTGCAGAGAAGAAGTTATTCCATAGTCCTACTGCAATCCAGAGTGCCAGCGTAGCTAGTACAGGCTTGCATAGCGGTATAATAATGGAGAAATAGATACGGATCGGATTCGCACCATCCATCATGGCTGATTCCTCGATCTCCTCCGGAATACCTCGAATAAAATTAATGACAATAATAACATTAAAGGCGGTTACCAAGTTAGGAAGAATTAACGCCCACAATGTATTCAGCAAGCTAAGCTCCTTTACAACCAAATAAACAGGAATCATACCTCCGCTGAATATCATCGTAAAGACGACTAGCGTCATCCACACATTCTTCCAGGGCAGCGTACGCTTAGCAAGTGGATAGGCCATACTCGAAGTGACCAATAAGGATAACAGAGTTCCCACAACTGTAACGAAAATGGTATTTCCGTAAGCCACCCATATGTAATCAGAGGACAATACGTTTGCATAGGCTTGAAAAGTGAACCCCCGTGGGAAGAAAAAGAATCCTCCCTGCAGCGCCTCTGCCTTCGAGCTTAGTGATAATGAAATTTCATGCCATAACGGATATAGCGTTATAAGGCTCAACAGGATCAGAAATATGCCGTTACCAGCGTCAAAAAGTCTAGATGCAATTGTTTTTTTCATAGGCACCTCACCATAATCCGCGCTCGCCCATACGTCTAGCCACCCCATTGGTGACAAGCAATAGCAGCAAACCTACGAAGGATTGAAATAAACCGGCAGCCGTTGCGAACGAGTATCTTCCCATCGTTAAGCCAAGTCGATAGACATACGTATCGATAACATCTGAAACCTCAAAGACGAGTGGGTTATATAAGATAAAGATTTGCTCGAAGCCAACGTGAAGAATTTGCCCGGTACGTAAAATAAGCAAAATAACGATTGTATTAGTAATCGATGGAAGCGTAATATGCCGTACGAGATGAAACCTATTAGCACCATCCATTCGGGCAGCTTCATACAATTCAGGGTTAATGCTTGAGATAGCAGCTAAATAAATAATCGTCCCCCAGCCCATGTCCTTCCATATTTCACTAATAACGAGAAAGCCTCGAAATGAGCCTGGATCCATCAGCGGTGATGTTTTCATGCCAAGGAAACTGAGTAAGCCAGAATCTGACGAGAAAAGCGAGAACAGAATACCGCCCAAAATAACCCATGATAGAAAGTGCGGGAAATATACGATTGTCTGTATAACGCGTTTAAAAGTCGAATGATAGACTTCATTTAACAACAGCGCCAGAAGGATCGGAGCCGGAAAGCTAAAAACAAGCTTATAGAAGCTAATAATGATTGTGTTTCTGAGTGCGGTCCAGAAATCCGGAGCATCGAATAAGATATGGAACCATTTTAGCCCCACCCACGGGCTTCCCATAATCCCGTCCAATAAGCGAAAATCTTTGAAAGCGACCGTGATGCCCGCCATCGGCCAATAGTGAAATAAAGCGAAGTAGATAAGACCCGGCAGTAGAAGAACAAAGTAGTATTTGTGCTTGCTCCATTCTCTCCAATGTCGCCCTAGCTTGGATATCGGTTTTGTTCTAGTTACGGGGACTGAAGACATTCCGTTCACATTTCAACCTCCATTCATTTGTTATAAATACTTGGCGCATGACTATTGGTTACGCTTTCATCGTAATCGTTGCCCAAAAAACAGTAAATCCCCACTCTGCAATGAGAATGGGGAAAAACCGTTATTTAACACGCTATGTTTGAAAGTCTACACGCTCATCATAAAGGCTACATGATCTTTTTTCGGTACTCGCCCGGCGTAATGCCTTCATATTTTTTGAAAAAACGAATGAAGGTATGAACGTCATTGTATCCGATTGCCTCACTAATATTTTGCAGTGATCTGCTCTCATCTCTAAGCAGTTTCTTTCCCTGCTCCAAACGATATTCGGTCAAATATTCAAGCGGTGGCTTGCCCGTTTCAGCTTTAAACAATCGACCCAAGTGGCCGCTGCTTATTCCAACAACCTCAGCCACATCCGATATGGCAATATTGCGTTCATAATTCTGTTCCATATACTGCAACGCTTCTCGTATATAGGGAGGAAAGCTCCGTTCGTTGCGAACCTCGTGCACGTAATCCATCATTAACCCAACAGTAGAATGAATATAGGATTGCAGCTCAGAGCTATCCCTGTACTTTTCTAAATTCAACAAACTAACCTCGTCCATAAGCTCCCCTATATCATAGCCTTCCTGAACAAGCGAACCCAGCATATGGCTCATAAGCATGACAATCATTTGCTGCAGCTTAGGCTGAGAGTAACGATTCTGATGAATATATTTCTCGAACAGCTGTGACACCAAATCATCAGCCGCTTGCCGATCTCCAGCCAATATCGTGTTGAGAAACAGCTTTTGATAGGAAACGGGATAATCAAACTTCAGCTCTTCCCAGGTTCCATCCGCATATACGATATTCGAATCAGAGCTAGCTAGAAATGCTTTATACGTGACAGCCCGGCGAGCCAGTTCATATGCTTCATGGACATTTTCCAATGATCGTATGCCGCCAACCACCGCATGAAGCCAGACGGACCAGCGCTCTTGTGCCTCATTCATCATTTGAAGGCAGCACTGCTCCAGACGCTCCCGTTCAGAAGACTGAAGCTCATCTGCACTTAGATTTAAAATGAAGCCGAACATGCTTCGATCCAAAATAGTGCCCGCCACTGCAAATTTGGAGGTCAGTATATCCTCTGCCAAGCTATATAAATACACACTATTTCCTTGCTCATCTTCTCTATTACTCGCCTCTGCGACAATAAGGAGTACAAGAAAATGTGAATGTCCAAAACGAAGACCCGTCTGAGCAAAGCGTTCGAGTACATCATGATCCTCTGGCGGACGATTAAGCAGCAGCTCTTGAACTAAGTGATCCCGAACAATCGGCTCATTCTGCCTTACTGTTGTAATGAGATGGCCGATAGCATCATCCACGATGTTGTAAGCATCAGACTTGCCTGTGTCAAAAGGACGGATCACAAATTCCCGCAATCGCTCAGCCATTTTCCTCCATGGATCGTACAAAAGAAAGGCAAATAAGTAGGATATTCCTAAGCCGACAAGCAAAACGACACATAATATAAGAAGGGCTTGGCCAACATTAGTTTTCATTTGTTCACTGTACACACGGTATGGTGTTAAATGCAGTAATGTCCAACCATGAGCCTGATCTTTATGTGCGGTTACAAAATATCGTCCTTCCGCAAGCGTTACAACATCCGTTCGTAGATCACCCTGCTCCAGCTGCTCGGCCAGTCCTTCGGCATCGAGTCCTTCAACAGATGAGGAGACTAGCTTGTTCTGGGGGTCAAGTACCAATGTAGCATCTGTTGCACTCATAGAAGAATTAAGCAGGGCTTTCATAAAACTGTCCTTCGTAATGTCGATCACGAGCATCCCAAGAGGTGTTTGAGATGTAGTCGGAACCGATCGCGCAAAGGATAGCATCTCAACGTCTTTGGCTCCCGCACTTCCTTTTGCCGTACGAATACCTGTCCAAGATGTGTGCCGATCTTTCGCCGATTCTCTCAAATCCGAAATAAAAGCGCTGTCAAAATAATCAGAAGTCGTATACAGCCCTTCATTGGTAGTCAAAACCTTCTCATTCTGGTAAATATGCAGCAACAACGAATAGAAGATGGAGTTCGACGTTGTCCATCCTCGAAGCTGCTCTTTTATGATCGAATAATCATAAATCGTCAGGGTATAAGGACGGTTAAGCAAATCATAAATCGAAGGTGTTAAGGATAGCTGTGTCGCCAGTTGATCCACATTATCGGTCAACCCGTCCAAATTACGACCAATCCGGTCCAGCTGATTGACTGAAGCATTCTCAATACCATTCGTCAATTGTTTCGATGAGCGGTATAAGTTATAGGAAAGGAAGATGACCGCAGGAATGAGAATCGTAATAAAAAATAAAATAAGATGCTGGCGAAAGGCTGATTTACGGAATAATTTTTTTGGCTTCCATTTCAATCCGGTTCCTCCTCATGATTTTAACTAGGACTGATCCTTGCGATACAACTCGCGACTCTTATAACCCGCTCCAAGAATCATCTTCATTTCCTCACGTCTCTTTTCTTTCGTTTCCTCTTGTTTCGCACTGTAAACATAACGAGCCCAATCTTTGCGATACCCTGGTGTAAGGGATTGGTATATGGCAAGCAGCTCAGGCAAATCATTCAAATCCTCTTCCACACGGGGGATCAAGGAAATATAATCATCTACACGCTGGCTTGATTTTGAAGAAATCTGCTCCTTGTTTTTGCCTTTAGCATCCTCTTTGAGACCTACAACGGTAAATACATCATCCAGTCCCACCATACGTGCGAATTTGATCGTGCTTGTTCCGATAAATCCATCTTTATCGCTTCCAATTCCCGCAAACAAGTCATCACGATGAATAAAGGTCGGGTAGACCTTGTTTCCCTTTTTAGGATAAGCGGCGAAGAGATAACCGTCTTTATTGAGGTGACCTTGCCGGATTACACGATCAACCAATTCCTTTAATGCATCGATATCCAGCACAAAAGCAAAGATAAGATCATATCCATGATCCCCGAGCGCAGTATCATAGCCCTTTAATTCGGTAAAATAATTTATGCCATCCGGCTCATTTAATACAGCTGCCTGCTCATATTTTTGCAAATTGAGCTTTTCTACTATTGATTTAGTCATCTTGGTTCAACCCCTATATGTATTCATTGCTCCATTATTGAATTATGCTAATTATAGCCTAAAAGAAGAATCAAAATAAATGATGAAAGAACCTTAATTCCAGTGTTTCATAGTTCTTATCGATTGAAATAAAAATAACAGGGCGCCTAAATCAGGCACCCTGTCATTTATTTATATTTCATGATTAATTTAATTGTACCTTTTCTTTAAATAAGTCATGCAAAATTAATGTAGTCGCACCGATAACATAATTTTTTTCGCCTAATTTTGCAGTTGTCACTCGATCAACCTCATGATGACCCTGAATATTTAATTGCTTTAAGCGCTCATGAATTTGCCCCATACATTTAGGTGAGTTCATGAACCAGCCATCTAAAATAATTTGCTCTGGCCCAACTAAATGAATCATGGCAGAAACCGCCTTTGCCATTAATAGAATAGTTCGATTCATTAAGCTTTCTAGCCAAGGTACCCCGTTCTCATAGGCTTCCAAGACATCCCCAATTTCATTAAAAACAACCCCGCTGTCGTACTTAGCAGCCCTTATTTGTGCATGCTTTAATACAGACATTTCGTTAAACATATTGTCTTTCATATACGTTACTTCTCCCGCGCTGCCTTTATAGCCTGAAATAATCTGACCATTAATAATAAGCCCCGCGCCAACACCATCATAAATCCATACATAGAGCACATTTTTTATTTCCGGACTTGTAAACAAATAATATTCTGCAAAAGCAGCCGCATTCGTATCATTCATGACATGAATCGGTATCGGATAGGATGCTTGCAATTGCTTCACAATATCGAAGTTTTTCAAGCTAAGATAATTGGAATACTCAATCATCCCATTGTTCTCATCCACGATACCGGGAGATGCGATGCCAATTCCTTTAATCAATGATATATCCTGCAGTTTTGCCTTTTCGGCAAGCTCTTCAATACTTGTATGAATGCATTGAAGTACGTTGGCGTTACCTGTCATTGCAGGCTTTTTCAAGTCTGCAATAACCTCACCGTGGAAATTGGATAAGGTGAAATAAAAGGTCCGATTTCCAAGTCCCGCAGAAACAACGAAGCCCTTGCGTCTGCTTATTTCAAGTGAAATAGCTCTGCGGCCCGCTCCCGATGAGGACTTCTCACCTGATTCAATAATAAAGCCCTCGTCAATCAATTCGTCAACCAAGGATGATATCGTCGTGGCGCTCAATTTCGTCCTTTGAGCAATTTCTGCACGGGACAGGCTCTTCTCACGATGCAGCATACTTAAAATCGTAGAACGATTGATCTCTTTCATTAAATACAAATTACCTCTTACATGTTTCATGGAACAACCTTTCCAGGGAAACGATTCCTCCGAAGAATATCCCTTCCATTACGTCAATTATTTCAATAGCTGCTTGTAATTTTCCAAGCCCTTGTTTTGAATTTTTTCTAATTCATCAAACTGCATCGATTTTACCGTAGCGACATAGCTATCAAATTTACTTAACGGTTCTTGCCCGATAATAAATTTACTGATCATTTCATCTACATACGTATTAAGCTGCGTGGAAATTTCATTAAACTTTTCTGCTTCTTCATCTGTGTATTTCAATGAAGGGATTGGATCTCTAAAATAATCATTATCCACGTAGTTAAACAATTGCTTACATGCATCTTCACTGACACATGAAGCCTTCTCGTATAGTGGATCCTGACGGAATCCAATTAGCGCCTGTGCTCCGATACGATGAAGCGCTTTTGCACTTCCATCCCCATTTTTGGTGATTTTATCTGTATATTGGATTGAACCATCTGCTTGTTTCGTGTATGTGTCGCCCTCTACACCAAAGTTTAAGAGAAGTTGCCCTTCATCGCTATAAACATAATCAAACAGCTTCATCGTAGCTTCTATATGTTTATTTTTGCTGCTAATTGCCCATGCCCAGGGCACAGTAATGAGTTGTTGTCTGCTCGTTAGCGCTTTATCCCCTTTGTTTAATACTGGTGGAGGCGTAACTTGATAATTAAAGCCTTTGATTTGTGCAGCCTCTGGTCTGGCGTTAAAAGCGGCAACATAACCAATCCAGTGGTTGGTGGAGCCAACCTTATCGTTAAAAATCATCGTCGTATAATCTTTTTCCTGTCTGGATAACATCTCTTTATCCAGTAAGCCTTCACTGTACCATTTATTCATTGTTGTTAAAAATTCTTTGGCTCTTGGATCGATAGGAGAATACTCCATTTTACCATTTGCCTCGAACCAGCGTCCATCTGCATTCAAATCAATACCCCATGCATCTGCAAAATTCAAGTAATACGTATCGGGTGCACCTGTTGTTGCAAAAGGAATTTCATCATTGGGATCTCCGTTGCCGTTTGCATCTTTTTCTTTAAATGCCGTTAACACATTATACCAATCATCTATTGTTTCCGGCACTGCTAATTGCAAGCGATCGAGCCAATCCTGACGGACTAGTGGTCCTTCAGATGTTTGAACAGCAGACAACATCGGAATAGAATAAATACTGCCGTCAACACCCATGGCTTGTGTTTTGGCTTCTTGGTTATCCATCAAGTATTTTTGAAGATTTGGCGCGTCTTTCATGTAATCATTGAGTGCTATAAATGCACCCTGCTGCCCGAATTTATTAAAATCACGCGTTCTGCCTGAAATGATATCCGGGTATTCGCCTGATGATACCATAATAGGAAACTTCTCAGTCATCGTTTTTGTATCGCCTGTAATAAATTCAAATTCAATATTCAATCTTTTTCCAAGCTCTTTCCATATTAATGTTTCATTCGTATACAAGGCATCTGATGCCCGGCTTGCAATGAAGACGGAAAGCTTCACCGGTTTGGAGGAGCTGCCCTCTTCTTTATCTGTTGATGAGCTGTTGCCTGCAGTATTGCTACTACACGCTGAAATCAATAAGGATAGGATTAATAGGAGGACAATCAACGCATTCCACTTTAAATTTTTCACCATTTCCAAAACCCCCAATAAAATTGTTATTATACAGCCCATTCCGTTTTCAGCTCTTCCAAAACCTGATAATCAGCTAGCTTTTCACTGCGCCGATCATCACCCCCTTAACAAAATACTTTTGCAGGAATGGATAAATCGCAATGATGGGCAGCGAAGTAATAATAATAGCTGCATATTGGATGGTAATCGGCAGCACCGCTGCATTTTGCACAAGAGCCTTCTCCATCTCTCGATCGAAAGAGCTGTCGCGAATAATTCGGACGAGCACCGCCTGCACAGGCAGCAGCTTCTCGTTATTGAGCAAGATCATCTCCCAGAAAAAGGAGTTCCATTTGCCGATTGCATAATAAAGCCCAATAGCAGCTAGAACCGGTTTGGATAATGGTAAAATAATTTGAAAAAAGATTCGTAAATCATTGGCACCATCAATTTTGGCAGATTCCTCGAGTTCCCTGGGCAAGCTTTCAAAATATGACCGAACGATTATAATGTAGAAGGTTGATATAGCTGCATACAAAAGAATAGAAAGCCTGCTGTCTAAAAGATGCATATTTTTCATAACCAAATAAAAGGGTATGATTCCGCCGCCAAACCAGAGTGTAATGACAAGGAAGACAGTCGCTATATTCCGAAACTTCCAGTCCGTCCGCGATAGGGGATATGCCGCTAATGCTGTCAATAAGAGACTGAGTATGGTGCCGACAACGGTATAGAAAATCGTATTGCCATACGCAACCATAATACCTTTATAGCTAAGTACAGTCTCAAAGGCAGCTGTATTGAACCCCTTTGGCAGAAGAAATACTTCGTTCCGCATCACGTTTTCCGTATCACTGATTGAAATGCTGAAAATAAACAGAAACGGATAAAGCGTTACGATACATACCGCAATGATAAATGCATAAACAAGCGCAGCGAAGAGTAAATCTCCCTTTTCTATTTTCTTTTTACCTACTGCCATCCTCTTTCCGCTCCTTTACCACAGAGATGTTTTGCTTACTTTTCGACTCAAGAAATTCGCACCGTATACGAGAATGAATCCAATAACGCCTTGAAACAAACCTACCGCAGTAGCGTAGCTGTAATTGGTATCCACTAATCCTTTTCGATACACATAAGTATTAAGGACATCGGCTGTTTCATAGATCGTCGGATTATACAGGAGAATGATTTTTGTAAAGTCGGTATTCAGCATTCCACCCAAATTCAGCAGCAGCATGATGATAATAGTAGGCACAAGGCTCGGAAGGGTTATGTACCAAAGCTGATTCCATCGATTGGCTCCATCGATTTTAGCAGCCTCGTACAATTCAGGGCTGATTCCCGACAATGCTGCAATATAGATAATGGCTGCAAAGCCGGCTCCTTGCCAAATACCAAGAAACACATAGATGGAGCGGAAATAATCTGGATTTTGGAAGAAGTAAATGCTCTCGATGCCGAATTTGTTCAATAGAATGTTCACGATTCCCACGCTAGGGGAGAGAAAGGTTAGGGCCATACCACATACAACAACCGTTGAAATAAAATGAGGTAAGTAACTAATGGTTTGCGATACTTTTTTGAAGGTCATATTTTTGATTTCATTGAAACAAAGGGCAAGGATAATGGGGAGTGGGAACCCAAATATTAAGCTGTAAATATTCATAAGCAGCGTGTTTCGCATTAATCGAAAGAAATAGGGATCATTAAAAAATTGATTAAAATATTTCAGCCCCACCCAGTCACTGCCTGATATTCCTTTGACAACATTGTACTTTTGGAAGGCTATGACTAATCCGTACATCGGCCAATAAGCAAATAAAGCAAACCAAACAAGGACAGGCAGAAACATTATATATAACCATTTATTTTTTACGAGCTCGCCTGTAATAACTGTCATTCTCGATTTTTTTACGGTATAACTTGAAGTTCTCATAACCCCATTGCGCATGCCATCCCCCACCCTCATTTTGCTAATCAAAAATCGATTCCCTCTTTTAATAAATACATTGTCCTTATCAATTGATTATCCTTATAATAATGATCCCGGCGATACCATCCGATGATACAAATTACAATGACCCAGTGATCCAGCTTCCCAGCCATAAAAAGCGTCAAAAGGAAGCTTCCTATCTTGCAGCTCTTCAATCTCTTGAATATTGCCGTTTAAGTATTCGTTTATCCGACTGATGGCCGTATCCATACGCGCCAGTAAACCACCATACCGCATATCTATGACTTCCCAGCCGAAGGGTTTATTCGTTTCAAACCATTGGGCTCGATGTGCATCCCTTAATTCAGTAATGCTTGCTATCAGTTCTTTCATTACCTGGTCTTTAATCCATCTCAACTGCTCCTTGTCCCCTGAATCATAGCTAGCTTTAATCCTTACGCCTAAGTCGCATTTCATTCGAAGCACCTTACTTAACTTCTCGTAAACTAGAAATAAGAGGGACCACGGACCGCTATTGCGTGAATATTCAATCATTTCTAGTTCCCAGCTTGCATAATGCATAGCCAAATCATGCTGTTGCACATGATGATCAAACAATCCTAGCAACACATCCTGCCATAATAAATAGCGGGAGGGATTAGCTTCATTTAAATTATCCTTTGTTGTTCCAGGCGTTTCATCTAGATACTTCACATTCATAAATCCTTCGAAATCACCCTCGGTACAGAACTGAAACCGCGACTTCAATTTCTCTTCAGTCACTTCAGCAGCATATGTATGCTCGGCATACAGCTGCAGACCCAAGATTCCAGAGAAGGGATTGCCCTCGGCTCCGTTGTCTCCCCACATCGTTGCAAAGACTTCCTTAACGCCTTCTTTCTTACAAGCCATTAGCCCGGCATTTGTCGACCGAAAGGTTTTTCCGTAATTCGGTACGATTCCTGTCCAGGTCCATATGCCCCCAGCAAAAATAGGATCTGAACCAAAGCTCTTATGCCGATTTATATAGTCCTGATAGAATTCTTCTTCAACATGGTAATAATCCCAATATATAAATTGAACATCGCTCGGCATGCTCGCAATCACATCTTGCGGGATAAGCACATTCGGATCATAATACTGACCCGATTCCGATCCTAGCCTGAAGTACATATCACTCCAAATCATCGGCTTTAACTCATATTTAGAGGTGATTGCAAGAACCTGGCTTAAATGATCATTCATAAGATCGAACCGTTTCTTATAGCCATGACGATCTAAATATTTGCCTAAACCAAGCTGATGCGCTTCATCCATCCCAATATGAATTCTTTTGCTTCGAAATGGTGCCGTAGCCGATGTAATCATTTCTTCAATAAACTGATAGGTGGCTTCCTCGCCAATAAGCAATATATCATCTGTATCCTTGATGTTGTCGGCATATTTCCATTTTAATGCTTGGGTTAAATGAGCTAGTGTTTGGATGCATGGAATCATTTCAACCCCAAAGATATCTGCGTAATCGTCACATTCTTTTAACTCTTCTAGCGTATATCTTCCACGCATGTAGCCAAAATAAGCTTGATTGCTTAGCGTAAATGTATCCTCGGTGTAGAGCATGAACGTATTCAAACCCATTGTCGCCATCATTCGAATGAATTGCTTAATGCTATCTACTTTAAGAACGCTATTACGCGATACATCGAACATAGCACCAGCATTGTCGAATTGAGGGTTTTCAATGACATGGAAGCGTTTACTTATTTGTGCATTTTCTATAAACAATCCAAGAGCTCGATAGAAGTGAATGGGCTGCTCGTAATAAATGAATCCTTGTCCTTCATCATAGCCCGCTTCTAGTGTTCCTGCCCTCTTGTTCACTTGTACGTGAATGCCTGTTTCATGAAGGTGAAAATTCAATACCTTTTGTAAAATATGAGCCCCTTTAATAAGGTTCTCACTCATATCACCACTCAAATGTAAGTGCACGCAATCCACTCCTTATATCGATAGCTATAATGTAATTTATTGGATTGCGATTATTGTATCAAAATTTATTTATTTTGTACAGTGTCCTTATTAATTAATTTTTAGCTCATTTCTTGTCTTATTTTGAGATGTTTTTGGAAAACTAATGATGCCGTATACGTTCTATGGACATAAATCGGTGCTCCTAAACGTATAGCTATGTTATACTTTCTCATAGTCAATTTTTATACAAATTCCACATCAATTACAAACATCATTATAAGGAGCTTATATGTCTCAACCAACCATAAAGAAACCCTACTTAACTGAGCTTGAGATACTGCGCGCATTCGGTATCCTAGCGGTTATTATGATTCATTCAACATCTTCTGCTGTCGTTACATATGATCCGCATTCGATGCTTTTCACGATTTTAGCAACGCTCAATAACCTATCAAGATTCGCTGTTCCTCTCTTCATTTTGATCAGTGGTCTGACGCTTTTCTACAATTACAAAGACAAACCATTTAACCTAGAAACGGTTAAAACATTCTATATGAAACGCATCACAAAGCTATTATTGCCTTTTCTTATTTTTTCGCTGATCTACTACGCGGTTATTATCTATTCCAGATATGGGTTTTCGAGCATCGAACAATTTACATCGTATTTTCTAACTTGGAACTTCTTTGTTAAACTAGCCATTGGCAAAACGTATGCGCATATGTACTTCATTTTTATTATCATACAGTGCTACTTGTTGTTTCCGCTTATATGGTACATTCTGCGGAAATGGCCGAAGACGGTAAAATGGCTGATTATGGCGGGTCTGGTCGTACAATGGCTATATATGCTGAATGCGAAGGACATGGGAATTAAGTATGTGACGAGCGGATTCTTCGCGTACAGCTTGTACTTTTGTATCGGGGCATATATGGGTCTCCATTATACGGAGGTTCAGCAATATGGGGAGCGTAACCGTAAAAGCGTGACTTTGCGGATCGCTTTGATCAGTCTTTGCGCGATTTTCAGTGCCTTTAACGTCATGTACGCTATACGCAAGGCGCAAGAAAAGATAGTCATAACCGATCTTTGGTTCATTGAGCTCAAAAATGAATTGTACATTACAGTTTCATGCCTTCTACTCATTCAATTGGCACTCTGGATCAAAGGTACCCGTCTTGCGTTTCTGAAAAAAACACTCCTCCATCTAGGCAACGCATCCTTTGGCATCTACTTGATCCATCCCTTGCTGTTGAGATATTACAGAATGATGAAAGTAAGCGAAGAGCCTCTCATCTACGGGGTTTGGATTGCCGGAGGCTTTATCCTTGCACTCCTTGGCTCGTGGATTATTGTTACATTGGCTGGGAAAGTAAAGGGACATTGGATTCTATTCGGACCGATCTCACTGAAACGATAACTTTTTAAATAGTGTTGCCCCTTCAGCCAAACCATGGTTGAAGGGGCTTTTTTTGACCTTAAGACAGTATCTTTTTCACAAATTCAGATTTCAATTTCATAGCTCCGAAGCTATCAATTTTACAATCAATATCATGATCGCCGTCAATCAAACGTATATTTTTGACTTTTGTACCTATTTTAATGACCAGCGAGCTGCCTTTTACTTTTAGGTCTTTAATAACGGTAACAGAATCACCATCGTTTAATATATTTCCATTTGCGTCCTTAATAATCCGTTGGTCATTACTATTTGCGCTCTCTGTTTCTAGAGACCACTCATGCGCACATTCTGGACAAACCAACAGGTTCCCATCTTCGTAAGTGTATTCGGAATTGCATGCAGGGCAGTTTGGTAAGCTAGACATCGTTTCATGTCCTCCATTCATTATTTTAAAGCGCTCTCCTTGAAGTTGCCTTACAAGTATATTGGATTATCGGTCATGAATCTACTACATGCATATATTTGATTAACATATATTGACACGTTATATATTGAGGTGATATATTAAAAAACGTAATATTACCATAAAAAGTATATGTTGCTAGTTCGAGACACTTTACAACTAGATATAAGGAGGCAGCTTTTTGAACAGTCAAGATGTCATTCTAGGTATGCTTATGAAACGTCCATTATCCGGCTATGAGATTAAACAATTATTTGAGGATATCTTCTCCTATTTCTGCAGCTCCAGCTACGGAACGATTTATCCTATGCTTCATCGGATGGAAAAGGAGACTTTGATAACGAAGGAGGTTGTGCTGCAAGATGGCAAGCCTAATAAAAATGTATTTACCATTACTGAGGAAGGAATAAGTCGCTTTAAAGAGTATTTGTATAGTCCTATGGAAAGTGACAGCATCAAGTCAGATTTTTTAACGAGGCTTTATTTTGGCCATTATGTCAGTAATGAATTAGTAATCGGCTGGCTGAAGCAAGGGCAAGCACATACTCAAAAACAACTAGATGAGTTAACAGAGAAATATGCCATTTATAAAGATAGCATGATGCCAGGACATATGATATGCATTGAAATTGGAATTAAGGAATATAGTGCTAAGCTGGAAAGCATCCAGGAAGGAATCGAACGTATGGAGCAATTAGAAGCTAAAGGAGAGATTTAGAATGGCTAAATCCGGTTCAAATCAAAAGCTTATCATCCTCGCTATGGCACTCGGGTTATTGATGGCATCTTTGGACAATACAATTGTGGCTTCATGTATTAACAAAATTAGCGAGGACTTCAACATTTTTGATAAAGTAAGCTGGGTATTTACAGCTTATATGCTAGCTGCTACAAGTACAATGCTCGTTTTTGGAAAAATGTCTGATCTGTTCGGCAGAAAGCTGTTCTATATGATCGGAATTGGCTTATTCCTTATCGGGTCTGCGCTATGCGGCATTGCCCAGAACGCGGATCAACTCATTTGGTTTCGCGTCATTCAAGGAATTGGCTCTGGCTCACTGTTTCCCATCAGCTTCACCATTATTTATACGATATTTAAAGACCCTAAGGACGCAGCGAAAATGTCTGGTGTATTCGGAGCTATCTTTGGTCTTTCATCAGTTGCGGGTCCGCAGCTAGGCAGTTTTATTGCTGAACATTTGGGCTGGCGATGGAATTTTTATATTAATGTCCCCATCGGTATAGCTTCCATGGTTGTGTTGATGTTTGCTCTAAAGGAAACGCGCTCTGAGCTTAAACCAAAAATTGATTTTCTCGGAACGTTATTCCTTATCATCACAACCGTTTCATTAATGCTTGCCCTTGAATGGGGCGGCAAAACGTATGCTTGGAGTTCATGGCAGGAAATTAGCTTATTCGCTATAGCCGCTGTAATCGGCATCGTATTTATTCTAGTTGAGCTGCGAGCAACCGAGCCCGTACTGCCGCTTACTATTTTCAAGAACAAGATGGTTTTGGGAACGAGTATCCTCTGCTTCTGCCAAGGCGTCATTATGTTCTCAGCCATTACTTATCTGCCAAGTTTTACTGTCGGGGTACTGGGACACTCCAACTCTAACGGTATACTAACCCCTATGATGGCTTCTTTAATCGCTGGGGCCATTCTATTCGGCTTTCTGCAATCTAAATTCGCCTTCCGTACACTAATGCTGTTCACCATGCTGATGACCATTATTGTAGCAACCCTGCTTTCATTTGTTAGCCCTGAGGCTTCCAACGGGTATATGATCGCACTTATGATTTTACTTGGTCTTGGCGCGGTGGGTCCTCTAATGAGCGTTGCGCAAAGCTCTATCGTTGCAAATGTTGATCCCAAATATATGGGCGTCAGCTCTTCCATTGTCGGCTTCTGGCGCAACATTGGCGGTATAATGGGTGCTACTATTATGGCTACGATCGTAAATAACAACCTGCATACCTTAATAACCAAGGGGGCTGATAAAGTCGGTATCCCTGCTGATAAAATCAATACATTAGCTAATCCAGAGCTCCTCATGCACGCTGGCGGTCAAATGGACCCTCAGATTCGAAAATTTCTTCAAGATGCACTGGGAACAGCCATTAATCACGGATTTACACTCAGCATTTATGTAGGTGTTCTTGGCTTGATTACGGCAATGTTTGTAGGAGCAAGTCGTCTTAGCTCCACAAAGAAACAACCATCTAGCGCTACACATATGTAGCCTTAGTAATGGAGTTCAGCATTTTTGACAAAAGGAAGGGACCGCTTCAGCGTCAATCTTGACGCCGAAACGGCCCTTTTTCCTTTGAATTATGGTTCAATTACGTTTACTCGTTCTCCACTTTCTCTTTTCTTATACTGTGTAGGCGACTCCCCCATTGTTTTCGTAAAAAGAATGGTGAAATAGTTCGCATTCTCATAACCCAAGAAATGAGCAATCTCCCCTACCTTCATATTCGTATTAAGAAGCAGACGTTTTGCCTCTCCCATCCTTCTGTACAACATATAATTTATTGGTGAATCCTTATACTTTTTCCTAAAGACATGCGAGAGATAATAAGCATTCATATGAAGCCCATCAGCAATGTCCTTTAAGTGAATATGCTTTAAATAATTTTGGTCCAAAAAATCTTTGATGAGCAGCGCTAACGCGTCCGGATCATTTTTGGGCGTTTCTTCATCCACTTGAACGAGTCGTTGTATGAGTGCAAGCAGCGTAACCAGTAAGCTCTTGCAGATCAGCTCATACCCTTGGTCTTGATTAACGGATTCTTCATACATAAATGAAAAAATAGTATTGATTTTATCCGCATACTCTTTTGTTTTTATTTGCGGCATTGCCCCTGCTGGAATAATATAATTGTCGCATAATCCTTCAAAATTTATGTTAGCCACTCCGCAATAATATGTATTTAACGGGCAAATGGGAGACGAGCATTCTTCATGAATAACGCTTTGATTATAAATTAATAAATCGCCTTGTTTGACTACATACGGCTGCCCATCCATCCTTATCAGGCCTTCACCCTCTGAAATATAAATCATCTGGCTCAAATTTTCATGCGAGTGGCTTGGGAATTTCCAGCCCGGACTTCCGTTTATCTTGCCGATATAAACGAGCTTGGGAGAATGGTCCGCTCCTGCTTTGCTCATGACGATCACCTTCTTCTTATATTCAACAACTAAATGGCTGCTTGTTTAACATATGCCAAGAGCAAGATAAATAACATTTTTATAAAAGAAAGCAAGATATCTCATTGTATTCACATGGAATAACTTTTATTATTAACTTACATTTTGTTATAGGATTTCACCGGATTCTTTACCTAATGTCACGTCCGGATCTCTGTATATTCATACTTTCAGAGAAGTCGGAGAAGAATGAAAGAGCAGATAATGAAACGAGCTGCTTCATTATCACCTCTTTAAGCTTCATTATAAACTGCAAATCGCAAACAGATAAGGAGTTGTAGCGAATGGCTAATATAGATTCACCGTTTACCTTTAAGAGCCTAAGTCTCAAAAACCGAATTGTAATGCCCCCAATGTGTCAGTACTCTGTTGATGCCGAGGATGGAACACCAAATGAATGGCATTATGTTCATTATGTATCTAGAGCCGTAGGCGGAGCAGGTCTCATTATTATGGAAATGACCGATGTCGAACCAGATGGCCGGATTACGAATAAGGATTTGGGATTATGGTCGGATGATCAGATTCCTGCTTATAAGCGAATTATATCAGAGGTCCATAAATACGGATCGAAGATTGGTATTCAAATTGCTCATGCTGGCCGTAAAGCTGAGGATGCTGTACAGCCCGTTGGCGCATCTAATATTTCTGAATTTGCTCTAACCGAAGAATCGACAAATGGTGAATTACGATTGCCGCGAGCACTTTCCACTGCGGAAACAAAAGCAATGGTCGTTAAATTCAAAGATGCAATTAGAAGAGCAGTCGAAGCTGGTTTTGATACGATTGAGCTGCATGGTGCTCATGGTTATTTAATTCATCAGTTTCATTCTCCTGGCATTAATAATCGGACCGATGAGTATGGACAAGATCTATCTCAATTCGGAGTTGAGGTCATTCAAGCGGCTCGCAGCGTGATGCCAGCGGATATGCCTCTTATCATGAGAATTTCGGCGATTGAATATATGGATGGCGGGTATGATCTGGAGCATGCCATTCAGATAGCAAAGCGCTATAAAGAAGCAGGAGTGGACATCTTCCACATTTCCTCCGGCGGCGAGGCTCCTCCAGGGAAATTAAAGCCTGCCAATCACCCCGGATATCAGGTTCCTTTTGCTCGCGCGTTCAAACAAGCATTAGAAGTACCTGTTATTGCAGTAGGTAAATTAGATGATCCGCATCTTGCAGAAGCCACGATCGCAAATGTAGACGCTGATCTTGTGGCAGTTGGACGCGGTATGCTGAATGATCCTTACTGGGCACTTCATGCAATCAAGACCGTGACTAGGAAGGTCGAGCCGCCGACTCCCTATAAAAGAGGCATTTAAGTGATAACCATATAGAATGGCTCAGTGTCATTTCTTAAAACAAACAAGTTTATCATTTGACTAGGAGGCGCTTAGCGCCTCCTTTTCTCTTTACCTATTACCATGAAATATAGTTAACAGTCGGAAGATCCCGTAACCAATCATCCCGCCTGATGTATTTAAAATAAGATCATCCACATCAAATGTTCCAATATACAGCAGCAGCTGTGTAACCTCGAAGCTTAAACTAAGCAAAAACGAGTAAAAAAATACGGTTATAGATGATGATGCCTTTTGTTTGAATAGCGTAGGTACCAATATACCTAATGGAATGAAGGCTATTATATTGCCAGCCACATTTTTTATTGCAAATGGGTTCGAAATCGATAGGTCTTGGATGCCTCTATTGATCTCCTTAAAAGGAATGTAATTCCCTTGTCGGTTAAAGATTCGATCAGGATCTTGCAGCGTACGCTGAAGCTGTTGGATGAGATAGGGTATATTAACGGAACCCATTTTAAATAATATCAACCTGATTAATAAATATAAATAAACGATAAAACTTGCTGCTAACAGCAGCTTCTTCAAGGTTAGTGTATATTTCAAAAGAGCTCCTCTCCTCGTTCCTATTGATTTCTATTTTTTTTACTTATATATCGTAACAATGACGCCATCCATGTTATTCCCTGATATCTCATAATGACGATCCGCCGGCACATAAATGGTTGTATTCTGGGAGATAGGATAATACATAACATCATACTTTTTACCTTCAATAACAATTGAAGCTGCTCCATGTTTTTTCAGATAACCGAGATATTCTTTCAATGTAAAATGGTGTTCCTTCATGATTGTGAGGTGAGGCTGACCCACATAGCTGAAATCTTGGGGCTCATATTTCATACTGCTCGCTTGGATACGATTTTCCTTATTCACTAATTGACCTTGATAAACCTGATCTTTTGCAATCTCTATAGCACGGGTATCAGCAATAGTCACACGTTGTACAACATGATCTTCCTTTCTAATCCCGCTGTCCAGCTGCATACCCTGATTTGCAACCCATAACAGCGCAAGAATGATCAAAAAAAAGACCCACTTTTTCATTTACAGCTACTCCTCTATCCCTCAATTACTACTAAGGATAAGGGCAACTGTTTAAATAAAAGGGGGTCAATTATAAAATTTTTCTTAAATTAGTCGGCTTCATGCGGCAGCTGCACTTCAAATTGTGTACGAACCGCATTGCTTTCAACGAAAATCGTCCCATGATGCTGCTCGACAATATTTTTTGCGATAAACAAGCCGAGGCCTGTGCCCCCCTCCTGCTGTGTTCGTGCGCGATCACCCGTATAATACATATCAAAAATATGAGGCAATTCCTCCGGAGAAATATGTACGCCGTAATTAATAACCTGAACCACGACATTTCCCTTATTAAGACTGCAATTAATATCTACAAATTGACCATCTTTTCCGTAGCGAATCGCATTGGTCAATAGATTCTCGAACACGCGCGCCAGCAGCTCTCCATCCCCAAAAATGAATAGATTAGGCGTAATATTCAATCTTGCTTTCACATTATTTTTCTCAAACACAGGATACAGCTCTTCATTTAATTGGATCAGGAGCTCACTGATATCAATTTGTGCTTTTTCAACGGGCAGCATGCCATTATTCATTCTGGTTATTTCAAACAGTCCATCAATAAGCTTCTCTAACCGTTGGGACTTGGTGTAGGCAATCGTTGTATAATGTCGAATTTGCTCATCAGTCAATTGATCATCCTTCAAAATCCAATCTAAATAGCCCAGCACGGAAGTAAGCGGTGTACGCAAGTCATGAGCCAAATTCACAACTAATTGATCCTTGCTGCTCTCTGCAAACTCTCCCTTTTCCACAGCCTCTTGCAGCTTTTCACTGGCTATATTAAGCTCCTCTGCGATCGTTCTAAACTCATCATTCGACGAAATGTATACCCTATTCTTAAAATCCCCATTGGCTAGATGATGAATCCCCTTGGAGATGGTATGAAAGTAGGTGGCATAGGGCTTGGTCAGTAAAAAGAAAAAAAGAATGGCGAGTGGGATAAAGATAACCAAGAAGGAGTTAATATCGCCGACATCCCTCATGAAATATCGAATGGGGGTTAATGGATTCTCAAATTTAACATGGTTACGATAATACAGCTGAAGAGCCTTATAGACGCCAAAGGTAATGATGCCGGACATTAGCATGCTTAACCCCAGCAACAATATCATTCTAGTCCGAAAGCTTTTCATTATTTTATCCATTGAATGTATACCCCACACCCCAAATGGTTTTGATGAAATTATTTTTGCTCTTATCTTCTCCAAGCTTTTTGCGAAGCGTACGAATATGCACCATGACTGTATTTGTATCACTTTCGTAGTAAGCTTCTCCCCATACTTGGCGGAAAATATTTTCCACATTAAAGACCTTCTTCGGATGACTGGCAAGCAAATATAAAATATCAAACTCCTTTGGTGTCAGCTCGATCGTCTCTCCATAAAGAGTAACCGCATGCTGATCCAAGTAAATCGTCAATCCACCCGCATCTAGCACAGACTTATTGGAATGAGCTGTTTGATTAAATTGCAAGGAACGACGCAGCTGGGAATTTACACGAGCGACCAATTCCATAGGGTTAAAGGGCTTGGTCATATAATCATCCGCCCCCATTACGAGTCCTGTAATTTTATCGAGGTCAGATGTTTTCGCACTCAGGAAAATGATTGGCATATGATGCTGCTCCCGAATTTGGCGAGTAACCTCGTATCCATCCAGCTCTGGCATCATAATATCAAGAATCGCCAAGTCTATCGTTTGGGACTGAATGGCTTGAATCGCTTCTTTTCCATTAAATGCTTTGATTATATGATATCCTTCTTTCGTTAAGTGCATTTCAATCAAGTCAGCTATTTCTGCTTCGTCATCTGCTACCAATATCGTAATACGTTTCATTCTAAATCACTCCTAAATGTAATAACCGATAATTCATTATACCTACACCACTCCTAAACTATCCACTCGAGGCTTACAGCTCTTCCAAAAATAGATGATACAACGTTAAGTATTTGATAATCCTATATGGTTTAATATCGCCTCATAGTAATGAAATGGTTGATCGGGTTAATGGCTCTCTACTGCTCTTTATCAGCAACCAGCAGCTCCTGCATATAAGGACTTAAGAAAATATGATCAGGGTCCATTTGCGCTCTTATATTTGCGAAGCTCTGCCACATCGGATAACGCTTCTTTAAATGAGCTGCTTTGAGTGTGTGCATTTTGCCCCAATGAGGTCTGCCTTCATAGCGAAGGAAAATTTGCTCCATCACTTCAAAATAACGTTTATATGGCATACCTCGGTACATATGGACGGCAATATAAGCAGAATCTCGCTCATAGGCAGGACTGAGCCAAATATCATCGGCAGCCACATAGCGGCATTCTATTGGAAAATGAACATGAAACTTCTCCCGCTCCATCGCCTCTCGCATTTCACGGATTACCGATGTCATTGCCTCTTTCGGCAAGCTATATTCCATTTCATAAAAACGAACGGTTCTCTCTGTCGCAAATATCCGGTGGCTATAATTAGCTTTTGTCATTACGGGGACACTTGATGCGCTTAATCGACTTATCGTAGAACTGGCTGCGGGGATTACTCTGCAAATACCAGATAATAGACCAAAAAACGTATTTTCAATTAGTTTGTCATTGATATATTCAAGCACTTTATTCGTCGGTATAGGATGATCCGCCTCATTCAGCAGCTTAACCTGACAAGTCTCCGCATAAGGGAACCAAAAAAACTCAAAATGCCGATTATCCTCTATAAATCTCGGCAATTGCGTCAAACAATCCGATAAAGGCATTCGTCTACTTTCATAAGAGAGTACATAGGCCTTTCTTAATCGCAGCTTTACCTGAACAATAACACCAAGTGATCCTAATGAAACCTGCAACGCTTTAAATAAATCAGGATGAGATTCCAGCGAACATGTCATCACTTCCCCTAAGCCATTTACAACCGTTATTCCAATCACCTGTGTAGCGATACTTCCTAAGCGAACGCCAGAGCCATGGGTGCCCGTGCTAATTGCGCCCGCAATCGACTGGACATCAATATCGCCGAGGTTTTCTTGTGCCAGTCCTTCTGCATGCAGCAGTTCACCCAATAATCTTAGCTTCGTTCCCGCCCATACAACGGCTGTCTGTCCAGCGCCGTCAACACTAACAATGCCTTGTAATTCATCTAATGATACGAGCACCTGATCTGACGCAGCCACCGGTGTGAAGGAATGTGCTGATCCTACTACACGTAAATATCGTCCCTTTGCCATACATTCGTTGCGAACAATCTGTACGACCTCATCTATCGTTTTGGGATACTTAATAAGCTCAGGAGCGGCAACGACTGATCCAGACCAATTTGTCCAGCTCTTCCGATTCTCGCTCATAGGAAGCATTCCCCTTCTCCGCGGTATGTAAAGTACTCACCAACAATGCTATCACCCGATATTGCATACAGCTTGCTAAAGCGCTCACATAATTCCCCTGCCTTGGCATGACGGAAAAAGATTGGATCCCCTAGCGCGAGCTCCAAACCGCTTGGACATCGAAGCGGCGTTTGCACCTCGCCCGCCCCTTCTAGCGGGAGCAGCTTCATCCCCTCAGGCAAATAAGGCTGGGGCAATTTATCGACGCCAGCGGCACCCGAGGCCGAGTAACCCCCTCCCAAGCAGGTTACGATATCTGCTCTTGGTTTTCGGACAATCTCTACTGCATACCCCGCCGCAGGCAAATAACGAAATCCAGCATAATGATCAAAGAGAGCTGGAGAATAAAAGCCTGAGCCGACCGTAATTTCTGTTACATCGGGCTCCCGTTTGGAGCTATCCAAGCTGCCGGTTCCGCCGGCATTTACAAATCGCAGCTCTACGCCTAGTGCATGAATGCCTTGCATCACTTCCGCGCGTCTCTTTGCCACTTCCCGAATAGACCGAAGCTTCAACTGGCGGATGATTCTATTTTTTAACCACTTGCCTGAAACCTGATCCGTAACCCCTGCGATTTGCGCCTCATAGCCCATTACACCGTCAAGCTTTAGCCACTTCGATTGTATAATCCGTTCGACAACCGGCTTAGCCTGAGCCCATGAGGCAATCGGTGATCTCCATATGCCAAAATGAAGACCGGGGTAATCCGCAGACATATCTATGTCGAGGCATACCAACGCCTGTATGCCGTTTGCTGCTGCAAGCTGCTCCATATGCTGAACATGCTGAATAGAATCAACCATAAAAACAACGATACGACCCTCAGCATCTGCCGCTTGTAAGAGAGCAGTAATATCATGTTTATCCCATGCTGGATAACCAATAAGCAAGTCATTGAACCCCTGTTTAAGTAAAAAAGCAGCCTCGCGCACCGTATAACACATTACGCCTTGAAAAACGTCATCCGAATACATAATTCGACGAAGAACCTCAAGGGATCGTATGGATTTGCTTGCGACACGCAGCTTTTTATCACCTGCCGCCATCGCAATGGTTCGACTATTCGCATCCAATAAATCAAGATTCACATATGCAAAGGGCTTTGCCACCTGCGAGAAAATCCTCTTATATTGCTCATATTGAGGGAGCTGAATAAGCCATTCTCCATTCTATGTTTTACTTGGATCTTTTTTACATCATATTCTTCGTTCTCTATTAGAATCCTCTATTATTCAAGTGAAGCCATTTACAGTCACGCGAAAGAGTTTTCTTCTTATGCTAAAATGAAATAACTGCTAAACCCAATAAAGTATTTTTTTATAATCATAGAAGAATTGAGATGATAGGGAATGAGTAAGGAAATGAAAGTTTTGGCTATCTCGGGGAGCCTTCGTCAGAAATCGTCCAATACCGCATTAATGAACGCCATTATCGATTTAGCACCGAAAAATATGATATTTTCGATTTATAATGGGTTGGGTGACCTTCCTCATTTTAATCCTGATCATGACAGAGACGAAGGACCCGCTTCGGTTAGTGATCTACGGAAACAGCTTATAGAGGCAGATGCGGTACTTATATGTACACCAGAGTACGGAAATGGCGTCCCTGGCGTATTGAAAAATGCATTGGATTGGCTTGTGTCTACAACCGCATTTATGAATAAGCCTACGGCAGTTATCAGTGCCTCGCCCACTCCGATGGGCGGTGATAAAGCACATGCCTCCCTTCTGCTTACCCTTAACATGATTAATGCCAAAATTGTAGAGGGAGGAACCTTGATCATCCCGCACATCTCTTTGAAGCTGAATCAAGAAGGTGTGATTACGAATAGCGAGCTAGAACGGGAGCTATTAAACGTGCTTCATGCCCTTGAACAGGCTTGACTTTATGATCCTCGCTTCAACTTCCTTTTTAACAAAGCAGCCATTTCTAATCTGTGGGTATAGACTAAAACCACAACATTTCCAAACCAAATCCATAGGATAGCGGCAGAGAACGACCCCATATACAAATAGACGAACAAGAGCAGCATGCCGCTTACTACCTGCAAGCCATCCGACTCCGTCGATTTCGTCCTGCTTTTAAGAATGAAACGGTCCCAAGCCATCATCAACGCTAAAATGACGGCATAGGCCAAAGAAGCCTCGAACGACGTCAACGCACTCCATATCCCGAAAGTAACTGCAATTGCCTTGCCTCCCCTTCCTTTCAAGAAGGGGGAGAAGGCATGCCCTGCAACAGGAGCTAGAGCAAGCGGAACAAGGAGATAACCCCGATCGTAGCCGCTGCCAATAACCCATAGTAAAGGAAGATACCCTTTTAAAAAATCCAACAAAACACCCGCGATACCAAACTTATATCCGGATGACTTCCATAAATTCAAGGCTCCCGGATTTCCGTCACCAACGTTCTTTAAATTTTTTTTGCCCGCTAGACCCAGCCAGTATGAAAACATGAGCGAACCAGACAGAAATAAGCCAACAGTCAACAGAATGATCATTGGTCCCGTTTGCCCCCTACTCGGACATGCCTGCCTTTCCAGCTGACATGCCCTAGAAAAGTCACCTGAAACATGGAATACAGCATGACAACAATGAAAAATAGAGACGCGAGTATGTGCAGAACAGGAATTAAAAATCCAAAAACACCAACATACTTAATAAAATAAAACAATTGAAACATGTACATGAAGTAACCGATTAACAAGGGCAAGGCCCATGAAGTATTCGCAAAAATAAACACGGTTTCTGATGCAAGGAGTCCTATCACCCAAATGGCGATAGGAATGATCGTCCACAGGCTGAGCGTCGAGGTGCTTAATACAGCTCCTTTACTAAAGCCCTCAACTTCACTTCGGATGCCTTGCGGGTACATGCGAAAGGAGACTAGGCCATACCCGATAAAATTAGTAACTGGCACTCCAGCCGCAACAAATCTCGAGCCTAGAAATAAATCATCCAGCACCTCGGATTTGATGCTTTCATGACCATTTATTTTTTCATAGTCCTCTCTTAACGCTAGTATGCAGGAGCCGTATAGACCTTTCCGAGGATTTTTCCTTTCAAAAATGGATGTAAACGCGAATATGCCCAACATATTCAAGATCATTGCGAGCCTTTCATAAAGCTTTTCCGTATGATGAAAAGGAACAACTGAAATAGCACCCTTGGACTGTTCTCTTGCCCTCAATAACGACGCCAGTCCATTAGGAGCTAGTCTGATATCAGCATCTAGAAAGGCAAAGATATCGCCAGAGGCTTGTAAGTATCCATTCCATACCGCCCAGCTCTTACCAGTCCAACCTTCTGGCAAGCTGCTGTTGGCAATTACTTTCACTCCATAGCTCTCAGCTATTTCTTTGGTCCGATCATTGGAGAAATCATCCACAACAATAATTTCGAAGGGTTGAACCGTTTGCGCCTGAAGGGATTGGAGAAGATGCGGCAAATTACACTCTTCATTTCGAGCAGGAATAATGACGGAAAGTTTGTATAAGCCTTGATAGGGCTCATGAGCAACAGCCAATGTATTTTTTCTGAATAGAAAAAAGCCGGAGAGACATCCGACTAGCATAAAAATAATCATCCACATATACCGATCCCCCTTCTTATTTCTATATATATGAAGGATAGGCGTATATTATTTTCGATTCAAAAGACGAACGATCATGATTAGTCACCTTGTCCTTCATAGAAATAAATAGAGCTCCAAGCCATGTTCGATGGCCTGGAGCTCTAAATGATTGGGATTACTGCTGATGCTGATCTAGCAGACTCATGTGAATCTTCACTACTGCTTTTTTAATTTTTGTCGACTGCTGTCCCATGCCGGGTCTGTGAATATCATTGGGGAAAAAGACGACGAACATATTCGGCTTCAGCTGAAGCAATATCTCGTCCTCCGACGGCTCATACAGTGCATAGTCTTGCTCGCTGTCATAAGCTTTAGTAGGTCCTACATCTTCTCTCAGCGAAGACCATCCAATCGTCTCTTCTCCCTCCATTACATATTGGAGATCAATATAGGATTCATGTTTCTCAGCAAGATGATCCTCTGACGACTTGGCGTCAAATTCCAAAATCGAAACATACATCTTATCACCATTGATCTCGACTTTTCCTGCAGAGGGATTATTTTTCAGTATTTTTTGAAGTTCCTTCATTGCTTCTGCGATAACTGGATTTTCATATTTACTTTGCGCTTCCCATGACGACATAGAACCTAAAATCATAACTTATTCCCCCAGCTACAATGATTTAAAGCAATTTTACAGTAACCGACTCAGCTGTACTTTCTTTATTCCTTATCGAATCCTCATAGGATCTCTTGAAATATTCAACATACAAAACATCAAGCAAGTAGAGCTGTGATATCTTCGCAGATAATGAACCGCCTTGCAGCGGCCCTTCATTTGCACCGCACAGCAATGTAAGATCGGAATAAGAGGTAAGAGGCGACTTTACGAATCTGGTAATGGAAATGACAGTAGCACCGCATTCTTTTGCTTTTTTTGCTACTTCGATCGTATCCTTAGTGGACCCCGAATACGAAATAATTACGGCGACATCTCGTTTCGTCATTAACGCCGCCGACATCATCTGAAGATGAGAATCGATGGTACATTCTGTTTTGTTCGTAATCCGCATAAATTTAATTTTGGCTTCCATAGCAGTCATTAATGAAGAACCAACGCCAAAAAATATGACTTTATCCGCTTGAAGCAAATGATTGATGGCTTGATCCATCTTCTCGTTATCGATTAAATTATACGTTTCGTTTAATGCGCTAATATTGGATGAGAGTACTTTGGAGGATACCTGGTCTATCGTATCATTCATGAGTACTTTGTCCGTAAGCTGCGGAATTTCGTTCTCTACCGTGATGCTATGTGCCAGCGCTATTTTGAAATCCTGATATCCCTTATAGCTCAAAGATCTGCAAAATCGAAAAACACTGGATTCACCTACCCCGCAACTATCTGCGAGATCGGTTATGGACATGTATACAACTTCTGCTGAATGCTCTAGGACATAGTCTGCTACTTTTTTCTCCGTATTTGTTAAGTTGTTGTACTTCGAATGAATCGTTGTGAATATATTGATTGCGCGCAACCTGTCACCTCCTTTAATCCAATACGTTCAGCGTAAAAATAATGATGCCGCACCTAGTAAACCGGCTTTATTCCCTAGAGAAGCCTTGAGAATGGCTACGTTAGAAAAGCTTGTCATAATCAAATCTTTTGTTTGCTTCTCCACTCTACGAACGAGATCATCTTGCTCCATTACCCCTCCACCGACAATAATGGCGGCAGGATTGAATATATGAATGAGCGAGGCGAGGCCAATCGATACCTCCGAAGTCCACGCATGTAAAATTTGGTTTAATTCATCGTTTCCTATCCTTATTCTATCAAAAAAAATCTTCCCGTCTACAATTTCAGCATCCTTTTCTTGGGCCTTTCGGATCAGAGCTGTCGTAGAAGCATAGGTTTCATAGTAAGGATGTCTTGTTCCTTCATTTATTGCGGGCAGCGGATGCGTAAAGATATGCCCAAATTCAGCTGCAGATCCATTTGCGCCACGATATATTTGACCATTTATGACGATGGCTCCACCTATTCCTGTACCAAATGTCAGACATAAGAAATCTTTAAATGCTTTGGCTGCACCAAAGTAAGCTTCACCGAGTGCGGCTGCATTCACATCATTCTCTACCTTAACAGGCTTATGGAATCGCTGCTCCACCATCGCTTTAATTCTCATGCCTGTATAATGGGGAATGTTCTCATTTGCATAAAGAATATAGCCCTCATCTGCATTCACTTGTCCAGCTGTACTAATGGCAACAGCATCAAAATCGACATAGGCACTCATCTGATGGAGCAATCGCTCCATGAGATGAGGGCCGCCAAGATGCGCTTCGGTTGCGTATTCCTTGAATTGATTAATATTTCCTTGTTCATCGCATAAACCAATTTTTGTATTAGTCCCGCCGATATCCGCTGCTAAAATTTTCATGCCCATAGGCTATTCCACTGCCTTAACGAATTTACGAGTTATTTCCATCGGTCTTGTAATGGCCGAACCGACCACTGCCGAATAAATGCCTTGATCAAATAATCTTTTTAATTCTTCTGGTGTCGAGATCCCGCCCTCTGCTATGATAGGGACTTTTATGGTTTGGACGAGTTGCTCAATTAATTCGAAATCAGGCAAAGTATTGCCCTTCGTTGCTTCCGTATAGCCGCTTAATGTCGTTCCTATGATATCAAAACCTAGTTGTACAGCTTTAACTGCTTCTTCATAAGTAGAACAATCCGCCATAAACAGCTGTTCCTTATATTTCTCTCTAATTATTGGAAATAATTCCGTGATGGTTGAGCCATCGGGTCTGATACGATCCGTTGCATCCAAGGCAATAATATCTACACCTTCGCGGCAAAGATCATCGATTTCTTTCATGGTCGGAGTGATAAAGACTGGACAATCGCCATAAACCTCTTTAATGATGCCGATGATCGGCAAATCAACCGTTTTCTTGATTTCTTTTATATCCTCGACGCTGTTAGCACGAATGCCCGAAGCACCGCCTAAGAAGGCTGCATATGCCATTCTGCCCATAATAAATGGGCTATGCAGCGGCTCATCCGGCAATGCTTGACAAGAAACGACTAGCTTCCTATTGATCAAATCGAGTACATCTCTTTTTGTAGTCATTGATTTCCACTCCACAACTATAATTTTATTCCTTAACTGCTCCAGCCGTCATTCCTGTTGTAAAGTAGCGTTGGAACACTAAGAATATAACTAGCATCGGAATTGCGGCAACGGTAGCTCCCGCCATCTTATATGCAAAGTTCGGATTAAGATCCTGCATTAATGTTGCGGTACCAACCATCAGGGTTTTCATGTTTTTCTCTTGTCCGATAACTAATTGCCATAGGTAATCATTCCAGACTTGAACAAAATTCAGTATGAATAATGCGCCAATACCAGGTTTAATGATAGGAAGCATAATTTGGAAGAATGTTCTCCATTCCCCTGCTCCATCAATTCTAGAGGCTTCTCTTAATGCATTAGGCGTCGCATCGAAAAATCCTTTTAATAAGAACACGCCAAATGCTGTAGCTACGTTTGGCCATATCATACCGTGATAACTATTGACCATACCGAAGTCCTGCGTGATACGGTAAAGGGGCACGATCATAATTTCTTTAGGAATCATTAAGCTTGATATAAAAATAATGAAAATGATATTTCTACCTTTAAACTTAAGTTTGGAGAAAGCGTAAGCAGCCATCGCCCCTACGATAATAACAAGGACCGTTGAACCACCGGAGACTAATATACTGTTGAATGCCCATCTCAAGGCTGGCTGGCTTTGAAATACATCCACATAGTTAGAGAATGTAATCGAGGTAGGCCACCAGTCAGGCGGCATCTTCACGACATCTGAGCTGTTTTTTAGTGAACTCGTAAATAACCAATATAAAGGAAACAGATTTAATATCGCGAAGAGGGTAACGATAATATTCGTTATAACATCAAATCGCTCCATCTTCTTCTTGTTGTTTGTATTCTGCGACATGTTATTACCCCTCACTTTTCCTTAATTAAAATTCTTAGCTGAGGCACTGACAACAATAACGTAATCAGGAACATAATAACCCCTACTGCAGAAGCTACACCGAGCTGATTATATTTAAAGGCGTTATTATACAGATAATACATCAGTGTCACAGAGGCATTATTCGGTCCGCCACCCGTTAAGAGCTGAATGACGACGAAGATTTTCAAGACCGCGATGATGTTAATGATCGCGATATAAATCGTTGAGGATTGAACAGAAGGAATCAGTATTTTAAGAATGACTTGCCATCTGCTGGCACCGTCCACTTCCGCAGCCTCAAACAAATCTTTTGGCACACCGATCATAGCAGCAATATATAGAATGATCGCTTGACCCACATTTGTCGCGAATGTTACGAATATAATGACCGGCAAAACCGTCGAGGTTTTCCCTAGAAGATTAACATTGCCTAGTCCCATTCCCGAAGATAAGTAAGAAATCAGCCCATTTGCTGGGTTTAATAGAAAGCTCCAAACCATACTCATAACAACCATAGATACCATTACCGGTATATAGTAGCTTCCTCTAATGAAGGAAACATATTTAGCGTTTTTATCGAAGACCGCGGATGCAACAAACAGTGCAAAGCCCACCGTCAGAACGACGATACATACAACGAATATTACCGTGTTAAACAGTGCTTTAAAAAATACAGGATCACTAAACAAGGTCACGTAATTGTCTAGTCCAACAAACTTCTCTGTTTGATAATTGATCTGATACATGCTGAGCCTTATTCCTTCAAAAATCGGATAGACCAGAAAAATTAAGAAAATCAGCATTTGAGGCGAAATAAACATATAACCAGTTAAATTCTCTTTGAAGGATTGACTGCGTAGTCGTCTCATATCATTTTCCTTTCTAATCAGGAGCCTTGAGACCTTATGACCTCAAGGCTGCTAATCCTGTATTAATGATGCACTTATTTACCTTGGTAAATGACAGAGCTCTTTTTATTCGTTTCAATCACTTTATTGCCTTTCGTTTGATAATCTTTTATAGCTTTCTCAGGTGTTTTTGCTCCCATGTACAAAGCTTGAAGCTCAGGGTAGAGCACTTCTCTCAGTTGACTGTATCCTGGAACATTCCCTGTAAAGTTGAACAGATATTTAGCATTTGCATCATAAGCAGCAAACAGTGGGTTTTCACCCTTGAACTCTTCGGAAACAGAAGTTCTTACAGGAATACTGTTTTTTGAAGACTTCACCAATTCAGGATCAGTTGAGAAGAATTTAACGAAATCTTTTGCAACTTCAACTCTCTTCTCATCCTTCGTTTGGAACACGCTCGCTCCAACTACATAGGTAAAGGACAATGGGTCTCCGCTTTCAGATGGAATGTTAGCAAGTCTTGCGTCAAACTTAGTCGCTTTGCCGCTTTCCATGTCCGCTTTTGTGTTGTTGAACAAGATCGGATTTGTGAAGCTGATAGCTAGCTGTTGATTTTGGAACATGCCGTTAGCATCATTAGACGATACTGATTCCGCACCTGGATTGGTGTAGCCGGCATCTTTGATTTTTTTCAACCAAGCTGCTGCTTTAACGCCGTTGGCATCATCTAGAACAATGTTCCCTTGATCATCAAAGAATTTATTTCCGAACATTCTCAAATACGCAAGATTCCAAGTATCACCTTGGTTATTCATGGCGAATTGTGCCATTGGGTAAGCGTTGGAATATTTATCTTTCGGCAGATTCTCTTTAAGACCCTTAAGGATCTCTTCGTATTCTGCTAATGTCCATGTTTTAATTTCATTTTCTCCGCCGACGAATTTATCTAGGCCAGCAGCTTTAAACATATCCGCGTTATATACCAAGGTACCCGGATTGTTTTGGAATGGATAGAAGTAGACATCGTCCCCAAAAGTTACGGAATCCCAATAGCTTTGGGAAATATCACTTTTTGCACTGTCATCCACAATATCATTCAACGGCACCAATGCACCGCGATGAACATAATCACCCATCGCAAAAACGCTTTCAAAGAAAACATCAGGAGGCGTATTGCTGCTTAGATTAACGTTGAGCAGCTGATCGCGTTGATCGCCGGCAATGACCTCTACATTTACTTTTACATCGTACTTATCGTATTGCTTCACAAATTTATCAGCTGCGTATTTCATGAAGCTATCATAATCAGCGCCTTGTTCAGTAGCATCCAAAACGCCTTTCCATTGCGGTGTTAGCCAGACTTTGAGTTCAACCTTTTCTTTCTTTCCTGCGGTTCCTTCTTCCGTATTCGTTCCCTTATTATTGTTGCCTGAGCACCCTGCAATAAGAGAAGTCAACATAATCAGAGCGACAACCGTTGCGAGTAAGCGTTTTCTTTTCATCTAAATATCTACTCCTCGTTTAATATAATTGTGACTGCACCCATCATGAATTACGAGCAGTGGCGTTTAATAGCTTGATCAATCATTTTGATAATCTCATCAATAGGACCTGAATCTTCGCTGCTTATGCCTTCCATAGGAGCTCTAACGCTGCCGATGTTTACACCTCTTCTATTCAGTACTTCTTTTATCACGGCATACATGGAGCCTTTTTGTGAGCATAGTGCAATAATGATGTCGTTAATATCGGTTTGAATGTGCTTGGCTTCCTCAAATTTGCCTTGTAGAACAAACTGGTTGGCTTGCAGGAATAACTCTGGCATCGCGCCGTAGGTTCCGCCGATCCCACCGTCTGCGCCCATTAGTCTTCCAGCGACATACTGCTCGTCCGGACCGTTAAAGACAATTACTTCATCTCCGCCAACTTTTTTGAAGCGTTCAATATCCATAGTCGGCATCGATGAGTTTTTAACTCCGATTACTTTCTTGTTTGTCAGAAGTTTCTCGAACAATGCTGGTGTCAATGTATATCCCGTAGTTTGAGGAATGTTATAAATGATAAAATCCAAAGGTGTTGCTTCGATAATGGTGCTCCAATATTTATAAACCGCGCTATCTGGCAATTTGAAATAAATAGGCGGAATGGCTGATAACGCATCATAACCTAATTCTGCCGCATGCTTAGCGAGTTCAACACTGTCTCTTGTAGATGGTGCTCCCACATGCGCAATAAGTGTCATTTTGCCTTTTAAGTTATTCGCTACATAGCTAAGTACTGCTTTTCGTTCATCCAGGTTCTGATAAATACATTCCCCTGAACTTCCTCCGACATAGACCCCTTGCACTTGCTTTTCATACAAATAATCACATAAATCTTTGGTCCGAGCTTCTGAGATATTTCCTTCATCGTCATAGCAAGCATAAAACGCTGGTATGATTCCATGGAACTTTTCTAATCTCAATGAAATCTCCTCCTGATTGTCTATAGTATTAGGCAAGAACAACATATCATATAATTTTGTTATTGTAAATTAATTTCACCATTATTATCATTGTGAAAATTATTTCCATCATTATTCCAGCCACTTTCTATCCTTTTGAAAATTATTTTCTGAAGATATGAAATGGCTATTTCTGAAGTGTATTATTGTTCATTTTTTCATTTACTATGCAAATACTAACCTTTTTCGGAGGCCTCTTATTAACCGATTTCCTTTGAAATCATTCCCAAATACCACAAAAAAAGCTCAATCAGCTCTTACAAGCTAATCAAGCCTTCACTTACATATAGGTTCTATTCTTCGTTCATAAAAAAAGAGTTGAGTTTATTTTTATTTTATCCCATACTTTATTTTAGTTGAAATTATTTCCATAAATAATAGGATATAGTCGAATTTTCGTCAGCAATAACACGGAATATTTCAATGCGGTTCAACAAATGTTGTTCTGGAGGGATGAACATGAACAGGTCTTTTAGAAAATTATGGTCCATCATTTTGTCTTCAAGCCTAGTTATTCTTATCTTAGCTGGGTGTTCAACCGAATCGAAGAAAGAAGTTATCATTGAGCCTCTTGATGTTTATGAGCCCAAACAAGAGCTGGAGCTGATTCAAACCATTCGGCTTGCAAAAGATACAAGCAAAAAGCTATCTGAGCTGTACCAGGATATTACCCTCATTGATATTCATAACCATGCCGCTGAAAATCCGGGTGCTGTATACGAATGGACAAAATCTGGCATTGATCGAATCGTATTATTCGGAAATGTATCGGAACCTAGCGCCCAAACGACAGATCAGCTCGCATGGGAGCATTATCGTAAGGAACCCTCTCACGTCTATCCATCCTTCTCAGGGTTCCCGATGTATGAAGAAGAGGGCCTCTCCATTGTGCAGGAGAAATTAGAGCAGGGTTATCTCAATATTGGTGAGGTTGTTGCCGCATCAAGCTACTCACCTGCTGTATCCAACGTAAAATGGAAAGCACAGAACCCTAATGACGGAAATCTTCCGCAAATTTATGATCTCGCAGCTAAATATAAAGTACCTGTTCTTCTACATATAGATCCTGCGAACGGTCCTCCTATCGAGCATTTAGAAAAAGCATTAGAGCAGCATCCCGATACGACCATTATTTTCGGACACGCCAATGCCTATAATACACCAGAAAATATCATACAGCTGCTAGATAAGCATCCCAATTTATACGTTGATTTCTTCGCAGGGTTTACGGCATACAGCGCCGACAGCTCCCACAGCTTAAAGGATTTTGTGCCGCTAATCGAGGAGTATTCAGATCGAATCATGTTATCGACTGACTCTGGCTACGGTTTAGTACAGGGCCAAGCTGCTGAAGCTTTATATGAAATCATTGATCTTCTTTCCGCGGATACCGCACAAAAAGTTGCTTACCTTAACTATGAACGAATGATTGAGGTTCAGCCGCCAACCGACACTCAAATCGCGAAGATCAAGGAGCTCGCTGCGAGCTTAGGTGAATTCAAAACCTACAGCTTAAACAAAAGAATGGCTAACGAACTCATATTCGAGTTGGAGAACAAAACTTCCGAAGTAAAATAAACGTTCACGAATAGTAACGAGAAAATGGCGGTGCAAGGATACGATCCTCGCACCGCCATTTTCAATTTGATTCTATTACTTGTTATCAACAATATAAATGGTTTGTACAAGGTTGCCCTCTACTCGATAAGCCATTACGAGCATGTAAACTCCCTTATCTTCACCAGATAAGTCTATTGTAAACGTATCCCCGTTTATCGCCCATTCACTTGTATCAAACGAAATCTCTTTGAACGTCTTCGTATTTCTTACTCCGACTAGATAAGGTATAACTTTATTCCCGTCTAGTCCTTTAACCAGATTTTCCACTTCAACAACGGGTCCCTTTAGTTCTTTTACTTCAACGATTTGAGGATCAGCCATTACGTTCTCAAGTTTAGATAAACCTTGAAGGGGAGAGAAATCCGTAACTTCATCTCCTGCGATATCTAGTGTCACTAAGTTCTTCGCATACTGCAAACCGTCAAGCGATCTAATTCTTCTTGTTTCGCTAGTTAACACTGTAAGCTTATACATATCACCTAGCGTTATATCCCCATTTATACCTAACGTTTTCTTAATGGAGTTGCTCAAATAGCTGTCTTTTACATGAATGACTTGGGTAAGGTCTATTTCAACTAAACCATTTATTGCTGCTTTTAATACAGCTTCTGCTTCATCTACAGTATGTTGTGCAGCAGCCTTGTCAGCCAAAGCCTCTTCGGCTTTGGCAATGCTTGCTCTGAATGCTGCAATGCTTTCGTCCGTATACTCTTCTAGATTCATTGCCTTGGCTGCTTCAATTGCTCCCTCCAAGTCCATGGTGAAAAGTCTATCCGCGTTTGCGAAATGCAATTTCGCATCGCCCCAGGTTGCATGGTCAGACCCGTTGCCATTTCCTCCATCTGTTACGACCAATTTAAGCTCATTTGCTCCGTTAATATCAACCTCGACAAATTTTTGCACATCTTTAGCATTCATTAATCCGCTATCGAATTTCTTTTCTCCGTCTACATAAACTTCAAAGGTTACAGAACCAATCGAATTATACATTTGTCGATCTACACCCACGAATGAGGTGAAGTAATCCATATTTTTGTCGCTCAGATCATATACAATTGTTGAATTGGAATGCGCTCCAATCCCTCTTGCATAAGCAACCTCTCTACTATTTTCATCCGTTAATCGCAACGCCTTATCACTTATAGAGATATCTTTCTTTGGTGCCGTATAGCTGTTTTGCGTAGACTTCCAATCATAATCAGTTAAATACTTGGAATCCTCCATATTTACAACAGCTATCGTTCTTGTCTTGGATAGCGTATTTCCATCACTGTCCGTTACGGTGTAAGTGATCGGGTATTCGCCAGCTCTGTTGAAGTTCACTTTATCTTCCCCTATGATATTTACCTGAGAAGTTAAGTCTCCATCTTCTGCATCCCTAGCAGTATAAGCTGCTGTAAGTGATATTTCTTGACCTGCTTTAGTGGATAAGGATTTCGGTATGGTAAGCTCTGGCTTACTGTTTAAGATAATGAACGCAGCATCACCAAAGCTGCCGTGATCGGAAGCATTTCCATTACCCGCATTATCTACAACCAGCTTTAATTCCTGAACCCCTTTAACGGGTATCCGAACCAGCTTAGCTTCCGTACCATATTTCATCAGCCCACTGTTATAGACTTCTTTACCGTCAGCCAACATTTTAAATATGATGCTCGAATTCGTTTGCTCTGCTATATTCCGATCTACACCTACATATGATTCAAAATATTCGTAGTTGGTATCTGCAAGATTATAAACAATTTCAGAGTTTGCATGTGTGCCTATACCCTTTACGAACTCCTTCGCTTGACCGTTTATGAGCAGCTTAATCGAATTATTGGTGCTGGATTTATCCTTCCGCACTGTTCCATAATCCGTTCTTGCAGACTCCCAATTTACATCACTGAGGTATTTCGCTGCGCTGTAAACAACGATCTCTCTGGTTTTTGCAGCCTTATTTCCATCACGATCTGTTACCGTAAATTCTACATGGAAATAACCTGTTTTGTTAAAACGCAAACCATTCATGTTAATTTGAACTTGATCGATTAGGTTTCCGTCCTCCATATCAAATGCTGTAACGCCATATAAAACATCAAACTCGCTGTTTAGCTTCACGAAAGTTGTCTCTTCGGGTACCGTAATGGTTGGTTGGCTTGATTGGTTTGTAAACTTAGCATCCGCCCATACGGTGTGGTCTGCTGCATTCCCATTATCTTTTGCATCGGTCGTAACAAGCTTTATTTCCCTTGCACCTGTGACAGGGATCTTAACAAATTCATGATCTGTGCCCGATCTAAAAACATCGCTCTCAAACTTCTTTTCGCCATCTACATAGACTTCAAATGTTGCTGAGGACTGGTTTCCTTTCATCGCTTGATCAATACCGATATAGCTCTCAAAGAAGTCATAGCCTTTATCCTCAATATCGTAAACAACCTCCGAATTGGCGTGTACGCCTATACCTTTGGTATAGGTTGCAGCCAGCCCCTGTCTAATGAGTGTAATCATGCCACCAGCAGGTGCTTTGTCTTTCTTCCATTCATTCCATCCAACAATGACTGATTTTGCATTCAAATCCGAAATATACGCATAATTGCTCGTTACCGTTACGCTTGCTGCTTTGGTTTCGACAGCCCCTCCACTCTTGATCTCATATACAACCTCGTAATCGCCTTTTTGCGTCACATCAACGTTATTGGATTTGATCGAAACCTCACCTGTAATATCTGATCCTTGATAGTTCACTGCCTTTACATAAGTCATAGGATCAAACACTTGATTAAGCTTTAACGTGATATGCTCCTCAACAGAAAGGGTTGGTTTGAAAGCTTTAAATTCAACCGGTTTCAGCGTATTTAATTTTTTATCAAAGCCAACAACCTTATACGTATAATTCATACTCGTATCTACATTTTGATCTACAAATTGATCCGTACCCGTAAAGCCAATCAGCGTATCATTTCTATAGACCTCATAGCCCAAGAGATCATTCTTATAGGCCTTGTCCATACTGATATTCAACGTGTTGGTTTTTGCCCCAGTATTCGCACTAACACTTACTTTTACGGAAGCATTTTTGTCTTCTATTCCTGTTCCTTCATAATGAACAACCGTATTATTCAGATACCATAGTTTTTGGCTGGCAGGATATTTCGAAACCTTCTCTTTTGTCTCAGGATTGACAATGAAGCCATGTCTAGCAAAAAAGCTGCTCAAATCCATACCCAAAACCTCTGAAGAGAATTCAATTAGATATTGCTGCTTGGAGTTGTCACCATTTTGAAGCGATACTTTTCTATCTCTATATAAGCTATTTAGCTCCATCCAATAGCCGGGGTGAGCCAATTCCAACTGCCAATAAGTACCCAGTCTTGCTCCAAGTGACTGATTATCCATTGCGACCTTATTTTCTTCGATGACATACTTATATATTTCAGATTCAAAGGGAATACGATTATCCATAGAATCATAGGCGATAGACATAAGCATGGATACCATATTGTTTGTTATCTCTCCATACTCCCGCTCCCCTACTGCTAAGCGATGACCAATCTCATGAGTTAAGCCCCAGCCCGGATACGTTGTTCTGAAATCCGCTAACATCAAGCCAACCTGTCCGCCTTGAATGCCTGTATGGTCACCAGCTGCATACATAAAACCGTACGGCTGCATCAATCTGATATTTTCTCTGATAAATTTAGAATCATGGTTTAGACTGCGTCCATCCAGACCATAAAATTCCAAATTTTTATTAATCCAGTAATCATAGCCCAGTAATGTGTCCATTGGGTTATTACCTGACGTAATGAATTGCTTGTATGCTTCTGTAGCTGTCCCCGTGAAAATAACACGATCACTGGCCATTTCAACGACGTCGATTAATTCCCTATCCTTAACATTAGGATGTGCCGCCTTGTCTTGATCCAATTTTTGTTTATACGCTGTTAAGAAAGCTTTGAATTGTTCCGGGTCCGTACCCTTGTTCATGAAAGGAATTTTCTCCAAACCTTCAAAGCGAATCAGGGGAGCTTTGCCTTGCTCTTCAGGTGTGTATGGATTGACGATGTACACGGTTCCGCCTTTTGTCACATCATGGGCATAAGAGCTATTCGTTGGAATCTCCGGTACTGTTATTGTATTTTTACCTGAACGCAGTTGTACGCTTCTAGCCCAGCTAGACCATGAACCCTCTTGTTGTGAAAATACGAGAGAAGGTACTTTATCGTTAGATCCGACTTCAACATAAACGTTAATCGTATCGCCAGGCATAGCTGCCAATCCAGTAGGCTGATTGTTTGTGCCAAAACCAAATCTTAAATTTTGCTGAGCATGCTTTTTCATATCGCCATGCTGCTCTGCGGTAATGATCATGCCATCGGTTTGCACTTCACCGTTAATGACCTGTTTGGCTAGATCCAATTGACCTTTTAGAACAGGATATAAGGGATGCGTTCTAGCTGATTCCTCTAACACATTGATTTTTGCAGCACTATTGAACTCGGGGATAACCGCGCTCATAGTCCCATCTGTAAATAGGCGACTTACCGCTTCACTTACGGGATCCTCTTTATAAAATCTAAATTCTGCTGCGAATGGTCTGTTGATGTTAGCCTGCGTGAATTTGAATTTTAATCTTTTAAACGTTGTAGGCTCGAATTTGAATTCCAGAAAATCATTCGTACTCGCCGCTGTACCGCTGGAAACGAGTTGAAACGTATCGCCTTTGCTCGTCTGGGATGCATAGATTTCAAATGCCTCTGGGAATCCTTTTCTATTATCTCTTGCAAGGAAAGAAACTCTATCCAGCACTTCCGCTGTTTCCAATTCAAATACAACCTCATTCGTAAAAGAAGCGTCATTATTTCTATTTGTTTCCCAATGTGTATTTGGCAGATCATCCAGCATATATTCAGGCTTCGTGCCTGAGTAGCTTCCGCCGTTTGTTGTAACCCTCGACACATTAGAATTAGGCATTCTGTAAGCCGCGCTATAAGCACTTTCATACTCGGTACCATAGCCTTTTAATTTAGAAACCTTAGCTGCTGACTCCTCTATTTGGTGATTTTCTAGAAGGATCTTCGCGTTCTCAATATCTGCTTTAAATTGTGCGTAAAGAGGATGAGACTTCACTTCATTTTCTAATGCCGTTATTTTTTCTTCTGTGTTGAATGCTGCGCTCACTTGACTAAAGGTGTTATCCGTAAACAGGCTCTTCATCTTATCTGTTGCGGAATCTTCTTTATAAAATGAAAATTCTGCGGCGCTGGCCCAATCTTGATTGGCTTTTTTGAATACAAATTTCATTCTCTTGAATGCTGTTGGTGCAAACTTTATTTCAACGACATCTCCAGTAGAGCCTTTATATTCGCCAGAGGATACTAGCGTAAAGTTATCGCCTTCATCTGTACTTGAGCTATAAATATCAAACTCTTGTGCAAATCCTTTACCTTTCGCACCTGATTGTCTAGCAGCATACACGATTCTATTTAATGTAGTCTCATCATTTAAATGAATGATAACTTCATTCGTAAATGTTGACGTATTAGGCTTACCTGTTTCCCAGTGGGTACTCATATCGCCATCAATCGCTTTATCAATTGCAGAACCGGAATAGTTGCCGCCATTATTCGTTATCGATTTAATATTTGCTCGGGTCATTTTAAACACTTCGTTATAAGCGGCTAAAAGGTCTTTACCGTATAAATCAAAAGGAGCAACCGAGGCGATATCTGATGTAATCACTTGGCTTTCTAATACCGTTTTCACTGCATTTGCATTTTGTACTTCACTTGCTAAAACATAACCTGTCTCACTTGAAAAACTGACCAACATTGCTGCAGTTGTAGCGACTGCGATTATCTTCCTCATACTTTCTTCCTCCTGATAGTTACGATTATGACCAACGCAAAAAAAACTACCCATAAGAGTAGCCTGATTGTGTATAAAATTTACATAAAAATAAAGACTTCACTTTTATGAAACCTTACATAACAAAAAGCAAAATACACTCTTTGGCAGCTGGCTGACATCGTTTTACAACCTTAGTCCCTTTAGCTTTGCGTCCCTACATTTCCATAGGTTTGCCTATTAAGTTTTAAATACATTACAAACAGTAACATACCGAAGCCCCTTATTACATGAACACTTGGTAGCATAGTAGGATAGGTAATTAAGAATGGAGATTTTCACCTTGTTAAGCGTTTCTATTACCTAAATCCTATATAAGACTGGCCTATAGTCACCCTTCTCAAGCATGATGTTAGTACTTAAAACTAATATTGGGGAAACTGGATCTTAAGCGTATCAGCAGCCGCAAATACATAAAAAAATAGATGCCTGATTTTCGGCTACGGCCTGCCGTAAGAGGGGCTATAATAGGAGCATAATCCAAGTTTAGAGGGTGCAAGCATGATACCTGTCGAGCGTAATGAACAATACTACAAAGCTTTATTAGAAAAGAACACGGAATATGAAGGCGTCTTTTATGTAGGAGTGAAAACAACCGGTGTATTCTGCCGACCAACTTGTCCGGCACGAAAGCCTAAGTTCGAAAACTGCGAATTTTATGAGACCGCACAGCAAGCGCTGCTGGCTTCTTATCGGCCATGTCAGCGATGTCGTCCGTTATCCCATCCTAATCATGTCTCGGAAATGGTTCGTCTGCTTGTGGAAGCAGTAGAGAAAGACCCTGAAAAACGATGGAAAGGACAAGATTTCAAAAATCTTTCTGTTGACGAATCAACGGCACGTCGTCAATTCAAAAAACGATTCGGTATGACATTTGTTGAATACGCACGCGCTCGCCGCATGGGGCTTGCTTTGAAGAATATTAGAGCTGGCAAAACAATCATTGATACGCAGCTATCAACCGGATATGAATCCAGCAGTGGGTTCAGGGACGCTTTTTCCCGAATCATGGGGGCAGCGCCTACTTTGCTAGAGAATAGTCAGGTGCTAAAAGCATCTTGGATCGATACCCCGCTTGGACCGATGATTGCCATTGGCGATGAGGCTGCAATTTATCTCTTAGAGTTTGTAGATCGTAGAGGTCTAGAACGCGAGGTAGAGCGGCTTAGAAAGAGAACGAAATCAGCCATTATCCCTGGAATAACGGAATCGATTAAATCCATTGAAAATGAACTTTACCAGTATTTCAAAGGCAAATTAACCGTGTTTAAGACGCAAATCGCTTTAATAGGATCTCCCTTTCAAAAAAGCGTATGGGAACAATTAATGAAAATACCGCCAGGGGAGACCCGCTCCTATTCAGACCTCGCTGTAAGCCTAGGCAAGCCAACTGCCTTTCGCGCAGTGGCTCAAGCCAATGGCGCCAATCAGCTGGCCATTATGATTCCTTGTCATAGAGTCATTAACGCCAATGGTGATTTGGGTGGCTACGGGGGCGGCTTAACACGTAAGAGCTGGTTATTGCATCATGAAAAAAACGGTCAACAATAGGATGCCATGATAAGAGTAAACTCTGCTATTGGCTTAGGAGAGCAAGCATCTATTTAAGATCCAATAAATCGCTTACCCTTACAAACGTATATCCATCCCGCTTCAGATTTTCAATAGCCTTGGGAAGAGCCTCAATCGTGTGCAGATCATCCAGCATATGCAGCAAAATAATACTCCCGCTCTTCGTCTGCTCGGTGATCGCCTTAACGATTTGATCTGCGGTCTTGCTTCGATTCCAATCATTCGGATCAACGTCAAAGTTGGCAATCGTATGGTAGCCTGCAGCCGATATGATTTGTCCTTCTACGCTATTGATTGCACCTGTGGGCGGCCTAAAGATCATTGCGGGCTTCTCCTGAATCGCTTCCGTAATGATCTGATGCGCCTTCACGACCTCGCTCTGGAGCTGCGCAGGTGAAAGAGCATCCAGCTCTGGGTGACTAAACGTATGGTTGCCTACATCATGCCCCGCTTCCGCAATGGCCCTCGCTAGATTTGGGTTGTTCTGAACCCCATCAGCACGTAGGAAGAAGGAACCCTTAACCTCATACTTGTCCAAAATGTCGAGTATGGACGTAATCGTATAATCCGTTCCCCAGTCATCAAAGGTCAAGGCCACTTCTTTATGGTTGATTTCTTTTCTATAAACCAAATTGTACGCTTCTGACTTATAATCGTCATTCACTTTCGCCGCATCATATCCTTCAATTTCTTCGAGCGGCTTCCGTTCTCCGCCCTCCAAGACGAGCTTGCTCATCGGTACAAACGAGTATCCCACATCCTTAGCAGCGGCTGCTATAAGTGATATAGTCTCTTCCAGTTGCTTACTCTCCTCCGTATCTAGCGTAATAATGCCTCCGCGATTCATATATTTGCGTAAATAGTTTTTCTTCTGAGTCTCCGTTTCTGTCGTCCAATTATGGAGAAACAGACTGTAAGAAATAACAGCGCTCTGCCCATTATGCGCAGCAGCCAGCTGAATATCATCATTGTATTCACCACTCTTGGTTCTTACATAGTGAGGAGATACCCCTGTTTCCCTCTGAATCACCTCATTAGCCAGATGAATCTCCTCATATATCTGGTTATAGGAGGACGCGCTCAGATCAAGACCACTCAAGGTATTGTTCTCAATTTCATGCCCACGGGATAAAATGTCTCTCGCAATATCAGGCTCTTCTGCCACTCTCATGCCGGGTAGAAAGAACGTTGCTTTGATGCCATAGGTATCCAGCTGGTCCAGCAGCGTTTGCATCGTGTCGCTATCCGCCATCCCGTTAAAGGTAAGCGCAAGCTCACGTTTGGTTGTATACACATAAGCTATTGCCTTGCTTTTCTCACCTGTATACCTTTCTATAGGCTGTTTTGCTATGGGTTGTTCAAGCTCGTCCTCGACATTTCCACGCCCAAACATACCGCAGCCTGACAAAATAATCAGCAATCCTATTAAAATAATAGCCTGGGCTATCCTTATCTCTAATTTTCTTGTTTGGCCCTCTTTCATCTACGTTGCTCCTTCATGTAAATCTTCAGACCTCTATTTACCCCAATCAGAAAACCCATTTCCATTTATTATACCCCAAAATTTAGAAGATACTAGAGATAACTCCATATGACAAGACCCTCCTGTTCAAACGTTGTTATATTAAGAGGCATTCCAAATAAAAAGCACCCTATACTCAATTCCCTAAAGGAGTAGAGTCATAAGGTGCGTCTCATATTAGGATTAAAGTCCCTCGCTTAATGTTACTTTTCCGTTTTCAATGCTGAGACTTTTCCGATGAGCAATGAATAAGACGAAATAACCAAGTGTAACAAGAATACAAATGATGATATCCACAAGAATCAGGTTCTGATAATTTTTAAAGTAATCAAAAGATAGGCCTCCAATTAACGCGCCCAATATACCGCCTCCCTGATGAAAGAGGAGTAGAAAACCCGTTTGTTTCCCTTTGCCGTTTGCAAACTCATTGACAACAAGGAGACCTCCCGGCAATGCGCTTAAATAGGTAATGCCGAACGCTATCGCAAAAAGAATGGGCGAGCTTCCTATGTGCATAAAAAGGAAGGCAAAGCCCATAATTCGTATGCCATACAAAATGCTCATCATAATCAACTTATTGTATCGGTCCAAAAAATAACCGAATAAAAGCGAACCCGTAATTTCCATGATACCAAGCACACTCATGGATAAGGCGATCATACTTGGTGATACATTTGCTAATTGATGAATGGCTACTAAATTCATTTCCACGGTTCCCATATTGATGCCGCAGGTGAATAGTGCAATCGCGACTATGACGAAGATTGGCCAATGAGTAAATCTCTTGGGTAATAAAGCTTTACTATCTATCCTATCTTGGGATTGCGTTTCATTTGAATTCCCCATTTGAGCTGTCTTAGCGTTATTTGTCTCTAAACCCTTTATACCGAACCAAATAACAGGAAATGTTACAAGGATACCAAGAGCGAAGGATGCTATAAAGGCATCATTCCAAGTCAACCAGCTTACAGATACGAAGATTGGTATAATGACCGCCAATCCTACAGATGAGGCGCTTCCCAGCAACGTCAACGCCTTTGCCCGATGATGTTGAAACCATTGGAACAGCAACACATAACTCGTCGTCAGTCCCATTCCGGCCAAACCAGAGATAACACCGTATCCGATAAAAAAAGCGATAGGGTGCTGTCCTAGAACGACAATACCAGTACCTAATGTACACATGACTGCACTTAACAATAGAACTCTCTTTGCACCAAAGCGGTCCGCAAGCCAGCCTCCTAAAGGTGCACATAGAGCTGTAATTAACAAATTGCTTGACCAAGCCATTGAAATGAATCCCCTGCTAATTTGCAAGCTCTCTGATATTTGCACTTGAAAAAAACTCATACTGAATCGTGTCAGCGCCCCAATAAATCCAATAATCCAAAGTGAGCCTAACCCAAACCATGCATACTTGGTCTCCTTAAACCATGTTTTACTCATTATTCTCTTCACCCCTGTCATATATAAAAGATACCGATCGGTACCATTTATAATACCATATATTTACTATTTTGCAAGATCTCAAAATCATTTGATATACTACTTGTACCTATGCAATTCATGACGGAGGATGAAGATGAAAAAAGGTGAAAGCACCCGTAAATACATCATAGCTAAAGCCGCTGAACTCTTTAACCAAAAGGGCTATTCAGGCTCATCCTTATCTGATATAACCGAGCTAACAGGCATAAAAAAAGGCGGCATTTACCGCCATTTTTCCGGCAAAGATGAGATTGCTTATGAAGCTTATAGCTATGCAGGCAGTATCGTCGGGGCTCAACTTGCTGAGGCGATTAGTCAGCAAGAAACAGCCTCAGGCAAGCTATTAGCTTATTTGCGCGTATACGAGAATGTGGTTGAAGCTCCACCGTTTATAGGGGGATGCCCTCTTCTCAACACGGCTATTGAAAGTGATGACGCTCATCCAGGCTTACGACAAAGAGCCCAACAAGCTCTGGCGGGAACGCTGGAAACTAAGAAAAAGATTATAGCCCAAGGTATACAAAGCGGTGAGTTCAAAGCAGACCTTGATATTGATGCATTAGCTACCTTCTCCCTTTCTATTATGGAGGGCGGCATTATGATGAGTAAGCTGGAAGGAAGCAATCGACATATAAAGATGAATATAGAGAGCTTTGCCACTTATTTAAAACAGGTTTGCTTACGTGTCCCTTAAGACATGCATCGATTCTCTAATGCTATAGATACAACATATCAGCCGTTTTTTTCGATTTTCGGAATTAAGAACATTCCTTCTTTACCTTTACAATTAATAATTGTCTTGTGCATATGAACCTAATTTATTATGATAATACTGTCGATTTATTTCATTTCCTGTCATATTTTCACTAAGATAGATTATTAGCTAGCATAATAGACTGATAATCTACTAAGAAATGAAGTGAGGTTGAATTCAAGAATGCTTTACGTTCTTGGTATACATAATAATTAGGAGAGTGTGCAGCGGTGAGGAGCCAAAGAAATATTGCATTAGCAATTATTTTCACATTAATTACGTGTGGTATCTATGGGATCTATTGGTTTATTGTTTTAACCAATGAAGTTGGTGAGGTAAGCGGTGATACTTCATTTACAGGAGGAAAGCATTTCCTTCTAAGCTTGATCACATGCGGGGTATGGAGTTTCATTTGGGCATACCAAGTTGGTAAACATATCGCAGAAGCGCAAAGGCAACGCGGTTATATGGCAACCGATAATTCAATCCTATACCTTATTCTTACATTCTTTGGTTTGGGCATCGTCACGTATGCTTTGGTTCAAATGGATGTCAATAAACTGGCTTAATCTTAAGCTTATTCCGAAGAAACACCCCAAGCTATTTTGGGGTGTTTCGCTAGGTATAGGCGGATTGTTTTACCTCAAAGCTTGGTTGCCTATTACAAAAATCGGGATTCCTTGTGTGTTTCACGAGATAACTGGGTTTTATTGTCCGGGCTGCGGAATTACGAGGGTTGTTCTTTCACTGCTCAAATTAGATTTTGTTCAGTCTTTTAGATTTAACCCCCTATTATTCATCTTACTTCCTTTATATGCGCTCTACTTCATTACACAAAAGAAGCAAATGCGGATGATCAGTAAGGGAATCATGATTATGATGGTAGTCATGACTGTTGCGTTTGGAATAATGAGAAATGTCCCCATTTTTGATTATTTAGCCCCTACGGTAGTTAGGTAGTACACATCTATTTATCTTATACACCTTACTTGTTCATCTCATCCGCCGTATTCATAATGCTTGTCATTTAAAAACCCATACGGCGGATCTATTCCTTTTCCTTTTAAACTTCCCTATATCCACTTATCTTAGGCTCTACATTTTACTAATCTATAAGAGCTATTCCTCATTTGCATAAACAAAATTAGATTTGTCATATGACAAGAATAATGACAAGGGTCACTATTTCCTTGTCTACCATTCTACTATACTTATTTAGTTCATAAATAAGCGCATTAACCCCAGCCTAGATATAGGAAGTGTATGTATGCTGTTTAATTCACCACAGTTCATCTTCTTTTTCTTGCCCATTGTTTTTTGTACTTACTTTTTTTTAAATGCTATTGCTCCACTTTATGTCTCAAGAATGTGGCTAGCCTCCTGTTCCCTTTTCTTCTATGGCTGGTGGAATCCGCATTACTTACTGCTTATCCTTCTATCTATAGCAATTAATTTTATAATTGGCAAATCTCTCATTTCTCATAAACATAAGCTGCTCCTGTTTATTGGGATTGTGCTTAATTTAGGATTCTTAGGTTATTTCAAATATTTCGATTTTTTTCTTACTAATTTTAATTTGGTCTTCTCAACAAATATCCCTTTACTGCACCTTGCTTTACCGTTAGCCATTAGTTTTTTTACATTTCAACAAATTACTTATATTGTAGATTGCTACAAAGGCAAGGTAGAAAACTATAACTTTATTAACTACTCGTTATTTGTTACTTTTTTTCCGCATTTAATTGCCGGCCCAATTGTTCATCACAGAGTCATGATGCCGCAATTCCAAAACGCTAAAAACCAGAAAATAAATTATGAAAACATCGCATTAGGTATTTTTGCATTTTCTATTGGCCTATTTAAAAAACTCATCCTTGCTGATAACTTTTCAACAACTGTATTAGATGGCACGCAATATTTAGATACGATTACTTTTTTTGACGCATGGCTTGTTATCCTTTCCTATACCCTTCAATTGTATTTCGATTTCAGCGGTTATTCGGATATGGCCATAGGATTAGCATTGTTGTTTAACATAAAACTGCCTATTAACTTTAACTCGCCCTATAAAGCAACAAATTTTCAAGAAATGGTCTCACGTTGGCATATTACTTTAACCCGATTTTTATATGAATATGTGTATTTTCCTTTGAATCGCTATCTGTCAAAAAGGGTATTTCCTTTCCTACCTTCTAAACTGAGTACGAATGCGAAAACAAATATTAATCTTATCCTGCTATTTATTCTAAGCGGAATCTGGCATGGAGCGGGTTGGAATTTTATCATTTGGGGCTTACTTGTTGGGATCGGAATCATTATCTATCGCATTTGGACCAAATGGAATAGAAAGCTTCCCTTGTTCCTTGCGTGGTTCCTTACCTTTGGTTATTTAAACATTACCCTCGTCTTTTTCAAAATAGATCATTTGGGTAAAGCACTGCAACTAATCAAAGCAATGCTGGGATTTAATGGCTTTATATTGCCTGAAAGGTTATCTGGAGCACTGCATCCCCTTACATCTGTTGGGATTGCCTTTGCTAATACTCCTTTAAAAGGTAAGTTTCATGCTGTAGGTTTCATCCTACTAGGATTGATTATTGTATTGTTATTTAAAAATACGTCTGAAAAAATGAAATCCTTTAAACCCACTTTTATTTACGCCATTTTCATCATCATTCTCTTTATCTATTCCGTATTAAATTTAACTAAAGTATCCGAATTTTTATATTTTAAATTCTAAATTATTAGGTGAACTCATGAAATCATATAAAAAATGGACGCTTTTCACTATAATCATAACCGCTTTTATTTTATTCGCCATTGCGCTTCTGAACTATTTTATTGATCCCTATGGTTACAATCTTGTTTCAAGGAAAAGCTATAATTATCATAAACTGATAGAGAATGATTCCTATCAATTTAAAGCCTACCAAAGTAAAAAATATCAACCTGAAACCATTGTATTAGGAACCTCAAGAGCGATGAGGCTAGACCCTCCCCTAATTAGATCTTTAACTGGTGAAAGCACCTATAACTTAGGTCTATCCGCTGCCAATCCCTATATTAATTTAAGATACTTGCAGTATTTGATTAAAGTCGATAAAAATCTGAAAACTGTTTTCCTTGGCTTGGATTTTGAGGTATATGATCATCTTTATGCCACACATGTAAAATTTGTTGAAAAAAGATTAAGTTCCCCTTATTATCTGAAAGACATTTTTGCGAACTTGCTTTCGGAGAGAGCCTTTAAGTCCAGTATTAAAGTCCTTATCGATAACCAAAAAAATACAAATAGATTTACAACAAATGAATTCTTTGATGATGGCAGATATGATGAAACTTATGTGTTTGATCCTGATATTAATCAAAATTTATTAAGACGTATTCCAACTGCCTTTGAATTATCAACCGACAGCATGCTAGCCGTTCAACAAATGATAGATCTATGCCAGCAAAACAATCTTAAATTATATTTATATATAAGTCCTGTACATGCCATTATTTTAGAAACCTTTTGGCAAAGCGGCATATGGGATGACTATGAAGATTGGAAGAGACAATTAGTAAGTATGGCTCCTGTATGGGACTTCTCAGGCTATCACGAGATTTCCATGAGTACTTTGCAAAATCAAGAAAACTATAATGATCTTTCCCACTTCTCCAAAAAAATAGGCAGTCTCATGCTATACCGAATGTTAAATAAAGAGTGGAGTAAAGTCCCCCCGGATTTCGGTGTATATCTTACAGCTGATAATATAGAAAAGCATCTGGAAAGGTTAAGGCTTAGCAGAGAACAATGGTCTCAGAAGGGGAAGGATATGTTTGAGGTATTGGACAGCTATTAGGCTGGTGCCACTTTTATAATAAATAAAAAAAAGGTTGAGCCGAATGCAAAAGCATTCGATTCAACCTTTTTTGATTTATGTTTATTACGCTTTGTTTGAAGAACCAAACTCACGCATTTTACCGATAACGGTTTGTTTAATGCCTTCGCGACCTGGAGCAAGGAATTTACGTGGATCGAAAACTTCGGAATCATTAGTAAGGATCTCACGAGCAATTTTCGTAAACGTAATTTGGTTCTCTGTGTTTACGTTAATTTTAGCTGTTCCCAAAGAAATGGATTTTTTAATTTGGTCAGTAGGGATACCTGTACCGCCATGCAATACCAATGGCAATTGGATTTTTTGGCAAATTTCTTCCATTTCTTTAAAGCCTAGGTTTGGTTCGCCTTTGTAAGGACCATGAACGGAACCAAGTGCAGGAGCAAGACAATCAATACCAGTAAGCTTAACTAGCTCAGCACATTCGTTAGGATCTGCATAGATAACGCCATCAGCGATTACGTCATCTTCTTGTCCGCCAACTGTACCTAGCTCAGCTTCAACAGAAACGCCGCGCTCATGAGCATATGCAACAACTTGTTGAGTTGTTTTTACGTTCTCATCAAATGGGGAGTGGGAAGCATCGATCATAACGGATGTAAATCCAGCATCGATTGCAGCTTTACATTTGTCAAAGCTTGAACCATGATCCAAATGGATTGCAACTGGAACAGTTACTTTCATTTCTTCGATTAGGGATTTCACGATTGCTGTTACAACTGTGAAGCCTCCCATATAACGAGCAGCACCTTCAGAAACGCCAAGGATTACTGGTGATTGCTCATCTTGAGCAGCACCTAGAATAGCTTGTGTCCATTCCAAGTTGTTGATGTTGAATTGACCAACAGCATATCCTTCTTTTAACGCTTTGTTTAACATTTCTTTCATTGATACTAATGCCATATTAAAATCCTCCTTTGAGTGTAACTAACTATATTGAGTCATGTAAATGTCTGATCGTATCATTCGACTTAACGTTAATTAATAGTCAGACCAATAAACATTCTGTATACCTGTACATCTTTATTAATCACCCAACTATTGTACATCTTTCTCCTTTAATAAATCAACTGATTTTGCCTCTTAATAACGAATACTTCCCCACTGAAAACGCTTACTGACGGGTTTTTCTTCATTTCACTGGATAAAAAAACAACTCCATTAGATTTACCTCTAACGGAGTTGTTTATTAAATGAATTAAAATGCAGAAGTCCAACCCGCATCTGCCGTTATTACTGTCCCATTTACAAAGCTTGAATCATCAGAAGCTAAAAATAGTGCAACTTGCGCAATTTCATCTGCAGAACCGACCCTGGGAATCAACGACTGCGCCAATTGCGTGCGGCTGATGCCGAATTCATTCATGTTTTTCATAGAAGCTCCAATGTTAGTAGCTGTCGCACCCGGTGCGATTGCATTACAGCGGATTCCTTTGTTTGCGTACATAAAACCTGTATTTTTCGTCAAACCTACAACTGCATGTTTGGATGCTGTATAGACAGCGCCTGCATGAGCACCGCTAAGTCCGCCTGTAGAAGCGGTATTAACGATAACACCTTTACCTTTCTCTAAAAAGATAGGCAGTGCTTTACGTATGGAACGCATAACGCTTTTTGTATTAATATCGAAAATCAGATCCCATTTGTCATCACTAATATCGCCAACCGGTTCAAAACCATCCATAATACCCGCATTATTAACGAGAATATCTAACGTGCCGTATTCACTTACTGCTGTATCAATCATGCCTTCAATTTCTTCAAGTTTTGCAACATTTACTTGCAAAGCTTTCGCTACTCCGCCATTATTAATGATTCCTTCTACTACTTTTTCTGCACCTTCTAGGTTAAGGTCGGCTACAATGACTTTCGCGCCCTCTTTTGCATACAACTCTGCAATGGATTTTCCCATACCAGATGCTGCTCCCGTTACAATTGCAACTTTTTCTAGTAGTTTCATGTTCATTGTCCTCCTCTATATATATGTTTACTGTAAAAAGATATAGAAATGTAAAATCTACAGATAACGTTAATATTTGTACTCATTCAGTTTAATCCTCTATAATTTGTGTATCAATATGCAAATCATACTGTAAATGTTGAAAAATATATAATCATTCAACTATCTGTTCAATTAAGGTCGGAAAATAGACATCTAGGGGATGTTTTGTTGAATACTAATAATCGAAGAACCACTAAAACAAAAAAAGAATTAAAAGACGCATTGATTTTGCTTATGGAGAAGAAGGATTTCAAAAAAATTACGATAACGGATATTGTTGCTCTTGCAGATCTAAATCGCGGAACCTTTTATAAGCACTATCAGACGCAAGAGGAACTTCTGAATGAACTCATTGATGATGTTATGGAGGATTTAATTAAATCCTATAAAGAACCCTACCTACATACGGATATATTTATTATTAGCGAGCTTACAACATCCAGCATAAGAATTTTTGAACATGTCCATTCGTATTCCGATTTTTACATGATTATTGTAAACTCAAATGTTTTGCCTGGTTTCCAAAATAGAATTTGTGAAATATTAAAGCAGCTAATACTTCAAGACCTGGCTGTCGGAACGAACACCAATCATAAAATTAACTCCGACTTATTTTCCAGCTATAGTGCCTATGCTCTTTTTGGTTTAATTATGGAATGGATAAAGGGCGGCTACAAATATACACCTAAACATATGGCAGAACAATTAATTGAAATTTTATCCTATAAATCAAAGAATACGATTATTAGCCCCTCCAATAAGCCAATTTCCCTAGATTCGATCCGGAATGGATAAAAAAAAAGGACACCCTGTTGGGTGCCCTTTGTGATAGATACAACTATTCCAGATTAGCATGATTTCCATACATGGCATGACCGGAAAGAGCCTGTTTGTCCATTAGACGAAGGATAACAGCATCGCATACAAGCAACAGCATTTGTTCAAATAACGTGCCCATCGGCTGAACGGTTATCGCGTCATTGCCCGTTTGATCCTTCGGGGCACCGGGTATCTTCACAATAATATCTGATAATTTTCCAATTGATGATGCCGAAGAAAGTGTTAATGCACCTACCGTTGCTTGGAGGCTTCGCGCTTTTTCCGCCATAGGCACAAGTGATTTTGTCTCTCCTGAGCCAGTACCAATTAGAAACAAATCGCCCTGAGATATACTGCGAGTAACCGTCTCCCCAACAACGTACACATCGACACCAAGATGCATTAAACGCATCGCAAATGCTCTCATCATAAGTCCGGATCGGCCTGCTCCTGCTACAAATACGCGCCTCGCCTTACTCATGGCATCCGTTAATTGCTCCAACTGTTCCTCATTGATTCCATCCGCAGCTCGTTTCAATTCGTCCAGTATGGTATGAAGGTTATGATTATTTGTCATAACGCTATTACCCCTGCTTAATCAATTGCTGCATTTCATCTGCAGCTGCTTTCATGTCGGTCTCTCCTGTAATTCCGCCTCCAACAATAATAAGGTCAGGCTTCACTGCGATTACTTCAGGCAATGTGGTTAGCTTAATGCCGCCAGCAACCGCCACTTTTGCGTTTTTAACAACACGTTTAATAGTTCGAAGATCTTCGAATGAGTTTTGTCCGACCGCTTGAAGATCATAGCCAGTGTGAACACAAATATAATCCACGCCGAAGGAGTCAATCTGCTCCGCTCGCTCTGCTAAATTTTTAACGGCAATCATGTCCACCAAAATTTGCTTACCTTGTTTTTTGGCTTCTGCCACAGCACCCTGAATACTCGCGTCCTCAGCAACGCCAAGAATGGTAACGATGTCTGCGCCTGCCTCGGCTGCTTTCATTACCTCATAGCCGCCTGCATCCATGATTTTCAAGTCTGCCAGCACCACTAGGTTAGGAAAAGCCTCCTTAAGAGCCTTCACTGCGTGCAAGCCCTCATTAATAATGATTGGAGTTCCTATTTCCACTATATCCACATAAGGCTCCACTTGCTTTACAACCTCAATGGCTCCAGGGATATCGACAAGATCTAACGCTAATTGTAATTTCATTTATGATTACCTCCATATAGGTTGTTTTTATCTAACATCCTATATTCTAAGCAATCTTCGACATAAGCGTAAGTACGCACTTTCATGTAACGTAGTACCCATTTGGGAACTATGACTGAGCGTTTCACTTTGATTGCCGATTTTCTTTTTCCTTTTCTTGGTGCTTTTCTCCCCACTGGGACATGACGTTTAGCAGCTCCTTCACCGTTAATCCGTACTCGGTTAAGGAGTATTCCACCTTAGGCGGAACTTGTACATACACCTTACGATCAATGATTGCATCTTCCTCTAATTCACGCAGCTGTTGCGTTAACATCTTTTGCGTAATTTGCGGCATTTCTCGTTTCAACTCACCAAATCTATGTGTGCCTTCCGTTAAATGACACAGGATTACCGGCTTCCATTTTCCGCCTATTACCTTCAACGTCAGTTCTACCGTTTCTTTAAAATGCAAATCACCCAACCCATCAACCCCTATCCTATATGCCTCTAAATTAACCTGTTTTTTGTCTATTGATCCAGCATAATGGCTTGAAGCCGTACGATTGCCTGCACGCGATCAACAACTTCCAATTTACCATAAAGATTACTAATATAATTGCGGACTGTTCCCTCTGTAATTTGAAGGGAAACGGCTATCTCACGATTGTTAAAGCCTTTAATAACAAGTTCAGCCAATTCCTTCTCCCGTTCTGTCAGATGAAGGCGTTGATCCCGAACTGCCGACTCATTAAAACTGTAATCCATCGCCTTCTGGGACATTTTGATTGCCATTTTGGACGCTACAGCTATTGGTAAAATAAACTGACCAGACACTGTATCTCGGATTGATGCGATCATTTTATCGGCTTCCATATCCTTTAACAAATAACCGCTCGCACCATTTGCCATGCCATCCATAATATAATCGTCATCAAGAAACGTAGATAGTATGAGAATAAAGGTATCCGGATTATTTTTTTTAATTTGCTTCAATGCAGAAATACCATCCATAATTGGCATTTGAATGTCCATCATTACGAGATCCGGACGAAGCTCGGCAGTCAGCTCGCAGGCTTCTGCTCCATTACGAGCTAAACCGATCACTTCAAAGTCGTCTTCCAAATCTAAAATGGTTCTTAGTCCTTCTCTCGTCAGCATCTGATCATCCGCAATTATAATCTTTATCATCCAGCAGCCTATCCCCCAATCATTAAACCTTCCTGTAGTTATCTGCTATACGCACCATGTTCCGCCCAGCATGCTTCGCTTCATATAGCGCATTGTCTGCAGCTTTCAGCAACAAATGGAGTCCATCCCCATATGCAAAATCATTGCTTGATGCAGCTACGCCAAAGCTGGCCGTAACAGATAGCAGTCCTTGTGGGAATGCCATAGGCTGCCTTTCCAATTCATCACGAATGCGCTGTGCCGCTGCCGCAGCTTCCGTCAGTGACAAGTCCGGCATAGCTACCACGAACTCTTCCCCCCCATAACGGGCAAATATATCATCCGTACGCAGCAAGCTAGTGCAGATCCTAACGACGTGAAGCAATGCTTGATCGCCAATATCATGTCCATACGCATCATTTATTCGTTTAAAGTGATCAATATCGAACATGAGCAACGCAAGCGATTTTCCGTTCAGTAGAGATTGCGTTAAGAGTGTTTCGCTCAACTGTATAAAATGAATCCGATTAAATATTCCCGTCAATCCATCATGATAGGCAAGCTCTTGAAGCTGCTTCTGAAGTCGAATGCGTTCTGAGACATCGATTAGAACAATTAACTTCCCCGTCTCTTGCCCGCTCTTCTTTCTGATGATTGACGATCGAATATCGTAGTAATAGGATTCCCCATTTATTTTCCACAACGTTTCTTGAATATTTAATAACCCGACATCCTGCTCATTCTGATTCAAGCTTGTCGGATCAATGAGTGGCCTGTTCGTGTGCAGAAGCCAGAAGGGTTCAATCGATCGCCCAAGAATATTCGTCGATAGCTCAGGCATAACAAGTGCCGCGGCAGGATTATAATCGGCAAGTTTATTTTCCATATCGAGTACCAGTACTGCGTCACCCATACTATCAAAGAGATTATCACGAGCGATCGGCGCAACATTCATCAATCCCTTTGAAGCCAGTGCCCACATATATATAGCTGAGGTTGCTACTAATAGGACAGGAATAGGATCCACACCTTGGGGTGTCAGATTGCCGAGATAAGCAAAATCCCCGGCTAACGGAAGTAATAATCCAATTAACATAGTTATATGCTGCAAGCGATAGGAAGACTTCATGCGGTTCCAATAGAACAGCAGTAGAACGACACCGCCAAATAAACAGCCGAAGGTATAGGCGCCTTGAATAAGATACCAAGGTCCTACGTTAAGATCTACTTTTAGAAAATCCATATCCGGCCTAATCTCAATAGCGCGGTAATAGAGATGATGAGCCTCATTCGTCATGACAAGCACCAAGGTAATGAGCGGCATAACGAATAGCCCAACGCGTAAAGGAGGCTTTAAATAGCGGTCCATGCCGAGGAATTGCATGACTAGCAGCAGATTAATGGGAGGAAGAAATGGCAAGCCTAGATATTCAACCTTAATCCAGAATGTAGCCTCCGCTAGTGAATCGGAGGACAGCTCCAGCGCTGATCCAAATATATAAATAGCCGACAACAAACTTAGTGCGACAAAGGCTCTAGACATCAACTTCTTCGATCGGTTAAAAAATACGTAAATACCCATAATGACATTAATGACGCCAGCCGTAACAATAAGGGTTAAAATAGCGGAATAAGGCGTTCCCATGGTTCATACACTCCACTTACAAATTAGGTTTTCATGCAGTCCTGTCTACCTCATTTGATGTTATCATAAATAGAATATAATGTGGGATGATGTTGTCGAATCTTGTAGAACCTTTTCCGAATAAAATGAATAAAGAGACTGCATGAAGTTACTTCATGCAGTCTCTTTATCTTGTCTACTTAAACCTTAATAATACGCAATCCAGCCACTTGACCGACCTTGCGATCCTGATGAGATGCAAACTTGATCGTAACAGCCGATTTCCCGCTCGTGACAGTTGGAGAGAGCTCGTAACGAATCGTCTCAAGCTTATTCATTTCCTCAGACTCAAGAACACCTGTACCGAGCCGCTGACCGTCAGCAAATAGATCAAAGCTGACCGAAGTGTCATTCGATTTCAAATACGTCACCACAAGATCGACCTTCTCTTCCGGCAATACTTCCATCTTGAAGGAGAACCAGCCATTGATCCAGCTATCTCGGTACTTTCGGTTATATATTTTTCCTAAACCTACAAACTCACCCTCAAAGTTATGGTCGCGTTCCGGCTGCATTTCAGCTGGCTGAACAGAATCGACGGTTAGCTGCTCCAAAAGCAAATTACTCTCGATGGTTGAACGGTATTCAGCCTCGGCCTGCATCCACTCCGCTGGTGTGAACAAATCCCAGTATACCGAATAGCGATGATCATGCATGTGATAGAAAGGACGAAGCTCATAATCGCCGGCGTATCCTATACCTTTCATCTCGAACACATTTTTTTCTAAACCAGAAGGCTCGAAGCTGGCTGACAATGTCTCGCGATCTCCAATTAATACGGAAGCAAGCGCTCGTTCACTGCTTGGCTCTGCATCAATGGATCCGAAATCTCCTGCAAGCACAAGCGGTCCGTATAAGAACGCCACTCTATTCGGGTTATCCGGCATAGCCTCCATCCTTACGGACATCGGCATGTCATATTCGACAAGGTCCCCCTCCTGCCACACTCTCTCCAGAACGACATAGCTGGTCTTCGTCACGTCTACCGGAATCGATTCTCCGTTTATCTTTATGCTCATTCCTTGTTCAGCCCAGTATGGATATCTTAGCTTTAGTGTGAATCTCGTCGGTTTAAGCGCACTGATTCGCAAAACGCCATGTCCTTCTTCCGGGAAGGTTGTCTCTTGCTTTAGACGGACGCTTTGCTCCTCCCATACTACCGTAGAAGGTACGTATTGATTGACATAAAGCTCGTCTTCACTATGGAAGTAGATAGCCGATCCGTACATCGAATGGCTTTCCATTCCTGAACCGACACAGCATGTAAAGCTGTCAAACTGTGAGTTAAATGATTTATGTCCGCCCATTTCAAGTGATACGAAATAGCATACACGGCCGTCAATTGGCTCCTGTGATGCCAATATATGATTATACATAGCCCGTTCATAATAATCGGCATAGGCCGCATAGGCGTCCCATTGAAACATATGCTTCGTCAGCTTCAACATGTTGTACGTATTACACGTCTCACATGAGCCCTCGCCCAATCGGTCATTCAGCTTGTCAGGCTCCCCAAAATGCTCATTGTAGCTGTTGCCGCCTATGACATAGGAGTGATGATTCACGACTCGATCCCAGAAGAAACGAGAAATGCCAGCATAATGCTCCTGACCCGTTACTTCATACTGTCTTGCAGCCCCGATGATTTTAGGGATTTGAGTATTTGCATGCCTTCCTGCAAGCGTGTCCTTCTGGACTGCAAGATCATTTAACACTTCACCATGATAGAAGCGTTCAGCTAATGCAAGAAACCGATCATCACCGGAGTCCTCTGCCAAGTCAGTGAGTGCCTCATTCATACCTCCAAATTCACAACGAAGCACCTCTTGCACCTGTTCATGATTTAGATTTGCGAATACATCCTCCAGCCATTGCCCTAGTTTCGTTTCAATTTTCAATGCTTTTTTATTCTCAGCCAATCGATAAGCGTCTCTTAATCCCGCAAATAGCTTATGTATCGTGTACAACGGTACCCATCCACCGTTAAGGTCAAAGCCCTGTGAGCGGATATCTCCCTTCTTCACTTCCTCAAATAGTTCTATGCCGCGGGGAATGCCGGAAATAAATCCATTGCCGTGCGCATTCTGACACAACTCTAGTTCATCAATTACATAATTAACGCGGTCAAGCAGCTCCACATTGCCTGTGGAAGCATACATGAGCGCACAGCCCGATATATAGTGTCCGAGAGTATGACCGCTAATACCAAGCGCTTCCCATCCCTCATAGTGAGCAGCTTTTGTCTCTAGGCCAGCATATTCACGAAAACGCGATAAAAGCCGATCAGCCTCCAGCTTGAGCAAATACGATGTATTTAGCTCCATCGCACGGTAAAGAGGCCCCGACTCGATTCGTACATTTTGTAACTTAAATGCCTGCGTTTTCAAGAAAATCTCTCCTTCATTTACCTTGCCAGGTTCTTTCGACAAGTGTATATTTTACTCCATAAGATATCATCAGAATGCTGGTTTGTCGGTAGCTTAACCTTACAATCGGTGGACAAAACCGACTTATTCATAAGTAGGAGGAACGGCATGAACTATTTGAAGCTAAATGCCGATGTACCCGTTCATTTCGTGGCAGCAGGCGAATTTATTTCTGAGTCCCCATGGACGCATGTAAATCGTACTATTGGTAACTATGAGCTAATCATTGGCGTGAACGAAACCGTATATATGCGCGAAGAAAATAATTCTTTTGAGGTAGGTCCTGGGGAGGTTCTTCTTCTAATGCCCGGTCGTGCTCACTCCGGTTACAAGGAATCGCGGCCTGGCGTTACCTTTTATTGGTTTCATTTTGAACTGGCGAGTGAAGGGAAATTACTAGGAGAGGAGGAAATGAGACAGGAAGCGGAACAAATCTACTCACGCACGCAGCGCTTATGGTCTGTGCATAATTTGTATCTGCAGCAGTTTATACGGTTCGAGCAAGCCGATCGAATCAACATATTAGCCAATCAAATCCTACATGTCGCCAACTCCGGTTACTTGACCTATTCAAGCGTTAATTATTTGTTCACCTCGCTCTTAATTGAGCTGTCTGAGCATACTCTCCATCCGTTCGCTGCAAAGCCGATCCGCACACATGGAGATGTCACGTTCAGTAAAATTGCAGAGTGGACGAGGATTCACGCATACGAGCCTCTTACCGTTGCGATCATTGCGGAGAAATTCAATTACAACAAGGATTATTTAGCGCGGCTGTTTAAGCAGCATACACTAATGAAGCCTTTGGAATTTATTCATACGGTACGAATGAATAAAGCGAAGGAGCTATTAACCAGAACAGCGCTTAGCATAAAGGATATTGCTGCTGAGACAGGCTTTCCTGATGACAAATACTTCTTGCGGCTGTTTCGTAAATACGAGAATATGACCCCCACACAATATCGTAACGCCTACCATAAAACATTTATTAATAATGTTTAATGGGAGGATCGAGAACGTAAAACATATTATGCGGACATATCAAAAAAACCAATCATCGGTCCTCCGAGATTGGTTTCATATTTTTCTCCACTTTTCTTTCAAGTATTGCGACAAGAGCCCCTGTCCCAAAGGCTTGCGATGACCGTTGCTATTGCCGAACCGCCTGCATGCAACAGTAATATAGGAACCCTAAGTAACCCAAGGATACGATGCTGATACATATTCATTTATTGCGCATACCTCTCATTAGGGAATTGCCTTAATTGTAGCAAGACTAAATGAGAAGACAATTAAAATCATCTAAAATACTATCAACTAGTCATTAACCTCACTGTAAACTCATTAGCTCTTCTAATGAAATGGTGTCTATAACATCGTAACCATAGCCCTCACCTCTTGGTTTCACAACTACTGTTCCTGCATAAGGAATCTCTCCTAAACCAACGCCTGAAGGAAAACTGTGAGCAATAATAACTTTATTGGTTCCAGAAGACGGTACTTTCTCTAGTTTAGAATTCAATGCTGCTAGTGTGCGTTCCCGATCTGATGGGGTTACACCACTACTTAAATTGTAAATATTTATCCAGAATGGATCGACTTGTACATTTCCATCTCCAAAAGCTAATTCAGCAGACTCTCTTGTTCGGCAAAAGGGACTTGCCTGAACCGGCGTTTCAATGGGAATTTGTAAACGCCTTATCGTTTGTCCAAAAAGTGAAGCTTGTCTTTTTCCTTCATCGGAAAGATTTCTTTGGGTAGCGCAATCGCTAAGAACGTAGCCCGGTTGATCTTCTCCCACCGTTGCTTCTCCATGTCTTACATATAAAATGTATCCACCCTGACGCAGTGAATTTAATAATGATGGGTTCACTGGACTCGCTTTCGTTGTGTTTCCTAACGCACTGACCATTTGTACCGGAATAAGAAAAAGTAAAAAAAGCATACATAAATAAACTAGTCTTTTCATCTTCACATCTACTCCTTCTGAATCCACTATTTTTATATTATAGTGTGCGCAAGGAGAGAGAATAAAAAACGGGTAAGGAACGATAATCCGCTCCCTGCCCGCTTTTTTTGAATCATATAAGCCCCAGCAGCATGCCTCCCCCTGCACCGCTAAGAACAACCACCCAAGGCGGAAGCTTCCAAAAGACCAACATAATAAATAGAATGACTGCTAGTGCAAAATCCATCGGTTCCAAAATGGCACTTGTCCAAAGCGGGTCGTATAGAGCAGCAAGCAAAATACCGACCACAGCAGCATTAATCCCTACCAATGCTCCTTGGATTTTCGGACTCTTTCTTAACGTATTCCAGAATGGCAGTGCACCGACAATTAGAAGAAATGCTGGTAAGAAAATGCCTAGAGTAGCAACGATCGCTCCACTTATACCCCCAGCCATAGCTCCAAGATAACTTGCAAAGGTGAACAAAGGTCCCGGTACCGCTTGCGTAGCACCGTAACCCGCCAAGAAGTCCTCTTGGCTAATCCATCCCGTTGGAACAACTTCTCGCTCCAACAGTGGAAGTACAACATGCCCCCCACCGAAAACCAAAGAACCAGAACGATAAAAGCTGTCAAACATCGCTAACCATCCAAATTCTCCTGATTGTCTGAGAAGTGGAAGGGCTATAAGCAGAGCAATAAACAAAGCCAAGCAGCAGATGGCAAAGGATCGACTAACTGCAATTTTAAGATCCTGTACTCCATCTACAGCATTCTTTCGATATAGCCAGAGGCCGACAAGCCCAGCCGCAACGATGATAAGCACTTGGCTGTAGGCTGTGTGCCATGACAACGTAATCGCTGCTGCAATCACGGCTATTGTAACCCGATTCCGATCGGGTGTAAGCTTTTGCCCCATTCCAAGAATGGCATGAGCTACAATTGCTACAGCTACGATTTTCAGTCCATGAATCCATCCCGCACCCGCTATATCATAGCCCTGAAGCAGGAATGCAAACGCCACTAGCATAATAATCGAAGGAAGAGTGAAGCCTAACCAAGCAATTAGCCCACCTAGCACTCCGGCTCTTACAATACCAATTCCAATGCCAATCTGACTGCTTGCAGGACCGGGGAGAAACTGACAAAGCGCTACAAGATCAGCATAGCTTCGTTCATCCATCCAATTTCTACGACGAATGTATTCATTATGAAAGTAACCAAGATGAGCGGCTGGCCCTCCAAAGGAGGTGAGCCCAAGTTTGGTCGAAACACTCAGCACCTCAATAAGCGTGGAAAATGTACTTTTTCGAGCATATTCTGATGTCCCTTGCTTCTTCTCATCCATAAAAGGATTACTCCTCTTTCTTTTTTTTATTTCTACTACCAACCATTCTTACACTACCTTTTTGGAATCGGATCGGGCTTGCCAAATAAGTATCCTTGAAAAAGTTGATAGCCGCTTTGCTTCAACCATTCAAAGTCCTCCCTCGTTTCGACCCCTTCCGCTAACGGAACGGATTGTATGTTTATAGCCTTTTCCAAAAAAGCTCTAGCTACCTTCTGTTTGGTTACGTCCTCAGAAACCCCTTGAACATACTTCATATCCAATTTCATGTAATGCGGCATAAGCTCTGTTAACATCTCGATGGTGCTGTACCCTTCCCCAACATCATCTAACGCGTACTGGAATCCTTTTTCCTTGTAATACGTTAGAATTCTCTTCAAATGAGGAAGATTATCTACTTTCTCCGTTTCTACGACTTCAAAAACGAATAGAGATGGATCTACACCTAGTTCATTAGCTAGTTTAACTGTCGATTTCAAGCAGAACTCCGGTGAGTAAATCGAGGTAGGAATAAAATTAATAAAGGTTTTTTTATTTAACGGTGCGGCATATCTGACTGCCGTCATTCTGCATATTCGATCCAGTGCGTATAATCGACCGCGGTTTCTTGCCGCATTAAAAATATCATTGGGATAAATAAGAGACCCATCATCTTTTTTAAATCTAGCTAAAATTTCATACGCATAAATGTCTTCATTTCTATTTACAATCGGTTGAAAATGGCAGGTAATTAACTCCTTTACAATAACTTCATCAATCCATTGCATGTCAAGAATAGCTGCACCCTCCGACAGAGGTCTCCATTCCTGATCATGAATGCGAAAGCTAATGTCCTCTGGATGCATATGATCGTTGCAGAAATCAATAAAATCCCTTACTCCAGATTCCTTAATGGTTAATCTATTTTCTGTTACTTTATGTAATGTTTTTGTTCTATATAAGTGTTTAATCACTTCGGGCAAAACATGTAGGTTTTGAGCTCCTTCAACCCTGATTTCAAACCTTAACTCTTCTATTAAACAGTTTCTGCATTCCAACACTTCTACCTCCTCGTATTCTAAGTTCCAAGAAATAGCATGATAAAAAAACGGACTTGTCCTAGATCATATCTGACTAGTAAAAAGTCCGTTCGATTTATCCCGCTCATTCGACCGATTCATCGGCAATGATTAGGCTCGTACGTGTTTTTTAAAACTTATTCATAAGGCGCTCATCCACATTAGAGTCTCAATTATTTTTTTCGTGTGATGGCTTCTTCTATATTATAAAACGGCTGTTGATTTTGGGCTATAAATAAAAGACGGACTCTAACTTACTACAGTAGGAGTCTGTCTTTATTTATTTCACTTTCGATTGTATCGTCATATACATTGGGTCTATATCCAATATGACTCTCAATGCTCGGCTAGTAATTGATCAATGACTTCTTTCATCTGCTCCTCTTTCATCGCACCAACCCGATGGTGAGCAATATTTCCATTCTTATCAATAAAAATCGATACGGGAATAGATCTAAGACCGTATGCTTTTGTCACCACTTTATCGGGATCGAGAAAGACAGGGAATGAATAGTTATTTTCATCGATGTACTTGGCAACTTTGTCATGATCCTCGCCAACACTAATAGCCAAGAGCACGATATTCTCATCCTTATACTCGTTGTACACCTTCTCCATATCCGGCATTTCGTAAATGCACCACTTACACCAGGTTGCCCAGAAATTGATATACACATTGCGGCCCTTGAAGTCATGCAAGTTAACTTCATTTCCTTGTAAATCAGTAACGGTAAAATCAATCGCTTGTTCTCGTTCCTCAATCACAGGAGCATCATCGCTCGCCTGCCCGCTTTCATTTAATGAAGAGGCTGCGACAATTGCAGGTTCTTCTAAATTGTTATTATTGACAACATATCCTGCAATGATGATCAGAAGGAGACCCACGCCCCACAATAACAAGCTTTTCTTCATGCTTCACACCTCTATAGATTAAATAAACTGCCGTACTTACTGAACACTTCAAGCCTATTCGTAAACACAAGAATCCCCATCACAATCATAATAATCCCGCTAATAACAGCGATAATCGGAATATACTTCGTAATCCTCTTTAACAGCTTGATCAGATGCTCGACCAATAGCGCAGAGAGCAAGAATGGTACGGCAAAACCAATGGAGTAGAAGACAAGAAGCATGATCCCTTTGTTAATCGTTTCCATACTGCCAGCATAGATCAGAATGGTGGAGAGAATCGGTCCAATACAAGGTGTCCAGCCCACGGCAAAGGCCATTCCTAATAAAAGAGCGCCAAAGCTCTTGCCCGTGGAATCTTTTGGCATGAATCTCTTCTCCTTGTACAGAAACTTCAGCTTGAATACACCTGTCATGTGAAGTCCAAATAAGATAATGAGAATACCGCCGATTTGTTGGATTAATCGCATATGGTCGGTAAAAAGCTTACTTATAGAACTAACCGTAACCCCGAGTGCGATAAATACAATCGAGAATCCGAGGACAAAAAATATCGTTTTAATTAAGACATTCATTTTCGCTTTGCTGGTATGGATTTCTGCAACGGATGCGCCAACCATATAGCTTAGAAAAACAGGAATTAACGGTAGGACACAAGGCGATAAAAAGGATAGCAGCCCTGCTGAGAACGCTAGAATATAATCCATGCTGCTCCCCTCCCTCTGTATGGGTAAAATGGGTAGCCAATTGGCTACCCATTCGGTTAAACCTTTTCCCATGGCATTCTTATTGGGAAAGCAGATTGTACAGCACCTTTGCAACCTCTGCTCTAGTGGAGTTTCCTTTCGGATTCAACTTAGCGTTATTGCCTGTAACGACACCGCTCTCAACGAATGACTTAAATGCATCCGTTGCATAGCTTGCGATCTGGTCTGCATCCGTAAAGCTCGATACGGTTGCCCCCGTTGCCGATGTAGTAGTTTCACCTAGCACATCAAGCGCACGATAGAGAATCGTAAACAATTCTTGACGCGAAATCAGGCTATCCGGTGCAAACTTGTTATCACCAATTCCAGTCGTGATTCCAAGTCTCTTAGCAGCACCAAGATAAGATGTATAGTAGGTATTTCCTGCATCAGCAAAATTGTTCTCTTCCTTCGCTTGCGGCTCAATACCATAGGCTCTCAGTAACAAGACAATGAATTGACCTCTTGTGACAACAGCGCCTGGGCTGTAATGTTTATCATCCGTGCCTTTTGTAATGTCTCGTGCAGCCAAGTAGCTAACTGCATTTTCGTACCAAGCCGTAACAGGGACATCCGCAAAAGATATTTTATTGTAGCCAATAATATATTGCGAGAAGTGTGTCGTCTTGAAATCAACAGTCCGCGTCGCAGCATTGTACTGACCACGAATCGGCTGCAGTTCGCCTTCTTCCGTAACATAATAAACAATTACTGCATTTGGATCTTCATTTGCTTGCAGCGTATAGGGAAGACTAATATGAACATTTCCTCCGCCGAAGCTCGAGAGATAGCTGTCGCCTGCATAAACGGAGAAGATATATGCGGGTCTATCCCCTAATACTTCCTTGCCTTCTTCAGTCAACGAAACTTTAGAGATTATGATGCTGATATCACCTGTCGCAGCAGCCGCACCAATACTATCTGCTGCTTGAGCATCGAAGCTCACTGTTCCAAAGCCTACATCTACTTTAATTTCTGCTTTTGTTTCTGAGGCCAATTCATTAAAGGAAGCTCTAGGAATCGTTAATTGTGTGGAAGTCGTTTTATTTGTCCCCTCAACTTTAAACTCCACTACTGCAGCTTTTCCTGCTTGCTCAATCTTTTTTGCTCCATCAATAAGCGTTTTAACCGTATCCTTGCCTACTGCAGCTAACGTCTCTCCTGTGGCTTCATCAGTCGATGCCGCAGGGACTGTCGTTGACACCTTTGGATCTATGTTGCTGTTGTCAGTAGGTGGCGGTGTTACCGACGGTACACTCGTTGTCGGAGGAGCCGTGTAGGCAGGAACCGTTACATTAAGCACTTCACCTGCAAGATAGCCTTCCTTAGCTGCATAGCGAACATGATAAGTGCCCGCTGCTAACCCCGTAATCAGATTACCCGTTACACGAATATAGGCAGTTGCTCCATCCAGCTTATACTCAAGCGCAGCAGATACGCCTGTAATTTGACCATCATTGTTCGCTGAAGAGGTTGGTGCTATACCCGCCACTCCTGTTGGTGCTGGTTGTACAAGACTTCCATTCGACGGTACGGTCACAGATACGGAGGGGCTTGCGCTATATCCTGTTTTGGCAGCGACTCTGACTTGGTATACGCCTGGCGTTAATCCTTCGATCGTTGTTCCAGTCACTGGTTTATAGCTTTCAGCACCTAGCAGTCTATATTCCAGATCTGTCGTTGTTCCCGTAATTTTACCATCATTATTATCCTGTGAAGTTGGCTTAACACCCGCTAAGCCGGTCGGGGCTGCTTGCTCGATTTCGCCAAAGCCTTCAATAACGATCTCAACCGATTTACCCGCCGGATAAGGAACCGCTACTTTGCCCCCAGCATTATTTACTGGACCATTATAGCCATTCTTGGACGCGTATCTGACTAGATACGTGCCAGGTGCAAGACCTGTAATAGCGTCACCGGATACAGCAGTATAACTCTCGGCACCATCGCGCTTATATTCCAAAGCTGTTGTTGTGCCTGTAATTTGACCATCGTTGTTGGCTGCCGATGTTGGTGATTTAGCAACTAACTGAGATGGAGTTGGTTCTATTCTGGAAAAAGTCTCATTTAGCGCTGCTATATACGTATTGCGCGGACCTGCAGTAACATCTTGGTATACATAGTTTGGTTGAATAGTAGACCAAGTGTACATAAGCTCTATATGTCCAAGGATCGGAGCGTCCTTGCCATCAGCATCCTGGTTGTCTTTGTTATATACGAACAAGAACGGTACTTGAAGCCTTGTAGCACCTATCTTCTCTCCTGTGTCATTCGTATAACTAATAATGCTCGGTGTCGCCGCTTGACTATTTTCAGTTGTGAGATTGCTTAAATGCTTATTAACCAGATCGGTGTAAAGATAAGTAATATCCAGATTGTTCGTACGGATCTGCAGCAAGTTAGCATAGTCTGTTCCGGAAGGAACACCCGGAGTTCCCCCGATACCGCCATCCAGCTTCGTATCAAAGTTATACACCTTATCAATATTATGTTGCTTTGCATAATCATTAACGAGCTTTGCAATCGCCCGAGTATTCGGGCACCAGGAGCAACCGAAGAATATCGCATAGTTGCCTTCGCTGCCCAGAATATGATCCAATTCATCATAAGTGACAGGATCGATCACGATCTCACCATCTGTCTCATCGAAAATCACATCTGGAGCTGCAAATTTATTATAAGAGTCTTTAATGTAACGCTCATTATCGAATAGATCATAATCAGCAACTTGATTCGTGGAAATTTTATCGAACACGCCGCTTACTAACTGCTTGTAAGCATCCGCATTCTCAGCTGCAACCGTACCTTTCGACTCCAATGCAGAGACGATAGGAGCAGCGACATCTCCCTCTTTGTGATCCTTGTTATAAACGAATAAAAACGGTGTTTCTACCTTAACTGCCTCGCCTGTATTAGTTTTGCCAGTTGAGCCGGTTGTTACATGGGTATAGGTAACCTTGTCATCACCATCTACGAAATCACCCAAGTTCGTTAAATACTTGTTTACAAGATCAACATATCTTCTTGAATAAGGGCTATTATTAGAATCGATAATATCCAGCTTGCTGGATTTCCCATCTAATCGCGGATCAAAGTTATATACTTTTGAAACGCCGTATTGCTTAGCAACCTCATTAATATAGCTGGCTACGGATTGTGTATCTTGGCTCCAAGCGCCGCCGAACAAGATCACATACGTCCCGCTTTGTTCAAGCAGATAATCAAGTTGATGATAAGTTAATGATTCGTACACATGGTTTGGATCGGTGAGATTAGGATAGATATCATTGAAATAAGTTGTATAAGTGCTATTACGGCTTGTTGTCGGTGTTGTTGAACCGCTCGCACTGACACTAAACACAGGCAGAGCTATGACGATTGCCAATAACAACGAAACAATTTTGGTTGCTCTGGATTTTAGCAGCATGGTTTCTCCCCCACTTTATTTTTTATTTGAAAACGCGAATTAGGAGCCAAACGGATTAGCAGTTTTCTTCCCCATCAATTTCGCAATCCTCATCCGCTGATGGAGCTGGGGCTGCAGGAGTTGAAGATGACGGTGATAATGAATTAGTCGATGACGTCGTTGTTTTTGGAGCCTCTACAGCCTTTGGTTGGTTAGATTCTTTATTTGTGAATGAGATTGACTTCTTCTCGCTTGGAGGCGTTGTTGCTGCAGGCTGGCTCACTTCTTTCGTTGAAGTAGTTACTGCTGGTTTATTCGTTGATGGAGTTGTTGATTTAGATGAAGCTGCCGGTGCAGCTGGAGCCACAGTCGTTCCAGTGGATGACTTTGCTGCTGGTGCTGGTGAAGCTGCGGGCGATTGGCTAGCTGCTGTGTCTGTCGCTGTTTTAACTTCTTTTTTACCAGCTGCTGCTGGCGCAACTGCAGTTTCTTCTTTAGCTGTAGTTGCTGTAGTCACAGCCTCTTCTTTAACCGTCGAATCAACAGCCACTGGCTTCGCCTCTTGTTCTACGGCTTCAACTATCGCTTCTACAGCCGCCGGTTGAGGCACAACAACTTCTGCAGCAATTGTTTTAGATGAATCTACTGCTTCTACAACGGGAGCCTCTGCTTGAACCTCAGCCGCTGCAACCTCCGAATTAACGACATTCTCTTCAACTGTTGAAGCTGCATGTGCTTCCTTATTAGCAGACACCGCTGCATAAGTTAAGATGACAAAAGCTAGTGAAGCGATAATAATGGATACTGAAAATTTCTTCATACTTGAACATCCCCTTCGCCCATGGCTATTAGTATTTACATTTTTTACCTTTTGTGAGGATAAAAAAAGAGATCCAACTTCGCGCAAACATTGCTGCGCTTCGTCAAATCTCTGGCCGTCCAGTAGACTATGATCCTTATATATCCTACAAAATGATATTGCATCTCTCGGTGCATGCTTCAATCATAATCACCCCCATACCCCCTGTCAATACTTTTTTAAATATTCCTATAGAAATTATCGGATTTAAAAAATGACTTGGTTTCTCTAGAAAAAACCAATTGACTTTTTGTTACATTCTCAGTACATTAGATTCAATTCATACAAAATAGATTGGTTTAGGGGGATTTGCATCATGGATAAAGTGGAAAATAATCTGCTTATAGCAATTGAGACGAATTGGTACAGTTTCGTTGCTGCTATTTTTGTTTTTGCAATATTATATTACTTGGCGAAGAAACGCGTTGGTTTCGGTACACGAGTACTCGTTGGACTAGGAATCGGTGTCGTCGTCGGTCTTATCTTTCAGGCTTTGGACACTTTCGAATACAAAGCAATCACCACATTTGGAAGCATCTATATTAGTCTCATTAAGATGCTCGTTATTCCGCTCGTATTCACACTCGTATTAAACAGTATTTCTTCCTTAACTAATTTGGAATACTTGCGTAAAATCGGCTTCAAAACATTCGCATGGTTCCTTGGCACGACAGGTATTGCTTCAATAATCGGTTTATCGGTTGCTCTTCTAATGAACCCTGGAAAAGGACTTAAAGTTGAAATTCCAGCTGATTACACGGCACGTGAGATTCCAACTTTCTCAGAGGTTATTCTTGATCTCGTTCCGTCAAATCCATTTAATGAAGCTGCGACTGGCAAAGTAGTACCTCTTCTTATCTTTGCCATTTTCGTTTCAATAGCGATCATTAAAGTAGGCTCCAAGAAGCCTGAGGCAGTACAGCCTGTACGTGATCTCATCCAATCGGCTACTCAAGTTTTGCATCAAGTCGTTAAATTCGTTATTCGCCTAACACCTTATGGTGTGTTCGCATTGATCGCCGGCATGACAGCACGTTATGGCTGGGAGACATTACAAGAGCTCGGAAGTGTGATCATAACCTCTTATGTGGCCATGATCATTCACTTCGTCGTAATATTTGGCGGACTCGTTCTATTGGTTGTAAAAGTGAACCCGCTTCGCTTCTTCCGGAAGATATACCCAACGGTTGCAGTTGGTTTTACGACACGCAGCAGTTATGCCACTCTTCCCGTTAATCTGGAAGTGATTACGAAACGTCTTCATGTCTCACCAAGGATTGCAAGCTTTATCGCACCGCTAGGCGCATCCGTTAACTTCAATGCATGTGGCGGTATATGGCCTGCGATTGTAGCAGTATTTACGGCGCAGCTATTCGATATTACGCTAACAGGTACAGACTATATTATTCTCGTTTTGGTAAGTGTCATTTCATCAATCGGTGTTGCTGGCGTTCCTGGTCCAGCTACCATTTCAACAACAGTCGTACTAACGGCACTTGGATTGCCTCTTGAGGGAATGGCAATCGTCGCAGGGGTTGAATCACTCATCGATATGGGCCGTACAGCCGTAAATGCTTCAGGAACAGCTGTAACTTCCCTACTCGTTGCAAATTCTGAAGGTGAATTTGATCGCGAAGCATTTAATAAAAATGAAGACGATGAAGTTTCATTGAACGCGGTATAATACTTTTACAGACACAAGCGACCTAATTAATACAGCGCCATTCATGGCTGTACCCATTAGGTCGCTTTTTTTGGCTTCACTTATAGTGAGCCGCTATTTTTCTAATTTCTTGCTTTTCCCTTTTAGCTTATCTGCTATGTAAAGCGTCACGAAAAGCAGTACCGGTAATAAGACACAAAATGTCATGTCAAACCAAGGATAGTGTTCAAACAGCATTTTATTATATTCCGTAATGCTGGGCGTTCCGACAATCGTAAATACAATCAATATCATGCCTAGAGGGATCGTCAGCATATTGCTCTCTTTTAATCGGAATAACTGACTGATACCGGTAGTAAAAGCAAAAAACAAAAGCATCGTCTTGTAAAAAACAGTAATCACCCACAAAAAAGTAATAATGGCTTCTAATCGCTCTAAAAAGTCCGCCACTTTTATTTTTTGCGCCAGCACGAATGTCGGATAATACTTCGTTTCCATTAAATTTGGACCTAGTACTAACACACAAAAGAGAACAATGATAAATAATAAAACAGCCCCCATTACAAAGCCTAACATGATCGGTTTTGTTAATTTCTTATTGCTGTTAATATGAGGTACGAGCATTAGAATAATAAACATTTCAGAAAATCCGAATGTAAAAGCCGGCAATGATCCGTTTATTATAGGACCGAATCCCTTGACCGCCATAGGAAAAAGATTGGATAGCTCCACTTGAGGTAACAAGAAAACAGTAAGAAATACAAAAAATGCCATAAACACAGGGAATAGCAGCTCACTCATTCGAGCAAACGCTTCGATTCCATACCTATAACCGATGATAATGACAACAGTGAAAAAAAGGAGAATTGCAATTGCAGGCGTCTCCGGCATCAACTGTGTTGTCATGAATTGACTCATCTCACTCATAAGCGTCAGACAACATATGAAGACTTCAAATAAAAAAAGCACACTGAATAAACTGCCTATCCAAACTCCCAACTTCTTCAGTAAGGCAACAATCAGACTGGAACCCTCCTGTCTGTTTGCAATTCCAGCAAAAAGCGCCCCAGTCAGAAGTCCAAAGAATGAGGCAAGCAGCATGGACAACCAAGCATCTTGTTTGGCCGATGCAGCCACTATAGTTGGCAGAATGAGAATCGAATCGCCTACAATCCCGAGAATAATCAGGATCGTAAACTGCCGAACAGAGATTTTAGCATTTGCGTATCCGTTCATCGCCTACCCCTTATCCTCGACAACATCCGATTTGGTTTATCCATATACCTGATTTATTAATTGAAATAAGTTTGGAAGACTTACCTTCAGTATCAAAGCAATATACAATGCTGTCGCTATTAGCAGAAAGAAAATGAAGATTATCAATTCCCGCTTCCGTTCACGCCGTTTGAGACCGGGAGCCTCCAGCCAAAAGGCTCCCGCCGCTAATGCCAGTACCGCTATAATAGACGAAATGCTATGCCCAATCCTCCCCACGCTCCGTTTCACAACAAAGTAGAATTACCAATAGTCCCCGTTTTACGGATTTTTAATTCGATATCAAAACGAACCTTACATTGAGGGAAAAGATCATTATTCCATTTCTCCTTAGCATGCACCCAATAAGCAGGATGGTGTTTTTCGAACTGGCCGCCAAATCCAAAAATGTCGGATTTCAAAAGCTTGGCACGTTTCACCGCTGCATCTGCATTACTTAATAAAGTAGCTTCTACACCTTTCTGCAGCTTTTCAATCGTTGCCTGATCCGTTAGATCAACATCCACACATGACTTTGAAACGATGTTTGCTTCAGTGCTGATATGGACGATGAGCTCCGGCTTACCATTTTGAACCTTCGTCTCTATTTCAGATTTTGAAGAGGATATCTCAATACCTATATATTTTTGATTGCCACATACAAGCTCTATCGATGTGCTGTCAAGTTTGTCTGTAATATCCGTATATCCTTTGCTTTCCTTTTCATTTAGCCAGCCCACCAGCTTATCATCTTTGAATGCAGCGATGCCGGTATAACGGAAGCGACTGGGAGGCTGGAACGGCTCTACGTTTTTTTTCGATTCCGACATTTCCGAATTACCGATGATTTGAATACCTGTTAATACGAGCTCACTACTTTCGATTGAAAGCTTATTTAGTACTTCATCCATTGTGACGGATATGGTTGGTGCCCAAGACTTCTGAGATGTTTTCAATGATTGAAGCATGCTATAGGTCGGCAGCCTCTCCAGCGGTGTAAACAATTTGAGAATTTCTTCTGCTTTCATGTCCCTTGCAACTACTAAGCTGAAATCCATCCTCAATTCATTGTCACGAAGTGTATTATCGATAAAATCTCGTATTCCCCTTCTTGCTAACGTTTCTCCAATTACGAAGATCTGCAGATGCCCCATATACACCTTTCTTGGCGCTTCCGCAGTCAATGACCTTGCCGCTTCAAATATCGTTTTTCCCCTTGCCTGAAATAGTGTTCCGGGCGGGCGGTCCCCCCCCTTTTTTTGTGCTGATATTTCACTAGGGTTGACCACTTGGAATGATACGAGATATTCACCATCTACCCAGTCAACGCCCATTCCGAGTACAATTAGTAATTCATTTAATTCCCGTCTGCTCCAGCAACCGGTAAGGATAATCAAACAAAATACACTTATTAATAATTTATGCCACAAAAAAATCCTCTCCTCCTATTTAACCCTTGCGACTCTTCCCGCTGCCTATTGATGTGCTGGGTCGTTTGTATACCAACCATCTTGGCAGACGAAGAAGTGTATCTTCCATATCGCTTGATTGGTATGGTGAGAGCGGAGACATATAAGGTTCACCGAAGGAGCGCAATGAGCATAAATGAAGGAGAATAATGAACAAACCCATAATAATACCGAACAACCCAAAGCTTGCGGCCAAACCCATAAACACAAATCGGAAAATACGTATCGGAATGGACATACTATAGGCTGGCAATGTAAATGTCGAGATTGCTGTTATAGACACAACGATAACCATAGCAGCTGATACAATACCGGCCTCTACTGCTGCCTGTCCGATAACGAGTGTACCAACGACCGATACCGCCTGACCAATTGCGCGGGGCATACGCAAACCCGCTTCCCTTAAAATTTCAAAGGTTACCTCCATCACTAACGCTTCAATAAAAGCTGGAAATGGTACGCCCTCCCGCTGTGCTGCCAGATTTATTAGCAGTGAGACTGGAAGCATATCACGGTGAAATGTAGTTATCGCTATGTACAAAGAGGGGAACAAGAGTGAGAGTACGACACTGCCAAATCTCAAGAGACGAAGCAAACTTGCATAATAAGCACGTTGATAATAATCTTCTGTCGACTGAAAAAAAGTAACAAATGCAGTTGGTACAAGCAATACGTTCGGCGTTCCATCTACAAATATTGCTACTTTTCCTTCCAACAATTGTGCGGCGACATTATCCGGCAGCTCTGAGTTAAAAACAGTTGGAAAGAGTGAATATTTACCATCTTCGATCAGCTCTTCAATATACCCGCTTTCCAGAACACTATCAATATCTATCCCTCGAATTCGTGAGCGTGCCATATTAATAACAGAGGTCTTGGCTATGCCATCTATGTACATAAGGGTAACGTCGGTTTTCGTCATCCGTCCAATTGAAATCGTCTCAAGACGAAGACGCTGATCTTTAATTTTCCGTCTAATCAACGCTGTATTTGTTCGAAGCGTTTCATTAAAGCTTTCTTTAGGCCCTCTTATGGATGTCTGATTCGTCGACTCGGTAACGTCGCGACCCTTCCATTGACGATTATCCGCACGATAAGCGTAACTGATGCCTTCTACTAAGATGATAGCGTCACCTGATAACAAATAGTTGTACAAAGAAGCCATTTCTGACACCTTACTAATGGATCCTACACCAGATAATAAATGTTCAGCCAAATGATCAGTGTCATCTTTTTTAACGTCATGGGAACGGCTTAGCATCTCCAAAATATAATTGTTTATTGCTGTAACATCTGTTAAACCATCAATATAAACAACTGCCATTGCCGCCGCTCCGGCAATCTGTATTTTGCGTACAACAACGTCATCGCTTTCACCAAAATCGTTTAAAATCTTCTCCAGGTTTCGCTCAACGTTCGGGGCAATAGGGATAGTTGCAATTTCATCCGATAATCTTTGATCCATTAACTATCGCCGCCTTCACCGTAATGTCTCATGCCTAAGTATGACCAAATGATATGGAAAATAAACGAATAAAATCGTTTGTACCACTGCTGCGTTCACTCATATGATCTTTACAAAATGGATTCCATTTTGTAAAAAAAGATAGTCAAAAATAAGAAGAGGCGAGTGGTTTGCCCACTCGCCTCTTCTTATTTAACTCTTCTTATTTTACGCAACTGTAATCAAGAGCTTACCGCCCGCAGCATGGTCTGCTACTTGAATCAGCAGCTCTCCGGTAGATGAATCTATCGTCCAGCCTTCCGCACCAGCAGCTAGCTCCTCTTGCGTCATGCCTTGTAAACCTTCTATATGTTTAGCTGTAAAGCTAGGACAATGGAATGAGAATCGAAGCTGCTTACGCTCTTGCTTAAACGCATTCTCAGCTTTGTAATGCCAATTCAATTCCACTGTATTCTGTTTGCCAGCAATGTTTATGGATAATTCCGAATAAGCGCCTTCCCGATAGTCGAAGCTAACGCCATCATCTTCATATAACGTATATACAGCTGTGAAATCTGAAGATGCAGCGGCACCATAGACATGGAATTGAAGAAATTCCTCCACCACTTCATCAGCGCTTTGTTTTAACGGACCCTCAGCAATGATTGCCCCTGCCTTGATATAGATTGGCATGATTTCTAATGGCGCATGTGCTAAGATATGACGGCCTCCAACTAAGCTCTCTCCCGTCCAATAGTCGATCCATGTGCCAGCAGGCAAATAAACCGCACGATGAGTCGTATTCGGACGATATACAGGTGCAATCAACATATCCTCCCCGAGCAGGAACTGGTCACACAAGTTCGTCACATTCGGATCGGACGGATATTCTAGAAGCAGCGGACGAAGAATCGGCAAGCCGCTTGTCGCAGACTCATGGAATAAGTTGTATAGATGCGGCATGAGACGATAGCGAAGACCAATATAATCTCGTACAATCTCCTCAGACTTGCTGCCGAACGACCATGGCTCTTGACGTACCGTACCAATTGCGGAATGATTCCGGCAATAAGGAAAGAATGCACCCATTTGTGTCCAGCGTACAAGCAGCTCATCCGAGGCATGATGCGCAAATCCGCCAATATCAGGGCCTGCAAACGGAATACCCGATAATCCCATGTTCATGACCATCGGCATTGCCATCGCCATATGCTCCCAGAAGCTGCGATTGTCGCCAGTCCATACAGCTGCATAACGTTGAATGCCAGCATATCCAGCACGTGTTAGGATGAAAGGACGTTGTCCCTCCAAGAGACCGCATAATCCTTCGTAAGTCGCCTTGGACATCAGCATTCCGTATAAATTATGCAGCTCTTCATGCGTTAATGGTTTCCCATTGTTGCCATGCATGGCATCGAGATCCATCGTCTTGCTCTCATTAAACAAGGCAGGCTCGTTCATATCATTCCAAATTCCTTGAATACCAAGATCGGTATAGAAGCGATGCTGCTCTCCCCACCATTCCGATGTACGGTCTTCTGTGAAATCAGGGAAGGCACTCACGCCCGGCCATACTTCACCGAAGAAAATATCCCCTTCCAGCTTCCGGACAAAATGATTCTCTCGCACTCCCTCTTGATACACCTTATATTTCGGGTCTTTCTTCACTCCTGGATCGACAATAGGCACAATTCGAATTCCTAGTGTTTTCAGTTCATCCATCATGGCTTGCGGATCAGGGAAGCGAACCGAATCGAAGCTGAATACGCGATACTCGTTCATATAATGAATATCCAGATAAATAACATCACATGGAATTTGCTTCGCTCGGAAGGTCCTGGCTAGCTCTAGAACTTCTTGCTGATTCATGTAGCTGTAACGAGATTGATGATAACCGATCGCCCATTTTGGAGGGAGCTCCATCTTTCCGGTAAGCGTCGTATACCGGGATACAACTTCCTTCAACTCAGGACCGTTAATAAAATAAATATCATAAGCGCCAGTTGAACAACTAACCGAGAAGGCCGTTTCCTCCGACCTCATATCAAACTCTGTCCGTCCGGGATTATCTAAAAATAATCCATAGCTTCGGTCGCCGTTCATATGAATAAGTAATGGAATGGACTCATAGAGCGCTTCAATCTCTGGGACATGCGGCGCGTAAACATCGGTATTCCAGTTCGTGTAGCGTTCACCGCGCTTGTCCAAGAAGCCTGTCTTTTCACCCAATCCATAGAAATGAGATTCCACTGTGCTCTCATAGGATGCGCTTAACTCACCTCGAGCACTCCAGCTTATTGGATACTGATGTGCAATCCGGTTGCCATCAAGATCTTCAAATGAAAAGCTAAAGTCAGCTTTATCGACAACCACCTTCATTGAATGCGTTATAAAAAGGAACTGATTGTCGTTCTCCTCCATCCTCACCTCGATTGAACGCCCTTGCGGCAAAACGCCTGGTGTCGTAGATAGATCGGCATCCGTACCATGAAAAACTTTAATCCGGCATATGTCGTCGGTAATAAAGACAATGACTGCATTTACCTTTTCGCCACGGCAAATATAGCTTCCCTCATTTTGCTCAAACGCTCGTAATGCCCCCATTTGTTTCCGCATGGCTTGTTCATCTAACAAACCCATCTTATTAGGATGTATCGCTGCGCTTCCTTCCATATCTGTTCCCTCCCGTGTTGTCATGAAAAGAGGCGTCAACCGTTAACCGGAGATCGCCTCTTCATTGTTCGTATAGTGATTATCAGGCTATCTCCGTACTTATTTCGTTTTCAAGCTATCCCATGCTTTTTGCAAATCTTCGAACAAGCCGTTCTTATCCGATTTACCTGCAATGTAAGCTTGAATTTGATTAGCGAATTCATTCATACCGCCATCAGGGAATTTGTTAAAGTTCCAGCTTAATGCTTTACCTGCTTGACTGTAGCTAACTACCTCAGCCCCAAGATCCCCTAGATCTTCACTTGATGCTTCAATGCTCTTGAAGGCAGGAATGAATTTGAATTCTTTAGCGATATATTTTTTACCGATATCAGAAGTTACCAACCAGTTCAAAAATTCTTTTGCTTCTGGTTTCACTGCAGAGTTTTTGTTAACAACCCAGTTGTTTGGTACGCCAACAAATAATTTGTCATTCTCAGCAGCATTTTCGTTAATTGGCATTGGCAAAATACCAATGTTCAACTCTGGATTAATGCTGTCAATTTGTACTTGTGTCCAGTTGCCCTGCTGCGTCATAGCTGCTTCACCATTAGCAAACATCGTCATTTCAGTGTTGTAGTCCGTTGTTAATGGGTTTTTGTTGCCGTATTTCAATGTCAGATCAACGAGGTTTGTCCACTCTTGGAATACCGCGTTGCCTGGAATTTTCTCTGTACCTTCATTTAGTCCCTTAACGAATGCATCCGGATCCTTTTGTTGTGCAAACGCTACGTTCAGCGTATGGTTCCCAAGAATCCAAAGCTCTTGATAGCCATTCGCGAATGGTGTTACACCAATTGCCTGAAGCTTCTTAGCCGCTTCTTCCAGCTGGCTTAGCGTTTTCGGCGTTTCTGTAATGCCTGCTTTAGCGAATAGATCCTTGTTATAAACAAGTCCATAGCCTTCCAGGTTCATCGGTTGACCATAAATTTTACCGTCTTTCGTCATTGGCTCTTTGGCAACATCTACAGCATCGGAAACCCAAGGCTGATCAGACAGATCCTCTAAGTTGTTGAACCATGTCTCAAGATCTCTGTATCCGCCGTTGTTGAAAATATCTGGTTCTTCACCTGATGCAAATTTCGCTTTTAACGCAGCGCCGTAATCTGAACCGCCGCCTACGGTTTGAATGTCCAGCTTAATACCTGGATGCGTGCTCTCATACTCACCTTTAAGCTTGTTTAATGCTTCAGCGATTTCAACTTTAAATTGGAAAATTTTAATTGTCTTTGTTTCCTTTGAAGCAGCTGCATCATTCCCTTGATTGTTCGCTGTTTTCGAGCCGCAAGCGGATAGCAGCAATGAGATAGCGAGCAGCATAACGAGTGTCATCTTTTTGTAATTTTTCATGATGAAACCTCCCCTTACCTTCTGTTTGTTAGTGTGAAATCGTTTACTTCCTCATTGTAGATGGTCTTAATCAGCTCTTGTAGGGAGGATATTGACCAAAGAGGTAGACGCGTGTGACATCTCTTTAGCCTTTAACCGCTCCTTGTGTAATACCCTCAATAATATATTTCTGCATGGATAAGAAGAAAATAATAACCGGTAGAACCCCCATGACAAGGGCTGGCAGAGCCAAATCCCACTGCTTGGTGTATTGTCCGAAGAATGCGAAAGTCGCTATTGGAATTGTACGTAAATCTGCTGATTGCAGGATAAGCGATGGCAGCAGATAATCATTCCAGATCCAAAGTGTGTTCAAGATAAACACCGTTACAAGCATCGGTTTCAAGAGTGGAAGAACTACCCGATAAAAAACGCCGTAGGCGTTCGAACCATCCACAGTCGCAGCTTCTTCTATTTCTAACGGAATAGATTTCACAAATCCATGGAATAAGAAAATAGAGATCGGTACACCAAAGCCTAAATAACAGATAATCAATCCCGGAATGCTGTTCATAAGACCCAAAGTGCTTGTCACTTTCACAAGCGGTATCATGATCGATTGAAAAGGCACGACCATCGCAGCCACAAATAAAAGGAAAAGAATACGATTAAATCGACTATTGCTGCGAACCATGTTATAAGCAGCCATAGCGCTAATAATGACAAGCAGCACATTGCTTATTACCGTAATAATGACTGAATTCATGAATGCGGTTGGAAACTTCGTAATCTCAAATGCGCGAGTATAGTTACTCCATTCCAATGATTTCGGCAAGCTAGCTGCACTTGTAAACAAATCACCGATGGTTTTAACTGAATTGACAAACAAAAAGTAGAACGGAACGAGAAAGAGGAGAGCGATTAAAACCATGACCACTTCCGTCACGATTCTTCCTATACGATCGTTTTTCGTTATGTCCATTACGCTTCAACCTCCTTACTTTTTGTAATTTTCACTTGTAGACTCGTGATGACAGCTACAATGACAAAGAATATAATAGCTTTTGCTGTTCCTAAACCATATCTATTTCTTGAGAAAGCCTCATTGTAAATGTTCATGGCCACCGATTCTGTTGAACCAAAAGGACCGCCTTTAGTCAGTGATAGGTTAAGGTCGAACATTTTGAATGACCAAGAAATAGCTAAGAATAAACATACCGTTGCTGCAGGCATAATGAGCGGGATAATAATGGAGCGAAGAACTTGAAACCGGTTTGCACCATCAATCTCAGCTGCTTCTAGAATATCTTTGGGCACATTATTAAGTGAAGAGATGTAGATGACCATGAGATAGCCTGCTGTCTGCCATACGAATACAATGACAATCGCCCAAAAAGCTGTTTTTTCTGTCCCCAGCCAAGGCAGATTAAAGAAGGAGAGTCCTGTTGCACTTCCGATTGCTGAGAATCCTTTTACAAAAATAAATTGCCATATGAATCCGAGCAGCAATCCCCCGATGACATTCGGCATGAAAAAAACCGTTCGGAGAATATTCCGCGATTTGAGCGGTTTAATTAGAAAATAGGCTAAGAAGAAGCCTAATACATTCGTTAACACGACACCAAGAACTGTAAATTTGGTCGTAAACCAAAAGGAGTCGCGGAACCCGCTGTCATGCATAAAAATTTGTTTATAGTTGTCTAATCCAACCCATGCTGCTTCTCCTGATATACCGTTCCAATTCGTGAATGAATAATACAATCCAAGTAGGAATGGAATGACAATAATAAGGATGAAAAAGATAATAGCAGGACCGACGAACACAGCCTGCTTAGTCAGTTGCGAAGTTTTTTTGTGATTCATCCCGTTCTCCCCTTTGCACATTTCGTTTTTTGCTTATAATTAGTATGCGAGAAAGGCGAATCAAAAAAAACGGACAATCGTGAACCAATAGGAACACGATATTGATCTCATTCAAGATAGATGGGATAGATCATGATAAGGGCGAGGTGGAAGCAGATGAATTCTCACAGCATACGGACAAGGCTTATTCAATTTATGTTAGTAGTTACCATTGTACCTTTGGTATTGTCTTTAGTTATTACGCTTATTCACACTCGGGAATCAATCAAGGAGCAAGCTGTAAGTGATAATGCTCGATTAATTTTTCAGGGTAAAACAAATCTCATCAACTATTTAAATAATATCAACCGTGCCTCCATCGTCGTCTATTCAGACCCGCATTTCTTAAATAATTTATCTAAAGGGCTGGACGATTATCAGGCGATTGCAGAGATGTACACCACCCTACAGAATCTGCAAGGCTCTTTGCCAGATATTCAACAGGTGTATATGCATTCCCGTCATACCAATCAGTCGACACTCATCACAAACAGTGTACCAAGACGAGAGTATCGCGCTTCCCCTTACATAAGTACAATGAAATTCAATACGGCAAAGACCAGTACAGAGCCCCCGCATCCTGCTCATAGCTACGGGTTCCCGCCTTCACCAAATGATTTTACAGATACAATGGTATTCACCTACTATCGTCCGATCGTTCGAATCCCATCCACTACACAGTTGGCCATTATGGCCATCGATGTAAGGCTAGACGGGATTGCAGCGATCTGCAATCAACTTTATAATGCGGAGGACGAACAATTTTACCTGCTCGATGAGAATGATATTGTCATCTACAGTGGTAAACCTGAAGAAATCGGCAAGCCGCTTACGAACGTTAATTTAGCAGCACAAGCAGCGAATGAAAAATCAGGCTTTATTGATGATGACAAAGCCATTCAGGTGTATGAGAAACTCGAGGTCTCTTTTGCAAAGTGGACGTTAGTGAAGCAGATTCCTCATACGGTCCTGTACCGCAAGTCAACCGAGTTAATCACCATTAACGTCATTATTGCCGTGCTTGCTCTACTGGCTGTTATTTTAGGCACATTATTTATTTCATTCCGTATTACAAGACCGATAAAACAGCTGGCAAGCTATATGAATCAAATCCAGACCGGTCGTCTAACTATTAATATAGAGATAGACAGCAAGGATGAGATCGGCTCTTTATCACGGCAATTTAGACAAATGATGGATACAATTAACAATCTAATCCTTCGTAAATACAAGCTTGAATTAGCGAACAAAACCAATCAGCTTAAAGCGTTGCAATCACAAATAGATCCTCATTTTTTGTATAATACGCTGCAGTCGATCGGTACAGTTGCGCTTCAGCATAACGTACCGCGGGTCTATAATCTACTCTCTTCCCTAGCAGATATGATGCGCTACAAAATGCGCAGCGGTGAGGCTATGGTAACCTTGCAGGAGGAGATCGACCATCTCAAGCTTTACCTTGACTTGCAAAAAGAACGGTTCGATGATCAATTTGATTTTACTCTCGATATAGCTCCTAACTCGTTGTCAGTTGGTATTCCCAAAATGACATTGCAGCCTTTGGTTGAGAACTATTTTAAACACGGCATGGACCCCCATTTAGGAATGGGACAGCTATTTATTCGCAGCCGCGTATCGGCTACGAAACGGCTTATCATTGAGATCGAAAATAACGGTACGTCTATTCCCGAGCTGGAACTTAAGAGGCTGCAGGATGAATTACAGATCCGGCAAGTCAATGAAGACAATGACGTGACAGAGCGTTCTTCCATCGGTTTGTACAATGTGCTCATGCGTCTGCAATTATACTACGCGAACACAGCTGTCCTCCTCATTGAAAATGTAGAACCGCATGGCGTAAAAATCACCTTAGACTATGTGTGGGAGAGTGAGCCAGCATGAAAGTTTTAATCGTAGACGATGAAAAACATGTCAGGAATGCTATCAATTTGCTTGCGGACTGGACAAAATTTAATATAACAGAGGTATTACAAGCCTCTGACGGCGAACAAGCTGTGTCGCTCATTCAGGCAGAAAATCCTCAAATTGTCCTTACGGATATGCGCATGCCCCGCAAAGATGGCGCTGAGCTATTAACATGGCTGTATACGAATAGACCTCAAATTAAAGTCATTGTGATTAGCGGTTATGATGACTTTGAATTCGTACGGCATGCTGTTCGAAATGGCGGAATGGATTATATTCTTAAACCAGTCAAAGCCGATACACTGAATGAGGCATTAGAGAAAGCGGCGGATTGCTGGCGTCAAGAGGAGGACGCTCGTTACCGCATTACGCAGCAGAGTATTGAAGTGAACGAAATGAAGCCTCACTACGTAGACAAGCTGTTAACCGAGCTCGTCACCGGACAGGTTCGCAAAGATCTTCTGAATCAGCTTCATGAAGAGCTTCGTTCTCCATTGCCCTTGTCTTCCTGCTCGGTTGCCGTTCTATCCATCTCGCAACTGGATCAAAAACTGCTGGACAAATTTCAAAATCAAATTCAACTGCTCTTCTTCATAGTCGCTAACATTTGTAATGAACTGCTGAAGTCGAAGGGAATTGCTTTTCGCCAGCTGAATAGTCCGGGTGAAATTGTGATACTCTTCTGGGAGGATCGAGGCTCCTTCAACAATATGCTGCAAGATATTAATGAAGGCATTTCTGCAACCTTGAATCGTCGATTTCATTTCGGTTTCACGACCAAACGAATATTTCCTGAAGATGTGTCACGCGCATACCTCGAGGCTTCCAAAGCCTTGTGGAGACGCAATTTGCTAGAATCGAATCGGTTGCATCCGTATCTGGATGAGAGTCATTCATTGACTCGCCCGCTTCGTCTGACCTCCTTAGAAGAGCAGCTTCGTCTGACTGCTCTAAGCGGCAATCAAGAACAAATGGAGTCCATTACCCAGCAATGGTTAAACGATATTAGAAAGCTAGGATCCGTTACTCCTGAGCAGCTCATCCAATGGGAGAATGAGTGGGATTGGATGCAAATAAAATGGATTGAGAACGAAAAAGGGGAACCAAATGCCAGCGAGCATGAGGATTCCCAGTCTGAACCGTTTCGCCCTCTACCCTTGAATGAGGAGGGCCTGTTATCTTGGGATGATCTTAAGCTTCAAATGGAGAATAGATTGGGTGCTGCCTCTAAAGTCCTGACCCAGTTACATGCCAAAGAGCATTTTTTCATTCATAATATTGCGAAATACGTGGAGGGTCATTATCAGGAGGATATATCGCTTCAGGATGTTGCTACACGCTTCTTCCTAAGCCGAGAATACATTGCTCGTAAATTCAAACAGGAATACGGCGTCACCTTACTCGACTATCTCAGCCGGATTCGAATCGAGAAGGCAAAGCTGCTGCTGCATAATCCCCATCTGCGAATTGCTCAAGTAGCAGAAATGGTCGGCTATCAAGACGAGAAATATTTCAGCAGAGTGTTTAAAAAACTCGAAGGAATTAATCCTGGGGAGTATCGTAAAGATCAGACACTAGGATGATACGTATTTAGATCTAGCACAATGTCCAAAAGTAAAGGCACCCTTTAGGGTGCCTTTGTTATTTTGAATAGGCGTTTAGCACGGCAAACCGTGGCAAGGCGAATCACGGATTTACCGCCACGCATCAACCTAACCATTCTTCCGCTTGATTAATTAGCCTATTCTGTTTCTACAGCTTTAAATTCGATCCATTCGATCTGCAAGCCTGGTTTGATGAAATCCAGCTTCAATTCATAAAGACCTGCTTCAAGCACGATTTTCACAAGCTTTTGTCTGATCCATTTGCCTTCTGTTCCATTCGTTTGAATGGTCGTCATCAATTGATCATTTAGTATTACATTACAAGCACTTTGAGCGAGTTCAGGCTCTGGTGACATGATGCTGACAATGATCCGGTATTGGCCTGCCTGATCTACATTCATAAAGGTAGATCCTGCTGCGTCAGGTTTAACCTGTGCATTGCGGGAAATTGCTTGTGCTTGCTCCGTAGAAAGAGAAGAATTCGCCTTGAAAGAATCAATTGTTTCTTCTATTTCATGTTTCCTTGAGAATACCGGTGCGTGCATAATGAACTCGCAAATGTTCATCGCAGAGCGCTGAAGCTCTCCTCGTGTTAGGGTACCATTTTCCAAAGATTCTATCGTATTGTCTTCCCAAGCATTGATTTCCGCACCATAGTTACTGACAACCATATACAGATCGTTTTGTGCACGTACCATCCAGTTCGTGAATTTGCGATCCGCAGGCCCTCCATGCACAACATCGTTCATGATAGCCCACCAATCCGTCATGACGATACCTTTAAAGCCCCACTCACCGCGAAGAATAGTAGTATTCATATCATAATTGGAAGCCGCCCAATGCCCATTAATCGGATTATAGGACGTCATAATGGAATTAGCTCCACCCTGCTTCACTGCGATTTCAAAGCCTTTCAGATAAATCTCCCGAAGGGCGCGCTCCGATACGATTGCATCTACTTTACTGCGATGTTTTTCTTGGTTATTGCAGGCAAAATGCTTCAGTGTGGCGTTAGAGCCACCCTTCATTATGCCACGCGTACATGCTGCAGCAAATACGCCAGAAATCAACGGATCTTCCGAGAAATACTCAAAGTTGCGGCCATTAAGCGGACTGCGGCGGATATTCAAGCCCGGTCCGAGCAAGGTATCCACGTTGTTGCCTAATAATTCTTGACCTTCCATAACATAAAGTTCTTCCACAAGTTCCGTATTCCAAGTTGCTGCAAGCAAGGTTCCGATCGCAACCTGAGTTGCCTTCTGTCCGCTATCCATACGAATGCCAGAAGGGCCGTCTGCTGTACAAGCTACTGGAATGCCGAAGTTGAACAAGCTGTCGCTTACTCCTCCGAAAGCTGAAGCCGTGCCCGGTGTAACGAGCGGACTGCTCATGCCTTCTCCTCTGACGATCGCAGCCAGGTCTTGATCGCTGAGCTGAGCGATGAAATCCTCCATGCCCACTTTACCCTCAAAAACATCTCTTAACTTATGTCCTTGATTACCGGTTTGAGCTAACGTCTCGGGAAGGTTTTTCTCAATCCGATCTGCCATAGAAACCTTGCGCTTCGGTACTTCTGCAAAGATAAGCTCGTACGAACCATCTTCCTTCTGAGCACCCGGCATCATTCTCGTAAAGCCTTCAATCGGCGCCATCGCTTCATGCAGCTGCTCCACAACTTGAAGAGTTTCCACCTCATAGCCGTCTTGACCTTGAACGTTTACTTCAGCTAGGTTTTTGACACTGGTTCCCACATAAAAGCGGTATGTTCCGGCTTCCAGAACATAAGCAGAAGGATGTCCCGTCACACCGGCATCATCATAGGAAGCTAGAGAATGAACAGGGAAGCTCACCGTAAGACGCTCTGATTCACCCGCTTGAAGGAGTTTCGTCTTCCCGAATGCTGCAAGAGCTTTAGCCGGCTGCCCCAGCTTTCCTTGTGGTGCTTCGTAGTAGACCTGCACTACCTCTTTACCCGCATAAGCAGTTCCCGTATTGGTTACCATTACGTCGATTTCAACGTATTGTTCTCCATCTTTAGACATTATTTTAGCTTCCTCAGGCTCTATGCTAAATGAGGTATAAGATAGGCCGTATCCAAATTCAAATTGAACCTTATCCGGACAAAACGTCTCGAAATAACGATATCCCACATAGATATCTTCTTGATAAAAGTTTTTGAACTCATTGCCGTAATTACGGGTAGATGGATAATCATCAATGGAATAAGCGATCGTATCGGTTAATTTTCCGCTAGGTGTCACTTCTCCAGCCAATACGTCGGCAATTGCATTGCCGCCTTCCATACCGCCCTGCCATGAGTAAATCACGCATGTAACCTTGTTCACATGGCTTTCATCATTCATCCAGCTCATATCAATAATGTTAGATACATTCAGCACGACGATGGTTTGTTCAAAATGGCTAGTTACTTGCTTCAGCATTGCTTTTTCGTCAGCTGTTAATTGATAGCTTCCCGGCTCGTCGGCATTATCCTGGTCTTCTCCCGCCGTACGTCCGATTACAATGATTGCCTTGCTCGATTTACTTCTTGCATCCGACACTATTTCATCGGTTAAAGGCATTTCCTTCTGATTCCACGGCTCTGCAGCCCAGACGCCTCCGCCATTATCAAACGGATTTTCCTTAATCCACTCTTCATAGACAGCAGCCAATTCTTCGTTGACTGCCAGGTTGTTTTTACTGCGAAGACCATCTAACAAATTGGTCGTATATGTAACATGGACACTACCGCCCGAGCCTGTACCGCTGCGATAATAATTAACCTGTGTTCTTCCAAAAACCGAAACACTTTCTCCGTTTCGAAGGGGAAGCACTTGTCCTTCATTTTTCAACAAAACCGCGCCTTCTGCGGCTACCGTACGACTAAATTCTGCAAAACCTTCTAATGGAACTCCCAGACTCTGTGTACTCAATTTATTTCCTCCTGATTGTCAATTCCACACATATTTCTGGTTCTATAGAAAGGTAACTCGTGCCTTTCAAAATAACTAATATTACAAGAACCCATGCATGTTACCAATAAAGTCCTTTTAAGAATAAAAGAGATAATATGAATATACAAGCACTGCATCCAAAAAAATAGAACACTTTTACAGACGCCTATCGCACAAAACAAATTCAAGGGCACCCATAGGATGCCCTCTATAATAAAGAATATGGTTCAGCATTCTTTGAATAAGAACACTAATATTGTTGTTAAATCAGTTCTGATTAGGCACCATGCTCTTCACTTGCGCCAAATTCTTGTCTCTTAATTGTTCCCCAAGAATGCCGCCCGCTTCTGATCTTTAAAATACCTTCAATTCGGAATAGAACAGTAAGCTGACGGTAGCCTAAGTTTTCAATAAAAGCAAACAATACTAAACGCATCGTACCCTTAAACGTTGTGTATTTACGGAAGGAGATTTGCTCCAGTAATATACTGCCCATCGATAACGTAGTACCTAACAAAAATGCAATTAAAAAATAAATCAAGAAGCTGTTTAACTCTAATAATCCGAACAAATAGGCCAACGGTATAAACAAATAACCAAGAAACTCAACAACTGGCCCAATCAACTCAAATAACCAATAGTAAGGCAAAACGATCAATCCAACACTACCGTACTTCGGGTTAAGAATCATAGATTTGTAATTTAATAAGCTGTCGAACAACCCGATCTGCCATCTTCTGCGCTGAACTCTGAGATCCTTAAGCGATTCCGGAACCTGCGTCCAGCATATTGGATCTGCAAGAAACTTAATCTTATACTTTCTCTTCTGGTCTTTCATTGTTTTGTGCAGCCTCATAATAATATCCATATCTTCGCCAATGGTATTAACTTTATATCCGCCGCACTCAATAACCACACTTTTATTAAAGGCTCCGAAAGCCCCTGATATAATAAGAATGGAGTTCAGTTTACTTAAACTCGTACGTCCAGTTAAAAACGCCCGTAAATATTCCACAATTTGAAAGCGAGCAACTTTGCTTTTCGGAATATTCATCTCTATTAGTTTCCCATCCTTAATAACTGAGCCATTCGATACCCTTACAATACCACCGACTGCAATGGTTTCAGGATGTTCAACAAACATCATCGTCAATTTAATCAGCGCATCATTCTCTAATACAGAGTCTGCATCTATACTCGCAAATAGAGGATAGGTAGATAAATTAATACCGGCATTAAGCGCGTCAGCTTTGCCTCCATTTAATTTATCGACCACTATTAAGCGTTCATATTTAGGATTCCGATAAATACCTACAACCTCTTTGGTCTGTATACTAACCTTGATAGGCTGGTTCACTTTTACTAATTCAAATTCTTCAATAATCTTATCTATCGTAGAATCTCTAGAACCATCATTCACAACAATAATTTCATATTCATAATAGTTTAACGCAAGCAAAGACTTAATATTGTCCACGATTGTCTTCTCTTCGTTGTAGGCAGGAACAATAATAGAAATCGGAATCATATTTTTAGAGTCTACATATCTTCTGTAATCCGATGACTTCATCTTCCTAAAGTAACCGAACAGATCAACCACAGAGATCAGCATCTGACCATTGTAGAAGAGATTGACCGCAATGGTATAAAACATGCAAAACTCACTAAAATACAATATGAAGTTCATAAAGTAATACATCGTACTTACCAACTTTCTTAGAGGTTCCTATTCTATTTGAGCTTAAACGGTTACTTCCATCGCAGCAGCAATAGCATCACGAGCATATTGATCCCCGCCATTCATAATTTGCTGCGCATATTCCTTGCCCCCTGGAATGGAGACAAGTGTGCTGGCAGCATTATGTCTTACCCACCATTCCTTGTCACTTGCGATCTTTAATAGGGGTTCAAAGCTATGGCTCGTTCCAATTTTCTCAAGGCCTTTTGCAGCGGCTGCTCTGACTTCCCACTCTTCCGCTTCGAGCATATCGATCATATGTTGTTCATAGGCGGGATTTTCAAGTCCGCTTAGCGCTCGAACACACGCGATTTTCAAGTTCATATTATCACTGCTTAAATATTTTACATAGTAACTACTCAAGCCTTCATATTGACCATCAGCCGCAGCTTTAATTAATATGCCTCTTAAATAATCATCACTAGAATCAATGGTTGCTTTAAATAAATCTTCCTTCGACCCCTTAAACTCCTCTACAACTTCAATAACCGCTCTAAAAGAAATCGTAATATTTCTGGAGTTAGAAGTCAGAATATGAGCTAAGTTATTCAAATCGCCCAATTTAGCTAGCGCAAGTAAAACATTATAAATAACATTATTATTTTTGCTATTGATCAAATTACAAATGTGGGGCTCAGTAGAATGTAACCTTAGATCCCCCAACTGCCGACAAGCTAAAGCTTTGATGTAATCTCGCTTTGACAATAGTCGCTTAATCAAAAACGCCTTAATTCCCGTCTCTTCGCATAAAATCAATAACTGTTTGTGATGATTATCAATGAATGCTTCACCATACTGAATGATGTGATTAATCATCTGTTCCTTCTTTACATTACTGTGTTTTGTGTATTGATTTAGCTTATGAATGAACGGTTTGCCCTCTCCTTCGCTTGCGCGAAAATAAGAAGAGAGCAGCTCTTCCAGCGTTTTATTCATTTTTTGGAAAATTAACATGCTGATATGACCGTATAACCACGTACCTACAATGGCTATAAAAAAACTAAAAATGAGACCGCCCGAAATCCAAAGTAAAATAAACGCTTGATTGGTCATTGTACTCCCTCATCAGTACCTATAATGTTATTTGCAAAAATTTCCTTAATTTTCTCATAGCTTGCTTTGTTGCGGGATACGACTTGGGGAACATCCCAGGTATTCCATGTGAATGTTCTGTAACCTGATGAAGTTACGTTCTCAGGGAAATGGTAATCAACCTGATTCGTATCTTTATTCATAATGACCAAGGAGGTAACGATGCCATCGGTCATTCTCACAGAAAGAGCATCTTTCGCATTTTGCAGCAAACCTTTGCTCTTCTCGTCATTCACTACAAGCAAGCTTGATGGATCAGTAAAGTTTAATCTTGCCCAAGGAATTCTTACATGTAGTGTGTTACCCTCGAAATTAAAATGGCTGTTGCTATTCTCAAATTTACCTGGAATTAATGTCGATTCATCCTCATATATCGCAGGAACCTTTATGCCTGACTTCGTAATATATTCAGGTGATAACAGCCTCACCATTCTCTCGAAGATCCCATTACTGGAAACGGACGTATAATAAGACCCTCGGCTTGCATTATAGTTAGGTATGGTCAATAAATCTGCCTTGTCTTGGTTATCAATATTAATATTGAACTCCACACCAGACCAGTTTTCATTCACATCTGGGGCTAACATATATTCCCCATTTTTTCTGTCTATTGTATCCAGATAGATCATCATTTTTTGCTTATTGAAGTCCGGCAGGGCATTCATTTCAGCCTTAATATAGAAGTAAGATTCATCCGCAGTGAGCGATAACATAGTTAGCGGACCCGAACCTCGAAGATTCATCGCATACTCAGTAGGGATTCGGGACTCCAGAGACATGATGCCATAATTCTGCGCTGGATCGACGGTATTATGCCATAAAACACCACGCTGATAGGGAATCATCATTGCAGATGTCAGCGCATTGCTTTGTCCCCATTGATCGGCCCATTCATATACAAGCCCTCCCATCGCTCCGCTATCTTTAATGATCTTTATTAAAGACACCATTCCTTCAGCCTGTTGATCTTCTGTGGTTTTCCCACTTGTCGGAAGACCAAACTCGCTTATTAGAACCGGATATTTGCTCTGAGATTTGATTAATTGATTCACGTATTCCTCATACTCTGAGAAACTCGGCTGCGCTCCATTCGATCCAACATTCATTAAACCTGACTGATCGGGAAAAATACTGAATGCTCCGAAGAACCCGCTCGTAACCTTGTCGGAGGTTATCATCTGGTTAATATCAACCGATATGTTGTCCACTTGTCCAGCAGGATTGTACATGTCTTGATATACGGCATCAAGCTCGGGATTGCTGACAATCGCTGCTGGATGCTGCATGCTGTAATTTGTTTGTTCATATTGATAAGCTTTATTGCTAATCGAAGCCAGCCATGCTTCCGTTGGTGTTGCGCTGACCTCCGTAGATACATATTCACCCTCGAAGTGATAAGTTGAATTACGCTTATCCGTTGCCGTTACATTATCCATGCTCAGTTCAGGATCAACCAAATAGCCGAGTAAATAACTCGATACGTCGTTAACGTAAAGGTCAGAATCACCTTCATCTGACTTCTTTATATTTGCGTTGCCATGAATGGCATTAATCGTATTCTCTACCGCTCGTTCGAAGGCTGAATGATACGCGGCATCCAGATAATTCCCCGATGCGGGTTCTTGATCTACGGATATATTCTGTAATAAATACAGCACCTTATCGGGATGATTGTAATTGTAATTATCAAGTGCTCGATAGAAAACAGCTGGCATAAGTGTATAGACTCTGATCGTATTAGCATTCATGTTGCCAATCTGTTCAAACCAATTGGTATATAGAGCTGGATCATTAGGTAAAGTGCCATCTGAAGTGCCCGGTACTGTTGAACCTATATCGACGCCATTTATATACATGGGATTCCAAGTGCCATTTTGGTACACTTCAAACCGTTTATTATCAACCTTAGACACAAGCTGAGAGCCGTCATTGGCTACCTCAGTCACAGCCTTGAAAGCCTCTTGGTCTAAAGGTTCCGTGTCCTTTAGAATCTTAGATATGAACGGCGCATAGAAATGCCAATAAAAATAAGATAAATCACCCTCGCTATTCACGCTAAAATAACGATATAACGTTGCCGCTCCCATAAACTGATTAATCTTATCAGGGCCCCTATAATCCGTGAAATCCCCTGCTAAGTAGTAAGATTTTTGATGGTTTGATTGATTCATAATAATCGCAGGAAATTGATCACTAAGACCAAATGGTTCTAACTGACTTTTCCCCTCATCTGTAAGGTTCAGGCTGTACCATGCAATGACCGATGCGTCCTGGGACGGCTCTACAATTTCAAACCAATTGTAATAATCGGTTGTTTCTGTGCCGAAATTTTTGTCATTCTCTTCGGACATCGCTATTTGAATCGAATTCCCTGTAAAGCCAATATCACGTTGCAAGACAACAATTCTATTATTGCCGGCAATTACAATTCCGCCGCCTGTAACGTCCCACTTCTTCCCGTACTGATGCTCGTAGATATCTCGAATCCAATTAGGCACATCTTCATTTGAAGACAAATCAGAGAAGAACTTTCCTGCTACCCCTGTAAAATTCACTCCGAAAATTTCTTCTAATTCCTTTGACACACTAGCATTTGTGGGATCGGATGCAATATTATATTCACCGACGACAGTCGTCCCTTTGGCATAATAGGTTGAAACAAGGCTGACTTCCTCTTTCGTCATACCGGAAATGCCATTGGCTTCCTCACCATTAATTTTCGATTTACCTGTCCCATACATATCTGATAGAAAAATAATATCCGGCACGTCGGTCAACTTTTGGAATGGCTTGTTAACAAGCTTCCCCCCATCAAGAAAGTTGCCATAATAATCTCTATTCTCTTTATATGATTTCTTCGTTACCGGATTTTTGATCCCATGGTAATTAATAAGCCAGTATAAGCCGCGCTGTTTGCTGTAATCCAGCTTCTCCACTTCCCCAGAGGCATTCGTCTCAACGGGAAATGTTTTATTAAGCACAACGATATTCAAATCCTTGCTTGGTATACTGAACCACAAAACAAAGGGTGCTACTAGAACAATGAATAAAAATAACAAAACAAAATAACGAATCTTAATTTTCTTTTTAGCCATTAAACTTATCCTCTGTTCATTCCTTATTTTCTGCCGATAGCTCTTTGAACCCTTGTTTTACAATATAGTAAGATTTCTTCAATCTCTCATGGAATGTTGGTTGATCCCATTCATCCCATTTGAATTCCTTCATTGCTAGGTTCTGAGTACCCTTGACGGAGCCGTCCTTAATTACATCGATTCCAATACCAAATCCCTTCACTTTTAGCGGTGATATTTTACCGCGAGCGTTCATATCATCAATGACCATTTTTTTAGAAGGATCCATTACATTCAACAACTGCCACGGAATTCTAATCTCTAAATGCCCATCCTCGTAATAAAAATCACTTAGCGAATTGTACTCCGCATGCTCAGGATTAGATATTCCATATAGAAGCTGGCCTGTCTCATAGCCTGTGAACGGGATAACCGTTTTATCTTGTGGAAGTACTAGTCTCTTATTCAGTGCCAGACGAATGGGGTTGAATATGCCTGAGTTTTTCGAATGAAAGGCATTATTCTTCTCTATAAGATCGGTGAGAACCCCATAGCGGAAATAATAATTATCGTAATAAGCATCAACAAGCAGGCGGGAATCATCTTTCCCGTGGATTTTCAGTACGAAATCTGCATCCTCGCTAAACGTTGTATTATATTCCGGATATTTTTGATTTCCTTGCTCACCTATGGAATTAATTGGTATTAATAACGTGTCCTTATTAAAATCAAAACTTTCAGAGTCCACTCTGAAATAGACGTATGCCTCATCACTCTTTACATACAGCCTTTTATCATCATCCTCATAGAAAGGTGAAATATCCGCCCAGTCATCAACCTGACCATCTGTATAAATGATATTATCAGGAGTACCAGGGTCGAAGGCTAGTAACCCAAAGTGTTGCTCGTTCGTCTGTGTGTTTGACCAATAGGGTCTGGAATCTACCATATCAAGATCATTGTTATTCCACGTTCTCTTGAACCATTCATCCTGCCATGAAAAGGCAATACCACCGGCAAGATTAGCAATGTGCATGTCGTTCATCATGTGCACCAACATCTCGCCCTGCGTCTTTTCATCGATAAAACCTTGGTTAAATCCTGTTACTCTATTCTCATGCGCTTTCCCTCTTGAAGCAGGTATACCAAACTCTGATATGACAATGGGCATAGAATGTACTTTCTTTATGTCTTCTAAATAAGCTAAATAAGGATCTGGTTTTCCATCCGGGCCCTTGAAATTGATATAGTCGGCTTGAAAACTAAATGTATCTGGATAATAAGGATAGACGTGATACGACACAAACATCCCTGGCTTATACTCGTCATGCCATTTCACATGCTCAACATTCACTTCAACAGAGTCTTCATTAACATACGGCTCATTAGGATGCTCGAGCGGGTCGGTCGTTACCCAGTTGGAGAACGCAACCGGCCTTTGCATATTGTAGTTGGTCATTTCATAATCAATGATTTTATCACCGACTTCAGCTAAGAAAGCCTCAAATGGTGAAGCATCGACTGTGTATAGAAACTCTCCATCATAGCTTGAGCGATCCTTGTTATTCTCGTCTGTTCCTATAACGAATGAAGGTTCCCACTCTATTCCTAATATCCATCCGATCACATATTGTGATATATCTGTTGTATATGTACCGTCTGCATGGCCTTTACTAACTGGCAGATACTTATCGCCATGTATGATATCAACAATATCTTCACCGCTCTTAATGACATCATTCATAATTTTGCTGTCATCGCCAAAAGCATCCTCAATCGTCACGATATCATTCTCATTAACCCAAACCCCATGAATGACATAAATCGGATCCTTGCCTTCTTTTTCTGCTGCTTGATTAAAGTCATATAAAGCATTATAAAATTGCGGACGCAGCGTCGTGTATACACGGATTGTGTTGGCATTCATTTCGGATATATAAGTAAACCATCGGTAATACTCATCATACGTAATCGCAAGTTCTCCGGGAAAAGCACCCGGCTTGCCTGCCCCGATATTAACACCCTTAATAAACTTCTTCTTCCAATCATTACCTTCGTGAACATAGAAAGAGTCATGGTCTGTCTTACTTATATAACGAACACCGCTTTCCTCGTTGGGAAGAGTGTTTTCGTCATTTTTTTCACTTTTCAAAGAAAAAACCAAATAAATCGCTAATACAATACACATTAAAACAAATAATGCTACAAGGCCAAACCTAATTTTTAGTTTTTTTGTCATTTTTATAGCCTCCGCTCTGTGCAATGATATAGGCATATTGACATGTATGTCAACATAACTGGCTACATAAACACATCAAAAATGCAAAAAACCTCCAGCGTAAAATCTGGAGGTTTTTAAGGCTATCTTATTTCATAGCCATCCAACTATCGTAATAATGTATAGCTAATCCATGAAATGCAGAATCATCTTTGTAATGCTCATATACAAGATCCAACTGCTCATACATATACTCTTTAGATTCTTCAAAAAAGGTTACGAATTTATATTCTTCAGATAGTCTTCCTGTTTCTACGGCTATCGTGCCCTTTACATGATAATCTTTAAATAATTTCATTTCCCTAGCAGAAATACCGATAATTCCATCCGTCCCAGCTCCTGTATCCCTGTAGGCCATAATGGTCATATACTCCACATGTTTACAGAGCCACTCTGCCATATTTCCCTTGCCATATTGATTGTTGTACATAACACCGTAAAACCAAAAAGGTATATCTATTCCAAGCTCTAGTTTCATTCCATTAGCTTGGTCTCTAAATGTAATCATCATCAATTGATATCGCTCTAACAATTTTTTACTTTGAGCCTCATACTGTTCATGCTCGTAAGGTTCAACATCTACATGTATTCCCTTAAATTGTTCATTCGTTAACGCTGCTTTCTGATAGTCCATCAACCAATTCAAAAACTTTGCCTGCAGCTTTGATCCATTATTGCCTACCCATTCAGGTGCACCGTCCAGTGCATGAACACGAATCCCACTGGCTGTCGCATTCTTAATAAACATCCGATAAACCTTTTTCTCAATTGTCGTATCTATTTGTAGAAATAAATCCTTAACGTTATGGTTCACTAAATTATGAATGATGAGGTCGGATTCAGATACAATTCTAGAAGTATCCCATAACCATGTCGATATATTGGTCGAATTCTGAAAGGTGTATTTCGAGTCAGCTGCTACCGTCAACCCTGGAAAGCTGAAGAGTAATAGAGAAATAAGGCATATGAGTTGGATTGGTTTCTTCATAGTTGTCTTCACCCTTCTTCATCTCATCGTCATAGGACTAGGGTTGAAATAAAAAACACAGTCCGGTTTTCACACCGAACTGTGCTCAAATCATGCAGAAAAAACAAAAGTCGCAGCTTTTATTAATACTCCATATTCGTTCGGTAACTGGCTGCCTTGGATTTCACCGTTAGGCCCTATAGCTTTGCGTCGCTGCCTTACGGCAGGTTTGCTATTATCGCGATGATATTTAATTATTGATTTCATCTTAATCGTTATGGAGTGAAATGTCGAATAAGATTTCTCAAACCATTAACAGAATGGTAAAATCATTTCCCCTGCTATAGAAACATCCTAGTTTACTGCGCGACAACACCAATCGTTCCGGTCTGCGGAATCACAAATGACCAGTCCACGTCCTTATACACCCGATTGACCGCGTTACGCTTAATCGTCAATTGCTTCGGCATTTCTTTCATACCCTCAATAATAAACTGGTCATTTCTCGCGTCTTCCTGATTCGTATTATCATTGGATGATTTTTGGGCGAGGTACATGTAATATTCCTTGCCGTTCTCATCCATTGCAACCCAGCTTTCTCCCGCACTCGATTCGTTGTGCACGTCACCCAGTGAAATCCATCCGAATCCTCGATCGACTGTTATTCCCTTGATTAGAAACACATCACCCGATTCTTCCAGTTTGACAGGGTTTTCAGCAGAAATTTTAGAAGGATCTAGCACGATCTCAGCTTCACTTTTCTCCCGAATGACATAGCTGTCCAGTACAAACCGAATCTGCTGTTTGTCATAGGCAAAGTTGTCGAATGGATTGAACCAGTTCGTCAGTCCGCTCCACCGGTCCAATACGGACTTGCGGCTGGAAAATTCCATCTCCGTTAACTCAGGACTTTCAGTGAGTATTTTACCCTGCGCATCTTCCAGATGATACTTGATTATATGGAACCCGCTTTGTCCATTTATCGCGCGCTCCCCCGCTTCTTTCGTCAGAGCCGTGGTGAACTCAAGCGATCCTCCGCTCGGGGTACGGGTTGCCCCCAGCATATGAATACGTATGCCGCCCGGTGTCTCATACGTTTTGTCAATGGGGGTCAGCAGCGTTTGGGCTTTGGCCTTGGCTAAATCGGCCTGGAAACGCAGTGTCCAGTCTCCCTTAATCCTTTTTACTGAAAAGTCAGGTCCTTGTTCGCCCACATGAAGGATCAATTGGCTAATATGTGCAGTAAGCTGAAGCTTGTCTGTCAGTACCGGCCGATTAAAGGAGAACTCGATCCTGCTCGTAGTCTGGTTGCCGCCTGTGCTTACGGCATGGGAGACATCTCCAAAGTGAGCACCTTGAATATCCATAATGGTGAAATCAGCATCAGGGAATTGGATTTCTCCAATTACAGCATTTCCCTTAGTGTCAAAAATATCGATCCCGATAACGAGACGGGTTGAGTCGGCAATGACTTCATTAACCTTTAACGTATAACCTTGGTCGACAGCGCTGGCACCCGAAATTTGTACCAGTCCCGCTTCCTGTGCTTGCTTCATTCCGTTATCCACATAGCTGTTCTGAGCAAACAGCGATCTCACTATTTCGGCAAGAGTCGGTTGCGCATACATGAGCATGCTCCCGGTAAGTACGATGGCGGCAGCCGCAATGCTCCAAGCTTTGCGACTTCGTAAGCTCTTGGCGGTACGTTGACGTTTCACTTGGGCGGCGATGAATGATACATCTGAGCCGATGTTACATCTTTTTGTCCAATACGAATAACCTGCCGATTCCGATTCCGTCAAACCATGCACCGCATTTCCTGTTGTTTGCCCACTCTCACGGGATCCCAATACATCGTGGTCTGCGGCATCGAATCCTTCCGCTGGCTCAATCTCAATACCCTCTAGTTTCAGCATTACTTTCTCTGTAAAATCGTTTTGAAGCCTTTCATCAAAGAGAACATTTTCCCATTTTTTATCTTCCCTTATCAATCTGTCGCGGCCTTCTATAAATTCGACTTTTTTAGCTCTTGTACGATCCCAGAATGTCATAACGTTGTCCCTCCTTGACCTCTACGATTTTCCGCAGGCTGATTTTGGCACGATGGATGGCATTGGTGACCTGTCGTACCGACATGCCGGTAATCCCAGCGATCTCTTCATGGTTGAGCTGATTCGTATATCGTAGAATTAGAACCAGTCGATATTGATCTGGCAGCCTCTCGAGCAATCGATCTAGCTCGGAGCGCAGCTCTTTTTGCAAAAGCTTCGATTCCGGAGTCTCTCGTTCATACCTATCTTCCTGCGCTGGGGACTCTAGTAGTTTTCGTCGTCCGCGGTCCTTCTGCAAATTGACGGCGATTGTATATATCCATCCGGCAAAGCTCTGTGCTGGATTATGTGATGCCAGCTTACGATAGGCTTTGAGCAGCGTCTCCTGAGTTAGATCTTCTGCATCAGCCTCAGAAGATCCCATCTTACGGAACAAACCGTAAAGCTTATTTTGATAGCGCCGAACGATGTCCGCATACGCCTGTTTATTGCCGCACAGTACAGCTTCAATAATGGAATGATCGTCTGTCAGCTCCACTTCTTCCCCTCCTCTTTCGGTCTGACTTTTGTTAATGTTACTACTAAGACTCCCAACCATTTATATTCTCTCACTTCATTTTAGAGGTTTGCGGTAAAAAATTGGTGCATTACCCGTTACCTTTTAAGAATAGAGAAAAACAAGTAAATAAAGGTAAAAACACTGAATATGTCGAATTTCTTTGTATGATGACGCGAATAAAAAATAAACTCACCTTAAAATATATAGCCGCCATTCTATTATTTCTTAGTCTGCTCCTCGGCTTACGACTAGCTTGGTCCGAAATATTTTATACCTCAGAACATCCTGATGCTGTCCAAGGCATACTCGACATGCGTGGTTGGGACTTTAGTCAGTCTTCTACCATTGCGTTAAAAGGCGAATGGGAATTTTACCCCGAAAAATTAATTTCTCAGACAGATGTACAGATGGTTGAGGACCAATCGCGCTATATTGAGGTTCCGGGAGACTGGGGTAGTGTAACAGAAAGTAACCCTGATACCTCGTATGGATACGGAACCTATCGGCTGCGAATACTAGTCGATCCGCTGGAGCAGCCTGTCTCTTTTTGGCTTCAAAATATACAAACCTCATCTACCGTGGAGATAAATGGACTGACTGAGGGGGATATCGGGAACCCTGCTGAAAAGGCTGCGGATTACAAGCCGAGAAGTGTCTCTTACACAGCTTCCTACTCTGAAAAAGGTTCGGAAGAGATGGAGGTGCTGATTCGAGTAGCTAACTTTGACGATCCATACAATGGCGGTATTCTGCGTTCTATTCGCTTCGGCTCTCAGGCAGCGATTGACTACGTCCGCTGGTATTCCATCGGGTTTCAATTGGCTACATTTATTGTTTTGCTGGTCCATTGTCTGTATGCTTGTATCCTTTATATGTTTAATCCGCGAGAGAAGGCGTTGTTCCTTTTTGGATTGTTGACGCTGTTGGCTGGAATCATTATTGTCATTGATCACGATAACCTGCTCTTGCTATGGCTGCCGATCAATTATTCATGGGCGCTTAAGATTAAACTTCTCTCTTATGCATGGCAATCTTTTCTTATCCTTGCTCTCTTTAGAAGGTTTTCTCCGTTTCCTCACAAGAACAGGTGGTTGCGTGCTTACACTGCAGCACTTCTTTTATACTCTGGGTTTCTGCTGGTTGCATCCGCTCCACTTGTGCAGGGGTCAGTTGAATTAGGCTTTTTTATTTTTTTCTATCTATTCCCTCTTGTTTCACTTATTTATTCGATTGCAAAAATGTTGTTTATGAAGCAAACCGATAGCGACGTTATTTTTTTGCTGCTGTCTGTAGCAGGCATCCTGTCCGGTTTTTACTGGGACATTTTGTATACCTTCAAAGAAGTCATAATCATTTACTATCCATTTGATATTATTGCAGCCATTATTGGCTTTTCTACTTATTGGTTCAAAAAGTACTTCCGAAACGCCAAGGAAAACACGAAGCTAAATGAGCAGCTACAAGAAGCCGACAAGTTGAAAGACCAATTTCTTGCTAATACTTCACACGAGCTGCGGACGCCGCTGCACGGTATTATGAACATTGCTCAAACCGTTGTAAGCAAAGAGAAAGAGAAGCTGAATGAGAAAAGCCTTAAAGATATGGAACTGCTCATAACTATAAGTCGCCGAATGTCGCATATGCTTGGTGATCTCCTAGATGTCGCACGACTAAAGGAACACCGGATTATACTGCAGCTAGAACCGTTAAAAATTCAATCGATCATTCCCGGCGTAATCGGTATGCTAAAATTTATGATTGAAGGCAAACCCATTCAACTAATTATGGATATTCCGGAATCAATACCTCCGGTTATGGCCGAGGAAAAAAGACTCGTACAGGTTTTATATAACTTATTGCATAACGCCCTTAAATACACAGATGAAGGAGTCATCTCCGTTTCCGCTCAGGTCCAGGATGGATATGCTATTATCCATATTTCCGACACTGGTGTCGGAATGAATGAGGAAACGCAATTGCGCGTATTTCTTCCCTATGAACAAGGGTCTCATGGAATCAGTGATGGGAGAGGAATCGGACTTGGTTTAAGCATTTGCAAGCAGTTGGTAGAATTGCATGGCGGTGCATTAACCGTTCTTTCTGAACTAGGCAAGGGCTCCGTATTCCGTTTTAATCTTCCGTTAGCGAACATGTCAAATCTGCCATTGTCACAAGAGCAGCCTTTTCATAGCCATGGGATAACGGATAGAAGTGAAAATGTTCATACCGGATTAATTTATCCCGACAACGTAATCGACGAATTGGCGACTTCCGTACTTATCCCACCGCTTTTCAATGATGGGAAAATTAATATTCTTGCAGTTGATGACGACCCCGTTAACCTAAATGTGCTTGTTGGTATCCTATCGACCGAGCCATATAACGTCATAACCGTCCATTCCGCTCAAGAGGTGTTACAATTGTTAGGCACACAACAATGGGATCTGCTGATTGCCGATGTCATGATGCCGCATATGTCCGGCTATGAGCTAACGCAGAAAGTACGGGAGCATTACTCTCTATTAGAACTTCCCGTTCTACTTCTAACCGCGCGTAGTCAGCCTGCTGACATTTACACCGGATTCTCTTCAGGGGCCAATGATTATGTGACCAAACCTGTTGACGCACTGGAACTTAAATACCGGATTAGAGCGTTAACCACCCTAAAGCAATCCATAAATGAACGTTTACGCATAGAAGCTGCCTATCTTCAGGCTCAAATTCATCCTCATTTTCTATTTAATACGCTGAACTCTATTATGGCACTTAGTTATATAGATACAGAAAAAATGAGAGATATGGGGGATGCTTTTGCATCATATTTACGGATTAGCTTTGATTTTTTAAATACGGGAAAAATGGTCGAGCTTACTCATGAGCTGGAGCTTGTCGAAGCCTATTTGTATATTGAAAAGGTAAGGTTTGAAGACCGATTATCTGTCATATGGGAAGTTGATCCCACTATCACCTTGCTTCTTCCTCCACTCTCTATACAGCCGCTAATCGAAAATGCTGTAAAGCATGGCCTACTTAGTCAAAATAAAGGCGGTACGGTCCATATTCGGATTAGTCGGCAGGACAATTTCACTCTTATTGAAGTAAAAGATGACGGCAAAGGTATGGAAGAGGAAAAGGTATTGGAACTGTTGAGTCCGACATTGAAGAGAAATCGCGGTATTGGCATTACTAATACGAATCGTCGATTAACACAATTGTATGGTCGAGGCTTGTCTATTCTCAGTAATCCTAATGAAGGAACAACCGTTTCATTTGTCATTCCGAATAACCATAGCAATACTAATAGTTGAGAAAAATCGAAGACAAAAATACTTAATAGTCCCTAACCCTTTTCTGGGCGGGACTATTTTTGCTTGATGTACAACTATCCCATGTGATACTAATGGTTTTTGGTATTAATCTATCTCTTCATGCAGATAAAAATCCTCATTAAATGGCGTATACCCATATTTATTCAGATCAATTAGACCATTCTCACCTGCTGTAACACCCTCATCGCTTAAAAAAGCGGTCTGCATGAAACGGGACTCATCATCCTTAATAGCAATTTCTCCTTTGGCATTGACGACCCTATGCCACGGCAGATCGTGTAATTTGCTCATCAAATGCAAAATCCTTACTACCTGCCTGGCGCCTCTTGGACTACCGGCCAGCTTGGCAATTTGCCCGTATGTCATTACATAACCTGCCGGAATGTTTTTTATAATAGCAATTACCCTGCTTGTAAATGGCTTCATTTGCTCGCTAGATCCTCCGTTCATCATCATGAGAAAGACGAGTTAACTGGTACTTAGTTATTATACATCTTAAACCAAAGCCTATTTAAGATATCCTTATTTAATTCTTATTTAGGTACCAGTTAATCAAGGCTGCGGTCAGAGGATCTACCGCTTGGCCAAAGCCAATATCTCATCTGCAACGAGATCAGGACGATATTGATGAATATAATGCTCGGTATCCTTAACCACCACTTGCCTCGCCTGTACAGACCAAGAAGTAAATTCCTCTTCATATTTGTTCCAGACGTCATCGGTAACTCCCAGATAATCGGAGGTCAGCACCGTAAGTGGAAAAGGGAAGGGCTTCTTGTCATCCAAAACGACCTTTGCGTTAGCCCGAGATCGATGCAGTTCGTCATCTATATTAGCATTTTCAAGCTTAAGCAATGAGGCTTTCAAGTCAACCTCCTTCAGTTCATCTGGGACGAACATCAAGCTATTGCGAATTGCGCGTGAGTTTTCGACAACACTGTCGGATTGAAACAACATCCGAATCAAGCCTGTTTTGATGAGCAGCTTATTAATAAAACCGCCGCTTACTGGATTCTCTGTATCATCGTAGTAATATTCAGGACTTCCGCTATCCAGCATCACGATGCCTTGTACCTCGTCCGGGTATTTCTGTGCAAACCGGAGCACTTCGAGGGACCCAAGCGAATGTCCAACAAAGAGGTAAGGCGGTTTTTGTCCAGATGCTTGCAGTACTTCATGTATTTCGTTCGTTATTGTATCAATATCACGCTTCTTTTCCGTTGTATCGCTATATCCATAGCCGAACCGGTCATAAACTGCGAATTTAACATATGGCGCGAGCTTTTCATATAAAGGGGAGAAGTCTACATAAGGATTGGCTGTACCCCACCCGGAAGCAAATACAACCGTTAGATCCCCTTGCCCTCCAGTATATACATGCATATTTTTTCCATCTATATTATAAAGCCTTCCACTGGGGGTATAAGATTTTAGATCCTGACGAGTACTAACCAATTCATATATCGCGCCTGATCCCAGAAGAACAAGAATAGCCAGCAATCCGAAAATAGCCGTCTTCCATAATTTTGTACGCCACTTTTTCAACTCTCGCACTCTCCTTTAAGTTAACAGATACACTCCTGCTGTTTCCTTCATTGTAAGTGCTCAATCTTATCGGGGAGAAAACACGGTCTTAATTCTAGCTTAATTGATTATTTTGTTTCGTCAGCAGCTTAGCCTATCACAGAACACCTTACCAATAGCAATAAAAGCTAACAGACCGCAGCATACTGCATTGGTCTGTTCGCTTTTATTGTTTTGCCGAATATGCGCTTTGCGATGATACATTCAAAAACGAAGAAGCCTAGTTGCTTTTCGATCACGTCAAAATGTGATCTATCTGCACTTTCTACACTTCGCTAGCTACTTTTCGGTTCAAGGCCATTTTGGTTTCTTCTACTTCTTCGGCCTGTCCCTCACGTTTAATGAAGAATGAAAGCAAGAGACCAACAATTCCGATTCCGATAATGACTAGATACGCGTCATTAATACCCTGTATAGAGCCTCCATCATGATATGCTCTTTTGTAAAACTACCTGAGCCGGTGCCGGTTGAGGCGAACATTTCTTCAGCATGAGACTTGGTACGGTTTGCCATAACTGTGACAAGCAAAGAGGTTCCTATCGCACCTGCTACTTGTTTGATGGTGTTAGAAATAGCGGTACCATGAGCATTCAGTCTTGCTGGAAGTTGATTTAGGCCCGCCGTAGTGATTGGCATCAAGAACATCGCCATACCGAAGCGTCGTCCTGTGGACATCAGAACCAAATACGTATAGCTCGTGGAGTCGGTCAGATTAACGAATCCGATGGTTGTCAAGATCGTAATCGCCATACCGATGATAGACAACCACTTCGCTCCAAACCGATCGAACAGCTTTCCTGTCACTGGCATCATTATGCCCATTAGAAGGGCACCAGGGAGCATTAGCAACCCAGACTCTAGAGCGGTGTATCCACGTGCACTCTGCAAATATAGTGGCAGCAGCATCATATCTGCTTACATCACCATTGTCACAGCAATATTAATGATGGTTGTTAGGGAGAACATGCTATATTTGAAAGCCCTGAGATCTAGCAGCGGGCTCTTCGAAACCAGTTGTCTCCATGTGAACAATATCAAGGCGACCACACCTGTAACCAGAGAAACAATGACTTCCGCGCTTGACCAGCCTTTGCTTCCCGCACTGCTGAAGCCATAAAGCAAGGTTCCGAATCCGATTGTTGAGAGAATGACTCCTAAAATATCAATTTTAGGATATAAACGTTCAGCCACATTTTTCAGATAAATATAGGCAACCCCAATCACGATTATAACAATTGGAATCATTCCATAAAACATTGTACGCCAAGAAAAATGCTCAATGATATAGTCTGATTCAAAACGGCGATGAACGCCCCTAGAATCATGACAAACAACAAAGGACCTTTCTTAATGGAACTGCTGTCAAAAGCTAAACTTTTACTCATCATGCTTTAATCCCTTCAAATTTACCTGATACTAATTGACACTTTGTAGTATAATAAACTCAATGTTAAACATTATAATTTTCTCGTTTATATTTTACAAACTACAGATTTCCTGAAAATGTTTATTAGTTAACAGCTTGTCAAGATCTGTCATCTAAGCAGAAATTAAACTACATAACAGGATCTAATTGTTGTATAAAACATTCATTAAGAAAGGAAATGAGAATTTATGATGTCAAAAACAACGGTGCGTACGGATCCACGTGTACTTCGCACGCGCCAATTGATTCGGGATGCATTTATCGATTTGCTTGAGGAGATTGAACTTGAAAAAATAACCGTGAATCGTATTGCAGAACGCGCTACTATCAATCGTGTTACCTTCTATCTTCATTATAGGGATATTCCGGAAATGATTGAGAAGTTGGCAGATGACATGATTAATGAAATTCATACTATCGTGAATGATGTTCGGGATCAGTCTCGTTCAGATATGGATGGGACGATATTGGTTAAAATGCTTGAGCATGTCGCGGAAAATTCAAAGTTTTATAAGGTGCTGCTCGCTTCACAGCGCATACCTATCTTCACTGAACGGCTTACGAATCTGATCATTGATATTATCACTAACAGAGGCAAGAACCTAAATGATCCCTCATCACCTTCGGCTGTCACCGTTCCCAAAGATATTGCAATCTGGTACGGTTCGTCCGCCTTCATCGGTACAATTGTCTGCTGGCTTCGCAATGATATGCCCTATACACCACTTTTTCTCGCCAAGCAGCTTTCCCTATTGTTCCGTTTACACCAAAATACGTACCCGCTCATAGACCTGAAATAAATAAATCAAAAACAGGGTTACCCTCCAAGTCGATCCGTTCATCGACAAGAGGATAACCCTGTTCATATTAGCAATAAATAAATCAAGTTTGAATGATAAGAGGGTGTCTAAATGTTGAATGGCTATGATGGCCGTTGCTTACCCCCATGGTCGTGACAAATAAGACGGTCACTAAGCATACAATTTATTACCTGCTTAGACCAAGCGTCCGCGATTTGGTAGTATGAATTTCGTCGATTAGCTCTGGGTTTTTCAATAGTGATACCCCATAAGAAGGAATCATTTCTTTTAATTTCGGTTCCCACTCTTTAATATGTTGCGGGAAGCATTTGTTTAATACCTCAATCATAACGGAAACAGCAGTAGATGCACCCGGAGAAGCGCCGAGCAATGCAGCTATTGAACCATCAGCGGCACTAACCACTTCTGTACCAAATTGAAGAATTCCTTTGCCGGCAGGAGTATCTTTGATAACCTGAACACGTTGGCCAGCTACCACGAGATCCCAATCCTCGCTTTTAGCATTCGGAACAAACTCTCGTAACTCTTCCATACGCTTTTCTTTCGATAGCATAACTTGCTGGATGAGATATTTTGTCAACGGAATGTTTTTTGCGCCTGACGCCAGCATCGTTACGACATTATCCGGTTTTACGGAAGTTATCAAATCAAACATGGAACCGGTTTTCAAGAACTTTGGTGTGAAGCCGGCAAACGGTCCAAAGAGCAATGATTTTTTGTTGTCGATAAATCTTGTATCAAGATGCGGTACAGACATCGGAGGAGCACCTACTGGAGCTTTACCGTATACCTTAGCATGATGCTGCGCTACAATATCCGGATTGTTACACACCATAAATAGCCCGCTCACCGGGAATCCACCAATATGTTTTCCTTCAGGAATACCGGATTTTTGCAGCAAATGCAAGCTTCCGCCCCCGCCGCCAATAAATACGAATTTTGCAGTATGGCGTTCGACGGTTCCGCTATCGATATTTCGTATTTTCAATTCCCACAAGCCATCGCTGGTACGTTTGATATTATTAACACTATGTTTGTAATTTATGTCGACATTTTTAGTTTTTAAGTGTTCAAATAACATGCGTGTTAAGGCGCCAAAGTTGACATCAGTACCCGAGTCGATTTTTGTTGCCGCTATTGGTTCATTTGATTTACGGTCTTTCATTATAAGTGGAATCCACTTCATTAGTTTTTCCGGATCATCAGAAAACTCCATTCCTTGGAACAGAGGATTGTTTGACATGGCTTCAAAACGTCTTTTTAAAAACGCTACATTTTTTGCTCCTTGTACCATACTCATGTGTGGCAATGGCATGATAAAGTCTTGTGGATCACGTAACCGATTGTTTTCGACCAGATAAGACCAAAACTGCTTTGATTCCTGGAACTGTTCGTTGATTTTTATAGCTTTGCTAATATCAACTGATCCGTCCGGTTTTTCGACAGTGTAGTTCAGCTCACACAATGCAGCATGCCCAGTTCCCGCATTATTCCATTCGTTAGAGCTTTCCTCTCCTGCACTTGCGAGCTTCTCAAACACTGAAATTTTCCAGTCCGGAACTAATTCTTTCAGCATTGACCCCAAAGTCGCACTCATGATTCCAGCACCAATTAAAATAACGTCTGTCGTAGTTTGTTTGTTACTCATCTTTACCTTCCTTATACCCTATGATTTGTGAAAGGATGTAGACAGTCCTAGGCGTCACAGCAAGCTATGGCGCGACTACTAGTCGCACACCTTTTCTGGTTCATTTTAAACACGATCATAATGTATCAATAAAATCAATAGACTCAAATATATATATACTATAATACGCTAGTTTCAAACTATTTAAAAGCTGGTAAACTTCGGTGGTGACATACTGATACAGTTATGAATTGAAAAATCTATCCACCTGACTCTTTGAACTTACAAAAACCAAGAAATTAACTCCTTTTATCGGCTGTCCCTTACACTTGCATCAGCTAATTTAGAGCAAAACTCTATGTTCCAATATATTTTTCAAACTGATATGAGACTTTGAAGGTCCGAGCTTTATAAGGGAATCTTGAAATTCGGCAAGCTCCTCGATGGATGCCGTTTGTACCTTGATAAGGTAATTATATTCTCCACTAATGCGATGCAAATCCGTTACTTCCTTGGCATCCTGGCAGAAATCCACGAGTTCCTGGCAATGCTCTGTTTTTAATAGAATAAAAGTGGTTGTGCCTCGGTTCAGACCCCGTAAATTAAATTCCGCAGCATATCCAGAAATAATACCTTTCTCTTCTAGCTTGATAATCCGTTCTTTAACGGATGGTTGAGACATGGAAACTTCTTTACTGATTTGAGAAATAGGCATTCGCGCATTATGCTGAAGGAATTTCATGATTTTCTTATCAATGTCATCGATTAGATGCTCCATATCAATGACCTCCTAACCCAATTTAATAAAATAATCCTATTCAACTTAATTTCCTTATATTTAATAACCATATTACTATAAAGTGCTCATTTTTCGTATGTATTCCATCGTTGAATATGACTATAATAAATCCATCTTAAATAAGGAGAGATTATCCATGAGCGTAAAGGGTCTTTCACATGTAGCGATCCAAGCCAAAGACTATAAAGCAACGATTGCATTCTATACGGAAGTTTTAGGGTTCAAGGTAGGCCATCATTGGAGTCTGCCGTCTTTTCAGATTAAAGAAGCCACCATGCTAGTTTCACCTGACCAAAGAACCTGTATTGAAATTTTTGATAATGATGCAGTCATTCCTGCTCAAGGTAAGAAAACATCGTCTGATGAAGATATTGCTCACGGAGCATTATTACACTTCGCCTTCTATGTGGATAATGTAGTGGAGATATATCAAAAAGCCCTTGCTCACGGAGCAAAGGCTTTTGTAGAACCGGATTCCCTTTCACTTGGCGAACCACCCCTTTTAGTAAAGAACGCTGTCATTCATAGTCCAAATGGAGAAGTTATTGAATTTATTGAAGATGTTGATTTTGATAGGTCTGCCAAGATCCATACAAACTAGATGAACCAAGAAACGTTTTTTAGGAGTTCTCGCTTATATTTTTAAAGCAAGTTTTGACCTCTGTCTATGATGAATATCAAAGCCCTCATTCCATATATTTTTGCGACGGGCGCCGTTCGTTCTTCCGATATACCTTCGGCGCCATACCGCTCCATTTTTTAAATACCTTGTTGAAATAGCTCTGATCGTTAAAATTCAGCCAGGCTGCGATATCGGCGATCGGATAATCGGTTAGCGTGAGCAGCCTCTTCGCTTCTTCAATCCGTTCGCGTTGGACGTACTCGGAAATGGTCAGCCCAACCTCCTTCTTGAACAGGCTCGACAAGTAGTTTGGACTGAGATTCGTGCTCTCGGCTAGCCGTTCAAGAGTAATGTCGCCGTATAAACGGTTGGCGATCTCATGAAGACTATCCTGTATTGCGGGCGAGTAGTGACCCCGTCGAACCTCCGACACCCGATCGACGAAGTCGAACAGTACTTCAGTCATGATGGCGCCGATTGCTTGCAGCGTATCCTTCTCCTCCAGCTGCTGAATATAGAAATCACTCAGTGTAAATGCATCCTCCTCGTGCAATCCTCCTTCAATTGCAGCTCGGCAGATTAAAGCGATTCCCGTAATCATCAGGTTCTTCTCACTGCGAAGCCTGCTCCGCTTGGCCAGCACGCCAAACTCCTCCTCGGCAATGATGGTTTCCGTGACGAATGTTCGTATTCGTTCCCTCTCCCCGTTGCGCACGTAATGCAGCATGACTCGCTCATGCGATAGGTTGGCATGCAGCATGCCGCTGCGACGTCTTCGCGACAGCTCGGCATCAGGCTCTTTCTTCTCCACAACCGGTTCTGGCAACGGTATACCATCCGCTAGAAGACTAGTCGACGAATCGACGAGCTGCCTGTGAATAACATAGTAAATCATCCGGCTTAAAGCAGGAATGCGCTCCGGGGAGAATAGCGGAATTTCTTCGTACAATTGGAGAAAATGTCTTCGGTTACCGGTTGGGAGAGAACTCATTGTCTCGTTCCATTCGCCCCCTTTCGGCTTTTCATGTATGTATGGACCAACGACGAGCGTACCGGCAAGCTGGTTTTCGTCAAGCGCATTTACAAAAAAATACTGCAGTCTGGAACGGGTAAAATGAACCGGCTGCTCTGCTGCATACAGCGCATAAGCGTAGCCAGCTAGCTGTTCGCGAATGGATGCAAAATAAGGGTTAGAGTGAAGCGAAAGGTCGGCGTATTCCGCTTCAATGGTTCGGCCCGGATGTATGATAAATACAGGAAGTCCAATAACATCGAAGAGAAGCCGGCCAAAAACAACCAGTTCGGGGAGCTTATTCATGCGAACCTCCATAGAGTACGATTAGGTTTAAAAAGAAGATGATAAAAAAGTACTACAAATCATTGATAAATACAATTTTCAATTATGAAAGCGCATTACAATATGAGTGTACAAATCCTCTGCTATAACACTCGAAAGGAATGATTCGAAATGTTGGAAAATAAAATAGCTATCGTCACTGGAGCAGGAAGCGGTATCGGCCGTGCTAGCAGCTTAAAAATGGCAGGCTACGGCGCGAAGATCGTCGTTGTCGATTTTAATCAGGAATCCGGGCAAGAGACGGTTGGGATTATTCATGAACAGGGCGGCGAAGCCATCTTCGTGCAGGCCGACGTGTCAAAAAGCGAGGATGTTCAGCGCTATGTAAAAGCGGCCGTTGATGCTTACGGACGTATCGATATTTTCTTTAACAATGCCGGCGTTGTACAGAAGTTCTCGAAGCTCGCTGACATTGATGAGAATGAATTCGACCGGATTATGAACGTCAATGTAAGAGGTGTCTTTCTTGGTATGAAATATGTTCTAAAGGTGATGGAAGAGCAAGAAAGCGGAACGATCATTAATACCGCTTCGACGGCAGGGGTAAAAAGTGAGCACAGCGCTTCCGCTTATTCCGCCAGCAAACATGCGGTTGTCGGTCTGACGAAGGGTGCTGCGATCGAGTATGTGAAGAAAGGCATCCGTATCAACGGGATTTGTCCAGGCGGCGTGGAAACAGCTCTGACGAAAAGTGTAGAGCAAGCATTCATGTCGGGGGGATATGTGCCAGAGGAAGTCGGCAATATGCGTATGGGTCGCTATGCTAAACCGGACGAGCTTGCGGAACTTGTCACATTCCTCGCTTCCGATCGCTCCAGCTACATGACAGGCTCCATCGTACTGATCGACGGCGGTTTGACGCTCTAAACGAATTAGACTGCTCCTTTGGCGGATTCAATCCGTTCGAAGTAAGCACACTGTAAAGGAACTGCGACAGATCCACATGGCCTCTAAAAGTCCTTCACCGCATCAGAGCGGCTGAAGGACTTTTTTTATAATCGATACACAGCCTTATTGGCTGCGTTGAATTTTTCTATGGTAGCTAAACGGTACAAATCTGCCTTACAATACATCCACTTCATACACCTGATTCTGATCATGTTTTGTCATGGCCAAATTAGTACGATTAATGTAGATCATTCGGCTAAATATTTTGGAACCGTTCAAATCAATGATTCGCTGGATCGTGTTCTCAAAGATCAACCCTCGAAAGTGAAGGAAGCGGTATACGGCATCATTCAATCCAATTTCATTACAGACGTAACGAGTGAGGAGGAAAGAGAGGCGTTATTAGAATTGGGACTCGCTCAAGCTAAGTATATAGCGGACAACTACTTGAAAGATGACGAGGCAGCGGAATTTATGAATACGATCCGTCAAATCGGAGCCATCTCCAAAACCGGAACCGTAGACCCAGAAACGAAAGAAATCCATTACGTAACACCGCCGCAAAGGCCGATTGGGGCTCCGGACGATTATATAAATTTGACAGACATGATGCAGAAATTCGAGCCGGAAACGCTGGGCAAGCTGCAGGAAGCTATTGTAAATGGAAAAGATTGGAGTATCATCTTGATAAACTTTGCTGAGAAAGTATCGACTCGTAAAGATTGGATAAAGGAATATAGAGAGGAAGCAGCCAAACAGATTGAGGACATCATCGGTGAAAACAGATTTGGGAATGCCTCTACTGCCAGCTTGGCTGCGTTCGTCAAAGATATCAAGGATATTATTGACCATGCTGAATTTAAAAATACTGGGTTCATAACGAACAATATAGATACTTTTATGCGAACATTGGGAAGCCAAATATAGTGGAATAACCGAAAAAAGAGGGAATCGTTCAAGCTTTTTGCCTGACGTTCCCTCTTTTTTTAATCGTATCCGCCTTCTAAATGATTCTTTATTACATTGCTGTTAATCCACCGTCGATGACAAATTCAGAACCCGTCGAATAACTTGATTCGTCCGAAGCAAGGAAGAGCACAAGATTTGATACTTCTTCAGATTGAGCCAATCGTTGCAGTGGAATATGTTTCGCAAATTCTTTGATCACATCGACTGCATCACCTTGTGTAACCATTGGAGTTTCAATAACACCTGGGTGCACGGAATTTACTCGGATGCCGAGCGATGCCAATTGAAGAGCCGCTGCTTTCGTTATACCGCGAACCGCAAATTTCGTATCCGTATAACCAACTGCTCCACCGACTAACCCATTCATTGATGAAATATTCACAATAGATCCATTGCCTGTCTTTTTCATAGAAGCAATAGTTGCCTTTATTCCAAGGAAAACAGACACTTGATTAATTTCTACTATTTTTCGGTAATCCGCCTCTGTCATATCGAAAATCGATTTGTTCATGCTAATGCCTGCATTGTTCACTAACACGTTGACAGGACCAAATGTATTTTCTGTTTCTGCAACAACCGTTTCCCAGTCAGCTGCTTTTGTTACATCTTGCTTCACGAACTTCACGTTTTCCCCTAATTCCGCTGCTAGGGCTTGTCCGCCCTCTTCATTCAAATCGGTAAAAACAACTTTTGCACCTTCACTTACAAATTTACGGACATGAGATTCTCCCATACCACGTGCGCCACCTGTAACAATAACTACTTTACCTGCTAAGCGTCCCATTTAAATCGCTCCTTTAAGTACTTGAATTTCATTAAATTATATTATAAACATGATGATTTTCAAAACTGGGCTTTATACGCTTTTATCTTGAATTATTACTGGTCATTTGTAGCTGGAAAGCGAATCGTAACGGTTGTTCCAATACCCTTTGAACTATTATAAAAAATTTCTCCATCATATATTTCTACAATATTAAAGCAAATCATTAACCCCAAACCTGTTCCATTGCTTTTTAAAGAATAAAAAGGGGTGCCTAGCGACTTCACCTCAGCATCTGACATGCCATTTCCTTCATCGATGATTTTTATCTCGATAAAATTATTATTTCTATTGGCTATGACGGAGACTGATTTACCATTTCCGGAAGCTTCTAAAGCATTTTTTATTATATTAATGAGTAACTGTTTGAACTCAATTTGATTAATAGAAATCATGCAATCTTCCTCTACTTGTATGTCAATTTGATTATCAGACAGCATGGCATAGGAATTGAGCAAACCTGTAACACTCTGAAGAACATCCTTCACATTCACTTTTTCTGGTCTTTGATCTCTATTCGGTTTTGAAAGTGTCAAAGATTGGGATATAATCTGTTCTACTGTATTTAATTCATCAATCATTAAGTTGAATTTGCTTTTTATAGGATCACCAAATGTAGGGTCTTCTTTAAAAAATTGCAAAAAACCTCTAACAACGGTTACTGGATTTCTAATTTCATGCGCGATAGCAGCTGTTAATTGTCCTATCATCTTTAAACGCTCAGATTGCTGTAATTGCTCATAATAAAGCTGCTGTTTTTTTACCCGTCTAAATGATAAATGAAAAATAAGAAATAATAAAACCTGAATCGCTACTATATTAATAAGATTGCCTAGAATGTCATGATGTAAATATGAATATAGTTCCCCTCTATCAATCAAGATGATATAGCTAAAAGTAATTATTATTAGTATTCCATTTACAATATAAGAAAAATAAAACAATTTTAAATCAAAAAACAGAATAGAAAGAACAGGAATAAGACAAATGAAAATATATGTAGTCCACGTTTCAGGATACAAAAAGAAAAGAGTATAGAAATAAGCAAATCCTAATAGAATGATGATCCTTCTAAAAAAATGTGTCTCATAGTTAGGATATATCCATAAACAAACAGTTAGAATCATTACACATAAGAAATGTATGATATACCCAAAATGAATTCCGTTCAACTCTGTTGTAGATAGTATTAATCCAGTAACCATAAGAATGATGATGATTAACATGACAATGTAATATGTTTTTCGATTCACCTGACTGTAAAATTCTTTCATGAATTCACCACTTTAAAATAAATTATTATCTTATTCAGTTTAAAGCCCTTTCAAGGGAAAAATTTAAGGGCACCCAGTTGGATGCCCTTTTCTACATTTATTGGGACTATCTTATTTATCGGGATAAAATGAAAATTTGATAAACGTACCATTCACATACATTCAATCCATCCAAAAAGGTACTCTAAATGAATGGACAATATAATGATTATATCAGCGGTTTTCTTAAAATGTAATAAATAACAAAAATCCACCTTTTCGCCCTTTATATGATATGCAGAATGACCTATTGAACCTCAATAACAGTAACAAATGGAGATAGCTGTATTAGAGGTAATATTTTCTCTACTTCGTAGTTCTTAGGCAGCTTAATAGTAATGTCCAGAACGAGCTCAGAAGACTCTTTTAACTTCTCAATATGAAAATGCAAAACCATTGCATTTCTTTCTTTAAGGAAATTCTGAATATAATCAATCGCGCCAGGTTCATTATTCAAATGAATAGTTAACTGTTCCGTCTTTGGGGTTTTAAACCATTTTATCTTGCTATGCAATAACTTCTGAGCGATTAAAATAAGAATAGTCGTACCTACACCTACTATATAAAGATCAGCACCAATTGCCATACCTATACCCGCAGTCGACCATATTCCAGCAGCTGTTGTCAAACCCTTCACCGTCTGCCGCTGCATGAATATCATGCCTGCCCCGAGAAAACCGACCCCACTAACCACTTGAGCCGCAATTCGTGACGGATCAAGTCCAATGCCGCTTTTACCTGTCACGTCTTCAAAACCATATTTGGATATTAACATCATAAGAGCCGCTCCAACCGCAACTACAAAGTGAGTTCTAATACCCGCTTCTTTCATTCTACTTTTTCGCTCGTATCCAATAAATGCCCCACAAACACCTGCCAAGACAACTCGCAATAGAAAAGCGTACTCCATGAAACTCCTCCTTGTTCCTTAGATTAGTTACATTGTCAGACTTGCAATCATTAGAGTATAACATGATGTTGGAATGAGTCCGAAGCGATAGCGCAAGCGATCAATAGTCTTATTGCTGAGCAGATACTGTTTCATCACCTTTAGATAAAGTACCCCTCACAAAGAAAAAAATGTTCTGTTTAAGGAAGTGCATTTCGATATTATAGCTAGAAGCGTAATGTTAGAATAAATATATGGTATAGGGGTAGGTGGTTAATTATGAATATTTTTGGCTCGACGTCACCCGATATTGTGAACCATTCGGCTAAATATTTTGGAACCGTTCATGCTCATACAGCTCCCTCATTTTTTATTAATCGCATCCTACCTCCCGTTATGGTACGGTTCTTGAATAAGACTTATACTTTTTGATATCTAAAGAAATAGGATGGTGTACCAAATGGTATTTGCATTTTTATTTATATTGGCTATGTACGGAGTATCTAACTATTACATCGCGAAAAAGATTTTTAAATGGTTACAACATATATTTTCAAATATAAACGGAATCATATATGGAGCCATCTACAGCTTCTGTGCGTTAACAACCATTATTAATTTACTATTATCCTCATCAGCAATAACGAACGATTCATCTATTGTTAATTTTGTCGGTCAATTAGGGGACTATTGGATGGGGATCTATTTTTATTTGTTCTTGCTGTTGATCCTTTCAGACGTGATCTTACTTATTAGTAAATGGATCAAGATCATCCCATCTCCTGCACCAGCACAGGTTATATTTCATACAAGGTCGGTTGTATTTATCCTAGTAATAGGATTGGTGTCATATGGCATTTATAATGCGAATCATTTAAAGGAAGTATCTTATCCTATCCAAATAAACAAAAGCACTTCATTGAATCATTTAAATATTGTTCTGGTCAGCGACTTACATTTAGGCTATGTAAATGATGTAAAGTTTCTTGCAGAGGTTGTTGATCGTATTAATGGTTTGCAACCGGATATTGTGTTGATTTCAGGAGATATATTTAATGGCAACTACTATGCGCTATCTAATCCTTCCAAGGGAATGAAATTATTAAGTAATATTGAGACAACATATGGTGTTTATGCTTGTTTAGGTAACCATGATGCAGGTCGATCATTCGGTGAGATTGAGAACTTTATTGACAAGAGTAATATTAAACTTCTGAATGATGAGCATGTCGTTATCGATAATCAATTCGTTGTAGTGGGCAGGAAGGACTCATCACCTATTGGTGATCAAGGAAATCCAAGAGCAGTTACTTCAGAAATAATGAGCAACATAGATACACATATGCCTATTATCGTCATGGATCATCAACCAGCAAATCTGATTGAATATGGAAATGATGTCGATTTAATACTTAGCGGACATACGCATCAAGGACAAGTATTCCCTGCAAATCTAATCACTAACGCTATGTTTACAGTAGATTATGGATACTATCAGAAGAATTTGGACAGCCCTCAAGTCATCGTTACATCTGGTGCAGGAACTTGGGGACCGCCATTACGAATTGGTACGAATAGTGAGATAGCACTGATTGAAGTTGATTTTAAATAAATTAGAAAAAGTTTTAATATTTTGAAATGCAACAAAGAAAAACAGGATACCCTTTCACCAAATAAAAGTTAGGTATCCTGTTTCTATTCAAATTAAGTTTATTTAAGCTCCTGTAGGAGACTCTGTCCAAATGGTGGCATTGTCACATCAAAGTTATCTGCAACCGTTGCTCCAATATCCGAAAATGTCTTACTTACGGGCAGCTCACTTGGCCTGGTCAAACTCTTACTGTAGATGAGCAAAGGAACATATTCACGTGTATGATCTGTACCAGGATGAATGGGATCATTGCCATGGTCTGCCGTAATCATGAGAAGATCATCTTCACTCAGCTCCGCGATAACTTCATTTAATCGATCATCAAACTCTTCTAGCGCTTTCCCATACCCGATCGGATCTCTCCGATGTCCATAGAGTGCGTCAAAATCAACAAGGTTCAAGAAACTAATCCCTGTAAAATCAGTATGAATGGTCTCCATGAGTTTATCCATGCCATCCATGTTAGACACTGTACGCAAAGACGTGGTAACACCTTCGCCATCATATATATCTGAGATCTTCCCAATCGCTAGTACATCAAGCCCAGCATCCTTGAGCTCATTCATAACGGTTCTTCCATAAGGCTTCAATGCATAATCGTGACGGTTCGGTGTTCTATTGAAATTACCAGACTGTCCGAGGAATGGTCTGGCGATCACTCTGCCCAGCATGTATTCCTCACGCAAAGTAATCTCTCTTGCAATCTCACAGATTTGATATAGTTCTTCCAAAGGAACAACCTCTTCATGAGCCGCAATCTGAATCACTGAATCTGCCGAAGTATAGACAATAAGTGCACCAGTGTTCATATGCTCTTGTCCAAGCTCATCTAGAATAGCTGTACCGCTAGCTGGCCTATTCCCGATAACCTTTCGTCCCGTTCTTTGTTCTAATTCGCTAATTAATTCATATGGAAATCCGTCGGGGAACACTTTGAATGGAACATCAATTCGAAGGCCCATAATCTCCCAGTGTCCTGTCATCGTATCCTTCCCATTCGAAGCCTCTTCCATTTTGGTGAAATAAGCTAAAGGCTGCTCTACCTTGGGTACCCCGGGTATTTGATCAATATGGCTTACCCCTAGCTTAGATAAGACAGGAACATGCAGCCCGTTCATTCTCTCCGCAATATGCCGTAATGTATGTGATCCTACATCACCAAACTTTTTCGCATCTGGAGCTTCACCAATGCCTACAGAATCCATAACGATGATAAAAATCCGCTTAAACCGAGGTGGTTGTTTCATGTTGATACTCCTTGTGTGTTAGACATTTCTGTGGATAAATCATGAACAACAAGAAAAAGAGTCATCCCTCAAGCTTCTAGATCTCTTGGGACAGCTCCTTTTCCAGTTAAGTTTTATTCAAAAGAGAAGTGATTCAACTAGTATATGATACCGATAACGATGGCGGATAAAACGCTTACAAGCGTTGCACCATATAATATCTTTAATCCGAATCGAGCAACAATATTCCCTTGTTTTTCATTCAAGCCTTTTACTGCACCCACGATTGTACCAATGGACCCAAAGTTAGCAAATGAGATTAGGAAAACGGAGACAATGGCTGTAGTACGCCCGCTTAAACCTTCTTTAATTTCAACAAAGTCACGCATAGCAACAAATTCATTCGTAACAAGCTTTGTCGCCATAATACTACCTGCTTCAACAGCTTCATGCCATGGCACACCGATAAGAAAGGCAATTGGTGCAAAGACATACCCTAAAATTCCTTGAAACGAGATTCCGAATATACCACTGAACACCCCGTTAATTAAAGCAATGATCCCAATAAAACCAATTAACATTACCCCAACTACTATGGCTACTTTAAAGCCATCCATAATATATTCGCCCAGCATTTCAAAAAACGTTTGTTTTTCTTCTTTCTGAACATCAACAATATCTTCTTCAGGTTTAACTTCATACGGATTAATAATGGTTGAAATGATAAAGCCGCCAAATAGGTTTAATATTAATGCAGCCACTACATACCTAGGTTCTAGCATAGTCATATATGAACCAACAATTGACATCGATACCGTCGACATTGCAGACGCACATAATGTATACAGGCGGTGCTTTGGCAAAAACCCAAGTTGGTTTTTCACCGAAATAAATACTTCATTTTGTCCTACAATTGCAGCTGCAACCGCATTATAAGATTCCAATTTCCCCATGCCATTTACTTTACTTAGTACCAAACCAATATACTTTATAATGAACGGCAGTATTTTATAATACTGCAAAATCCCTATTAATGCTGACATAAAAACAATTGGCATCAAAACATAGAGGAAAAATGTATGGGCTCCTTCATTTGCCATCCCGCCAAAAATAAAGTTAGTACCTTCATTGGCATATTCAAGCAATTTCGCAAAACCATCAGCAAAACCTTTAATTAAGAATTCGCCTATACTCGTTTTTAGTATAAGCAATCCCAGAACAATCTGAATAGCAATCATTATAATGATCGGACGATATTTAATCTTTTTCTTATCGTTGCTCGCAATCCATGCCATCAATAGAACAATAATCAGACCGGCAACAGAAATTAGATAATGCATCTTTACCCCTCCAAATTATCGGTTAAATTTTAACCCATTAATTAAAATAGCTATTACGATCAGAGAAAAATGGGTCGTGTCTGATGAAGGGAATGTAACAGAATAGCCTATAGAGCCGGATAGTAATACATTCATTACATCCCGCTCTCTTTTCTTATACCAATCCTCTTATCAATAAATTAGCCATCAATGACTGTGTTAAGAGCTATTTCGACCATTTCATAAAAGGATTGTTCACTTTCTTTATGAGTTAAGTGTTCCTGTGTTAACAGTTGACTGCCGACTGTCAAAATCGATAGTGCTTTCACACCATATTTAGCGGCTAAAGTGTATAGGGATGTGCTTTCCATTTCTACCGCTAATACACCAAAGTCCATAAACTTGTGTAGTCGATCCAGGCTTTCACGGTAAAATTCATCCGAATTATAGATGTTTCCGACAAAGACATTTACATCTTTGCCTTGTGCTTGTTGATACGCTTTCATTAACAATGAGAAATCCGCCGTAGGTGCATAGTTACAGCCATGGAAGATCTTCTCGGTCATATTACTATCTGAAGATACAGCTTGGGCTAATATAATATCACGGATCTTAATTTCTTCCTGCATAGCGCCACATGTACCGATGCGAATCAATTTCTTAACTTCATAATCGACGATCAATTCTGTTGCATAGATACTCATTGATGGATTTCCCATCCCTGACCCCTGAACCGACACTGGCACACCCTTGTATAATCCCGTGTACCCATACATACCTCTTACTTCGTTATAACAATGGGCCTCATCTAGAAAGTGTTCTGCTACAAATTTTGCACGCAAAGGATCTCCTGGAAGCAAAACGCGTTCCGCTATTTCTCCTTTTTTCGCGCCTAAATGCCTACTCATATTTCTTCCTCCAACCTTTAAAGTTAAACTCAGGCTTACCGAAATCGCTTCCAACATGCCTTCAAGAAAATCAGTTCCGAAACTACCTTGAGCATAAGGTTTTTTATTCGATCAAACTAGACCAAAATCTTACGTAGGGAACGGAAAATAATTGGTCAAATTATAAAAGCAATTCTTTGCGAATATTGTCTAGATCTCTTTTGGATGGGATCGTAGAGATAATAACAACAGGCACAGTGTTTAATGAAACGGGGATATTACTAATGACAAAATCAATATTATGCTGCTGCATCATTTCGTCGGTTAGCCCCCTCATGATGGAAGTATCAATAATTAACTGATCCCCAATTTCCTTCTTTATCAAATCTGCTATGTAATGACGGATTGAGAATTCTTCCCCGATCACTAAGAAGGCCCTTTTCCTTTTATAGCGTAAACTTGAACGAACAATTAACGTTAGCTTTGTTAAATGAAAATGATTATACAAAACGAAAGGATAAGCTTTATTCCACGTTTGCATGCAGGTTTGCAATTCTTGATAAATCTGCTGGCACTCCTTTTGAACATATGCCGTTAAATTACTTTTTGAAATCATCATCCATTCTGGAATTGCATTATCGATTAATAGCTTGTCAAAGAACCCGTATATCTCCAATACTAATCGTTCTTCCATATCCAAGTTGGGGTATATCTTCGCCAATAACGTTAGAAGCAGATTGCCCATTTGATATTCTTCTTTATCTTTGTGCAATTCGACTTCTTTAATCGGTGTGATTTCTGATCCTTCATAATAATGATATTGGCTGAGACTAACCTGTGATTGCATAAAAAATATTTCACTTTTGGGAAATTCAATCGAGAGCTTTTCTTCAAGACTCTTCGCAAGGGTTATCACTGGTAAATAAAACATCCCTCTTTCCCAAGAGTATCCATTTTCGTCCATTTTTACGTATTTCTCTTTAGCAACTCTTTCTAGAACAATTGCCAATAAAAAGGATAATCTCCTTTTGGAATTGATGAAATAAACAATGTTTTTCTCATTCTCTATATTTGTAATTAACTGATTTATATAAGCAAAATCGACATTCACAAAGGGCCATCCTGTAAACTCATACGCGTCACAGTATAACTTCCAATAAAAATATCGAATATTCATTTCATTCCCTTTGATCATAGGAGTAGAATAAGTAATGCGTAACTTGTACGCTTTGAGATCATTATTATTTAATTGCACAATCAGTTTCTTCAAAGACGAGGTGCTCATAAACATGGCTCCAGCAAGCTCCTCCACGGACAATCGACCAACATTCATAAACAATACATCCATTAGCCGATAAAAGATGGTTTGTCTGAACATTGAAGAAATCACTTCACTAATCGTCTTACTTCGCCCATCACGTCGAAGAAATATTCCCTTTCCTCTAGAAACTTCAATACGTACAGCAGTTGGTAATTGCTTGCTGATTTCCTCAACCATCTTACGTATTGTTTTATCTGAAATACCTAAACTTTTTTCAACTTCAGCTAAGGTAAACCATCTTTGTTCCGTATCAAGCAGTGTTAATAGCTGGCTGGCAAATATAAATCCCTTATCCATTTTCCCACCCTATTTCAATTATTTGAATGTTAATAGTATAAACATAGACAATCGCTCTTACCCTTTTTGAAGTTCTCTTACCGTTATTCGAACAAACCTCGAACGAAAAGTCGATTTCCATCTGGCTGCCGTCGGAAGGATACACCAACTCAACACACATTAATGGCATCATTTGCTTGGTGTCAACTAGTCCTAAACGAGTTCTCAATATTTACACCACTTTCATCTCCAAATCGTCCGTGAAATCGATAGTGTCATACACGAAGTCCAAATTAAGCTCGAACACAAACTTTTCTTAGTGCGAACAGAAAAAAGACTTGCAGTCCGTTACATAGACTGCAAGCCTTCTTGTATTCATTAACGCATATTTTTGTTGTACTCCCAATTCAACATACTCAATTCCTATTCATTCAAAATAATTTTCTTTTTCCACGTTAATTCTTCGCCTTGTTCATTTTTGAACAGAAACACAACCTGTCCTTCCTCGCCCACATTTTAAAAAAAATTCCAATGAAGCATTTCTTCCCTGACATACAGATGTCAACAATGATTGCTTATGATGGACTCAGATGATTGTTCACCAATCAATTCAAGTAAAAGAAAGGAATGGTAAAATATGAAAAACAAACTTGCAGCCATCGTTGGAGGACTGTTGCTTGCACTTCTGATGGCGTCCATGGACAACACGATTGTTTCAACAGCAATCGGCACGATCGTCGGAGAGATGGGGGGACTTGATAAGTTCGTTTGGGTTACTACAGCATATATGGTCGCAGAAATGGCCTGCATGCCGATCTTCGGCAAGCTGTCCGACATGTATGGACGCAAACGTTTTTTCATCTTCGGGATCATTGTGTTCATAATTGGTTCCGCGTTGTGTGGAATGGCGCAATCCATCGTAGAACTAAGTATCTATCGGGCTGTGCAAGGGGTTGGAGCCGGGGCGATGGTATCCATTGCGTTCACGATTTTATTCGATGTCGTATCACCTAAGAATCGCGGTAAGATGATGGGAGCATTCGGAGCGGTATTCGGTTTGTCGAGTGTTGTTGGTCCGTTGCTCGGCGGATATATTACCGATCATATCAACTGGTCGTGGATCTTCTACATCAATCTGCCGCTAGGCTTCATTGCCTTGCTGATGATTGCCTTGTTCTACAAAGAATCGGCAGAGCATTCGCAGAAAAAAATCGATTGGGCGGGTTCTATTCTTCTCGTAGGAGCTGTCGTCTGCTTTATATTTGGACTTGAGCTGGGCGGCAAAACGTATGCTTGGGATTCCCCGCAAATTATCGGGTTGTTCGCTGGATTTGTGGTTCTTGCCTTCTTGCTTGTTATGGTCGAGAAAAAAGCTGCAGAACCAATCATCTCGTTCGGCTTGTTCCGCAGCAGACTGTACACGACTAGCAATCTAGTCGCCATGCTCAGCGGCGCAGCGTACATGACAGCTGCGATTTTCATTCCAATCTACGTGCAAGGCGTACTTGGTGGCTCAGCCTCAAATTCAGGATTGACCTTATTGCCGATGATGGTGGGTTCAGTTGTCACCGCGACGCTTGGCGGATTTCTAATGACGAAGCTGCAATACCGGACAATTATGATAGGGACACTGGCAATGCTAGTGACAGGCCTTGCTTTCCTCTCACAAATTACGGTAGAATCTTCTCGAATTTCCATTACAGGGATTATGATTCTGATTGGTCTTGGGATTGGCGCTTCCTTCTCGGTATTAAGCACTTCTGTGCTTCAATCATTCCCTGCGGCGCAACGCGGAGCGGCAAGTGCAACTTTGAATTTTAATCGCTCGCTCGGCATGGCGCTTGGCATTACTATTTTCGGGATTATACAAAGCCATAGCCTGTTTTCGAAGCTCACTGAATCGCTTGGCAAGGGCAACATAGCAATCCCAGCTGACTTGAAATTAAGTGATCCCCATTCGCTGCTGAATCCGGCGTTTCGTCAATCTATCGATCCACAGCTTCTTGATACCATTACCCGCGGTCTGTCGAGTTCCATTGGAGCAACCTTTGCCTGGAGCCTAATTCCCGCTGCTTTGGCGCTGATTGCGGCATTCCTGATGACGAAGGATAAAATGGATCCGGTTGCCGAAGGAGAAGAATTCGCAACCGCGCACTAATTTATATATTGGCGAGCTCCAGCATGCCGACTTAGGAGAGATGACAATGAAGCTTGAACGGTTAATGACTATTACGATTTTGCTGCTCAATCGAAAGCGGGTACAAGCACAGGAATTGGCGAACCAGCTTGAAGTGTCTCTGCGCACCATTTATCGCGATCTTGATTCGCTCGGTCAAGCCGGCATTCCCATCGTCTCCTATACCGGGATGGAAGGTGGTTATGAGATTATGGATAGCTTCCGTCTGGATCGGCAGTTGTTATCCTTCGAAGAGCTGACCACCCTCTCCACTGCGCTTCGCGGTCTTGAGTCTACGAACGCCTATGATCGCTCAAATATGGATCTCCTCCTCAGCAAAGTTGGCGCAATGGTGGCGCAAGCCGAGCAGGGCCGGACAGAAGAAGGTGTCCTCATTCATATTGATTTTACCCCTTGGAAAAATAGCCAAGAGGACCAAAGCCGGTATGATTCGCTTCGCCAAGCCGTGAATGATCGGAAGCTTATCCGAATCAAATACACGAGCAGAATGGGCGATGAACAAAAGCGCGAGGTAGAGCCGATGGCGCTCGTGCTCAAGAACTACGTGTGGTACCTTCACGGCTATTGTCGCTTGCGCGGCGATTATCGCATCTTCAAGCTGACGCGTATTCGGGAATTGGACATACAAGCCGGCACCTTCATTCGTCGAGCGGAGTCGCTTGCGCAGCTGAATGACAGATGGAAGATACCCGAGAATAATGAGGCGCATGAGGGGATTCCAGTTGTCCTTCAATTTAAAGCATCAGCCGCCGTATCCGTGATGGACTATTTTGATCAAAAGGATATTGAACGGTTACCAGATGGACAGCTTATTGTGCGAACGACCTACTCAAGTGAACGTTGGTTGATCCGGACTGTACTCCATTATATGACCGATGTTATTGTGCTTGAGCCTACTTATATTGCCTTAAATGTGAGGCGGATTGCTCTAGATATTGCTGGACAGTATGACGTGTTAGATAAGTAGGGAGGGGGATTTGCTCATGATGTCCTTATATGGAAAAGTAGCGATTGTTACCGGGGGTGCTCGAGGTGTCGGGAGAGTTACGTGCATTCAGTTAGCAAAACTTGGAGCAAGAGTTGTCGTCAACGACTTTGGGGATGAGTTAATCGCTAAATCCGTTGTGGCCGAGATTGTTGCGGATGGCGGCGAGGCCGTGTCGATTCCTGCGGATGCTCGAAGTGCAGAGCAAATGGAACACCTCGTGGAAGCCGTGAAAAATGTATTTGGACGTATCGATATTCTCGTTTGCAATGCGAGTAATGGTGCTAATGCTGCGACCTTTGCCGAGCTCTCTTGGGAACCATTCGAACGGCAGCTGATTGATGAATTGAAGGCGGCGTTCGAGCCAACGAAGGCCGTCATTAAGGCGATGATGGCACAGCAATTCGGTCGGATTATCTATCTGTCCAGCACGGAAGGCAAAGATCCTACCCCTCAATATATTGCATTCGGTACCGCGAAGGGTGGGCTCAATACGTTTGCACGATATATTGCGCAAGAATTCGGCCCGTATGGGATCTCAGCTAATGTCGTCGCTCCCGGCTTCGTTAAATCCGATGAGCCATTTAGGATTTCTGAGGAAGAGAGCCGCGTAATAGGTAGCTTCACACCGCTGGGCCGGATCGCCGAACCGGAAGATGTGGCAGGGGTGATTTCTTTTCTCGCCGGAGATGGTGCGAGATTTCTGTCGGGAACATATACACCCGTTACCGGCGGGCTTATTATGGAATAAGTCTCTCCATACTATTTGAAATGGTGAATTATGAAAAGATACGACGGACCGGTTTTTGGACGCTTGTCTAATTGAGGCTAGAATAGACTTGTCCTTTAATCCGCCTCCATGCCATAGGTTTGCATCGAACATAAGCATTTCACCGTAATCTGTTGGGCATGAGCACGGTATTTTACCGGACTCATGCCTTTTTATTTAATTCGCTTGTGATTGTAATAATCAACAAGTAAGCAAAGAGTAGTGCAAACAATTTCACACTACACTTGTGCTTACTTTAATGTTCTTTTTTAATTACAAAAAACGAACCCCGAATGGTTCCAGCTAGTTTAGACTTCTGCCTAGCAAACTTAAACTTCCCTTCTAGCTCCTTTGGTACCTCCATCCCCTCAGAAAGCTTAAAACCAACGGCCCGCTTCTTAGGATCATCAACCGTATACATGACGTTGATCCCAAGACCATCCTCATAAAAGACATAAGAGAATTTGATATTTTCTACTTGAAACTGTGACGTTTCTAAAGGTTTCGCCGCAAACTCAATATCACGTTCTTCTTTCAAAATTCGGTTCACATAATCAAGGGTCCCCTGGCTTTCGCTAGCTTGTACAACCGTAAATTCATGCTTATATTTGTTCATAAAGTAACGGGCTTCATTAGCACGCAAACCAGCAAGCGCTTCTACTACAGGTGAAGTCTCTAAACCAACCGTAGACACATTATTAAAATCAACGATATAGGACATTTCCATCTCTCCTTTAAGCACTTGAATTTCATTAAATTATATTATATATAAGTTGATATTCAAAACTTGGCTAGGGAAATACTAGGACACAGTTAATTTTTTAGAAAAGTAGATTATAATTTCTAAATAATATGGAAGCTCTCCCCTCCATAATTTATGTACTTACAGATTATCCTTCTCGACTTCCCACTCGGCCACTGCCTTTCGGACACGGGGTGCTACCTCCGTTCCAAGCAGTTCTATGGCTCTCATGACTTCGCCATGCGGCATCGTGCTTAGCGGAACATACAGCATAAAGCGCGTGACACCTACCTCTTTGTGAAGGTGAATGATCTTCTGGGCAACCGTCTCTGAATCCCCGACATACAGCGCACCTTCGAAGCTGCGCGCTGCGTCGTAACTAGAACGATCATAATGCGCCCATCCCCGCTCCTTGCCTAATCTATTCATGCCTGCCATAGTCGAAGGGAAAAATGTATCTGCAGCTCGTTCCCTATCCTCTCCAACAAATCCGATCGAGTGCGCACCCACCCGAAGCTGCGTTTCGTCATGGCCGGCGTGCGCTGCTGCTTTCTTGTACAACTCTACGAGCGGTGCAAAATCCGTAGGTCTTCCACCTATAATCGCCAGCATCAGCGGCAGTCCCAACAGACCTGCACGGACAGCCGACTCCTGTCTGCCTCCGCTGCCAACCCATATTGGTAATGAATCCTGGACGGGCCGCGGATACACGCCCAAATTATTAATCGCTGGTCGATGTCCGCCCTTCCAGATTACTTTCTCGGTTTTACGTATTTTAAGGAGCAATTCCAGATGCTCTTCATACAGCTCAGAATAATCATCCAGATCATAACCAAACAACGGGAAGGACTCGATAAAAGAGCCTCGGCCAGCCATAATCTCTGCGCGTCCATTTGAAATACCGTCGAGCGTAGCAAAATCCTGAAACACACGCACCGGATCAAGTGAAGATAGCACCGTCACTGCACTGGTCAACCGTATCCGCTTCGTCTGCGCAGCTGCCGCAGCCAGTACAACAGCTGGCGATGAAGCCGCATAATCTGCCCGATGATGCTCGCCTACGCCAAACACATCAAGCCCCACCTGATCGGCAAGAACAATTTCCTCGACGACTTCACGCAACCGTTGTGCGTGACTTATTACTTCACCCGTGTGAACATCCGGCTTTGTCTCTACAAACGATGTTATACCTATTTCCATGAATACTCGCTCCTTAATCCAAAATTCTCACTCAGCATATTGAATGGATAGGTAGAATCAGATTGATGATACATAATCTGTCACTTTTTTATTGCGTCAGATCTATTGTGCAGCGTCATTGCCCAAAACAACAACGCTACAGCACTGATAGAAGCCCCTAGCACGCATACGCCTCTCCAGCCGTAATGTGCGTAGAAGTGAGTCGAAGCAATTGAACCACTTGCACTTCCAATCGAATAAAACACCATGTACCCCGCAGTAAGTCGACTACGAGCGTCCTCACGCAGCGGAAGGATCATCGTCTGATTAGTGACATGTATCGCCTGAACGGCCAAATCGAGCAGTACGATACCAATGACCAGTGCGATCAACGATTGTTGTGTATAGCCGATGAACAACCATGAACCGAACAACAACGTTAGGGCCGTACCCGTCGTTCTCTGACCGTAACCTCGATCAGCAAGTTTTCCCGCTCGTGTTGCAGCCAATGCGCCGGCTACTCCTACAAGACCGAATGCTCCAATCGCACTGTGCGAGAGCGATAATGGCGCAGCGCTAAGAGGCAATACAAGTGAAGTCCATAGAATACTGAAATCAGCAAAAATCAACAGAGCGAGAACAGAGCGAATGCGTAGTAATCGTTCTTGCATAAACAACCTAAGCACTGATCCTAGCAATTGGGAATATGACAAGGATTGCACCTCGCGCTCAACCCGAGGCAGGACTTTGTAAAACATACACACCATCACGAGCATCACTGCTGCGGATGCCATATACACGGATCGCCAGCCTGCAAGATCGGTCAGTATTCCTGAAATGGACCGTGCAAGAAGAATACCGATGACAATACCGCTTGTTACCATCCCAACGACACGACCTCGTTCAGCTGGTGCCGCTATTGTTGCCGCGAACGCAACAAGTGTCTGTGTCACAACAGCCAGCAGGCCCACCATAGCCATACCCACAAATAGTACGATGCTGTTGACGGCAGTTCCGACGATCATAAGAGCAATTATGGACAAAAACATCTGACCAATAACCAAGTGTCGTTGGTTCAGTAAATCTCCAAGCGGTACCAACAGCAGCAATCCCAATCCATAAAAAATCTGCGTGATCGTAATGACGATACCGATGATGGAATAATCAATACCGAACTCGCTAGACAGCTGATCGAGTAACGGTTGCGCAAAATAGATATTGGCTACCGACATTCCGCAGGCAACCGCGAACAATAGCGTTACATAACGAGGCATGGGTGCCTTTAGCTCTGATTCAGATGCGATCTGCTGAACCTGCGACGAATCTACCCTCTCTTCAATTGCCTCCTCTTTCTTGTACATTTCTCTTACCTCCTTTCATCAATCAAAATAATAACGTACCGATCGGTATGATTTAATTCCCAGTAAATATAGCCTACAATCGCACTTCTAGTCAATAAAAATAATTAAATTCACTAGTCAAGTTTCTTCATTTGACAAGTATTCTTCCTAAGCATAAAATAATAACATATTGATCGGTATGTAAAATAAAGCAGTCAAGACATCCAAAATCATCAACTATACTTCAAGATGAACGAGAGGTATTCATTATGGCAAGAACACGTGAATTTGACGAAGGAAAAGTATTAGAAGCAGCTATGGAGTTATTCTGGGAAAAGGGATATGAGGCCACCTCATTAAGCGATCTAACTTCCAAGATGGGAATCCAGCGCCCCAGCATATATTCGACCTTCGGAGACAAAAAAGAATTGTTCGAGGCTGCGCTGCGCAGGTACACGATGTCCCGTGCCTCAGATGTACGAGCTAGACTGCAAAGCCATTATTCCGTAAAAGAAGCATTTTCCGCTTTTTTTAAAAACGTGGTGGCTGAGGAATATCCAGGGGATCGAAGTCGAGGTTGTTTTTGCATTAATACCATGGTTGAACTTGCTCCTCATGACGAGAAGTTTGAGATTCTCACCAGAGAACATCAAATGTACCTATCGGTCATATTTCAGGAAACTATTGAACGGGGCATACAGTCGGGCGAGCTCGCGCTCGGTATACAGTCGAAGGCTTTGGCGCAGGCGCTCATCTTATCGTTAATCGGACTAACTGTCATGTTGAAATCCCGACCAGACCCATCATTTGTTGATCAGGCGATCGCTGTCACACTTACTTTGCTCGATTCGAATGAAGCGAGTCCCGCCAAGTAGACGATGTGATGTGTATCGTGTATAAGTTGGTTCCGAAATAATTTCTCTCCGCACTAGCTGAACCGGCAAATTAAAAGGCCATCTCTGTGGGACGGCCCTTTCTGTAAAAATGGCTACTATGAAATCCAACCGCGTTCTTGCGCCTTTTCAGTCGCCTGCTGCCTAGTCTCTACCTCCAGCTTTTGAATGGCAATAGATAAATAGTTCCGAACTGTTCCATCCGTTATAAATAGTTGCTTGGCCATTTCCTTGGTCGATAGTCCGAGCTTGGACAAGCGCAATACAGCCGTTTCCCTTTCGGTCAGCGGGTTTTCTTCCTTCAAGAAAAGAACCGCTGCCAAGTCCGTGCTAATCACTCGATCACCTGCTATTACCTTGCGTATGGACTGGATTAAAAATTCAATCGGTTCATCTTTTAATAAGTAACCCTCAACCTTCAAATCCATTGCCTTTTGCAAAAAACCGGGGCGTGCAAATGTGGTTACGATGATGATTTTCGAGGAACGTTCTTCTTGCCTGAGTCTCTCAGCAATTTCAAGTCCTGAAAGGAAAGGGATCTCGATATCGAGCAAGCACACGTCCGGCTCATATTGCTCTATAGCCTCCCATGCCGTCTGCCCATTCTCTGCTTCCGCTACAACTTCAATGTCCTCCTCCATGGATAATAAAGCTGATAACGTCCCACGAAGCAATTTTTGATCTTCAGCAATGACAATACGTATCACCTTGCTAGTCCCCTCCCGTTGCTCGTCAGTGGAACCTTAAATGTAATGACCGTTCCCTTGCCCGGACTTGCCGTTATATGAAAATCTCCCTGCAGCATAGCCATTCTTTCCCTCATTGACTGCAAACCGTTCCCTTCTCCCTGTCTCAAGCTTCCGTTCCCGTTATCGCTCACTTGAATACAGTAGTATTCAGACTCTATGTATGGTGTTATCGTACACTGATTGGCTTCGCTATGTTTAATAATATTGGTCATGGCTTCTCTAACGGAAAGTGCCGCCATCGTTTCGGCAACGTTGGATAAGGGATTCATTAGCCCATCATCCTTCATAACTAACTCAATGCCTGCCTTTTGTAAAATATCCTTGGATAGCTCCATTTCCTTCTTAAGTGAAACAAATTTCATGTCGGTGACAAGCTCCCTCACTTGCTTTAACGCATATCTTGAGGTGTTCAATATATCATCCAGCTCGTGCTTCGCCTTTTCTGGGTTTTTGTCCACCAATCTCATCGTAAGCTCACTTTTCAACTTAATCATTGTTAGCGTCTGGCCGAGCGTGTCATGAAGATCCCTGGCAATCCGGTTTCGTTCCTCCTCTAGAATATACCTCTCAAGCTGGGCATTGGCGATATCCAGCTTTTCTTTCAAGATATTCGACTTTTCTCTCGAAAAAACAACGATCGGTGTTGCCAACTGGGCTATCATAATTGGGAAATGCATCAATGAAAAAACCGCTAATGGATTGCCCTCATCCACCCAGCCGATTAGAATAAACATAGCTGCAATTCCAACCATCCCCGTGACCATAATAGCCTTCCGATTGGCTCTTCCAAGCAAATCGGCAAACACAAATCCGTACATTAGAATCCAACTGTCGACGTTAATAGCAAGCACCACAAGCAGTGAGCACCCCGCGAGACTGGCCATGAGCAGACGCCAGTCCCGATACCACAATCCTGCATAATGAGTGACAAGCAACAATAGGAAAAGTATAACCTTCAAGGCTAAATTGAAGGTGTCATTTTCGAAGAAGACTTGGTAAATTAAGAAAGCAACCGAAACAGCATCAATAATAAGATATTTTTCGATCTGATCTGCGGGATACATTTTTTTCAGCATCGTTCAAACACACCTTATCCGTTCATTAATCAGTCTATGGTTTCCCGATTAGACTTGAAGTGAATCTTCTCGCTGATTCCATAGGGCCGTACTTGAAACGCTTCAACCATATAGAAGCAAAAATGATTTGGAAATAACAAATCGAAACCCATATCAATACGATAGTTACCGAATTCACCTTGCCGCCTAAACCGAATCCCCATCCATAAAAAATTACTGCAGAAATGACATTTTGCATCACATAGCAGCTGAGTGACATCTTGCCTACCTGTTCAAGCTTTTTCCACAGCCATAGCTTCTCATTTGCTTCTACCAATATAGCGATTAACCCTATATATCCGAGAGATAGGATCGGCGCAAATAAATAGCGTACTGGAAAATCAAAGGAGCCTCCGGGCACAAAAATAAATAAATTAAGCGGAATGCCCAAGCATAATCCGATGCGAAGAAGCTTCTTCCGCTTCTTCTTGCCATTCTCATCAGGAGCAAAAAAACCAGACCTCATCATACGTATGCCTAACAGGAACAGAAAAATGTTCATTGGGATTACAAAAAATGCCTCTGATCGCAGCATGAAAAAATAAGTAAGCCGGAAACCTACCTGCTGAAGCCAACTGCCGTCCTTATATAATAACACTGTTCCTTTCATATCGCCCAAGGACATATGAGCGCCTATTACGCCAAGATAGATTCCTAAACACAAAATAAGCAGCATAATAGCCCCGTGTACTCCTCCAATGATCATCATCGCTCTGCGAATGGCGCGGTCTCCACCTTTTATAATAAAAGCAGTAATGATTGCCGTGATGCCATAGCTCATCAGAATATCATATTCCATCACTAGGGTGAAATGGACAAGTCCCTCTGCTATAAGAATAATAGATGTCCATATATAAACCCCGGGCCAAGCGTTCCCTCTTCTTAATGCCTGCCGGTACTTCATCTCAAGTCCGATCCCGAACATAATCGTCAGCAAACCAAGCAGTTTTCCATTGACCAAGAACAGGACAAAAACTCTTATAAACTCTTGGAAGGATGCCCACCATTCGATTTTGTTAAAGGTGAATACATAATTCAAGTCTCCCATATGAGCAAAGATCCAAATATTCGTTCCCAGTGTTCCCAAAATAGCAAAGCCTCTTAAAATATCCAACAAACGTAATCTGCTGCCATTCTCTTTCATAACGTTCATCATCCCTTCTGTCCCGTTCGTATCTTTATCTTAGCGCTGAACAGAAACAGGCGATATTCACAGCAGTCAGCAACTTGGCATGACAGTGTCATATGAAAGGCTTAGTTCAATGGCTATCGGTCACCTTCTTCAATAAAAAACTCGTAATTTTTTTCATTAAATGAAGATTTCATTCAAGAAAATACTTGGAAATGACAAAAACCCCTTCTCGTGAAAAGGGGTAAGTTATCGTTATTAAAACCACAGAATGTCATTTCAAGTCAGTGCTCAGCAATTTTCACCCACAATCTCAGAACAATTCAGGATTACTCCCTGTTCGCTATTTGCTCCTGGGCGAGACGGATCAATTCCCTAACCATGGAACCGCCAATTTTGCCGCCGACTTGACCTGCTGATTCCGTAGTCAATTGACCATTGTTTCCTGGCTGCAGAGGTACGCCAAGCTCCTTCGCCACTTCGTATTTTACATCGTCCGGTTGATTCGGATTCACAGCATATCCTTCGCGTTTCATTACATCAGCTTTGAAAGCTTGCATTCCCTGTTCGACCCCTGGCACCGCATATTTTCTCCTTCTTCTTGCCATCTTCAGCACTCCCCTCGATGTGTTTCCCTAACATGCCCGGAAGCACAAAATTTCATCCCGATTCCGCTTCGGTGCGAGTTTTGGACCGAGCAGCTATATAGTTAGGATTACATTAAAGCAAGTTCCGCCATCTTCATTATCAGTAACGGTAAGCAAACCATTATGTTTTTTGATAATACTGTAAACAATCGAAAGACCTAAGCCCGCACCAGCAACTTGGCGAGAGCGTGATTTTTCAACACGATAAAAAGGCTCAAATATATGCTTTTTATTATTATCGGTAATACCGATACCTGTATCTTTAATTTTGATCGAAACCTGTTCTTTACTTAATCTGTTTACAATAACCTCAACCGTGCCGCCGTTAATATTGTACTTAATTCCGTTTTCCACAAGGTTATAAAACGCACGATACAATAAGTCGGTGTTTCCAGTAACAATGCTGTTATCACAATCTAAGATCAGCGCAACATTTTTATCTTTAGCTATGTGAAAAAGCTCGGAAATAATATCCTCAAAAATATCCTTTACGTAAATGCTGCTTTGCTCTCCATTATCGTTCATATTTGTCATTTCTAACAGGTTGCCGACGAGGCCTCTTAAGCGATAGGTTTGCTTTTCAATAACGGAAATAAGAGCATCATATTCCTCGTTAGTATGATCCCTTTTCTTCTTAAATACATCAACCTTTGTTTGTAAAATAGCAAGAGGTGTCCTAAGCTCGTGTGCAGCATTTGCTGAAAATCTTCCTTGCATCATAAAAGCATTATTTAGCTTATCCGCCATTTCATTAAATGTTACAGTAAGCTCTGCAATTTCATCCTTTGTAGACGGCACAGATAATGTTTCAGATAAATTATGCACATTTATGTTCTTCACTTGACCATTAAGTGTATTAAGAGGTTTTAATGCCTTGCCCGAAATATAGTAGGTTAAAAATCCACCGCCAACAATAACAAAAATCATATAAATAATGCTCTGAATTCTAAAATCCATTCTTGCTTGTCGGGAATCTTCAGATGGAACGGGAGTGATTATACTACTTGCCGGTGATTGCGGGCTTTCATTAACCTGTCCATTATCGCCGATTTCTTTTGCCGGTATTACCGTAACTGCATCAATCCTTGCAGCCATTGTATCCGCAGATAAATTAAGTATTAGGGTAAGACCTACACAACAAATAATCAAAAGTGCAACGGTCATAACAGTAAGTCGCAATCGAATTGGCATTTTTTTAAGCATTAGCATCATCTTCCTTATCTGATAACAAATATCCCTCGCCAATTTTCGTTCCAATGGGGTCATAGTTTAACACAACTTTCAGCTTCTTTCGGAGAGTTGCAATATGGACCCTTATGGCGCCACTGAAGCTATCCGCATTCTGATCCCATATGTGCTCAATCAATTCTTCTTGGCTAACCACTCTACCCTTGTTAAGCAAGAAATATTCAAGCAATGCAAATTCTTTTTTTGTAAGTGATAGTACATTTTCATTAACAACCGCAATACGTTTTGATAAATCCACCTTCAATGCTCCACAGGAAAGCATACTACTTTCTTGCACAAATTTTCGCCTTAACAAATTTCGTATTCTTGCTTCCAGCTCAGCAAAATCAAATGGCTTCGCTAAGTAATCATTTGCACCTAAGTCTAAGCCTTTTACTTTGTCATTAACACTACCTCTTGCACTGAGAATCAGTACCTTTAATTCCGGCCTTTCATCTCGTATCTTAGCTAAAACCTCAAGCCCATCCCATTTCGGGAGGTTTAAGTCTAGAACAACCAAATCATAATTTATTGCATATAAAAGCTCGTAAGCTGCTTCACCGTTGTCACAGGTATCAACGGCATAACCATCTATTCTAAGCCCCTCTGCAATCGCTTCTTGCAAATCAAGCTCGTCCTCTACAATAAGTATCCTCATATGTAAATCACCTCTTTTACTATTGTACCTAAGAATAGGTTAAATCTATGTTAAGCATTTGATTTTAAATAAAAAAATCACTTAACAGGGATTTAACATCGTTTGTTATACGATGGTTGCATCAAGTTTAGGAGGAACAAAAATGTATATTTTAAAAACAGAAAATGGATGGGGATGCTGTGAGAATATCAATTTTGGATCGTAAGGAGGTTCTTGCGGCTTTCTGTTTTCTTGCTCCGAGCTTAATAGGTTTTGCCTTATTCTATTTAATTCCTTTTGGTCAAAGTATTGCTTTTTCTTTTGAGAATCCAAGCGGAGAATCAGGCTTATCGCTAGCCAATTATCAGAGCCTATTAGCCAGTTCGTCCTTTCAAAAGGCAATGGGGAATACATTCTGGTTTACTATTATTGGCGTTCCCATTCTGATTGTATTGTCACTTTCTCTTGCCATGCTGCTTAACAAACGAGTCTTCTTTCGAAACTGGCTGCGCACCTCTTATGTGCTGCCTTTGGTTGTTCCAGTAGCTTCAATTGTGCTCGTATGGCAGATTTTATTTGATTGGAATGGTTTTTTCAATTATGTATTGGAGTGGCTTGGAATCGATCGGATTGATTGGATGAAATCAGATTGGGCACCAGGAGTCATTATATTTATCTATATATGGAAAAACATTGGCTATAACGTGATCCTCTTCTTAGCCGGGTTACAAAATATTCCTGATCAATATTATGAGATAGCAAACCTAGAAGGAGCAAGCTGGGCTCGCAAGCTCCAGATCACCTTGATTTATTTAATACCGACAGGATTTTTAGTTATATTGATGTCGATTCTGAACTCATTTAAGGTATTTCGGGAAATCTATTTAGTTGCAGGTGACTATCCACATGACAGCATCTATATGCTTCAGCACTATATGAACAATATGTTCCTATCGCTCGATATTCAGAAGCTGTCGGCTGCAGCATGCTTGATGGTGCTCTGCATTCTAGTCATTGTGCTAATACTATTCCGAGTCGAACAAAAGTTCCGTTCGTTTATGGAGTAAGGGAAGGTGTGTAGATGAAACAGAAACAGATAAGAACACTGCTACTCACTATCTTCTTAACCGGAATAGCACTTGTCATGTTGTTTCCTGTTGTACTGACAATAGTAAGCTCCTTGATGACGGAGAAGGAAATTATGCTGAATTACGGCATGTTAGGTAGTACGCAGATCAATGATTTTGCGAATTTGAAGCTGATTCCAGATTGGGTTTCGTTCGAGCAATTTTTTAAAGTGCTTATTTCAACCTCGCAATTTCTTCGTATGTTTTGGAATTCTGTATTTATGGTATTTCCAATCATTATAGGGCAGGTTGTGGTGGCAACATTAGCGGCATTTGCATTTGCGAAGCTGCGATTTCCTGGCAGAGAGCCACTATTTATTGTGTATCTGATAACCATGCTCATGCCGTTCCAGGTGACACTTGTACCGAATTACATCATGTCTGATCGATTGGGGCTTATTAATAGTCCGAGCTCTATTATTTTACCAGGAGTATTTGCAGCATTTGGCGTATTCCTGCTCAGACAATTTATGCTCCAGATTCCAACTGCATATATGGAGGCTGCCAAAATGGACGGGGCAGGATATTTTCGTTCCTTTGTTACGATGGTTCTGCCTATGGTGAAACCCGGTATGGCAGCGCTTGTTGTTCTACTTTTTGCAGATTACTGGAATATGGTGGAGCAGCCACTGATCTTTCTGCAGGATGCTGCTTTGCAGCCATTGTCCATTTTTCTATCTCGCTTGCAGGAAGATGCGTTTGGGGTATCCTTTGCTGCTTCGGTCTTGTATATGATGCCTATGATTCTCTTGTTTCTTTTTGCAGAACGGTATTTTATTGAGGGCATAGAGCTTTCTGGAATTAAAGGATAGGTGGAATGAGATGACAAGTATACCTAAGCGACAGCGTATAACGGCTGCTTTGTTTATATTGTTCTTTGCGATATTGGCTGGCTTGACTTTCTTTAGCAGCACACTCGAAACGATGATGCTGCCCAAAGTGATTACGGAGAAGCTTGTTCCTAAATCATTAGTTCATGATGTTAACGGGAGTGGAGTCTTAACGCCTCAAAAACAGGTGGATTTGGTGAATGAGAGTGGCTCTAAAATTTTGAAGCTTCATGTAAAAAAGAATGAAAAGGTTAAGAAGGGTCAAAAACTCGTGACATTCGACAGCTCTGATCTGGATGAGCAGCTATACCAAGAGGAAATGGCACTTAAAAAGCAAGAGATGAATCGGGAGGTGTTGAAGGAGAACTTCGTGAATGCGATGCGAGACGGTGATGAGCAAGTCATTGTCAAAGCTAAGCGAGATCTTGAACTGGATAATATGGATCTTGAACTGGCAAAAAGAAAATTGAATAAGTTGCGTAAAGAAAAGGCAGAAAAACAAACGCTGACTGCCCCCTTTGATGGCAAAATTTCAAAGCTTATAGAAGAGGACAGCATGAATGCTACACAAGGCGGGGCAATATTGACACTTATGGATAGTGGCAAGGGCTTCGAATTTTTATTTGCTGTCGATTCGGGGAATACGGCATTATTCGAGATTGGGTCTCAGGTTTCTGTTCGATTGGTAAAAGATAATAAATTGGTTAACGGTACAATTCAAGAAATAAAAAATGCCCCTAAAGAAAACGGTGAAGATTCCAGCGAAGATTCACCCAATGAACTCAGTTATCAAGTTGTCGTTTCCATCACTGATGATGGTCTTCAAGGCGGCGAACAAGTAAGTCTAGATATAAAGAAGGAATCAAATGAAAAAGGGTATGTGTTGCCAAAGAAATGGGTTCATAAAGATGCGACAGGAAGCTATGTCTATGTAATTGAGGAGAAGAAAGGCTCACTCGGCAATACGTTCAATGCTCGCAAGGCTTATATTTATACGGGTGATTCAACCGAGGATGAAATCGTAGTAGTGAGCGGGCTAAGTCCACTTGATGAGATCATTATTGAATCTAGTGAACCACTGCAGGAAGGTAATCGAATCCGAATTTATTGAAGGGAATGAATGAATTTGAAGAGAAGAATGGTATTGGCCTTATTAGCAATGATAGTCGTGTTATCGGGATGCTCTAGCAGTAACGTGGGATCAGGAGGAGGTGAAACACCTGACAAAAATTCAGGGGGAAATGATAAAACGATTGAAATTGCAATGATGTCAGCAACTCCTTATTTGGATGAAGCAATTAAACAATATAAAAAAAAGCGTCCAGATGTCCACATTGAAATCAAAGAGTATAAAGCTACACCTCAAATCGAGGAAAACACATCGAGTGCACCATTAACAAAGGGCGATATCGAGAAATATGTACAAACGATCAGCACGCAACTGATGTCAGGCAAAGGAGCAGACATCATCGTAATGAATGAACTGCCCAAGGACAAATATGTCGCCAAGAACATGCTGGTTAATTTCAATGATCTGATGGACAAAGATTCTGACTTTGATCGAAATCAGTACTATCAGAATATCTTTAAAAACTCCCAGAATGGAGATGGTTTGTATGCAATGCCATTCTCATTTGTCCTTGAAGCGTTTACGGGAAATAAAGACTTGTTAGAGCGAGCTAATATTGAAATTAATGATCAAACTTGGACATGGGATGATTTAAAAGAGGCCTTAAAGCAGCTTAAGGAACAAGCTGGTGAAGATTATGTGGGATTTCTTAATCTATTCCCAGTTCAACTGTTATCGGAGTATATAGAGGCTAATTATGATAAGCTGATTAATCAAGGTCAAGCAAATTTCGATTCCGATCTGTTTCGAAATATGATGAAGCAGATCAAATCGATGTATGATGAAGGTGTGCTTAGTGCCGAACCTAATTACGAATATTTCGAATCCTTGTTCGGCAATGCTAACCTTCTCGATCCAACAACAGGCCTAGCTCAAGTGCTTGATCCAAAGTTTAATATCTATCAAAAGCCAACCGTAAATGGACAAAATAACGGAACGCCATTTAAGTCATATTTCACTTTAGGCATGAACAGCAAATCTAAGGTTCAAGATGAAGCTTGGAATTTTATTAAGTTCATGCTTTCCGAAGAAATGCAATCTTCACCAATGGTAGGAGGCTTTCCATTGCATAAGGGAGTTGTGGAGAAGCAGCTCAAGGATGCCAAGCAGCAGGCAGTAGCGGGTACACTTCTTGGACAGAAGGTTGATGCTAATACAGTAGAAAGCAAGATTCAAGAATTGCATAAGCTCATAGAGGGAGCAAGTACCAATTTATCTAGTGATTTCAAGGTCGTTTCCATTGCGGTTGAAGAATTTGATTCCTATATGAGCGGCCAGAAATCAGTTGAAGATGTCAGCAAGCTGATTCAAAACCGAGTTAATACCTACATTAACGAGTAAATAAAGCGTCCCACTTAGATATAGCTAAAACGTAACATTCCATGTATCCATATATGTATGAGAGGGACAGCCCCCCCAATTGTGTGGGGCGCATTGGATCGATACCCGTTCATAACAGAGATCATAGTGGAGCTATATTTCGAACGAGCTTCCCTACAAAGAAAATTGCCCCCGCCAAGCAGGGGCAATTTTCTTTGCCACATAAGTGTGCAAGATGATTTTTTTCGCATCATTTGTGATACGGTTCGCCGTATCATCTATATGGTGAAGTTGAGGGGTACCACCCCTTCTAATTTTTCTACAACTAAAAATTGCTATCCCGGTAGGGCGCCGTGTCTTTAATCAAAAAGCCCCTGAAACGTAAAGTCTCAGAGGCCATACATCTTTACTATTACTTAAGTAGCAAAGGCTATGTCGTGTAACTAGATCCGTATACCTCAAAATCATAAATCCTTGCTGCGGCGTTTGTTGTCTGCGTAGGTGTCGTTACGTTCAGCTTAATATAGCGAGCCGATACTTCCGTTATCTTGTCTACCGTAATACCGCTCGTATTGTTAGTTATGTTGACTACCGTATTCCAGTTCGCACCATCGGCGCTGACCTGGATATTGTAAGCTTTTGTGTTGTAGGAGGCGCTCTCTCCTCCTTCCGATGCGTGCTTGATGACAAATTGGCTCACTTGCTTCACGGAGCCGAGATCGATCTGCAGCCAACGGTTACTGGATTTGGAGCACCATTTGCTATCATTGACGATATTGCCGTCCACAGCTTTATCAGCAATTTGCGAGGCGTTGCACGTACTGTCAACCGTCGCGGATTTATTTAATGCCAAATTCGAGGGTTCGTATACCTCAAAATCATAGATTCTTGCTGCAGCGTTCGTGGTCTGCGTAGGCGTCGTTACATTCAACTTGATATATCGGGCTGGTACAGTAGTTATTTTGTCAAACGTAATGCCACTTAAGTTATTGATTACGTTTACGACCTTATTCCACTTCAGACCATCCGTGCTAACCTGGATATTATAAGCCTTCGTGTTGTAGGAGGGCGACTCTCCTCCTTCCGATGCGTGCTTGGTGACAAATTGGTTAACTTGCTTCACAGAGCCGAGATCAATCTGCAACCAACGGTTACTGGATTTGGAGCACCATTTGCTGTCATTGACGATATTGCCGTCCACGGCTTTGGCCGCGGTTTGCAAAGTATTACATGTGCTATCAACCGTTGCGGGTTTATTTAATGCCAAATTGAAGGGGCCATATACCTGAAACTCGTAGATTCTTGCTATAGTATCTGTGGTTTGCGTAGGCGTTGTAACGTTTAACTTGATATACCTCGCTGATAATGCAGTGATATTGTCTACCGTTTCACTATTCTTATTATCGGTTACGTTGACTGCAGTTTTCCAGTTCTCACCATCGATACTGACCTGGATATTAAACGCCTTCGTGTTAAGGGAGGTTGGCTCTCCTCCTTCCGATGCGTGTTTGATGACAAATTGGCTCACTTGCTTCACGGAACCAAAATCGATCTGCAGCCAACGGTTGCTAGACAAGGAGCACCATTTGCTGTTATTGGTTATGCTGCCGTCCACGGCTTTGACCGCATTTTCCGAGGTGTTGCACGAGCTGTCGACCGTTACCAGGCTATTTAACGCTAAGTTCGGAGTTCTCACCATGATCGTATACGTAACCTTATTCGTACCGGTTAGCGGAGTTACGATGATCTTCATGCCCGTCGCTAGCGTCGTCGCCTTCGTTATTCCGTCTGCATTGTAAATCTCAAACGTCGCATTCGCAGACGGCGTGATTGCGGCCTTCAACGCGGCTAGCTTGACGTCACTCCCGATAATAATCGTCTCATTCACCGTCCCGCCGACGCTTACCGTACCGATCGTCGATGTCAATGCAGCTACTCCACACTTCGCATCTGCGCTTGAGGCCACCCATTTTGCATACAGTGTTAGGTTATCATTGATTGAATCTGACTTATTGTAGGCTTGCGTTAGCGCACTGTCGTAGAACCAACCCGCGAAGCTGTAGCACTCCTTCACTGGAGTATTTTGAAAAATCACCGTGCCTCCGGGCGACACACTTTGAGAGTCAATCGTTGAGCCGCCGTTCGTATTATAAGTCACGACTAGTGGGCGAATTACTCCTGTATCTCCTCCGGCAAATGACGAAGATCCGAATGTCAGTAACGAAACGATGATAGTCACCACCATCAAGTAACCCCTTATCCTCGCTATATTCCTTTTCTTTCCTCGACTAAGACCTGACCTTTCCATCATCGTGCCCCTTTCTCCTACCCTAATAATTATCGCTTTGGATACTGCGAGCTCTCCCGCACTAGCAGCCCTTAGCGTTTCGTTCGTACAGCACCTTTAAATGACATGTCATGAGGAGGCTGGAGCGTATTTAAAGCATACGACTGTTGCATCATTCATTATGTTATTCACAATACGCAAAAGAATGTTTGTTTATCGTTGCTACTGCTTGAATAAGGTAGAAATTACGCTCCTTCCTAATTTTCATTGCTATTCGACGCAATTTGAATGCTGTAGATTAAGATTTCGATATTTATACTGGAAATATCTGTAAATAAAATGCTGAGCTGTTAAAAAATTAATGCAGCAAAAAGACACTGAGATTTCTATTCATCAGTGTCTTTTGCATGGATACTTTTCGACCATCATCATGAGAGGGTTCTAATTTATAGCAACTTAATCAGCTCTTCTAGCTCATCAACTAATACTTTTGCGAGTTCAAAATTAGTATCTTTTAAAGCCAATTCTATTTTCATTTCAACTGCTTTTTTATTTTGTTCCGCTTCTAAATAGTTTTTATCAAAATGACTCGCATAAATCATCTGTTTAAATTTTTTCATAGTCAATTTTCTAATCGTCTTATTGTCAATGATTAATACATAATCCATACCATTTACAACAGAATAGAAATCATGAGATATCATGAGAATCGCACCTTTATAATCAGCAATGGCATTCTCCAATGCGATTTGTGTATAGGTGTCTAAATGGCTTATCGGTTCATCAAGAAGCAATACGTTTGCTTTACTAGCAGAAACTTTAGCCAATTGAAGAATATTTTTTTCTCCACCCGATAAAGATGCTATCTTCTGATCAACGATTTCGCCTTCAAAGCCATAGTGTGAAAGATATGATCTAACCTCATCATACGTGCTAAACCCAGCATCGATGAATTCTTCTAATATTGTATTAGAATCCTTTAGCACTTCGCCTTGAAGCTGTGATAAATAGGCCACTTTAACATCCGCATGAATTTCAATGGAATCATGATTATTGTTAAAGATATCTCGGAGTAAAGTCGTTTTCCCGGTACCGTTTGGACCGATAATGGCTACTTTATCTGTAGATTTTATCTCAAAGCTAACATTGTCTAACAGCAGCTCATCAAAGGAAACACTATAATTATTGACATTTATAACAATGGTGTCTTCAATCTCATGATCAATATCAAAACTGATATCCGGTTGCTTAATATCAACAAATGGCGCTTTAATTCTACGCGCTTCCAATCTCTCTTGAACCCTTACTCTAGCTTTTAAAGCCCTACCTCTAGATGCTTCTGAATTAATAGTTGCGATCGCTCTAAGATTATCGATGATGTTATCGTATCTCTCAATTTCTTCTTGTTCAGCGACTGCGATTTCTTGCAACTCAATTTTTGTCTGAAGTAATGAGAAGTTATACTCAATATATCGCCCATCAAACTCTTGGATCTCAGTGTTTTCAAGGTGAATAATTTTGTTGAAACAATGATTCAATAGATATCGGTTGTGCGTAACAACTAGCAGCATTCCTTTGTGGGAATTAATAAGTTTTTTAAGCGCATTTAAGTTTTCGAAATCTAAAAATACATCCGGCTCGTCCATAATCATGAGGTCGGGACGATTAAGCATTTCCTTCATGACTTGAATAAGCTTGAATTCTCCACCGCTCAGGTCGGATACCCTAAGATCTCTACGCTTCATAAGGTTTGCTAAATTAAGTTGCTTATGAATGGTACTTTCAAAATCATCCCCACCCATTGCATCCAATGCGTCTAAAGCAAATTGATACTTTTCGAGTAACGGTTCAATATCTGATGATGTTTCCATTTCCGTACAAATCGATTGTATTTCATGTTGTAGCTTAATAAATTTTTCTCCGATGTATTCAAAAACGGTTGTTTCTTCCGTTCTGTCTAGTTGGGAGAACTGACTTACATACCCAATTGTGCAGGTTGGATCTATTTCTAACTTGCCTTCGAACAAATATCTTTCTGGATCCATCAGTATATCGATCAGTGTACTTTTCCCACTGCCACTTGTTCCAATAAAAGCGCAATGCTGTGCCTCTTCTAACGTAAATGAAATCTTTGAATATAGTTCTTTTTGTGGAAATGAAAAGGATAAGTTTTCAACTTTTATCATCGTATTACCTTTCTGAATAACTAAATTTGCGACTATTATTGAAAGTATTATAGAGCATAGGTTCAGAGTTTAACGTTGTGAGAGTAACACTGTTTACAAGCAATCTCAATCCATTTATATCCCATCCCTTGAGGTTCAAAGTTCCTTGCTATCTCCTTAACCGTCTTCATAAAAGCGCCGGAATGAACTCGACTTTGATCTCTGCCGGTTGTAAATGTACCTTATTCATCTTATCTCGCTCCGATTCGAGTTGTACAATAAAAACTTGCCGTTACTTATGATACGGTTCACCTTAACAACTGTAAAGCGAAATTCACAGCGACATTCGACGACAGCATAATGATGCAATAATACAAGCAGTTGTTTGTTTACGGAAAACTGCTTGTGGAAGAGTTGCTTGTCAATTTTCTATATGGTACAACGTTGGAAATGTGGTGAACGGCGCATATATGAGAAAATATTTCTGTAGCATTGCGGATGCAGGGTGCGTAAACATACAAATTTCAGGAAATTCATTTTACTTTACACAATTTTGTACAAAAAGATAGACATTCTGTCGATAATTATCTTAGTATGGGTTTGAAGGGACATTGACGATTAACCCAGACGGTAGAGTCTAAATTTATTAAGGAGGAAGCTCTGTGAGAAAGAAATTGTTTGTTTTATTTTTGGTTTTATTAATGTGCACCTCTGGCATTGCGGTTTATGCAGAGGCGAAGACTTCAGCAGACTTCACTGATCTAAAGGATTTGGATGCGGCAACGAAAGCCAAGTTTGATGCCATGATTTCAGCAGGAATATTTGATGGTGTAAGTGACACCACATTTGGATTGAAAGATGAGATGAATAGAGCACAATTCGCCAAAGTTGCTGCTTTGCTTACCGGTCTTAAAGTTGATAGTTCCTTAAAAACGTCTACATTTTCTGATGTAAAAGCTGACGACGCAGCAAATGGTTATGCATTACCTTATATAGAAGCATTAAAAACAGCAGGAATAACAGATGGCTACGGTGAGGGAACATATAACCCTGCAGGAAAGGTTACAAAAGAGCAATTAGCAACATTTCTAGTCAGAACATTGGGTAAGGATGCAGACGCTAAAGCCAATACTGGTACAGATACAACAGTGAGTGGTTGGGCACAAGGATATGTTGCAACGGCTCTAGAATTGAAGCTTTTGTCTAACGGAACAGATGGTAAGTTTGGTGGTCAAGCAAATGCAACACGTGATTTACTTGTTACTAGTGCATACGAAGCGAAACAGCAATATGTGGCACCGAAACCGACACCTACACCGACGCCTACACCTACACCGACGCCTACACCGACGCCTACACCAACACCTACACCGACGCCTACACCGACGCCTACACCGACGCCTACACCAACGCCTACACCAACGCCTACACCGACGCCTACACCGACACCTACGCCTACACCGACACCTACGCCTACACCGACACCGACACCGACACCGACGCCTACACCGACGCCTACACCAACGCAAACACCTATGTCTCCACAAGCCGCGTTGGATGCGATTAATGCTTACTATGGCCAGCCAGAGCCAAATGTCGTTGCGCCTGACGAATCAATATTTGACATTGCTGGAGTAACAGGTGTCACTCAGTCGAACTTAATCTATATTGATTATGCATTGAGCATGGACGGGACATCTCCATGGAACGTAACTGAAATACAAGCGATCGTTAATGAAGTCCATGCAGGACTCGCGCTGACCGCGATCAGTGAATACATTTTGCAGACTAGCGAAACGCCTAAGCCTGACAAAACAACATTTGCCGTTGCAGGAATAACCGGAGTAACTGCTGAGAACTTGGACCTAGTCTTGGACGCCATTGAATCGGCCTATAATGAACTCAGAAGCCCATTTGAAACACCTTTTTCTTTAACTAGCAAAGAAGATATCCAAGACGTCGTTGACTCTGTGATTAACCCAGAATAATTGCAGGGAATAATTATACTAGTAACCATACAAAGGAGCCGTTAATGAAAGCAAGTTTTAGTTTGCTTTGAAAACAGCTCCACAGCGAGAAAATGTTTTAACCTAAAAAATAGCGGCGTAAGGGAGGTTTTCCCTTCGCCGCTATTTTTTTGATTCAATTTCTAGCACCGCCCCAAACGAACGTGCATTTATAGATCATGATCTCCTTGGCCAAGCTCTTTACTGCTCTTTGGTAAACGAATTGTTACCAAGGCTGGTCAGCATGATAGCAGGTCGTATTATTCAAGCGATGGGAACAGGTTTAATAATTCCATTATTAATGAATTTAATCCTTAGGTTTGATTGGGATGATAGTGCCTGGGACTGCGCCTGCCACAGATTTCGCCCTATTTATGATACGGTTCCCCCCGGTTTATCTTCACAGCCCGATAAATCTGCTCAACCATCACCAGACGCATAAGCTGGTGCGGCAAGGTCATGCGCCCAAAGCTCAGCTTCTGCTGGGCGCGCTTCAATACAGCGGGAGACAATCCCGTACTCCCGCCTATAACAAAAGCCACGTGGCTGCGCCCATACGTGGCTAATTTATCGAGCTGGCCAGCGAGATCCTCGCTTGACCAGAGCTCGCCCTCCAGCGCGAGCGCGACAACATGCGCATCCGGCTTCAGCTGCGCTAGAAGCCGCTCGCCCTCTCGCTCACGCACAATCGCTTCCTCCGCCGCACTCATCGTCTCCGGCGCTTTCTCATCGGGCACTTCCGTGAGCGTAAGCTTCACGTAAGGCCCTAACCGCTTGGCATATTCCGCTATGCCAAGCACCAAGTACTTTTCCTTCAGCTTGCCTACGGCAGCTATCTGTATATGCATGATGCACGACACATCCTTCTATATGCTCGGATTATATTCATAATCCGTTATATCTCTCGGATGCGCTACTCGACATCCTTCTACATGCTCGAATTTTGCTAACAATCTGCTATATTTCTCGGATTTTCTTACTCTACAAAAACCTACCCTTAATTTCCCCTAAACCACCAAAAAAGTAGCTGGTTCTTCACAAAAATCGCATTTACGCGGTGGATCCCAGTCCGCAAATTGTGTTTCCTTCAAATCGACAACATCCGGTGCATCCTCATATTCATCTACAAAACGGTCTAATGCTTTCTCGATATGCTCTTTACATACACAATACATATTTACACGCTTCCTATCCCTAGTTGATGGTCGTCCTAATTATCTACACACAGCATATCAGAAAATGCCTTGCCATGTGAAGACAGCAATTAGACTCCCCTCCAAGCTAGTCCATTCTTACCCTCATTTATCGCTCTCATCAGTCTTTATTTTCATCTCTAAATAGCTTTTCCCTCTACATAACCAAATAAAAAACCGCAGCACACAAATGGTTGCCCATCTGCATACTGCGGCGCGTATAATCCCTTTATTCTTCTGGCACATTCTCAGCAAGCTTGAATTTCGTTACCTTCAAAGCACCATCGCGGTAATAAGAAATTTCAATCTCGTCGCCAATTTTCTTCTTACTGTATAAATATTTGCGAAGCTCAATCGTACTGCCTATTGGCTGTTTATCCAGCTTCACGATCACGTCATTGAACAATAGTCCGGCTTCCTTAGCTGGTCCGACTGCCTCAAGCACGATTACACCTGCATAGACCTCGTCAGGCAGCTTAAGCTTCGACTCGCCAATGCCATCTTCTAGATTGCCCTCTTTACTATCCTGGGCAGATGTGTCGTCCTCCGATTCAGGCAGCACGCCATCACCATAAGTATCCTCCATCGTCAGCTGCTGCCAGTATTGCTCTAGATCCATCGAGTACACACCAAGATAAGGGCGAGGCACATAGCCGTTTTTAATGAGGCTCTCTACAATTGGCATCGCCAGATTAATGGGAATGGCAAATCCGATTCCCTCAACGCCAAAATCAGCGATCTTCATGCTGTTAATGCCAACGACACGACCATTCAAATCGATCAAGGGTCCGCCGCTGTTTCCTTGGTTAATGGAAGCATCAATTTGAATAACCTCTTGCTCCCAGTCGTATACGCCATCCTGGTTGAGCGATACAGGCACAATTTGCTTTGTTTTGCTTACGCTGCCTGTCGTTACCGACTCGCCGAGACCAAGCGGATTTCCGATTGCAATAATATATTCAGCAGCACGGAGCGCAGAAGAATCTCCAATTTCTGCAACCACCTCAATACCTTTAGCATCAATCTCAAGTACCGCTAGATCCGTAATTTGATCTTTTCCGACAATGCGGGCTTCCCGCTTCTCGCCGTTCATCAGTACGACCTTCACGGATTGTGATCCATCTATAACATGATAATTGGTTACGATGATTGCTTTTCCATTGCTTTTACTAATAATAACACCTGAACCAACGCCGGCCTCACGAAGTACGCCGCTATCCTCATCAGATTCCTTCGACGATTTGTCGTTGCCCAGGCCTAGCTTATACATTTGCTCGTTAATGACGCTTACGACGGCCGGCCTCACCTTTGCCGAGGCCTGAATAGGACGTTCAAGCGGATCAACCGTTTGAATGACACCCGACGCTGGAACGGATGCCCCTCCACTGCCGATACCATTTCCACCACCAAAAAACACACCGAACAGCAAAGTTGCAGCTACAGCGCTAGTGAAAGAGGATACAAATGCAATGCGAACAGTAGACCACTTTTGTCCGCCTCTTTTACTTGGAAACGAGAAGTCTCCTTTCTTGCTCTCACGCGCAGCACGCCTGGATACTTTGGTGGAATAAAAATCGTCGTCGAATAAGCTCATTACGATCGCCCCTCTCGATGCCCCTAGCATCAAGACTATTTTTTCAATCTAGGAATATTTTCGGAAGAAATGACTAAAATAATAATAGATTCGAAAAATTCAAACACGTAAATACTATATTTGATACTTAATACCCTCAAAGGAGAAATGTAATCATGAAAACGAAAACGCCCGCCGCTTGGGAACATGTACAACTTGTTGCCAAACTAGCCGATTTGAAGGATGATCACTATCGTACCGTTCTCACTTTAAGCGCCATGCTAGAATTGTTCATAGACAAAGGCATATTTACGAGAGAAGAACTAAGCGCCAAAGCCGATGCTTTAGACTCACAGCTGGAATCCCTTATTTCTGCCGCAACTCATCCCATGGTGTAGGTCTGTCGTGATACGTAGCACGGAGAGGATTCTCTTCCTTCTTATAAAATATTCCGTGATCCTCCATAATAGAATTCACGGTCAGCATCGCCAAATCCATTAGATTATGATCAAGGCTTAAATGAGCCAAATAGACACGTTTCGTTCGATCCGTCATGAGCTCCAGCAAGGCTTCACCAGCCGCCACATTAGATAAATGACCGACGTCGCTCAATATGCGCCGCTTCGTGTTCCACGGATATCGGCCCATACGCAGCATTTCTGTATCATGGTTCGCTTCCAGTACAAGCACATCAGAATCTATGATATGTTTTTTCACCTTCTCACTAACATACCCAAGATCCGTTGCAAGACTCAGCTTCTCGCCATTCTCTACAAAGCAGTATCCTACTGGCTCAGCAGCATCATGCGAGATCGGATAAGACTGCACAGCCAAAGATCCGAACGTTACCTCTTCACCTGTCTCCATAAATATCCGTTTCTCTGCAGCAATCTTACCAACATGCCGCTCCATCGCATCCCAGGTAGCCTCATTTGCAAAAATCGGAAGCTCATACTTTCTTGCGAAAGCACCCAAGCCCTTAATATGATCGGAATGCTCATGCGTGACGACCAAGGCATCTATATCATGGCCTGCTATTCCTCGTTCACGCATCAGCTCATCCAGCTTCTTCGCACTCATCCCCGCATCCACAAGCACGCACTTATCATTGCCTTGCACGATAGTCGCATTGCCTGTCGATCCGCTCCCCAACACTGTAAATCGCAGTCCCATAGTTACCCTGTCCTGTCCCTTCTCCTGCTCCGTTTAACGTAAACCGTTCGGTGCAGCTTCAGCCTTTACTTCATCTGTTGCAACTTCCCCGCTAATCGCGTGGACATAGAACGGTGGAGCATTCTCTAGTAATACACGCCAAGATGGTGTGGCAACCTGCTTGTCCGAATCAAAGATTTGACCGTGATAGCCAAGTTGAATATCGGTAATAACCGCACCGTCTGGCAGATATGTTTCAATTAAACTGCCCACTACCTTAACTGCAGGCAATACCTGCTTCTCCTCGCCAATGCCAACCAATTCTACTCGGTCTTGCTGGAAGGAGGTTATTTTCTGATTGCTGATGTTCAGCTCAAGTTTGACATCAAACATGGGGTGACCTTCCACTACCCGGTGTAATAGAAATACATCCACCCCGCTGTTTTTCAAATCAAATACATATTGGTCGAGATCTGGTATTCGACTTCCGAGTGTTTTCATTAACTCAGTTTGGGAATAGATCACCTTACTGTCGACCGGCTTTTCCAGCATAATCGGCAGAACATTATCTCTACTGCCCGACTGAAGCAAATACGTTAAATCGCCAAGCTTGGGCGTTTCCAGCGGAAGATTGGCTTCCAGTGATATGCGCTTTTGCTGCATGAGCAGCACTTTATCCTGCGGCAGCTCAGCCGTATTCACATTTACGTTCAGCTGTTCTCTAATATCTAACCAGAGCTGATACCCTAGCAGGATATTAAGCAGCAGGAATGATATAATAAGCACATTTTTCGCTCGTCCCCAATCCACTCGCCTTCACCCCCGCTCCATACTAGTCCAATTCTACTCCTGCTCTCGCCATTTAACACTATAATTTCTTCTCATCTGCCGAATCAGCATCCCCAGCAGTCGATGCGGCCTCGTCCCCTGCGCTAGAACCGGTATCAACCTTCTTCGGCTCATGCCCAACAGGGTATGCTTCAAGCAGCATTTCCTCTGTTCCGTCCGCAAGCCGTACAGCCCATACAGGTAAGAAGCGCAATAAATTATTATCAATTGGCAATGCTTGAAGCGCCGGAAATAATGCAGTTACCTCGTTCCGCCTTGCGTAGTTTTTCAGTTGCTCCTTCAATACATCACCACCAGGCAGCCATCTAACTTGACGTGATTCCGATTGCTGTCCTAATGTAATCATCGACCGCTCATATTCGGTCACTACGCCCTGCTGGAGAGTAAGCCGCATATAACCATATCGGAATGGCGGCGTCTCGATAACCGGATACTGCTCCACATATTGTTTAAAGCGAATATACTTGCCTCCACTGCCAGACTCCGCATTGACGAAGCGATGAACGCCGTCCCAGCCGCCATGCTGATTAACAAAATCAACCGATGCATAGACGTTGTCACTAAGCAGATTTTCCACACTTTGCGGAGCAGCGGGATCGGTGTAGCTAATCCACATGCCATTTTGCTCCACCTGCAATCCTCTTTTGCCATCTGTGAAAATTTGCGACCCGCTCCGATCTTCAAAGCCCTTTGTCGTGCTTGAATCAGAGAACATTCTGCGCTGCATTAAATCCGGTGAATACAGCTCATATGGAAATACGAGCTCTGTCGACTGAATAGGATCGACCGGAATATACAATTCGTCGCTTGTCATCGTATACTTAGGCTGAAATTGTCCGAAGCCTACATAATCCTGTACATCCCGTACAGTTAGATCCGCACGAATGGATTCATAAACCTTCTCACCGTCGACACTGAAGAAGAACGTGCGTATCTCCTCTGTTGCCGACGTTTTGAATATCCATATCCGATCAATGGTCTCATTAGAGAACAGCAGATCACCCTCGACCTTAAGCAGCTTTTGCAGCAGCTCCACCGGGATTCCCTTATCGAACCTAAGCTCAATCCCGATATCATTTTTCCGAACCTCGTCCCAATTCAGCACATTAATCGGGCTGCTCTGAAATCCTTTAAATTCTCGCCCTTTAATCCGTTGATTCAGAATCATCTCATAAAACTGAGTGCCCGGATAAATAACGGTATGCTGGTTCCCGCCCATATGAATGATAAGCTCTTCGGGGAAAACAACGCTCTCTACACTCTTTGCCGCCCCCATAGGCTCAGCATTAACATAATCCTGATCGCTCCTAACCGTTGCACCAAGACCCGGCATGCTGTATGCAAGCAAATAGCTTTGCAAAAGACTAAGTGCTACGAGAACAATTAGCAAAGTGGTCTTCACTCTCTCCATCATGCGGGATCTCCTCCTTCTTGCAGCAGTGGAAGAGTAAATGTAACGGTTGTTCCTTCATTCAGCTCGGAGTGAAGGGAGATTGTACCGCTATGCGCCTTTACAATTTCCCGGGCAATGGAGAGACCTAATCCCGTTCCGCCCATATTGCGTGAACGCGCCTTATCTACTCGGTAGAAACGATCAAAGATACGATTCAAATCCTTTTTCGGTATACCAATTCCCGTATCCTTAACACTAATGGCAAGCGAGGAAGAGTCGCTCATTGTCTTTGCCATTAGTTCAATCTTCCCGCCATCAAGCGTATATTTGATCGCATTGGAAAATAAATTATCGAGCACCTGATCAATTTGATCACGGTCAAGCCATGCTGATTCCAAACCTCGCTCCACTTTAACTGAAGCTTTGATTGATTTCTGCCTAAGCTGGAATGAGAAACGGTCTGCAACCTCATCCAGCATGTCATGGACATTCGTTTGTCTTCTTCTAAGAGGTGCTTGATTGGAATCCAGCCTCGATAGATGCAGCAAATCAGTAACCAACCTGATCATACGCTCGGTTTCATTGCGAATAACACCAACGAACCGCTCGGAAAGCTCTCGCTCCTCAAGCGCACCGTCATTGAGCGCTTCCGCATAGCTCTTAATGGTGGTAAGCGGTGTGCGCAGCTCATGCGATACATTGGCAACGAACTGCCGCCTCGATTGCTCAAGCTTCTCTTGCTCGGTTATATCTTGCAATACCGCAATTGTTCCCGTAATGCCCTTGTCACGACGATGAATGGGTGTAAAGGTCGCTTTCAAAATACCCTCGTTACTGGTGGTATTATCCTGCTCGTCTAGATCATGCTCAATAAGCAAAGTCTGACCGCGGCCCTGCTGCAATTGGAGCAGCTTTTGCTCGGACAGCTCGAACAGCTCCGATAATTCAAAGCCCTCGCAGCTCGGAACCTCCAGCATTTCCAGTGCGCGACGATTCCACACAATAATCTTCCCATGCTCGTCCGCCGCAACGACACCGTCACTCATATTAGAGAGAATGGAAGTGAGCTTTTCATTTTCTTCCTCATTAACCGAGAGGGCTTCCTTTAGACGTATCGTCATATCATTAAACGCCATGCTCAGCCTGCCAATTTCATCATCGCCAAGCACCGGCACCTTGAAATCAAATTTACCATCAGCCACTGCCTCTGCTTGTCTGGTAAGACCCTGAATCGGACTCGTAATGGTATGAGCCAGCAAGACACCAAGCACGCCCGTCAAGCCCAAAGCAATCAGCGTCCCTGAGAAGAAAATTTGATTAACTCGATTCACAGTCTCATACAAATCATTCATCGACGCTACCACGTACACCGCTCCAACGACCTTATCATTCAGCGTGACGGGCTGTGCAATCATTTTTTTCCTAATATTATCATCATCGATAATTTCTTGTTCATTATCAGGAATGTTCTGAAGCGCCCGACTGACAGCAAGTGATTTATTTTTCTTGCTCCCGATATCAGATTGATGACCTTGAAGCGAGGTTGCTACCAGCCTGCCAGTGGAGTCCAATACCTGTACCTCGGCACCGCTGATGCTGAATAGATTTCTTACGACTAAATTCAATTCCTCAGTAGTGCCCTCCGAAGAGTCGCTCTCCATGTCCGGCTTAGCTGCAAGACTGGGAGCTGCGAATTTTGATAAAATATCAGCTTGTTCCTTCAGGTTAGTCGTAAAGCTGGATATGAGCGAGTTTTTGACTGTGCTTATAAAATAAACACCTATTAGTTGCATCGCAACCAAGATGAGCAGCAAATAAATAATGACCAGCTTTACTTGAATGGTGCGGAAGAAGCTCTTGCCCTTCATCCTGGCCCAAAGCCTCCTGATTTGGCATTACGCATCATATAGCCTAATCCGCGCCGAGTCATAATATATTCAGGTCTGCTGGGATCATCCTCAATCTTCTCACGCAGTCTGCGAATGGTCACATCCACTGTCCGTACATCTCCAAAATATTCAAAGCCCCACACCGCCTGCAGCAAATGCTCACGAGTCATGACCTTGCCGCTATTGCGAGCCATATAGTAGACAAGCTCATATTCACGATGAGTAAGATCTAGAGGCTCACCGTCTTTATAGACGACATACATATCTGTATCCACAAACAAATTGAACAGCCTGAAGCCCTGCGGCTCCTCTGAGCTGTCAGCAGCACTGCTTCCAGCAGCCTCACCGCTTATTCCTGCTGTAGCTTCTACCGGTTTTTGCTGCCTCCGCAAATGCGCCTTAACCCGCGCCAGCAATTCACGCGTGCTGAACGGCTTTGTCACATAATCATCAGCGCCTAATTCCAGTCCAAGCACTTTATCAATCTCTGTATCTTTAGCCGTAAGCATAATGATAGGCATATGCAATTTGGTACGCACCTCACGACATACATCCATGCCATCCTTCACCGGCAGCATCAAATCCAGAAGGATGAGATCAGGCTTCTCTTCAAAGGCCAATCTTACCGCTTCGCCACCATCAAATGCGCAGATAACCTGATGCCCTTCTTTCTCCAAATTAAACTTTATGATATCTGCTATCGGCTGTTCGTCATCGACCACTAATATTTTTCCGTGCATCGTTACACCCGCCCGTCGCTTGTCCATTTTCATTCATTGTCATTCTTTTGTATTGCTTCTATTTTAACACACGTTATCCCTTCCTTCACAATGAAACTTCCCTCATCACAGCAATAGTTTTCCACCTTCAACACATCGAAAGGACATCCAAAAAAAAGAAACACTTAAGCAGCTGCTTAAGTGTTTCTTTTTGTATATTTATGGGTATAAGTCCTATAAGTACTTTAATGGATTTTGTAAAACGCCATTTTTGTGAACCTCGAAATGCAAATGAACGCCCGTGGAATTACCGGTACTGCCCATTATTGCAATTTTATCACCCTGCTCGACAATATCACCTTTACTAACACCATAAGAACTTAAATGACCATAAACGGTTTGGTAGCCGTTCTTATGATTAATAATGATTGTCTTTCCAAGCCCAGGCTTGGTACCAACAAATTCAACTACGCCTGTATCCGAAGCGTGAATATTTTTATTTCCTGTTAAATCTATACCGTTGTGCATGCGGCCCCAACGTTTTCCGAACTTACTAGTCAGATTTGAGCCCGATACCGGCATCGCGAAGTGACCCGTGCCTTCTCCCAAAATCACTTTTGTGCCACGCATAACGATTTTCGGTTTTGCTTCTAAAATAACTTCCTTCGTTAAAAGCTCTTCCGTAACAACATAACCGTTCTGCTTTACAATTTTGTAAGTCATACGCTTGGAGCCTGCTTTGCCTTCTGTAATTGTCTTCGACTCTCCGGCACGCATGTCTGGATTTTTCTTAATTTCGACTGGCGGGTCAATCGTTTCGACTTCAACAAGATTCTCAACCGTCTGTACCGTTAGCTGAGGCTGAATTACAGTTAGATCCAGTACATCGCCAACTGTCAGTTTATCATCTTTGATCCATTTGTTATTCTCATAAATAACTTGCGGTGAAATGCTAAATTTCTGCGCGATACAGCCAACACAATCACCAGCTTGTACCGTATATTGAGTAGGTTTATTGGTTCCTTGAACTAATAGCTTATAAATCGATTCGGCTTCCATAATGTCAGAGGGATCCGTATCTACTGTTTCTGTTAAAACTGTCTCCATGAAATCAACTTCCGTAACCTTACGACCTGGCTCTTTGGAAACAGGTGTTGGTGCTACTGCAGTAGAGGCTGCTTCATCCGGATTGTACGCTAGCGATCTTACTTCTTTCGTATTTTGCTTTGCTGCTGCTAGAGCCGGCGCATATTTGCTTTGCACTCTAATCAAAATATCATTTGCGGTCTGCTCGTCCTTCACGACACCAATTACTTTACCGTCAACCTTCACCTCAACGCCAACAGCATGAGAGGAAAATAACCCTTCCAGCTTTGCTAGAGTTGCTTCTGTTTCAGGGGCTGCTTTGAAAGCACTATCAACTTCATATGTAATGGTGCCTGTATCCAAAATCATGTTGATATCCGGATTCGCTTGCTGAACCTCTTCTGTCTGAAGTAGAACAAGCTGCTCGACTGCATCTGGATCATTTACGGCTCCAATAGCTGTTCCGTTTATATATACGTTATAAAATTCGACTGTGTTTGCTTGAACATATTGGATTCCGCTAAAACCTGCTACTGTGAGGAGTACGAGCGCCCCGCCCGTGAACTGAACCGACTTTTTCCGCCATAACGGCGTAGCTGTCTTATCGTTAACGGCTTGTTGCTGTAACTTGCCATTCAAGTGTTGCGATCGGTCTTGTCGAAAGAATTGAATCGTCTGATCCCAAACCTTCTTAATCCGACCCTTGTCCCTGAAAACGGTCATGATAGTCTCCTTCTCGCGTAAATGCAACTTTTTTTCTAAATTATGACAATAAAAAAAGCGAAAGATCCTGTCGGATCGCTCGCCTAATACTTTATCATACCCCCAACAATTGGGGCAACCTTTACACTACGTTCAAATTATTAATATTTTTTCAGAATCTCCATCATTTCCCCATATTCGGTCTTGTCGAGATGCTGTGCCATAATTTGCTGAATGGTCGTAAGCTCTTGCTCCGTAAGACCATTTTCTACATATTGAGAGATCGTTTGCCAGGAATCCTGCGGTAATTTGCTCATGAATAGAGCAAATAATTTTTCTTTATCATCATCAGTCATTTGGCCCTTTACCTCAGTTAGTTCCTCTGTTGTCAGTGCCGTTTCTGTCCCATCAGTCGACACGCTGCCCTCTTCTAATTCCTTCCCATCGGTTGCAGCGCCGCCGTTCGCTTGTGTACCGCCTCCAATACCAATATCCGTCAAGGGCGGTGTTTCCATATCACCAAAAGCATCAACGGCCACTGGTGGATCGCCATGGTCATCCCCTAGAGGGTCGGCTTCCGTCCCTTTCTCATCTGCCGGCTTCGTATCGCCATTATTGGCAGTATCTGTCGCCTTATCAGTCTCTGAAGTCATTAACGGATCTGCTCCCCATAGCTTGCCCCATACGCCAGACATAGCCATCGGAGGAACCTCCAACGGCAAATTAAATTGCTTCAATAGTGTTTCCACATAGCTAGTCACGATATATCCCGTTGTCCATATGGACAGAAAACTCAAAATCATCCCTGCCGCTACTAGCTTGGACAGCCATCCAATTTTTTTTAGCATGCATACACCTACCCCTTCATACAGCAGCCCGCAAAAAAATCATTTGCAGACAATCATTTCCATAATCTGTTATATACCATTATGGTCAATAATTAGACTGTGCATTCGGCTAAGCCTGCATATTCATAGAGTTTATTATACATTTTGAATCAAAAAGAGCTTTTTTGATATAAAAAAAAGAGGATGGCACTAGGCCAACCTCATTGGAGCTTTTTTCTATTCGTAAATTGGACGAACCGGGTTAGTTTGCTCACGGTTGCGGCCTACTGAGAAGATAGCAATTGGAATGCCTGTCAGCTCAGATACACGATTCAAGTAGTTGAGTGTGTTTGCAGGAAGATCCTCAAGCGTTTTAGCGCCAGTAATATCCTCTGACCAACCTGGGTACTCCTCATAGATCGCTTCGCACTGGGATACCATTTTCAGGCTTGCTGGGTAAGTATCGATCACTTTGCCATTCAATTTGTAGCCTGTGCAAATTTTCACTGTTTCAAGACCCGTTAGAACGTCTAGCGAGTTCAATGACAAGCCTGTAATTCCGCTTACGCGGCGTGCATGACGCACAACAACCGTATCGAACCAGCCTACACGACGCGGGCGGCCTGTTACTGTACCATACTCATGACCTTTGTCACGAATCAATTGGCCGATTTCGTTATCTTGCTCAGTAGGGAAAGGACCATCGCCTACGCGAGTTGTGTATGCTTTTGCCACACCGATAACTTGTTGAATTTTCGAAGGACCAACGCCTGAACCGATACAAACGCCGCCAGCCGATGGGTTAGAAGACGTTACATATGGATAAGTTCCTTGGTCAATATCAAGCATAACGCCTTGAGCGCCTTCGAACAGAACCTTCTTGCCCTCATCAATAGCATCATTAAGAACAACGGATGTATCTGTTACATACGGACGAAGAATTTCTGCGAAGCCTAGATATTCGCTAACGATAGTGTCTGCATCAAGCGGCTGACCAGCGTATACTTGCTCAATCAGTTGGTTTTTCTCAATGATAATGCTGCGAACTCTTGCTTCGAATTCTTCAGCGTCCATTAGATCAGCGATACGGATACCGTTACGCGCAGCTTTGTCCATGTAGCATGGGCCAATTCCCTTACGCGTTGTACCGATTTTGTTATCGCCTTTGCGATCCTCTTCCAGTGCGTCAAGAACGAGGTGGTAAGGCATAATAACGTGTGCGCGATCGCTAATTTTCAGGTTCTCTGTTGAGAAACCATTGTCATGAATATAATTGATTTCTTGGATCAATGCTTCAGGATTAATAACCATCCCGTTACCGATGACACAAGTTTTATTATGATTAAATATACCCGATGGAATCATCGTTAATTTATATTTTTTGTTATCAATAAGGATCGTGTGTCCGGCATTGTTTCCACCTTGGTAACGTGCGACGACGTCGGCACCCTCTGCCAAGAAATCAGTGATTTTTCCTTTTCCTTCGTCTCCCCACTGCGTTCCAACGACAACAACCGTAGACATAATTCATACCCCCGTCCGGTGTTTATAAGCACCGAAAATTTGAGTCTCATTTCTATAAAGCCGATTATTCTTCTCAAAAAATGCACGACATTTAGACAAAAAGACAGCATTAACATTGTAGCAGTCCCTATTTAAGAAGTCAAACAGAAAAACGAACAATCACAGAGCTAACCATGTGATTGTTCGGGAATTCATGATGCGTGCGACGAATCCTGATGCGCACGATCAATACTAACGAATTTATTATATTGTTTTAGGAAAACAAGCTCTACGGTTCCAACTGGACCATTACGCTGCTTGGCAATAATAATCTCGATAATGTTTTTCTTCTCGGACTCTTTATCATAATAATCATCCCGGTAAAGGAAGGATACAATATCAGCATCTTGCTCAATGGAACCGGATTCCCGAAGGTCAGACATCATCGGACGTTTATCTTGTCTTTGCTCAACACCCCGACTTAGCTGTGACAGTGCGATAACCGGCACTTCAAGCTCACGCGCAATTTGCTTAAGCGTACGTGATATTTCAGATACCTCTTGCTGCCTGTTCTCGCCCGCTTTACCGCGGCCCGAAATGAGCTGCAAGTAATCGATAAGGATCATGCCAAGGCCTTTTTCCTTTTTCAAACGACGGCATTTTGCTCTAATCTCAGCAACCGTAATACCAGGTGTATCATCAATAAAGATTTGAGCCTCGGAAAGAGAACCAATCGCCATCGTCAGCTTCTCCCAATCATCGCCCTCCAGATGACCTGTCCGCATGCGCTGGGCATCGACATTAGCCTCCGCACAAATCATCCGCTGCACAAGCTGAGCCGCTGACATCTCCAGACTGAAGATAGCGACGGTTTCGCGTGCACGAACGCCGACATTTTGTGCAATATTGAGTGCAAACGCGGTTTTACCAACGGATGGACGAGCGGCAACGATAATTAAGTCACTGCGCTGGAAGCCGGCAGTCATCCGATCCAGATCTGTAAAGCCGGATGGGATCCCTGTCGTGCCGCCCTTATCCGTGTAGAGCTGCTCAACCTTCTCGAATACTTCCATCAATACATCGCGAATAGAGATAAATCCGCTTCCTGAGCGACGATTCGATATTTCAAGAATCTTCTTCTCTGCATCACCGAGCAGTACGCCGACATCATCGGAATTTGCAAATCCATCCGATACGATATTGGTGGCTGTTCGAATGAGTCTTCGAAGCATCGATTTTTCTTCAACTATCTGTGCGTAATAATCAACATTTGCCGCCGTAGGAACGGCATTAGCCAGCTTAGCTAAATAGCTGACACCGCCAATCTCCTCAAGCAAATGTTGATCCTGCAAATGCGCAGTCAGCGTTACGAGGTCAACCGGCTGGTTGTTCTCGGCAATCTCGACCATCGCTTCATAGATCTGTCTATGTGAACCGCTGTAAAAGTCTTCACTGCGCACCCGCTCCATCGCCGTAATGAGAGCTTCAGGCTGCAGTAAAATGGCTCCAATGACAGCCTGTTCTGCCTCTAAATTTTGCGGTGGAACACGGTCAAACATCAGTTCATTACTCATTTAGCGCTCCTTTAAAAGTTTGCGTTAGCAAATTTACTTCGTAAGCATAATCTTAAAATTTGCGTAAGCATTTTCTTAAGTTTGCGTAGCAAACTCAATTCGTAAACATGCTTTTTCAATTATTCCTCAGTTGCCTGTACGCTTAGCTTCGCTTTCACTGCCGTGTGAAGCTTAACAACCACTTGTGTAACACCTAGCGTACGAATTGGATCTTCTAGCTCAATTTTGCGTTTGTCGATTTTAATGCCTTGCGCTGCCAGCGCTTCAGCAATTTGCTTGCTTGTGATGGCACCGAACAATCTGCCGCCCTCGCCAGCCTTAGTTTTAATAACAACTGTCATCTCATCCAGACGTTTGCCAAGTGCCTTCGCATCCTCAAGCTCTTTTTCTTTCAGCTTTTGTGCTGATGCATTTTGCAATTCAAGTGTTTTCAGGTTGCCGTCAGAAGCCAGCTTCGCCAAGCCTTGCGGCAATAGAAAATTACGTACATATCCTTCGGAAAGATCCTTTACTTGCCCTTTTTTCCCTTGCCCCTTAACATCCTGCAAAAAGATTACCTTCATTCAAATAACCCCTCTTCCTTTTCAATTTCGTCTAATACCTTCTTCAGACGCACTGCCACATCCTGAACAGTGCCCTCCAGCTGCGCGGCAGCATTCGTCAAATGACCGCCACCGCCCATTTGTTCCATAACAACCTGAACATTCATATGACCCAGCGAACGGGCGCTAATGCCAATAAGTCCGTCCGGCCGCTCCCCAATAACGAAGGAAGCTAATATATCCGTCATATTCAACAGCGTATCCGCAGATTGTGCAATGAGCAGCTGTGAATATTTACGACCGCTTTCTGTTACAGCAATGGCTACATGCTCATATACCACTTCAGCATGCTTAATAATTTCAGCTTTGCGTACGTACTCCTCAAGGTCCTCCTTGAGCATTCGCTGGATCATTGTAGAATCTGCGCCATTACGGCGAAGAAATGAAGCAGCCTCGAACGTCCGCGCACCTGTACGAAGCGAGAAGCTCTTCGTATCTACGGTGATGCCGGCAAGCAGTGAGGTTGATTCCCTTACATCCAGAACGACACGATCATGAATGTACTGCAGCAGCTCTGTTACAAGCTCGCAGGTGGATGAAGCATAAGGCTCCATATAAACCAAGATAGCATTCGCAATAAATTCCTCGCTGCGACGATGATGGTCAATAACCACAATGCGATCAGTTTGGCACAATAGCTTCGGTTCCTTCACCATTGATACGCGGTGAGTATCAACAACTACAGCCAAAGTTTGTGGTGTAATCAGTGAAAAAGCCTGCTCAGGAGATACGAAGCGCTTGGACAACTTCTCATCCTCGCGCAGCAGCTCCATCATTTTCTCAATGGCGGGGTTAACGCCCTCCAACACGATATAAGCTTCTTTGCCGAATAGCTGTGCTGCCTTCATAACGCCGATTGCTGCACCGATTGCATCCATATCCGGCATCTTATGACCCATAATAACAACATTATGGCTCTCACGAATTAAGTCGCGCAGCGCATGTGCAACTACCCGAGCACGAACCCGCGTCCGTTTCTCAACCGCATTAGACTTCCCTCCGTAGAAGGACTGACGGCTTCCCACCTTAACAGCTGCCTGATCACCGCCGCGCCCAAGCGCAATATCAAGACTTGTATGCGCCCATTGGCCAAGCTCGATCACATGATCTGCACCTGCCGCAAAGCCGATACTGAGTGTAACGGGAATCTTATGATCACCCGTTATTTCCCTCACTTCATCTAGTACAAGAAATCTGGATTGCTCAAGTACCTTGAGCGTCTTCTGATCCGTGATGAGCAGAAAGCGGTCAGACGTCAGCCTTTTCAAGTAAATATGATATTTCTGCGCCCATTCCGTAATTTCTGTGGTCACCTTCGCAAGCATCGTGCTGCGCTGATGATCATCTAGTCCTTGCGTAACTTCCTCCAGGTTATCAATCATGACAACACCGAGTACGAGCTTCTCATCATCATATTTACGGCCTAGCTGCCAAAATTCAGTTATATTTTTTACATACAAAATATGTTCCTTTGGCTTGAAAATAAGCTGGTAAACGTTTGTGCCAACCGTAGCCTCAATCGTGCCCTCTCGTTCCTTTACCTGCTGTAATGCCGGAAATAGCTCAGGTAGCGGTATGCCTATAACGGATTCCCGCTCCAGTATCTGTGCAATATAAGGGTTATGCCATTCGACTGAACGGTCTTCATTATAGAGAATAACTCCGAAAGGAAGCTCGCCGATGACATCATTGCCAGCCTTCTTCACTCGGTAGGATAATGTTCCCAAATACGATTTTAAATCTTTACGGAATGCTCGCTCAGCAAGTACCGTATAAACGGCCAGAGCCCCTGTTAATAAAAGACCCAATAGACCCAGCACCCACTGAAAATAAGCAAGCGTCGCTGTCATAAGTACCATTAAGGCGAAAGCCCAAATTTGATGCATCCCGTGCCACCGTGTAACCAAAAACTTTGGCATTTCCGATCCGCTCCTGTGCTATGGTTTCGTAAACGACTTGCGGATTGGAAAAGCGGTATCGAGAACGCCGATTAAGCTTAGCGGCGGAAATAATAGCACCGGAATGGCAATGATAATGGGTACCGCTTTGTTCCAGCCTCGCTGATGAGCAATGAAGAAGAAAAATCCAACTGCTTGAAAAGCAAAAACATAACTAAGCAATGGAACCAAATTCAATACTGCAATCGCAAAGAAAGATTCGTTTGTCGTTGATAAAAACATTTCTACTACATAAGCAATTAAATAAATAATAACGAGTATACGCGGCAACCGCCATTCCCTCGCACGTAAAAATCTTGGTACATCTGGTCCGCCGCTCCACTTCACCGCTCTTCGAGCAATAAATTGTGTCATAGCTGTGTAGCCAAAAGAAATCATAATAAAAGCAACAGGAATCGAATTAACCATTGTACGAACAATTTGATCCGTAAATCCAGGATTCATATCCTTTGGCAATAAGCCTTGTGCAAGCAAATTGTCGAATGAATCTCTTACCGCACTGCTCATTTCTTTAATGAGCGAGATATCAAAGAACACTTGGAATATCAGCATTTCAATCATTAGCTGGGCAAGAAACACAACACCCACAATCCGTATTACCCTCGAGGCAGGAGCTTGCTTCATATACAAGTGACCCATCACGATTGACGGTATGAGAAAGAAAAATCCGATAATGAGTGTGGCTGGTCCTCCAATAAAGAACGACAGCACCCAAACGGGCAGCAAATGCAGTATAAATGACTTTGGAGTCAATGTCGTATACAGCACGACGTACGGCACCATCAACAGCAACAAAGAAATGACATTAAAAAGCGGCAGTAATAGGGACAATAATAAAAGGAGTGCTATAAAGCTCCAAAGCACTGGTTTCAAGCCGGTTTTCAAACCGTTCACCTCTTGGTTAATTAATCTGGTTTCTTACGAAACTTTTACAACTCATTATAGCATAAAAGCTAAACTTATCGCTTACATTCAAAGTTAATGTCTCATACAGCAAGACAGGTTGCCCTGATGGAGGCGACAAAATAAAAAGACGGAACAACTGCGTGCCCCGTCTCAATTATTATTTATATTACCCCATGACCTTTTCAATTAGTATCGATTCGGCCAAATATTGAACACCGTTGATTAGTCCTGCAAAATGTTGTTTTTTTCCTCAATAATCTTTTGGCAATAGTCTATAATTTCGCTCCGACGCACAATGCCAATAAACCGATTCCGATCATCCACGACCGGCACAAAGTTTTGCTGCTTGGCAAGCGAGATCAGATCATTCATATTCGCATCGATTTGAACCGTTTTATTTTGCAGGCGCCGTGGAACATCCATCAGTTTCACTTTATTCATCTGCTCCAGCGGCATTCCCGTATGGTTCTTGATGAACCAAAGCAGATCGCCTTCTGTTATGGTACCCGCATATTCGCCATCATCATTAATAATTGGTACAGCCGTATATCGGTGGTACTCCATTTTCTCCAGCGTTTGTCTTAGCGTCGCATCCTGTGGCAGGCAAACGACCTCCTGCTTTGGCAATAAAAAGAACGCAATATTCATTCCCCTAACCACTCCGTTCCGATTGCTCATCCCACTTCTATCTATTCAATACGTCATCCACCTATAAAACGTTGCAATTATTGTGCATTAGGCAGCTGTTCAGAGCTGGATAGAGATTTGACCTCTTTTTCTTTATCCACTCTATATTTTTCCGGTAAAATTAGCTGAGCTGCAGGCGTACTGGCATCTAGCCAGTTTTTAATCATCGTCTGCACTTCCGCTAAATCCTCTTCATCAGCAAAATAATACCACGTACCGCCAGCCTTCAAGCGGTGGCCCTCGCCAAGCAAGGAGTGACTGTAAATATTGCGGGATTTGGCTAGCAAAATACTTTGACTAAAATCCACTAGCTGATCCGGACGCATATTTGTACTAAAGTTCTCACCCATAATATCGATAAGATCCGGTATTTTAGACCATTGATTCATTTGCTTTGCTTTATCCATGAGCAGTGACAAGAAAATTTGGTGACGTTCCGTACGATTCATATCACCGCCAGCATCCTCACGATAACGGACATAATTAAGCGTATCCTGACCATTATAAGTGGATTGCCCTGCTTTTATGACAAATTTCTCATGATCCGCTTCCTTATTCACGATATCCTCTTCAATGGGAAGCGATATTCCTCCCAATTTATCAATAACTTGACGGAATCCTTCGAAATTAATAGAAGCGTAATATTGAATAGGAGAATCAAAGAGATTCTCTACCGTATCCATTGCCATACCCGCTCCGCCAAATGCGTAAGCATGCGTAATTTTATCCTCTTTACCTCTGCCTACTATTTCTGTATACGTATCGCGCGGAATCGATACCATCAACAAAGCACCGTCATTTGGACGTACAACCGTATATATCATCGTATCCGAGCGTCCCGTTTCCTTCCCGCGTTGGTCAACGCCAAGCAGAAGCACGGAGAATGGATCGAGTTTCTTATTATAAGTGCTTGTTTGTACTGGCTCTCGGCCCTCTATAGGCTTATAAGTCTGCTCTAACTTCTTCTCAAGCTGTCCTTGCACAAACCAATCAAATCCTAGTGACGCGAGTGCTCCTCGGTTAAAAAAGGCTGCAATGATTAAGACCGATAGCACCGCTGCTGATGTATATAACCATTTACGTTTTTTCATAGTTATGATAAATTCTCCTATCTACTCTATTTCTTTTAAAATATATGCATTTTCATTTTAGACGAAAAGAGGAAGAAACAGGTTACAAATCTTTTACAATATAAATATTCCAATTTTAAATACTTTTTTTATATGAAAAAGGTCTATTGATATCGAATGACGAATACATTCATTGCAAGAATATGTTAATTATGAAAGGGTGATATTGTCATGCTGCCTCCATCCTTACAGCCTGATAGCTCTTCAACTGGACTAGATCCTAAAGTAGCAGGCTTGCTTTGTTATCTCGGAGGTTTTATAACCGGTATTATTTTTTTAGTATTAGAGAAACAAAGCCGCTTCGTTCGTCTGCATGCGGTGCAATCCATTGTGGTGTCCGTAGCTATTATTATCATCAGTTTCTTGCTTGGCGCAATCCCAATCATCGGTTGGCTGCTCGGTTTTCTATTTTGGCCAGTCAGTGTCATCCTTTGGATTGGACTTATGGTTCTTACATACCAAGGCAAGCTATACAAGCTCCCTATCATCGGTGATTGGTCGGAGCAGCAATCTCGCAAGCTTTAATATATCATTATTTGCGGATTGCTTCATACCCTATCTTACTGGAAGCATAACCATCCATCATGACTAACGATATAGAAACAAAAAAATGGACGGCACTCAGCCGTTCATTTTTTTATGTGCTCTGACAGAACTTTATTCCTTTTTTTCTCCGCTTTGATCGGCTTGATACAACGAGGAGTGCTCCTTGAACCATTGGAACAAATGAATGGCAATAACCTTTAGCACCGCGTATCCTGGAACAGCGAGTACAATCCCAACAAGTCCGAATAAATTGCCTGCTGTCAAAATGACAAAAATAATCGTGATGGGATGGATACGCAAGCTCTTGCCCATAATTTGAGGCGATATGAACTTCCCTTCAATGAGCTGAACAATGGTCCAAATCACGATCATCTTCAGCAGCATCACTGGTGAGGTAACCATCGCTACAATTAGCGCAGGAGTAATGGCAATCGCAGGACCTAAATAAGGAATGATACTCGTGCAAGCAGCCACTAGAGCTAGAACAAGTGAGTATTCAAGACCTATAATTAAATAGCCAATGTACAAAAGAATCCCGATACAGAAGCTGACAATAATTTGCCCTCTAATGTAGCTGCTGATTTGATTGTTCATCTCTGCCATTATACGTTTGGAATGAGACTGTACCTTGCCAGGCAGAAAATTAACGATGATTTGCGGCAAATGCTTACCATCCTTGAGCAAATAAAACAAAATAAACGGCAGCGTTACAATGGCTAGTATGATCTCTTTTAATGCCCCTACAAAAGTGCCCAGGCTCGTTAAGGTTCCATTAATAACATTCGTGACTTTTTCAGTCATATTTCCTGTAAGATCAGTAGGGTTAAGGTTAAACCATTCCTGTACTTGAACGAAGCCGGCGCTGTCTACAAAATACTCAAACTTTTCACGCAGCTGCTCACCGTAATGAGGAAGATTATTAACAAAGCTCATGACCTGATCGCTCAAAAACGGTATCACAATAACAAGTACAATCGTGATTAAACCGGCAACAAGCAGGAAGAGGAGAATAATAGAATAGACACGCTTGACGCCCTTGCGGTCTAAATAGTCTACAGCAGGATTCAACAAATAGTAAGCAATTCCGGCCAATATAAGAGGCAACAATAGCGTCTTAATTAGAACAGACAGCGGTGTAAAAATGTATGATATTTTTGTTAATACCAGTATATTTAACCCAATTAACAGCAATACAAGCAGAAACAAAACAAATTTATTGTTTAAAATAAATTTTTTGAATCGTTCTGTACCTGATCGAACGTTATCCATCCCCTAGTCCCCTCTTCCTTCTTTTACAATTTGCTCTTTTTTTATTTATTGTATCATTTCTATAATTAAGAACGCGAATGAGCCAAAATGGATTCATTTTTTTGCTTTGAAGAAAAAAGAGAGTAAAAAAACAGCATCCCAGAATTTTATATCTGAAATGCCGTTTTTCTTATTTGCTCTTTTCTTTTTTCAAATCTGCCGCCCAATCATCCTGCGTGCTTCGCTCCCAAAGGGGCACACCCGAGAGGTATGCCGCCCTTCCGTTCAAATGACCGGCAACAGGACTCGTAATAAATACAAATACGATGCCAAGCAGCAGCTTTGCGCTTACATGCTCCAAATAAAAAGCAAAGTATAGGAAAGCACCCACTAATATGAAGAGAACCCCAAGCGTTGCACTTTTGGTTGCGGCATGCGAGCGCAGATACACATCAGGCAATCTGACTAAGCCAAAAGCGCTTATTGCGCTGATTATGGCACCTGCCAGCACAATTAAGCCAATAATAATCTCACCGATTTGATTCATCATCTCCGGTTTCAATGACAACCCCTCTTTCGATATACCGGGCAAAGGCAGTCGTCCCGATAAAGGTCAAAATACCAATGACCAATATAATGTCAAAATACGCATAGGTTTTTAACAGCATACAGATGATTGCGATCATGGAGAGCAGTAAAATTCCTATCGTATCCAGCGCTGCAATACGGTCGGCGATGGAAGGGCCCTTCAATAGCCGATACATGCAGCCAACGATCGCAAGCGACAAAATAGCTAAAGATAACAACAATAAATTAGACATCACGACCGCGTCACCTCCATGATCGCTTTTTCAAATGTACCTTTTATTTGCTTGGACAGCTCATCCGCATCCTCAATATCCATCGCATGAATATACAGTATCTGACCATCCTTCGATACATTTAGAGTTAAGGTACCGGGAGTTAGGCAGATGAGACAGGACAGAATGGTAATCTCCCAATCCGATTTCAGCTCTGTCTCAAGTGTGAATATGCCTGGCCGTATAGCAAGCTTCGGCTGAATGATTTGCAGCATAACAGCGAAGCTTGAAATAAACAGCTCTTTGATGAACAGAACAAGCAGCTTAATGACGGCCCATAATCGTTTTAAGTAGAAATCATGCGGCCAAAATCGGCTGAGCAGTCCGATACAGAGGATACCCAGAAGGTACCCAATCGTAAAGCGCGGAATCGACCAGTCATTGTATAGAAACATCCAGACGAAGGCAATGATCAGGTTTAATAATAGTTGTAAGGCCATCTCATCTACCCCTTCAATACAGCATCAATGTAAATTGACGGATTCATAAGCGTATTTCCTGCCTCTGACACGAGCTGATACACCCACTCTGAACCAAAACCCATCAAGAGCATAATGATGAACAGGCACCCAGCCGAGAGAAGCAACCCTTTAGAGGGAGCAGCCGCTGCATTGGGTTGCAACTTCTCCACTCCCCAGAATACCTTCATGAATAATCGAACCAATGAGTACAGTACAATCAAGCTTGATAACAGCGCGACAGCTGTCAGCCAGTAATATTGCTCCTGCAAGCCTCCTTGCAGAATGAGCAGCTTACCGGCGAAGCCGCTCAGCGGCGGAATGCCCGCTATGGCAAGCGTTGTGATGAAGAACATCCATCCCAAGGCTGGATGCCTCTTCATCAGCCCGCCCATTTCCTTCAGGCTGCTCGTACCTGTTGCTTTTACAATCATGCCTCCTAAAATAAACAGCAGCGCCTTAGCGACCATATCATGCAGCAGATAAAAGACGACTCCATCCCGTGCAGAATCAGCCGCAGCTGCTAGTCCAAAAGCAATAAAACCCACTGAAATGATGACATTGTAATTTATTATGCGATGTACATCTGAATAGGCTACAGCACCGAATGCGCCAAAAATCATCGTTGCAGCCGCCATCCAAGCAATCCAGCTGTGCGTAATCCCAGGATCATGGTAGAAAATAAGCGTAAAGGTTCGTATGAGCGCATACAGTCCTACCTTTGTCAGCAAAGCCCCGAACAGGGCAGATACCGCTGCAGGTGGAACGGTATAGGAGCCCGGAAGCCAGAAAAAGAGAAACAAGCCTGCTTTTAATGAGAAAACAATCATGAACAGAACAGCAATGACATTGAGTACGCCGTCTTGGCCTGCCTCCGCTACTCGCAAGGATAAATCAGCCATATTGAGCGTACCTACTACACCATACAAGTAAGCTACAGCGGCAACAAATAACGTGGATGACAAAATATTAATCAGCATATATTTAATCGTCTCTCGAAGCTGTCTTTTTGTTCCGCCTAGTACTATCAGAGCATAGGAGGCAATTAGCATAACCTCGAAGCAGACGAATAGGTTGAACAGATCCCCCGTTAAGAATGAGCCGTTAACGCCAACAAGCAAAAATTGAAAGAAAGGATAGTAGTAATAACGCTCCCTCTGTTCTCCAACTGTCCCGAAGGAGTAGATCAAACAAAAGACCCCAACAATCGTAGTCGTAAGAACAAGCAAGGCTGACATCATATCGGCTACAAATACAATTCCGTATGGAGGTGCCCATCCTCCCATGTGCAGAGTCTGTATACCCTCCGTTCTCACCTCGTAAAGTATCATTCCAGCAGCGAAAGCTGTTCCCAATAAGCTGATTGCGCTAAGCAATCTTTGTACCGGTATGTTATTTTTGAAAAAAATAAGAATAGCCGCTGTGAACAAAGGGATAAGAAGCGGAAGTACAAGCAGATTATTCATCTTCCTTCCCCCTTAATTGCTCCATATCATCCGTTCCAAGCTTCTGATATGCCTTATAGGCAAGCACGAAGAAGAAAGAAGTCACACCGAAGCTAATAACGATAGATGTTAAAATAAGCGCCTGAGGCAGCGGGTCCACATAGGACTCCGCTTTTTGCCCCAGCAGCGGTGCCGCCCCCGTTTTTAAACGGGACATCGTGAGCAAGAGCAAATGAATGCCATGCGTGAGGAGCGAGGTACCCAGAATAATGCGCAGCAAGCTCTTCGATAGGACCAAGTAAACGCCGACGGTAAATAACACGCCGATCGCAAGTGACATATATAGTTCCATTCTACTTATCCCTCCCTATTGCCAGGATAATGGTCATCGTAATGCCCACAACCGTTAGATATACGCCTAGATCAAACAGCATCGCCGTAGCAAGCTCAACGTGTCCAAGCAGCGGAAGGTCCTGATAACCGAACGCATGGCTCAGAAATGGTACGTTAAACAAGAAAGAGCCTATTCCTGTCAATAAAGCAACCAAAATTCCGATTGCCGTCAATTTGCGGAAATTTATCGGAACGACCTCTTCAATGGTTTTACTGCCGAATGCCATTGCCAACAGAACAAACGCGGCTGCCGTCATTAACCCCCCGATAAATCCGCCTCCAGGCTCATTATGTCCGGAGAAGAACAGGTACAGAGAGAAGGTCAAAATAATGAATATGACAGCCTTTGCTATTGTCTTCAAAATAACATCATTGCTCCGTACTCCGTTAAATGGCAGCTTGCTCTCGCTCTCCCAATAACCTGAGGCAATCACCTCATCCGAGCCTTTTAGATTCAATTTAATCAGGGCGTAAATACCAAAGGATGCAATGCCAAGCACAACAATTTCCAGCATCGTATCAAAACCACGGAAATCTACGAGAATGACATTGACGATATTTTTACCGCCTGCCAGATTATAGCTCTCCTTGATATAGAAATCCGATATGGACTCAAACGTCCTGCTGCTGCTTGCGCTCAGCGAAATCAGTGTCATAACCGTACCTACACCAATCGCGATAATAAAGTTTGAGAGCTTGAATTTTAATTTCTCGAGCTCCTTCTTAAGCTTAGGCATATGGTAGAAGCAAAGCAGGAACAACGTAACTGAAATTGTTTCAATAATCATTTGAGTCAAGGCGAGATCCGGTGCGCGGAAGATAACGAAAAACAAAGTAACCATATAGCCAGTTGTGCCAGTTAAAATAATGGCCATCATTCTCGTACGCGCGAATGGAACAGCGATGACGGAGACGACTAAAGCAAAGATGATAACAGCCTCATAGATCGACATTGGAGCATACCCTGAAAAGTCAAAATTGATATTGTTGGACAGACTCATTGTAAGCACGATCGAGACAATCAGAAATAAGAAAATATAAATCAAATAGTGACGAATGGAGCCTGTCATATACCGATCCGTCAGGCCTCTTGCCCCTCTATCCAGCAGCTTAAGCCCGCCATCATACGATTTATTCAACGATAACCCGCTAAATAGCGGCTGATGAAGAACGCTCACCCGATAATATAGACGATACAGCACTACACCTACTGCAATAACGCCAATTGTCATAAATATTTCAGTCGTCCAGCCATGCCACATTTGGATAGCAGTATCAAATTTATCACCCGGCTGCAGCATGCTTGGATGTATAGCCGCCATAGCAGGCTCAATGATCGTGTATGATAACAAATTCGGGAACAATCCGAAAAGCACAGCCAAGGATGCCAGCAAGACAGGTGGAAGCAGCATGCCTAGTGGAGCTTCATGCGGCTTTTTCTCCAGCTTTTCAAATTGCTTTTTACCTGTAAAAGTTTTGAATAGCAGTAGCATGCTGTATAGGAATGTGAAGATACTTGCAACCCAAGCGATTACAGGGAAAAATACACCGAGAAACTGCATATTCAGGACGTCCATCTCCATAATGTTGAGCACAGCCGTAAAGAACATTTCCTTACTCAAAAAGCCGTTAAACGGCGGCAGCCCTGCCATGGAGAAGCTTCCGATCAAAGTGATCGAGAACGTAACTGGCATGACAGACATTAAGCCGCCTAGCTTACGGATATCTCTCGTCCCTGTCTCATGATCGACAATGCCTACGACCATGAACAAGGCCCCTTTGAATACAGCATGATTCATTAAATGGAAGATACCCGCCATAGTAGCTTTTGCATAAAATAGCGAGTCGCTTGTGCCCGAATAAATCGCTGCTGATGAACCAAGCCCAAGTAAGCTCATGATAAGACCGAGCTGACTAATGGTTGAAAAGGCGAGCATCGCCTTCAAATCGGTCTGCTTGAGCGCTCGATAAGAGCCATAAATTAAGGTGACGATGCCCGTTGCGGACACAAGCCAGAACCAGCCCGCTTCTCCTGCGAATATCGGACTAAAGCGCGCTACTAAATATAAACCAGCCTTAACCATTGTCGCTGAGTGCAAATACGCACTAACAGGCGTAGGAGCCTCCATAGCATCGGGTAGCCAAATATGGAATGGAAACTGCGCGGATTTGGTGAATGCACCCAGTAGAATAAGAAGCATCGCAGGAACAAACAAGCTATGATCCGTTATGGTTCCTACATTCGCAATAATCTCCCTAATACTGAACGTTCCTGTCATGACATAGAGCAAAATAAATCCACTCACCATGGCCAACCCGCCAAACACCGTTATTAGCATGGACTTCAATGCGCCATATAGTGATCTTTCCCTTTGGTTCCAGAACGCAATGAGCAGGAAAGACGAAATGCTCGTCAGCTCCCAGAAGCCATATAGCGCAATCAGATTTTCAGATAGTACAACGCCGAGCATGGCGCCCATGAATAACAGTAAATAACTATAGAACTGACCGATTGCTTCCTTCTTCTTGTTCATATAGAAAATGGAATAAAAAATAACTAATGCCCCTATTCCAGATATGAGAAGCGAAAATAATAAACTAAGTCCATCCAGATATATCGTGAAATTTATACCGAGTGAGGGTATCCAAGGTACAGTAGCCGTAATCTGTTCCCCATTCTGAATGTCTGACAATCGTCCCATAAAATAAATAAATAAGAGGACAGGCGCAGGCGCCATAAACCAGCCGGTATGAATGCGCTGTGTCATTTTATATAGAAATGGGCTTGCTAGCGCAAATATAAAAGGCAAAATAATGATTACATGCAGCAAAGACAAAATTCATCCTCCTTAACATTACGTGTTTATCTATACAGCATTTCCAACCTTTCGCAAAAGTAAGTGTTTAATGACAAAATAGGGAAAAAACGCAAAAAGAGCCCGCTGTTGGCAGGCTCCTCCGATTAAAGCAAATATGCAATTTAGTCATTTATTGTTTAATTCCTGTCACTAAGTATATCGTTGCAGGCTTTTCTTGTCAAAAAGAAAATGAACGATTATACAGCTCAAGAATGAATTGGCATCGGAATGGGGATTACTTTTAAGTAAAAGGAGTGAACCCTCATGCTTATTCGAAAAACAACGATTTCCGTTCTTATCTTGATACTTATCGTGGCTGCAGGCGGCTATTGGAATCATAGGCTGACAGAACGTCGCTCTAATCCATCCACACCTCTATCTCCTTACACCTATACGATTTATTCAACCCCGAGCTCAACCTATACAACAAAACGATTTATCCCCTTCTCCTCTAGAGAATATGTAAGAATTATTCATCGGAAGACGGATGAACAAGCGCCATATAAGCTTCAATGAAGGGCTGCGGATCTCCTTGCACCATATAGGAAAATACCCCTTGTTTGGTATGCAGGTATAATAATCCCCCGTCTCCCCCAATTCGCCGATAGGATAAATCAAATACATCGATAATGGGGAACTCCCTATGCTTTGTTACAATAGATCCTTCATACAAATACATGATACGATCCTGTACAACTACTTTTTGCTCCGTGCCGCTTACTTCTCTCTCCACCTTATAATAAGGCTGTATCGCAATATATTTCATAATACCTCCCTCTATTTGATGTTACGTACACTATAACAAATAAGAAACCTCCTTGACAGAAGATGGTGTTCCCATTTATTGTGAATATATATTAAAATTATTCATAAGTTCAAATAGGTGGTGGTGCATAGATGCCAAAAAAATTTAATGACCAAGAAAAAGATTGGTTGCGTCAAAGGCTGCTGGAGCAGGGCAAACAAAAATTTGAAACCTTAGGCTTAAAAAAGACGAGCGTTGAGGATTTAACAAGCGCAGTTGGAATCGCTCAAGGTTCGTTTTATTTATTTTTTGGATCCAAAGAAGAATTGTTTTATCTTATTTTGCTGGATGAGGAAAAACGGATTCGTCAGTACCTTCTCGAGACCTTTCTTACCGACGAGCCCGTTACGAAGGAAAAGCTCAAGCATTTTATGAAAGAAGCCTTCCGTCTCTTAAGCGAAAGTCCTCTAATCAAACAAATATATTTGGAAGGTCAGCTGGAGCAACTGATTCGAAAGCTCCCGCCAGATTTATTAGAGCAAAACTTTATTGAGGATCAGGATGCTTTCATGCCCATAATTCGCAATTGGCAAGCTTCTGGTTTATTAAGGGATGTACAATCTGAACTCATTACCAGTCTGTTTAGATCACTTATTCTTCTATCCTTGCATAAGAAGGAAATTGGTGAGCGATTTTATGGGGATACGATAGATTTATTAATTGAGATGATTGCAGAAGGCATGTTTGCTTCTCATGTGAATAAGGAGGCCAACTGAGATGATCATTGGAGTGGAAGGACTGCGCTATACCTATCCAGGAACAACAAGACAGATTTTACAGGGGCTTAGCTTTGAAATTGGTCGAGGTGAAATATTCGGATTTCTTGGTCCCTCAGGTGCAGGAAAAAGTACAACGCAGAAGATTTTAATTGGTGCGCTGAGAGGCTATGAAGGACGCGTAACCGTACTTGGAAAAGAGCTTCGATCCACCAAGCCTCACTATTACGAACAAATAGGCGTCGCATTTGAGTTCCCCAACTTTTACAGCAAGCTTACTGTTCTTGAAAATTTAGTCCTATTTCGTTCTCTGTATGGGGGTGAAACAGATGAACCAACCGTCTTGCTGCATCAGGTAGGGCTCCAAGATTCAATGCATGTGAAGGTTTCGGAGCTATCCAAGGGGATGAAGATGAGACTTAATTTTTGCCGTGCATTGCTTCATCGTCCATCGCTATTATTCCTTGATGAGCCGACCTCAGGGCTTGATCCCGTCAATGCCGCCGTTATGAAACAGCTTATATTAGAACGAAAGGCAGCAGGAACTACAATTGTTATTACGACTCATAATATGCAGGCTGCAGAAGAGCTCTGTGATCGGGTCGCATTTATTGTGGATGGGCAAATAAAGCTCATTGACTCGCCTAGGGAGTTAAAGCTTCGTCAAGGTGACCGAAAGGTTCGTGTGGAGTACAACACGGGAAAGGGGTTGCAAATGGAAGAGCTTCCTCTTAATCAGTTGGCGGATAATAGTCGATTTCAGCATATTGCTCGAAATTACGAGGTGCAAACCATTCATTCATTAGAAGCCACTCTTGATAGCATTTTTATTGATGTGACTGGGAGAACATTAGTATGAGGCTCATCCGAATGGTTCAACATGATATTCGGTTTCAGTGGCGCCATCGCTTTTATCACGCTTATTTTTTAGTATGCTGCGTTTATTTGCTCCTGCTGCAATGCCTACCAGCCATATACAAAGAAAAAGCAGCAATGATACTCACTTTCTCAGACCCTAGCGCACTTGGATTGATCTTTGCGGGTGGTATTCTTCTATTGGAGAGGGATCAAGGCATTCTTGACAGTCTCTTCGTTACTCCGCTTAGGCTGACCGAATATTTGATTTCCAAGGCCATCTCCTTATCCTTGCTTTCCCTTGCTGCTGCATGGGCTATTCATAGCTTCTCTCTGGGACTGCCGAACTCACCCTTCTTGTTTTCAATTGGCGTTCTATTATCCTCGAGCTTTTTTACCTTATTATCTATTGGTATTGTCGTACGAACGCAATCTATTAACGGATTTATATTATTGTCTCAGCTATATGCATTGCCTTTTGTCCTTCCTCTACTAAGCATGCTGGACTGGGGCCCTCGGATTATCTATGCACCCTTTCCAACCTACGGCTCACTTCTATTGCTAAGCTCCATCTATCGCCCCGTTACTCTGGCAGAGGGTATCTATTCAATCAGTATATTGTTAATTGGAAACCTAGGCGTTTTCTTGTGGGCTAAACAATCATTCCAAAATCATATTTTGCACCGTATATCGGAAGGATCGAGGTTGTCATGAGAAAATATATGCCGCTTATTAAGAATGACCTCAAGCAAATAACGAAAGATCCCATGCTAATGGCCAGCTTATTTGGTCCAATAGCCGTCATTTTTATTGCTCGTTTTGTATTCCCTTTACTTGCGATTCCTCTAGAACAAAGGTTGAATTTTTCCCTGTATGCGTATTCTGATTTTATAGCTGCCTTTCTCATGCTTACTATCCCTCTATTGTCAGGAGCGATGGCAGGCCTGCTTATGCTCGATGAACGTGATGAGAATATAATTAGCTACTACGCAGCAACGCCTCTTACGCGCCATGGCTATATTTTTTACCGCCTTACCTTGCCATGCCTGATATCCACACTGCTTATTCTTGCTTTTCTTTTATCTTCAGGGATTACAACGATACAAATAGATCATCTCTATGCACTCATTCTTCTAATTATTGAAGCTCCTTGTATTGCGCTGTTTCTAGTTGCGTTTGCCAGCAATAAAGTAGAAGGATTAGCCTTAGCTAAAATATGCGGACTGCTCTTTGTAGGTCCTGTAGCTGCTGCCCTTGTTCCCTATCCATGGCAGTATCTGGCCTTATGGCTTCCAAGCTACTGGCCTGCCAAATCCTTTCTATTGAGCACATCAAATGAGCACTTTCATTCTTTCATCGTATTTGGGGTCGGGCTTTGTTTTCACCTTGTTCTTTTAAGTGTTTTAAGACGAGCTTTCTCAAGGCGCATAGACTAATTTTCAGTATATACATATAAAAAAGGGACTGTCCCGAGCAGCAAAATGCGGCTTGATGACAGTCCCTCTTATAATCCTATACGACCTATTCAGTCGTGTAAGGAAGCAATGCGATTTGACGTGAACGTTTAACTGCGATTGTAAGCAAGCGTTGGTATTTCGCGCTTGTTCCAGTCACACGACGTGGCAAGATTTTGCCGCGCTCGCTGATAAACTTTTTCAACAAATCAACATCTTTATAGTCAACTTTAGTGATTTTGTTTACAGTGAAGAAACACACTTTACGACGTTTGTTACGTCCGCCTTTACGTCCGCTGAACTTACGTTCTGGACGCTCGTCGCCGCCGTTATCTCTTTGTGGTTTGAAAGCCATGATATTTTCCTCCTTGTCGTTGAAAATTTTTCAATTACACTGCTGCTTTATCTAAGATAAAGACAGTGTAAAGGTCCATTAATACATAAACAAATCATTGTTTATCTATTAAAAAGGCAAATCATCCTCTGATATATCAATCGGGCGACCGTCATCCTTGAACGGATCACGGTTGTCGTTACGTGAGTTATTACCAGATGGTCGGTTACCGCCGCTTTGGGAAGCGTTGCCGCCGAAAGATCCTCCACTGCTTGTACCGCCGCCGGAACCGCTAGCACTACCACCATAGCTGCTTCCGCCTTCTTCACGCGCTGCTCCGCCATCTTTGTTGGATTCCAAGAACCGTACATTATCAGCGATAATTTCCGTTACGTAGACACGTTTGCCTTCGTTATTCTCGTAGTTCCGAACTTGGATGCGACCTTCAACCGCTGTTAAGCGGCCTTTACGCAAGTAATTGGCGCAAGTCTCGGCTAGTTGACGCCACGTTACAACCGGAATAAAATCCGCTTCACGCTCACCTTGACCACCGCTCGTAAACGGACGATCTACAGCTAGCGTAAATTGTGTAACCGCAACACCTGCAGGCGTATAGCGAAGTTCTGGGTCTCTCGTTAATCTACCAATTAGTATAACACGATTCAACATCGTTTCTGACCTCCCAATCGAGCAATCCGGTTTGGATTAAGCCACATCTCTGACGATCAATGAACGGATAACTTCATCCGTAATCTTCATGATACGGTCAAGTTCATTCACAACTTCAGTAGTTGCGTTGAAATGTACCAGTACAAAGTACCCATCACGTAGCTTATTGATCTCATACGCAAGACGTTTCTTTCCACTTACATCTTGCTTTGTGACTTCACCGCCATTGGAGATAATGCCATGGAATTTGTCAACGATAGCTTGAAGGTTTTCTTGCTCAACGTCTGGACGAATAATGTACATTACTTCATATTTGCGCATATTGTTTCACCTCCTCTTGGACTAACGGCCCCATAAATGGAGCAAGGAACGAGCTTTGCTCGCATCTCTATACTATAACAAATACAGACGCCTATGACAAGTAAAGCTTTTAGCCGTTATCTGCTACTTATGCAATTTCCCCTTCCTGCAAATACTACAGCGACGAGCGGAAGACACATTTGCCCGCTTGCTTAAATAAAAAAGCTGGAGGCTGATCAGTATGGGTGAAGGAACAATGTTCTCGCCAGGAGACAAAGCACCAAATGACGGTACTTATATTGAAGACGGCGTAAACTCATTTCATATGGGCATTCAAAACCCGAAGAAAATACACCTGAACAAAGGTGACCACTTTCCGGACACAACGAATCATGAACGAAAATGGAAGCGAATGGGACGTTAAGTGTTTGATGAGTTCTAAGTGATTGATGAGTTCTTGATGATTACTAAATCAGTGCTTGATAAGCGCTTGATAGCACTTAATAAGTACTCGATATGCACTTGATGAAATACTTGAATAATTATCACCCGCTTCGGTCATTCTAATTATCGACGGTGTAAGAGAGGTGTGGTTCCGTTGAACCATTTTGGCAAGCGTAATGAGTGGTACTCGTCTTCTGGCGGTATATCTCCTGTTTCGCACTGAAATATAAGCAGCGTATTATGGTAAAACATGTACGGCTTATAATTCTTCAAAAGCCTCAAGAGAATTTCGTTCACACGGTGTAAAAGCGAAGGCTTATGCCCTTGATATTAATCTTTGGCATATAACATTCCGAGCATCCTTACAGATTCCGTCTCGGCGGATGCGTATGATTGTGCTCAATGGGTTTTAATGAAGCCAACGCTGATTTATTCCATTTAACGAATGATTTCTTCAAGGTTTACATGTTTGTTGTGTTCTAATCTCAACCATCAACCACCGTCATGAAGAGGGCTTACTGGGCCCTCTTCTCTTTTTTTTGTGCGAATATGGTGATATTTTTGTCAGATGAATTATTATCCGCAACAACTAACAAGTACTTCAGTTTTCACGTCTCGGTCCTTTTTTTCTATTCGTAGTGTTTTCCTAGTTTCTTTACAAGCTGTGACATTAACGGACTTTAGATCCGTTATTTGAACAATCCATAGGGTATTACAGCTAGAGTGGACTTCAGATTCGTTATTAGTTCCAAAACACCCTCCAACCACCCTAGTTATTGCAAATAGCAGATCTTATGTCCGTAACTAAGCAGAATATGAGACATTTGGTATAAATAGAGGAACTTATGTCCGTCATTCCTTAACCATGTCATGTCCTTTGATTGTTTTTAGCTTCTTTTTTAGCTTTCTTAGCGAGTTGCAGCACTAATGGACATCTAATCCGCTATTTCAAAAAATCCAAAGGGTATTGCAGCGTGTAGCGGACCTGAGGTTCCTTATTTGTGCTAAAACACACTGTAAACGCATTAATTATTGCAAATAGCGGATCTTATGTCCGTAACTAAGCAGAATATGAGACATTTGGTATAAATAGAGGAACTTATGTCCGTCATTCCTTAACCATGTCATGTCCTTTGATCGCTTTTAGCTACTTATTTAGCTTTCTTAACGAGTTGCAGCACTAATGGACATTAGAGAAAGCAGCAAAAGAAGCACCACCCATCCCCATCGCCCCATTCACAATCGCAATAGAAAAGCCCATGAATTGAATTTATATCTTGTTGTCCTTCGACGACTAAAGCCGCAACAATAGCAATAATACTGACGTCTATTATAAGTAAATAATTGTAAATTTAAGGAGATGAACTTATGGATGATCGGAACAATGAAAATAAACCGCATGAGGCGCAGCCTTTACCTTTTAATCATGAACCAGTTGCCGCCACCGTTAATAAAGATCTATTACCTATCCAAATCATAGAAGCTGGCGGTCCGCCAAAGAAAATCGATTACAGTATTACAGTACCCTTCCAAAGCCTATAAGAGTATTTAGCTATGTCGTTACAGTCATATTGCTTATTTTCACTCTAATTACTATATTCGCTCGTTAATTAATCTTCTTTACCCTTATGACTTATGATCCCAACTGCCACCGCTTGTAGTGGATTCGAAAGCATCGTTTCCCCTTCACTTTTACTTACTGTTACTCTCCCACCAACACTCAGGTCATCATACAATGCTGCATCATTTACGTGAAAACACATTACATTATCATAGTCGCTTTTACTCATAAAATCGGACAGCGACTTCGTCTCAGCTTATTTTGCAGTAATGTTTTAAAACACAGACACAGTCGGAATGTTATTGCTGTGGATCTCTTTTGCAAGTATGTAATCACTATTTACTTGTTCCGTACCCCAGCCAGTCAGCCAAGCCAGCTAAAAGCAGCCATTGCGATAATTGTGGGCACGAATGCTCATCTCACCGAAATACCTCCTAAAAGTCCACTTATCTAATTCATCAAAACGCAGTTTTTCCCTATTAACAATAAAAAAACCCCCTACATGTATTCATGTAGAAGGTTAATTAGTTGGTTATGTAGTTAGAAAAAATGGCGGAGAAGGTGGGATTCGAACCCACGCACGGTTTGACCCGCCTAGCTGATTTCGAGTCAGCCCCCTTGGGCCTCTTGGGTACCTCTCCATATGTTGGTGACACAAAAAATATTGTATCACACAGCTTGTTATCACGCAAGTAATTTTACAATTGTTTTCAGTTCCTAGTGCTAAGCTTCAGACACCCCATCTTGCTCTCCTTTTGAACGCAAAACCTTCTTCATATTCTTCTCAAACTTTGCTCTAGGAATGAGAACACTATGCTTGCAGCCCACACATTTTATACGAATATCCATGCCCATTCGAATGATTTCCATCTCATTTGATCCGCAGGGATGCTGCTTTTTCATTTGAACAACGTCGCCTAGCTCAAACTGCTTACGCTCCATCTTTTACGTCCCCTTTTTCATTGCGGTGATAGGTTACCATTCTCGGGTATGAGATCTCTATTCCGCTCTTATCCAATGCTTTCTTGATTTCTATATTCAGTTTGCGAACAACGATTGCATGCGTATTCGGACGACATTCTGCAATAACGCGAATCATCACACCGGTTGCAGCAATAGCCTGAACGCCGAGCACCTCTGGTGCGTTAATTAGATTATCCTCTTTTACACTTATCATCGTATAACGAATAACTTCAAGCGCCCGTTCCACTTCCTCCTCGAATGCAATCGAAATATCAACCACAGCAACTGTGTTGTTTATCGAGAAGTTGGTTACTTCATTAATCATACCATTAGGGATGATATGCACTTCGCCAGTCCAGCTTTGTACTCTCGTCGTACGAAGTCCGATCATTTCTACCGTTCCTTTGAATTGCCCAGTTTGAATAACATCACCTACACCGAACTGATCCTCAAGGACAATGAAAAATCCTGATATAATATCCTTCACTAAGCTTTGTGCACCAAAGCCTATAGCAAGACCTAGTACACCTGCACCAGCGAGCAGCGGCCCCAAATTAAAACCAAATTCGGACATGATCAACATAGCTGTTATGAAATAAATCACATATGAAGCTACGTTTTTCAATAGCTTTCCAACTGTGTTCATTCGCCTTGCATGATTGGATAATCGCTTGTTCTCACTCTCTAAAACAATCCGATCAATCGTTTTATGGATGATCCATACAATTACTCGTCCTACAATGAGGAACAACACAATACGAAGCAGCGTACTGCCTACTGATTGCCACCAATCATTGTCTGTCAACCATTTAACGGTATCCGTATATAGTTCTTTGATTGACATCGTAATTCCTCCTTCTATCCAAACAATCACGTTTTATATCTCTATTTGTTCATACCCATTTCCTTCTGGTCTGAATATCCCTCTAATCTCTACGTTTTCTTGTATAATAACCTCCTTCACTAACATTAAATCATTTTCAGGAAAATGAATGGATAATGCACATCCGGCTGTTATTTCTTTTGGTGTAGGGCAAATATCAATATCGACCTCTGCATATTCAAGAAGCATCTCTGCTCGCAGTGCTTGCTGAGTCGAATCAAATGCGATTAACATGAGTTTGGCCTCCAAACGCTCACACAGTAAACTCTCTTCATCAACCTTATCAAAAATATCAAACCTATCTGACGTATAAAATGTTTATCCCATCCATATACTAGTAACATACTAGTATTATCGGAGGGATTCTATGAAGCTTCCATTTATGAAAGAGACACCTTTAAAGGTACCCTACACAACTGCAAACGTCATTGGCATGCTAGTCAATCGTGTAACATCTCTCCTGGAGGAAATGTCTGAGGGGCGCCCTATTGTAGTTGTCTGCATTGGTACAGATCGCTCAACTGGTGATGCATTAGGCCCACTTATTGGCACATCGCTGTCCAAATATCGCAGTCCTCATTTTCATCTATTTGGCACATTAGAAGAGCCTGTTCATGCCATGAATCTGGATGAAACTCTAATTGATATTAACCGTCGATTTCACAAGCCCTTTGTTATTGGTATCGATGCTTGCTTAGGTCAAGTTTCCAGCGTAGGCTGTATTCAAGTAGGAGTCGGTCCTGTTCGTCCAGGTGCCGGGGTTAATAAGGATTTACCCCCTGTCGGCGACATTCATCTTACCGGTATCGTAAATGTTGGTGGCTTTATGGAATATTTCGTCCTGCAAAACACGCGTCTCCATCTGGTTATGAGAATGGCAGACATTATTTCTTTAAGCTTATTTACCGCTATTTCAAATAATGCTCACCTTATACCTAACGCTTGTGAACAAACTGCTGCTTCCGATCATAGTTGAAATCGAATAAGGCTCTTACTTACTTGGCTTCTAAAATAGCCTTATATTCTTCTGGCGTCAGCGGGTAGGTTGATTCCCCTTTATCAAGCGGCTTTGCATATACATACGTATTTTCTCTGCTATGAATACCAGAGAAAACAGCGCCGTCCTTCGCATCATTTACAATGGCAATAGAAAAGCTCAAATCACTTCCCTGTTCTGAAAAAGCATTATATCGAATGATACCTATTTTCGCTTTTTGCTGTGGAATGATTGACTTCACTTCTATTAGCTGCGCTTGCAATTGATTCACCATTTGGCTTTGCTCAGCAAGGCTTTCCTTAAGTTCAACAATTACATCTTCAACGTTCGTTACACCCGTGTTCCCCATGACCGCTGTATATTGCTTTCTTAGCTTTTTCAGCCGCCCTCCAATAACTACAATCCAAATGAATAAACCTATTACAACCAATGCCAGTCCTACCGTTACCGCATTCATCGGGTTTGTTGTCCAATCATTCATCGCTGCTGTCCCGCCTCCATATTAATTCTAAGCCCCAAATTGTTGCGATATCTCTTTTATAGCTTCTGTTAATGCATCAACATCTGATTCCGTTGTATAAATGCCAACACTTGCACGAATAGCCCCTGTATCTGACGTCCCTGCACAAGCATGCGCAAGCGGTGTGCAATGAAAGCCTGCTCGGATGGCAATCCCATAATGCTGATCCAGAATAAATGACAGCTCGGATGGATCAACACTTTGGAGATTAAATGCAACGATTCCTGTTCGCTGTTCCCCTATCGCTGGTCCTAACAGCTTCACACCTTCTATTGCTTCCAATCCATGCAATAATCGTTGTGCCAAAGTCCATTCTTTATGATGGATATTTTGGACTCCCTCTTGCAGTACATGCTGTACACCTTTACTTAACCCGGCTAACCCTGGGGTGTTTTGCGTACCTGCCTCATAACGATCCGGCCTTACGTAAGGCTGCTCAAGCGCCTCTGATTGACTCCCAGTTCCTCCATGCAATAAAGGCTCCAATTCTATGTCAGGATCAATGTACAAGCCTCCTGTGCCCTGTGGACCAAGCAAGCCTTTATGACCCGGAAATGCTAGCATATGAATACCCATCGCTCTTACATCAATAGGTAAAATGCCTGCGCTTTGAGCCGCATCGACAAGCAGTTTGATATCATGCTTCCTTACAATCTCCGCTATGTCAGCAAGAGGCATAATGGTGCCTAATAAATTTGAGCTATGATTTACTATAACTAATGAAGTATTCGGTCGAATGAGTTTATTCAAATCATCTACATTGATATTCCCGGTCATGTCCCCTTCTATGTAAGTAACCTCGATACCAATCTTCTGTTCCAAGTAGTACAGGGGACGTCTTACTGAATTATGCTCAACGGATGTGGCAATGACATGATCTCCTGGTTTTAGGAAGCCTTTAATCGCCATATTCAAGGCCATCGTCGTATTGGATGCAAATGCAATGTCATTTGGATTCTTTATGTTAAACAACTTTGCAAGCTGCTTCCTCGCATCAAACAACACCCGACTTGCCCGAACCGCCATTGCATGGCTACCTCGACCTGGATTTGCTGCATCATTTAACATGACACTCATAACCGCTTCTGTTACAGAAGCTGGCTTCGGCCAAGAAGTCGCTGCATGATCCAAATAAATTACAGATTGTTCCTTGCTGATCAATTCCATTCCCACCTTTCCTAGCTACCTGCTGACAACAATGGCATACCTAAGTTTAATCCTTCAAAAGAAAGATTACAACTCAGGTATGCCATTGTTTGTAGATGAACTAAGCCATGTTTTGTAGCAATTCTAGCAATCTCTCTAAATCCTGTTTGCTGTAGTATTGCAGCTCTATTTTACCTTTATCTTTTTGCTGTTTAATTTTAACGGTCGTCTTAAATCGCTCACGTAATGACTCTTCCAGATGATCAATATAAGGGTCACGTTTCTTTTGATTTGTTTTTGCCTTAGCTTCAGGTTGCTTGGAATCAAGCTTCTGAATCGCCTCTTCTAATTCTCGCACGCTCCATTCCAATGAAACGGCAAGATCAGCCAATTCTTTTTGAACCTTAACATCCTTAATACCAACTAACGCTCTAGCGTGCCCCATTGAAATTGTTCCACGTGAAACATTATCTTTAATTTCGGATGGCAAGGACAGCAAGCGAACAAAGTTTGCAATGTGTGAACGCGACTTGCCAACCTTCATAGAAAGCTCTTCTTGTGTAAGTTTGAACTTATCGATAAGCGCTTGGTATGCAATTGCTACTTCTATTGCATTTAAATCTTCCCGTTGAAGATTTTCAATTAGAGCAATTTCCATCACTTGTTGATCTGAAAAAGATCGAACTACTGCAGGTATAGTTGGATTGCCACAATATTGCGATGCACGGAAACGTCTCTCCCCTGCAATGATTTCATAGCCTTTAAGTACAGTACGAACAATGATGGGTTGAATAACACCATGTTGCTTGATGGATTCCGCGAGTTCTTTAATGGAATCCTCATCAAACGTTTTACGAGGTTGATAAGGATTGGGTCTTAAATGGGATAACGTAATTTCAACTACCTTGTCATCATCATTAACAGAAAGCGATGGAATAAGAGCATCAAGCCCTCTACCTAGCCGCTTGCTCATAAGTGATCACTTCCTTCGCGAGTTCAAGATAAACTTCAGCGCCTTTAGATTTAGGATCATATGTGATAATGGCTTGTCCATGCGAAGGCGCTTCGCTCAGACGAACGTTACGCGGAATAATCGTTTGATAAACCTTCTGCTGGAAGTATTTTTTTACTTCTTCTATCACTTGAATACCAAGATTAGTTCTTGCATCCAGCATAGTCAACAGAACGCCTTCAATTTGAAGAGATGTATTCAAATGCTTCTGAACAAGTCGAACCGTATTTAATAATTGGCTTAACCCTTCAAGAGCATAATATTCACATTGAATAGGAATAAGGACAGAATCAGCGGCCGTTAAGGAGTTAATCGTTAATATTCCAAGTGACGGTGGACAATCAATTAGAATATAATCAAACTCACTTTTAACCATATGCAAAGCTTTTTTGAGACGCAGCTCGCGAGAAATCGTTGGAACCAGCTCGATTTCCGCTCCAGCCAATTGAATGGTTGCAGGAATGATTTTCAAACCAGGTACACTTGTCTCAAACATAGCATCCTTTGGATGAACTTCATTAATGAGGACATCATAAATACAGTTGTTCACATCTCCCTTGTCGATACCAAGTCCACTAGTTGTATTTCCTTGTGGATCTATATCGACAAGCAATACTTTTCTACCAAGTGATGCGAGACAAGCAGCTAAATTTACAGACGTTGTCGTCTTACCGACACCGCCCTTCTGATTTGCAATTGCAATAATTTTCGACAAAACCGGCTCACCTCTATGTATACAACGTTTATGTGCTGTTTTTTATGATGGTACGTACAAAATATATCTTTTCCTATAAATGGCTACGCCGTCCTCAGCAAGGACGGCACTCAACAGGTATAGATACATTTATGTACGCTGATTAGAAATGTGTGTAAATATTGATTTATTTCATTAAAACCTATTATCTCTTAGGGATTTGAATCACGATTTCATAATGATCATCGAAATCCTTCTCATCCGTTTTGATCTGCAAACCAGAACCGGAAACCATCTCAATGGATTGTCTAATCGTATTGAGAGCCAAACGCACATCCTTCGTAAAAGAAATACGTTTTGATTTCTTAAGCTTTGTCGATTCCTTCAAAAATGCTATTCTAACTTCTGTTTGTTTAACATTTAAATCTTTCGTAATGATCTCTTCCAAAACTTTAAGCTGTAGCTCTTCACTATCTAAGGAAAGTAATGCTCTAGCATGTCGTTCTGTGATCTTACGCTCCATTAATGCCATTTTAATTGTATCATTAAGCATTAATAATCGAAGCTTATTAGCGATAGTGGATTGACTCTTACCAAGGCGTTGAGCCAAGCTTTCCTGTGTAAGCTGATGTAGCTCTATCAGTTTTTGATAGGCTATTGCCTCTTCTATTGCAGAAAGATTTTCCCTTTGAAGATTTTCAATTAAAGCAATAGAAGCAGTCTGCGAATCATTAAACTCACGAACAATGCCGGGTATTGTATCATACCCTAGCTTTGTAACTGCACGCCACCGGCGTTCCCCTGCAATAATCTCATACCTGCTGTTGCGCATACGAACAACGATAGGTTGAATAACCCCATGCGTTTTTATCGTTTGACAAAGTTCTTCAATACGCTCATCATCAAATACCGTACGCGGTTGAAAGGGACTTGGATCAATTTCATTAATTGGAATTTGCCGAACTTCTTCTTGCGGAATACGTTGTTCGGATAAGCCGAACAATCGAGAAAATTGTTCTTTCATATCGATAATTACCACCCGATCATGAGATAAACCTCGTCTTCAATCGCTCTATGAAATTCATATAAGTTCTTCTTTCAAAGACACATATGAATAACATATAAACATTTGCCTATCAATCTAGTAATAATCGCATACAAATGTTTCCATTCCAAAGCAATTGCAAGGTTTTTGCGACAAACACGCTTAAGCAGCAAGTTTAGCTCATTACCAATATTTATAAGTCGATTGGAGTGAACCATTCTCAAGCAATCTATTAAGCTACTAGGCGAACATCCATAACAAAAGTCATTCGGTAATGATAGGAGTGGACTTATTTTAAATATAAGAATGTATGAAAATTATATCCTTCACTTTTCTTATATTTATCCGCTTGGGACTAAAAATGCCATCAAAAACACCTTTATCGCCAGCGATTATCAAAAGATATCTTCCAGTCACTTCATCTAACTTAAGAATTCGACTATTGCTAAACGATCTCCTGCTTGACACATGTCTTCAACACATAATTGTTAGATTAAAATCGTGTCTTTTATAAGTTGCTTGGCTTAGAATGTTTCACGTGGAACATACTAAGCTAAATAAGCGGCTGCTTTAGTGGAGTGCCAGCTTTTCTAGGATATTTACGAGGTGTAGCATCTAGCTTCTGAATTAATACAATATGACGTTCTGATTGTTCATTGGGAAGTGAGAGTTGATGCTGCGATTTGATTTTACCCTTTAGTTCTCTCAAACTGAAGGATGCTTCACGTACCTCTTCATCAGACTGAGAGCCTTTCATCGCTGCGAAAAGTCCACCCTTTTTGACAAAAGGTAAACAAAATTCATTTAGTACATTTAATCTCGCTACAGCACGAGCCGTGACTAGATCATAGCTATCTCGATGAGCTGGCATCTGGGCGATATCCTCAGCACGACCATGATGACATAGAACATCTTGAAGTCCAAGTTGCTCCGTCAAGTGAGTTAAAAATTGAATTCTCTTGTTCAAAGAATCAACAATCATCACTTTCAAATGAGGGAAGCATATTTTCAAAGGAATACTTGGAAAACCAGCACCCGAGCCAATGTCAGCTAGCATACGTACATCATTAATTGATGTGAAAAATGAAAGTGAAACGGAGTCATAGAAGTGTTTTTCGTATACTGCATCTCTCTCTGTAATACCTGTTAAATTCATTTTTTCATTCCACTCAACTAGTAAGCGGAAATAAAGCTCAAACTGTTCCAGTTGTTTAGGGGAGAGCGGAATTCCGCTCTCCTCCATTTTTTTCGTAAACCAAACTAATGTTTCATCCATGTTATGAACCTTTCGCTGCAGTTACACGGTTGTAGTGCTCCAAGTAAACAAGCAGAATTGAAATATCAGCAGGAGTTACACCTGCAATTCGAGATGCTTGACCAATGGAGAGAGGTCTAATCAACGAAAGCTTTTGAATGGCTTCTGACGCTAGGCTACGAACATCTTTATAATCTATATCGTCAGGAATACGCTTTTTCTCCATCTTATTCAAGCGTGCGACTTGAATTAGTTGTTTTTCAATATATCCTGCATACTTAATTTGAATTTCGACCTGCTCCTTCATTTCCTCTGTCATTTCTGGAGTTGAAGGAACAACAGTCTCGAGCATTGCATACGTAACTTCTGGTCGACGAAGCAATGACAATGCATCTGTACCGTTAGTCATCGTTGCTGTACCCGCTGCAGTCAGCATTTCATTTGCTTCATCTGGTTTTACTTTTGTAGCGCGCAAACGCTCTATGTCGAGCTCAACCAGTTCTTTCTTTTTCAGAAACTTATTGTAGCGTTCTTCGGAAATAAGTCCTATTTCATAACCAGTTGGTGTTAAGCGCAGATCGGCATTATCATGGCGAAGCAGCAAACGATATTCTGCTCTTGAAGTCAGCAAGCGATATGGATCATTTGTGCCTTTGGTTACCAAGTCATCAATCATAACGCCAATATAACCTTCAGAACGGCCTACAATTATAGGTTCTTTTCCTTGTACCTTACGAGCGGCATTAATGCCTGCTATTACACCTTGCCCAGCTGCCTCTTCATAACCAGATGTTCCATTGATTTGTCCAGCTGTGAATAAGCTGTCAATCACCTTTGTCTCCAGAGATGGCCATAGTTGTGTTGGAACTACTGCGTCATACTCAATTGCATAACCATTCCGCATCATCTCAGCTTTTTCCAGTCCTGGTATAGAACGTAAAATTCCAAGTTGTACATCCTCAGGCATACTTGTAGATAATCCTTGCACATAGTACTCGGACGTGTTCTTACCTTCTGGCTCTAAGAAGATCTGATGCTTCGGTTTATCAGCGAAACGGACAATTTTATCCTCAATAGACGGACAATATCTTGGCCCTGTTCCCTCGATTGCACCTGAGAACATTGGCGCACGATGTAAATTATCATTAATAATCTTATGCGTGCCTTCAGACGTATACGTTAGCCAGCAAGGAAGCTGTTCATTAGTAGAAGACTCTGTCTCATGAGAGAAGAACTTTGGATTGTCATCTCCAGGTTGAATTTCTGTTTTGGAGAAATCAATAGAATCCTTGTGTACACGAGGAGGTGTACCTGTTTTAAAGCGAACGAGCTCTAATCCATGTTCCTTCAAGCTAGCAGCTAATCTTACTGAAGGCTGCTGATTGTTAGGACCACTCTCATACATCAATTCACCCATAATAATTTTACCGCGTAAATAAGTACCCGTTGTTACAACGACCGTACGTGAACGATATTCTGCTCCCGTTTTTGTAATAATACCAACGCACTTGCCGTCCTCTACAATAAGCTCTTCCGCCATACCTTGACGTAACGTTAGCTTTGGTGTTTCTTCAATGGTTCTCTTCATTGTATGCTGATAATCAAACTTGTCAGCTTGCGCACGCAGTGCATGCACCGCTGGCCCTTTACCGGTATTCAGCATTCTCATTTGTATAAATGTTCTATCTATATTCCGACCCATTTCGCCGCCTAATGCATCAATTTCCCGTACAACATGCCCTTTCGCAGGACCGCCGATTGATGGATTACACGGCATAAAAGCAACCATATCCAAATTTATTGTAAGAAGCAGCGTCTCACAGCCCATACGTGCAGCTGCAAGTGCGGACTCACAGCCCGCATGCCCCGCTCCAATGACGATAACGTCATATTCACCAGCTAAATATCCCATTGTCTTTTACCCTCCTTAAAGGTTTGCTACGCAAACCTACATCGTAAGCACAAGCTAAGGTTTACACAGCAACCTACTTCATAAGCACAAGCTAAGGTTTTTGCAACAAACCTACTTCATAAGCATAAATCAAGATTTGCTAAAGCAAGCCCTGACCCATTACTTCCCTAAGCAAAACTGTGAAAAGATTTGATCAATCAATGAATCGCCAGCCTCATCACCAAGAATCTCACCAAGCGATTCCCAAGCTGAACGCGCATCTATTTGAATAAGGTCAATCGGAATACCTACATCTGATGCTTCAATCGCATCTATTAGTGATTGCCTAGCACGGTTCAACAAAGAAATATGCCGAACGTTGCTGACATATGTCAGATCATTGGATTCCAGCTGTCCTTCAAAAAACATTTCACTAATGGTACGTTCTAACCGATCTAGTCCATCTTCCTCTAGTATCGACATTCGCACAATGGAATCTGCTGGAATAGTCTCCTCCACCACCTCAATTTCTAATTGACGCGGCAAGTCAGTCTTATTCACAATCGCAATGACCGAACGACCCTTCATTTGCTTCAAAAGTTCGATATCTTCTTCTTGCAGCGGTTCATTATAATTCAAAACAAACAAAATGAGATCCGCTTCCTCAATTGCATTCCGCGAACGCTCTACGCCAATTCGTTCAACAACATCATTCGTATCGCGAATACCCGCTGTATCCAATAACCGAAGAGGAATACCATTCAGTGCTACGAATTGTTCAATAACATCACGTGTCGTCCCTGGAATGTCCGTAACGATCGCTTTATTCTCTTGCGTCAGCATATTCATTAAGGATGACTTACCGACATTGGGACGTCCGACGATTGCCGTCACAATACCTTCTCTTAATATTTTGCCTTCATTCGCTGTTTTTAACAGTCGATCTATTTCATTAATAGCAGAATCGCATTGGTCACGAATAAACGAGCTCGTCATTTCCTCTACGTCATGCTCCGGATAATCAATATTCACTTCAATATGCGCAAGCAGCTCTATAACCGTCTGTCGCAATGCTTTAATTCTCTTCGACAATACCCCTTCCGATTGCTTGCGAGCAACCGAAAAAGCACGATCCGACTTGGATCTAATCAAATCTATAACCGCTTCAGCTTGCATCAGATCAATTCGACCATTTAGAAACGCTCTCTTCGTAAATTCTCCTGGCTCTGCAGTGCGAAATCCGTCTTGCTTCAAAACAACATCCAGCACCTTTTTAACAGCGATTACGCCGCCATGTGCATTTATTTCAACGACATCTTCAGCCGTAAAGGAACGAGGCCCACGCATTAGCGTAACCAGCACCTCTTCTACATCTTCACCTGCTACTGGATCAATAATATGTCCATAATGTAGGGTGTGTGTTTCCGCATCTCTCAGACTAATCTTAGACCTGAAAATTTTAGCGATTCCTTCAATAGCATCGGGACCGCTAATCCTTATTATCGCAATACCGCCTTCTCCGACAGCTGTCGAAATAGCGGCAATCGTGTCATGTACCATTGTCATTCAGCACCTCTCAAATGGAAAAACAGCAATGACCATAATGAGCCATTGCTGTGTATAGCATATAGAACCTTATGTTTTTGTAAGCTTGCTTTAGTTTCTCAATGAGATAACTACTCGTCTGTTAGGCTCATCGCCCTTACTGAAGGTTTTTACTTTTGGATGATTTTGCAGCTGTGAATGAATGACCTTTCGCTCATGCGGTGACATCGGCTCTAGAACAACTTCTTTCCTAGTCCGAATGACACGGCCAGCCAATCGATCCGACAAATCTGCCAAAGTTTTACGGCGGCGCTCGCGAAAATCTTCTGCATCAAGTACGATTCGCAAATGACTGTTTGAATAACGATTTGCCACAATATTAACTAAGTACTGCAGTGCATCCAACGTTTGTCCGCGACGTCCAATCAGCATACCAAGGTCTCCACTGCCCGATACGGCCAGATGAGTCCCTTCTCTTGTTTGCTTCCGATCGATGTTTACTTGCAGCCCCATAGTATCAGCCACCTCAAGGAGAAATTTCTCCGCTTCGTGGATAGGATCGGGAATAAGCTCAAGCTCAACTTTCGCTTCCTTTGCTCCGAACAACCCCAAAAAACCTTTGGAAGGCTGTTCAAGCACAATTGTTTTAACACGGTCTTCAGTTACTTGCAATTGTGATAACCCATTACGCACAGCATCTTCTATCGTCTTGCCTGATGCGATGATTTTCATCATTTCGCGAGGGCCTCCTTACCCTTATCAGCTGAACGTACATATAAGAAGTAGTTTTGAATAATGGTGTAAATGTTGCTATATACCCAATACAGCGGTAGAGCTGCAGGGAAAGATATGGCCATGACAAAAATAAGAACTGGGAAAATCGCCAGCATCATACCCATACCAGGCATTGTTTGTGTTTGTTGCTTTTGCATCATTTTGGACTGAATAAACGTTGTTGCAGCGGCAAGTATAGGAAGGATGTAATAGGGATCCTTCTCACCCAGCTGAAGCCACAAGAAAGTATGCTCACGAATATCCGGGTTTTTGTAAATCGAATTGTACAATGCGATAAAAATAGGCATCTGAACAATAAGCGGCAAACAGCCCGCCATTGGATTTACTTTGTGGGTTTGGAACAACTTCATCGTTTCTTCTTGCTGTTTTTGCGGGTTGTCCTTGTACTTCTTCTTGATTTCAGCCATTTCAGGTTGAAGCTTTTGCATCGCCTTGGAGCTGCGATATTGCTTCAATGTTAATGGTAGAATCAACGTTCTTACAATAATCGTCAGGAGCAAAATAGCAAGCCCATACGAATCGCCAAACCATTTAGCGAAAGTATCGAGCGTAATCGCAAAATAATAGACGACATTTTTCTCCCAGAAGTTCCCGTTCAATAAATCTGCGGTCTCCGTCGTCTTCGTTGCAGGAGCGCCGCATCCGGCAAGAACACCCATCAACAAAACAAGACCAATTACTAAAATCCATTTTTTGTTTTTAGTCCAAAACAACAATAAAAACTCCTCTCTGAGAGCAATCACATCAAGCGTAAACGACAGATGCCTAAAACAGGCAGCATCCCCTTCGCTTAGCGGTGTATTTTCAATCTAGACTATACCATAATTTATGGGACAAAGAAACAACGAGCAATTGCATGCATCCGCTTTCTTAATTCTTAGCAGACATTGTATTTTGAAAACGCAAAGAAAGCCTGCTGATAGACGTTAATCGGCCTGCTTTTCCTTTGACTGACCTATGCTTTTGAGCAAACCTGCCTTCTTCAATACATGAAGAACGCTCTTCTCCATCTCCTTCATCTTCATTGCCGTCGCAGGCTTTCTTACTATTAGTATGAAGTCGGTTTTGGGAACAATTCTGTTTGCTTGATGGCGTACAATTTCTTTGAGCATTCGGCGCATACGATTTCGTACCACTGCATTGCCAATTTTTTTGCTCGCTGATACACCTAATCGGAAGGGATCAGCCGAAGCTTGCTTCGACCAATAGACGACAAACTGACCATTCGCGAACGATTTTCCGCCGCGATATATTCGATTAAAGTCCTCACGATTGCGAAGACGCAATTTTCTATGCACGACTGATGTCCACCGTTCTCTCGTTCATCTTCTAAGTATCGCCAATGGGCGCAGCCGCCTAAGCAACATGCACCCTCAGCACTCACTCTCACTTTAAGCAAAAAAAAAAGACCACCAAACGTGGTCTTCTGCTTATGCGCTCAGTACTTTTCTTCCCCGTAGACGACGCGCTGCCAAAACTTTACGTCCGTTCTTCGTGCTCATCCGTTTGCGGAATCCATGCACTTTCGCACGTTTGCTTACATTCGGTCTAAATGTAGGTCTCATTTTTTTGCACCTCCTATATAGCGTGTTTCTTAACTTTATCAATTAAAAAACGCTTTTTTTATTAAACCATGTTAGCAGACAAAAGTCAATAATCCGCTTTTCCCCTCACCACCCTCCCTAAGCCATTCATAATTCAGTCTGTGGATAAACGTATGAAACGATCCTCTTTATCAAAAACTAATAACATGTGCACAATCCACAAGCGTCATCAACGAACTTTGTCGAAATCTTAACAAGATATAAACAATATGTAGTGGTGTAGATAACTTTTATGCACAAGCAGTTGAGAATGTGGATAAAATATGCGATTTCGTTGAAATATAAGGCATCTTTTGCTATGATAATTATGTTTTCACTGTGGATTAGCTCGTGATACCCTCAGAATTATCAACAACCTGTGGATAACATTGTGAACAAACTCATCCCCTATTTATAACTCATAATGCTTCTGCTGTGTCAATTGTGGATGCTTTCGTTATAAAACCCTGTATTTCGACATTTTTTCGCGTAACTGCGCCCTTGGGGCGATTTGGATAAGGAGTGACAGTCTGTGGACAGCCATACCTATGATTTATGGCAGCAAGTGTTGTCAATCATCCAAACAAAATTAAGCAAACCGAGCTTTGACACCTGGTTCAAAGCAACGAAGGCTTCTTTTGTCGATGATTCCATGCTTGAGGTGACCGCGCCGACAACATTTGCGGCCGAATGGCTGGAAGGCCGTTATACAAAGTTAATTAGAACGACGCTGTTCGAATTTTTAGGCAGACAAGTTGATGTACGTTTCTCAATTGAAGAACCAAAAGGTGCGGAGCCTGCTTATATGTTCCCGCCGAAAGCTGCTAATCCCCCTGCCATGCACGAAGAGGCAACACCTACTCATATGCTTAACCCCAAGTACACGTTTGATACATTCGTTATTGGGGCGAACAACCGTTTTGCGCATGCTGCGTCTCTTGCAGTAGCTGAAGCACCGGCCAAAGCTTATAATCCATTGTTCTTGTATGGCGGCGTTGGTCTTGGAAAAACCCACTTAATGCACGCCATTGGCCACTACATCATGGATCACAACCCCAATACGAAGGTGCTTTATATTTCGTCCGAGAAATTTACGAACGAATTTATTAACGCGATCCGCGATAACCGTGGAGAAAGCTTTCGTACGAAATACCGTAATATCGACGTCCTGCTCATCGATGATATTCAATTCTTAGCGGGAAAAGAGCAGACGCAAGAGGAGTTTTTCCATACCTTTAATGCGCTGCATGAGGAACGGAAGCAAATTGTCATCTCAAGTGACCGGCCTCCGAAAGAGATACCAACATTAGAGGAACGACTTCGGTCGCGGTTTGAATGGGGACTCATAACCGATATTCAACCACCTGACCTGGAGACGCGGATAGCCATTTTGCGCAAGAAAGCAAGGGCTGAGAATCTAGATATTCCGAACGAAGCGATGATCTACATTGCGAATCAAATTGATACGAATATTAGAGAATTAGAAGGCGCGCTTATACGGGTAGTCGCCTATTCATCTTTAATAAACGCTGATATCACGTCACATCTAGCCGCCGAAGCGCTTAAGGACATCATTCCTTCCAGCCGGCCAAGAATGATTACGATCCTTGATATACAGAATAAGGTTGGCGAGTTCTATGGTCTTAGACTTGAGGAGTTCAAGGCGCGGAAACGTACGAAGGCTGTAGCTTACCCTCGTCAAATTGCAATGTATCTATCACGCGAGCTCACTGACTTCTCACTTCCGAAGATTGGCGAAGCATTTGGCGGTCGTGATCATACGACTGTCATCCATGCGCATGAGAAAATTACACAGCAGCTTAAGGTGGATCAGGACCTGTACAAAATTATTCAAAATCTGTCCGAAAAAATCAAAAATCATATGTGAACAACTAAGCAAGCCTATGCACACGCTATGCACATGTGGATAGGCTTGCTTTATCGGTCTTGCAAGGGGTTATCCACATATTCAGTGCCCCTACTACTACGACTACTAAAAATCTTTAATAAAACATCATCAATTAAGCCCGAATGTCCAATTCCTTATTTCAAAAAAATTCAACTTCGTTCAACATAAAGAAACGAAATTGACTCTATAAGAGCGCTAGGAGTGAAATCATGAAATTAACAATTTCAAAAAATGAATTAAACGATGCCATCCAACAAGTGGCTAAGGCTGCTTCATCCCGACCGACCATACCAATACTCGGTGGTATCAAAATCGAAGTTACCCATTTAGGCGTGACACTCACTGCTAGTGATACGGATATATCGATTCAAAGCTTTATTCCTGTCGAAAGAGATCAATTCGTCATCGCAAATGTAGATAAACCAGGAAGCGTAGTGCTGCCTGCTAAATTTTTTGTAGAAATTGTTAAGAAACTTCCGTCGGAACAAGTAAGCATCGAAGTTAGCAATACTTATCAAACGATGATCCGTTCAGGCTCAACCGAAATTCAAATGGTCGGACTTGATCCAGAAGAATTCCCTGTTCTGCCATCAATTGAACAAAACGAAGTATTGCAATTGCCAGGCGATCTATTAAAAGCTATGATTCGTCAAACGGTATTAGCAGCGTCTACTAGTGAGCAAACGCCTATTTTGACCGGTGTATTGTGGAATCTACAAGAAGGCGAGCTGAAATTTGTAGCTACGGACCGCCATCGTTTAGCTAGCCGTACTGCACAAGTAGATACCGATGCAGAGTTTAAATTCAGCAACGTTGTCATTTCAGCAAAAACGCTAAATGAGCTTTCGAAGCTCGTTCCTGAGCAAAATGCCCTTGTGGATATCGTTGTCGCAGACAATCAAGTATTGTTTAAGCTTGGCAATGTACTCTTTTACACGCGTATCCTTGATGGAACTTACCCGGATACTTCTAAGATTATTCCGCAAGTGTTCAAAACAGAACTTGTTCTGGATACAAAAAATGTAATGGATGCCATCGATCGTGCTTATTTGATGTCACGTGAGGAAAAAACGAACATCGTTCGTCTAATCACACTGGAAGACGGATCAATCGAAATTTCTTCTAGCTCAACGGAGCTCGGACGTGTTACGGAGCAGCTTGAAGCAAAACAATTTAACGGAGATCCGCTTCGTATCGCATTTAACTCTAAATATATGCTTGATGTGCTGAAAGTCATTGACAGCGAGCAGTTGTTTATCGGCTTCACAGGTGCTATGAGCCCGATCATCATTCGTCCAATTGACCATGCTTACAGCATGTATGTCATCTTGCCTTACCGTACAACTGGCTAATATCTAACCTACGCAAAGAGAGGAATGAGGCGTCCTATGAAGGAAATCGTCATTCAAACAGAATATATAACGTTAGGCCAATTTTTGAAGCTGTCAGATTGTATTTCCACTGGAGGACACGCAAAGTTTTTTCTTCAAGAAACGAAAGTGCTCATTAACGGAGAAGAAGATAATCGCAGAGGCAGAAAGCTATATGCTGGTGATAAAGTCGAAGTTGATGGCTGTGGCGTGTTTACGGTAGGTAGAGCGTAACGGACCAATAGGCCGGGAGGTCAAAATGTGTTTTTAACAAGCATACAGCTACAAAATTATCGCAACTATAGTGAGCTTGAGCTGCAAACACCTAACAAAGTAAATGTTTTTCTTGGTCCAAATGCACAAGGAAAAACCAATCTGCTGGAAGCCATCTTTGTACTGGCTCTAACGAAATCTCATCGCACCTCCAAGGATAAGGAGCTCATTGGCTGGGAAGCCGACTCAGCCCGTATCGCAGGTGAGGTGGATAAGAAGTATGGATCAGCCAAGCTCGATTTACTATTTTCCGCAAAAGGCAAAAAAGCGAAAATAAACGGACTAGAACAGCGCAAGCTCAGTGATTTTATAGGGTCCGTCAACGTCGTTATGTTTGCGCCAGAGGATCTTGAAATTGTAAAAGGAACGCCGGGTATACGAAGACGGTTTCTCGATATGGAAATCGGACAAGTACAACCCGGCTATTTATATACACTGCAGCAATATGGAAAAGTTCTGCAGCAAAGAAACAATTATCTAAAAGCTTCATACCCAGGCGGCGCTAATCAGACCATGCTGGATGTATGGAATATGCAGCTTGCAGAGCATGGTGTTAAAATTATGAAAAAAAGGAAACACTTTATACATAAATTACAAACGTACGCCGAACAAATTCATGCGGGTATAACAAACGGGACAGAACAGCTCACGATTGAGTATCGTCCTTCGTTTGATACAGACGCTCTGCAAGATGAATCTGTATTAATTGATCAATTTATGATAAAGTTAACACAGGTGAAAGATCAGGAGATTCGCAGAGGTGTTACGCTCGTGGGACCGCATCGTGACGATTTGGCGTTTTTCATTAACGGCAAAGAGGCGCAAATATTTGGTTCTCAAGGGCAGCAGCGAACAACGGCCCTATCTTTAAAATTAGCGGAAATAGAGCTTATTAACGAGGAAATCGGAGAATATCCGCTTTTGCTGCTTGACGATGTCTTGTCGGAACTCGACCAGAATCGGCAAACGCAGCTTATTGAGACGTTCCAAAGTAAGGTCCAAACATTTATTACAACAACCGGCCTTGAAAGCGTGAATGTTAGCAAGCTTCAGGATGCCGGTATCTATCATGTGAAAGACGGCCGAGTGACACGCTAAGGTGCGAATAGGAGAGGTGAGCGAAGGCTATGTATATCCATTTAGGCGGCGAAAAAATTATTCGGGCTGCGGAGCTAGTGGCCATTTTTGATATTTCTATCGAGCAATCCTCTAAACTATCCAAGCAATTCGTTGCAGGGGCACGAAAGCGTAAAGACGTTGAAACGATAGGCGAGGAAGAGCCGAAATCAATCGTTGTGACGAAGCAGAAAATATATTATTCGCCCATTTCATCCTCTACGTTAAAGAAACGCGCACATCATTTTGCAGCAAATGGGTAGAGCGAAGGCGATTAGGAAAAGCAGTTGAGAGGAGCAGTGAGCTTGCATGTCTTTGGAGCAGCATACGTATGACGAGAGTCAGATACAGGTCCTAGAAGGTTTAGAGGCAGTTCGCAAACGTCCGGGGATGTATATTGGTTCCACTAGTGGCAAAGGTCTTCACCATCTCGTATGGGAGGTAGTCGATAACAGTATTGACGAGGCTCTGGCTGGTCATTGTACGAAAATCATCGTTATCGTCCACGAGAATAATAGTGTGACCGTTATAGATAATGGACGCGGTATTCCAGTCGGCGAGAATGCGAAACTGAAAAAATCCACGCTCGAAGTTGTTATGACTGTGTTGCATGCGGGAGGTAAGTTCGGCGGCGACGGTTATAAAGTATCCGGCGGCTTGCACGGGGTCGGCGTATCCGTTGTGAACGCTTTGTCCGAGCTCGTCATTGTTCAAGTTAAACGGGACGGTCAAATCTATCAGCAAGAGTATCGCAAAGGTGCTCCTCAATACGATATTAAAGTTGTTGGCGAGACGACAGAGACGGGAACACAGGTAACGTTTACGCCGGATAAAGAGATTTTCACAGAAACAACTGAATTTGATTATGAAACGCTGCAGTCGCGTATTCGTGAGCTAGCGTTTTTGAATAAAGGCATTGAAATTGTGTTGACTGATGAGCGTACAGGCGTATCCAATACGTTCAAAAACGACGGCGGAATTATTGAATTTGTTCAATATTTGAACCGCAATCGCGTAGCTCTTCATGAAACGCCAATCTATGTAGAGGGCTCCAAGGATAATATCCAAGTGGAGGTTGCTCTACAGTACAATGACAGCTACACAGAGAACATTTATTCATTCGCAAACAATATTAATACGCATGAGGGCGGAACGCATGAGTCAGGCTTTAAGAGCGCTCTAACACGTATCATTAATGATTATTCCCGCAAAGCGAATTTGATCAAGGATAATGATTCAAATTTCTCAGGTGATGATGTTCGTGAAGGATTGACGGCGATTATTTCAGTCAAAATTCCAGAGCCGCAATTCGAGGGACAAACAAAAACAAAGCTCGGCAATAGTGAAGTTAGAGGTATTGTTGAGTCGTTCTTCGCTGAGAAGCTTCAAGAGTTTCTTGAGGAGAACCCTGCCGTATCACGTAAAATCGTTGAAAAAGGACTGCAAGCAGCACGTGCACGCGAAGCAGCGCGTAAAGCTCGTGAGCTGACTCGTCGCAAGAGTGCGCTTGAGGTCGGTTCCCTTCCTGGTAAGCTTGCTGACTGCTCATCTAAGGATGCTTCAATAAGTGAGCTATACATCGTCGAAGGTGATTCAGCGGGTGGATCTGCTAAGCAAGGACGTGATCGCCACTTCCAAGCGATTTTGCCGCTTCGCGGTAAAATTTTGAACGTTGAGAAAGCACGTTTGGATCGAATTCTAGGCAATGCTGAGATCAGAGCAATGATTACTGCGCTAGGTACCGGTATTAGCGATGAATTTGATATATCTAAAGCGCGTTATCACAAAGTTATTATCATGACGGATGCTGACGTCGATGGCGCACATATTCGTACCCTGTTGCTGACGTTCTTCTATCGTTATATGCGTCAAATTGTAGAGGCTGGCTATATTTATATTGCACAGCCGCCGCTATTCAAAGTTGAGCGCAATAAAATCATACGTTATGCGCAAACGGAGAAGGAACGTGATCTGATTATTTCTGAATTTGGCGAAGGCGTGAAAGTTAACGTTCAGCGCTATAAAGGACTTGGTGAGATGAATGCTACGCAGCTTTGGGAGACAACAATGGATCCTGAAAGTCGTTCCATGCTTCAAGTAACCATTGAGGATGCGATTGAAGCTGATGTCGTATTCGATACACTAATGGGCGATAATGTTGAACCGCGTCGTGATTTTATTCAAAAGTATGCAAGATATGTTACGAACCTGGACGTTTAATAAACGTTAAAATAAGCAGAAGCAATCATCCTTTAAGGATGACTGCTTCTTTTTTTGTACCGGCCATAGGCTACGGCATAGCGATATATTTTACGAAAGACAACTTGATCTTTAAGCTTTCGAAAAATAAAAGGATCAGGCATCATATTTACTTCAAGAATCCACGGATGCAGCTTAACATCGATAGCAATATCAACACCTAATTCCTTAATGTTAGGGTAGGCAGCTTGCAACGTATTCGCAATGCTCAAACTGAGCTTTCCCAGCTTATTCTTAAATGCAGCAAGCTCTGAGCGACTAGCGTGACCGGCCATAAGTTGCTCGATAGACATTGGTGTTCCACCGCTATGATAGTTAGTTACGATTTTTTTCGGATGTGCAAGGCGGCCTATGATCCCAGTTGCTTCCCATTTGTTCTGCGGGTTTTTTTGAACCATGACACGCACATCAAATCGACGGTTTCTATGCTTTAGCAGATGAATCCCTTTTTGAATGATATAGCGGCGTTTTTTCTTTTGACTGACGAGTTTTCGATAGAGCGCATCAAATGACGAGAAAAAAAGAATGGTCGTATCAAGCTGGTAGCGATAGCCTACAGAAGGAATGTTTGTTCTTTCCACACGAATAACGCCATTACCAAAAGTTCCATTGGTAGGCTTGAAATAAATCATTCCGTATTTTTTCATCATAGATTTGAGGTTGCTGTAATTAAATAGCTTTGTTTCCGGCATATATGGACGCAAATAACTGGATTTCAGCATTACTTTTGTTTTCGCCCATTTGCTCTTAATCCGTTGAATACTCAAAACATTTTCTCCTCTCGATGCGTAGCTTTACAGGATCATTAATTCAATGGTGACAGGAGACAGACTTGCTTTTGAGTGGTATAATGTAAGTTGGATTGCTATATTTTATGAGAGTTTTTCATAAATGGAGAGTATCTATTCACCTATTTTTAACGACGGATCTAAAGAGATTTGAGGGAATTCCAAAAGTATGAGCTAAGAAGGTTTATATGCTCGCTTTTTGAGAAAGTAATATAGTGTGTTTCTGTTGATTGAAGAGTAATGAAAGATAGCGTCAGGGAGGTAAATCATGGCGGAAGAACAACGTTTATCTGTAAGAGATCGCGATATTGGCACGGAGATGCGGGATTCCTTTATGGATTACGCGATGAGTATTATTGTAAGCCGTGCACTTCCCGATGTTAGGGACGGTTTAAAGCCGGTGCATCGTCGTATTTTGTACGCGATGTCGGAGCTTGGAATGTCACCAGATAAGCCGCATAAGAAATCAGCGAGGATTGTAGGAGAAGTAATCGGTAAGTACCATCCACACGGTGATACTGCTGTTTATGATTCCATGGTAAGGATGGCGCAAGATTTCTCTATGCGTTATATGCTCGTTGATGGACATGGTAACTTTGGTTCAATTGATGGTGATGGTGCTGCTGCGATGCGATATACGGAAGCTCGTCTTTCGAAAATTGCAATGGAGCTGCTGCGTGATATCAACAAGGATACAATTGATTTCGCTCCCAACTATGATGGAGAAGAGACGGAACCAGTTGTATTGCCAGCACGATACCCTAACCTGCTTGTGAACGGTGTTACAGGTATTGCTGTAGGTATGGCTACGAATATTCCGCCGCATAACTTGAGTGAAGTTATTGATGGGGCACAGGCCATGATTGCAAATCCGGACATTACCGCAGTAGAGCTCATGGAGTTTATTAAAGGACCCGATTTTCCGACAGCTGGTTTTGTTATGGGACGTCAAGGAATCCGCCAAGCTTATCTGACGGGCCGTGGATCGGTAACGATGCGGGCGCGTGCAACAATAGAAGAAAATAATGGAAAAGCACGCATTATCGTACATGAGCTGCCTTATCAAGTTATTAAAGCTCGTCTAGTTGAGAAAATAGCGGAGCTTGTACGTGAGAAAAAAATTGAAGGTATTACCGATTTGCGTGATGAATCTGACCGTAACGGTATGCGCGTTGTTATAGAGCTTCGTCGAGATGTTAATCCAAGCGTAGTTTTAAACAATTTATATAAGCACACGCAATTGCAATCCAATTTTGGTATCAATATGTTGGCGCTTGTAAACGGTGAACCTAGAACACTTAATCTGCAGGAAATGCTCTATTATTACTTGCAGCATCAGATTGAAGTCATTCGCCGTCGTACCGAGTTCGAACTGAAAAAGGCCGAGGCTCGTGCACACATCTTGGAAGGTCTGCGTATTGCGCTAGATCATCTGGATGAAGTTATTGCATTAATTCGCAGTTCCCAAACAGCTGATCAGGCTCGTGAAGGATTGATTACAAGATTCTCACTCAGCCATGAGCAAGCGCAGGCCATCTTGGATATGCGTTTGCAGCGTCTAACTGGACTGGAACGAGATAAAATAGAAGCGGAATACAATGAGCTTATGCGTAAAATTGCAGAGTACAAAGCTATTCTTGCAGACGAGCAGCTCGTTCTTGAAATTATAAGCACAGAGCTTGCAGAAATTAAGGATAGATTTGGTGATGAGCGTCGTACTGAGCTTATGGCAAGTGATGAAGAAATCCTAGATGAGGATCTCATTCCTCGTGAGGATGTCATCATCTCCATTACTCATACGGGGTACATCAAGCGATTGCCGGTTACCACATACCGCAGCCAGAAGCGTGGCGGTAAAGGGGTAGTTGGTATGGATACCAAAGATAATGACTTTGTTGAGCATCTCTTTGTATCCAATACACATCACTACTTGCTGTTCTTTACGAACAAGGGCAAGGTGTACAAACTTAAAGCGTATGAGATTCCAGATCTTAGCCGTACAGCTCGCGGAACTCCGATTATTAACCTTATTCAAATCGAACAAGGCGAAACGATCAACGCGGTTATACCGGTAAAAGATTTTGATTCCGAGCACTTCCTATTCTTCGCTACAAGGCAAGGTGTTGTGAAGAAAACGCCTCTCGATGACTACATCAACATTCGTAAGGTTGGATTAATCGCCATCTCGCTTCGCGAGGACGATGATCTAATTGGCGTGAAGCTGACTGACGGAAATCAAGAGATCATCATGGGAACGGCGCAGGGAATGTCAATCCGCTACTCCGAGCAGGATGTCCGCTCTATGGGACGTTCAGCAACGGGTGTGAAAGGTATCCAGCTTGATGATGGAGACACTGTTATCGATATGGATGTCATTGTCCCTGAAAAGGATATTTTGATCGTTACGACCAACGGTTACGGCAAGCGTACACCAGTTCTAGACTACCGTATTCAAAATCGCGGTGGTAAAGGAATTAAAACGCTGAATGTTACAGACAAGAACGGTCCGATCGTATCGCTTAAAGTTGTTGAGAATGACGAGGATCTTATGATCATGACTGCCTCTGGTACGATGATTCGTACTAGTATGGAAGGCATTTCGACAATGGGTCGGAACACACAAGGTGTAAGACTCATTAATACGCGTGAGGATGATACAGTAGCTACTGTTACTCGTGTTGCACGCAGTGAAGATGCTGAAGAAGCATTGGATGATAATGAGGAACAGGAAGGGATCGAGAAATCGGTAACACCTGAAACTCCTGAATCACCTGAATCACCTGAAACACCAGAAACGCCAGAAACGCCATCAGAATAAAGATGTCACGAATGAGTTTGCTGCCTTATGGCGGTAAACTCATTTGTTCTACAACTTAATTTAAATCATTCTATTTATTGATATTTTTACTCGATCAATCGCTCCATTTTAACCGAATCAGGCATAAGGGGAGAGGACGCTAGTGGCAGGAGTAACGTTAGCAAATCTTAAGCTAGGCGATAAAATCATTGAAGATGTCCTCACTCCGCTTGGCGGGGTGCTGTTTCAGAAGGGGAAGGTCATTACTCCAAAAGAAATAGAAATTTTACATGCATTCCTCGTCGCAAGTGTTGAAATTGAAAGCCATGCATCATCAAGTAAAGCAAATGACGATGTTGATGATGAAGCGGCGCAGAAATCAAGTACAGCAATTGTTGCTTCAACTCTTCATGAAGAATATGACAAAATGCTAAATGTGTTAAGAGAAGTATTTAAATCTTATGTGGCTGGTCAAAGCATACCGGTTATGGATATCCGCAAACAGCTTGAGAAGCTGTTGGAAAATGTTAAAAGCTATAACCTGCTAACCTTTGCACCGCGGCAGTTTATGGAGAAGGATTATTTATTACATAACAGTATTGCTTCTTCATTAACTTCCTATCAGATTGCACAGTGGGTGGGTCTGCCTCAAAAGGATTGGATGCAGGTTGCATTTGCAGGTTTACTGCATGATATCGGAAACGTAAGAATCGATAAAGCGATATTAACGAATCCCAATCCACTGTCTATAGAAGAGAAAGAAGAAATGATGCGTCATACGGTTCTCGGCTATCAATTGCTCAAAAACATTCCAGCGCTAAATGAAGGGGTCAAAATGGCTGCTCTTCAGCATCACGAGAAGATCGATGGATCAGGCTACCCGCTTGGTATTGATGCAACGAAGATACATCCTTATGCCAAAATCGTAGCTATTGCAGATATATTCCATGCGATGACACTGAATAAAGCATATCGGAAAGCAGCATCTCCCTATTTGGTGTTGGAACAAATTCAAAGCGATGCGTTCGGAAAGCTGGATCCAACCTATGTTCGGATGTTTGTAGAGAAGGCTACCCAATTCCATAATGGTATAGTCGTCAAGCTTAGTGATGAACGCATAGGAGAGATCGTATTTTCAGATAGCGTAAATCCTACAAGACCATGGGTGTCTATAGAAGGAATAATTGTGAACCTAACTAAAGAGCGTCATCTTCATATTAAAGAGGTCATACGATAATGTTATGATCGTATAGAAAAGGCAGTGATACTTTTTTCTAATAGGAGCGGGAATTTATGATGACCGCAGCATATTAGATTATAATTATCACTGTTTTTTCATTATAGAGGGGATGAATACGATAATAAACGCAACAACCACGCGGGATAATCATTAAAAACAAAAAAAATGAAATAAAAGCGAAAAAAGTACTTGCATTCACTTAGCCCACGTGATATATTATTTAAGTCGCCACTGAGACATACGGCGCACACGAGAAACAAACGAAAGATAAGATTGCTCTTTGAAAACTGAACAACGAGTAACAAACTGCCTCGCAAGTCCTTCGGGATGAGCGAAAAAAGCGATAAAAGTTTTTGAGCAAGTCAAACACCAATTTGGAG